>DATMFF010000015.1:0-90706 GCA_035556735.1 Xanthobacteraceae bacterium | reverse complement strand
CGCTGATGGCGGATCCGGACGGCAAGGTCGGATCCTTCAACATCATCGACCGCGCCACCGGCGTGATCATCGGCACGGTCAACACGACAAGCACCTCGTTCACCGTGACGCCGAGCGCAAACCTCGGGGTGCTGGCGCAGCAGATCAACAAGACGCCCGAACAGGTCGCGATGGAACTTGCCATCGCCCAGAACCTGTTCCCTGTCTTCCTGGCCAATCCGGCCAACTTCCAATCGCAGAATCCTCAGGATCAGCAGCCCAAGAGCCCGAGCACGCCCGGCAGCAGCTCGAGCCCTCCGGGCGGCAGCACCCCCGGACTGCCCGATACCTCGCCGCCGAACCAGGTTCCAGGCAACGGCGGGCCTGGACAGAACGGGGGAACGCCCGGTGGCACGGGCGGCGGCGACCCGGGCAACGGACCTATCGTGCATCTTCCGGGCAATCTCAGCCCGGCGGTTTTCGCGGATGCGCCGCCTGATCTCAACGAGGCGGTCACCGAAGGCGATCCGGGTGCGTCGCAATCGACCGCGCAGATCGTCAAGGTCGATCCGGACGGGGAGGTCTCCTACAACGTCGTCGCGCTCGTGGGCGCCGGGTGGATCGCCCTCGGCGGGGGCGTTTTCCGCAAGGATGGCGCGTACGGGTCGGCCTACCTGAACACAGGCACGAATTCGCTCACCTACGTCGTCGACAATGAGAAGGCCGATCCCCTCCGCGCGAGCGACCATCCGGTCGAGACGTTCATCATCCCGGTCATCGATGACCAGGGCGCGACGGCAAGCACGACTGCGACCTTCACGGTCAACGGGCAGAACGATCCGCCGCAGATCGTCACGTCGTCAACCGACGCTCATGGCGATATAACCGAGGCCGACTGGTATCCCGTCTTGACCGAGGGGGGCGGTGAGGGTGAAGGCAATCCGAGCATCGAGCTGACCGACAGCGGTACGATCACCTTCAAGGACCCCGAACTCACCGACACGCACACCGCCGAACAGACATTCGTCTCGGCGGTTTGGACCAAGCATGGCGGGGGCACCGAAAACATCGCCGAAGATCCCGGTGCGCTCACTCTCGGCACGGTGCAGGAGAACCCCGCCGACGCCAACAACCAAGGCTCCGTCGGATGGGCCTATTCCATCAGTAGCGAGGACGCCGATTTCCTTGCGGAAGGCGAGACGCTGCTCGTCACCTACAACGTGACGATCACGGACAGCGACGGCGCCCTGGTGGTCCAGCAGGTGACGGTGACGATCACGGGCACCAACGACGAGCCGGTCATCGCCGTCGCGTGCGGTGACAGCGATGCCGCGGATTTGACGGAAGGAGACGTCGGCCTCTCGGCAGGCGGAACGCTGTCGGTCAGCGACGTCGACGTGACGAACAGCGTTGCCGCATCTGTCGAGGACGTTTGTGTGGACGGCGACCTGCCGCAGGGCCTTACCGTCGAGATGCTCAAGGCGATGCTGTCGGTCGACTGCGGCGACGTGATCGGTTCGTCCGATACTGCAGGTACGATCCATTGGAGTTTCGATTCCGGGCAGGAGGCATTCGACTTCCTCGCGTGCGGCGAGACTCTCACCCTGACGTACACCGTTCGCGCCACAGATAGCGACGGCGGCTATACGGATCGGGCTGTCACCGTCACGATCACCGGCACGAACGACGCGCCCGCCATCGAGGCGAGCCAGCCGGCCGGATTGGTCGAGGCTGGCGAATCGGGAGCGGGCAATGGCGTCGCGACGGTGCAGCTTACCACCGTCGATCCGGATCGCGGTGACAGTCCGACCTATTATCTGACCCACTACGTCTATGTCGCGGCCCCGGGCCTTTCGTGGGCTCAGGCGCAAGCCGCGGCCGTTGGGATGGGCGGCTATCTCGCCAACATCACCAGTGCGGCTGAGAACACTTATGTCTTCACCAACGTCACGCAGGGTGCGGGCGCCTGGATCGGTGGCAGCGATGCCGCGCAAGAGGGCGTCTGGACCTGGGCGAACGGACCTGAGAGTGGCCAGACGTTCTGGACGGTCGGAGGCTCGAACGGCGGCTACGCCAACTGGTGGGGCACCGAGCCGAACGACAGCGGTGCCGGTGGTGAAGACTTTGTCTTCATGGATCACAATGGCGTCTGGACCGACGTTCCCTCGACGTACTATGCGGTTAATGGTTACGTTGTCGAATTCAACGGCTATACGCAGCAGGGCAAATACGGCCTCCTGGTGCTCGATCCCGAGACCGGAACGCTGACGTACACCCTCGACAACAACGACCCTGATACGCAGGCTCTCTCTGCAGGAGAGACCGCCACGGAGCAGTTCCTGGTCTCCGTCTTCGACAGCCATGGGGCGTCCGCGACCACTCCGGTGACATTCACCATTACCGGTTCAAACGACGCCCCGGCGATCCAGTGGGATTCGACGCCGATTGCGACGCCGGGCGTCGCCGTGATCAACGGGATCTCCATCGAGGACGATCCCGCTCCAAGCGAGGTGCTCACCGTCCATTTGAGCAGTTCGTATGGCGTCATCACGCTGAGCCAGCCGCCGGCGAACTCCAGTATCACGATCCTGCCGGACGACGACAGCAATGCGCATACGCTGTCGTTCACGGGCACCCTCGCGGACATCAACGCATTCCTTGCCGCCAATAGCGCGCAAGGAGCGCCCGGCATCGTGTACACGGCGGATCAGGGCTATACGGGACCCGACCAGCTTGTTTTCACGATCGAGGATGCGCACGGCGCGACTGACACTCAGCAGCTTTCGATCGCCGTCGGGGCTCCGGAGACCATCTCGCCGCTGCTGGCTTTCAGTGGAATTGAAGATCAGCAGGCTCCGATCGCGCTCACGCTCACCGGACAGGATTTCGACGGTCAGGTGACGTCGTTCCGGCTGACCAGCCTGCCGCAGCACGGGATGCTTTTTCTCGACGCCGGCCTCACCCAGGCGGTCGCGCTCAACGACCTCGTGGCGGCGGGATCGACGCAGGTGCCTAACGAGTTCACGGCCACCGTCTACTTCAAGCCCGATGCGGATTGGAACGGCTCGACCTCGCTGCAATACGCGGCGATCGACAACAACCAGTTCGAGGACCCCTCGCCGGCGACGGTCGAGATCGATGTCGCTTCGGTCAATGACGCGCCGCATGCGGCGAGCAACACGGTCACGATCGACGAGGACGGCGTTTACGCGTTTAGTGAGTCCGATTTCGCATTCGGGGACGCCGACGGCAACGATTTCGACGCGCTGGTGATCGAGACTCTGCCGAGCGCCGGCGTGCTGTCGCTCAATGGTCAGGCGGTCACGCAATATCAGGTGATCTCTGCCGACGATATCGGGCAGCTCGTGTTCACCCCGGCATCCGATGGTAATGGGGCCGGTTACGCCAGCTTCATCTTCAAGGTGCAGGACGACGGCGGTCTCGCAAACGGCGGCGCAAATCTGTCGGGTCCTTACACCTTCACGATCAACGTCACGCCCGTCGACGATGCGCCGCAGGTCAACGTCAATCCGACCTACATGGATTTCGACGGCAGTGATGCTGTTGTCGGATCCGTCGCGACACGTAATGTCGGCAACGCTTCGGCCGACGGCGTCACGCTCGAAGGATGGGTGAATTGGGACGGGGCGGGGCCCTCGCAGTCCAGCCACCAGTTGCTGTTCTATAACGGCAGCACGTCCGATTCCGGGTTCGGTCTCTTCGGAGTGTTCGACAACGGTACATTCACCCTCGAGATTTTCCGCGGGGGAATTGGCGGCATCGATACCGACATCGAGCTGAACGCAGGCTGGCACCATCTTGCCGTGACGCACGTTGACGGCACCTTTCAGCTGTTCGTCGACGGTCAGCCCGTCTTCAGTACTGCTGGGCTCGCCAACGCGATCCCGGATCCCGCCAACTTCCCGCAATATATGCCCCACACTCTGATCGGCGGGACGGACACTGGCACTGAGGCTTTTGTCGGTTCGATCGCCGAAGTACGCGTCTGGGAGGTTGCCCGCACCGGTCAGGAGATCGCGTCCGATCGCGCCGTCTCGCTTTTGGGCGAGGAGCCCGGACTGGTCGGCTATTGGCCGCTCGACGAGGGGGACGGACCGGGGGCCAAGGATCACGCAGGGACGCCGCAGAACCTGACTACGGTCGGCGATCCTGCGTGGGTCGTGGACGGGATCGAGAGCTGGCCGGGCGACGCTGCAATTCGGGTTGTCGAAGACAGCCCGACCAAACTGCACGGACTTTCGGTATCGGATGTCGATGGCGGTTCGGCCGAGATCACGCTGACCCTTTCGATTCCGAACGGCAGCGGAAGCCTGTCGGCGGTCGCCGGCGGCAACGTGGTGGTGGGCGGCGGCCCCGGCGCACTGACTTTGACGGGGAGCATTGCCGACATCAACGCGTTCCTGGCCGACCCGGGTCTGGGTGTAACCTATGCCCCGGCCCTGAACTCCGTCGCCGACGTCGTGCTCTCGATCGCAGCGCTCGATCAGGATGTGCCCGGCGGGCCGCACGGTACGACCGAGACGGTGCTGCTCGACCTGCAGCCGGTCAACGATGCGCCCACGCTCGACGATGCTGCGCTTCCGTCCGCGAGCGAGAACTCGAACGGCGTCAGTCAGCGCATCTCGGACATGTTCGCCAGCAAGTTCCACGATGTCGATGCAGGTGCATTCCTGGCCGGCATCGCCGTCGTTGGCGGTGCCGTCAGCAATGCGGGTGTCTGGAAGTATTCCTACGACAACGACGTGTGGCACGAGTTCGACGCGAACCTGCAGCTCTCACAGGCGCAACTGCTCCCGGCCAGCGCCTGGCTGACGTTTGTCCCCGCACCGGGCTTCAGCGGACCTGTGCCTGCGCTTGACGTTTATGCGATCGACAACTCCATCAACGATGGAGCCATTGCGACGCAGTGGCCTCCCAGCGTCGTTGACCTCGATCCGGAAAGCTATCCTTCGCCAATGGAATCTCCGCTGGGCGGCTGGCATCCATTCGCGCAAGACGTCACGCACGTTACGACCAGCGTCACCGAGGGCGCCAACTCGGCTCCAGTCATCGACATGACCTATGCAGTTTCGGTCGACCTGAATGAAACATCTGCGATTCTCCTGGGGCCAATGATCTGGGACGCCGATGCTGGAAACAGCACGCTGCGGGCAACGTTCACGTCCAGCGCGGGCGGCGCGCTCGATCTGTTCCTGCCGCAGGAGCAGGGCGGGCTTACCGATCTCGATCAGAACCCCGGCGTGCTGGTGCTTGAGGGCAGCTGGATACAACTCTCGAATGCCGTGATGACGGGCATCAAGTATACCGAACCGGGATCGCTTCCGGCTGCGGACGCAGTCATCTTCACGGTGGATGATCTGAACGGGGGCACCGACACCTACAACATCCAGTTTGCGGTCGCCGACCCGCCCCCTGGTGAAGGCATTTCGCTGAGCGGCACTGCAGGGCCGAATGACAAGGACATGATGTTCGGCACCGACAATGCGGACGTGCTGAACGGCGGAACCGGCGACGACATCCTTGTTGGGCATTTGGGCAATGACACGCTGACGGGCGGCACCGGCGCGGACATGTTTGTCTTCACGCCGGAATTGAATGCCGGCAATACCATCATCACAGATTTCAACGTCAGCGAAGGCGACATGATCGTGCTCGATGACTTCGCGCAGGAAGCTCTCAACGCGCTGCTGAGCGATCTGGTGCAAGGCAGCGACACCATAGAACTGGCCCCGGGACATACGATCACCCTTCAGGGCGTCGATGTGAGCACGCTGCATGCGAGCGATTTCTTCTTGAGACAGTACGGGGTGTGAGGAGTCCATGGGCAACGGCGTCTCGGTCGACTCTTAACCCTCACTTCCATTCCCTGGAACAAAACGGACACTCCGGCCATGTTTTGCGGCATAATACCGCCGCAATACGGCCGTTCAGGGTTTAGCCTACCGCCAAGTGGCGCGCGCGTTTGGCCGGCGGAGCCGGAACGCGCGGGGGGTCTGCAAATTGAACACCATGTCGCGCGCACGTAAGCGACCGCCTCAAGTGCAGGTCAGGTCGGAGCTCGCCTCGGCGCTCGTCGCCTGCCGCGGCGCGTTGGCCGCCGTCGGCGTGTTCAGCGGGATGAGCAACATCCTGATGCTGACGGGATCGTTCTTCATGCTCGAGGTCTACGACCGCGTGCTGCCTAGCCGCAGCATCCCGACGCTGGTCGTGCTCATTGTGCTGGCGGCCGGCCTCTATGCCGCGCTCGGAGTTCTCGACCTCATCCGCGGCCGGATCCTCGTGCGCATCGGCAACAGCCTCGACGAGGCATTGAGCGAACGGGTCTACGACGCCGTCGTTCGCATTCCGCTCAAGACCGGTAACCGCGGCGATGCGTTGCAGCCGTTGCGCGATCTCGACAGTGTCCGCTCGTTCCTCTCGGGCGTGGGACCGGTGGCCTTCTTCGATCTGCCGTGGATTCCCATCTATCTCGCGATCTGTTTCGCCTTCCACGCCTACATCGGCCTGACCGCCGTTGTCGGCATGATCATTCTCGTGACGCTCACGCTGCTGACCGAGATCTTCATGCGCCACCCGAGCAAGGCGGCGGCGGAATCCTCCCGGCGGCGCAATTCGCTTGCCGAGGCCAGCCGCCGTAATGCGGAAGCATTGACCGCCATGGGAATGACGTCTCGTATGATGAGGCGCTGGTCGGAGATCAATCGCGATTACGTCGGCAGCAGCGAAGACGCAAGCGACGTGGCCGGCGGCTTCGGTGCTTTTGCCAAGGTCCTCCGCATGCTGCTGCAGTCCATGCTGCTGGCTGTCGGCGCCTGGCTCGTGATCAACCAGCAGGCCACAGCCGGCGTGATCATTGCCGGATCGATCGTCGGATCGCGCGCGCTTGCGCCGATCGATCTCGTGATAGCGCATTGGAAAAGCTTCGTTGCCGCACGTCTGGGCTGGAATCGGCTCAACGCGCTGCTGGAGGCGCTCCCGCCGCGGCAGACACCCATGCAGCTCCAGCCGCCGGAGAAGTCCTTCACGGTCGAGAGCGTCAGCGCGGCGCCGCCGGGCGAGCAGAAGATCGTGCTGCAGGACGTCAGCTTTGCGCTCGAAGCGGGCGACGGCCTCGGCATCATCGGTCCGACGGCGTCGGGCAAGTCCTCGCTGGTGCGGCTGCTGGTCGGCGTGTGGCAGCCGGCGCGGGGCAAGGTCCGCCTCGATGGTGCCGCGCTTGACCAGTGGTCGCCGGAAGCGCTTGGCGGCTACATCGGCTACCTGCCGCAGGACGTCGAGCTGTTCGCCGGCACGGTGGCCGACAATATTGCTCGGTTCGAGGATCATACCGATCCTGAACTCGTGATTGCAGCGGCCAAGGCCGCGGGTGTGCACGAACTGATCGTCGGCCTGCCGGAAGGCTACGACACCCCGGTCGGTGAGAACGGTTCGGCCCTGTCCGCGGGCCAGGCGCAGCGCATCGCCCTGGCGCGCGCGCTTTACCGCGATCCGTTCCTTGTGGTGCTCGACGAGCCGAACGCCAACCTCGACGCCGAGGGCGATGAAGCGTTGACGCAGGCCATTCGCGGGGTGCGCGAGCGCGGCGGCATCGTCATCGTCGTGGCACATCGGCCAAGCGCCATCGTAGGCGTCGATCTCATTCTCGTGCTCAACAAAGGTCGCATGCATCATTTTGGACCCAAGGACGAGGTACTGGCCAAGGCGGCGCCGCGCACGGTTGCGCCACGTCCGCTGACGGTTGTGCCTGAGGCGGGGCGAGCGGTATGACAGTCAAGAAAGGCGGCAATCGCGCAGTGCCGGCGCAGGAATCGATCCGTCAGCACGTGATCGCCGGAAGCGCAGTCGTGCTGCTGCTGGCTGGCGGCGTCGGCGGGTGGGCGGCGACGTCGGAGATCACCGGCGCAATCATTGCCCAGGGGCAGATTGTCGTCGACAGCAACGTCAAGAAGGTTCAACACCCTTCGGGCGGCATCGTCGGTGAGTTGCGTGTGCGCGACGGCGACAAGGTGAAGGCCGGCGACATCGTGGTCCGTCTCGACGATACCGTCACGCGCGCCAATCTCGCGATCGTCACCAAGGGGCTCAACGAACTGCTTGCCCGCAAGGCGCGGCTGGAAGCCGAGCGCGATGGCGCCGGCAAAATCAAATTTCCGGCCGAGCTTGCGTCCTCGAACAACCCCGATGTGTCGTTGGTCATGGCGAGCGAGGCCAAGCTATTCGAGGCGCGTCTCGCCTCGCGAAATGGGCAGAAGGCGCAACTTCGTCAGCAGATCGAGCAGCTCAAGGACGAGATTTCCGGATTGGCCGCGCAGCGCGAAGCCAAAACCAGGGAAATCGAACTCATCCAGCGCGAACTGGCCGGCGTCAGAGAGCTCTACCAGAAGAATCTCGTCCAGCTCCCGCGGTTGACTCAGCTCGAGCGTGAGACCGCCCGGATCGAAGGGGAGCGCGGGCAGATCATAGCGACCATGGCGCAGGCGCGGGTCAAGACATCAGAAACGGAGCTGAAGATTATCCAGATCGACCAGGATCTCGCCAGCGACGTGGGCCGTGAGATCCGGGAGATTGACGCCAAGGTCGGCGAGTTCGTCGAGCGCAAAGTGACGGCGGAAGATCAGCTCAAGCGCGTCGATATCCGTGCTCCGCAGGACGGCACGGTGTTTCAGTCGGCAGTGCACACGGTTGGTGGAGTCATCCAGGCCGGCGAGCCGATCATGTTGATCGTGCCGGCCTCGGACAATCTCGCGGTTGAGGCCAAGGCCAATCCACAGGACATCGATCAGCTTCGCGTCGGGCAGACCGCTCTTCTGCGCTTCACCAATTTCAACCAGCGCACCACGCCGGAGATTTTCGGCACGATCACACGCATTTCGGCTGATACGACCGTCGATCAGCGTACCGGCGTCAGCTACTATACCGTGCGCATCGCCTTGATTCCCGACGAAGTGGCCAAGCTTGAGGACGTCAAGTTGGTTCCGGGGATGCCGGTCGAGACTTTCGTTCAGACCGGTGACCGCACCGTGATCTCGTATCTCGCCAAGCCGTTCCTCGATCAGATCAAGCGTGCGTTCCGCGAGTCGTAGGATGCCGCTATGACCGGCATCATCTGTGGGCAACCGGGCGACCCTGAATGAAGAAGCTGTCCAGGTTCGCGCGCCGCTTCGGCCTCGGGCGTGCCATAGGTCTCGTCCTGTTGATCGCGTTCCTGGCTCTGCGTTATTGGGACCCGATCGCGGTGCAGGAGCTGCGCTTGCGCAGTTTCGACTTCTACCAGGTGCTTCAACCTCGGTCGGCTGATTTCCATCCTGTGGTGATTGTCGACGTCGACGAAGCCAGCCTGAAGCGATACGGCCAATGGCCGTGGCCGCGCACGTTGGTTGCCGATCTCGTCACGCGCCTCACAGAGCTCGGAAGCGCCGGTATCGCCTTTGACGTGCTGTTCGCCGAGCCCGACCGCACGTCGCCTGCGGTGATCGCCAAGTCGTACCCCGGGCTCGACGAGGCCACGCGCAAGCGTCTGACGGCGCTGCCGAGCAACGATGACGTGTTTGCCGATGCGATCCGCCGCTCGAGAGTGGTTCTGGGGCAGTCCGGTGAAGGTCTCCCGCAGGAGAGCGAGAAGGAGCTGGGCCTCACCGGCTTCGTCACTCTGGGCAATGATCCGAAACCTTATCTCGTCACATTCCCGGCGTTGCTCGGGAATATCCCCGCGCTCGAGAAGGCGGCGGCCGGGCGCGGCCTTTTTTCCTTCCGCCCGGACCGGGACGGCATCGTGCGGCGGGCGCCGCTTGCGATGAATGCCGCGGGCAGGCTCGTGCCGGCGCTGTCGACCGAGTTGCTGCGCGTCGCCTTGAACCGCAGCAGTCCGGTCGTGCGCGCGGACGAGGGCGGCATCTACAGCATCGGTATCCCGGGTTATGAGCTGCCGACCGACGGCAAGGGACAGGTATGGATCTATTACGGCCGGCACGACCGGGGCCGCTACGTCTCGGCGAAGGATGTGCTCGAGGGCAGGGTGGCGCCCGACCGGTTCGCGCAGCGGCTGGTTCTCGTCGGCACATCTGCGATCGGTCTGCTCGACCTGAAAACAACGCCTATCGACGGCGCCATGCCGGGAGTTGAGGTACATGCCCAAGTCCTCGAGGCCGCGCTGACCCGCAACTTCCTCCGCAATCCTTATTGGACCACCCTGGTGGAGATGTCTGTCGCCGTCAGCGTCGGCATCGCGATCATTGTTCTGGCGCCGCTGGTCAGTGCGCTGACGCTGCTCGTCGTGGGAGCTGCAGGCGTGGGTGCCATGGTGATGGCCTCCTGGATGTCGTTCGCGCAAGAGGGCCTGCTGATTGACGCAACGTTTCCGCTGATGTCGAGTCTCGCCATCTACGCGGCGCTCGTCTTCGTCAACTACGTCCGCGAGCAGAACGACCGAAAATACATCCGCACGACCTTCAAGCAATATTTGTCGCCGACGCTGGTCGAGCAACTCGCGAAGTCCCGTGAGCGGGTGGTGCTTGGCGGAGAAGACCGAGTTATGACGGTGATGTTTTCCGATGTGCGTGGCTTTACGGCGATTTCCGAGCTTTACAAGGATGACCCGCAAGGCCTCACCCACCTGATGAACCGTCTGCTGACGCCGTTGAGCATGGCCATCCAGGCCCGGCGCGGCACAATCGACAAGTACATGGGTGACGCCATTATGGCGTTTTGGAACGCGCCGCTTGATGACCCGCAGCACGAGGTGAACGCGTGCGATGCGGCGCTGGACATGTTGGATCGCCTCGAAACGCTCAACCGCGAGCGCGCCGAGGAGGCGCAGGCGAATGGACAACGCTTTATTCCAATCAAGATCGGCATCGGCCTGAATACCGGGCGCTGCGTTGTCGGCAACATGGGATCCGACATGCGAATGCAGTACACGGTGCTCGGTGACGCGGTGAATCTCGCGTCACGCATCGAGGGGCAGACCAAGCCTTACGGTGTGTCGATCCTGGTGGGCGCGCGCACAACGGAGGCGCTGCGGGATCGCTACGCCCTGCTCGAGCTCGATTGCATCACGGTGAAGGGCAAGACCGAGCCGGAGACGATCTATACCGTCCTCGGCGGGGCTGACGTTGTCGCAACGCCGGAATTCAAGACTCTCGACCGCGCCGTGGGGCGTTTCCTCGCGCTGTACCGGTCCCAAGATTGGAAGGCTGCTCTTCAGGCGCTGTCGGCGTGCCGCGGCGGCAGCGGACGCTTCGCGATGGACCAGTTCGCTGACCTCTACGCGGACCGTATTGAGATATTCCAGCAGAACCCGCCCGGACCTGAATGGAACGGCGTATTCGCGCTCCAAACGAAGTAACGTCCGGCAGGCCTAATGACGCTGTCCAAGCGAGTGCAGCTTCGTTATCTGGGTCTCCAGCCGCGCGATGTTCTCGAATAGCCGCGCCGTCGACAGGCGCAGGAAGTAGAATCCGAATGCCGGGTTCTGATAGTAGAGTTCCTCGACCTGCTGGTAGGTCACGGACAGCAGGATTCCGTCCTCGATGCATTCAAACGATGCGGTGCGCCGATTGCTGGGTGCCAGCATGCCCAATTCCCCGATCAACTGCCCCGGCCCTATCTCGATTCCCAGTTCCACGAGCTGGTATCGCCCGCTGACCGTGTAGAACATCGTGTCGGCAATCGCGTCCTTGGCGAAGAGCACGTCCCCTTTCCTGCACTGCTGACGCGTCATGAAGGGCTTTAGCCAGTCCATGTTGAGATCCTGATGCAGCGAATGCTTCACCCCGTTGACCAGTATGAGCATCTGGTAGAGGCGGTAAGAATTGAGCGGCAGCAGGAATGCATGAACGGCCAGAGTACCGAACTGATGATTGAAGACGGAGACGGTAATGAGGATGAGGTTCGTCGCGATGCCCAGGATGCGCAGGGGGATCATGGTCTTCATGGAGTAGGTCGCAACCACAAAGGCCATGGCGAAGGCCTGTCCGGCCCCGCCGAAATGATCACTGAAATGCATGGCTCCCCCCGCGTGATGGCCCAGAACATGCCGTGGGCGCGGATAAGGGAAGTTATCGGGGCAGGGCCCCACTCGCAACCCGAGCGATTTTGCCAGGCAGGCAATGCGGTACGGGTTCTTGTAGCTTGCGCAAAAAGGTGATTGTGTCCCGCCGCCAACGCATGGTCGCGGCGAAGCGGTTGACGGTTCGCTTGGTCATGCGCAGGGCTGAACCTTCAGCCGCGCGGCCAGCAGCGAAGCGGTAATACGTTTGCTGCCGGCTGCTCCAGTCCCGTTCCAGCGCATGGCATGCGGCCGGCCGCAAGTCCGGCATCTTTGCCGAGTGCGACGTTCAAGGAGATCAGAATGCCGTTGCCCACCGGAGCTTTCCCGCGAGCCCACCACGTTGGGAGCTTTATCCGCCCGGACAGCCTTATCAAGGCGCGCGAGGCCGTCGCGCAGAAGAAGATGACTGAAACCGAGCTCCAGCCCATCCAGGAAGCTGCCATCCGCGACGTGGTGCGCATGCAGGAGGATTTCGGGTTCAAGGTCGTCACCGACGGCGAGTACAACCGGGGGAGCTGGCAGCGCGACTTCCTGCTGGAGTTCGACAACGTCGCGCTCGTGCCTTCGAAAATCTCGGTGAAGTTCCACACTAGCGAGGGGACCCGCGAAGGCCATGCTCCGCCGAGCATGCAGGTGCAGGGCAAGATCGGGCACTCCCATCCCATCTTCGTCGACGATTTCAAATTCCTGAAGTCGGTGACCAAGGTGACTCCGAAGGTCACGTTTCCCTCGCCGAGCACGCTGCACTTCCGCGGCGGACGTGATGCCGTGGACAAGACCGCCTACCCCGACATCAACGACTTCTATACGGACGTCGCACGCGTCTATCGCGAGGAAATCAAGGACCTCGCCGATGCCGGTTGCCGTTACATTCAGATCGACGAGGTCAACCTCGCCTATCTGTGTGATCCCGCGTTGCGCGACCAGGCCAAGCAGTTCGGTGAGGATCCTGACGAACTGCCGAAGACCTACGCCAAGGTGCTGAACGAGTCGGTTGCGCAGGTGCCCAAGGACATGGTGGTCTCGATGCACCTGTGCCGCGGCAACTTTGCCGGCGCATGGGTGGCCGAAGGCGGCTATGACCCGATCGCCGAGCTCCTGTTCAACGGCATCGACATCGACGTCTATTATCTTGAATACGACAGTGCCCGCGCCGGCGGGTTCGAGCCGCTGCGTTTCCTGCCCAAGGGGAAGATTGCGGTGCTCGGCCTGATGACCACCAAGGACCGCCGTCTCGAGACCAAGGACGAGCTCAAGCGCCGGATCGACGAGGCGGCGAAGTTCGCTCCGCTCGATCGGCTCGCACTCAGCCCGCAGTGCGGGTTCTCGAGCGGCATCGGTGGCAACGTCATGACCGTCGACGAGGAACTCGCGAAGCTTCGTTTGCTCGTCGACGTCACCAAGGACGTGTGGGGAACGACGTAAAGGCGCTGCCTCCGCGCAAATGTGAAAGGCCGGGCATCGTGCCCGGCCTTTTTTACTCCCGGCGGGGGCCTTATTCCTGGAACGCCTCCTCGCGGGTCTGGCGGAACTGCGGCAGCACGATCAGCGCCACCAAGCCAAGCGCAAGCAGCAGGATGGCGAGCGAGATCGGGCGCTGTAGGAAGACCAGCGGGTCGCCGAACGACAACACCATCGAGCGCCGGAGGTTCTCCTCCATCAACGGGCCGAGCACGAATCCGAGCAGGAAGGGCGCGCCCTCGCAGCTCAATTTCGTAAACACATAGCCGAGGACCGCGAAGCCGGCCATCAGCATGATCAGGAATGTGCTGTTGGCGATGCTGTAGGCGCCCACGCAGCAAAAGATCAGGATGCATGGGAACAGGATTCGGTAGGGTACCTTGAGCAAAGACACCCAAACGCCGATCAGCGGCAAGTTGATGATGACCAGCATCAGGTTGCCGATCCACATCGAGGTAATCATGCCCCAGAACAGCTCCGGACGATCGCTGATGATCGCAGTACCCGGAGCGATGCCCTGAATTGTCATGGCCCCCATCATCAGCGCCATGACGGGCGTCGAGGGAATGCCCAGCGTAAGGAGCGGGATGAAGGACGTCTGTGCGCCGGCGTTGTTGGCCGACTCGGGGCCGGCCACGCCCTCGATTGCGCCGGTGCCAAACTCGTGCCGGAAACGCGAGACCTTCTTTTCCAGCGTGTACGCGGCGAATGACGACAGAACCGCGCCGCCGCCCGGCAAGAGACCAAGCAGCGAACCGACGGCGGTCCCGCGCAGCACGGCGGGAACGGAGCGCTTTATTTCGACGATCGTCGGCCACAAACTGCTGATTGCCGCGGTGAGCTTGCGCGCTCCGCTCTCACGATCGAGATTGCTCATGATCTCGGCGAAGCCGAACAATCCCATTGCAACCGGCACGAAGTCGACGCCGTCGTAGAGTTCGGGGATTCCGAATGTGAAACGCGCGACGCCGCTTTGGGTGTCGGTGCCGATCAGTCCGACCAGCAGTCCCAACACGATCATCGCGATGGCCTTGATCACCGAACCGTGCGCCAGCACGACCGCGGCCACCAGTCCGAACAGCATGAGCGAGAAGTATTCCGGCGAGCGGAACTCCTCGGCGAACTTTGCGAGGATCGGCGCGAATGCGGCGATCAACAGGGTGCCGACGCAACCGGCGAACAGCGAACCGACGGCAGCCACCGCCAGCGCCGCGCCCGCGCGGCCCTTCTGCGCCATGCGATAGCCCTCGATGCAGGTCACCACCGAGGAGGATTCGCCGGGCAGGTTGACCAAGATCGCGGTGCTCGATCCGCCGTATTGCGCTCCATAATAGATGCCGGCCAGCATGATCAGCGCGCCCAGTGGGCTCAGGCTGAACGTCACCGGCAGCAGCATCGCGATCGTCGCAATCGGTCCGATGCCCGGGAGCACGCCGATCAGCGTGCCGATCAGGCAGCCGAACAGGCAGAACAGAAGATTGATGGGCGTTGCGGCGACGGAAAATCCGGTCGCGAGATTGTCGATGATTTCCATTAGGAGCCCCAATTCCACAGTTCCAGTGGCTGTCCTAGCAGCTTGACGAAAAGCACCGCGCACAGGATCGCCAGTCCGATCGCGAGCATGATCGTTTCCTTCCAGCGCATCTCGGCGCTTGCGAGCGCGGCGATGACGGTAGACACGATCACCGACCCCACGAGTCCGACCCGCTCGATCAGAAGCCCGAAAACCACGATCGCAACAATGATGAAAGCCTGCGGTCGGAACAGGCTGCGTTCGAGCGCAGGCCCTTCTTCGATGAGCCCGCGCGCGGCCAGGAACACTCCCAGGCCAATCAGCATCCAGCTCAGTACGCTTGGAAGATAGCCGGGGCCCATCCGCGTCGCCGACCCGAACACATAGTTGCGGGCAACCCAGGCCGCGATCACGCCCACCGTCAGAAAGAGAATGCCTGCCCAGAAGTCCTGCGGATGTTTGACGCGGATCATCGAACGTTCCTGCCTGTCATCTATCAAAAGAGGCGGCCGCGTTTGCTGCGGCCGCCCGTCGTGCGGTCGTCAGCGGCGCCGCGTATCGCGCCGCCGACGAGGAACATCGCTACTGGACCTCGATCTTCGCGATTTTGACCGCGTTGGCCCAGGCCTTCAGCGCGATCTCGAACTTCTTCTTGTAGTCTTCCGGTGTCGAGACGAACGGAGTTGCACCCTGGCCGATGAGGAACTTCTGGGTCTCTTCGGACTTGGTGATGTCGTTCATCGCCTTCGCGAGCTTGTCGAGGATCTCCTTCGGCGTCCCGGCCGCGGACCAAAGGCCCCAGAGGGCGACGATGTCGCCAGTTTCGGCACCCGTCACTTCCTTGAGCGTCGGCAGGTTGGGCAGCGCGGGCGACCGGACGTTCGAGGCGTTTGCGATCAGCTTGATGCGGCCCTGCTTGGCCTGGCCCGTGGCGAACACGACGTCGGCAAAGGCGAAGTCGATCTGCTTCGCGGTGACGTCCTGAATGGCCGCCGCAGTGGTCTTGTAGCCGACCTGCGTTGCCTTCACGCCGACCTTCTGCAGATAGATTTCGGTCGAGGCCAGCGCGCTGGTCGTGGCACTGCCATAGGTCGCCTTGCCGTCCTTGGACTTGAGAAAGGCGGTCAGGTCGGCGACCGTGTTGATCGGCGAGTCCGGCGCGACCGCCAGGACGAATGGCGTCTCGGCGAACCCGATGATCGGCACGATGTCCTTGGTGACGTCGAGCGGCATCTGCTTGAACACCGAGGCATTGCCGGCGGTCGTGACGGTCGAGGCGAGCAGGAGCGTGTAACCGTCAGGCTTGGCCTTGGCAGCGGCGTCGAGCGCGATATTGCCGGAGGCGCCGACCTTATTCTCGACGATGAAGTTGCCGCCGAGCGCCTTCTGGAGCTTCTCAGCATACCAGCGCGCCAGGATGTCCGCGCCGCCGCCGGCGGTGAAGCCGAGCTGGATGCGTACGACCCGATCGCCGGGATATTGTTGAGCTGAAGCCGGAGCCAGCGCTGCGGTGAGCGTCAGGGCGGCTGCGGCGCAGGCGAATGTAAAGAAGCGTTTCGTCACGTCCTTCTCCTTGCGAGTTTCTCGAGTTGGTTATGGTCAAATCGTTTCGAGATGACGGAGGCATAGGCAGGGGTTGACGCGCGCTCCGCGCGCGAGGGCGAGCGTCCGCAGGCAGGCAATCATGCTGCAGGCTGGCCCCATCCGTCTCGCGGCTCCTCCCCCACACCCACCGCTGTTCGGTGGCTGCCATTTCCAGCGCCAGCTTAGCGCGTGCAACGCAAAAGTGGCTACCGGTTTCATGTCCGGTGGCCTGCCAAGCCTCTGGACCGGCGTATGAACTGCTGCTGCACGGATCCTGCGTGCGGCCTCGTCTGCTCGCCGGCCGGCAACCTGCCGCGCTTTGTCGCGGCGTCCTACATCCGAACAGGCGAGAAAATTTCTGAACGCAACTTCTCAGCAGCATGTTGCGCCGCGCGCATGTGCTTCCAGTGGCGGTACTATCTGGCGCCCCGTCGCCGGATCTCAGTAACGGATTGAATCCACTTCAGTTCTTCGCCGGGTTCACGCGGCTTGGCCGCGGTCGCGGCGCGACGGCGATGCGATCACGCTCCAATGCATAGGCGACCCGCAGCGCAATATCTTCCCGCCACGGCCGGGTGATGATCTGCACGCCGATTGGAAGCGGGGTCTGCGGAACCGGCACGCACACGACGGGAAGACCAATGAAGGAGATGGGCTGCGTATAGATGCCCAAGTTGGCGCGCACGGGCATCTCGACTCCGTCGAGCACGAACGTCTGTTGCCCGATCTTCGGTGCGGTGCATGGCGTTGCCGGCGCGATGATCGCGTCCACGCTCTCGAAAATGTTGCGGACTTCGGCTCGGTACCAGCGACGGAACTTCTGCGCCGCCAGCACATGCGCCGCGGGGACCATCGCGCCTGCAATCAGGCGGTCGCGCACGGCCGGATCGAAATCGTCAGCCTGCCGGCGCAGCCGCTCGAGATGCAGAGTTGCGCCTTCGGCCGCGGTGATGACATAGGCTGCGGCCCGCGCGCGAGCCGCCTGCGGGATTTCGACCTCCTGCCGCGCTCGAAGCGCATCAGCGACCTGGTGGAGTGCGGTGAGCGCCTCGGGGAAGGCGCCCTGCTGGAAATGGCCACCGGCAACCGCGATCCGCAGTCCGTCGATGCCGGTTTCGAGTTGAGCACTGACGGGCTCGCGCGGCCGGTCGACGCAGGCCGCGTCGGCGGGATCATGGCCCTGCATGACGTCATAAGCGAGCGCGAGATCGCGCGTGCTGCGAGCCAGCGGGCCGAGATGGTCGAGACTGTCCACGAACGGGAAGCTGCCGTTGCGCGGCAAACGCCCATAGGTGGGCTTCAGTCCGAACAGACCGCAGAGAGAGGCCGGCACGCGGATTGAGCCATTCGTGTCGGAGCCGAGGGAAAACGGGATCAGTCCGCCGGCAACCGCACCGCCCGATCCGCCGGACGATCCCCCGGTCATCCGCGACGTGTCGTGCGGATTGCGTGACGGGCCGTCGTGGATGTTCTCGCCGGTGAAATCATAGGCATATTCGCCCATGTTCAGCGCGCCGACCAAAACGGCGCCAGCCGCCTCCAGGCGTTCGATCAGCGGTGAGTCGCGCCCGGCGGCGGGATTTGCACGGTTGATCTTCGAGCCGGCGAGGGTGGTGACGCCGGCAATGTCGAACAGGTTTTTCACGCCGAAGGGCACGCCGGCCAAAGGCCCGAGCGGCTCTCCCGCCGCGCGTGCTTTGTCGACCGCCTGCGCCCGCGCTCGCGCCCGCGCGGACGTGACCTTGGTGAATGCATTGAGCGTGCGATCGGCCTTGGCGATCCGTGCCAGCGTGGCGTCGATGACGGACGAGGCGGTGGTTTCGCCGCTCGCGACGGCGCGGGCGATCTCGCTGGCGGTTGCCCAGGTGGGATCGAATGAGTGGCTCATGATCAGGCCCTGAACACCGGCGCCGGCTCGGCGTCATCGGGCAACCGGAATTCTGCGACGAGGCTCGCGTGCTGCAGCGTCACACGTAGATTCGCTTTGATCGCAGGCAGCCAGGGTCGTTTCGCCGGCAGGTCGAGGGCGCGCGCCGCCGCGACGATGAAGTCGTCGAGCGGATCGCGGCGGGGCTTGGCGGCGGCGGGCCGGCGCCTGGCCGGACGACGCGCTTTGCGCGCGGGTGCGGGCCGGCGTTTCGCCGGAGATTTCGACGTGCGAGCCATGGTGATAGATCCGAGACGGGAGTGGTCGATGGCGGTTCCGGCGGAATGATAGCAGCGAGAGGTCGGAGCCTGTCCACACGCAACGAACGTGCCAGATCGATCGCGCCGGCACGCTGACGAGGCCGGGTCGCGTCCTCATGATACCCGAAATGAGAGGGATCGGAGGGAGCATGACATAGTCTGGCCGGCGAGCGCCGGGTCTCCGGCGGGTTCGTCGTGGAACGTCGTCCGCTCCGGGCGCCGGGATATGCGCGATGCATGGTGCACAAGCTCCGCCGGGCGGGGGAGCCGCGCGCTCGCCCGCCTGTCGCGGGATAAGGCCGCGCGGCGGCCCAAAACGCCAGCGCGCGCCGTGCCGGCGGGAACTTCGGGGACAACCGTCGAACGCGGCGCGTGGCCGTTGTACCAAGCGCGCGGCGCGGCCCCCGGCGCGCGGCGCTTGACGCCCGGGCGCGCGGCGCCCGACGCCCGGCGCGTGGCCCTGACAGCCGCGCTGGCTCTGCCGCCGCTATTTCGGACGCACGCTACTTCGGACGCACCAGGGCTGCGCCCCTGGAGAGCGGCTGCACCGAGCGCTCGTAGATCGCGAGCCAGCCTTCCTCGGAATGCTGGTCCTTCTGCACGAATTTTGCGCGGCGCGCGGCAAGCTCCGCCTCCGGCACGTCGAGCATGATGGTCTTGGCCTCCGCGTCGATGGCGATACGGTCGCCGTCCTCGATCAGCCTGATCGGCCCGCCCACCGCGGCCTCCGGCGTGACTTCGCCCACGACCAGTCCCTTGTTGACGAGGCCCGAGAGCTGCCCGTCGGTGACGAAGGCGACGTCGGCGCCGAGCCCTGCGCCATCGAGCGCGAACACCACGCGCGAGGCCATGCCCATGCCGGGACCGCCGCGCACGCCGAGCCCGCGCAGCACGATCACGTCGCCCGGCACGATCTTCTTCTCTTTGAGTGCGGCCATCGCCGCGTCGGCGGTTGCGAAGCAGCGCGCGCGCCCGGTGAACGTGAGGATCTTGTCGCGGCGCAGGCCGAGCTTGGCGATGCCGCCGTCGGGCGCGAGGCTGCCGCGCACGATCACGATCGAGGCCTTGTCGGAGAGCGGGCGCGCGAGCGGGCGGATGGTCTCGGTGTCCTCGACCTTAACCTCGCGCAGGTTCTCGGCGACGGTCTTGCCGCTGACGGTGAGCGCGCCGGTGCGCAGCATCGGCTCGAGCTGCTTGAGCACGGCCAGCGCGCCGCCCGCGGCCTCGAAGGCCTCGATCGAGCTCTCGCCGATCGGGCGCACGGCGGAGAGCACGGGCACCTTGTCGCTGATCTCGTCGAACAGCTTGTAGAAGTCGAGCGGCAGGCCGGCTTCCAGCGCCGTCGCCTGCAGGTGCTTGATGCAGTTGATCGAGCCCGACACCGCCAGCACGGCCATGGCCGCGTTGGCGAAGGCGTCGGGCGTCATGATCGCGCGCGGCAGCAGGTTCTCCCCCACCATCTCGACGATGCGGCGGCCGGACCTCTTGGCGAAGTCCATCATGCGTTTGGAGTTGGCCATCACCGGCGCCGCGCCGGGCAGCGACATGCCAAGCGCCTCGGTGACGATGTGCATGGAGTTGGCGGTGCCCATGCCCGAGCACACGCCCGGCCCGCCGATGGCGTTCTCGCTCATGCCGAGCAGGTCGTCGTAGGAGAGCTTGCCGGCGACGTGGTGGCCGGCGCCGAGGAAGACCTCCTCGATGTCGACGTGATGGTTGCGGTAGACGCCGCTCGGCTGGTAGCCGCCGATCACGAGGAGGGTCGGGATGTTGAGCCGCGCCGCCGCCATCAGGTGGCCGGGCACGGTCTTGTCGCAGGAGGTGAGGCAGATCATGCCGTCGAGCTTGGCGCCCTCGACCTGCACCTCGATGTCGTTGGTGATCAGGTCGCGCGACGGCAGGATGTAGTTGCCGGCGTGCCCCGCGCTGTGGATGAAGTCGCTCGGCGCCGCGGTGCGGATCTCGAACGGCAGGCCGCCGGCCTCGCGGATCGCTTCCTTCACGATCTTGGCGACGCCGTCGAGATGGCTGAAGCAGATCGCGAGCTCGGACGAGGTGTTCACGACCGCGATCTTCGGCTTCTCCATGTCCTCGTCGGTGAGGCCGAGCGCGCGCCACTGCGCGCGGCGCACCGCCCACAGCGAGGTGCCTTTTTCGTAGTTGCTGCGGAGCTGGCGTTTCATGGTGTGTCGGTTCCTTGGATTGAACTGATGCGTCTGCGACTCGAACTGATGGGTCTGCACCCCCTCACCCGGCTCGCACGCTCACGCGTGCGAGCCGACCTCTCCCCGGCGGGGAGAGGTGGCCGTGGGGCGAGACCGTGCCCCTCGCTCACCCCTCTCTGGCGGGGAGAGGTGGCCGTGGAGCGAGGCCGTGCCCCTCGCTCGCCTCTCGATGGGAGAGGTGGCCGTGGGGCGAGGCCGGTACCCCTCGCTCGCCTCTCTCGGCGGGGAGAGGTGGCCGTGGAGCGAGACCGTGCCCCTTGCTCGCCTCTCTCCGATGGGAGAGGTGGCCGTGGGGCGAGACCGTACCCCTCGCTCGCCTCTCTCCGATGGGAGAGGTGGCCGTGGGGCGAGGCCGTACCCCTTGCTCGCCTCTCTCCGATGGGAGAGGTGGGAGCGTCCGTGCGGCGCGCCTTGTGTTCGACAGCAGGCGCTGCGATCTCATCCGCCAATTGCACTCGTACAACGTCGCCACTTGCTCACCTCTCCCCGCCGGGGAGAGGTCGGCACGCATAGCGTGCCGGGTGAGGGGGTGCAGACGCATCGTACGTGCTAAACGCCCTTCGCCTTCTTGGTGATCTCGACGATACCGCGGTCGGCGTCGACCTTGACCCAGTCGCCGGTCTCGATGACCGAGAGCGGGTCCTGGTCGAGCTCGGTGATCGCCGGTACGCGCGTGACCACCGCGCCGAGCGCGATCTTGGTGGTCATCGTCACGAAGATCATCGCTTTCGGGTTCACCTTGTTGAGCCGCGTCATGTGGAAATAGGCCGACCAGCCCGACGAGCCCTTGGCGCCGGGGAACACCAGGATCTTGTCCTTGAAGCTCACGCCGCGCAGCTCGTGCCGGCGCTCGATCACGGTGCCCTCGCGCTCGTTGATGCCGCCCCAGCCCGAGATCGTGTCGTGCGTGACCAGCGCCTCGCCCTCGGCGACGCCGCCGACCACCTTGCGGCCGTGCAACACGATGGTGTCGTTGGGACGCGTTTCGGCGATGCTCATTGCAGCCTCCCGTTCCATTGGCCGGTCAGCGCCGCCTCGACGCACTCCTGCACGGTGCCGAACCACACCGGCAGTCCGAGGATGGCCGGCAGGTAATGCGCCTGCTTGGCGGAATCGGTGGCGATGACGCGCGTGCCCTTGGGCGCGTAGCGCGAGATCGCCGGACAGGTGTCACTCATGACGACCCCGCCGGCGTCGGTGATCATCTTCACGTAGCCGTTGCGCTGCGCCACCTCGCGCAAGGCGCGCGGCGTGTGCACCCAGAGCTGCACGTTCGGGTGCAGCTTCTTGCCCTCGAGCAGCGAGGCGACGCGCCAGACCTGCTCGATGGCGTTGTGCGGACAGCCGAGCATGACGAAGTCGACGTTGCGGTCGCTCGCGCAGTTGAGGTTGTCGTAGGCCTGCTTGCGCTCGGCCGGGCCGTAGCGAAGCTTGTCGACGATCTTGCGCCCGCCGAACGCTTCCTCGACGTCGCGCGCCTCCGGCGTCACGCCGGGCACGTGATACATCTCGACCCCGCCGGACGAGGCCGCCGCCGCTCCGAAGTGCTTGAGCTTGATCAGGGTGGGCCGCTTGAGCTTACCGGTGAGGACGGGAATGTCCTCCTGCACGATCTCGCCCAGCCAGTAGCCGAGCAGGCCCCAGTCCATGATGTCGTCGACCTCGACATCGACCTCGACGAGGTGGGTGCCGCGGCGGTTCTCCGGGATGTGGTAGCCCCAGTAGGGGATGCGGCCGGTGAGGGCGGCGGCGCCGGTGCTCTCCTTGCCCTCGGTGTTGGTGCGCGCGCCCAGCACCGAGTTGCAGTAGACGACGGCGGAGGACTCCATCCAGGCGCAGTGCTCGCCCTTCACGGGAACGTTGCCGACCTGATAGGGCGTGCAGGTCGCGAACATGTTGATGCCGAGCGCGCCGAAATGCGCCTCGGCGCGCTTCTGCTGCTCGACCAGCTCCTGCGCGATCCCCTGCGTCTGCCACAGGTCGTTGTCGATGCCGGTGATGAGCTGGCAGGTGTTCGCCCGCATGCGCGGGATCTGCACGACCTCGGGGCTGTCGAGGTTGAGCTCCGAGAACACCGCGTCGAAGCCCTTCTTGACGAGCTCGCGCACCGACGGAGTCGAGGCGTTGAACGCGCCCGCGACGTTGTTGGTCTCGACCAGGCGCTCGGCGCCGAGCGCCTCGCCGTAGCGCACCAAGAGGTCCATCGCCTTGGCCTGGGCCGGCCCCTCCTTGCCGTCGAGCATCGCCTTCTCGGCGTCGGTCAGTCTCATCGGTGAGCCTCCGAAAGGTGACGCTTGAGCTCGTCGCCCGAGGTTTCGGTCCGCGCCTGCGGCTCCTGGCGCTCGAGGTTGTCGTGCAGGCGCTGCTTGAGCGAGCCGATGTCGATCTGGTGGACGCTGCCCGAGCCCGCGAGGTCGAGCGCGTGGGAGGCGGCGGCGCCCATGGCGATGCAGGGGCCCATCACGCGCACGCTCGAGAGCGCGGCGAGGTCGGCGTCCATGCAGCGGCCGGCGGCGACGATGTTGTCCGCATCGGCCGGCGTGAGCGAGCTCAACGGGATGTAGTGCACGTGGTCCTCGGGGAAGGTCTCCCAGACGTACCCCGAGTCGTGGTCGTGCAACTCCACCGGCCAGGCGGTGCGCGCGACGGCGTCCTCGAACTTCGTGCCGTTGCGCACCTCGTCGAGGGTCAGCTGGTGGCGTCCGACGATCCAGCGGGTCTGACGGATGCCCGGATTGCCGTAGGCACGCACGCGCGCGTTGCCGAAGCATTCGGGGAACTCGTCCTTGAGGAGCTGCACGGCGCGGTCGGCCTGCGCCTTGCCTTCGAGCTGGCTGTGCGCGGCAGCAAGCGGCTCCAGCGGCGTGTCGGTGTGGGTCATGTTGAGCACGGCGATGCCGCGCCCGGGAATGACGAAGGACACCGGGTTGGTGCGGATGAGCTGATACTTGGCGGCCTTCTGCGTCATGCGCGCCTGCATCTCGGGGCGGCCGGGATGCGCGGCCTCGTTGATGTTCTCGAGCACGACCATCTGGGTGCCGTAGACCTGGCGCGCCGCCGACTCGCGGCAGGGCAGGCCGGCGAGCCAGGTGAGGGTGGCGTCGCCCGAGGCGTCGACGAAGCCGGTGGCGGCCACCTTCATGTCGCCGTAGCGCGTGGCGAGGTCGATGTCCTTCACGCGCCGCCCGTCCATGTTGACGTTGCGCAGCACGGCGCCGAGCACGACGGTGATGCCGGCCTTGCGCACGGCCTCCTCGACCCAGCGACCGAGCGCGACCTCGTCGTAATAGACGACGGTGGTGACCGGCCCGTGGCGGCGATAGATCTGGCCGGGCACCTTGGCGAGGTCGCGCAAGATGTCGTCGGCGATGCCGTAGGTGAACTGGTATCCGTGCGTGCCGTTGGCGAACAGGCCGCAGAAGGTGCCGATGATCGAGTTGACCATCTGGCCGCCGAGGGTGGGCAGGCTGTCGATCAGCACCACCTTGCGGCCGAGGCGCGCGGCCTCGATGGCGGCCGAGATGCCCGCGCTGCCGGCGCCCACCACGCAGATGTCCGCCCCGACGAGCTGCGGATTCCTGTTCTCACGCCGGACGATCTTGGTCTCGGTTGCGACCGGATCCATGCTCACTCCCACACCCCAATCGAAATTGATCCTCGCCTTCCTCTGTGCCGCCGGCGGGCGCTTCGCCGCGCCGGCCGGTGGGAAGGACGGCTGAACGTCGCAAAATAGCCGAGGGGCCGCAATGGGCTTGCGAGCCGGAGCGGTCATCGCAGATGCGCGCATCCCAACGACCGTTGGCTCCCCCTCACCCGCCGCGCTGAAGCGCGGCGACCTCTCCCCGGCGGGGAGAGGTGAGCGAGCTGCGAAGCAGTGCCCGGTCGTTAATGGTCGAGATCGCGGGACTGGCTGCGTTGAGCACTGGTCGTCCAACGCGGCACGGCCGCCTCTCCCACATATCCTTTTGTCGCGCCGCGGACTTCGCTCGACGGCGCGACCCACATATCCTTTTGTCGCGCCGCGGATTTCGCTCGACGGCGCGACAAAGAGCGGGGAGAGGTCGGCATGCGCAGCATGCCGGGTGAGGGGCTCGACCCGGCCACCCATCGTTCATCAAAAAGATGGATCACCGGGTCACGCGCCTTTGGCGCGGCCCAGTGATGACGGCGTCGAGACGCCCTCACACCCTGGCGCGGTCATGCGGGCGAAGCCGTGATCGCACCCCTCTCCACTGTCATGCCCGCGTAAGCGGGCATCCAGTAACCAACGCCGCGGAGCTTCCCAGGCGCTGCGGCGTACTGGATCATCCGCTTTCGCGGATGATGACGGCCACAAACTCTTTGCTTCGTGGCTTTCACAAAGTTGGAAACGAGGGCAATTAGAACTGCCATCAAGCAGGTTTGCGTGCGCGGGCGGTGTTGACCACCCCATTCAATGCAGGCGCGCGTCTTCCTGGATCATGGCGGCGCCCTTCTCGGCGATCATCATGGTCGGTGCATTGGTGTTGCCTGAGGTGACGGTGGGCATCACCGAGGCGTCGATGACGCGGATCGCGTCAAGGCCGATCAGTTTGAGACGGGCATCGACGACCGCCATCGGGTCCTCGCGCCGCCCCATCTTGGCGGTGCCGACCGGATGGAAGATCGTCGTCGCGTTGGCGCGGAACGCATCGAGCAGCGCGGCGTCGTCGTCGCCGACGGGGCCGGGCTTGATCTCGATCGGGTCATAAGGCGCGACCGCGGGCCTTTGCATCAGCCGCCGCGTGATGCGCATGGCGGCAACCGCAACGCGACGGTCTTCCTCCGTCGACAAGTAATTGAACCGGATCTCGGGAGCGGCGCCCATGTCGGAGCCGGTAAGCCGCACGGTGCCGCGGCTGGTCGGGCGGCAGTCGTAGACCGAGAGCGTGACGCCGGGGAACGGATGGAACTCGCCCTTCATGCCGGGCGCCGTGCGCGAGAACGGCAGGATGGTGAATGCGAGATTGGCGCGGTCGACATGCTCGTGCGAGCGCAGGAAGATGCCGAGCGGCGTCGGCCCGCTGGCGAGCGGGCCGGTGCGGAACAGCGCGTAGCGCGCGGCGATCCTGGCGCGGCCGAACGCCGAGCGGTAGGCCTGGTTGAGCGTGCCGATGCCGGTGAGGCGATAGGTCAGCATCATCTGCAGGTGGTCCTGCAGGTTCTCGCCGACGCCGGGCTTGTCGAGCACGACCGGGATGCCGTGGCGCGCGAGGAGGTCGGCGGGGCCGACGCCGGAGCGCTGCAGCAGCTGCGGCGTCTTGATGGCGCCGGTGGCGACGATGACCTCGCGCGCGGCGCGCGCGGTCTTCGTGGCATCGCCCTGGCGATAGTCGACGCCGACGGCGCGGCGGCCTTCGAACAGCACGCGCTGTGCGAGCGCGTTGGTCTCGACCTTGAGGTTGGCGCGCGAGCGCGCGGGCTTGAGGAAGGCGCGCGAGGTGGAGCAGCGCAGGCCGTTGCGCGTGATCGCGTGATAGATGCCGACGCCCTCGTTGTCGCCCGTGTTGAAGTCCTCGCGCACGGGCAGGCCCTCCTGCACCGCGGCGGCCTTGATCACGTCGAGCACCGGCCACCAGTTGCGCTGCGGCTCGACGCCGAGCTCGCCGCCGGCGCCGTGGAACTCGTCGGCGCCGCCCTTGAAGTCCTCGTGCGTCTTGAAATAGGGCAGCACTGCTTCCCAACCCCAGCCTTCGAGGCCGAGCTGGCGCCAGTGATCGAAGTCGCCGGCCTGTCCGCGCACCTGGAACAGCCCGTTGATGGTGGAGGAGCCGCCGAGCGCCTTGCCGCGCGGATGGATGATGCTGCGCCCGTTCAGCCCGGGTTCGGGCGCGGTCTCAAAACACCAGTCGTAGGCGGGATTGCCGATGGTGTAGGCGTAGCCGAACGGGATCTTCATCCAGATCGAGCGGTCCTCGCCGCCTGCCTCGAGCAGCAGCACGCGCGTCTTGGCGTCGGCCGACAACCTGTTGGCGAGAATACAACCGGCGGAACCGGCGCCGATGATGATGTAGTCGAACTGTTCGGTCGTCTCGGGTTGCATGGCGGTACGTCCTCTCGCGCCTTTCTTGCGCACGCCCACCGCCGCGCGCAAGTCTCACGCGCCGCCGCTGCCCACGCGCGCCCGCATGTTGGGCAAAGGGGCGCAGCTCATCATGACGCGCGATTGGGCATATCGCGCGCTTTGGCAGTCGCGCAAAACGGGGTATAAGACAGGCGAAGGAAGACAAGTCCAAGGGAAGCAAATCCAAAAGGGCATCTTCCGAGGGGAAACGACACGGAGGTTAGTGATGAAGTGGTTCACAGGCGCCGTCACGGCGGCAGCACTGTCGCTGTCGGCCAGCGCCGCTTCGGCGGACGTGGTCAAGATCGGACTGATCGCCGATTTCACCGGCGCATTCGCCACCTGGGGCACGCAGTTCCAGCAGGCGGTCGAGGCCTATCAGGGATCTCACGGCAAGACCGTGAAGGGGCCGGACGGCAAGCAGCACGAAATCCAGTTCGTCTATCGCGACAACGCCAGCGCCGGTCCCGACAAGACCAAGCAGCTCGCGGAAGAGCTGGTGCTGCGCGAGAAGGTGAAGATGCTCGCCGGCTTCGACCTTTCGCCGCACGCAATGGCGGTCGCCGACATCGCCAACCAGGCGAAGGTGCCGGTCGTGATCATGAACGCGGCCACCGCCTCGATCACGCGCGGCTCGCCCTATTACGTGCGCGTGAGCATGACCATCCCGCAGCACGTCGTGCCGCTGGCGCAATGGGCGATCAAGAACGGCATCAAGAAAGTGTACATGATCACCAGCGACTACGCGCCGGGTCATGACGCCGAGGCCTACTTCTCCAAGGAGTTCAAGAAGCTCGGCGGCGAGATCGTCGGCGGCGACCGCTCGCCGATCCGCGAGACGAACTACGGCGTCTACATGGAGAAGGTGCTGCAGGCCAAGCCCGACGCGCTCTACATGTTCCAGCCCGCCGGCGCGCCCTCGAACGCGTTGGTCAAGGCCTACACCGAGCGCGGCCTCAAGGCGGCCGGCATCAAGCTGATCGGCACCGGCGAGACGCAGCAGATCTTCCTGCCGCAGTTCACCGACGACATCATCGGGACGGTCACGGCCTTCCACTACACCGAGACCAACACCAATCCCGAGAACCTCAAGCTCAAGGCGCAGCTCAAGAAGCAGTTCGGCGACAAGGCCGAGCCCGACATCGCGTCGGTCGCGGCCTGGGACGGCACCGACCTGATCTATCGTTCGATCGCCGCGCTCGGACCGAAGGCGGAAGGACTGAAGTACATCGACTTCATGAAGAGCGCGAAGCTCAACAGCCCGCGCGGTCCCGCACAGATGGATCCGGTCGAGCGCGACATCGTGCAGAACATCTACATCCGCCGCGTCGAGAAGCGCGACGGCCGTCTCGTCAACGTGGATATCGACACGATTCCAATGGTCAAGGACCCCTGGAAGATCGACAATCCGCCGAAGAGCAACTAAGAACGCGACTGCGACGGCTGCGCGCGGACGACCTTTGCGGGTTCCGCGCGCAGCTGTTTCCGTGAGCTTCGTCTCTCATCGCTTTCCTTCGCCCGGCACGAGTCTCCATGTCTTTCGCCGCGACTGTCCTGCTCGACGGGATCTCCTACGGGATGGTCCTGTTCATCATCTCCGTGGGGCTGACTGTCACCATGGGCCTGATGCGCGTCGTCAACCTTGCGCACGGCTCGTTCGCGATGATCGGCGGCTACATCGCCGGCTATCTCACCCAGCGCGGCCATGACTTCTACGTCGCGCTCGCCGTCGCCGCGATCGTGCCCGGCATCCTGGGCGGCATCGCCGAGGTCACATTGTTCCGCCCGCTCTACCGCAAGGGCGAGCTCGCACAGGTGCTGCTAACGATCGGCTTCGTCTTCATCGCGACCGCCGCGGTCTCCGAGATCTTCGGGGCATTCCCCTATCCGGTGCAGTTCCCCGAGTATCTGACGCGCCCGCTCGACATCGGCTTCCGCACCTATCCGGGCTACCGGCTGTTCCTGATCCTGATCGGCGGCATCATCGCCGCGGTCCTCTGGTACGTGATCGAGAACTCGCTGTTCGGCGCGAGGCTGCGCGCCGCCGTCGACAACGGCCGCATGGCGCGCGCGCTCGGCATGAACGTCAGCCTGCTGTTCACCGGCACGTTCGTCATCGGCTGCGCGCTCGCGGGCCTGGGCGGCGCCGTCGGCGCGGGCATCCTCTCGCCGGAGCCGTCCTACGCGCTCAAGTACGTGGTGCTGTTCCTGGTCGTGGTGATCGTCGGAGGTGAGGGCAGCTTCAAGGGCTCGTTCATCGCGGCGATGGCGCTCGGCATCATCGACACCGTGGGCAAGTACTTCTTCACCGAGGCGGCGGCCTATCTGCTCTACGCTGCCGTGTTCGTCCTCCTGCTATGGCGGCCGCAGGGCCTGCTTCCGCCGAAATCGGTGGCGTGATGAGCACGATGCAGACCAGCAAAGCCGCGGGCGTGCCGGCCGAGCGCATCGGCTGGGGCACGATGGTGGGCGCCGTGGTGCCGTGGGTGGCGGCCATCGCCTATTACTATCTCGCCGAGGGCTACCTGACGTTCGGGACCCAGATCATGATCTGGATTCTGTTCGCGCTCTCGCTCGACCTCGTGCTCGGCTATGCCGGCATCGTCACGCTCGGGCACGCGGCGTTCTTCGGGGTCGGCGCCTATGCCGCCGGCATCTTCTCGATCCACGTGACCGGCGACCCGGTGCTCGGCCATCTGGTCGCGATCGCGGTGAGCGCGCTGCTCGGCTTTCTCACCGGCGCGATGATCCTGCACACCAGCGGCGTCACCTTCCTGATGCTGACGCTCGCCATCGTCTCGGTGATCTTCGAATACGCCAACAAGGCCAAGTGGCTCACCGGCGGCGACGACGGGCTGCAGGGCATGCGCGTCGATCCGCTGTTCGGCACGTTCGAGTTCAACATCTTCGGCAACACCGCCTATCTCTATACGCTCGCGGTGCTGTTCATCTGGTTCGTGCTGTCGTGGCGCCTCGTGCAGTCCCCGTTCGGGCGCTCGCTCGACGGCATCCGGCAGAACCCGCGGCGCATGCGCGCGATCGGCACGCCGGTGTGGTGGCGCCTGCTGGCGATCTACACCATCTCGGCGGGCATGGCCGGCTCGGCCGGCGCGCTGTCGGCGCACTCCACCCGCTTCGTCGGGCTCGACGTGCTCAGCCTGCTGACATCGGGCATCGTCACCGTGATCCTGATCCTCGGCGGAACGCGCCGCCTTTACGGCGCTTTCGTCGGCGCGGTGGTCTATTTCGTGGTGCAGGACTGGACCGCGAAGATCAGCCCCTATTTCTGGGAGTTCATCGTCGGCGCCATGCTGATCGCGACGGTGCTGTTCCTGGAGGGCGGCCTGATGGACCTCGGCCGCGTCGGGCGGCGCCTCGTGGACCGCTTCCGCAAGCCCTCGGACGCCGCATGACGACGCAACCGGCCCTTTCCATCCGCGGATTGAACAAGGCGTTCGGCGCCCTCGTCGTCGCGCAGTCGATCGACGTCGATCTCGACGTCGGCGCGCGCGTCGGGCTGATCGGCCCCAACGGCGCGGGCAAGACCACCTTCGTCAACCTGCTCACCGGCTTCCTCAAGCAGGACTCCGGGACGATCCATCTTCAGGGCGAGGCCATCGAGAGCATGGCGCCCGAGCTGCGCGTGCGGCGCGGGCTCGCGCGCACCCACCAGATCAACGCGCTCCTGCGCGAGGACAAGGCGCGCGACAACGTCGCGATCGCGGTGGCGGAGCGCGAGGGCTATGCCTGGCGCATGCTGCGCTACACGCCGCAATGGCGGCGCTGCGTCGAGGAGGCGCAGGCGCTGCTGCGCGAGCTCGGCGTCGGCGAGGTCGGCGACAGGCTGGTGCGCGAACTGCCCTACGGCCAGCAGCGCCTGCTCGAGATCGCCATCGCGCTCGCGCTCAAGCCGCGCGTGCTGCTGCTCGACGAGCCGGCCGCGGGCGTGCCCTCCGAGGAGGCGCACCGCATCCACGACGTGCTCGAGCGGCTGCCCAAGGACATGGCCATTCTCATCATCGAGCACGACATGGAGGTGATCTTCCGCTTCGCGAAGGAGATCATCGTGTTGCTGCAAGGCCGCGTGCTGACGCGTGGAGAGCCCGCCAAGATCGCGGCCGATCCCGAGGTGCGCGCGGTCTATCTGGGTCGGACGGTCGTATGAGCATCGGGCTGAAGGTCGAGGGTCTCGTCGCGGGCTATGGCGAGACGGTGGTGCTGGACGGGCTCTCGTTCGAGCTCGCGCCGGGCGGAACGCTCGCCGTGCTCGGACGCAACGGCGTCGGCAAGAGCACGCTGCTCACCACGCTGATGGGCATCACCACGCGCCACAAGGGCACGGTCCGGCTGGGCGACCGGCAGATCGAGACCATGCCCGTGCACCAGCGCGCGCGGCTCGGGCTCGGCTACGTCGCGCAGGAGCGCGAGGTGTTCCCCTCGCTCACCGTCGAGGAGAACCTCGCGGTGTCCGTGCTGCCGGGCGGCTGGAGCCTGGACAAGGTCTACGAGTTGTTCCCGCGGCTCAAGGAGCGCCGCCGTAACACCGGCAACCGCCTCTCCGGCGGCGAGCAGCAGATGGTGGCGGTGGCGCGCGCGCTCTGCGGCGCGCCCAAGGTGCTGCTGCTCGACGAGCCGCTGGAAGGCCTCGCGCCGATCGTGATCGAGGCGCTGTTCGAGGCGCTGCTCAAGATCCGCGACGAAACGGGCCTCTCGATGATCCTCGTCGAGCAGAAGGCCGATCTCGCGCTGTCCTTCGCCAAGGACTGCATCGTCATCGACCGCGGCAAGATCGTGCACCGCGGCCCGAGCGATCAGCTCAAGGGCGACCACGAGGCGCAGGCGCGCCTGCTGAGCGTGTCGGACTAGTCCTTCACACGGATCTTCGCCCGGACGTCGCCCGTCAGGCCTGCGCGCCCCACTTCGCGCGCCAGGACGGCAGCACGTCCGGGTTCTTGACGGACGAGGGCGCTTCGCCGCGCAGCGCGCGCGCGACGTTGTCGAGCGCCGCGCGCGGCATCGCCGCGATGGTGTCGACCGTGTGGCCGATGCAGTGGCCGGTGAGGATGGCGTTGGGCAGATCGCGGAACGGATGGTCGGCCGGCAGCGGCTCCTGCGTGAACACGTCGAGCGCGATGGCGCGCAGATGCCCCTCGGCCGCGCGCCGGTGCAGCGCCGCCTCGTCGACGATCGGGCCGCGCGCGGTGTTGATGAGGCTCGCGCCGTCCTTGAGGAGGGCAAGACGGCGGGCGTCGATCAGGTTGCGCGTCGCTTCGGTCAGGCTGGTGAGCACCATCACCACGTCGCTGGCGCGCATCAGGTCGTCGAGCTCGACGCGCGCCACGTGCGCGGGCATGGGCTCGCGCAGGCGCGGCGCATAGGCGAGGAGCGTCACCTCCCAGCCGGCGAGGCGCGTCGCGATGGCGCGCGCGATCTGGCCGAAGCCGACGAGGCCGACGGTCTTGCCCTTGGCCATGGTGGCGACGGGTTTGCGGCTCGGCAGGTTGGCGCGCAGGATGTGCTCGGAGCCGCGCAGGTCGTAGAGGCAGGCGAGCATGAAGAGGATCGTCGCCTCGGCCATGCTCTCGTGGCTCTCGGGCACCAGCGTGTTGGCGACGATCACGCCGTGCGCGCTCGCGGCGGCAAGGTCGATGCCGTCGATGCCGGTGACGGGCGAGAGCACGGCGCGCAGGTGCGGGGCGTTGGCGATCAGCGCGCGCGTGCAGCGGAACTCGGGGAAGGGCAGCAGCAGGTCGGCGGAGGCGAGCAGCGTGTCGCCGGCCGCTTCGGCATCGGCGATCTCGCGATGGCGCGTGACGCGATGGCCCTGCGCGCGCAGCGCCCGCTCGATCGGCGCGATCACGAACTCCTTGTCGGACGGCCAGACGATGACGATGTCGGCGGGATGACCCATCGCGATGCCCCGGTGCGTTCGGTGGCGCAGCATACGCGGATGCGGCGGGCGCGGGCAGCGGCGATCGTGTCGCGGCGCATGACGGGCGGGAACTGCGGCAAGTCCGGTGGTTTATCGGCGGCGCGGTGTCGGCTCGCGCGCGATGTTGTCAGGCGCGCGATCTTGTGGGGAAACGGCGTCCACCCCCGGATCAAGTCCGGGGGCAAGCTTTTCGGGATCGCGCGCTATCGTCGCAGCATGATCTTGTCCAGAAACCGGTGTCCACTTTCCGGGATCATGCTTTGTTTGCGCGCGATCTTGTCCGAAAACCGCTACACACTTTTCGGGTTTCGCGCGCTATTTCGCCTGCATGCCGGCGATCTTGACGAGGTCGCCCCAGCGTTTGACCTCGCTGGCGAGCAGCGTCTGGGTCGACTTGGCGTCGCCCGGCATGGCGTCGGCGCCGACGTTGGCGAGGAACTTCTTCGACTCCTCGCTCTCCAGGATGCGGTTGAACGTGGCCTCGAGCTTCTCGACGACGGCGGGCGGGGTCTTCGACGGGACGAACACCGCCCACCAGCGCTCGACGCTGCCATAGCCCTTGAGCCCGGCCTCCTCCATGGTCGGCACGTCCGGCAGCGCGGAGGCGCGCGCCTTGCCGGTCACCGCCAGCGCGCGCAGCTTGCCGGCCTTGACCGCCTCGGCCGCCGACGGCACGTCGAGCACGATGTAGTCGGCGTCGCCGGCATAGAGGTCGTTGATCAGCGTGGGCACCGAGGTCGAGGGGATGCGCAGGGCCTGCGCGCCCGCGAGCTTGTTGTAGAGCGCGGCGGCGGCGAGGCTGGTGTCGACGTTGGCGCCGAACGCGGCGTCGTCCTTGCGCGTCTTCTCATAGGCGGTGAGGTCGGCAAGCGTCTTGATCGGCGACTTGGGATTGACCAGCACCGCGTGCGAAGCCTTCGCGATCGTCGTGACCGGCGCGAAGTCCGTGAGCGGGTTCCACTTGAGCTTCCGGTGCATGTGCACCGCGGCGGCGAGCGTGGAGCTCGCCGGCGTGATCAGCATGGTGTAGCCGTCGGCCTTGGCCTTGGCGGTGGTCTGCGTCGCCTCAGTGCCGAAATTCTTAGTGCGGTTCTCGACCTTGACGTTCTGGCGCGTGATCGCGCTCAGGCGCTCGGCATAGAAGCGCACGAACACGTCGAAGGCCGAGCCGGGCGTGAAGTTGCAGATGACGCGGATGTCGCGCGCGGGATACTCCTGCGCGGCTGCGGGCGCGGCCAGCGCCACGGCGGCGAGCAGGATCGAAGCGGCCAGCCCAATGCGCGGTTTCGTCATGTGACCCCCCGTCGGCAACGGTCGATTGTCGCAACCCCGCCGTCAGCTATGCCCGTTCTCGGGGTTCCGCGTCAATCGCGGCCGGTTGGCGCGGGCGGCCGCAGGCGCCAGGGCTCGATCCCGAGCGCCTGCTCGAACGCTTCGGCCCGGTCGAAGGCCGCCATGATGCGCTCAAAGCGGCGCTCGACCCATTCGCGCGGGCTCGAATGCGTCAGGATGTAGAACTCGCCCTCCCGGATCGCGTCGACGACGCGCGTGCCGACCTGCTCGGGGCGCAGGCCGTCCTTGATGAGGTCGCCCATGAAATGGTCGGCGCTGCGCTCGAACGGGCCGCCGAGCCGGGCCGGGCGGCTGCGCGCGGAGAGGTGGATGCCGGTATCCACGGCCGCCGGGCAGAGCACGGACACGCCGATGCCGTGGCCGGCCAGCTCCTGCTCGAGCGCCTCGGACAGCGCCACCACGGCGTACTTGGTCATGGAATAGGCGCCGGTGCGGAAATTCGGGTTGACCTGCAGGCCGGCGATGGAGGCGGTGTTGACGATGTGCCCGCCCTCGCCGTGCGCCTTCATGGCCGGCACGAAGGCGCGGATGCCGTTGATCACGCCCTTGATGTTGACGTCGATGACCCAGTCCCAGTCGGCCTGCGTGATCTCGTCGAGCGGCGTGCCCAGCATCGACACGCCGGCGTTGTTGCACAGGATGTGGAGCGGGCCGAACCGCCGCTCGATCTCGCGCGCGGTCTCGCCGAGCACCGCCGGGTCGGACACGTCGGACACGTAGGTCTCGATCTCACCGCCGAGGTTGTGCAGCCGCGCGCGCGCATCCGCGAGCGCATCGGCGCGGATGTCGACCATCGCGACATTGGCGCCGGCCTGCGCCAGCGCCGATGCGATGCCGAAGCCGATGCCCGAGGCCGCGCCCGAGACGTATGCGGTTTTGCCTCTGATGTCCTTCACGTGCTCCACTCCCCGTCGTGCCCGAATGGCTTTATAGCAGTCCGCGGCACAGGGGAGAGACGTCCATGAAGATGGCTGATCTGTTCAAGGTCGAGGGGCACGTGGCCTTCGTCACCGGCGCGGCGAGCGGGCTCGGCCTCGCCTACGCGGAGGTGATGGCGCAGAACGGGGCCAAGGTCGTGCTCGCGGACCTCAACGGCGAGGAGCTGGAACGCCACGTGGCGCGGCTCGCCGCGGCCGGCTGCGCGGTCGAGCCGGTCACGCTCGACGTCGCCGACACGGACGCGCTGCGCGCGGCGATCGACGGCGCGGCGGCGCGCCACGGCCGGCTCGATGTGCTGTTCGCCAATGCCGGCATCAGCGCCGGACGCGGCACGCTGGTCTCGCCCGAGGGCGCCATCGACCGTTTCGACGTGGAGGCGTTCAAGCGCTCCATCGACGTCAACATGACCGCGACGCTGATGGCGATGCGCTTCGCCGTGCCGCACATGAAGCAGCGCCGCACGGGCAGCATCGTCGCGACCGCCTCGATCGCCGGCATCCGCGCCGAGCCGATCACCGGCTACGGCTACATCGCCTCCAAGGCGGCGGTGATCAACATCGTGCGGCAGGCGGCGGTGGAGCTCGCGCCCTACAACATCCGCGTCAACGCCATCGCGCCGGGCCCGTTCTACACCAACATCGGCGGCGGCCGGCTGCACCGCGATGCCGAGACGGTGAAGCTGTTCGCCGACATGGTGCCGCTCGGGCGCCTGGCGCAGACCGACGAGATCAAAGGGCTGGCGCTGCTGCTGGCCTCGCCCGCCGGCAGCTACATCACCGGCACGGTGATCCCGATCGACGGCGGCGCCACGGCGGTGATGACGCGCGGGAATTATTCGACGGCGGCGGTGAAGGACGGCGCGAACGTGTGAGGATCGGCGTGCGGGAAGGCCTCTCCGCTTGTCATCATCCGCGAACGCAGATGATCGAGTACGCCGCAGCGATTGCGTGTGAGAACCGGCTGGCGTGATTACTGGATGCCCGCTTGCGCGGGCATGATAGGCTCAGTGCTGGCGGCGCTCTAATTCCCCGCCTCGGGGCGGATCGCCCAGGCGCCGCCGGGCGGCACGGCGACGCGCACCTCGTCGCCGACGCGGGCGTTGAGCAGCGCGGGGGCTTCGACGTTGAGGCGCGGACCGCCGGTGTCGATCGCGACCGAGGTGCGCGGGCCGCGGAAGATCGCGGTGGCGATCCTGCCCGACCACGCCATCTGCGCGCCGTTGATCGCGGCCTGCGTGCCGATCTGGATGTTCTCTGGCCGCACCAGCACCAGCACCGGCGCGCCGACCTCGAACCTCTCGCCGGCGCGGGCGTGGCCCTGCCAGCCCTTGCCCTCGACGGTGAGGTGGAAGCGCCCGTCCGCTTCGCTCTCGCAGCCGGTCACCCTGGCGTCGAGCAGGTTGGGTGAGCCGAAGAAGGCCGCGACCGCGCGGCTCGCCGGGCGCTGGTAGATCTCCTCGGGCGCGCCGATCTGCAGGATGCGTCCGCCCTGCATGACCACGACGCGGTCGGAGAGCGCCATCGCCTCCTCCTGGTCGTGGGTGACGTAGAGGCTGGTGATGCCGAGGCGCTTCTGCAGCGCGCGGAACTCGTCGCCCATCTGCGTGCGCAGGCGCGCGTCGAGATTGGAGAGCGGCTCGTCGAGCAGCAGCACCTGCGGCTCGAACACGAGCGCGCGCGCGATGGCGACGCGCTGCTGCTGGCCGCCGGAGAGGGCGGGCGCGGGGCGCTCGGCGAATTTCTCCATCTCGACGAGGCGCAGCGCCGCCATCACGCGCTCGCGGATCTCGGCCTTGGGGCGGCGGCGGATGCGCAGCGGATAGGCGACGTTGTCGAACACGGTCATGTGCGGCCAGATCGCGTAGGACTGGAACACCATGCCGAGCTGGCGGTGGTCGGGCGGCACGAAGATGCCGGCGGCGGGATCGCTCACCACGCGCTCGCCGATGCTGATGCGCCCGCCGGTATTCTGCTCGAGCCCGGCGACCATGCGCAGCGTCGTCGTCTTGCCGCAGCCGGACGGGCCGAGCAGCGTGACGAACTCGCCGCGCTCGACCTTCAGACTGATCCGGTTGACGGCGAGGACGTCGCCGAACGCGCGGCTGACGTCTTCGACCAGGACTGCGACCATGACACCCTCCGGGCCGGCGGCCGGGGGGGCCGCAGGCTGGCTTCCTATAGCAAACTTACAGCGTGCTGATGCGCGCCTTGATCACCTTGATCTGCACCCAGCGGAAGAAGACCACGAGCAGCATCATCATGAGGCCGATCACGCTGACCTGCTCGGCCTGTCCGTTGGCCCACAGCTTGAGCAGCGCGACCGACAATACCTCCGATCCGACCGAGTAGAGCAGGATCGAGGCCGACAGCTCGCGCATGATGCCGAAGAAGGTCAGCACCCAGCCGACCGCGAAGGACGGCCAGGCGAGCGCGATCAGGATGCGCCACAGCGTCTGCCACCAGCTCGCGCCGTGCACGCGCGAGCACTCCTCGAGATCGAACGAGAGCTGGTGGTAGGCGCTCGACATCACGCGCACCGCGATGGGCGTGCCGAGCGCCATGTAGGCGAGCAGCAGCGCCCAGATCGTGCCGTAGATCGGGATCGGCCCCGGCAGCATGGCGAAGGCCCACAGGAAGCCGACGCCGAGCACCATGCCCGGCATCATCCAGGGCAGCCAGGCGAGCGCGTCGATCAGCCGCCGACCGCGCCAGCGCGTGCGCACGGTGACGTAGGCGACGATCCCGCCGAGCACCATGGTGGCGGACGCGCCCATGAGGCCGAGCAGCATGGTGTTGCGCGCCGCGCGCCACACGTCCGTGTTCTGGAACACCGCGACGTAATGCTCGAGCGTGAGCATGTCGTAGGAGTAGAAGCCGAAGAACCGGAACACCGAGCCGACCGCGAGCTGGCCGACCGGCAGCACGACGGTGACGATGAAGAACAGGATGCAGAAGCCGAAGGTGACCCAGCGCCAGCGTCCGAGCCGGGTGATGTTGGGGGCGTAGCCCTTGCCGGTGACGGTGGTGAAGGTGCGGCCGCGCAGCAGATGCCACTGCCAGATCACCAGCAGGAACATCAGCGCCAGGATCGCGAAGGAGAGGGCGGTGGCGTACTGGTAGGCCGGCGTCGCGCGGTGATTGATGGCGTTGTAGATCTCGGTGGTGATGACGGTGATGCCGGCGGGCGTGCCGAAGAACAGCGGCGATTCGAACGATTCGATGCCGCGGATCAGGCTGAGCATGAAGGACGAGACGATCGCCGGCAGCATCAGCAGCACGGTGATGCGCCGGAACGTCGCCCAGCGCGAGGCCCCGCACATGCGGCTCGATTCCTCGAGCGAGGGGTCCATGGCGCGGAAGGCGTCGACGATGAACAGGAACAGGAACGGCGTCGAATACTGCATCATGTGCCAGACGATGCCGCCGTAGGAATAGATGTTGATGGGCGAGGAGGTGGAGCCGGTGATCCACTGCCACGCCATGTTGATGACGCCGACCTGCTTGTTGCCGAGCATGCCCCAGGCCATGGCCGTGAGGATCGGCGGGATGAAGAAGGGCAGGGTGATCAGCACCTCGAGGGTGCCGCGCGCGGGCGTATCGGTGCGCGCGCAGATCCACGCCAGCAGCACCGCGAGCCCGATCGAGGGAACGGTCTTGGCGAGCGAGAGCCCGATCGTGTTGACGAGGATGATGATGTTCTCGTGGGTGAGGATCTCGCGATAGCCGTCGAGGTTGAATTCGCCCGCCATGCCGGGCGGCGTCGAGTGCAGGCTGCCGTAGAGCAGCATCGCCAGCGGATAGAGCGTGAGGAACGCCAGGAACAGGAACAGCGCCGTCATGCCGAGGCGGCGGCCCAAGGCGGTGCCGGACAGCAGGCCCGCGAGGCCGCGCGGCAGGCCGGCTGCGCGCCGCGCGGCGACGTCGCTTTCTCCGCTCACGTCCGCCTGCGCAACGACAGCCATCGGGCTCACATCTCGACGACGATGTAGTTCTCGTCCACCGCGACCTGGAACGTCTCGAGCACGTAGGGACCCTTGAGCAGCTCGCCGCCCGGCTCGACCGACACCGCGAACTGGCGCACGTAGGTGTTGCCGGGGTCGCACCAGGACTGGCCGGTGCGCACGTCGAACTCCCAGCCGTGCCAGGGGCACTTGAGGAACTCGCCCTGGCGGGTCACGCGATAGTCGCCGGGACCGTCCGATTCCGCCAGTCCGACGAGCGTGCCGCGGCAGAGCGACGCGCCCTCGTGCGGGCACTTGTTGGCGAGCGCGAAGTATTCGCCCTTGACGTTGAACAGGCTGATCTCGCGGCCTTTGACCGTGACGAGCTTGCTGGCACCGGGGGCGATCTCGCCGACGGTGGCGACCACATGGCGGGCCATGGCTTACTCCAACCCGTACAACGCCTTGGCGTTCTCGCGGAAGATCATGCGGCGATGGCGCTCGTCGAGCTTGCCCTTGAAGACGTAGCGCGGGTCGTCGAAGTCCCAGTGCGGATAGTCGGTGGAGAACATGATCCGGTCCCAGCCGATCCAGCTCATCACGTCGAACAACTGCTGCGGCTGCGGCGGCTCCTCGATCGGCTGGGTGGTGAACCAGAAGTGCTCGCGCACGTACTCCGACGGCTTCTTCGCAAGGTGCGGGACCTCGTCCTTCATGCGCCGCCACTGGGTGTCGAGCCGCCACGAGAGCGCCGGCACCCAGGCGAAGCTGCCTTCGACCAGCGCCATCTTGAGGGTGGGGAAGTGCTCGAACACGCCTTCGAGCACCATGCTGACCACGACGGCCTGCATCGCCGGGACGAGCGAGTGGTGCTCCTCGATATAATAGGACGCGGCGCCGGAGCCGGCGGTGCAGGGGTGGCCGCCGACGCCGCCGACGTGCATGCCGATCGGCAGGTTGGCGCGCACCGCGGCCTCGTAGATCGGCCAGTAACGCCGGCGCCCGGCCGGCTCGTCCATGCGCGGCGGCAGCAGCACCTGCACGAAGCGGCGGTCGGCCGAGCAGCGCTCGATCTCCTTCACCGCCGCGGCGGGGTCCTCGGGCGTGACCAGCAGCGAGGCGCGCAGGCGCGGCTCCTTGTCGAGCCAGTGCTCGACCTGCCAGTCGTTGACCGCGCGCGCGAGCGCCGCGCCGTAGTCGAGGTTGCGTTGCGCGCCGGCATTGCGCAGCGGGATGAGGACGCCGTACTCGACGCCGTTGAGGTCGAGATGTTGTTCGCGCATGAAGTCGAGGTCGGAGCCGGGCGGCGCGCCGTTGGGCGGCCAGGCGTCGCGGCGCGCGACGTCGGGCGTCATGCGCGGATAGGCCAGCGTCTCCGCGAGCGCCTGCCGCATGTGATTGGAATAGGTGGTGGTGTGCTTGCGCCAGCGCTCGGGCAGGTAGGGCAGGAGCTCTGCCAGGCTGCGCATCGTCGGATGGATGTCGCAGTCGACGACGGCGAGGCGCGTCGCCTGCGCTTCGGCCTTCTGCTCGCGGATGGCAATGTTCATGGCGGCGTCCGATTCACGTGGGCGCGGTTGCGGGCATTGCGGGGTGGGGGCGGTCCGCTGCGCCGTTCGCGGCCGGCATACTATCCCGCGCGCCGTGCCGGTGACAACGACGTGGGCGGCGCGTCACGGCCGGGCGATCGGCGGATGGGATCGGACGGGCATATCGGTCGATATCGCAGGCTTGTGGTTGCTGGATGCCCGCTGCCGCAGGCATGACAGGGACGGTGCGTGCCAAGCGGGCCTACAGCGTCATTGCGAGGAGGCCCGCAGAGCGGACGAAGCAATCCAGGCTGAGTCGCTGGTCCTGGATTGCTTCGTCGCTGCGCTCCTCGCAATGACGGTGGCGATGTCGGTGACGACGATGCGTTGCCGAATGCGGCCGGCTCGCAAATTCCGCGTGGGTGGTTACCGGTGCCCGCTTGCGCGGGCATGACCACCGCTATTTCTTCTTGCGCGGCGGATGCGCCTTGAGAACCTCCTCGACCACGTCCGAGCCCCAGCCGGGACGGTCGGAGAGCACGAGCTGGCCGTTCTCGATCACCGGCGGGTGCGTGAACAGCTCGTTGCGCCACGGCACCTCGTCCACGTCGTATTCCATGATGCGGTAGTTCGGGATCGACGCGCAGAAATGCGCGCTGATCAGGCTCGACAGATGGCCGGCGAAATTGTGCGGCGCACAGTCGACCTCGAAGGCGTCGGCGAGGGCGGCGATGCGCACGGACTCCCACAGGCCGTTCCACTGCACGTCGACGATGGCGACGTCGCAGGAATAGTTGGCGAGGAACGGCTTGAATGCCTGCAGGCCGTGGATGGTCTCGAGCGAGGCGATCGGCGTCGAGGTCGAGCGGCGCACCAGCGCCAGCGCCTCGGCATCATGGATGTCGCACTCGAGCCAGGTGAGGTTGAACTCCTCCACCGCCTTGGCGATGCGGATGAAGCCCTCCGTGCGCTGGCTGAAGTTGAGGTCCATGTGCAGGCCCATGTCGGGGCCGGCGCCGTCGCGGAACGCGGCGAGCACGTCGCAGATGTTGCGGATGAGCTTGGCGTCGGGATGGCGCGACAGGAAGTTCGGCATCATGCGGAAGCCGGGATTGAACGGCGGATCGCCCGGCATCAGCGCCAGCGGATTGGTCTTGAGCGCCTTGAAGCCGCTCGCCTTCACCTCGGCGCCGAGCTGCTTGACGTCGTCGAGCGTGCGGATCGGCTTCATGCCGAGCTCGCCCTCGAAGTAGTCCTTGCGCCAGACGCGGAAGCTGCCGCAGTGCGACCAATAGAGGTTGATGCGGTCGCGGAACGGGCCGCCGAACAGCGCATAGACCGGCACGCCGAGCGCCTTGGCCTTGACGTCGAGGCAGGCGTTCTCGATGGCGGCGATGGCCTCATGGTTGACGCCGCCGATCGACATGCGGGTGATCGCGCGCAGCGAGGTCACCACCTTGCCGACCTCGCGCGGGTCCATGCCGACGACGATGTCGGCGAAGCGCCGCACGAGATCGCTGGTGGCGTTGGCCGCGCCGAAGTCCTCGTTGTACTCGGACCAGCCGACGATGCCCTCGTCGGTCGTGAGCTTGAGGAAGGAGAAGTCGCGCCAGCCGGCGTCGGCCTTCATCGTCTCGATCTTGCTGATGCGCATGGGCGTTTCCTCTGGCGTTCGTGTGCCGTTCCATCCGCCGTCATGCCCGCGCTCGTCGCGGGCATCCACGCCTTATGCCGTTGGGCTAAAAAGACGTGGATGGCCGGGACAAGCCCGGCCATGACGGTACGTCAAAGCGAGACGACGTTCCTCAGCGGTTCGCCGCGCGCAAAGCGCGCGAGGTTGTCCGCGGCGGCGGCGGCGATGCGGTCGGTGGTGACGCGGCCCGCGCCGCCGGCGCAATGCGGCGTGATGATGAGGTTCTGCGCCTGCCAGAGCGGATCGCCCGCCGGCAGCGGCTCGGGATCGGTGACGTCGAGGCCGGCGCCCGCGATCTGGCCGGAGTTCAGCGCCTCGCGCAGCGCGACCGGATCGATGATGCCGCCGCGTGCGATGTTGACGATGATCGCGTTGCGCTTGCACAGCGCGAACTCGCGCGCGCCGAACAGCTTGTGGGTGGCGGGGTCGAGCGGCAGCGCGATCATGATGGCGTCGGCGCGCGGCAGCAGCGCGTGAAGCTGCGAAATCGGCGCGACCTCGTCGGCGCTCTCGTGGGGAGACGGGTTGCGCGACACGCCGACCACGTGGCTGCCGAGCGCGCGCAGGATACGCCCGATCTCGCGCCCGATGTGGCCGAAGCCGACGACGAGCGACGTCGTGCCGAGCGGAACGCTGGCGCGCGCGACCGCCGCGCGGTCCCACGCGCCGCGCTTCTGGTTCTCGATGAACGCGGGAACCTGCCGCTGCAGCGCGAGCAGCAGCGCGACCGCGTGCAGGCCCACGGCGGGGGCGAGCGCGTCGCCGACGTTGGTCACCTGCGTGCCGGACGGCACGCCGAGCTTCTTGGCGTTGTCGTAGCCGGCGGTGAGCACCTGCATCCACCTGAGCTTCTTGGCGCGCGTGCGCACCGCCTCGGCAGCCTTGCCGACGTAGAGCATGTCGCCGATGAACAGCGCGTCGGCGTCGGCGATCTCGGCGGCCAGCGCGTCGTCGCTGTCGACGATCTTGAGATCGGGCCCGAGCACCGCGGTGAGCTTGGCGGAAATCTCGGCCTTGGCGAGAGTGGCGTAGAGCAGGGCTTTCATGGGACCGTTGCTGGTTATCTTAAATAAGTTTCGCGGGACGGCGGCACGACATGATCGACAGTTCTGCACCCCCCTCACCCGGATCGCGCTGACGCGCAATCCGACCTCTCCCCACTGGGGAGAGGTGAGCAAGTGGCGACGCGGTGCGTGCCATTGTTGGATGAGATCGCGGGCGACATGGCGGACCATAGAGCGTGCGACACGGCGGGACCCCACCTCTCCCCCAAATCCTGTTGTCGCGGCGCGGACTTCGCTCGGCGCCGCGACAAAATTCCTGGGAGAGGTCGCCGCGCGCAGCGCGGCGGGTGAGGGGGTTCGAGAGCTGACGGCGCAATGCCATATGCGATCGCCCTGCAGTGCGGAACGTGGAGCGGGCCGCGACGATAACGGAGGCCTGCCGGCCGTGCCAGTGCGGCGGGGCGCGCGCATGACGGGCCTGCGGATTCGCGTCGCGGGATGGCAATGCGGGGTGGTTTGGGGATATTGACGCTGGCGCGCCGCAGGCGCGATATCGCGCGCAACGACCAGGGGAACGCCCGTATGAGTACCTCAACGCTCGACGCATCGAACGCGCCCGCCCTCCAGGGGCTCGCGCCCATCGACTGCGACGTGCATCCGGCGGTGCCCGACACGAAGGTGCTGCTGCCCTATTTCAGCGAGTACTGGCGCGAGCAGATCCTGCAGCGCGGCATCGAGCGCCACAGCCTCAATCTCACGAGCTACCCGCCCAACGCGCCGCCCTCGGCGCGGGCGGACTGGCGCGAGCCCGGCCAGAAGCCGGGCAGCAGCCTCGCCAGGCTCCAGCGCGACCTGCTCGACGGCTTCGGGCTGCGCTTTGCGATCTGCAACGTGCTGCACGCGGCGCAGGCGTTCCACTCGGAGGACATGTCGGCGGCGTTCTGCACGGCGGTCAACGAGTGGCTGACGCGCGAATGGCTCGACCGCGATCCGCGGCTGCGCGCCTCGATCCTGGTGCCGAGCGAGAGCCCCGAGCTCGCGGTGGAGGAGATCGAACGGCGCGCAGGCGACAGGCGCTTCGTGCAGGTGCTGATGTGGGCGATGAACGAATGGCCGCTGGGGCGGCGCTTCTACTGGCCGATCTACCGGGCGGCCGAGAAGCATGGCCTCACCGTCGGCGTGCACGCCGGCAGCCTCTATCGCCATGCGCCGACCTCGATCGGCTGGGGCTCGTATTATCTCGAGGACTACGTGCTGCAGTCCTCCGCGTTCGAGAGCCAGCTTCTGAGCCTCGTGTCGGAGGGCGTGTTCGCGAAGTTTCCCGGCCTCAAGGTCGTGTTCGCCGAATCCGGCTTCACCTGGCTGCCGCCGTTCCTGTGGCGCGCCGACAAGACCTGGCGCGGCGTGCGTTCGGAGGTGCCGTGGGTGAAGCGGCCGCCTGCCGAGATCATCCGCGAGCACGTGCGCTTCACCGTGCAGCCGATCGACGCGCCGCCGCAGGCCGCGATGCTCGATCAGGTGATCGAGCAGATCGGCTCCGACAAGGTGCTGCTGTTCTCGACCGACTATCCGCACTGGCACTTCGAGGGCACCGACGCGCTGCCGGCGACGCTCTCGCGCGAGCTGGTGCGCAGGATCTGCGTCGACAATCCGCTCGAGGCCTATCCGCGGCTCAAGGGGTAGGGCGGGGTTGCGGCGGCGGGCGCCGCTGGCCTTGCGTGGATCGCGCACTCACAAGCCAGAGTTCTGCACTCATCACGTCTCGAACAGCGGCGAGGCCATCAGCGCCGCGGTGTCGCCGTCGCGGCCGAGCAGCACGGGCGCGCCGATCAATGCGGGCCCATGCGTGGTGTCGATGCGCGCCTGCACGCTGACGTAGGAGCCGGGCGCGAGCGCGAGCCGGTCCGGCAGCATGGAGCCGGCGAGCGGCTGCAGCGGCATGAGCGTGCGGCAGCCCTCGACCAGCCAGTACGGAAGATCGTCGAGCGCGTCGAGGCGCGGCAGCAGCGCCACCGTGGCGGCGAAGCGCTCGGTGGCGGCGGCGATCTCGGCGGCGACCGATTCATCGCGCGCGAGCGTGCGCGTCATGCGCACCCACACGCCCTTGTAGGCGAGCGAGAGCCGCAGCGCGAAACTCGTGCCGAGCGCGGCGGTGCCTTCGAGCCGCACCAGCGACGTGCCGCGGGCAAGATCGGGCGCGAGCGCGACATAGACCTCCTCGGCGCCGAGCCGGCGCGCCTCGCCGTCGACGAGCCCGACCAGGGTTGCGGCGTCGCTCTCGATCGCGGTGGCGCGCGCGAGCGCGACGCGCGCGAGCGTCGCGGCCTTGAAGGCGAACGATAGCTCGCTCGGGTCCGGCACCGTGCGCAGGCCGGCGAGCAGCTGCGTGCCGTCGACGACGGAGACGCCGTCGCCGGCGATGCCGTCGAGGATGCCGCCCGGCACGGACCCGATGTCGGGCACGGCGACGACCGCGCCCTTGCGGGCGGACACGCGCGCGGCGACGTCGGTGCCGATGCTCGTGGAGTAGGCGACCTCCTCGAGGTGGGAGTTCTTCTGGATCCAGCCGTGCACGCGCTTCGACATGCCGGTGAGCAGCATCGGGTTGCCGTCGCGCGGCAGCACGACGACGCCGCGGTTCCAGTAGGGCACGAAGCCGGTGAGCCAGGAGGCGCCGGCGGTGCGCGCCGGATCGCTGTAGATCGCGAGCGCATCGACGCCCGCCGCGCCCATCGCCGCCTGCGCGCGCTTGACGCGCGCGTCGAGCACGCTCGCCGGCAGTTCGGTCTTCGACCAGGAGATCAGTCCGCGACGCATGTCATCACACCGGAATTTCGAACAGCTTGGCCGGCGTGCGGGTCAGCCGCTCGCAGCCGGTGGCGGTCACCACGACCATGTCGCCGAGCACGATATAGCCGGCGTCGGGATGATAGGTGTTGGGATGGACGATGATGGTCATGCCTTCCTTGAGCTCGATGTTCACGTCCTCGAGGATGTTGGGCTTGAGGTCGCACATCAGCCCGAGGCCGTGGCCGCGCACGCGCGTGTACTTGTTGGTGACGTAGTCGCCGAGCCCGTGCTTGCGGAAGACGTCGTTCTCCGCGCGCGCGACGTCGGCGGCGGTGACGCCCGGCCTGACCGCGGCGATGCCCGCCTCCATCGCCTCGTGATAGACGGCGAAGGCCTTGGCCTGCGCCGCGCTCGCCTTGCCCAGCACGAGGGTGCGGCAGATCTGCGAGAAGTAGCCGTCGACCGCGGGCGTGAGCTCGGTGGTGACGAGGTCGCCTTCCTTGAGGCGGCGCTCGGAGGGCGGGGCCATGCCGCGCACGTCGACGCCGCCCGAGCCGATGATCATGAAGTTGTCGGGGGAGCCCTTGGTGCGCAGGAACTGCTCGACGTCCGCCACCACCTCGTACTGGCGGCGGCCGACGCGCGCGGCCTCGCGGAAATAGCCGTAGCCTTCGTCGGCGAGCACGGCGGCGCGGCGCATGGCGTCGATCTCGGCCGGCATCTTCTCCATCATCAGCCGGTCGATCAGCGTAGTGCCGTCGTCGAGGCGGAAGCGCCGTTCCTTCGAGGTGAGCCAGGAGGGCATGAGCGCGGGCGGCGCCGCGAGGACGTGCTGGTTGGAGACGCTTGCGAGCGCGTCGCCGACCGTCTGCGCGAGGTTGCGCACGAGCGCCACCTCGACGCTCGTCTCGCCGCTTGCGCGCTCGGCCTCCGCCACGCTCTCCAGGAACAGGCGGCAGCGGCCGTCGGCGGTCAGGATGGCGATGCCGCTGCCTTCGAGGATGCAGAAGTCGCTGACGTAGCGCAGGTAGGCTTCCTGCCAGTTGGTGCCGAAGGCGACGATCGCCTCGATCCCCTCCTTGCGCATCTCCGCCAGGAGGCGGTCGCGCCGTTGCTGCGCCAGCATGCGTTCACTCCACGGGTCCGTTGCCGCGCGAACCTTTGTCGCTCGCCGCGCCGGCGTCAAGCGAGACCCGCCGCGGCGATGCCGCGCGGTTGGGCGCGTAGCACATCATCGCGGCTGGTGGGCCGGCGCGGGCGCTGCCCACCGCCGCCGCCGGCGCGGCGATGATATACCGGCGCATGGCGCCGTGCGCGCAAGCATGGCTCGCATGCTTGACTTTGGCGCGACGGGATGGCGGGTGACGCGCGAGCAAGACATGCGCGAGCAGCAAGACATGGGGGACGCATGATCGTCGTCGCCATCGACATCGGCGGAACGTTCACCGACCTGATCGGGTTCGACGAGGCGGCGGGCCGTTTCGTCGAGGCCAAGAGCCTGACGACGCCGGCGCAGCTCGGCCAGGGGATCATCAACTGCATCCGCAAGAGCGGGCTCGACGCCTCGGCCATCGACGAGCTGATCCACGGCTCGACCATCGCCATCAACACGCTGATCGAGCGCAAGGGCGCCAAGACCGGGCTCATCGTCACGCGCGGCGCGCGCGACGTCTACGCCATCGGCCGCGGCAACCGTCCCGAGGCGTACAATCTGCTGTTCCACCGCCATCGCCCGCTGGTGCCGCGCCAGCTCACGCGCGAGGTGGAGGAGCGGCTGCTCGCGAGCGGGGAGGTCTACCGCAAGCTCGAGCGCGGCTCGGTGGAGGAGGCGTGCCGCATGCTGCGCGCCGAGGGCGTCGAGGCGGTGGCCGTGTGCTTCCTGCACTCCTACGTCAATCCCGAGCACGAGCGCGCCGCCGGCGAGATCGTGCGCAAGGAGATGCCGGGCGCGTACCTGTCGATGTCGCACGAGATCCTGCGCGAGTACCGCGAGTTCGAGCGCATCTCGACGACCGTGGTCAACGCCTACGTCGGGCCGAAGGTCGGCGGCTACGTCAGCAGCCTCAAGGACGATCTCGCCAAGGTGGGCTTTCGCGGCGATCTCTCGATCATGCGCTCCAACGGCGGCGTGATGTCGCCGGAGGTCGCCACCGCGCGGCCGGTGGCGATGATGGAATCGGGGCCGGTCGGCGGCATCATCGCGGGCGCGCGCGTCGGGCACACGCTCGGCTACGCCAACGTGATCTCGTTCGACATGGGCGGCACGACGGCCAAGGCGAGCCTCATCCGCGACGGCGAGCCGACCATGGCGCCCGGCTACTTCGTCGGCGGCTACGCCAGCGGCCATCCGGTGATGCTGCCGATGATCGACGTGGTCGAGGTCGGCGCGGGCGGCGGCTCGATCGCCTGGATCGACGACATCGGCGCGCTCAAGGTCGGCCCGCAGAGCGCGGGCGCCGATCCTGGGCCGATCTGCTATCGCGGCGGGGGCACCGAGCCGACCATCACGGACGCCAACGTGGTGCTCGGGCGGCTCGATCCCGACCACTTCCTCGGCGGCCAGATGAAGCTCGACGCCGCCGGGGCGGAGAAGGGCGTCGCTGAGAAGATTGCCAAGCCCTTGAACATGAGCGCACCGGCGGCGGCGCAGGCGATCCTCGACATCGCGATCTCGAAGATGTCGCTCGCGGTGCGCGAGGTCTCGGTGGAGAAGGGCTACGATCCGCGCGACTTCACCCTCGTCGCGTCCGGCGGCGCGGGCCCGCTGCACATCAACGCGATCGCGCGCGAGCTGCACATTCCCCGCGTCATCGTGCCGCTGTTCCCCTCGCACTTCTCCGCGCTCGGCATGCTGCTCGCCGACGAGCGCCACGATTATATCCGCACGTTCTACGGCGATCTCGCCGGCATCGATTTCGCCGAGGTGGTGAGGGCGCACGAGGAGATGGTGGAGGAGGCCGGCGCGGCATTGCGCCACGGCGCCAAGGCGCAGCGGCAGATCCATCTTGATCTGCGCTACGTCGGACAGGAGTTCAGCCTGCAGGTGCCGGTGACCCTCGATCAGCTCAAGGCGGGCGACCATCGCGCCATCCGCAAGGCGTTCGACGCGCTCTATCAGCACCGCTACGCGCACCACTCGCCGGACGAACCGGTGGAGATGGTCAACATCCGCCTGGCGGTGATCGGGCAGCGCCCGCGCCTGACCTTCCCGAGCGTGCGCCGGGACGGCGCGGCGAAGCCTGCGCGCGAGCGCGAGGTGCATTTCGGCGGCAAGGCGGTGCGCTGTCCGGTGTATGATCGGCCCACCCTCGGCGAGGGCTCAACCATCGCCGGGCCCGCCATCATCCAGGAGCACGGCACGACCACGGTGCTGTTCCCGGGCGACACATGCCGGGTGATGCCGTCGGGAGAACTGGTGATCGAGATCGGAGGCGCGGCATGACGACCAAGCTCGACCCCGTCACGCTGGAGGTGATCCGCAACGCCCTGCCGGCGGTGGCCAACGAGATGGCCGCCGACCTGCAGCGCACGTCCTACAACATGATGATCTACGAGGTGCGCGACTATTGCACCGCGCTGATCAACCCGAAGGGCGAGCTGATCTCGCAGAACGTCGGCGGCGTCTCGCATTTCGTCGCCGACCTCGGCGTCATCATCACCGACGGGATGAAGCGTTACGGCGAGAAGGGCTTCAAGCCGGGCGACGTGATCATCACCAACCACCAAGCGGTGGCCGGCCAGCATCTCAACAACATCGTGATCTATACGCCCTACTTCTATAAGGGCGAGCTCCTGATGTTCACGATCGTGCGCGCGCACTGGATCGACGTCGGCGGCTCCTCGACCGGCTTCGGCGCGGGCGCGACGGTGGCCGATCCCTGGCTCGAAGGCCTGCAACTCGACCAGCTCAAGATCTACCGCGCGGGCGAGCTCGACGAGACGCTCCATCGCGTCATCAAGGACAACATCCGCTTCCCGGAATCCTCGCTCGGCGATCTCAAGTCGCAGATGGCGGCATGCCGCCTCGCCGAGCGGCGCATGGACGAACTATTCGACAAGTACGGCCGCGACACGGTGCTCGCCGCGATCGACCGGATCTTCGCCGAGACCGAGCAGAAGTGCCGCAACGTGGTGGCGAAGCTCCCCGACGGCGTCTACGAGGCCTCCGCGCAGATCGACGACGACCTCGTCGACAAGGGCGTGCCGGTGCCGATCCACGTCAAGATCACGGTCGCCGGCAGCGACATGACGATCGATCTGTCGGGCTGCTCGCAGGAACGGCGGGCCGGCATCAACTCGCGCACCTATGCCGCCGCGCGCGTCGCCTACAAGGCGCTCACCGGCGCGCTCGAGCCGGTCAACGAGGGCTCGTTCCGCGCCTGCAAGGTGATCATCCCCGAGGGCAACATCATGATGGCGCGCTGGCCCGCGCCGATGTCGTCCTGGAGCGCGATCGTGCCGACCGTCGTCGATTGCGTGGTGCGCGCGCTCGCGCCGGCGATGCCCGACCGCGCGCCCGCCGGCCACCACGGCCTGCTCGGCGGGACGGTGGTGTTCTTCGGCATCGATCCGGCCACCAAGCGGCGCTTCGTCATCCAGAGCATCGAGGGCGGCGGCTGGGGCGGCCGTCCCTACGAGGACGGCGAGTCCGCCACCGTCTCGGTCTGCCAGGGCGACGTGCGCAACGGGCCGATCGAGTCGATCGAGCTCAAGTGTCCCGTGCTGATCGAGAAGCGCGAGCTGCGCGTGGATTCGGCCGGCGCCGGCAAATATCGCGGCGGCTTCGGCCTCGACGTGCAGGTGCACAATCTCATCGAAGGGCGCTGGAACTTCGATCATGCGCGCCGCAGCACCTGTCCGCCCTGGGGCCTGCACGGCGGGCGCGACGCCGACTTCAGCGACTATCTCGTCAAGCTGCCGGGGCAGAACGATTACGTGATCGCGCAGGGCACGCGCCGCGTGGTGCCGCCGCATACCGACGTCATCGTGCGTACCGGCGGCGGCGGCGGCTGGGGCGATCCGCTCGAGCGCGATCCTGAAAAGGTGCGCGCCGACGTGCTCGAGGAACTGGTGTCGTCCGAGGCCGCGCGCGAGCAGTACGGCGTCGTGCTCGACGCCGGCCGGGCCGTCGACGCGGCGGCGACGCAGGCGCTGCGCGCGCGGATGCGGGCGGCGGGCGCCGCATGACCGCGCTCGGCACGTTCGGCGCGTTCGCCGCCGCGCGCGTGCGCGGCAGCATCACGCCCGACGTGCAGGAGCTGATCAAGCTGCATACGCTCGACACGGTGGCGGCCTGGATCGCCGGCACGCGCACGCCCGAGGGCAAGCGGCTCCTCGCCTATCGCACGAGGCTCGATCCCGGCGTGCATGCCGACATCAGCATCAACTGCGCGCTCGCGCGGCTGACCGAGATCGACGACATCCACCTGCCGTCGATGACGACGCCGGGCGCCTTCATCGTTCCGGCGGCGCTCTCGATCGCGGCCTCGCTGCCGCAGTCCGATGCGCGCGCGCTGTGCGAAGCGATCCTGGCCGGCTACGAGGCGATGACGCGGCTCGGCGCCGCGCTCGACGGGCCGCGTGTCCTCTATCGCGGCATCTGGCCGAGCTACGCCTGCGCCGCCTTCGGCGTCGCGGCGGCCGCGGCGCGTCTGATGGACCTCACGCCGGACGAGGCCGCGCATGCGCTGGCGCTGGCGCTCAACCTGTCCGGCGCCGGGGTCGGCCAGCACGGCGCGGCGACGACGGCGCGCTGGCTGGCGGCGGGTTCGGCCGCGCGCAACGGGCTGCAGGCGGCGCAGGCGGCGCAGGCCGGGTTCACCGCCGACCTGTCGCTGCTCGACGGCCGGTTCTTCCCGGGCGTCTACGCCATCACGCCCGATCTCGCGGCGCTGACCGGGGGTCTCGGCGAGCGCAGCACGCTGACCGAGGTCGCGTTCAAGCCGTGGTGCGCGGCGCGCCAGACCATGGCGGCGACGCAGGCGTTCAAGGAGATCATCGCGCGCGAGATCGACGTCGACGGCATCACCGCGGTGGAGGCGGCGGTGCCGCCGCTGTTCCTGCGCATGGTCGATCACGACGTTGCGGAGCATGACCGGCTCTCGCGCCTCACCAGCCTGCCGTATCAGATCGCGGCGGCGGTGGTCGCGCCCGAACTCGCCTTCGACGTGGTGCAGGCCGACGAGGTGTCGCCGGCGCTGCACGCGTTCATGGCGAAGGTGAAGGTCTTGCCGGACGAGACGCTGATGGAGGGCTTCCCGGCGCAATGGCGGGCGCGCGTGCGCGTCGAGGCCGGCGGCACCTGGCACGAGCATCTCATCGCGCAGATTCCGGGCGATCCGGGGCGGCCGTTCGCGGAGGCCGACGTCACGGAGAAATTCCACCGCCTCGCCGACGAGATCGTCGGCGCCGACCGGGTGGACGAACTGTGCACGGCCGTCGCCGCGGTCCTCGAGGGGCACGCGGCGCCGATGCAGCTCTTCGGCGCGCTGTCGCGGGCGGTGGGTTAGATCGGACTGCGGCCCCCCGTTTTTCATCATTCATGCACAGAGCTCGCGGTTGTCATCATCCGCGCAAGCGGATGGTCCAGTACGCCGCAGCTTGCGCGATGATGCTGCAGCGTCCGTGATTACTGGATGCCCGCTTTCGCGGGCATGACAGCGCAGAGGCCGGGCATAGAACCATTACGGCAAGGCGATAGACTGATAGAGATCATCCCAATTGGGATTGTTCTGCTCAATGAGTTGGATCTTCCAGGCGCGATTCCACTTCTTGAGCTGCTTCTCCTGCCGAATGGCTTCCTCGATGTCTTGATGGATTTCGTAGTAGACCAAGCGGTGAACGCCGTAGCGTCTCGTGAAGCCGGCAACGATATCCGACTTGTGCTCGTAAACTCGTCGCACGAGATCGCTGGTCACGCCGATATAAAGCGTGCCGCCAATCTTGCTGGCAAGAATGTAGACGCAATAGAGCCGTTCGCCGGACATGTGCCGACGATAAAGTGGCTGTCATGCCCGCGAAAGCGGGCATCCAGTAGCCACCGGCGCTACGGGTCATCATGGACGCTGCGGCGTACTGGATCATCCGCTTGCGCGGATGATGACAACCGCGAACTCTGTGCATGAGGCGCGCGGGGCTCCTCCACATGTCCTGCCGTCTCCCTTTTTCGCGGACCGTCATCTGGCGTATGCTGGCGGGGGTGGCCATCGGGCTGCCGGCCCGCGACGATCACGGACAGGCATGCCCGCATCGCAGCGACATCGGTTCGGCGGCATCGGACGCGTCGCGCGCGGCGTCGTGCTCGCGCTCCTCGTCCTTCTCCTGCTGCCCTACGTGATCGCGCCGATCTACAATTTCGGGCATCCGGTCTCGACCCTGATGCTGTGGCGCTGGGCGACCGGCCAGCGCGTCGAGCGCACCTGGGTGCCGCTGCGCCAGATGGGGCCGGCGCTGCCGCTCGCCGTGATCGCGGCCGAGGACGGCCGCTTTTGCTTCCATCACGGCATCGACACCGGCGAACTGCTGCAGGCGATCCGCGAGGCCGACGACCTGAGCGAGGCGCGCGGCGGCTCGACGATCACGCAGCAGGTGGCCAAGAACCTGTTCCTGTGGAACGCACGCAGCTACCTGCGCAAGGCGCTGGAGCTGCCGCTGGCGCTGTGGATCGACCTCGTGCTGCCGAAGCGGCGTATCCTGGAGATCTACCTCAACGTCGCCGAATGGGGTCCGAACGGGGAGTTCGGCGCACTGGCCGCGTCCCGGCGGGCCTTCGGCCGTCCCCCGTCCCAGCTCACGCGCGGGCAGGCGGCGCTGCTGGCGGCGACCCTGCCCAACCCCCGTCGCCGCGACGCCCGCAATCCGGGCCCCGGCCTGCGCCGGATCGCCGGCATCCACCTGCGCCGCATGGGACTGATGAGCCGCAACGAGGCCTGCCTGGAGGGACGCTGACGGCAGGACGGCGGCATTAAAGGTCCTCGCGAATATGCCGTCGGCGTCGAAACAGGGACACTAGCCAGCCCAACCGGCTTCCTTTATAAGCCCCGCTTCACGACGATTGCCCAGATCAGGCGTGCACGCCTGAAATCATTGGGTTTTTTGGAGCTATTGCCATGGCCGTTCCTAAGAAGAAAACGTCCCCCTCGCGGCGCGGGATGCGCCAGTCGGCCGATGCCCTCAAGCAGCCGGCCTACGTCGAGGACAAGGACTCGGGTGAACTGCGCCGCCCGCACCACATCGACCTCAAGACCGGCATGTATCGCGGCCGGCAGATCCTGAAGGCGAAGAAGGAAGCCTGATCGCGCATCGCGCGATCCCCACGGCGCCTCCGGTTTGCGTTCGATCGCGCGCCAGCTATCCTGGCGCGCGATTAACGTCTGACCGAATGGACTGCGCGTCAGTGCGCGTCGGCAGCGGGGGGTAGGGCAACGATGTACCTGATCGGCATTCCGCTGCTCCTTATTCCTTTCGCGGTCTACAACATCATCGAGTTCCTGATTTCCGGCGGCGGCGCCGGGCGCCTTCTGGGACCAGACGGTCACCAGCATCGGCCTCGCTTCGGGCGCGCGCTGGATCATGACGGCCGGCGATCTGCTGATCGCCTTCTCGCTGCTGATCCTGTTCGTCGAGATCCTCAAGGCGGCGCGGCTGTCCTCGCGCTCGATCATCGACCACCTGCTGTCGATGGTGCTGTTCGTCGTCATGCTGATCGAATTCCTGCTGGTGCCGCAGGCGGCGAGCGGGACGTTCTTCCTGCTGATGGTCATCTGCTTCGTCGACGTGGTCAGCGGCTTCTCGGTCTCGATCCGGACCGCGCAGCGCGACATCGCATTCGACGGCGCCAACACCATCCATCACCCCTGAACCATTGCCGCCGGCGCGCGCTGCGGGCGCCTCGCGGCAGGAGGCAGCAAGCATGACCGTGGCCGAGGCCGCCCCGACCATCGTCGACTTCCACAATCATTTCGTGCCGGCGCGCTTCGAGCAGACGGCGGTGCGCACGTTTCCCGCGAGCCAGCGGCCGCGCTGGGAGGCGCTCGCCCGCAAGCTCTCCGACGAGGCGTTGCTCTTGCAGGACATCCGCGACGGCGACATCGCCGCGCGCGTCGTCAACATTCCGCTGGCGCTGATCGCCGACGCCGACGGCCGCGTCCCGCACGATACGGTCAGGGCCGTGAACGACGAGATCGCGGCGCTCGTCGCGCGCCATCCCGGGCGCATCCACGGCCTTGCCTCGGTCGATCCGTTCGACGGCGAGCGTTCCGCGCGCGAGGCCGAGCGCGCGATCCGCGACCTCGGCCTGCGCGGGCTGTTCGTCGACTGCGCACGCGGCAGCCTGCTGATCGATACGCGCGAGGCGCGTCCGACGCTGGAAGCGGCGGCGCGGCTCGGCGCGCCGGTGTTCGTGCATCCGGTCAATCCGCAGCCGCTCACGGGCCAGATGGCGCCTTACGGCACGATCGCCACGCTGTTCGCGCGCGGCACCGTGAACTCCGCCGCGCTGCTCGCGCTGGTCGAAGGCGGCGTGTTTGCCGAGCTGCCCGACCTGCGCGTCGTGGTGACCGAGCTGGCCTTCGGCGGGCTCGCCATGGCGGCGGCGTTCTCGCCGCGCAGCCGCCTGCCGGGAGGCGCCGTCGACACGATGCGCCGGCACGTCTTCATCGACACCATGTGCTTCAATCCCGCGCTGCTGCGCGCGGCGGTCGACATCCTCGGGCCTGGCAACGTCATGGCCGGCAGCGACTTCCCGATCGTCAGCGACGGGCGCATCGGTGCGACGCTCACGCAGGCGATGCGGGGCGCCGGGCTCACGGGGGCGGAGCAGCAGGCCGTCGCGTCCGGCAATTGCCGCAGGCTGCTGGGGTTGCCCTGACGGCTGGTTGCCGCCGTCTCAGCGCGCCCGGCGCGCCAGACGGGCGGCGGCGCCATAGGCCGCGTGCGCCACGATCGGCTCTGCGCGGCGCAGGATGCGGGTCTGGGGAAGCTGCTGCCGGGTCGCGATGAGCTGGGCGAGGAACGCAGCGCTGCGCCGCGGCTGGCGGCGGTCGTCGTCCTGCGCCGGCGCCTCGCTGCGCGCGACCGGCACCAGCGCCGTTCCGGTGGCTTTCGGTGCGTCGTCCGGCCGGGCGTCGCGCCCATCGGGCTCCGGGCCGCGGATAGGCTGCTGACGCACGATCGGCGTGACGCTGGACATGGTTTACGCTGTCTCGTTTCGGGACATGGGCCTTGGTTCGCTCATGACATCGCAACAGCCGTGCCGATGACAGGCCCAACCCTTGAGCAGGTCGAAAGTTTCCCCATTTTTCATGCTCCTGCCGTAGCTTGGAGCGAATCGGACGCCTCGGGTAGAAGGCCCGCAGGCCGGCGCGGCAGTTAAGGTCATCCACTTCATGCATCATTCCGACACGACGGCGCGTCCACCGATCCACATCGAACCGCTCCGGAGCGAGGACGGCGCTGCCGCCACACCCGCGATCGACGCCACGCGCATCGTGGCGTCGGTGGGCGAACTGCCCTACGAGTGGCAGATCGCGACCGACCGCCTGCATTGGGGCGACCGTGCCCACGAGGTGCTCGGCATCGCCGACGTGTCCGCGATCTCGACCGGCCGCGGCTTTGCCCAATTGCTCGATCCGGGAACGCCGGCTACCCGCTTCGACGCCGTGATGGGTTCGGGCGAGACCGACAAGGGCGGCGGCGTCTATTATCGGCTCAAGTATGCGCTGCGGCCCGCGGGGCCGGCGGCGCCACCGTTGTGGATCGAGGACGTCGGCCGCTGGTTCGCCGGCCCCGACGGCAAGCCCGCCCACGCCCACGGCATCATCCGCGTCATCAACGAGCGCCACGCGCAGGAACAGCAGCTCACGTACCTGTCGCAGTTCGACGCGCTGACCGGCGAGATGAACCGCTGGCGGCTGATGGACAGCCTGTCGTCGGCGCTCGCGGACGCGATCAAGTTCCGCACCACCTGCGGCTTCCTGCTCGCCGCGGTCGACAACCTCGCGCGCATCAACGAGGCCTATGGCTACGACGTCGCCGACGAGGTGATCGCCGCGGTCGGCAAGCGCCTGCGCGCCAAGATGCGCGGCGCCGACGTGCTGGGGCGCTTCTCGGGCAACAAGTTCGGCATCGTCCTGCACAAGTGCACCCTCGACGACATGCGCACCGCCGCCGAACGCCTGCTGGCGGGCGTGCGCGACGACGTGGTGCAGACCAAGGTCGGGCCGGTGGCCGTCACCGCGACGATCGGCGGCGTGGTGGCGCCGCGCCACGCGCGCAACATCGAGGAGGTGCTCGCGCGCTCCCAGGAGGCGCTCAACGCGGCCAAGGCCAAGCGCCGCGGCTCGTTCACGGCCTATCGCCCCAACATCGAGCGCGAGGAGCAGCGGCGCGAGAACCAGCGCGCGGGCGACGAGATCATCACGGCGCTCAACGAGCAGCGCGTGCTGCTCGCGTTCGAGCCCGTGGTCGAGACGGGCACGCGCCGGCTCGCCTTCCACGAATGCCTGATGCGCATCCGCCGCGCCGACGGCACGATCGTCACCGCCCAGAACGTCATCCCCGTCGCCGAGCACCTCGGCTTCGTGCGCCTGATCGACCACCGGGTGCTGCATCTCGTCATCGCGGAGCTGGCGGCGACGCCGGACTTCCAGGCGAGCCTGAACGCCTCGCCGATGTCGGCCATCGATCCGGACTGGTGGGCCGCGCTCAACTCGCAGCTCAAGCTGCATCCGGGCGTGGCCGAGCGGCTGATCATCGAGATCACCGAGACCGCGGCGATCCAGGACATCGACGACACGCGCGGCTTCGTCGCGCGCGTGAAGGATCTCGGCTGCCGCATCGCGATCGACGACTTCGGCGCGGGCTACACGTCGTTCCGCAACCTGCGCAAGCTCGGGGTGGACATCGTCAAGATCGACGGGGCGTTCGTCGAGAACATGGTGCGCTCGGAGGACGACAGCGCCTTCGTCCTCACGCTGATCGACCTTGCGAAACGGCTCAAGCTGCAGACCGTGGCGGAACGCGTGCCGGACGAGGGCACGGCCCGCGCGCTGGCCGAGGCCGGCTGCGACTATCTGCAGGGCAAGCTGATCGGCCTCGCCAAGCTGGAACGCTCGCTGGCGGGCGTGGCGTAGAACGCTACTTCTTTTCGCCTTCGCCCAGGCGGTCGATGCGTTTCTGCATCTCTTCCATCTGCCGCTTGAGCTCGTCGAGCTCCTCGGTCGAGGCCGCCGGCTTTTCCTTCTCCGGCTCGCCGCCGGCGCCCTGAGGGGCCTCGCGGCGCGCGAACGGCGCGAACATCGCGAAGGCGCGCTCGAACATCTCCATGTTGCGGCGGACCTGGTCCTCCATCGGCCCGAAGGCGACGCCGCCGAAGGCCTGGGACATCTGATCGCGGAACTTGCCCTGCTCCTTGCTGAAGGACTCGATCGAGGCTTCCAGGAAGCGCGGCACCAGCATCTGCATGCTGTCGCCGTAGAAGCGGATGAGCTGGCGCAGGAAGGCGATCGGAAGGAGGTTCTGGCCCTCCTTGTTCTCCTGCTCGAAGATGATCTGGGCAAGCACCGAGCGGGTGATGTCCTCGCCCGACTTGGCGTCATAGACGGTGAAATCCGTGCCTTTCTTGACCATCGCGGCGAGGTCTTCGAGCGTCACGTAGGTGCTCGTGCCCGTGTTGTAGAGCCGCCGGTTGGCGTATTTCTTGATGATGACTGGCTCTTCCGATTTCGTCATGGCTTGGCACTGATCTCCCCGACGAGCCGTGCGGCCCGGGCATGGCGTCAGAAAAAATAGGCGCTTTTCTCCGGGCGGGCCACCGTTTTGTGGCGGGGCCGCGCAACCCCCGGGAGCCTTGAAAGTCCGAGCCTTGAGATTCCGCCATACCGGACCGTCACGGTCCCGTGTCCTCACCCTGATTGAATTGAGGGGGATCAAACCGCTATCTAGGGTGCAGGCCTATCGGTGCAGCCAAGACCCAGTCGGGCCAAACAAGGAGCATTCCCCATGGCGGACGACATTGTCATCGTCGGCGCGGCGCGCACGCCCGTCGGCTCGTTCAACGGTGCTTTCGCGAACGTGCCCGCACACGACCTGGGCAAGGTCGCCATCAAGGCCGCGCTGGAGCGCGCCGGCGTCGAGGGCGGCCAGGTGTCGGAAGTGATCATGGGGCAGATCCTGACGGCGGGCCAGGGCCAGAATCCGGCGCGCCAGGCCTCGATCGCGGCCGGGATCCCGGTCGAAAGCCCGGCCTGGGGCGTGAACCAGCTCTGCGGCTCGGGCCTGCGCGCGGTGGCGCTCGGCTATCAGGCGATCCTCAACGGTGATTCCGAGATCGTCGTCGCCGGCGGGCAGGAATCGATGAGCATGGCCCCGCACTGCCAGCACCTGCGCACCGGCGTGAAGATGGGCAGCTTCGAGATGATCGACACGATGATCAAGGACGGGCTCTGGGACGCCTTCAATGGCTACCACATGGGCAACACCGCCGAGAACGTCGCGCGCCAGTGGCAGATCACGCGCCAGCAGCAGGACGAGTTCGCGGTGGCCTCGCAGAACAAGGCTGAGGCGGCGCAGAAGGCCGGCAAGTTCAAGGACGAGATCGCGCCGGTCACGGTATCCTCGCGCAAGGGCGACATCGTGGTCGATGCCGACGAATACCCCAAGCACGGCACCACGGCGGAATCGATCGGCAAGCTGCGCGCCGCCTTCGCCAAGGACGGCACCGTGACCGCGGGCAACGCCTCGGGCATCAACGACGGCGCCGCCGCGGTCGTGCTGATGAAGGCGAGCGAGGCCGCCAAGCAGGGCAAGACGGTGCTCGCGCGCATCGTGTCCTGGGCGCATGCGGGCGTCGATCCGGCGATCATGGGCACAGGACCGATCCCGGCCTCGCGCGCCGCGCTCAAGAAGGCGGGCTGGAACATCGGCGACCTCGACCTGATCGAGGCCAACGAGGCCTTCGCGGCGCAGGCCTGCGCGGTCAACAAGGACCTCGGCTGGGATACCTCCAAGGTCAACGTCAACGGCGGCGCCATCGCCATCGGCCATCCGATCGGCGCGTCGGGCGGGCGCGTGCTGGTGACGCTGCTGCACGAGATGCAGCACCGCAACGCCAAGAAGGGCCTCGCCACGCTGTGCATCGGCGGCGGCATGGGCATCGCCATGTGCGTCGAGCGCTAGCATCCCGATTCGACGGGAACGACGCTGCGTCCTTTTGCGCTATGTCATGGCCGGAGCCGGACCGGCCATGACTGATGAGAGAAGTCAGGGGAGGAGATTCCAGACATGTCCCGCGTTGCAGTTGTCACCGGCGGCACCCGCGGCATCGGCGCCGCCATCGGCAAGGCGCTCAAGGCGGCCGGCTACACGGTCGCGGCCGTCTATCACGGCAACGACGAAGCGGCGCAGAATTTCAAGGCGCAGACCGGGATCGCCGTCTACAAGTGGGATGTGTCGTCCCACGAGGCCTGCGCCGACGGGCTCAAGCGGGTCGAGGCCGAGCTCGGGCCGGTCGAGGTGCTGGTCAACAACGCCGGCATCACGCGCGACGTGACCTTCCACCGCATGAAGCCCGAGCAGTGGGCGGCGGTGATCAACACCAACCTCAACTCGCTGTTCAACATGTGCCGGCCCGTGATCGAGGGCATGCGCGAGCGCAAGTTCGGCCGCATCATCAACATCTCCTCGATCAACGGGCAGAAGGGCCAGATTGGCCAGACCAACTATTCGGCGGCCAAGGCCGGCGAGATCGGCTTCACCAAGGCGCTGGCGCAGGAGAACGCCAAGCTCGGCATCACCGTCAACGCGATCGCGCCGGGCTACATCAACACCGAGATGGTGCAGGCCGTCCCCAAGGACGTGCTGGAGAAGAGCATCCTGCCGCAGATCCCGATCGGCCGGCTCGGCGAGCCGGAGGAGATCGCGCGCTGCGTCGTGTTCCTCGCGGCCGACGACGCCGGCCTGATCACCGGCGCGACGCTGACCGTGAACGGCGGCCAGTACATCGTCTGACGACGCCGTCCCGCGCGCTCAGCGCGGCGGTTCCCAGCCTTGCGGCGCGAGCTCGAAGCCCGCGAACTCGAAGCCCGGCGCCACCGTGCAGCCGACCAGCGTCCAGTCCCCGAGGCTTTCGGCCGCCTGCCATACGAACGGCGGCACCACCGCCTGCGGGCGCGCGCCGGCGGCGATGTCCGGCCCGAGCGTGACGTGCGTCGCGGCCTCGCCCTCGCCGGCGATCCCGAGCCGCAAGGCCGCGCCGGCGTACCAGTGCCACACCTCCGCGGCATCGACCCGGTGCCAGTGCGAGCGCTCGCCGCGCGCCAGCAGGTAGTAGATCGCGGTGGAGGCATGGCGCTCGCCATGGGCGCGCGTGTCGCGGAAGGTCTCGCGGAAGTGCCCGCCTTCAGGGTGCGGGGTGAGGTCGAGCAGGCGGATCACGTCGGCGGCGGTCATGCCGAGGCTGAGATGCATGCGGAGGCGCCCGGAGTTATTTCAGGGCCGACGGTGTAGCATAAATCCGCGCGAAGGAACGCCCGGCGCGGATCACCTCGTCGATCAGCACGGCATCGGTGCCTTGGGCGCAGGGGAAGCGCTCGGTCTCGATGAGGAAGTCGGCCTCGGCGGGGCTCGTCGCGACCTCCCAATCGCGCCGGAACAGCGGCGCCACCATCTGCTCGCGCCAGCCGATGCAGACCATCACGCGCGGGCGGTGCGCCAGCGGGGCGCGGTCGAGCCGCGCCTCCAGCCTGCGCAATGCCGGCGTCGCCGCCGCGCTCCAGTAGTCGAGCTCGAAGCGCCCGTAGGCGCCGGCGGTGCCGCCGGCGAGCGCGTTCATCGCGACGTATTGCAGCGGATGCAGCGACGCGAGCGTCGCGATGCTGGTCGCGAGGTAGAGGACGATCGCCGCCGCCGCGACGAGCGGAGCCGCGCGCAGCAGCGGCAGCAGGAGGCGCACGAAGCTCCAGCTCGCGATCACCGCCAGCAGCGGGATCACGAACAGGATGTGGCGCACGCCGTCGTAGATGGTGGAGCCGAGCACCGCGACGAGCGCGATCGGGGCGAGCGCGGCGACCGCGAGCACGAGCGCGCCGCGGTCTGCCGCCAGCGCCAGCAGGGGCGCGCGCAGCCCCGCGATGCCGCGCGTCGCGAGACGCCGCCACGTGCGCGCGAGGAAGCGCGCCGCGTGCAGGAGCGCGAGCGCGAAGCTCAGCGCGAGCAGCACGAGGAAGGGCACCGGCAGGCGCGCGAGGTACTGGCCGGGGATGTAGTGCCACGGCAGCGCCGCGGTCGAGGTGAGGACGCCCCAGTGCTGGAACGTGAAGGGCAGCTCGATGCCGGTGAAGAAGGTGAAGGCGTCCCAGAACTGCGTGACGGGATTGCCGATCTCGAGCCACGGCCAGATCGCGATGGCGGTGGCCCAGGCGAGCGCGAGGCCCGCCGCCGTGCGCAGCGCAAGCGGGAGGAGCGCCGCACGCAAGGGCGGGCGCAGCGCGGCGGCGAGCGCGCACAGTGCCATGGCGCCGACGAAATAGGCCTGCGCGATCACGCCGCCCGGCCGCGTCCCGAGGCAGAGGCCGAGCAGCAGGCCGACCGCGGCGATGCCGCGCCAGGAGGGCAGCGGGCGTTGCGTCACGAGGATGATTGCGTAGGTCGTCCACGTCATCGCGGCGAGGAACGGCACGTCGATGGGCGAGAACGACAGGTGCCCGAACAGATAGCCCGTGGTGAGGCAGAGCACGATGGCGGTGACGCCGGCCCATCGTCCGATCAGCAGGCGCGCCATCGGGCCGACGGCGGCGAGGCCGATGATACCGGCGAGGAAGGTGAGCGCGTGCCGCACGGTGAGCGGGTCGATCGGCAGGGCCGACTGCGCCAGCGCGACGATGATCTGGAACCAGGGCCCGTAGAGGTGGATGACCTCGGCGTTGTGGAACAGCGCGCGGTCGGAAAAGCCGCTCAGGTACCAGGCGAGCGCCTGATGACCGTAGGGCTCGGTGTTGAACTCGTCGACGGTGGTGCCCATGTCGCCCGCCGTCGCCAGCCCCACGGCGAGAGCGAGGGCGAGCACGGCGATTTCGGCGAGGACGGGCAGGGCAGGCGCGCGCCAAGCCCTCCGGCGCGAGGTCTTCGGCAGGGTCAAGGCGGTATCTGCGAACACGAGATCGCTCCTCCGTCAGCCCCTAACGCGCGGAGCGGCGTTTGGTGCCATGCGGAGGCAGACGTCAGAACTTGTTCTTGCGCTCGCGCACCTCGGCGAAGACGTCGGCAGCCGGACGCCCGGCGAGGCCGACGGCGGCGGCGACCTTGGGATCGTCGGCGCGCAGGAACGTGTTCGCCCGCTTCTCCGCGCCGAGCAGTGAGGGAACCGTCGGCTTGCCGGCGGCGAGCAGCGTCTCGACCTCTTTCTCGCGCGCGATGAGATCGGCGTTGTCGGGCTCGATGGTCTTGCAGAAGCGGATGTTGGCGGCGGTGTACTCGTGCCCGCAGAACACCTGCGTGTCGTCGGGCAGCGCGCGCAGCTTGAGCAGCGAGGCCCACATCATCGGCGGATTGCCCTCGATCACGCGGCCGCAGCCGATCGAGAACAGCGTATCGCCGACGAAGGCGAGCTTGTCGGCGTCGAACCAGTAGGCGATGTGGCCGGCGGTGTGGCCCGGCGTCTCGATGACCTTGGCCGACAGCGAGCCGACGGAGACGGTGTCGCCTTCCCCGACCTGCACATCGACGGCGGGAATACGCTGCGCCTCGCCGCGCGGCGCGGTGACCTTGCAGCCGTGCCGTTGCTTGAGCTCGGCGATGCCGCCGGTGTGGTCGCCGTGATGGTGGGTGACGAGGATGTCGGTGAGCTTCCAGCCGGTCTGTTTGAGGGCGGCCTCCACCGGCGCCGCTTCCGGCGCATCGATGGAGGCGGTGGCGCCGGTCGCGGGGTCGTGCACGAGCACGCCGAAATTGTCCTGCAGGCAGCGGAAAAGATGGGTCTGTGCGGCCATGGTCCTTCGCTCCGTCATCGTGCACGCGCGGCTTTGCTTAACGCATAGTATCCGGGCTGTCCCGCCGCAATGGCGGCAATTTGCCCGCGGGCCGCAAATCATTGCCAAAGGATTCGTGCTAATTTCCGGCCATGTCGCTCGACGTCGTCGACCTGCGCAACTTCTACTCCCAGCGCCTCGGGACGGTGGCCCGCCGCTTTGTCGGACGCGGCATCCGCTCGCTGTGGGGCGACACGCACGGGCTGTCGGTGGTCGGTGTCGGCTATGCGACGCCCTATCTCGGTCTGTTCCGCGAAGAGGCGGAACGCTGCCTCGCCTTCATGCCCATGAGCCAGGGCGTGGTGAAGTGGCCGAGCGCACGTCCCACGCTCACCAGCCTCGTCGATCCTTACGACATGCCGCTGCCCGATTCCTCGGTGGACCGCGTCATGCTGGTGCATGCGCTGGAGATGTCGGAGGACGCCGGCGCGCTCCTGCGCGAGGTGTGGCGCGTGCTCAACGCCGGCGGCAAGCTGCTCGCGGTGGTGCCCAACCGCCGCGGACTGTGGGCGCGCATGGACACGACACCGTTCGGCCACGGGCGGCCCTATTCGCGCACGCAGATCGTGCAGCTCCTGCGCGACGCGTGGTTCACGCCGACGTCGTGGGGCGAGGCGCTGTACATGCCGCCGATCGCGCGCGGCTGGTTCCTGCGCTCGTCGGCGGCGTGGGAGCGCACCGGCGTGATCCTGTGGGGGCCGTTCGCCGGCGTCTATCTCGTCGAGGCGACGAAGCAGGTTTACCGCCCCATCCAGGCGCGCCGCGAGCGCCGGCAGCTCATTCCCGCGCTCAATCCTGCCTTGGCGCCCACTCCGCGCGTGCTCAACTGAACGAACCGCGGCGGGCGCCAACAATGGCCGCAATCGCGGCCGAGGGCCCTGGACCATCCGCGAGACGCGGGCAGATTTGTTCATTCCAATGAGCGGCGAGACAGCGTAGAAAAAACGCTCCGCACACGGGTTCCTCGGGGGAGGGGATGACGAGCGCCCACACGCTCCCGCCAAAGGTCGATCGGCGTTCGTGGTACCAGACCGTGGCCGGCAAGCTGGTCGCGGCCTTCGTGCTGACGGCGCTCCTCACCGTGATCGCCACCTGGGTGGCGCTGGTGCAGTTCCAGAACATCGATTCGGTGATGGCGCGGCTCACCGGCCGCAGCATGCCCGCGGTGCGCTATGCCCTGGCGGTCGAGAGCTCCGCCAAGGCCATCGCCGCCAGCGGCGCGCAGCTCGCCGACGCGACCACCGAGGTCCAGCGCTTCAACGAGATGTCGGAAGCGACCGATCGCATCGGCAGGCTCTGGAGTGCGCTCGCCCAGTTGCGCGCGGTCTCGGCCGGCACCGAGGTGACGCGGCTGCAGACGCTGATCGCCGGCATCGACTCCCGGCTCGGCGAGCTCGATCGCATCATCCAGGCCAAGATTTATACGGTCTCGCAGCGCACGCGGCTGCGCGCGCGCATCCGTCCCGCGATGGAGACGCTCGCCGGCAGCCTCGGGCCTTTCGTTGCGCAGGAAGCCACCGTCGCAGCCGCGACCGAGTTGCGCGCGCAGGCCTACATGGCCGCGGACTTCCTGCACCAGGCGCTGTCTGTGCCGCGCGCCGCGCGGCTCAGGCCGCTGCAGGAGCAGTTCGAGGCCGCGCGCGAGCGCATCGCGGGCGCGGTCGACCCGCTGAGCGCGCAGGCGGGCGACCCGCAGGCCGGCGCCGCCCTGCAGGCGGCAGTCCAATCGTTCGGTGAACTCGGAAATCCGGCGACCGGCGTGTTCGTGCTGCGCGCGCGCGAGCTCGAGCAGCAGGCAAGCGCGGACGAGTTGCAGTCGGGGTTGCGCAAGCTCGCGGCCGATCTGGAGGCCGAGGTCAACGCGCTCGTCGCCACCGCCGAGGAGGAGGCCGCCTCGGCGACGCAGCTCACGGCCTCGGCGCTCGAGAGCAGCCGCTACTGGCTGATCGCGCTCGCCGCCGCAAGCCTCGTCGCGGCGCTGCTGATCGGCTGGCTGTTCGTCGTGCGCTACGTGGTTGCGCGGCTGCGCCACCTCACCGCCAGCATGACGGCGGTCGCCGGCGGCAAGCTCGACGCGGACATTCCCGCGGCCGGAGCCGACGAACTCGGCGACATGAGCCGCGCGCTCGCCGTGTTCCGCGACAACGCGCGCGAGATCCATCACGCGCGTGAGGAAGCCGAGCGCGCCCGCTTCGAGGCGGAAGCGGCCTCGCGCACCAAGTCGGCGTTCCTCGCCAACATGAGTCACGAGCTGCGCACGCCGCTCAACGCCATCATCGGCTACAGCGAGATCCTGCGCGAGGATGCGGTCGACCGCGGCGACGGCGCGAGCGAGGGCGATCTCGCCAAGATCGAGGCGGCGGGCAAGCACCTGCTCGGCCTTATCAACGACATCCTCGATCTGTCCAAGATCGAGGCGGGCCGCATGGACCTTCATTTCGAGGACGTCGACCTCGTCAAGCTGGTGGCCGACGTGCGCGCCCTGGTGGCGCCGCTGATGGCGGGCAACGGCAACCGGCTCGACATCCACGTGCCGGACGACATCGGCTCGATGCGGGTCGATCTCGTCAAGCTCAAGCAGAGCCTGATCAACCTGCTCAGCAACGCGGCGAAGTTCACCAAGAGCGGCACCGTGACGCTGACGGTGGCGCGGCGCGAGGCCGGCGGCCGGGCGATGTTCGACTTCGCCGTGAATGATTCCGGCATCGGCATGTCGCAGGAGCAGATCGGCCGTCTGTTCCAGGCCTTCACCCAGGCCGACTCCAGCACCACGCGCAACTTCGGCGGCACCGGCCTCGGGCTCACCATCACCAGGCATTTCTGCACCATGCTCGGCGGCACGATCGAGGTGGCGAGCACGCCGGGCGCAGGCTCGGTCTTCACCATCCGCCTGCCGGACGGCGGCGGCCGTGCCGAGGCGCCGGCCGCGCCCGACGACGCGCCGGCCGCGAGCGGGTCGGCCTCCGGCCGCCGCGTGCTGATCGTCGACGACGATCCGGCGGTGCACGACGTGCTGCGCATGACGCTGACCAAGGAAGGCTATCGCCTGCTGCACGCCTACGACGGCGAGGAGGCGCTGGAGATCGCACGCACGCAGGATCCGGACGTCGTCACCCTCGACGTGATGATGCCGAGCGTCGACGGTTGGAGCGTGCTCACCCGCTTCAAGTCCGATCCCAAGCTCGCGCACATCCCGGTGATCATGCTCACGATCATCGACGACCGCACGCTCGGCTATTCGCTCGGCGCGGCCGAATACATGACCAAACCGGTGGACCGGCCGCGCCTGATCGAATTGCTGCGGCGCTTCTCGGCGCGCGCCCAGGGCCAGACCGTGCTCGTCGTGGACGACGATCCCGACGTGCGCGAGATCGTGCGCTCGACGGTCGAGAAGACCGGTATCCGCATCGCCGAAGCGGAGAACGGCAAGGCCGCGCTCGACTGGCTCGCCAACAACCGCGCGCCGGCGCTGGTGCTGCTCGACCTGATGATGCCGGTGATGGACGGGTTCGAGTTCCTGGAGCGCGTGCAGGCCGACGCCGCGACGCGTCACATCCCGATCGTCGTGCTGACCGCGAAGGAGCTCACGGACGCGGAGCGCAGGCTGATCAACGAACGCACACTGCTGGTGCTGACGAAGGGGGCGCAACCCATGTCGTCGCTCGGACCGGCCCTGGCGACCATCGTCCGCCAGGTCTCGGAAGCGGCGGAATAACGGAAAGGCGGATGATGGCGAAGATACTGCTGGTCGAGGACAACGAGATGAACCGGGACATGCTCTCGCGGCGGCTCGCGCGCAACGGCTTCGAGGTCGTGATGGCCGTGAACGGGCAGGAGGGCGTGGCGATGGCCACGAGCGAGACCCCCGATCTCATCCTGATGGACATGAGCCTGCCGGTGCTCGACGGCTGGGACGCCACGCGTCAGCTCAAGTCCAATCCCGATACGGCGGGCATTCCCGTCATCGCGCTGACCGCGCACGCCATGCCGTCGGACAAGGAGAAGGCGCTGGCGGCCGGCTGCGACGACTTCGACACCAAGCCGATCGAGCTGCCCCGCCTTCTGGAAAAGATGAAGGCGTTGATGGCCGGCTGATGAACCCGCCGCCCAGCCAGGATTCGCGCGAAGCCGCCCGGCTGCTGGCCGCGCTGCGCGCGCATCTGCGCCAGGAATTCGTGGCGCCTGCGGCGGCGATCGCCGGCTTCGCCGAGATCCTGCTGGAGGACGCCGAAGAACTCGGCCTGACCGCCTATTGCGCCGATCTCGAGCGCATCGGCGCGGCCGGCGCGGCGCTGCAGCAACTGCTCGATCAGGTCCTCGCCCAGAGCGACGTGCCGGCTGACATCGAGGATTACCGCGCCAGGCTGCGGCACGACCTGCGCACGCCGATCAACGCCGTCAAAGGCTACGGCGAGATGATCCTGGAGGACGCGTCCGACAGCGGCCATGACGCGTTGCTGCCCGATCTCAACCGCCTGCTCGCGTCCGCCAACGACCTCTTGGCGCGGGTCGACGCGCTCGTCGCTTACACCGGACAGGCGGAGGACGGCACGTCATTCGCGCTCGACGGCGCCGCGCGCGTGCTCGACGCGATGAGGACCGCGGCAGCGCCGCTCCCGGCGCGCAGCATGACGGGGCGCATCCTGGTCGTCGACGACAACGAATCCAACCGCGACCTGCTGGCGCGCCAGCTCGCGCGCGACGGCCACGCGGTGGAAGCCGCCGCCTCGGCGGGCGAGGCCTTCGCCCGCCTCGACACGCAGCTTTTCGACCTCATCCTGCTCGACGTGCTGATGCCGGACGTGAGCGGCTACGAGGCGCTGCTGCGGCTCAAGGGCGATGCGCGCACGAGCGACATCCCGGTGATCATGATCTCGGCGCTCGACGAGCTCGACTCGATCGTGCGCTGCATCGAAGCCGGCGCCGTCGACTACCTGCCCAAGCCGTTCGCGCCGCCGCTCCTGCGCGCGCGCATTCACGCCTCGCTCGAGAACAAGTTCCTGCGCGACCGCGAGCGCGAGATGATGCGCGAGATCAAGGAGGCCAAGGAGCGCAACGAGGCGCTGCTGCTGAGCATCCTGCCGCAGGCGGTGGTCGAGCGCATCAACGACGGCAGCGGCATGATCGCCGACCACATCTCCGAGGCGACGATCCTGTTCGCCGATCTCGTCGACTTCACCCCGTTCGCGGCCGGGCTGCCGCCGGCCGACGTGGTCGGATTCCTCAACCTCGTCTTCTCGCAGTTCGACCGCCTCGCCGACCGCTTCGGCGCGGAGAAGATCAAGACCATCGGCGATGCCTACATGGTGGCGGTGGGCATTCCCGAGCCGCGCGCGGATCATGCGCAGGCGGCCGCGCAGCTCGCGCTGGCGATGCGCGCGGCGCTCGACGACCTGATCGCGCAGACCGGCGCGCCGGTGGGGCTGCGCATCGGGTTGCACACCGGCCCGGCCGTGGCGGGCGTGATCGGCGAGCGCAAGTTCGCCTACGACGTCTGGGGCAGCACGGTGAACATCGCAAGCCGCATGGAATCGCACGGGCTGCCCGGCCGCATCCACGTGAGCAAGCCGTTGGCGCTGCGGCTCGCGGGCGGCTTCCGCCTCTCGCCGCGCGGGCCGCAGGAGATCAAGGGCGCCGGGCTGATGGAGACGTTCTTCCTGGACGCGGCGCAGTAGCGCGCGCCCAGCAGTGTACCCGCTTAGCTTTGTCATGCCCGCGCATGCGGGCATCTAGTGATCCCTGACGGCCGGGCTTGAACTCGGACTGGATTGCGTCGTCGCTGCGCTCCTCGCAATGACGCGTGCGGGTCGTCCCGTGGCGCAAACAAAAATGCCCGGACGAGGTCCGGGCATTTTTCGTTGGCGGTCGCAATCCCGGCTTTCGGGATCATGCTCTTAGTGCGCGGAGTCGTCGCCCTCGTGCGGCGCGCCGTTGCTCATCTCGCCGCGCGGTCCGCCGCTGCGGCGATGGCGGCGCCGGCGATAGCCGTAACCCCCGCGCTCGCCGCGCTCGCCCTGGAAGCGCTGTTCGCCGCCGCCGTTCTCGTAGCCCGGACCCGGCTGCTGGCCCTGCGGCTGCGCGCCGCCGGTGATGAACGAGGGCAGGCGGTCCACGCCGCCGTCGTCGCCGTTCGCGTGGTTGCTCTGGCGCGGCTGCGGCTGCTCGCCGTTGCCGGCGTAGAATTGCGCGTCGCGCGGCAGGTAGGGCTGCGGATCGCGGGTGCCGAACGAAGGCTGCTCGCCCGCAGGCGCCTCCTCGCCCTCATCGTCGTCATAGCTCGCACCGTCGCGCATGTCGTTGCCGGTGCTCTCGCGCATGTCGTTGCCGTCCTGGCGGTTGCCGTAGAACGGCGCATTCTGCCGGAACTGCTCCTGCGCCGCGGCGATCAGGCGGAAATAGTGCTCGGCGTGCTGATAGTAGTTTTCGGCGCCGACGGGATCGCCCGACGCCTGCGCGTCGCGCGCAAGCTGGATGTACTTGTCCGCGACATGCGAAGCGGTTCCGCGGATTTTGACGTCCGGTCCGTTCGATTCGTAGACCTTCGTCAGCGGATTGTGGCTCTTGCCACGATTGCGTCCCCGCATACGCTTGTTCTGACCGTTCCTCATGACTGGCTTGTTCGCCCACTCCGAATTTGCGGCAGCGCGCGCCGCCCGGTTGCTCTTTTCAGTGCGTTTTTCGTGCAGGTCACGCCCACACCCCACCCCATCCGGCGACGACGGACAGCCATCAATGGCTCTTATGCCGAGCCGCCGGCCTTCTTGCTTCTATGGTCGTTGCAGTAACCGTTGTTGTTTGCGAACCCGTCGCCAGCCCCTGCTGCACGGCCGAGCCGTGGCGCCGCCCATCTTTACGTTCAACAGCGGCCGTTTCGAGTGAAACGGATGGCCATCCGCGATGAAGCACTTATCCGGCAACCCCCCGCCGTCCTGATCGGCCGCTGCAGGGCCGAGGTCGTCATCGGTAAGCTGGGTCTTGCCTCCTGGCGCCGCCGGCCTCTGCGAGCCATGCTCGGGGCAATCCGCGACGCCACCCACGATACTTGGGTCGATTCCTGTCCAAAAATCTAGTCGCTTCGGGGGGACAATCCAAGCGATTTTTTGCGCTGGATCATGGCCCCGGCTCATGCCTGACCACCACCGCCCGGGGGATGCCGGCCAGATCCGGGCGGGTGGGCAGGGCCGTGAGGGCGTTCGCGGTCACCAAAGCGTTAACGGCGCCGGCCTGCCCCTGGCCGACCTCGACTATCAACGTACCACCCGGGCGCAGGAGCCGGGCCGCGTCCGCGATGATGGCGCGGTAGGCATCGAGACCGTCCGCCCCGCCGTCAAGCGCCAGCGCCGGATCGAAGTTGCGAACCTCCGGCGCCAGCCCCGCGATCTCGCCGTGCGGGATGTAGGGCGGGTTCGACACCACGAGGTCGAAGCCGCCCGCGAGCGCGGCGCCGAAATCGCAGGCGACGAAGGCCGCGCGCGCCGCGACGCCGTGGCGGACCGCGTTGCGCCGCGCCACCGCCAGCGCCGCGAGCGACCGATCGGTGGCGATGCCGTGCGCGGCCGGCCACTCGTGCAGCAGCGCGATCAGCAGCGCGCCCGAGCCGGTGCCGAGGTCGGCGATGCGCAGCGGACGCGCGCCGTCCGGCCGCACCAGCGCGAGTGCGGTCTCGACGAGCGTCTCGGTGTCCGGCCGCGGCACCAGCACGGCGTCGGTGACCTCGAGCTCCAGGCCCCAGAACTCCTTGCTGCCGCGGATGCGCGCCACCGGCTCGCCGGACAGACGCCGGCGCGCCAGCGCAGCGATGCGCTCGCGCTCGGCCGAGGTGAGTGCGCGCTCCTGCGCCGAGATCAGGCCGGCATGGTCGAGCGCGAGCGCATGCTCGAGGAGCAGCCGCGCGTCGGGATCGGGCGAGTCGAGGCCGCCGAGCCGGAACGCGCGGGCGAGGGCGCGGCGCGCGCTCGCGATGCTCGCTCCGGGATCGGGCGCGCTCACGGGCGCGCGTTCTCCTCGGCGGCAAGCAGCGAGGCCTGGTGGTCGGCGACGAGCGCGTCGACGATCTCGTCGAGGGCCTCGCCCTCGATCACCTTCGGCAGGTTGTAGAGCGTGAGGTTGATGCGGTGATCGCTCACGCGTCCCTGCGGGAAATTGTAGGTGCGGATGCGCTCGGAACGATCGCCGGTGCCGACCTGGCCGCGGCGTTCGGCCGAGCGGGCGGCGTCGAGCTTCTGGCGCTCGTGCTCGTAGAGGCGCGAGCGCAGCACGGCCATCGCCTTGGCGCGGTTGCGGTGCTGGGAGCGATCCTCCTGCATCATCACCACGATGCCGGTGGGGATATGCGTCATGCGGATCGCGGACTCGGTCTTGTTGACGTGCTGGCCGCCGGCGCCGCCCGAGCGCAGCGTGTCGATGCGCAGGTCCTGCTCGTTGATGTCGATGTCGACGTCCTCGGCCTCGGGCAGCACCGCCACTGTCGCGGTCGAGGTGTGGATGCGGCCGGATCCTTCGGTGTCAGGCACGCGTTGCACGCGATGCACGCCCGACTCGAACTTGAGCTTGGCGAAGGCGCCGCGGCCGCGGATCTCGGCGATGATCTCCTTGTAGCCGCCGACGGTGCCCTCGCTCGCGGAGATGACTTCGGTCTTCCAGCCCTGGCGCGCGGCGTAGCGCTCGTACATGCGGAAGAGGTCGCCGGCGAAGATCGAGGCCTCGTCCCCGCCCGCGCCGGCGCGGATCTCCAGGATGACGTTGCGGTCGTCCATGGCGTCCTTGGGGATCAGCGCGATGCGGATCTCCTCCTCGAGCGCGGCCCGCTTCTCCTCGAGCCCGGACTTCTCGGCATGGGCGATCTCGCGCATCTCGGCATCGGTCTTGGGATCGTCGATCATCGCTTCGAGATCGGCGATCTCCGACGCCACGGCGCGATAGGCCTTCACCTTCTCCACCACCGGCGCGAGATCTGCGAGCTCGCGCGACAGCTTCACGAAGGTTTCGGGCGGAAGCTGGGTCGCCAGCTCCGCCTCCACGGCGGCGTGACGCGCCACCAGGACGTCGAGTTTTGCATCGGGCAGCATGTTTACAGCGGGATTCCTTCCGCCTCGGCGAACTTCGTGAGCGTGTCGCGGATCGACACGCCGGGCACCGTGCGCTGGATCAGCTCGTCGAGCAGCGCCTTCACCTTGCGGGTGTCGGTCTCGAGCAGCAACGCCTTCACCGGGCCGACCGCCGAGGGCGAGAGCGACAGGGCACGATAGCCGAGGCCGACGAGGGCCAGCGCCCCGATCGGCTTGGAGGCCAGCTCGCCGCACAGCGTGACCGGCTTGCCGTGGATGCGCGCCTTGTCGACGATCTCGCGCAGCGCGCGCAGCAGCGGCGCCGACAGCGCATCGAACCGCTCCGCCACCCGCTGGTTGCCGCGGTCGGTGGCGTAGAAGAACTGCAAGAGGTCGTTCGAGCCGACCGACAGGAAATCCACGCGCTCGAGCAGTTCGTCGAGCTGGTAGAGCAGGCTCGGCACCTCGAACATGGTCCCGATCTCGACCCGCTCGGGCAGCTTGTGGCCGTGGCGGCGCAGATGGGTGAGCTCGCGCTCGACCAGCGTCTTGGCCTCGTCGAATTCATGCACCGCCGCGACCATGGGAAACATGACGCGCAACTCGCGCCCGGAGGCGGCGCGCAGCAGCGCGCGGACCTGGCTGCGGAACAGTCCGGGACGGTCGAGGCCCAGCCGGATGGCGCGCCAGCCCAGCGCCGGGTTCTCCTCCTCGACAGTGCGCATATAGGGAAGCAGCTTGTCTCCGCCAATATCCAGGGTGCGAAACGTCACCGGCTTGCCGTCGGCGACGTCGAGCACGGCGCGGTAAAGCGCGAGCTGTTCGCCGGTGCGCGGGAACTGCGCCGCCACCATGAACTGCAGCTCGGTGCGGAAGAGGCCGATACCGGCGGCACCGGTCTCGCCCATGTGCGGCAGGTCGATCAGCAGGCCGGCGTTGAGCATCAGCGTGATCGGCTGGCCGTCCTTGGTCACGCAGGGCCGGTCGCGCAGCGCGAGGTACTGCTGCTGGCGGCGGGCGCGCAGGCGCACGCGCTCGATATAGGCCGCCTCCATGTCGGGGGTCGGCCGCACGTGCACGTCGCCGCTCACGCCGTCGACGATGATGGCGTCGCCCGGATCGACCACGCCGGTGGCATTGGCGATCTCGCCGACAGTGGCGATGCCGAGCGCGCGCGCCACGATGGCGACGTGCGAGGTCGGCCCGCCTTCCTCCAGCACGAGGCCGCGCAGCTTCTTGCGGTCGTAGTCGAGCAGGGCGGCGGGGCCCATCATGCGCGCCACCAGCACGGCGTTGTCCGGCATGCTCTCGCGCGACTGCATGTAGCTGTGGCCGAGAAGCTGGCGCAGCAGGCGGTGCGCGAGGTCCTCGAGGTCGTGCAGGCGCTCGCGCAGATAGGGGTCGGTCTGGCGCAGCATGCGCGCGCGCGTGTCGGACTGCACGCGCTCGACGGCGGCCTCGGCGGTGAGGCCGGTGAGCAGCGCCTCCTCGAGCCGGTGCACCCAGCCGCGGTCGTGCGCGAACATGCGGTAGGCCTCGAGCACGTCGCGGTGCTCGCCGCCGTCGGCGACGTCGCCGCGCTCGAGCATCGTGTCGAGGTCGGCGCGCAGGGTGGCGAGCGCCTTCTCCAGCCGCTCGCGCTCCTTATTGATGTCGTCGGCGATCACGTTGGTGATGACGACGCGCGGCTCGTGCAGGATGACGTGGCCGAGGGCGAGGCCGTCGCTGAGGGCGCTGCCCTTGAGGTGCATCGGGCGGCGCACCGCGGGCTCGGCGCCCGGGCGCGCCAGCGCGGCGAGCTCGCCCGAGGCGATCATCTCGGCCAGCACCATGGCCGTCGTCTGCAGCGCCTCGACTTCCTCCTCGGAGTAGGTGCGCTGGGCGCGGTTCTGCACCACCAGCACGCCGAGCGTGTTGCCCGCGCGCAGCACCGGCACGCCGAGGAAGGAGTGGTAGATCTCTTCGCCCGTCTCCGGCCGGTAGGCGAAGGCGGGGTGGGCCTGGGCGTCCGACAGGTTGATCGGGTTGGCCTCGCTGGCGACGAGGCCGACGAGGCCTTCGTCGGTGCGCAGCACGGTCTGGTGGACGGCCTCGCGCTTGAGGCCTTCCGTGGCATACAACTCGAGCGTGCCGTCCACGCGCAACACGTAGACGGAGCAGACCTCCGCCACCATGTTGGCGGCGATCAGCACCACGATCTTGTCCAGACGTTCCTGCGCGCTGACCGGCTCCGCCATCACCTCGCGGAGCCGACGCAACAACACGCGCGGACCGCCGAGTGCGCCTCGCATAGGTCCCTGCACATCCCGGCCGGGCGCCGCCCGGCTCGTGTCGGTTGAAAAGCGCGCGCGGGACCCGGCCCGCGGCGATCATCGCTTCAGGCTATAGCGAACCGGCGCGCCGGCCCGCAAGGCGAAACGCCATGCTGCACTGCGCTCGCGCGCGATCAGCAGGCAAATTTCGCGGCGATTCGGAGGACTTTACCCTCACCGCCGCCACGCGGGCATGCCGGCAATGTTTAGAGCGATTCCGAGAACAAAAACGCGGGGCGCCGTTAGCGGGTTTTATACCTTGTCGAGGCCGTAGAGCGTGTGGAGCGTACGCACCGCCAGCTCGGTGAAGGCGCTGTCGATCAGCAGCGAGAACTTGATCTCCGAGGTGGTGATCGCCCGGATGTTGATGCCGCGCTCCGCCAGGGCCTTGAAGGCCTGGGCGGCGACGCCGGCGTGGCTGCGCATGCCGATGCCGATCACCGACACCTTGGTCACGTCGCTCGCGCCGTCGAGCCGCTCGAAGCCGATCTCCTGGCGCGACTTCATGATGGTGTCGCGGGCGCGCTCGTAGTCGGCCTCCGGCACCGTGAAGGTCAGGTCGGTGGTTGCGCCGTCTTCCGAGACGTTCTGCACGATCATGTCGACATTGATGTTGGCCTCGGCCAGGGGGCCGAAGATGGCGGCGGCGACCCCGGGCTTGTCGGGGACGCGCCGCACGGAAATCTGCGCCTCGTCCTTGGAGAAGGCGATGCCGGTGACGACCTGCTGTTCCATGATCTCTGACTCGTCGCAGATGAGGGTTCCGGGCGGGGTGCCGTGCGGATCGATGCTGTCGGGAGCCTCGAAGCTCGATCGCACGAAGATGCGCACGTTGTGCACCATGCCGAGCTCGACCGAGCGCACCTGCAGCACCTTGGCGCCGAGCGAGGCGAGCTCGAGCATCTCCTCGAACGCCACCTTGTCGAGGCGGCGCGCGCGCGGCACGACGCGCGGGTCGGTGGTGTAGACGCCGTCCACGTCGGTGTAGATGTCGCAGCGCTCGGCATTGATGGCGGCGGCGATCGCCACCGCCGACGTGTCCGAGCCGCCGCGCCCGAGCGTGGTGATGCGGTTGGTCTCCTTGTGGACGCCCTGGAATCCCGAGATCACCGCAACCTCGTTGCGCTCGGCGAAACGGCGGATCAGCTCCTCGCCGTTGACGTCGAGGATGCGGGCGGAGGCATGGGCGCTGCTGGTGCCGATCGGGAGCTGCCAGCCCTGCCAGGAGCGGGCGTTGACGCCCATCGATTCCAGCGTGATGGCGAGGAGCCCCGAGGTGACCTGCTCGCCGGTCGCGACCACCGCGTCGTATTCGCGCGCGTCATGCAGCGAAGCGGCCTCCTTGCACCAGGCCACGAGCTGGTTGGTGACGCCCGACATGGCCGAGACCACGACCGCGACCTGATGGCCGGCGTCGACCTCGCGCTTGACGTGGCGCGCCACGTTGCGGATGCGATCGATATCGGCGACGGAGGTTCCGCCGAACTTCATTACGAGACGCGCCATGGTGGGGTATTCTCGGAACTCTGGGCCAGAAATGGCGGCTATTCCATAGCGGGGGCGGATTTGCCCTGCAACCGTAAGCCCTGCGACGTTTGTCCAGGGCGGCCGGCGGCCCGGAAAAAGGGTTAAGCCCGCACGTCCGGGATGTGGCGGGCGATGGCGCGCATGTCGGTGAGGAAACGGGCGTATTCCCGGTGGCGGGTCTCCTCGTCGGGGGCGCGCAGCAGCGCCGAGGGGTGCACCGTGACGAAGCCCTCCAGCGCGCCGTGCGCCGGCAGCGGCAGGAAATCGCCGCGCACCCGGGAGATCGTGACGGCGCGGCCGAGCAGGGCGCGGGCGGCCGTCGTGCCCAGCGCCACCGCCAGTTTCGGCGCGATCAGGTCGAGTTCCTTGTCGAGCCACCAGTTGCAGCGCTCGATCTCGTAGGCATTGGGCTTCTTGTGCAGGCGGCGCTTGCCCCGCGTCTGCTCGAACTTGAAGTGCTTGACCGCATTGGTCACGTAGACGCGCTTGCGGTCGATGCCGGCCTCCTCGAGCGCGCGATCGAGCATGCGGCCGGCCGGGCCGACGAAGGGCTTGCCCTGGATGTCCTCCTGGTCGCCCGGCTGCTCGCCGATGAACACGACCGGCGCATGTGCCGGGCCTTCCCCGAACACCGTCTGGGTGGCGTTGCGATAGAGCGGGCAGCGCTGGCACGTGGCGGCCGCCTCGCGCACCTGCTTGAGGCTGGTGAAATGCCGTTCGACCGCGCCGGACGTCACGAGAGTTTCTTCGCCCGCGCGGCCGTGGGAGAGGCGAGGCATGATCCGTCCTCCGTGAGCAGGGAACGCATGCATAGGCTGGCGTCGTACGTCAGAACGAAACGACGCCAGAAGATCATATATCCGCCAGTGTCCCTTTTGGTTCCGACGTTCGCGTCAGGGCGCGCTGCAAAGTCTTGCGAATGCCGGAATCGGGACACGAGGTTCCTTGCCGACGAGCGCGGGCGGCAGTAGGAATGATGCCAGCATGCCGCAAGCATCCACCGTAGACGAGTCCGAAGTCGCGCGCTTCTCCGCGCTGGCCGCGCAATGGTGGGATCCGCGCGGCAAGATGGCGGTGCTGCACAAGTTCAATCCGGTGCGGCTCGCCTATGTCCGCGACGCCGCCTGTGAGACGTTCGGACGCGACACGCGGCATCTCGACTGCCTCGCGGGCCTGCGCCTCCTCGACATCGGCTGCGGCGGCGGGCTCTTGAGCGAGCCGCTGGCGCGCCTGGGCGCGCAGGTCGTCGGCGCCGATCCGTCGCAGACCAACATCGAGGTGGCCCGCCTGCACGCCGCCGAGAGCGGGCTTGCGGTCGACTATCGCGCGACCACGGCCGAAGCGCTGGCCGATGCCGGCGAGCGCTTCGACATCGTGCTGGCGATGGAGGTCGTCGAGCACGTCGCCGACGTGCAGCTCTTCATCAAGCGCTGCGCGCAGATGGTGAAGCCCGACGGGCTGATGATCGTCGCCACGCTCAACCGCACGCTCAAGAGCTTTGCGCTGGCGATCGTCGGCGCGGAATACGTGCTCGGCTGGCTGCCGCGCGGCACCCACCGCTGGGACAAGTTCGTGACGCCCAACGAGCTCGAGATCGCGCTGGAGCTCGCGGGCATGCGCATCGGCCGCGAGAGCGGCGTGATGTACAATCCGCTGGCCGACCGCTGGCAGCTCACGTCCGACATGGACGTGAACTACATGGTGACGGCAAAGCGGACCGGCTGAGCATGCTCGTCGCACCCTGGCTCTGGGCGGTGTTCACCGTCATCGCCGCCGCGGCGCAGACCGTGCGCAACGCCACCCAGCGCTCGCTCACCGCCACGCTCGGCACGGTCGGCGCGACCCACGTGCGCTTCCTGTTCGGCTTTCCCTTCGCCGCGCTCTTCCTGCTGCTGGTGATCGCGGCGCACGGGCGCGTACCGCCGTGGCCGGCGGCGAGCTACTGGCTATGGGTGTTCGAGGGCGCGGTGACGCAGTTCGCCGCGACCGCGCTGATGCTTGCCGCCATGGGCGAGCGCTCGTTCGTCGTCACCATCGCCTACACCAAGACCGAGCCGGTGCAGGTCGCGCTGTTCGGCCTCGTGCTCCTGGGCGATCCCGTGACGCTGCCCATGGCGCTCGCCATCGGGATCGCGACCGCGGGCGTGGTGCTGATGTCGGTCAAGCCCGGCGCGATGGCCGGCGGATGGAAGCCGACGCTGCTCGGCCTCGGCTCGGCCGCGCTGTTCGGCCTCTCCGCCATCGGCTTCCGCGGTGCGATCCTGCGCGTGGACGATCCGAGCTTCGTGATGACCGCGAGCTTCACGCTGGTGGTCGGCCTCGCGCTGCAGTCCGCGCTGCTCACGCTCTATCTTTATGTGCGCGCGCCCGCGGTGCTGCTCGCGATCTTCCGCGCCTGGCGGCCGTCGCTGTTCGCGGGCTTCATGGGCGCCTTCGCCTCGCAGTTCTGGTACCTCGGCTTCGCCATCGCGACGGCCGCGAGCGTGCGCACGCTCGCGCTGGTCGAGGTGCTGTTCGCCCAGGCGGTGTCGCGCTTCGTGTTCAAGCAGCCGACGAGCCCGCGCGAAGCGCTCGGCATCGTGCTGATCGTCGCGGGGGTCGTGCTGCTGCTGTGGGCGTATTAGTCCGCATGCTGGCCATACCGGCGCGGAACGGCCCCTATCCATGGGGATCGTTTAACGCCCGTGAGGAGGATGCATGACCAATGTGAAGGGTCCAATCATATCATTTGCGGACCTGCCATCCCTCGAAGCCTATCTGGCTGCGCACGAGGGCAGCGAGAGCGGCTTTTGGCTCAAGCTCGCTAAAGCCGGCGCGCCAGAAGCAACCATCACCAAGGCGCAGGCCGTCGAAGCCGCTTTATGTCACGGATGGATCGATGGTCAGCTTGGGAAGTTTGATGAGCATTACTATTTGGTGAGAATGACGCCGCGGCGAAGCGCGAGCCGATGGTCCGCAAACAACCGGGATACGGCGGAGCGTCTCATTCGCGAAGCGCGCATGCAGCCTGCCGGGCTGCGCGAGGTCGTCAAGGCCAAGGCCGATGGTCGCTGGGGCGCGGCGTATCAATCCCAGGGCAAAGCCGAACCCCCGTCCGATTTCCTGGCTGCACTGGCCGCAAATGCGAAGGCGGAACGAGCGTTTGCGACGCTCGACCGTGCCAACAGGTACGCCTTCGTCTATCGCGTGAACGATGCCAAGCGCCCCGAAACGCGCAAGAAGCGAATTTGCGAGTTTGTAGACATGCTCGCCCGGGGCGAAACCATTCACCCAGCCAAAAGCAAGCGGGCTCCAAAGGCCTGACCGGAGACCTGTCCACCGCCTGCGTGAGCGGCCACACGCAATGTCGTGCGAAGGTGAAGCCGCTCTTCGATCGACCGAGTCGGAACGTCGGTTCCGATCCTCGTGCAGGATCGGGGTCAGATGGGACCTCGCGGCGCGGGCTACTGGCGCGGCAAGGTCGCGAGCCACTTGGCTCGCAAAGCGGCGGGCCGCCCCGGAAAGCGCTCGTGCAGGAAGGTGGCGCGGGTGACGCGGTCCAGCCGGAAGCTGCGGAAGTCCTCGCGCAACTCGCACCAGCCGATCAGCACGCGCGCCGCGTCGAGGTATCCGATCAGCACCGGCCAGATCACGCGCTCGCTCTCGCGCTCCTTGCCGTCCCGATAGACGATCGCGATCTTGCGGCCCGCGTGGATCCAGGCACGCGCCTGCGCCACGTCGAGCCCGTCGCGCGGGATCTTCCAGCCTGGCGTCGTGCGTGCGGCGGGGTCGAGCGTCAGCGGTCGCAGTTTCTCCGGAACCGTGGCGGCGATCTTCGCGATCAGGTCGCGCGCGGCGCGCGCGAGGCTCTCGTCTGCGTGGCCTGCCACCCATTGGGCCCCCAGCACCGCGGCTTCAACCTCGTCCGAGGTCAGCATGAGGGGCGGCAGATCGAACCCACCCTCGAGCACGTAGCCGATGCCGGCCTCGCCGCGCACCGGCACGCGTTGTCCGATCAGCGCGGCGATGTCGCGATAGACGGAACGCCTGGACGTCTCGAGCTCGGCCGCAAGCACAGCGGCGGTCACCGGCCGGTTCGAGCGGCGCAGGATCTGGATGATCTGGAACAGACGGTCGGCCCGGCGCATGGCGGCGAGTATCAGCGTCGCATGCTGACAGCATGGTGGCAACAGGGTGGCAGTAGGGTCCCGCATCGACTGCAATCGGGGACCAACGATGCTCAAGACCTACAAGGGAAGCTGCCACTGCGGCGCGGTGCGCTATGAAGCGGACATCGATCTTTCGGCCGGAACCGGCCGCTGCAACTGCTCGATCTGCACGAAGACGCGGAGCTGGAGCGCCCTGGTCAAGCCGGACGCGTTCCGCCTCACCGCCGGCGAGGACGCGCTGAGCGACTATCAGTTCGGCACGCGCAGCGGACACCACCTGTTCTGCCGGCATTGCGGCGTGCGCCCGTTCGGCCGCGGCTATGTCGAGGAGATCGGCGGCGCCTTCGTCTCCATCGCGCTCGCCACGCTCGACGACGCAACGCCGGCCGAACTCGTCGCCGCGCCGGTCCGATATGCGAACGGCCGGGACAATGCCTGGTGGACCGAGCCCGACGAGACGCGGCATCTCTGAGCGCGGAACAATCCGCGCAATACGCCGGCGGCATGTGACGAAGATCAGGGTTTGTAGGCGATCGTCACGGCGCCCGCCGCGATCAACACGATGCCGATCCAATCCTGCGTCGAGGGCCGCTCGCCGAGGAACACCACGGCGAAGAGGGCCACCAGTACGACGCTGAGCTTGTCGATGGGAGCCACTTTCGCGGCCTCGCCGATCTTCAACGCACGGAAGTAGCAAACCCACGAGGCGCCGGTGGCGAGGCCTGACAAGATCAGGAACAGGTATGTCTTCGACGAGACGGAGGCAGGCGGCTGGAACCGGCCGGTCGCGCCCAGAAACGCGGCAAGGCAGAACAGGATGACGATCGTGCGGATGAATGTGGCGAAGTCCGAATTGACGTTCTCCACTCCGACCTTGGCGAAGATCGCCGTGAGGGCGGCAAAGACGGCGGACAGAAGCGCCCAGGTGAGCCAGGATGTCGGCCAGGACGAGAGCGCACCTGCGCTCATCAATTCCGGTCCTCGGGCAGCACTGGGATCGGATGGAACTCGATGCCTTCCTCCAGCATCTTTTCGGCTTCCTCGGCCGAGGCCTCGCCATAGATCGAGCGGTGCTCGATCTCGCCGTAATGCATCTTGCGCGCCTCTTCGGGAAACCGCGCGCCGACGTCCTCGGCGTTCTTGACGAGGTGGTCGCGCAGTTCGCGCAGCTTCTTGCGGAACTCGGCTTCCTGCGGCGGCACCATCGCGACCGGCGCCGTGGCCGGCACGGGCGCGGCCGCGGGCGCGTCGTCGCGCGGCCCGCCACGCGTGCGTCCGCGCGAGAGGCGTGGGGCCATGATCGCCTTCTCGACCTTGGTGCTGTTGCACAGCGGGCAGGCGACGAGCTTCTTCTTGACCTGCTTGTCGTAGGAGGCCGAATCCGGGAACCAGCTTTCGAACGCGTGGCCTTTGCCGCAGACGAGGGCGTACTTGATCATGGCGCGCCCTCCACAGCGTGAAGGTGCGCGGGCTCCGCGTTCGGGGCGACGAGCTCGAATCTGCGGCCGTGCTCGAGCGAGGGGATGCGTCCGCGCACCGCGGCGACCTGCGCAGGGTCGATGTCGGCGTAGATCACGCCCGGCTCGGTGCCGCCCTCGGCAAGCACGCGGCCCCACGGATCGACCACCAGCGAATGGCCGAAGGTTTCGCGGCCGTCCTCATGCTTGCCGCCCTGCGCGGCGGCGAACACGAAGCAGCCGTTCTCGATGGCGCGCGCGCGCATGAGCACGTGCCAGTGCGCCTCGCCGGTCTGGCGCGTGAAGGCGGACGGGATCGCCAGGAACGACGCGCCGGCTTCCGCCAGGGCGCGATAGAGCGCGGGAAAGCGCAGGTCGTAGCAGACCGAAAGCCCGAGCCGGCCCCACGGCAGGTCGGCGAGAACGGCGGTCTCGCCGGCGCTGTAGCTGCGCGACTCGCGATAGCTCTCGCCGCCGGGCAGGTCGACGTCGAACATGTGGATCTTGTCGTAGCGCGCGGCGATCTCGCCATTGGGACGGATCAGGAAGGCGCGGTTGGCGGCGCGCTCTCCCGGCAGCTTGATGGCGAGCGAGCCGACGTGCAGCCAGACCGCGAGCGAGCGCGCGAGCTCGCGCAGCGCGGCGAGGGTCGGGTCCTGAGCCTCGGGAGTGATCGCGGCGAGCATGTCGGCGCGCGAACGCTCGCACAGGTTGGTCATTTCGGGCGTCTGGACGTAGTCGGCGCCGCCGGCCTTCGCCTCGCGGATCAGCTTTGCGGCCGCGTCGAGGTTGGCGGCGGGCGTGCGCCCGGAGCGCATCTGGACGAGGCCGACGCGGAAGGTCGCCGTGCTGCCGGTGGATGCGGTCATGTCCGCCTCACGCGGTGGCCAGAAGCGGGTCGAGCTTGCCCTCGTGGTCGAGGTCGTAGAGGTCGTCGCAGCCGCCGACGTGGGTCTGGCCGATGAAGATCTGCGGCACGGTCATCCGGCCGCCCGCGCGCGCGACCATTTCCTGACGCTTGGCCGGATCGCCCATCACATTGATTTCGTTGAATTTCACACCCTTGCGGCGGAGCAGATCCTTGGCCGCATGGCAATAGGGGCAACTCGGGGTCGTATAGAGTTCGACGTTGGGCATGGTGCGCGCGAAATCCTTAACGAGTTGAACACTATATGGGGCTGCGGACCGCCTGGACAACCCGCGCGAATACCAGCACGTCGACGTTAAGGGCCCCTGACCGCAGCAACACCCGGGCGCAGGTGTCGACCGTCGCGCCGGACGTCAGAACGTCATCTACCAGGATCAGCCGCTTGCCGCGGATGGCGGCCTTGCCGGCGGGCGAGACCGCGAAGGCGCCCTGGATGTTGGCGGCGCGCTCGGCCTGGGTGAGCCCGACCTGCTGGCGCGTCGCGCGGATGCGCCCGAGCGCGTCGTCGATCACCGGCACGCCGCTGATCTCGGAGACCGTGCGCGCCAGCGCCGCCGCCTGGTTGAAGCGGCGGGCCCATTGCCGCCGCCAGTGCAACGGCACCGGCACGAGCGCGTCGGCGTCCGCCAGCAATTCCGCACCGGCCTGGGCGATCCAGCCGCCGAGGCGGGGTGCGAGGTCGGTGCGGTCGCCATACTTGAAGGCATGCACGAGGTCGCGTGCGACATCGTCGTAGCGCACGGCGGCGCGGGCGCGGCCGTAGGCGGGCGGATCGGCGATGGCTTCGAGCGAGAGCACGCCGGGGCCGGGATCGAACGCGAAGGGGATGCCGAGCCGCTCGCAATAGGGGCGCGAGATGAAGGAGATGCGGCTCCAGCAGGCGGCGCACAGGCCGCCGTGGTCGGCGACGAGCTCGCGGCAGCCCGGGCAGAGCGGCGGCAATGCCGAATCGAGCGCCATGCCGGCGAGCGCGCGCACGCCGGCGATCAGGCGTCCGCTCAAGGCTTTGGCGTGCATGCCCGGGGTCATGGGATTAGGTTAGCCGTTGCTCCGAGAAGGAAACAGTCCACGAATGGCGACAACGCCCGTGATCTTCGACCGCCCGCTGCTGCGCGCCCATGCGCGCCGCGCGCGCGCGCTCACGCCGGCGACATTCCTGATCGACCGCGTCGCGGACGATCTCGCCGATCGGCTCGGCGCGGTGCTGCGCCAGTTTCCGCTGGCGCTGGACCTGGGCACGCCGACGGCGGCGGTGCGCAGCCGGATCGGCCGCAACGAGGCGGTCGGGCGCGTGATCCGCGCCGGTGTGCAAGGCGGCGGGGCGGACGCCGACGATGTCGTCGCCGACGAGGAGGCGCTGCCGTTCAGGGACGCGAGCCTCGATCTCGTGGTGTCGGCGCTCGCGCTGCAGGCGGTCAACGACCTGCCCGGCACGCTCGTCCAGATCCGCCGCGTGCTCAAACCGGACGGGTTGTTCCTCGCCGCGATGCTGGGCGGGGACACCCTCACCGAGTTGCGCGAGAGCTTTTTCGTGGCGGAGGCCACAACCGAAGGCGGCGTCTCGCCGCGCGTGGCGCCGTTCGTCGCCGTGCGCGAGGCGGGCGCGCTGCTGCAGCGCGCGGGCTTCGCGCTGCCGGTGGTCGATGTCGATCGCATCACCGTGCGCTATGCCTCCGCGGTCGACCTGATGTATGACCTGCGCCGCATGGGCGCGACCAACCCGCTCGCGGAGCGGCGGCGCGTGCCGCTGCGGCGCGAGACCTTCCTGCGGACGACGCAGGTCTACGCGGAGCGCTTCGCCGACGCGGACGGGCGCGTGCGCGCCACCTTCGACATCGTGTGGCTGTCGGGCTGGGCCCCGCACGAGAGCCAGCAGACGCCGCTCGCGCCTGGCTCCGCCAAGACCCGGCTCGCCGATGCGCTCGGCACGCGCGAGCTTCCGACGGGCGAGAAGCCGGGGCGGTGATCGTGACCAGCGCAAACCCTGGCTCCCCCTCACCCGGCGTGCTGCGCACGCCGACCTCTCCCCGGCGGGGAGAGGTGCACCTGCGGCGCTGCCGTGCTTTCAGATCGGTCCAAGCGCGCCGTGAGCCTGCTCCTGCTGCTGTGGCAATGAGCATCAGACTGGCAACACGGCACGGCGCCCACCTCTCCCCGTCGGGGAGAGGTCGCCGCGCATAGCGCGGCGGGTGAGGGGGGCGCAGACCTCTCCGCCGAGCAGCTCGGCATATCGCCCGAACGATGCTCTAAAGCAGCGTCGTCAGGTGCGAGATCAGCGGGACGTCCGCCGGCGGCATCGGATAGTCGCGCAGCCTGTTGGGGCGCACCCAGGCGAGCTGCTGGCCTTCGAGCGGCGTGACCGTGCCTTCCCAGCGGCGGCAGACGTAGAGCGGCATCAGCAATTGGAAATCCGGGTAGGTGTGGCTCGCGAAGGTGAGGGGCGCGAGACAATCCTCCTTCACGCTGATGCCGAGCTCCTCGCGCAGCTCGCGGATCAGCGTTTCCTCCAGCCGTTCCGTGCCTTCGACCTTGCCGCCGGGAAATTCCCACAGGCCGGCCATCGGGCGCCCCTCGGGGCGGCGCGCGATCAGCACGCGGCCATCCGCGTCGATCAGCGCGCAGGCGGCGACGAGCACGAGCTTCACGGGCTGCTCCGTAGCGCAGACGCGCCGCGCATCACGAGCGGTAGTCGCCGTTGATGGCGACGTATTCCTTGGTGAGGTCGCAGGTGAGGATGCGGTCGCGCCCCTTGCCGAGCCCGAGCGCGACCTTGAGCGTGATCTCAGGCTTCTTCATCGCTTGCGAGACCGTCGCCTCGTCATAGGACGGATCGCGCGCGCCCTTGTGCGCGACGCGGATGCCGCCGAACCAGATCGCGAGCTTGTCGCGATCGGCCGGCTCGCCGGCCTTGCCGACCGCCATGACCACGCGGCCCCAGTTGGCGTCCTCGCCGGCGATCGCGGTCTTCACCAGCGGCGAGTTGGCGATCGAGCGCGCGATGCGCCGGGCCGAGGCCTTCGACACCGCACCCTCGACGATCACCTCGACGAGCTTGCGCGCGCCCTCGCCGTCGCGCGCGATCTGCTCGGCAAGATCGGCGAGCACGGCGCGGAACGCCTTGGCGAAGGCTTTCAGGCGCGGATCGGCCGCGCGCGTGATCTTCGGCGCGCCGCGCGCCGCCGCCGCGCCGGTGGCGAAGGCGAGCAGCGTGTCGGAGGTGGAGGTGTCGCCATCGACCGTGACGGCGTTGAACGTGTCGTCGACATGGACCTTGAGCAGGCCGGCGAGGGCGGACGGCGAGAGCGGCGCATCGGTGAAGACGAACGCGAGCATGGTCGCCATGTCGGGCGCGATCATGCCGGCGCCCTTGGCGATGCCGTTGATGGTGACGCTGGTGCGGCCAAGCTTCGCCGTGGCGGTCGCCACCTTGGGAAAGGTGTCCGTGGTCATGATCGCGCGGGCCGCCGCGGACCATTGTTCGGGGGCCGCCTCGGCCACGAGGCCGTCCATGACGCCCGCGAAGGCCTGCGCCTTGAGCGGTTCGCCGATCACGCCGGTGGAGGCGAGGAACACCTCGTCGGGGGAGCAGCCGGCGGCCTTGGCAGCGAGCCTGGCGGTGAACTGCGCCGCCTCGCGCCCGGTCTTCCCGGTGAAGGCGTTGGCGTTGCCCGAGTTGACCACCAGCGCGCGCGCCTTGCCGCGCTTGAGCTTCGCGCGGCACCAGTCGACGGGAGCGGACGGGCATTTCGAGCGCGTCAGCACGCCGGCCACCGCCGTGCCCTCGTTGAAGAGCGCCAGCAGCACGTCGGTGCGTCCGGCATACTTGATGCCGGCCGCGCCGGTGGCGAGCCGCACCCCCGCGATCGGCGGCATGTCGGGAACAAAGGTCGGGGCGAGCGGCGAGACGTGCGAGGACATGAGGGCTGCGGCCTGTGACTGGACGCAGCGCTCTTATCACCTCTCCCCGGTCGCGGGGAGAGGCGGCGCACGCTTGTTCACGCGTGCGGTGGGTGGGACAGCGGCTGGCAGCCGTCCCGGCTGCCCTACTTCGGCTTGGCGCCGGACGCGGGCGGCTGCGCCGGCGTGCCGGGCGCGGGCTGTGCCGCCGGCGGCGGCGTCATCCGCTCGATCTTGGCGGCGGTGCGCAGCTTGGTCACGAGTTCGGTCTGTGCCTTGCGCGCGACGAAGCTCTCGAGCTGGCTCTTGACCTGGTCGTAGGTGGGTGCGGGCTTCTTGCGCTTGTCCTCGACCTTGATCACGTGCCAGCCGAACTGGGTCTTCACCGGGTCGGAGATCTTGCCCTTGTCGAGCTTGAACGCCGCTTCGGCGAATTCGGGGACCATCTGCTCCTTGGTGAAATAGCCGAGGTCGCCGCCGCTCTGCTCGGCCCCGGGCTCCTTCGAGTTCTTCTTGGCGAGCTCGGCGAAGTCGGCGCCCTTCTTGGCGTCGGCGGCGATCTTCTTGGCCTCGTCTTCCTTCTCGACGAGGATGTGGCGGGCGCGCACCTCCTCCTCGCTGGCCATCTGCTTGACGGCCTCGTCATAGACCTTGTGCATGGCCTCGTCGGTCACCGACTTGCGGGCCTGGTCGCGCAGCAGTAGTTCCATCAGCACCTTGTTGCGCATCATCGCGAAGCGGCGCTTGAAGTCGTCGGTCGCGCTCATGCCCTGGACCTCGGCGTCCTGGGCGACCAGCACCATGTCGATGAGATAGGTGATGAGGTACTCGCGCTTGGCGTCGGGCGTCAGCCCCTGCGGGAGGCTGCCGCCGATCTCCTCGTCGGCCACGGCAAGATCGCTCTGGCGGATCTCCGCGCCGTTGACCTTGGCAAGCACCGGATCGGGCGCCTGGGCCAGGGCCGGCACGGCCGCGGCGGCCAGCAGCCCCATCGCGAAAAGGCTAAGCCGCACCGCCGGCCGGAGCCCGGAACGACCTGTCAAAAGCGTCATGACGCATATCCTAAATTTGTACCGGCCCCGCAGTCGGCCGGACAGTCGCGCAAACGCAGCGCATTGGCAACGGCAGATTGCCGTCGCGATCCGCCTGTGCGCGGAACAAGCGTCGGATTGATGTCGTTGGTGGTGCGGGGATGATCACATGGCGGTGACCGGCATGGCGAGACAATCGCCGGCGCGGCGATCGACGATGAAGCGCGTCATGCACGAATACAAGCAGCGCGGGTTGACGGCGGCGAGGCGCGGGGCGCGGGCCGCGCGCAGGATGGCGCGATCGCGATCCGGATCGACGACGGCGCGAAACGCACGGCCGTCGACGGACGCGGAAAAGCGAGGCGCGATAAGGCCTCAGCCGCGCCGATTGACAAGGTCACAACCCCCTCATATCTCTGAATTACTGCCGGTCGCCGGGGCATTGACCTTGCGTTTCCCAGGAGCCCGAAAATCGCCGCAATATCGGACCGATTGGGCCGAGCCGCGCATCCCTCCCGGCGGCTGAATTCGTTGAAGAAAGGGTTCCCGCATGCTCGGCGCCGTGGCGCGAAAGCTGTTTGGCTCGTCGAACGAGCGCCGCATCAAGGCCTACCTCCCGCGCGTTGCACAGATCAACGCGCTCGAGAGCGAGGTCGAGAAGCTTAGCGACGACGAACTGCGGGCGCGCACCCAGCAGTTCCGCAAGGAGATCGAAGAGGGCAAGTCGCTCGACGACCTCCTGGTGCCGGCCTTCGCCACCGTGCGCGAGGCCGCCAAGCGCACCCTCGGCCAGCGCCATTTCGACGTCCAGCTCATCGGCGGCATGGTCCTGCACGAGGGCCGCATCGCCGAGATGAAGACCGGCGAAGGCAAGACCCTGGTCGCCACGCTCCCGGTCTACCTCAACGCGCTCTCCGGACGCGGCGTCCACGTCGTCACGGTCAATGACTACCTCGCCAAGCGCGACGCCGAGTGGATGGGCCAGATCTACAAGTTCCTCGGTCTCACCGTCGGCATCATCGTGCACGGCCTCGACGACGAGCAGCGCAAGGCCGCCTACGACTGCGACGTGACCTACGCCACCAACAACGAGCTCGGCTTCGACTACCTGCGCGACAACATGAAGTACCGCATGGAGGACATGGTCCAGCGCGGGCACACCTTCGCGATCGTCGACGAGGTCGACTCGATCCTGATCGACGAGGCGCGCACGCCGCTGATCATCTCCGGCCCGCTCGACGACCGCTCGGAGTTCTACAACACCATCGACGCCTTCATCCCGAAGATCGACAAGGCGGATTACGAGCTCGACGAGAAGCAGCGCACGGTGACGCTGTCGGAAGCCGGCATGGAGAAGATGGAATCCATGCTGCGCGACGCGGGTCTGCTCAAGGGCGACTCGCTCTACGACGTCGAGAACGTCTCGACCGTCCACCACGTCAACCAGGCGCTGCGCGCGCACAAGCTGTTCCAGCGCGACAAGGACTACATCGTGCGCAACGGCGAGGTCGTCATCATCGACGAGTTCACCGGCCGCATGATGCCGGGCCGCCGCTATTCGGAAGGCTTGCACCAGGCGCTCGAGACGAAAGAGCATCAGCCGATCCAGCCGGAAAACCAGACGCTCGCCTCGATCACGTTCCAGAACTACTTCCGCATGTACGACAAGCTCGCCGGCATGACCGGCACGGCGCTGACGGAAGCCGACGAGTTCATGGACATCTACGGCCTCGAAGTGCTCGAAGTGCCGACCAACATGCCGCTCGCGCGCATCGACGACGACGACGAGGTCTACCGCACCACGGTCGAGAAATATCGCGCCATCGTCGCGCTGATCGAGGACTGCAAGGCGCGGGGCCAGCCGGTGCTGGTCGGCACCACGTCGATCGAGAAGTCCGAGCAGCTCGCCGAGATGCTGCGCCAGGAAGGCTGGGAGCAGCACGACTTCTCCGATCCGAACGCTTTCGCCAAGCTCTATACCGGCGACGAGGGCGCCTCGAAGGCGCGGGTCTTCGCCATCCTCAACGCGCGCTATCACGAGCAGGAAGCCTATAT
>DATMFF010000014.1:0-320640 GCA_035556735.1 Xanthobacteraceae bacterium | reverse complement strand
GAGGTGGGGCCCTGCCGTGTTGCAACCTCGTGCTCACTTAAGCGCCGCGATTTCCTCCATCGATGAGACGTACAGCTTGGCCACTTGCCCACCTCTCCCCGGTGGGGAGAGGTCGCCGCGCGCAGCGCGGCGGGTGAGGGGGGTCAAGAACTGCGGTGAAACGCCTGCGCGCCCGCGTCGACTCGCATCACCTCACGGCATCGACGGCTGCGGCGCTCCGCCTTCGCCGTCGCGGCGGCGGCGCGGCCGGCGCAGACCGTGTCCGACCACCTGCCGGTAGTGCGGCGGCGCGTCCGCGCGGCGCACCTGCGCGTCGAGTTCGCGCAACGCCTCCATGATCTCGTCGAAGGTGACCGGCGGGCCTGCCGGCGACTGGCGCAGCGCCGGCGCCGCCTCGATGGCGCAGGCGTCCGAGGCCCAGGAGGCGAGGATCGCGCGCTTCTCGTTGGTGGTGAGGTCGGCATCGGCCACGACCTCGCGCGGGTGAGCGAAGGCGCGGGCCGGATGGAGCAAAACGTCGAGGTCCAGAGCGTCCTCGATTTTGGGGTCTTGTATTTTGGCGTCTTGGATTTTGGCTTGGTCGATCTTCATAGCCACATCCCGTTCGAGCATATGGATACAAAGGGTTCCGGGCCCCGCGCGGCGGGGCGCCCCGGTGGCGGGGAGATAGAAAAACAACCCTGACTTTTCAAGAGGGTGGTGGGTGCCGCCCCTCGTTCCGCCATTGGCCCGGCACGCCCCGCGACCTAAACTCCCTGCCGCATGACCTTTGCCCCCCACGTGCTCCCGAGCGCCCGCGACTACGCGACTCTGTACGAGCAGTTCCGCTGGCGGATCCCGCTCGCCTTCAACATCGGCGCCGCCGTGTGCGACGCCTGGGCCGCGCGCGAGCCGGACCGCACGGCGATCCTGCATGCCCGTCCCGACGGCGGGCTGGACCCGGTCAGCTACGGCTGGCTGCGCGAGACCTCCAACCGCCTCGCCAATACGCTCGCGGCGCACGGCGTCGGGCGCGGCGACCGCGTCGCGCTGCTGCTGCCGCAGATGCCGGAAGTTGCCGCCATCCACATCGCGATCTACAAGCTCGGCGCGGTCGCGCTGCCGCTCGCGATCCTGTTCGGCGTCGATGCGATCTCCTACCGCCTGAAGGACGCCGGCGCGAAGGCGCTGGTCACCAACGCGCAAGGCTTGGCGAAAGTCGCCGGCCTGCGCGATGCGCTGCCCGATCTGTCGCTCGTGCTCTCGCTCGATGGGGCGGGCGAGGGCGCGCTCGACTTCGCGGGCACCATCGCGCGCGGCTCCGATGCGTTCGCCCCGGCCGCGACCCTCGCCGACGATCCTGCGATGATGATCTACACGTCGGGCACGACCGGCCCGCCCAAGGGCGCGCTCGAGCCGCACCGCGTGCTGCTCGGCCATCTGCCGGGCGTCGAATACGTGCACGAGTTCTTCCCGCAGGCGGGCGATTGCATATGGACCCCGGCCGACTGGGCCTGGGCCGGCGGCCTCCTCAACGTGCTGCTGCCCGGCCTCTATTACGGCGTGCCGGTGGTGGCGCGGAAGTTCGAGCGCTTCGATCCCGAGCAGACGTTCGCGCTGATGGCGCGGGCCGGCGTGCGCAACGCGTTCATTCCGCCGACCGCGCTGCGCATGCTGCGCGCGGCCGAGACGCCGCGCGGCCGCCACGCCCTCGCGCTGCGCACGGTCGGGTCGGGCGGCGAGGCGCTCGGCGCGGAGACCTACGAATGGGGCCGCTCCGCCCTCGGCCTCACCATCAACGAGTTCTACGGCCAGACCGAGTGCAACAAGGTGCTCGGCTCCTGCGCCGCCATCGGCGTGAGCAAGGCCGGCGCCATCGGCAGGCCGATCCCCGGGCACCGCGTCGCGGTGATCCGGCGCGACGGTACGGTCTGCGCGCCGGGCGAGCTCGGCCAGGTCGCGGTCGAGCGTCCCGACCCGGTGATGTTCCTGACATACTGGAACCGCGACGACGCCACGCGCGACAAGTTCATCGGCGACTGGATGACGACGGGCGACCAGGGCGTCGTGGACGAGGACGGCTACATCTCCTTCGTCGGCCGCGACGACGACGTCATCACCTCGGCGGGCTATCGCATTGGGCCGGGCGAGATCGAGGACTGCCTGATCGGCCATCCCGCCGTCGCGCTCGCCGCCGTGGTCGGCAAGCCCGATCCCGTGCGCACCGAGATCGTGAAGGCGTTCATCGTGCCGATGAGCGGCATCGCACCGTCCGATGCGCTGGCGGCCGAGATCCAGGACTACGTGAAGACGCGCCTCTCCGCGCACGAATATCCGCGCGAGATCGCCTTCATCGACGACCTGCCGATGACGACGACGGGCAAGGTGATCCGGCGGCTGCTACGCGAGCGCGCCTGACCGCCGCCAGATGAAGGCGTGCACGGCGAGGCGCCGCTTGACGATGATGAACAGCAGCGCCGATTCCACGATCAGCGCCAGCGAGGTGGCGCTGGCGGCGCCGGCCGCGCCGAACACGGGGATGAGCGCGAGGCAGGCGATCAGGTTGAAGGCGAAGGCGGCGGCATAGGCGAGCGCGCAGGCGCGCTGCTGCCCGAGCATGCTCAAGAGCCGCTCGGACGGGCCGACCGCGGCGCGCGCCAGCAGGCCGGGCGCGATCAGGAACATCAGCGGATAGGCGGCGGCGAAGTCGGGGCCGAACAGCATCAGCAGCGGACGGCCGAGCGCGAGCAGGACGATCAGAAGGGCGAGCGAGGGCCAGAAGGTCCAGCGCACGGCGCTCGCGACGAAGGCCGCGAGGCGGTCGTGGTCGCCGGCCGCGTGATATTCGCTGAAGCGGTGGGCGGTCGCGGCCGAGACCGAGAAATAGATGAAGGCGACCAGCGCCAGCGTCTTGGTCGCGGCGTGATAATAGGCGACGGTCGTCGGCGGCTCGAAGATCCGCAGCACGATCACGTCGACGTAGGTCAGCATGACGTAGAAGCCGATCACCGTGATGATCGGCAGCGAGGTCGCGAGCCAGGTCTTGACCGCGTAGCTGCGCGCGCCCGGCGCGACGGCGTGCGCGAGGCGGCGCTCGAGCGCAACCATCTGCAGGAGCGTGATCAGCCAGTAGGCGATCGCGGTACAGACCACGGCGGTGGTGGCGCTGGTCGGGAAGCCGGCGAGATAGGCGAGACCCATGAAGACGAGCATCAGCACCGGCCGGATCACGAAGGTCGGCATCAGGCCGATGGCGGTCCAGTTGTAGCAGCGCGCGATGCCGTCCTGCACGCTCGAAAGTGCGTAGACCGGCAGGCACAGGCAGGCGAGATAGAGCGGGAGGACGGCGGGGCTGTCGATGAGCGGCGCCCCGAGGAGGATCGCGAGCGCGGCGAGGGCCGCGAGGCCGGTGGCGAGGCCCGTCGCCAGCCAGCGGCTGCCGAAGATATAGCCGCGCAGGCGCGCCAGGTCGCCGCGCTCGGCATATTCGGGAATGAAGCGCTGCGCCGCGTTGGCGAGCCCGGCGTCGGCGATGCCGCCAAGCAGCAGCGCCCAGGTCCAGACATAGACGTAGATGCCGAACTCGTGCGCGCCCATCCAGCGCGCGAGCACGATCTGCGAGACGTAGGCGATGCCGGCGCTGGCGACGCGGATGGCGAAGGCGGCGCCCGCGACGCGCTGCGCCAGCGAATGGTGGCTGGAATCGGACAGCCACGCGCGCACCGCGCGCACGAGCGGCGCGGCCGATCGACGTGCCCCGAACCAGTCCGTGACCGACACCGAGAAAAGCCCTCCGTCGTCCGCGGCAAGGGGTAGCAGGGGGCGCTTAACGTTGTCTTGGGCCGGCCGCAGAAACCTCGTTCACCATGGTGCGGCGGGCGGCGCGTTGTCCGCACAGTTCACAGGATCGGGGGTGGTCCTCGACGCCGGCAGCCGTCGCGCCACACTCGCGGCGATGCTCCGGCGCGGTGCGGCCTCGCACCGGCCCTGCGGAGCCATGATCGGATACCGCCGACGTGAGTGCCGGGCCGCGCCAGCGGAGCCGGTCCGCGGCGTTTGGATTGCGTGGGTTGCAATCCGGGGAGCGAGCAAAGCGCGGCGCGCCGCCGCACATACGTCATGCTCCCTCCGGATCCTCTCATCGAGAGGCGCGCGCTAGCCGCCGAACCCTCCGCCGGCGAGAAATTCCACCTCCTCCGGCGTGCTCGCGCGTCCGAGCGCAACGTTGCGATGCGGAAAGCGGCCGAAGCGCCGGATGATGTCGAGATGCAGCGCGGCCCATTTGAGCGCCTCGGCGTCGCCCATGGCGCGGAACAGCGCGACCGCGCGCTCCTGGTCCTCCATCGCCTCCGAGTGCTCGAACGGCAGGTAGAAGAACTGGCGGTCGGCGCTCGCGAAGCTCTCGTCGAAGCCCCGCGCGATGGCGCGGCCGGCCACGGCGCGGGCGAGCGGGTCGGCCGCGAAGGTGCGCGCGCTGCCGCGGAACATGTTGCGCGGGAACTGGTCGAGCGTGATGAGGAGCGCGAGCGCGCCCTCGGGCGCGTCCTCCCAGGACGCCAGTTCACCGGCGACGGCCGCCTCGTAGGTCGCAAGGAACCGCCGGGTGATCTCGGCGTCGAAGGCGTCGTCCTTGGCGAACCATTTCTCGGGACCGGCAGTGCGCCAGAACGTCACGACGTCGGCCGGACCGGCGAGGGCGCGCGTCATGCCGCGGCGTCCTGTCCGTCGCGAAGCACGCGGCGCAGGATCTTGCCGACGTTGGTCTTGGGAAGCTCCGCCCTGAACTCGATGTGCCGCGGAATCTTGTAGCCGGTGAGCTGGCCTTTGCAGAACGCGATCAGGTCCTGTGCGGTGAGGTTCGGGTCCTTTCTCACCACATAGGCTTTCACAGCCTCTCCGGAATGCTCGTCGGGAACGCCGACGACGGCGCACTCCAGGACGCCCGGATGGCTCGCGATCACGGCCTCGACCTCGTTCGGGTACACCTTCAGGCCCGAGACGTCGATCATGTCCTTCTTGCGGTCGACGATCGTGACCTGGCCGGTGGCGTTCATGATGCCGATGTCCCCCGTCCGGAAATAGCCGTCGGGCGTCATCACCAGCGCCGTTTCATCGGCGCGCTGCCAATAGCCCGCCATAAGCTGGGGTCCGCGTGCGCAGATTTCGCCGGGATGGCCGAGCGGAAGATGGTTGTTGGCGTCATCGCGGATCGCGATGTCGGTGGACGGCAGCGGCAACCCGATCGTGCCGGTCCACTCGGTGTTGTCGACGCGGTTGCAGGTGAGGACCGGCGAGGTCTCCGAGAGGCCATAACCCTCGATGATCGGGCAGCCGGTGCGCTGGAACCATGCCATCGCCACGGCCTGCTGCACGGCCATGCCGCCGCCGACCGCCGACCGCAAATGGCTCCAGTCGACCTTGTCGAAGCCGGGATGATGCAGCAGGGCGTTGTAGAGCGTGTTCACCGCAGGGAAGTGATTGGGATTGTATTTGATGAGGTCCCTGATGAGACTCGGCAGGTCGCGCGGGTTCGGGATCAGCAGGCAGAGGGCGCCCATGCGCATCCCGAGCAGAAAGCAGGCTGTCAGCGCGAACACATGATAAAGGGGCAGGGCCGTCACCATCACCGCCTGGTGGCCGGCTTCCTTGTCCGCGATCGGAATGTGCCAGGCATCGACCTGCAGCGTGTTGGCCACCATGTTGCGGTGAAGCAGGATAGCGCCTTTGGCGACCCCGGTGGTGCCGCCCGTGTATTGCAGGAACGCAACGCTGTCAGGCCCGATCGTCGGCGTCACGAAGTTGAGACCGCGCCCCTCGTTCAGGGCGTCGTTGAAAAAGGTGACGCCACGTAGCGAATAGGCGGGGACCATCTTCTTGATGTATCGAACGACCAGATTGACGACGGCGCCCTTGATGGGGCCGAGCATGTCACCCATGCTCGCCACGAGGATGTGCCTGATCTTCGTGTGAGTGATCACCTGCGCGAGGTTGTGGGCGAAGTTCTCGAGGATGATGATCGCCTCGGCGCCCGAGTCCTTGAGCTGAATCTCAAGCTCGCGCGGCGTATAGAGCGGATTGACATTCACCACGGTAAAGCCGGCCCGCAACACGGCCATCAGCGCCACCGGATATTGCAGGATGTTAGGCATCATCAGCGCGACGCGTGCGCCGGACTGAAGGCCTCGATCCTGCAGCCACGCGGCGAGAGCGCGCGAGAGTTCGTCGACCTCGCCATAGGTCAACGCCTTGTCCATGCACACGAAGGCCCGGCGATCTCGGTACTTCGCCAGGTTCTCCTCGAACAACTCGATCAGCGACGCGTATTTCGACGGATCGATTTCGGCCGGCACGCCGGGCGGATAGTGCTTCAGCCAAATGCGCTCCATTGGCGTTTCTCCTGGGCGGCCACTCTGCGGTAGCCGGCGCTACAGCTTCATTTCGCCCTTTGTGGCCGCCCTGTACAGAGGGTGGCCAAGGGCGAATGCTTGCGGGCGCGGATCATCGAGGATGGCGAGTCCGAATCGGGGCGGCGGCACGGGCCTTGCTGCGCCCGATCTTCCGGCGTTGAGCCATGGAAGTCACGTCGATTTGGTGACGCAGGCGTGCAAAGCCCGCACGGAGCCGAACGCGCCAGCCGCTTGCCCTCTTTGGGTCGGGCCGCACGATGCGTTCCACGTGAGTGGGCGACGTACTCAAGCTGCCGCATCTTGACTGTGCCCGGACCGCCTCAGCGGAGCGGGAGGCGGCTAGGGCTGTTTGGGCGCAGGCTTGGCTGGCGCCACTGCCGCGGCTTTCGCAGGTTTTGCGGCTGCGGCCGTTGGCTTCACGGCCGGCTTTGTGTTCGCGCTCTTGGGAGGCGTGGCTTTGGCAGCGCCCTTGGTTGCGGCAGGCTTGCTACTCGTGTCGCCGGCAGCGGGCTCTTTTCCGGTGGGCTTTCCTGCATGCGCCGTTGCCGACTTGCCCTTCTTGCGCCCCTTGGCCACCTTGCGTTTGCCGCCCCCCACGAGTTGTGACTCTTGCGCTTGGTGGGCGGCCGCCGACGTCGGCCTGAATGCGCCGACGAACACCTCGACCGGCGGTAGCGGGGCGGCGCCCCCAGCGAGGACCTGTGACGTTTTGACGGTGCCGTGCAGGCTCGAGAGCATGAATGCGAGGGGCGACGGCGCGTCGCCGTTCTCAGCGGCGGTATTGGCCGAAATTTCAACCTCCTCATCCTCTGCGGCGGGCCGCTTGCGCTTGGGGCCGCACATCTCTTCGCGAAGATTCGGGGGGGTGGCCTCGATCGGCTTGAGCTGCTCGACCGTCCCCAGCGCGGGCATCAGCCACGACAGGCCCTTGTTGGTGAAGCCTTGTTCGAGGAGCTTGGCAGCTTTGTACGCGCGCACACTCGAGGACGGCGCACCGAACACGACGGCGATCAGTCGGCGGTTGTTGCGTGTTGCCGATGCGACGAGGTTGAAGCCGGATGCGCAGATGAAGCCGGTCTTCATGCCGTCTGCGCCTGGGTAGAGGTCGATCAGCTTATTGTAGTTGCGGATGATGCGGCGGCCGAACTTGATACCCGGCAGGCGCCAGTAATACTCATATCCAGGCAACTCGCGGTAGATCGCGCGGGCGAGAATCGCCTGATCGCGCGCGGATGTGACTTGGGCATCGTCGGGCAGCCCGTTCGGGTTCACGTAATGGGTCTGCGTCATGCCGAGCCGCGCGGCGGCCGCGTTCATTTCTTCTGCAAACTGTTCGACCGAGCCGGACACGCCTTCCGCCAGCAGGACCGCCATGTCGTTAGCGGACTTCACCATCAGCATCTTGAGCGCATTGTCGACGGTGACGATGGTGCCGACCTTGAAGCCCATTTTCGTGGGGGACTGAGCCAACGCACGGGCTGAGACGACGAACGGCGAATCGATATTGATGCGCCCTGCCTTTACGGCCTTGAGCGTCACGTAAGCGGTCATCAGTTTGGTGACCGACGCCGGGTACCAGGGGTAAGTTGCATTCTCGGCCTGCAGCACTTTTCCACTGTCGGCTTCAATCAGCAGCAGCGCCTCGGCGGTGGCCGGAAGAGCGTGAAGGACGTTGCCCGCCAGCGCGGCACCAACGACAAGGCCGACAAACTTACGCGAATGCAATGGACAGGCTCCGTTCTTGTCTGCGGACCGCCAGATCGGAAGGGCTTGCCTCTGCGACCTAGGACGTCACGCGCATCAAATCAAAACACGGATCAGCCTCACGATGGTACCGACCCGAGTCTCCGGCGGTGCGCCGTGGCGTGCACGCCTGGGGCCGACTCCAACGCATGATCATATCGGCTGGACTGACAACGCCAATCTAAACTGAACTTCGCGGTGAATGCAAAATTGATGTCTCTGTCGTCCGCGCGTCTCTGTGTTCATTCGGGAAAACGGCCAAAGTTCGGCGTTTAAAGCGCATTCTGCGCGGAGGAGTGAACAATCGTTCAGGACGTTGGGATTGTCGTTTTGGTACGACGCACGCGCGGCTTTGCCGGCGCGCGTGGCGCCTTCAGCTTGGTCTCTTTCGCTGCAGTGGGTCCCGGGCGATTCTCCGGCAATATGAATTGTGCACGCGCCAGCTTGGCAAAACGCCCGTCGAGGCGGACCAGTTCGTCGAACGTCCCGCCTTCCACAATTTGCCCGTCCTCGAATACGAGAATGCGATTGGCATCGCGCACGGTCGCCAGCCGATGCGCGATCACAAACGTCGTCCGTCCCTTCATGACCTCGTCCAGCGCAGTCTGCACCTTGGCCTCGGTGGCGGCGTCGAGGGCGCTGGTCGCTTCGTCGAGGATGAGGATTGGCGGATCCTTCAGCAGGGCGCGGGCAATCGAGAGACGTTGACGTTCTCCACCCGACAAAAAGCGCCCGCGCTCCCCGACGGAAGTCTGGAGCCCGTCTGGCAGGCGATCGATGAACTCGAGCGCTTGGGCACGCGCGCAGGCTTTGCGCATTTCGACCTCGCTGGCATCCGGCTTGCCGACGCGCAGATTGTCCGCAATTGAGCGGTTGAGGAGCAGTGTCTCCTGATAGACAACGCCGATATTGCGGCGAAGCGCGGAGAGCTTGATGGCGCGCAAGTCCATGCCGTCCACTTGAATCGTGCCGGAGCGCGGGTCGAAAGCCCGGTGCAGCAGCGCCAGGGCAGTGGATTTCCCAGCGCCAGTGGCGCCGACGAGCGCGATAGTCTCGCCAGGCAGTGCGATGAATCGCAGCGCGCTGACGGCATCGCGCTTGCCGTCATAGGAAAAGGAGACGTCGTTGAACTCGACCAGACCGCGCAACTGTCCCGGATCGATGGCGTCGGGCCCGTCGCGCACGGCCGGCGTGGTGTCAAGTACACCGAAGAAGTCGGCGAGGCGCGGGACTTCGCCGATCAGGCGATTGAACATGCGCACGACGCGTTCGAGTCGGCCGATGACGAGGCCGGCGAAAGACATGAAGGCGACGATCTCGCCGATGCTAGCCTTGCCGTCGATATGCAGCCACAGGCCTACCAAGAATATGGCCAGCATCGTCAGAGTGGTAGACGCGCGCGTGAGGATCGACACGAGCGCCCACCATGAGAGCACCGGAATCTGCGCCGCCAGCAGTCGGTCGACCACCTCGCGCAGTCCGGTGACTTCCGCTTCGACCCTCGCGAAGCCCTGGACCAACGCCACGTTGCCCAGCGTGTCGGACGCGCGTTCCGCCAGGTCGGTGTAATGCCGCTCGACATTGCGCTGGAGGCCCTCGGTCTTGCGGAAGACAAGCGCGGTCAAGGCGCCGAAGACGACGCAGACAGCGACCAGCACCAACCCGAGCTGCCAATTGATCGCGAGCGATACGGGCACCAGAACGAAGACGGCGACCGCCGCAGCGAAGTCATCCCGGAAGAATTCGACCCAGATCGCCCACAGGGCGTCTGTACCCGCCGTCATGATCTTCATCAGCCGACCCGAATGGGTCCCGCCGTGAAAGCTCAACGGCAGTTGCAGCACGTGTTCGTAGTAGGAGGTGAGCAACGCCTGCCGCCGGCGATGGGCGAGCCGGTCGGCATGCAACGCAACCAGGGTACCGCAGACGATGGTGAACAGGCCGAACCCGACCCAGGCCGTTGCCAGAACGAAAATCTCGTCCCAATGCACGCCTTGGGTCCGGGATTGTGCCGTGGTGAGCGTGTCGACGATACGCCCGAACAGCATCGGTTCCACGAACACGGCCGCCGCCAGCGCCGCGTTGGCCAGCGCGAGCACCGCAGCGAGATTTCGCTCAGGCCCCAGGAGGCGCAGGACACGGCGATAGATTTGAAAAATGCTCATGCTCTGGAAGGCCTCGGCCACCCCCCATCGGTCGCCATCGAGGGTTGTAACGGCCGCCACGCACTTTGCAACGGAGGGCACGCGGGGTGGCCTCCGACGTGAGGTGAGGCGCGAAAAACCTGTTGATGCGACAATCTTGCTACAGGCCTACCGAGCCCTCACCAAGAATTCAACGAAGATCGCATGGCTCGCTCCGCCAAGCTCACGTTATCATTCCGCCATGATCAACATCCCGACCGAACTGCTTCGGACCCTGGTCGCAGTCGTCGACCACAGAAGTTTCACCAAAGCCGCCAATATGCTGGGGGTGACCCAGCCGGCCGTCAGTGCTCAGATCAAGCGCCTGCAGGCGCTGCTCGGGGCCGAGGTGTTCGACAAGCACGCCCCGGGCGTTGCGCTTACCCAGCCTGGGGAGGCGGTAGTCACGTATGCACGCCGGCTGCTGGCGCTCAACGATCAGATTTTGCGCGTTGCAGCTCCGGCACCCGTGACACGGCGGCTGCGCATCGGGATCACGGGCGATTATTTCAGCCCCTACCTCCCGCGCGCCCTGCTGAATTTTCGCAAGCGCTGGCCGTATCGCAAGTTCCAAATGACAGCGGGCAGCAACGGGCAGCTGTTGCACGACTTGCGCGCGGGCGAACTCGACGTGGTCGTTCTCCTCACGATGGACAAGCCCGAACGGGATGCCCGGCACCACTGGACCGAGGAAATGGTGTGGGGACGCGGCGCCTCGATGAGCGATCCGGTTGAAGATCCTGTGCCCCTGGTTACACGCGGCGACGACTGGATGAATCACAATATCGCGGTCAACGCCCTCGAAAAGGCCGGCCGCTCATACGAGTTCACGCTGATCACTCCGACCATCCTCAGCCTCATCAGTGCCGTGCGGAACGGCCTTGGAGTAATGCCGTTTGCGCGGCGGCGGATCCTCAGCACGGACTTGGTGATCTGCAGCGAGGATGTGATGCCCAAGCTCCCCGATCTGGTCTCGAGCATCTACGTCAGCGAAGCCGGTGATTCGGAAGTGCTCAACGCGCTTGCCGACGAGATCGCGGAGGTGATCCGCGCGCCAAGCCGGCCCGGAGATCGCGCGTTCACGCCGCCCGGGCAGTTCAAGGAACTGCTCGACAGCGAGGAGTGACGATCAGGTCTGCGCGAAGCCCGACCGTTGTGCCCAGCCCGTCATGCGGGCTTCGAGCATCGCCATGGCCCAATACATGACGATGCCTTCGACCGCGAGCGCGACCAAGCCCGCGAAGATCAGCGGCACTTGAAATTGTGCCTGCGCCTGCAGCATCAAGTTGCCGATTCCGTTGTTCGACGCCACGCTTTCGGAGATCACGGTGCCCACGAAGGCCAGTGTGATCGCCACTTTCAGCGAACCAAAAAAATACGGAAGGGTGCGGGGAATACCGACCTTGCGCATGATGTCGAGCTTGGAGGCGCCGAGCGCTTTGAGCACGTCTTCCAGTTCGGGCTCGATGGTCGCCAACCCGGTCGCGACATTGACCACGATCGGAAAAAACGAAATCAGGAACGCGGTCAGCACCGCCGGCACAAAACCGATGCCGAACCATAGTACGAGGATGGGCACCACCGCCACTTTGGGAATCGCGTTGAAGCCGATCATCAGCGGATATAGCCCGGCGTATATTGTCCGCGACCAGCCGATGAGCAGACCGAGGAACAGCCCGAATCCGACGGCGAGCCCGAAGCCGAGCACGGTCGCCCACAGTGTGATCAGGGAATTTCGATAGATCGCCGGCCAGAAGTCCATCGTGGCGCGTGCGATGGCTGTCGGCGGCGGAAGAAAGAATGTCGGAATGTGAAGGACGGCGACGACGAGCTCCCAGATGACCACCAGTGCGACGGTGAAGAGCCACGGCGCAGCACGGATCGACCAGCGCGCGCTCACTGCCGTGCCCTTACGATGTGCTCGCGCAATTCGTGCACGATGTCGGAGAAGCGCGGCGTGAAGGTGACCTCGAGATCGCGGGGCCGTGGGAGGTCGATTGCACGCTCCGCGAGAACACGGCCCGGGCGCGCCGACATCACGAACACCCGGTCGGCGAGGAAAACCGCCTCACGCAGATCGTGCGTCACCAGCACTACTGTGATCTTGCGGGCGGCGTGCAGGTCGCGGATCACGCACCACAACTCCTCGCGCGTGAATGCATCCAGCGCGCCGAACGGCTCGTCCAGCATCAGCAGGCGCGGCTCGTGAATGAGCGCGCGGCAGAGCGATGTGCGCTGCTGCATTCCGCCCGAAAGTTCCCAGGGAAAGCGCTCGCCTTGTCCGGCAAGCCCTACGGAAGCGAGAAGCGTCTCGGCGCGCGCCACGTAATGGGCCTTGTTTCGTCTCAGCTTGCTGCGATGCGGCTCCACGATTTCGAGCGGCAACAGCAGGTTTTGCAGCGTCGTGCGCCAGGGCAGTAGCGTGGGCGCCTGAAACGCCATGCCGGCGATCTTGACTGTGCGGGTTACAGGCTCGCCAGCGACCCTGACGGTTCCCTTGAATGGAAACTGCAGGCCAGTGGCGAGCTTCATCAAGGTAGACTTGCCGCAACCGGATGGCCCCACCACGGCTGCGAATTCGCCTTCTTCCACGGAGATGTTCAGGCCGTCGACGGCCAGCGTCCCCCCTGCGCCGCCGTAGGCATGGCTCACTTGCTCAAGCGCGACTAAGGCGGCCACGTCAGGCTGTCCAACTCGAAGATGGCCGATCCGGACCGAACGCGGCTGGCCGCAGGGTCATGCGGCCACCACAGCGCATGGCACTGCGGTGGCGCCCCACAACCGGTGTCGTCGACACTTTATTTCACTTTGCGTGCGTCGGCCGGTGGCAGGAACGACTCATCAAAGATGTCACTGCCCTTAGGCTTGGCTTTGAACGTGTAGGTCAGGGCGATCTGGTCGATCGATTTGTCGAGCTTGGCCATATCGACGCCCCCGAACCCATTGGCCTTTACTTCGGGCGTCACGATGTTGTCGCGTATTGCCATGCGCAGCCGCTCGAGTTCGACTTCCTTCTTGGCGACGTCGTTGCGCTTGATCACCGACTCGACCGCGGCAGCAGGATTGCGAACCGTGTCCTGCAATCCTTTCAGGAAGGCTCGCAGGAAGCCCTTCACCGCCTCTGGCTTTTCCGCCGCGAATTTAGGATTTACGATAATCGCGTTGCCGTAGAGGTTGACCCCGTAATCGGCCATCAACATCACGGTAATGTCGTCGACCGGAACTCCGCGATCCTTGAGGTTGATGAACGAGGAAAACGAGAATCCCGTGATGGCATCGACCTGTCCCGCCGCGAGCATTGGCTCGCGCACCGGAAAGCCGACATTCTCAATAGCCACTTTGGAAGCGTCGATGTCATTGGCCTGGACGAAAATCTTCCATTGCGCATAGGCCCCGTCAGGCGCAGGAGCTCCGAGCTTCTTGCCTTCAAGGTCCTTGGGCATCACCACGCCACGGCTCTTGCGGCCTACGATCGCGAAGGGCGGCTTGTTGTAAACGACGAAAATCGCCTTGATCGGGGTGTTGGGATTGGCATCGCGGAACTTGATCAGCGAATTGATGTCGCCGAACCCCATGTCGTAGGTGCCGGATGCCACCCGGTTGATCGGTTCCAGCGATCCGGCAGCCGAGTCGATCGTCACGTCCAGTCCTTCGGCCTTGTAATAGCCCTTGTCGATCGCGGTCACGAAAGGAGCAGACGGACCTTCGAACTTGAAGTCGAGGGAAAATTTGATCGATGTTTGCGCGCTGGCAGGGCCGCCGGCGAGCAGCGCCGCGAGCGCCGCGGCGGAAGCGAGCGCTGCTCCCACGCGCACCGTACGGATGATCGGAAAAACGCCCATGGAAACGGATCCTTGTTTTGATGTCGTCGATTATTGTCCGGAAGTATCGCCAATGCAGCGCCGCACCCGTGCTGTCGGACGCCCCCCACGATCCCTAGCTAAAAGCAGCATTAGCAAAGAACATGCCGCATCAAAGAGCAAGACTACGCCCGATCCGTGGGCGTTCGCGAGGCACGCCGTGCACACTCTTGCGGCAATGTGTCGCCCGAAATCGCAGGCGGTAGCAGCGTGCGTGAGAGATCCCCGCGACCTGCGTCGCCAGGGTGAAGAAAGGCCATGAGCGATCCCGAAGCTCTCCGTGCGAAGGCGGTCCTGCCGCCGCTTGCGGCCGCCTACGCGCCGCCTGACGAACCCATTGCAGCACAGTTCCTGGCGCAGGCACCGCGGCCTCCCGAAGCTGAAGCCCGGATTGATGCCTGCGCCCAAGGATTGGTCGAGGCCATCCGCTCCCGCACCGGCGGCCTCGGCGGCATTGAGGACTTCCTGCACGAATACTCGCTTTCGACCAAGGAGGGCCTCGCCCTGATGGTGTTGGCTGAGGCACTGCTGCGCGTTCCGGATGACGCCACCGCCGACAGCCTGATCGAAGATAGGCTGTCGGCGGTGGCCGATTTCCCCCAGCACCAACTGCGCTCCGACAGCCTCTTGGTGTCGGCCTCGGCCTGGGCGCTCGGCGTGTCCGCGCGCATCTTCGCGCCGGAAGAACAGCCTGAAGGATTGTTGCGGGGGCTGGTGCGGCGGCTGGGCCAACCTGCTGTCCGGGCGGCCACGCGCCAGGCAATGCGCCTGCTGGGATCGCATTTCGTGCTAGGGCAGACCATCGGTGAAGCGCTGGCGCGGGCCCGGAAAGACGAGCAACCGTACTCATTCGATATGCTGGGGGAGGGCGCCCGCACCGCCGCCGACGCAGAGCGCTACTTCAGCCGGTACGACGACGCCATTGAAAAGATTGGCCGAGCGGCGGGGAATGCGTTGTCGGCCGTGCGGCCGGGAATTTCGGTCAAATTGTCGGCGCTTCATCCGCGTTACGAGGCGGTGTCGCGCGAGCGCGTCCTGGCTGAACTTACGCCTCGCGTGCTCGACTTGGCGCGGCGGGCGAAGCGGTTCGACCTCGGCTTCACCGTCGACGCGGAGGAGGCGGATCGCCTCGAAATCTCGCTCGAAGTGGTTGGACGTGTCATGGCCGATCCGTCGCTGGCCGGTTGGGCGGGGTTCGGACTGGCGGTGCAGTCGTATCAGAAGCGAGCCCTCCAAGTGATCGACTGGATGGTGGCAGCGGCCGAGCGCCTCGAGCGCCGGTTCATGGTGAGGCTGGTCAAAGGGGCCTATTGGGATACGGAGATCAAGCGGGCGCAGGAGCGCGGGCTGGCGGACTATCCTGTGTTCACGCGCAAGGCCATGACCGATCTTAGCTACAGCGCCTGCATGCGTCGCCTGTTGGCGGCACGTCCGCGGCTTTATCCCCAGTTCGCCACCCACAATGCGCTGACCGTAGCGTGTGTCATCGAGGACGCCGGAGGCGTCGGCGGGTACGAGTTCCAGCGGCTGCACGGGATGGGGGAGGCGCTCTATGGGGAACTCTCGGCTCGGTTCCCGCAAGCGCTATGCCGCGTCTACGCGCCAGTGGGGGGACATCGCGATCTGCTCGCCTACCTCGTTCGTCGCCTGCTCGAAAATGGGGCCAACACGTCGTTCGTATCGGTGGCGGCCGATCGGAGCGTGCCGGTGGCCCAGATCCTGAGGCGTCCGCAGAGCTGGATTGCGACGCCGGAGGTTGCCCGCAACCCTCGTATCCCATTGCCGGGAGATCTGTTTGCCCCGCGCCGGAACTCACGTGGGGTGGAATTCGGAGATCGCGCCGCCCTGAGCGCGCTCACGGCGGAGATCTCCAGGGCGACACCGCGCGACACGGCGGCTCCTGTCATCAACGGCAGGGCGTGGACGGAGCAGGGCCGCGACGTGTGCTCGCCTATCGACGGAGCAGTAATCGGTCGGGTGGTGGAAGCCAGCGAGGGTGTCACCGAGGCTGCAATGGCTGCCGCACAAGATGGCTTCCCTGCCTGGGCCGCTACGCCCTTGGAGGTGCGCGCACAGACCATCGAACGGGCGGCGGACCGCATCGAAGCCGAGCGCGGGCGCCTGATCGCGCTGCTTCAGCGCGAGGGCGGCAAGACGCTCGATGACGCCCTCGCCGAGATCCGGGAGGCGGCAGACTTCTGCCGATATTACGCAGGCGAGGCGCGTGTGCGGTTGGCAGGCATGACGTTGCCCGGTCCGACCGGGGAAACCAATCGACTTTGCTATCGCGGCCGTGGTGTGTTCGTGTGCATCAGCCCGTGGAACTTCCCGTTGGCGATCTTCACTGGCCAGATCGTCGCGGCGCTGCTCGCCGGCAACAGCGTCGTCGCCAAGCCCGCGGAGCAGACGCCGCTGATTGCAGCCGATGTGGTCGCGTTGCTGCATGCGGCCGGGATTCCACACACTGCCCTGCATCTCGTTCCAGGCGCCGGCGGCGTCGGAGCGGCGCTCGTGTCGGACCCGCGTACGGCGGGTGTGGCATTCACCGGCTCGGTTCCGGTCGCGCATGCCATCAACCGTGCGCTCGCGTTACGGCAAGGCCCCATTGTGCCGCTGATCGCGGAGACGGGCGGCATCAACGCGATGATCGTGGATGCCACCGCCCTGCCGGAGCAGGTGACCGACGACGTCGTGACGTCGGCTTTTCGCTCCGCTGGCCAGCGCTGCTCCGCGCTGCGGCTGCTCTGCGTGCAAGACGATGTCGCGGATCATCTGATTGAGATGATCGCCGGGGCCGTGCGCGAACTGCTGGTCGGCGATCCGCGCGATGTCGCCACGCACGTCGGTCCGGTGATCGATGCGGACGCGAAGGCCCATCTCGACCGATGGATCGAACGCATGCGTTCCCGCGTCTTGTTTCGTTGGGACGCTGCCTGCACGCTGCCTCCCCACGGTACCTTCGTCGCTCCGGCCATCGTTGCACTGAGCGATGTGCGTGATTTGCAGGAAGAAGTGTTCGGGCCGGTGTTGCACGTGGTGCGTTTCGCGGCCGACGAGATCGCCGCTGTGACCGACGCTATCGCCGCCAACGGCTATGGGCTGACGCTCGGTATCCAGTCGCGCATTCAATCCACAGTCGATCGTATCGTGGCGCGATTGCCGACCGGTAATGTCTATGTCAACCGCAGCATGATTGGCGCGGTCGTGGGTTCGCAACCATTTGGTGGCAATGGCCTGTCTGGCACGGGACCAAAAGCGGGGGGGCCGGATTATGTCCAGCGCTTTGCGCTGGAGCAGACGATATCCGTGAACACGGCCGCGGCTGGTGGCAATGTTAGCCTGCTCGTTGACGGCTCCTGACGGTCTCGCTGCAACGCAGCACGCCCTCTGTCACAAAGATGATCAAAATAACGCGAATTGAATTGGAAATCCGCAACAGATTACCCACATTGAGCGTTAGCTCTGGACTCGTGGGATATCCCACGCTGCACCTTGAGAGGTGTATCACTGCCGTCCGGCTATCCGCCTCGAGGAGGCCCCATGCGCAAGCAGATCACTCGAATCGTCACGGGCGCGGTCGCCGCGGCTCTGGCGTTGACCAGTTTCGGGATCGAACCGGTGCGGGCCGCCCCTGCAGCGGCAAGCGAGCGTCCGGTTGTGGGCCCAGCGCAGTCGGCTAGCCTCCCCACCGATATCAGCTCACGCCGCCGCGTTCATCGGGGTGGCAATCCCGCCGCAGCAATTGCCATGTTCGGCGTCGTTGCTGGGACGATCGCCGCGATCTCGGCCTCCCGCCGTCACCGCTACAACCATGGTTATTACTATCCTTACGGCGGTTACGGGCCGGCCTACCCGTATTACGGTCCGCGGCCGTACGCCTATCCCTATTACGGCCCTCCTCCGGGCTATCCGTATTGGTAAGGACTCTCGAGCGGCCGGCGTCGGCTCGTCGGGTGGCTTCGCCTGGCGGTTTGCAGCACGTCATTAACCCGTTTCGTGCCAGTTGGCGGTAATCTTCGTACATGAGTGATTCGATCGAGCGGCTGCATGACGCGGTGCTCAACGCCCGCGACGCGGATCCGGCCACGTCGCGGACGGCGCGGCTGTTGCGTGCAGGCCGATCGAAGGTCGCGAAGAAGCTGGGTGAGGAGGCTGTCGAGGTCGTCATCGACGCTGCGCACGGCAGTCGCGAGAACCTCGTCCGTGAGAGCGCCGATTTGCTCTACAACCTAGTGGTCTTATGGGTCGCCTTCGGCGTCGATCCGAAGGACGTCTGGAAGGAGATGGACCGGCGGGAGCGCCTGTTCGGGATTGCCGAAAAGCTCCTCAAAGACAATGACGCCAAAGCGCGTTCCAAGGTCGCGGTATTTCCGATGCGCCGGATGCGCAAGCGCCGCTAGCCGCCGATTTGATCGCGGTGTCAAAGTCGATGCGCCGGACGCGGCAAGATGCTATGCACGCGCGCCACTAGACCGACCCTTCCAGACAATCGATCAAGGTCGCCATGCTTCGACGCCTTTATGACTGGTGCATCGACGCCGCCGGCAAGCCCTACGCGACGTGGCTGATGGGCGCCGTGTCGTTCGCGGAGAGTTCGTTCTTTCCGGTTCCTCCCGACGTGATGATGATCCCGATGGCGTTGGCGCGTCCGGATCGCGCTTGGTACTACGCGACGGTATGCACACTGGCCTCCGTGGCGGGAGGCGTGCTGGGCTATCTGATCGGCGCGTTCCTTTACGACACCATCGGGCATTGGGTGGTCCAGCTCTACGGTCACGGCGAAAAGATTGAAACGTTTCGCGACGCCTACCGCGACTACGGCGCCTGGATCATTCTCGGCAAGGGCGTTACCCCGATCCCATATAAGATCGTCACGATCACGGCCGGATTCGCCGGTTACAGCCTTCCGCTGTTCGTGCTGTTCTCGGCGATTTCGCGCGGCATTCGGTTCTATCTCGTTGCGTTCCTGATCAGCCGCTTCGGCGTGCGTGCCCGCGCCATCATCGAGGAGCGTCTCGGCTTCTGGGTGACCATCAGTGCGCTCACGATCGTCGCGGGTTTCGTAATCGTCACATGGTTAGTCTAGGTTGTGCTGCTCGGAGTGGCCTTTTCAGGCCCGGTACCTTAAATTTGGATCCAGGACGTTCCTAGCGCAGCGTAACCGCTCTGGCCGAAGGGACCGAAAAGCCAGTGGGGGCTGCGCCGGGGGTCGAAGCGGACGATAGGCGAGATGACACGACCAGCATCAGCAGCAACTCCGGGCCGGGCCGCCGCGGCGCGTGCGATCGTCTCGGCGATTTTGGTGATGCTCGCTTTCCCGGCCGTAGCGCAAAATCCCACGGGCGGACAACCCAGCGCCGGGCTGGCACCTGCGCCTGCTCAGCCTCAGCCGTCCGCACCGTTGTCTTCAGCAACACCACCCGGGCCGGAGCGCCGACCGGGATTTCTCGAAAGCGTCGGCCGATGGATGGACGAGGCCGGCGCCGGCATGCGCAAGAGCTTCGACAATACGTGGCGTGGCATGGGTGGCCTTGGCGATTCTGCAGGCTCCGCAGCGAAGGGCACCGCAGATGTTGCGGCCACGATGGCGAAGGGGGCGGCTGACGCCACCAGAGGAACCGTTGACGTGCTTGGGCGGCTCGGCTCAACGCGCATCGTCAATGGCCGCGAGCGTTGCGCGATTGCGCCGAATGGTGCGCCGGACTGCCGTGTTGCAGCGGACGAGATGTGCAAGGCCAAGGGCTTCACCTCCGGGAGCAGCCTTGACTACCAGACGGCGGAGAACTGTCCGGCGCAGGCCTATCTGAATGGCCGCAAACCATTGCCGGGTGAGTGCCCGATCGAGCACGTCGTCACCAAGGCCATGTGCCAGTAGACCCGAGTGCCCTCGGCGCCCGCGACTTGCATCTCCGATTTCTTTGAGACAGCTCAAGTCCCGCGTCGGCGCGTCCGCTAGGCTGACGCTATTGGCGAGGATTGCACATGGACCGATCATGCAAAGGTAGCCGCACCGCCGGCCCGAAGCGGCGGGCCAAGCATCTGTCTTATGACGAGAGCGTCGACGAAGCGCCGGCGCTGATCGAGAGCGAACCGGTCGATGTCGAGGGCGCCGTGCCGGCAGGGGAAAACGACGCGGTCGAGCAGGTCGAGCAGCCCGACGACGCGCCGGTTGCCTTCAACGAAGGAGTGCCCGGCCGCGACGAACCCCACGAGTAGCGCGTCCATGCACGCAGCCGGCCTCAGGGGGGAGAGCGCGGCCGGTCAAAGGCCATTGTCAATTTGTCACTCGGCGGCTTCGACCACCACGGGAGCCGTGTTTTCGCCGATGTGCCGCAGGCGCGGCATCACCTTGCCGGCGAAAAGCTCCATGCTGCGCTTGGTCAGGTCGTGCGGCAACGTGCCGAACTGCATCATCGCAATGACCTTGCCGTACCCGACTTCCTTCTGGTGATGCTCAAGCTGCTGCGCCACCGTGTCAGCGCTGCCGCACAGGAACATGCCCTGTTCGATGACACTCTCGATGGTCAACGCCTTCGGACGCGCGGCAGCGGCGCGCGCTTTGTCGCCGACGGCGGCCAGTGAGGCGAGGGAGAGATAGCCGGGCGGGAGCAGCATCTCGATCGGCATGCGCAGGAACTTGTTGTAGAACGCCTCGATGTGCGGCCGCGCTTCGCGTATGGCGGATTCATCCGTGTCGCTCACGTAGATGGGCGTCGCCCAGCCGAGCTGCTGTGGCTGCACTTGATAGCCGTACTTCTCGCATTGCTGCGCATAGAGCCCCATGAAGCGCCTGAGCTGCTCGACCGGGCTGAAGGTCTGCAGGTAGGTGTACTTGCGCGTGGGGTGCGCCGACCATTCGATCGTCTCGCGGCTGCCTTGCGAGGGAATCCAGATCGGCGGATGCGGCTGCTGCACGGGACGCGGCCAAGTGTTCACGTAGTCGAAGTGATAGTACTTGCCTTCGTAGCGCGAGGGGCCCGGCTTGGTCCACGCCTGAATGATCAGGTCGTGCGCCTCGTGGAAACGGCCGTGCGACTCGGCGGGGTTGACGCCAGTCGAATGATATTCCGCGCCGATGCCGCGTACGAAACCGGCGATCAGCCGGCCGTTCGAAATGTTGTCGAGCATCGCATACTCTTCCGCCACGGACAGCGGATAGGTCAGCAGCGGCAGCGCGCGGCCGAGCACGGCCACTTTGCAGTTCTTCGTTTCGCGCACCAGCGCGCCCGCAATCACGCCCGGAATCGGCATCAAGCCGTAGGCGTTCTGGTGATGCTCGTTGCAGCAGACGCCATCGAATCCGAGTTGGTCGGCGTAGACCAACTCATCGATGTAGCGATTGTAGAGCTTCGCCCCTTTGGCAGGGTCGTAATAGGTATTGGGCAGCGTCACCCAGGCGGAGTTGTGGCTCTTGTCGTAGTCGAGATCGAGATCCGCGAAGGGCATCAAATGGATCATGTGGAATTCCATCACTTCGCCTCCTCGATGAACTTCGTGACCAGTGCGACGGTCTCAGCACCCTTTTCGATGTGTGGCAGATGTCCGCAGCTCTTGAGAATTTCGAGCCGAGAGCCTGGGATGAGGTCGCGGTAGGCCGGACCGTAGGCGGGGGGAATGACCTTGTCGCTGTCGCCCCAAACAATCAGCGTAGGCACCTCAATGCGATGCAGCCACTTGCGCAAATGCGGGTCGTAGAGTCTCGGCTGCCATCCGACCTTTGCCATCGTGAGTGCATTCTTCATCTGCCGACGACGTTCCTCCTCGTCGGGCGTGCGCTTGAGAGCCATTTCCACCATCGCCGGATCGGCGAACAGGTTGCGCACGGTCTGCTCGGGTGTCCACAAGAAGATGTCGCCCTTTGGAACGCCTTGGACGTGGATGCCGGCGGGTGCAACCAGCGTGAGCGTGCGAAGCGGCCCACTATCGCGCACTGCGAGGTCGGCCGCGATCCAGCCTCCCAAGGACGTACCGACGAGGTTGACGCCCGTAAGGCCGAGTTTGTCCATGAACTCCAGATAGAAGTTCGCAAAGTCGCCGACGTTGTCGAGCCAGTCCGGCATGTTGGAACGTCCAAAGCCCGGATGCTCCGGCACGATGACCTCGAACTTCTCGGCTAGGCTTTTGAAGAACGGCAGCCATACTCCGGCGCCGCCTCCGCCGTGCAGAAAAAGGAGCGGTGCTCCCTTGCCGCCTCGGAGCATCTGCACCTTGCAGCCCGCAATGGTTTCGTAGGATTCCTTGGGCTCACTCATCGGACTCTCCCCCAACGTTGCCGATCTGGAGATCGGGCTCTGGCCGCGGCAGGACGCGCCGGACCGGTTGTCGCGTAGGCTGTAATCGAGGTCAGTCCACAAGATCAACTCGCGCTCGCGTACAAATCGACGCGGCATAGGTGGGTTGCGGGCGTCTGTCCATCGTGCCAAGCGGCGTGGGCCGACGCTGGCGGTCGCCCGCGGGCGGCCCACGTTTGCTCTCCATTTTGGGCAGTTGGTCCGCGAGCGCGCCGCTGTTAAGGTTGCCCTTAGCGGAGCCTCGGCTGTGCTCAACAATACGTAGGCGTCTCGATCTTTCCGGTCTCCTGATTTACCCGCATTCCGACAACCTCGATTGTTGCGAGGAAGATCGTGGGCTGTCGGGTCCGGAATCGTTCGATCGATGCGCGCGCAAAACGGGGGTAACATGCGCTTGGGGATGTTCATGATGCCGCTGCATCCGGCTGGCCGGCCGATGCACGCCTATCTTGCCGAAGACACCGAGAAGGCGCTGCTGCTCGAGAAGCTCGGGTTCGACGAGCTCTTTATTGGTGAACACTTCACTGCTGCGACGGAGCCCTATCCCTCGCCGCTGATGTTCGCGGCCAGCCTGCTGCCGCGCACGGAGCGGCTGGTGTTCGGAACGGGTGTGGTCAGCGCGGCCTTGCGACATCCGGCAATGATCGCGGCCGAAGCCGCGCAATTCGATCACATGAGCAAGGGACGCTTTGTTCTGGGTATCGGCACCGGCTCGACCGCGACCGACATCGAGATGATGGAAGTCCCGCAAGATCCAGGCGTGCGCGGAAAGATGCTCGTGGAGTCGATCGAAATGATCCAGAAGATCTGGGCGAGCGATCCGCCCTATGACCTTCCGGGCGAGTTCTTTGCAACGCGCATCAAGGATACGCTCAATCCGGGTCTTGGCTTCGGCTGGCTGCCTAAGCCCTACCAAAAGCCGGGGCCGCAGATCGCTATTCCGTCGTCAAGCCCGGACTCGCGTTCGGTGCAGATTGCTGGCCGCAAGGGCTGGAGCGTGATCTCGAGCCAGTTGATTTCGACCGAAGGCCTTGCTCTGCAATGGTCGAACTACAGCAGGGGCTGCGAAGAGGCCGGCCGTGCCCCTGACAGCGACAAATGGCGGGTCTGCCGCTCGGTGTTCGTCGCGGGTACGGACGAGGAAGCGCGCCAGCGCGTCTACCATCCCCAGAGTGGCTATCGGCATTTTTTCGGTCATATGCACAAGGTCTACACCCAGATCGGTCGCCTCGGCGTTCTCAAATCGCGCCCCGACATGCGCGACGACGAGGTCACGGTCGACACCTTCATCGAGAAACGCCTGATCTTTGGTTCGCCCAAGACCGTGCTCGATCAGCTTGTCGCCGTCCGCAATGCGGCGGGACCATTCGGGACGCTGCTACTCACCGCGGTGGACTGGGTAGGGCCCAACGCGGCTTGGGAACGCGAGTCGCTCTCGCGTATCGCCCAGGAGGTGATGCCGGCGCTTCGGCAGGCCACCGACGGCCCGACCGCTGTCCTGAACTGAGGCGTGTGATTGACCACGCCCGGCGCGCGGCTATATTGAGCCGGCCGCGCCCCTATGGCGGAATTGGTAGACGCGCCTGACTCAAAATCAGGTGGCCGCAAGGTCGTGCTGGTTCGAGTCCGGCTAGGGGCACCACCACATCTTCAACTCGCAGCGGTTCAAGAACGTATTTCCTCGCGCGCGGGTGCGTCGGGTGGTCTGGTCGAGAACAACTTCACCAGCCAGTCCACGAAAACGCGAACGCGCGGAGACAGTTGGCGATTGTGCGGGTAGAGCGCGAAAAACGGTGTCGACGCCGGTCGGTATTCCGCCAGGAGTTCGACCAACGCGCCTGATGCCAGATCTTCCTCGAAGCGGTGCCGTGGCGCCTGGATGATACCGAAGCCCAATTTGGCGAGCGCCGCATAAGTGTCGGAACTCGTCACCCGAACGCGCATCGGGAGTATGACTTCGCGCACTTTTCCGTTTTGATTGAACTCGAGAGGCAGAACCTCGCCCGTTCGCGACGAAACAAAGCCGATCATGGCGTGGCCTTCGAGATCTTCGGGTGAATCCGGAACGCCGCGATCCGCAAGGTAGGTCGGGCTTGCGACTGTTATCTCTTCGAATTCGCCCAGTCGTCGAATGATCATGTCGCTGTCCGTTGGCTGGCCTGCCCGGACCACGCAATCGACCCCCTCGCGGACGAGATCTACAAGTCGGTCTCCCTCGCCGATGTGCATCGTGAGATCGGGATACTCGGCAAGAAATGCGGGCAGGTGCGGGAGCAAGAATTGCCGCGCCATGCCGCCGTGCACATCGATCCTGAGCATTCCTTTCGGCCGCGAGAAGGCATTCTCGGCATCCTCGATGTCGGCGAGAATCGATAGGCACCGGCGATAGTAGGCTTCGCCTTCCACTGTCGGGGCGACATGGCGCGTGGTTCGCTGCAGCAGACGAACGCCAAGTCGCTTCTCGAGTTGCTTGATGACCTCCGTCACAGTGGAGCGCTGCAGGCCGAGATCCGCGGCGGCGGCAGCGAAGCCGCCGCGTTCGATGATCCGCACAAACACCCGCATGGAATCGATCGTGTCCACGGCCGCAGTATCCCTCCATTGGAAAACCGTACTGCAGCGTAGTCCGCCGAAGCGGCAATACTTTGGACGCAGGGCTCGACGTCACGTCGGGCACCAGACGGAAGCCGGCCGCCGCGCCGCGGCGGCCACGCGCATTCGGCTCCGTCTATTGATTTTCGGTGACGCCCGGCGGCTCCATCTTGTTGCGCAGCGCCTGGGTGTCGGTGACGACGTCCTCGATCGTGTGGAACGCGTTGGCGATGCGTTCGCCGATGGTCTTCGGCGCCTTCGCGCGCTTGCGCGCGGTCTTTTTCTTGGCCGTCTTTTTGACGGCCGTCTTCTTGGCCGCAGTCTTCTTGGCCGGCCGGGCCTTGCGTGCCGATGATCGCGCCGCCGCCTTGCGGCCAGTGGTCTTCTTGCGGCCGCGCGCTTTCACGGCGCTCTTCGTCCGTTTCGTCTTGCGCGCCTTCGCCGCCGATTTCGCCTTTGCCTTCTTGCGAGCCGCCTTCGCCATCACCTGTCCTCCCACGGGCACCATTGCCGCAGCGCGAGGATAGAGCGCGCCGCGCGCCCGCGCCAGATTTTCGAGGAGCGGCGGCGGGAGAGCGTTCGGAGGGAGAATGAGAAAGCGGCGGCGGCCGCCGCGCGCCGCGGACCCGCGGATGAGAGAGTTTGGAGGGAGCATGAGATATGTCGGCCGGCACCGCCATGGTGCGTCTGACCTGAGGAAGCGGGGAGGGGCGCGGCGCGCCGGCAGTCTCCATGGAGCGGATCCCAAGCTCGAATGTCCGGACGGACGACAGGCTGGCCGGCAGCAGCATTCGCGCAGCCATGCTCCGCCGGGCGGGTGGGCGCGCCAACCAGCCGCGCCACGCGTAGCGCGCAAGGGTGCGCCCGGTCGCGGCGGGCGTGCGGCGATGGGAATTGTGGGGAGAGCCACGCATACGGTGAGCGGCTGACCAGCGAGACGGGGCGTTGCGCCCGGGTTAGTCGCGCAAGTCGTCGTTGCGTGCGCAGGCGCGGCGGCATGCGAGAACGGCGGACCATCGCGGCGCGCAGGCCGTGCGCCGTCGGCGCTTTCCCCGAAGTTCCCAGCTTAGGAATGCGGTCATGACAGTGGGCCGGGGCCTGTCCAGAGTGTTCGTGTTTTGTTCACGAACGCTCAGGCAGGTGTCCCTTGTCGCGCTACAGCCCGCTCTCGTCCCTCGACGGACGTTCGCCGTCCCCAAGCCGCGTCGGCGGCTCCGATCACTACGACCCCAACCAGCCGCGCGTGCCGGCGGGCCACTCTGACGGCGGACAGTGGACGAGGCTCGGTTCACTCGGCGGCGGGTCCGGCCGCTCGACGCGGAGCGCCGTGCGATACGCGTCCGCCGCGCACAGCGTCGACAGGCCCGCGGCCACACTGTCCGACGCGACACGCGTCGCGCGCAGCTCTGACTTCAACACGCTGGTCGTCGCGCCGAGCGGGCGCGCTCCGACGCCAGCTATCACGCTTCAGCATATCCTCAGGTGGTATGCCGGGGCTGCCGATCGGAACGCTCCCGGCCGATGGGCCATCCTCGAATTTCGTGCGGTCGAATTTCGACCCGACGGTTCGATCGATGTTGAGCTTGAGCGGGCTACCCAACTTGATCGCGACGAAGTCAACAAGAAATGCAAAAAACTCGGCGTCGTTCAAAGGCTGACAGACAAAGCGTTTGGCAAAATCAAGCAAGAATTTCAGGAGAGCGGCAAGCCCGTCTGGGGGCCCGTGTTCGGGACCGCCGTTCATGACTACGTCGCCAACGCCATCGGAGAGCACGATAAGAACTTTCGCGCTGAAATGACAGTTTGGAACGACATCACCGACAAACCGATTCCGAAGGGTGAAAAGCCGAAGCCAGGAGATAAGCTTACCGCAGTCCCAGGGTCCGTGCGGCTCGACGTATTCGAACGTAGGGACAACGATACGGCGTGCATCTATGACATCAAGACGGGGCGTCAGCGTCTGACTTACGCTCGCATGCACTATCTCATGGAGAAAGTTCGTGACGCGTTCGAAGACGTCAAGCGTTTCATCTTCATCGAGGTGAGGCCGTCGGAGTGGCGAAATCGCTGACAGGATGACGACCGTCATCGGGATTGCACGTGGGTCCATCTCCTCGCGATGCTCGTCATAGACGCTGATGTGGCCCTCCGCTCGCGTCCCGCTGCGGGCCTGCACCCGCGCGAAGGCAGCCAGCTCGCCCGGCCCGCTCCGAACCTCGCCCCGAGAGGAACGTCCCACCGCCCTGCGCATTAACCCCGCACCTGAATTTGCACGAATGGAGCGCGTCATGGCGGACAAGGAAATTCATCACTACGCGCACGGTGGCGGGGGGAGCGGGATCGCGGCTTTTCTCGGCGTGATCCTCGGCGCCGTCGTCGTGCTCGGCATCCTTTACTTCGCGGCGACGAACTGGGACGGCGGTGGCGGGTCGAAGGTCTCGGTCAACCTGCCGAAGGCCTCGTCGCCGGCCGCGCCGGCCGGCGCGCGCTGACCGCGCGCAAACGTCTGCGACCCGAGCCTCGGTCCCGCCGAGGCTCTCTTTTTTTTTCGCGAGCGCCCCGTGTGTTTGCGCGGCGCCGCAGGGCGGCCGGCGGTGAGCGCGGGCTGGTGCTGGTCAGGTCGCCGCCCGCGAGCGCTCCGCCTGCTGCTTGAGCCGCAGATCGCGCGCACTCTCTTCCATGATCTGCGCGGCCGCGGTGAGCGCCTCATGCGCGGTGCTGACGAGGCGGGCGACGTCCTCGGACAAGTTGCCGCGCTGGAGGTGAAACTGCAGCCGCTCCGCCATGATCCGGTACTGGTGCGCCCGCTCCTTGCGCCTGCCGCGGCTTGCGCCGTTCTGAGTGACCATTCGTCTCGCATGCGCTCCGCTTCCGGAGGGCTCCCCTGCATCGTCCGAATGCGGCCGCCGCTTCCGTGCGCGGTGGAGCCAGCGCCGCAATCAGGACCACGCCGTTCCAACAGGCCCGGGCGCGCGCGGTTCCGTCGCGTCGTGCGATGTTGGCGGCGAGAATGCCGCATGCGGCGGCGCATGATCTGGCGGTGTCGCGGCGGTGCTGGCGCGGACGTGATCGGCGGCGCGTTCCCTTGCTCCGCCGCATGCGCTAAAGGAAGCGCGGCCGCCGCGCCGGTAACCGACGGGACCCAGGGCACTCGCATGACCACACGCACGCTTCGTCCCGCGCCAGCGGCTGTGACCATCGCCGCGATCGGCGCGGCAACGATCCTGGGCGCGTATTTCTTCCAGTACGTGCTCAAGCTGGCGCCGTGCCCGCTCTGCCTCGAGCAGCGCATTCCCTACTACCTCGCGATCCCGCTCGCGCTTCTCGTTGCCATCGGCGCCGCGCGTGGCGCGCCCACCGCGGCGGTGCGCGCGGGCCTCGTACTGCTGGCGCTGATCATGCTGGTGAGCGCGGCCCTCGGCATCTATCACGCCGGCATCGAGTGGAAGTTCTGGCCCGGCCCGACGGAGTGCAGCGGCAGCCTGCCTGCGCTCGGCGGCGGCGGCGACCTGCTGCGCCAGATCGAGACCACCAGCGTCGTGCGTTGCGACGAGGCGGCCTGGCGCCTCTTCGGCCTCTCGCTCGCCGGCTACAACGTGCTGATCTCGTTCGCACTGGCCGCGATCGCCGGCCTCGCCGCGCGCCGCGGCTAGGGGCCGCTCCGAAGGCCTTTGTTCGCGGCACCGCTGCAGCGACGCGTGCCGCGACCAGAGCGACCGTCCGAGCCACAGCGCCAGCCCGGTCATACACGAGCTTTGCCAACGCCTTAGGCGGAATGCGCCGGTTTGTGACCGGGGTCACACCGACTCTGCGGGCGCGCTCTTATGGTCACCACAACATCAACCTTTAAACGACAGGAGGACGGAATGACGACACTCGAACGCCAGATCTCCGGCTTCCTCAGGCCAATGGCCGACAGGATCTACGAAGCGATCATGCGCCGCACCCTGTGGGCGATCGAACGCCTGGCCTGAGCACCCCCCTAAACCCATACGGCTGGTGCAAACCAGCCGTTGCGATGCGCAGGTGAGCCTCTGCGCGTCCCTCGCCCTTGGCCGAAGCCGCAAAGGTCAAGGGCGTTGATTCCGGAGCTGGATCGCGATCAATCGCGATCCAGCTCCAAATTTTGTCCGAAGGTCGGGCTGCGCTTTCTTTAGCGCTCGCTCGGGCGCCGCACGACCACACCGCACGCACACTTGAAGACGAAGGCATCCTGCGCCGCGCCGTACATCGCGGCTGGCTCGAACATGATCAAGCCCATGGGCGCGCTGCAATGCGGACAGGCTTGCGGCGCCGGCGAGGGTGGATCGGATAGATCGGACGAAGGATCGGATTTTTCGGACGAAGAATCGACCGGCAGCCGGTCAGGCATCTGTGCGCTCCCATGAGGTCAGGCGGGAGCGCGACTGGTCTCTCAGCCACCGACGCCGTGATCGCTGCCGGTGATGGACATAGAATGAGCCGCCACGGCGGCCGGCACAACCGCAGAATTGTACTTTCGAGGGCTCGTTGCAGCGCACACCCGCGTTTCGGCATTTTGCCTATGCCATGACGGCGAGCGCCCAGCCTGCACGGCGGGCGTCGATCATGCTACATTATCGTCCATCATCGTGAGGCGGAGGAATGCGCATGAAGGTCGTGCAGGGCGACGAAGTTCCGCTGGTGCGGCAGCTCGAATACCGTGGCGGCATGTTCCACTCGCGCCGCATCATGGAGGGCCAGCCCGGCTCCATCGACAATTTCCAGCTCGGCATCGGCGTCTCGCAGGGCGACTTCTACTCGCCGCGGCACCGGCACAATTTCGAGCAGATCCGCGTGCAGCTCGACGGCACCCTCGACTATGACCGCGACGGCGCGATGACGCCGGGCCTCGTCGGCTATTTTCCGGAAGGGGTGTTCTACGGGCCGCAGTCGCAAAAACCCGACGTGGTCGCCACGGCGGCGGTGCTGCAGTTCGGCGGCGCGAGCGGCAGCGGCTATCTCTCCAACACCGAAACGCGCAAGGCGATGGAAGAGCTGCGCCAGCTCGGCGAGTTCAAGGACGGCGTGTTCCGCCGGCGCGAGCCGCTGTTCGGCAAGAAGAACGCCGACGGCAACCAGGCCATCTGGGAGCACCATCACAAGCGCCCGCTGGTCTTCCCCAAGCCGCGCTACGCCAAGCCGATCATGATGGACCCGGCGAACTACACGTGGGTCCCGGTCGCGGGCGCGCCCGGCGCCTACGAGAAGCTGCTCGGCGTCTTCACCGAGCGGCGCACCCAGGCGGGCCAGCTCAGGCTCGATCCGGGGGCCTCCTACACCGGCAGGGGACGCAGTGTATTTCTCGTCCTGCGCGGCGCCGGGACGATCGGCGAGACGGCGATGCGCCCGCTCACGACGCTGTTCCTGGACTGGAACGAGACGGCGGTGTTCACCGCGAGCGCCGAGACCGAAGTCATGCACTTCGGGCTTCCCAACCTCGCGGGCGTGACGCTCAACGTGCCGGAGCAGGATGACGACGAGGTCGCCGCACAGGCGGCGGAGTAGGCCCGTCGACACGATCATGCGGCGCCGCCCCATGGGGCGGCGCCGTTTCTATGTCCGCGGCACGCGCGAGACGTAGCCGTCGGGCAGCTTCCAGGTGTCGTAGCGGAAGGTGTCGAGACTGACGGCCTTGCCGCCGGCGGCCGGGCCGCCGCGCGGGAGTGCGTCGGCGCCCGGGAACGGCTGCGTGCAGAACAGCTCGATCATGTTGCCCGACGGATCGCGGAAGAACATCAGCGCCTCGATGCCGCGACGGGTCCAGAAATTCGAGCTCGGGATGCCGCAGGCGGTGAGCCACGCCTTCATGTGCAGCATCTGGTCGGGGTCGGCGTAGAAGGCGATGTGCGGATATTCGGTGCCGGGTGCGATGAAGGTGCAGTTCTCGTTGCCGATGCCGATCTCGACGCCCGCGATGACGAACATGGCGAAGGTCGGCGTGTCGACGCGCATCTCGCCGCCGAGCACGTCGATGTAGAAGCGCTTGCCTTCCTCGATGTCTCGGCAGGGCAGGCTGCAGTGGGCGAACGCGGAAAGCTTGGGCGGGCCCGCGACGGCCGGATGTGCCTGCGCTGTCGTCGTCGCCATCATGTCCTCCCACGGCTGCTTGCGCTCCGCGCCATCCTAGGCGGGCTCGTTCGCGATTGCATCCGTGTGGGAATGCGTTTTGGGCTAGCTCTTGCGCAGGGCGAAATACACCTCCCCGCCGAGCGCGGGGAACAGCGCTCCCCAGGCGAGGTTCATGCGGATCCACCAGGGCTTGTTCTCGAGCGGGCTCCTGGAGGCGCGCACCAGGAAGGCGCCGGACAGGAGATCGATATGCAGGCCGTTGGAGCGCGCGAACCTGCGCATGCGTCCTGGAGAGATCACCGACAGGTGCTTATGGATGCGGATGTCGTGCATCTTGTCGGCGAATTTGCGCCGCAGGTAGATCTCGTGAACGCGGCCGAGCGGGTTGGGCATCGTCGGCGAGCCGCCCATGAGCACGCCGTCACGGCGCAGGGCGGGAAGCAGCCACGACATGGTCTGCTCCGGCGCCCTGAGGTGCTCGAGCACGTGCAGGGCGATGATGGCGTCGTAGTCGCCGTTGGCGAGCTCGAACGGCTGGTCGAGGTCGACCTGCTGAAAGCTCGAATACGAATAGCGTGAGAGCGTAGCAGGATTGGCCCCGCCGCTCACCGCATCCCAGCGCGCGATCATTGCCGGCAGCGCGTAGGTCTGCGCGTCGAGGGCGGTCCCGCCCATGAAGGCGAGCATGTTGCCGTGGCCGATGCCGACCTCCAGAACGTTCAGCGGGCGGCCGAGCCGGCGGTGCAGGCTTTCGAGCGCGTGACGCATGAACCAGTAGCGCAGGAAACGCACCGGGAAGCGCCGGGGAGGTCTCGGCCGGTAGTCGGGATTCGTTCTGGCGAGGGCGTCCTCGATGATCGGAACCGTCTCGAATCCCGAGAGCGGCGCGCGCACGTGCTTCATTCCAGGGCCCTGATGTGTCGCGATAGCTGCCGGCGGCTCGAGCCGGCGAGGTCGGGGCTGCAGTTTTGCGTTGCGGCGGTTGATCGCGCGACGCGACGCATGGCCGCAGGCAAACGGTGCGCAGGGTCCGGCGTCGCCCGGCCCATCGCCTCATCACGATCGGGTGACGCGGCCGCATTTCCGTCACGAACATCGGCGGCGGCACGCGCGCCGCCGCCGCACAACGCGCTTGCGCCCGCCATGACCCTCGCGGAGACTGTTCGGCGAGCCGTGACGCACGCGAGACGCGGGTTCGTCTCGCGCCGGGCAGCACCAGAACAGATCGCGGCCGGGCCGGTCCCTCGACGAGGGCTGCAGACGAGGGCGACAGACAGAGAGGAGACGTCAGGATGCAAGCAAGTACCGAACGGATTCTCACGACGCACGCCGGAAGCATTCCCCGTGGCGAGCCGCTCGGCTCCATGCTGATCGAGCAGGAACAGGGCAAGCCGGTCGATAAGGCCAAGCTCGACGAGCTGATCGACGCGCGGGTCACGCATGTCCTGCAGAAGGAGGCCGAGGCCGGCATCGACAGCGCCAACGACGGCGAGCAGGGCCGGGTCGGCTTCCAGACCTACATTCCCCAGCGCATGGACGGCTTCGGCGGCGTGTCGAAACGGCCCTACGGCAAGGAGTTCATCGAGTTCGGACAGTTCACCCAGCGGATGCTGGCGCGCATCCCCAAGACCAGCAAGGTGTTCGATGCGCCGGAGGCGGTGGGAGAGCTCAAGTACCGCGATACGGCCGCGATCGATGCCGAGATCGCGCGCTACAAACGATTGGCCGACCCGATGAAGTCGCGCTTCCGCGAGTTCTTCATGAATGCGCCGTCGCCCGGCATCATCGCGACGACGATGCTCAACGCCTATTACAAGACGCCGCAGGACTATCTCGACGCGATCGCGCGCGAGATGCGCGTCGAGTACAAGCGCGTGGTCGACGCCGGCTTCGTGCTGCAGATCGACGCGCCCGACATGGCGATGGAGCGTGTGCTGCTCTACCAGGACATGTCCGACCAGGAGTTCGCCAAGCTGGTCGAGCAGCACGTCGCGGCGCTCAACAAGGCGCTCGACGGACTGCCGCCGGACCGCGTGCGGCTGCACGTGTGCTGGGGCAACTGGGAGGGCCCGCACAACTACGACGTCGCCATGGACGTGATCCTGCCGGCGCTCTACCAGGCCAAGGTCGGCGCGCTCGGCCTCGAGTTCGCCAATCCGCGCCGCCAGCACGAGACGGCGGCGCTGCGCAGGCACAAGCTGCCGGACCACATGCTGCTGATCCCGGGCGTGATCGATTCCAAGAGCAACTTCGTGGAGCATCCGGAAGTGGTGGCGCAGCGCATCGAGGCGGTGGTGAACGCGGTCGGCGACCGGGAGCGCGTCATCGCGGGCGTCGACTGCGGCTTCGGCACGTTCGTCGGCTGGGAGTGGGTCACCGAAGACGTGGTCTGGGCCAAGCTCAAGACGCTCAGGGCCGGCGCCGACCTCGCGTCGGCGCGGCTGTGGGGCCGGCGCCAGGTGGCCTGACCGCGGCCGATACGCGGGTTGGGACGGTGGTGCGGGCGGCGGACGTGGTCCGCCGCCTCAAGCCTCCTCCCAGACGACCGGCAGCGACAGCGGACCGCGGAACGAGACGTTGGGCGCGAACGCCGGCGCGCCCGCGTCGCGCAGGCGCAGGCTCGGGAAGCGCCGCGACAGTTCCTCGATCGCGATCCTCGTCTGCAACCGCGCCAGCGGCGCGCCGAGGCACAGGTGCGGTCCGGCGCCGAACGAGAGATGGTCACGCGCGTTCTCGCGCCGGATGTCGAAGCGGTCGGGATCGGGGAACACGCGCGGATCGCGGTTGGCGGCGCCGAGCGCCAGCAGCAGGTTGGCGCCCGAGGGGACCGGCACGCCGCCGATCTCGGTCGCGGCCGTGGTCTTGCGCCGCCACGCGATGACCGAACTGTCGAGGCGCAGGACCTCCTCGACCGCGTTGGGAACGAGACCGGGGTCGGCGCAGACGTCGTTCCAGGCCGCGCGATGACTGAGCAATTGACGGAACGCGTTGCCGAGCAGGCCGGTGGTCGTCTCGTGGCCGGCGAACAGGAGATTGAGGACGACGGTCGCGGCCTGCTGCGGCGTCAGGCCGGCACCGCGACTGTCGGCGGCGTGCACGATCGCACTGGTGAAGTCGTCGCGCGGCTCCGCGAGCCTGGCTGCCACGAGGTCCTCGGCATAGCGCCAGAACATGGCCATGCCGTCGGCGGCGCGCACCTGCTCGTCGTCGTCGGGGCGACCGTAGACGAAGATGATGCGGTTCCACGAGCCGGTCTTGACGCGCTCCACCTCGCTGTCGGGAATGCCGAGGATCTTGAACAGCACCAGCACGGGAAGGTCCCAGGCGAGCGAGCGGATGAGATCGGTGCCGCCGCCGCGGAAACGGTCCTCGCAGAACCGCGCGACGAGATCGCGGATGAACGGCTCCAGCGCGGCAACGTGCCTGGGCGTGAAGGCAGCGTTGGCGATCTTGCGCACGCGTGTGTGCTCGGGCGGATCGACATTGGCGAGCGTCGGCACCGAGCGCCAGCCGCCGTCGGTCAGCGCCTTGACGGCATGCGCGCAGGGCGGGCGCAGCGGCGCGTTCGCATTCTGCGCCGAGAACAATGGCGGGTTGCGGAAGATGTGGCGGATGTCGCCGTGGCGCGTGACCACCCAGTGGTCGATGCTGTCGGCGTAGAAGACCGGCGCGGCTTCACGCGCCCGGGCGAGGACGGGGTAGGGGTCGGCGAGATATTCCGCCGAGAGCGGATCGAACCGCGGCGCGCGGGCGCCATCGGCGTAGGACTCGGCCAGGCTCACGGCTGCCTCCCCGTTGCGCGTGTCGTCTCCCGCAGGCGCCTCTTGGACGGGCGCGGCTGACGACGACCAGCGTACAGATTGTCAGTGTACGGTCAATCCGGCGCGACCGAGAGCAAGGCTAGGCACCCGTGCCGTATTGGCGGATGCGTCGGTGCAGGACTCGTCGGGGGGAATGCGGCCAAGGCCGGCGGATTTGACGCGAGCCGCGTCGCCGGCGTCAGGGTTCGAGCACGCTGTCCCAGTAGAGATAGTCGAGCCAGCTGTCGTGCAGGTAGTTCGGGGGGAAGAGACGGCCGTTGCGGTGAAGCTGCTGCACGCTCGGCTGATAGGGCGCCTGCGAGGGAAACATGTGCGCTTCCTCGGGCGTCAAGTTGCCTTTGCGCAGATTGCACGGCGAGCACGCCGCCACGACATTGATCCAGGTGGTCTGTCCGCCGCGCGAGCGCGGCAGGATGTGGTCGAAGGTGAGGTCATCCCTCGCGCCGCAGTACTGACAGACGAACTTGTCGCGCAGGAACACGTTGAACCGCGTGAAGGCGGGATGCGTCGACGGCTTCACGAAGGTCTTGAGCGAAACGACGCTCGGCAGTTGCATCTCGAAGCTGGGGCTGCGCACGGCGCGTTCGTAGTGCGCGACGATGTTCACCCGATCGAGGAAGACCGCCTTGATCGCGTCCTGCCAGGACCACAGCGACAGCGGGTAGTAGCTCAACGGACGAAAGTCCGCATTCAGCACAAGCGCGGGAAATCCACTCGGCGAAACGTGTGCGTTCACTAACTCGCCTCAAGCCCGATTCGGCCGCCTGAGCGGCATCGGGATATATCTTATAGGCAGCCGTGACAGGATTGTGAAGCCTCTGAAATACCAGCGTTCCCAGCGCTGCGGCACCCTGGCATACCGTCGACCCGGAACCGCACCGGCAAGGCAGCGTTGGCCCACGAGCATGGACGAATGGGAGACGGCTCATGAGGACCTATCGATCAACGCTCGCCGGCCTTGCGGCCGCGGGCCTCCTGCTGACCGCCGGCGGCGCGCTCGCCCAGACATCCGGCAACGCGCAGGCAGACAAGGCTCCGGCCGATCAGAACGCGCCGCAGCACTTCGACCGGAAAGAAAGCGGCAAGCAGGACAATCAGACGCTCAGCGAGCGGCTCGACCAGTCGAACGGCGTAATCAAGCCGCCGCGTCACGTCGATCCGGAGATGCATCAGCCGCCGCCGCCGACGGCGGATCAGGAGATGGTGATCAAGCCGCCGGTGGGTCCGGACGGCGGCGGGGAGGCGCGGCCGAAACAATAAGCGCTCCGCGGCGGGCGGACCGCGTCGCGCTACTTTCCGGTCCGCAGGCTGAGAATGTAGGCGATGATGTCCGCCGCGTCGTTGCCCGCCACGATCAGGTTCGGCATCGTGCGATGCGAGGTCTGCAGGGCGGCGCGCAAGGCCATGGCGTTCAGGCCCGGCGTGTTGGCGAGCGTCTCGAACGCGGTCGCGCCGGCCTTCGTGGAATGTCCGCCTTTCGTCACCGCATGGCATTGCGCGCATTGGTCGCGCGCCAGGCGCAGGCCCTGATTGACGTTGCCGACCTCGACCGCCGCGGCGAACGAGGCGGTCGCCGCGAGCATGGCCCAGGCGAGGACAAGTCTGGAGGCGAGCGACATGTTGGCCGGTTTCCGGTGAGTTCAGCGACGCCCTGATGCTACGCGCTCGCGATAGACATGCAACAGATGGCGCAGGTGAGACGGAAGCGGGCGACTTGCGGGTTGCTCGCCGGCGCAGAGGTGACGCGCGATCTCGGTGCGCACGATCTCGCCGGGATCGAGATCAGAATAGACATCGGACCAGTCGCGGCGCGCCATGGCAGAGCCTCACACCAGGCCCCGCAAGGGTAAGCTCTTGCAGTTGCTTCGGTTCCACCGCGGCTAGCGCGCCGCGCCGCCCGGGCGATCGGCGAAGCCGGCCCGGTCCTCCGCCAACTGGGCAAGGCGCGTCCAGTACTGCGCCAGCAACAGCAGCTCGCGCTGCTCGGACGGAAGGCTGGCCGCGGCAGCCCTGCTGCGGCAATCGTCGGCCTTCCTGCGATAGTCGTTCGAACGGTTCATTGCCGACTCGATACACACGGCAACCGGCGCGCAAGGCCGCAGAATTCCAACAGATTTAGACGCAATTTAGGACCGCGATTGGCAAAAATGCGCGGGCGCGCGTCAGCACGGGATTGAAGATTGGTGTGGCAATGAGGGCGGCGCAGGTCGCGCTTCACCAACCACACGGGGTGGCCAATGGCGGTACATCGCTTATTCAGACAGACGGTATTCGGGCCGGAAGACATCGAGGTGATCGTGGCGGCTTACGAGCATGCCAGGGACACGCTCGGGATTTCCGATCCCGCCAGCAGCGCCGCGACCGTTCTCGCCAAGACCGTGATGCGGCTTGCGGCGGAAGGGCCGCTCGAGGAGGAGCGGATCTGCGCGCGCGCGATCTCGTCCGTCCGCGCGGCGCACATGCCCGCGGCGCTGTCGGCCTGAGAGAAGACGCGCGCGCGTCAGGACGGCTTGCTAGCGCCGAGCCGTTGCGCGACGGAGCGGTTGATGGCCGAGCGCTCGGCGCGCAGTTGCGTCACCCGCAGCTTTTCAGCCTCCATGGCCGCAGGCGCGGCTTCGGATTGCGGCTTGGCCTCGGCGGCCGCCGTGCCGCGAGGCTTCGGATCGGATTGATCTCGCATGTGACTGCCCCTCGCTTGTCCCGCAGGCCAATGCCGGTCGCCGGAGCAAGTTCATCTCTTGGTGTACAATTGGTATATATACCAGTTATGCGTGTGGCGCATCACCGCGCCTGACCGAACCGCCCGGCGAGGAACTCGCCCCCCTGGCGCAGGCCTTCCTGATCGATGCCGTGGCCGATCCCGGCCGAGATGTGCCACTCCACCGGAACCTCGAGCGCCGCAAGGCCCTGCGCCGCATGCAGCAGCGCCTGCACCGGGATGAGGTCGTCGCGGTCGCCGTGCACCAGGAGCACCGGCGGACGCGCGCGCACATCGGCGGCGACGGTCTCGGGCGGGCCGTCCTTCGGCAGCACCAGCATGCCCGAGTAGCCGACGATCGCGGCCGGCGCGACCGCGCGCCGCAGGCCGACGTGCAGCGACATCATCGTGCCCTGCGAGAAGCCCACCAGCGCCAGCGCGCCGGGCGGCAGGTTGCGGCGCGCGAGCTCGGCGTCGAGGAAGCGGTCGAGCACCGGGCCCGCCTTGGTCACGCCGCGCCAGCGCTCGTCGGGATCGCGGAACGTCAGCCCGAACCACTGCCGCCCGACCGGCGCCTGCGCGCAGGGTTCGGGCGCGTGCGGAGACACGAAGGCGGCATCGGGCAGCAGCTCCTGCCAGGCGCGGCCGATCTCGATCAGGTCATTGCCGTCGGCGCCGTAGCCGTGCAGGAACACGACGAGCTGACGCGCCGTTCGCGAGCGCGGCTCCAGCCGCGGACCGTCGAGTTCCATTGCCTGCTCCTTGCTGCTGGACAGCGGCCTGGACCGGCGCGCCGCTGCGCCCCTTCACGGCGCGATAGTAGGACCACAGTAGGTAGGCGGCGGCGCCGCGCCAAGGGCGCCAGCCTTCGGCGAGCGCGACCGCTTCCTTCGTTGACGGGCGCGCCTCGAGCTTGAAGGCGTGGCGCATCGCTTCCTGCAGGGCGAGGTCGCCCGCCGGCCAGGCGTCGGCATGGCCGAGGCAGAACAGCAGATAGATGTCCGCCGTCCAGGGGCCGATGCCGTGCAGGGCGACGAGCGCCGCATGCGCCTCGTCCGCGCCGCGCACGGCGAGCGCATCGAGATCGATCTCGCCGGTGGCGATCGACTTGCCGATCGCCTTCAGGGTGCGGATCTTCGGCGCCGACAGACCGAGCCGCGCCAGCCGCTCGCTGCGCGCGCGCCGCACGAGGTCCGGGTCGAACGGATCGAACGCGGCGGCAAGACGGCCCCAGATCGCGGCCGCGCTGGCGATGGAGAGCTGCTGCGAGACGACGATGGCCGCGAGCCCCGCGAAGCCGCCGGGCCGCTTGCGCAACGGCGGCCGGCCTGCCACCTCCATCACCTGCCGCAGTCTGGGATCGCGCTCCGCCACGGCCGCGAGGGCGGCGTCGAGGTCGGCTTCGGTGTGGATGAATTGCGTCATGGCTTCCCGTCATCGGCTAGGCTGCGCCCGTGGTAGTTCCGTGAAGATGCCGCAGCCGGTCAAGCCCGCATCGATGGGAGGAGGGGCGGTCCTGCCGGGAATCGGGTTGCGCACGATGGCGATGTTCTCATGACGGTTCTCTCATGACGGTGGCCACGTTCCGCTTCGCCCCGTCCCCCAACGGCTATCTGCATATCGGCCACGCGCTCTCGGCGCTGCTCAACTTCGACATGGCGCGCGCCGCCGGCGGGCGCTTCCTGCTGCGCATCGAGGACATCGACCGCACGCGCTGCCGGCCGGAATTCGAAGCGGCGATCTACGACGATCTCGCGTGGCTGGGCATCACCTGGGAAGAGCCGGTGCGGCGGCAGTCGGACCATTTCGATGCGTATCGCGCCGCGCTCGCGCGGCTCGAGAGCCAGGGGCTGCTCTATCCCAGCTTCGAGAGCCGCGCCGAACTCGCGCGCCTCGTGGCGGAGCAGGACCAGTCGGGCCGGCCCTGGCCGCGCGATCCCGACGGCGCGCCGCTCTATGGGGGAGCCGCGCGGCAGATGCCGGCAGCGGAGCGCGCGCGTCGCATGGCGGCGGGCGAACCCTATGCCCTGCGCCTCGACATGGCGCGCGCCGCGGCTCTCGCGGGACCATTGACGTTCGTCGAGACCGGCGCGCCCGCCGCAGATCCGCGCACGGTCGATGCGGTGCCGCAGGCCTGGGGCGACGTGGTGCTGGCGCGCAAGGAGACGCCGACGAGCTATCACCTGTCGGTGGTCGTCGACGATGCGCTTCAGGGCGTCACGCACGTGGTGCGCGGGCGCGACCTCTATGCGGCCACGGGACTCCACCGGCTGCTGCAGGCCTTGCTCGCCCTGCCGGTCCCGGTCTACGGCCATCACCGGCTGATTCCGGACGAGCATGGCCGCAAGCTCGCCAAGTCCACGGGGGCGACGGCGCTGCGCGCCCTGCGCGAGCGGGGTGTCACCGCGGCCGAGGTGCGCCATATGGTCGGCCTCGCGTGATCGGGCTCTCCTGTGCGAGGATAAGGATGGGAATTGCGTGCGATCCTGCGGCGGTCGCGCGCGGGGGCTGATCCATGGCCAAGAGAGTATTGCGTCGCCGGCGCGCCAAGGCACGCGCGGGAGCCAGCCGGAAGGCCGCGCGCGCCGTCCGCGGCGGCACGCAGGTGCGCGCGGTCGAGCGTGTGCTGGCCGAGCTCGCGCACGATATCCGCACGCCATTGACGGGAATCCTGGCCCTCTCTGAGCTGCTGGCCGCCTCGGAGCTCGGCGAGCGCGAGCGGCAATGGGTCGAGACATTGAAGGGCGGGGCCGAGCACCTGGCTGCGCTCACGACGCTCGTCGTCGATGCCGCCAAGACCAACGCCGGCGAACTGGTGCTGCGGCGCGAGCCGTTCGACCCGCGGGCGGTCGCCGAGGCCGCGGCGGTTTCGATGATGGCGCGCGCGCAGGGGGCGGGGCTCGAGTGCAAGGTCGACATCGCGAGCGGCATGCCGGCGCGCGTGATCGGCGATGCGGTGCGCCTGCGCGCCGCGCTGGAGAACCTCACCGACAACGCGGTGAAGTTCACCGAGCGCGGAGAAGTTCGCTTCGCCGCCAGCGTGGAGACGCGCGCGCGCGACCTGCGGCTGGCGTTTGAGATCACCGACAGCGGCATCGGCATGACGGCGCTGGAGATCAAGCGGCTGTTCCGCCCGTTTACCCAGGCGCACGCGGGCATCGCGCAGAGATTCGGCGGCGCCGGGCTCGGACTGTCGCTGGTCAAGCGCCTGGCGCGGGCGATGGGCGGAAATCTCACCGTCGTCAGTACGCCGGGACAGGGCAGCACGTTCCGCCTCACGGTCGCGGTGCGGCCCGCCGTAGCCCCGAAAGAGGCGACGCCCGGCCGCACACGGCGCGGTGCGGCGCCGCTGCGGGTCCTCTATGCCGAGGACAATCCCTACGGCCGCGTTCTGATGAACACGGTGCTCACCGGCCTCGGTCATCGCGCCGATTTCGTGGCGAGCGCCAACTCGGCGGTGGAGGCGGTCACCCGGCGCGACTACGACCTCGTGCTGATGGATGTCTCGCTCGGCGCCGGCGACGGCATCGAGGCGACGCGGCGCATCCGCGCCTTGCCGGGCGCGCGCGGACGCGTGCCGATCATCGGAATCTCCGGCCACGGCGACGGCGCCAGGACGCAGTCGGCGCGCGCCGCGGGCATGAATGGATACCTGATCAAGCCGGTGAGCCCGCGCGCGCTCGCCGATGCCATCGCGGACGTGATCGACCGGCGCTGACGGGCCGCGGGAGCCGCCTTCGTTCGTCAGATCTGGACGGCCTCGGGCGCTGAGCGGTCGGCGTCGGACAGCTTCTTGACGGCGCTGTTGTACTCGCCGCCGAACACGAAGATGAGCGACGTGAAATACAAGAACACCAGCGCGATCATCGCGGAGGCGAGGCCGGCATAGTAGGTCACGTAGGTGTAGGCAAACTCGGCCAGGTAGCGGCCGAAGGTCACGCCGCACAGCATCCACAGCAACAGTGTCGCGACGATCCCAGGTGCGATCTCGCGCAGCGTGCGCCGCCCCGCGGGCAGCCACTTGTGCACGAGCACGAGCGCAGTGACGAGCACGACGGTGGCGATGCCGTAACGGGCGAAGGTATAGGCGTTCTCGACGGGTTCGAGCCACGGCGCGTACTTGAGCGCGGTGGCGAATGCCAGCGGCCCGAGCACGATCAGGAAGCCGAGCGCAAGCATGGCGATCGCGCCGACCAGCACATAGCCGATCGATTCGAGGCGCAGCAGCAGCCAATTGCGTTCTTCCGTCATGCCGTAGGCGCGATTGAGGCCGATGCGCAGGCTCTCGATACCGCTCGAGGAGAAGTAGATGGCGAAGGCCATGCCGACGGTGAGGACGTCCGTGCGCGCCTGGGTGAGCACGTTATGGACCTCGCGCGCGATCGGCGCGGACACCTCGACCGGCCAGGTCGACAGCATCAGGTCGGCGATCTCGTCGGCGGTCTGCTTGGAGCCGAGGAATCCGGCGAGCGCGGTCAGCACGATGAAGAACGGAAACATCGCGAGGATCACCGACAGCGCGATGTGGCTCGCGACGGCCCAGCCGTCGTCCGCGTTCATGCGCTCATAGGCGAGCAGCGCAGCGCGATACCAGAGGCGAATGAACCGCACGGGAACCCTGATCGTCTCGAAATGGCGAGCTTCCGACATCAACACGTGCACGGGCCGCGCGATGATTGCAAGCTTGTGCACGCGGGACTAGGTGCCGATAATCCGTCCTCGCTATCTCCGACAGAATCGGCAATCCGCCCCCTGGAGCCCGCAATGGCTGTCGTGCCGCGCAGCACCGAATCAGCGCGCAATCTCTATCCCATCGTCTTCGGCGCGGTGACGGCCCTCGAGGGACTGCTCGGAGAGGCCACGCGCAAGCTGCGTGCGCGCCTCGTGGTGGAAGGACGGGGCATCCGCAAGCTGTTCGACAGCGAGCAGCGCGCCACCCATGGGCTCGCCTGGCTCGCCACGTATGTCGAGGCCGTGCGTCAGCTCGCCGGCTATGTGGATCGATTGGCGAGCAGCGGCCGGCTGGGGGAGACGGAAGAGCTGATCGTGCGCATCGGGCTCGGAGAATATCTCGCCCAGATCGCGGGCGGAATCCCGATGAGCCAGACGGAGTTCGCGCGCCTCGCCGACCTCGGCCTGACCGCACAGGAGGTCGCGCGCCACTGGACGGCGACCCTCGACGGTCTGATCGCGTCGGGCAACACCCCGGTCAACCGCGCCCGCCTCGTCGAGCTGATGCGCGGACAGCATGCCGCCACCGTCGGCGACTGCGGGTTGGACGAGGCGATGGAGCAGATCCGCGAGGAGATGCGTGCCTTCGCGGACGGCGAGGTGGCGGCGCATGCGCACGGCTGGCACCTCGCCAACAGCTATGTCCCGGAAAAGATCATCCGGCAGATGGCCGAGCTCGGGGTGTTCAGCCTGACGATTCCCGAGGAGTTCGGCGGCCTTGGGCTCGGCAAGGAGACGATGTGCGTCGTATCCGAGGAGCTCTCGCGCGGCTACATCGGTGTCGGGTCGCTCGGCACGCGCTCCGAGATCGCGGCCGAGCTCCTGCTGCAAAGCGGCACCCAGCAGCAGAAGATGAAATGGCTGCCGAAGATCGCCGCCGGCGAGGTGCTGCCCACGGCGGTGTTCACCGAGCCGAATGCCGGCTCCGATCTTGCCGCGATCACGACGCGCGCAACGCGCTCGGGCGACACCTACTACGTTTACGGCAACAAGACCTGGATCACACATCCGGTGCGGGCGGACCTGATGACGCTGCTGGTGCGCACGAACCCGCGCGAGCCCGGCTACCGCGGCCTCTCGATGCTGCTCGCGGAGAAGCCGCGCGGCACCGATGCCAATCCCTTTCCCTCCAAGGGCCTCGGCGGCAGCGAGATCGAGGTGCTCGGCTATCGCGGGCTCAAGGAATACGAGATCGCTTTCGACGGTTTTGCGGTGAAGGCCGAGAACCTCCTGGGCGGGGTCGAGGGGCTGGGCTTCAAGCAACTGATGAGCACGTTCGAGACGGCGCGCATCCAGACGGCCGCGCGCGCGATCGGCGTCGCGCAGGCGGCGATGGAGACGGCGCTCGACTACGCCACCGGGCGCGTGCAGTTCGGTCAGAAGATCGTCGGCTTTCCGCGCGTCGCCGACAAGATCGCGATGATGGCGGTCGAGATCATGATCGCGCGGCAACTCACCTACCGCGCGGCACGCGCCAAGGACGAAGGGCATCGTTGCGATCTGGAAGCCGGCATGGCCAAGCTGCTCGCCGCGCGTGTGGCCTGGGCTTGCGCCGACAATGCGGTGCAGATCCACGGCGGCAGCGGGTTCGCGCTCGAGTCGCCGGTGTCGCGCCTGCTGTGCGACGCTCGCATCCTGAGCATTTTCGAGGGCGCCGCCGAGATCCAGGCGCAGGTGATCGCGCGCCGGCTGCTGGAAGGCCTCCCGAACTAGTTCCCGCGGGTGCGGCTCCGTTCCGGTAATATTTGAGGAACATCAAAGCGGCGGGCCGCGTTTGAGATTTGATCATCGCCGAACAACAGGACACACCATGCAGAACATCAAGATTCCCCATAACGGCTATGTCTTCGTTGGCGACGGGCGCAAGGCGCTGGTGCTGCGCAACGAGGGCGACGAGAAATTCCCCAACCTCAAGACCGAGGAAGTGTTTCACGACACCGACAATCCGCGGACGAGCGAGCAGGGCAGCGATCAGCCGACGCGCGGCTTCGCGGGCGCGCGCGGCGCGGCAGGGCCCCGCAGCGCGATCGAGCAGACCGATTGGCACGATCTCGAGGAGCATCGTTTCGCGCGCGACGTCGCCGCGGCGCTCGAACGCATCGTACGCGAACGCAAGATCGAGGCGCTGGTGGTCGCGGCTCCGCCGCGCACGCTGGCTGACCTGCGTCAGGCATTCCATGCCGAAGTCAAGAAACGGATCATCGCCGAGCTCGACAAGGACCTCACCAAACACCCGGTGCACGAGATCGAGCGTCTTCTGGTGAAGTAAGCATCGTCCAGCGGCGCTGGCGGATCACGCCGATCACGATTATATAATCCGGCGCAGTGGCGCGCGGCCGATCGGCCCAGCCGCCATGCGCCGGAGCTCGTCATGGCAGCCGCCCTCTCGACCATCGTGATACCGATCGCCATCGGCGCGGTGGCGATCGTGCTGATGCTCGGGCTTGCCAACATGCTGCGCGGCGGATCACCCAACACCTCGCAGAGGCTGATGCGGCTGCGCGTGCTGCTTCAGTTCGTTGCCATCATCATCGTGATGATTACAATCTGGGCCATGGGCCGTTAGGTCGTGGCTCGCGCATTTGCTTCATTCTTAGCGCACCTCGCTCAAGCGAATTCCAATACCCGCGCCGGAGTGAGCTGCGCAGCCGTGCGAAATTCGCAACCCAGACGCTAACTCCGCAAGGTTCCCGCTCATGGTCGTGCTCAATCGCATCTACACCCGCACGGGCGACGACGGCATGACGTCACTCGGCAACAACGAGCGGCGCAAGAAATACGACTTGCGCGTCGACGCCTATGGCACGCTCGACGAGGCGAACGCCGCCATCGGCCTGGCGCGGCTCCACACGGACGCCGACAAGCCGTTCGACGCCATGCTCGCGCGCATCCAGAACGATCTGTTCGACGTCGAGGCCGATCTGTGCCTGTCGGAGAAGGGTCCCGGCGGCGCGCGCATGACCGTGACGGATACGCAGGTTTCCTGGATCGAGCAGCAGATCGATGCGCTCAACGCCGATCTCGCACCGCTCAGGTCGTTCGTGCTGCCGGGCGGGCGGCCGGCCGCGGCCTATCTGCACCTCGCGCGCACCATCTGCCGGCGCGCGGAGCGCATCATGGTGGCGCTCGCGGACAGGCCGGGTGAAACGGTGACCGCGCCGTCGCTCAAGTATGTCAACCGGCTGTCCGATTTCCTGTTCGTGGCAAGCCGCTACGCCAACGACAAGGGTGCGGCCGATGTGCTGTGGGTGCCGGGACAGAACCGCTAGGGAGCGCGGGCGCAACCATGGTGATGCCGCTCTATGACGAGGGGCCGCAGGGCCGGTCGATGCGGCCCTATGCCACCTACGCGCTGCTCCTCATCAACATCGGAATTTTCATCTATCAGCTCACGCTCGGCGATGCGGCGGCCGCGGTGTTCGTCACGACGCTCGGTTTCATTCCGGCGTTTCTGTCGGGCGACGCGAGCGGCACGATGCCGGCCGGGCTGACGCTCATCACCTATCAGTTCCTGCACGGCGATCTTTTCCATGTCATCGCCAACATGCTGTTCCTCTGGGTGTTCGGCGACAACATCGAGGACGCCATGGGACCGGTGCGGTTCCTCGCGTTCTACCTGTTGTGCGGCGTCGGCGCCGCGCTCGGACACTGGGCCGCCGATCCTCATTCGGTGGCGCTGCTGATCGGAGCATCGGGTTCGGTCAGCGGCGTCGTCATGGCGTATCTGCTCGTGCGTCCGTGCGCAAAGGTGACGGTGCTGCTGGTCTATCGGCCGGTGCGGCTGAGCGCATACTGGGTGATCGGCGCGTTCGTCGTGATGCAGGTGCTCAACCTCACGTTCAGCCGCGGCGACAACGTCGCGTACTGGGCGCATCTCGCCGGCCTGGCGACCGGCGCGGTGCTGTTTCCATTCATGCGCTACAGGCACGTCGCGCTGCTCCAGTGCATCGAGCACCCCGACGAACCGCACGTTGCCGATGCACCCCGGGCATGAGCCAGCGTTGACACCCGAACGGCGCGGCCATTAGGTTGCCCGCGCTTTGGCGCAGGGCTCGCGGGTCGTCTTCGGTCGCGGGATCATGCGCCGGAACAGAGATCGGAATATCGGGATAGACCTCGGCGTGCGAGCGGCCGCGACAGCCCAGCGCTGATCGCGGCGCCCCCGCAGGAAAGTGGGATCCATGAAGATTCTCGTGCCCGTGAAGCGGGCGGTGGACAAGGACGTGAAGATCCGCGTCAAGAGCGACGGGTCCGGCGTCGATCTCGCCAACGTCAAGATGTCGATGAATCCGTTCGACGAGATCGCGGTCGAGGAAGCCCTGCGGCTCAAGGAAGCCGGCAAGGCGACGGAGGTCGTTGCGGTGTCGATCGGGCCGCAGCAGGCCTCCGAGACGATCCGCACCGCGCTGGCCATGGGCGCCGACCGCGGCATCCTGGTGAAGCACGACGGCCCGGTCGAGCCGCTGGCCGTCGCCAAGATCCTCAAGGCGCTGGTCGAGGCGGAGAAGCCGGGCCTCGTCATCCTCGGCAAGCAGGCGATCGACGACGACAGCAATCAGACGGGCCAGATGCTGGCGGCGCTGCTCGGCTGGCCGCAAGGCACCTTCGCCTCGAAGGTGGTCATCGAAGACGACAGCGTGCTGGTCACGCGTGAGGTCGACGGCGGACTGCAGACCGTGAAGCTCAAGGGCCCCGCGATCGTGACCACCGACCTGCGGCTCAACGAGCCGCGCTATGCGTCGCTCCCGAACATCATGAAGGCCAAGAAGAAGCCGATCGATGAGAAGGCGCCGGCCGACGTCGGCGTCGATCCGGCGCCGCGCCTCCAAGTCGTGAAGACATCCGAGCCGCCGGGCCGCAAGGCGGGAGTGAAGGTCGGCTCGGTCGCCGAGCTCGTGGGCAAGCTCAAAGAGGCGGGGGTATTTTGATGACGACGCTTCTGGTCGCCGAGCACGGAAACGCGTCGCTCAAGGACGCAACCCACAAGGCGCTGACCGCCGCGGCCGCGCTGGGCGGCGACGTGCACGTGCTGGTGGCGGGCAAGGACTGCCGCCCCGCAGCTGAGGCGGCGGCCAAGCTTGCCGGCGTCGGCAAAGTCCTGCTCGCGGATGCGCCGGCCTATGCGCACATGCTGGCCGAGCCGATGGCGGCGCTGATCGTGAGCCTGGCGCCGGGCTACGACGCCGTGGTCGCTCCCGCGACGACGACGGGCAAGAACTTCATGCCGCGCGTTGCGGCGCTGCTCGACGTGATGCAGGTCTCGGAGATCACCAAGGTGGTCGCGCCCGACACGTTCGAGCGGCCGATCTATGCCGGCAACGCCATTCAGACGGTGAAGTCGAACGACAAGATCAAGGTCGTCACGGTGCGGACCGCGTCCTTCGCGGCAGCGGGCGAGGGCGGCGCCGCCCCGATCGAGACGGTCGCGGCCGCCGCCGACCCGGGCGTATCGACTTTCGTCGGAGAGGAACTGTCGAAGTCCGAGCGGCCGGAGCTGACCTCCGCCCGGATCATCATCTCGGGCGGCCGGGCCATGCAGTCGCGCGAGAACTTCACGACATACCTGGAGCCGGTGGCGGACAAGCTGGGCGCGGCGGTCGGCGCCTCGCGCGCGGCGGTCGACGCCGGCTATGCCCCCAACGACTGGCAGGTCGGGCAGACCGGCAAGGTGGTCGCTCCCGAGCTCTACATCGCGGTGGGCATTTCCGGCGCCATCCAGCATCTGGCCGGAATGAAGGACTCCAAGGTCATCGTCGCCATCAACAAGGACGAAGAGGCGCCGATCTTCCAGGTCGCCGATTACGGCTTGGTGGCCGACCTCTACAAGGCCCTGCCCGAGCTCGCCGAGGAACTCGGCAAGCTGAAAGGCTGAAAGCCTCGCCTATCCATCCGCTGCCGGTTGGGATAAACAGACGGGTCGCGGGGTCTGGGAACGGACGGGTATGACGCAGATTCGCAAGGTTGGCGTGATCGGGGCCGGGCAGATGGGCAGCGGGATCGCACAGGTCTGCGCGCTTGCCGGGCTCGACGTGGTGCTCAACGACGTATCGGAGGACCGCCTGAAGGCCGGGCTCGCGACCATCAACGGCAACATGGCCCGCCAGATCGCGCGCAAGCGCGTCACCGAGGAGCAGCGCCAGGCCGCGCTCAAGCACATCTCGTCTTCGGTCAATGTCGACACGTTCGCCGACTGCGATCTCGTCATCGAGGCGGTGACCGAGCGCGAGGACGTCAAGCGCCGGACCTTGAGCGAGATCTGTCCGGTGCTCAAGCCGAGCGCGATCATCGGCACCAACACGTCGTCGATCTCCATCACGCGGCTTGCCGCCGCCACCGACCGGCCGGAAAAGTTCATCGGCATTCATTTCATGAATCCGGTGCCGGCCATGGAGCTGGTCGAGCTCATCCGCGGCATCGCCACCGAGGACACCACGTTCGAGACGGTGAGAGCCTTCGTCGACAAGCTCGGCAAGCGGGTCGCCGTGGCGGAGGACTTCCCCGCCTTCATCGTCAACCGCATCCTGCTGCCGATGATCAACGAGGCGATCTACACCCTCTACGAAGGCGTCGGTTCGGTCGAGGCGATCGACACCGCCATGAAGCTCGGCGCCCATCACCCGATGGGACCGCTCGAGCTCGCCGACTTCATCGGGCTCGACACCTGCCTGTCGGTCATGCAGGTGCTGCACGAGGGGCTGGCGGATTCCAAGTACCGGCCGTGTCCGCTGCTGGTGAAGTACGTCGAGGCCGGCTGGCTCGGCCGCAAGAGCAATCGCGGGTTCTACGACTACCGCGGCGAGAAGCCGGTGCCGACGCGCTGACACGTCGCCGCAGGCGCGTTAATCGAACCTTTCGTTAACTTTTAAACGCCAGCCTCGCGGCATGGCCAGCATCGGGTACACGCCGGGCTCATTCTACGCGCGATTCAACAATCGCCCGGGCGCTTACGACATAGCGCAGCACTGGCGGCAGAACCGCGCCGCGCAGATGGAAAGCTTCCGCGCCAGCAATGCAGCGCTCGCGGACGCCTTCAGCTCCGCCTCGATCAACCAGGTGCAGGGCATGGCGTCGCTGGCCGCGCAGGCCGCGCAGAAACGCATCCAGTCGGCCGCGCTCGCCATGCGGCAGCGCGTCGACAGGCTCGCGTAGCCGGAGGGCCGCGGCTAGTTTGCGATGGCGGCGCGCACCAGCGCGAGCGCATCGGCGCTCGCCCACTCCGCCGGCCCCGCCAGCACCGCAAGCTCGCATCCGTTCGGATCGACCAGCAGCGTGGTCGGCATGCCGAAGGCCTTGCCGATCAGCTTGAGATCCTGGAACACCTTGGCGCTGGGGTCGGCGTAATAGGCGAGGCCGGTGACGCCGACCTCGTCCAGCCAGGCTTTCGGCTTGGCCGGATCGCGGGTGTCGATGTTCACGGCCACGACCTCGAATGCATCGCTGCCGAGCTTGTTTTGCAGCGCGGCGAGCGCCGGCATTTCCGTGCGGCACGGGACGCACCAGGTGGCCCAGAGGTTGAGGAGGACGGTGCGGCCGCGCCAGTCGGCGAGGGTCTTGCGGGCGCCGGAGGCGTCGGTGAACGCGAGGTCCGGCAGCCTGCGCGCCTCGTCGGCCACCTGCACGGCGGCGACCTCGCCGTGCGCCAGCGGCGCGAGCTGGCGCGCCTTGGCCAGGGCCGGGCTGCAGGCGGCGTCTCCCGCATTGCGCTTGAAGGCGCCGATCCCGTATATCGACGCAACGGCGATAAGCCCCGCGACCAGAAGCCCGATCCCGACCATCTGCGGCCGGCGCAGCTTGCCGGGTGAAAATTTCGAAGAGCCCGTCATCGGGAACGTCTCGGTGCGCGGATCAGAAGGCGTGTCATGAGCAACAAAATGTGGGGTGGGCGCTTCTCCGACAAGCCCGCCGCCGTCATGGCCGAGATCAACACGTCGATCGACGTCGATCGGCGGCTGTTTCGCCAGGATATCGCCGCGAGCAAGGCGCATGCGCAGATGCTCGCGAAGCGCGGCATCATCACGCGGCAAGATGCAAAAAAGATCGGGCAGGGTCTAGACAAGATTTTGTCAGAGATCGCGGGCGGCAAGTTCCGCTTCAAGCGCGCGCTCGAAGACATCCACATGAACGTCGAGGCGCGGCTCGCCGAGCTGATCGGCCCCGCCGCGGGGCGGCTCCACACCGCGCGCTCGCGCAACGACCAGGTGGCGACGGATTTCCGGCTGTGGGTGCGCGACACGCTCGACGCGCTCGATGCGCAGCTCGCGGATTACCAGCGCGCGCTCGCCCAGAAGGCGCAGGCGCATGCCGCCGCCGTGATGCCGGGCTTCACGCACCTGCAGACCGCGCAGCCGGTCACCTTCGGCCATCATCTGCTCGCCTATGTCGAGATGGCCGCGCGCGACCGCGGCCGTTTCGCCGACGCGCGCAAGCGGCTCAACGAGTCGCCGCTCGGGGCGGCGGCGCTCGCCGGCACGTCGTTTCCGCTCGACCGCGTCATGACGGCGAAGGCGCTCGGCTTCGACAGGCCGATGGCGAACTCGCTCGATGCGGTGTCCGATCGCGATTTCGTGCTCGAGGCGCTCGCCGCCGCGGCGATCACGGCCGTGCACCTGTCACGTTTCGCTGAAGAGATCGTGATCTGGACATCGCCGCTGGTCGGCTTCCTCAAGCTGTCCGACCGCTACACGACCGGCTCCTCGATCATGCCGCAGAAGCGCAATCCGGACGCGGCCGAGCTGGTGCGCGCCAAGGCCGGCGGCATCATCGGCGCGCTGACCGCGCTGCTGGTGGTGATGAAGGCGCTGCCGCTCGCCTACCAGAAGGACATGCAGGAGGACAAAGCCGGCGCGATGGAGGCGCTCGATGCGCTCGCGCTCTGCCTCGCCGCGATGGCCGGCATGGTGCGCGACATGAAGCCGGACACGGCGCGCATGGCGCGCGCGGCGGGGGAGGGCTACGCCACCGCGACCGACCTCGCGGACTGGCTGGTGCGCACGCTCAAGATGCCGTTCCGCGAGGCGCATCACGTCACCGGCCGCATCGTCGCCGTGGCGGAAGCCGCCGGCGTGCCGCTGGAGCGGCTGCCGCTCGCCGACATGCGCAAGATCGAGCCGCGCATCGGCAAGGCAGTCTACGAGGTGCTCTCGGTCGAGAAGTCGGTCGCCAGCCGCAAGAGCTTCGGAGGCACGGCGGCGGCCAACGTGCGGCGCGAGGCCGCGAAGTGGCTCAAGCGCCTGGGCAAGCGCTGACGTGCGCACGGGGAATGGCAAGACAAGTCGCGGCCATGGTTACGCCATCAGCGCCTTGCTATGGTGGCTGGAATCGACTGGGGGACTGACTTGACCGCAACCGCCGCCCGCCTTGGACTGATCGGCGCGCTCGCCGCCGGCCTGCTGCTGGCAGGCTGCGGCCGCAAGGGCCCGCTCGAGCCGCCGCCCTCCGCGAGCGTGGTGTCCGCCGAGCCCGGGACCGGGCCGAGCCTGGGCGAGCCCGAGCATCGCGCCCTGGAAAGCGAGCGGCGCGCCGGCCGCGCCCCCGCCGCCGCGCCCGCATCGGGCCCGCGGAAATCCTTCCCGCTCGACTTCCTGCTGGACGGGCCCTCGGACGGGCCGCAACCCGTGCGCTGAGCCGCCGCGCGCCGCCTGACCTGCTTTTGCCAGGGCAGCGCAACTGCGCTACATCGACCGCGTCCGACCAGGCAGGCACATGCATTATTTCCAGTATCGCAACGGCGTTCTGCACGCCGAGGACGTCGACCTCGCGGCGCTCGCGCAGGCCGTGGGCACGCCGTTCTACTGCTATTCCACCGCGACGCTCGAGCGTCACTACAAGGTGTTCGCCGGCGCCTTCGCCGACGTGCCTTCGCTCGTCTGCTACGCGATGAAGGCCAACTCAAATCAGGCGGTGGTCGCCACGCTGGCGCGCCTCGGCGCCGGGGCCGACGTCGTGTCCGAAGGCGAGCTCAGGCGCGCGCTGGCGGCGGGCGTGCCGCCGCAGAAGATCATGTTCTCCGGCGTCGGCAAGACCGCGCGCGAGCTCGCGGCCGCGGTCGACGCCGGCATCCTGTGCGTCAACGTGGAGTCGGAGCCCGAACTCGAGGCGCTGTCCGCGGTCGCCGCAAGCAAGGGGCGCAGCGTCAACGTCTCGCTGCGCGTCAACCCCGACGTCGATGCGCGCACCCATCGCAAGATCGCGACCGGCAAGTCCGAGAACAAGTTCGGCATCCCGATCAGCCGCGCGCGCGAAGTCTATGCGCATGCGGCCAAGCTTCCGGGCCTGCACGTCGCCGGCGTCGACATGCACATCGGCAGCCAGATCACGGAGCTCGCGCCGTTCGCGGACGCATTCGCGCTGCTGTCCGACTTCGTGCGCACGCTGCGCGGCGACGGCCACACGATCGAGCACGTCGACGTGGGCGGGGGCCTTGGCGTGCCCTACCGCGAGGACAACGAGCCGCCGCCGCTGCCCGATGCCTATGCCGACGTGGTCAAGCGCGCGACGCGCGATCTCGGCTGCACGCTGATCTTCGAGCCCGGCCGTCTGATCGTCGGCAATGCCGGCATCCTGGTCACGCGCGTGATCTATCTCAAGCGCGGCGAGGCGAAGACCTTCGTGATCGTCGATGCGGCGATGAACGATCTCGTGCGCCCGACGCTGTACGAGGCGCACCACGACATCAAGCCCGTGCGCGAGCCGGCAGGCGCGGCGACGCGCGTCACCGCCGACGTGGTCGGTCCGGTGTGCGAGACCGGCGATTTCCTCGCGCTCGACCGCGAACTGCCCGAGCCGCGACCGGGGGACCTGCTCGCGGTCATGACCGCGGGGGCCTACGGCGCGGTGCAGGCGGGTACCTACAACACCCGCGCGCTGGTGCCGGAGGTGCTGGTGAAGGGCGGCGACTGGGCGCTGGTGCGCCCGCGTGTCGAGGTCGAGCAACTGATCGCGCTGGACCGCCTGCCGCCCTGGCTCTGAGCGCGTGCCGGGGGCGGCCTCTCCTTGAACGTCCTGGCCTTCGGGGCGGGCGTACCTACCTACACGAAGGCGTGACACGTCGCATTTCCGCCGCCCCGGCGTGCCAGGAACGTTCCTTGCATGCTAGGTGTTGTGTATCGTCCTGCCGGACGGGCCGGAGAATCGCTTGACCGACCAGCCGCGTGACTTTCTGTTCTCGCGCCCGAGCGCCGGCGATCCCGGAGACATTCTGCTTGCGCGCGCGGTGAGGCGGGCCCGCTGGGCCGGCTTCTGGGAGCGGCTGTGGCCGCCGCTGGCGACGCTCGCAACCGCCATCCTTCTGTTCCTCGCGGTCTCGTGGCTGGGGCTGTGGCTGCTGCTCCCGCCGCTCGGCCGCGCCATCGGCCTGTTTGCCTTCGCGCTGCTCACCGCGGCGGCCACCTTTCCGCTGTTGTTCGTGCGCTACCCCACGGTGGACGACGCGCTGCGCCGGCTCGATCGGACCAGCGGGCTGCCGCACCGCCCGGCCACCGCCATCGCCGACGAGCTTGCAACCGCGCGCGACGATCCGTGGGCGCAGGCGCTCTGGCGTGCCCATGTCGAACGGGCACTCGCCGCGGCGCGCGGGCTCACCGCCGGCAAGCCGACCCCGCGCCTTGCCGCGCGCGATCCGGTCGCGCTGCGCGCGCTCGTTCTCATCCTCGCGTGCGTCACCTTCGTGGCCGCGGGCAACGAGCGCTTGCGCCGCATCACGGCGGCCTTCGACTGGCAGGGCGCGGTGGTGCCGCCGAACTTCCGGCTCGACGCCTGGGTGTCGCCGCCGGCTTACACCGGCAAGCCGCCGGTGATCCTGCCCGGCATCCGGCCCGGCGAGACCGCGCAGGCGCAGGCGACGCCGGTAGCCGTGCCGGTCGGCAGCACGCTGATCGTGCGTGCGAGCGGAAACGTGACATTCGACATCGCGACCAGCGCGGGACTGGCCGACGCCAAGGGCGCGGGCGGATCACCGCAAGTGCCTTCCGGGACGGACGAACACCGCTTCACCATCAGCGACAGCGGCACCGCCACGGTTCGCGGCGTCGGCAATGATCTCGTCTGGCGGTTCACGGCCATTCCCGACCGTCCGCCGTCGATCGAACTCACCAAGGAACCGGAGCCGCAGGCGCGCGGCGCGCTGCAGCTGACCTACAAGGTGGAGGACGATTACGGCGTCCTCGACGCGCACGCCAAGCTTGCGCTCAAGCAGACGGCTGCGCCAGGCGCCGACCAGCCGCGTCCGCTCTATGGGCCGCCGGACCTGCCGCTGGTGCTGCCGCAGGCGCGCGCACGTCACGGCGTCGGCCAGACGACCAAGGACCTGAGCGAGCATCCCTGGGCCGGCGCGGAGGTGACCCTGACCCTCGTCGCGCGCGACGAGGCGAACAACGAAGGCAGCAGCCCGGCGACCGAGTTCCGGCTGCCGCAGCGGCCGTTCGCGAAACCGGTGGCGCGCGCGCTCATCGAGCAGCGCCGCATTCTCGCCCTTGATGCCGATGCGCGCGATCGCGTGCTGATCGCGATCGATGCGCTCACCATCGCGCCGGAATTGTTCACGCCGGAAGCGGGCGTCTATCTCGGCCTGCGCTCCATCTACTGGAATCTCGCCCAAGCCAAGACCGACGACGAGTTGCGCGAGGTCGTGCAGCGGATGTGGGCGATGGCGACCCAGCTCGAGGACGGCGACGTCTCGGAGGCCGAGCAGCAGCTGCGGCAGGCGCAGGAGGCCTTGCGCCAGGCACTCGAGCGCGGCGCCAGCGACGAGGAGATCAAGCGGCTGACGCAGGACCTGCGGGCGGCGCTCGACAAGTTCCTGCAGGCGCTGGCCGAAGAGATGCGCAAGAACCCGCAGCAGCAGGCGCGGCGGGTCGATCCGAACGCGCGCATGCTGCGCTCGCAGGACCTCAAGAACATGATCGACCGGCTGGAGCAGCTCGCGCGCTCCGGCGCCAAGGATGCGGCGCGGCAGTTGCTCGAGCAGTTGCAGCAGATGCTGGAGAACCTGCAGACGGCGCGGCCGGGCGGGGACATGAACCAGGGCGACGACGACATGATGTCGGCGCTCGACGAACTCGGCGACGTCATCCGCAAGCAGCAGCAGTTGCGCGACCGCACCTTCCGCCAGGGACAGGACCAGCGCCGTGGACAGCGCGGCCAGCAGGGCCAGCAAGGCGAACAGGGCCAGCAGGGCGATCAGTTCGGTGAGTTGCGCCAGGACCAGCAGGCCCTGCGCGAGCAGCTCCAGAAGCTGCTCGAGGATCTCAAGAAGAACGGTCTCGGCCAGCCGCAGCCCGGTCAGGAGGGTGGCGACGCTAATCAGCTCGGCCGTGCCGGCGAGGCCATGGGCGACGCCGAGGGCGCGCTCGGCGAGGGCAACGCCGACAGCGCGGTGGACGGACAGGGCCGTGCCCTCGAGGCGCTGCGCAAGGGCGCGCAAAGTCTCGCCCAGCAGATGCAGCAGCAGTTCGGAACGGGGCCGGGGCCGGGCCAGCCGGGACGCAACGGACCCGCGCGGGCGCAGCAGGAGACCGATCCGCTCGGCCGTCCGCTGCGCGGCCGCGACTACGGGGACGATGTGACGGTGAAGATTCCAGGCGAGATCGACGTGCAACGTGCGCGGCGCATCCTGGAAGAACTGCGTCGCCGGCTCGGCGAAGCCAACCGGCCGCAGCTCGAACTCGACTACATCGAGCGACTGCTCAAGGATTTCTAATCCGTCGATTTCTAATCCGTCCGCCGCGCATTGCGGCCTCGCCCGCCGCTGTTGCCGATGCGCTAGAAGATCGGCACGCTCTGCGCCACCGCGATCGGTCCCAGAAACACAGTCCCATCCTTGAACCGCAAGGGCAGGCTGATCCCTTTGCGCCCCTCGATCTCCCGCGGCTCGCCCAGCATGGCGATGCCGATCGTGGCAAGGCCGCCAGAGTTGCTGCGCACGGCGCCGCCCAGCCCCGGCAGGATCCGGTCGAGCCCGCTGGCGAGCTTGTCGACGCTGCTTCCGTGCTGCGAGAGATATTGCTGCACGGCCTGGTCGATGCCCAGCAGCGTGATCAGGCGGTCGAGACCGGCCACCGTGATGTCGAGCTGGCCCTCGAAATATCCCGTCGGCGTCAGGCCAAGCGTGCCGGCGCCCACCACGAGGATGTCGTCCTGCTGCAGCCGCGCGCGCTTGATCTCGATGCCGCCGCCCGCGGCCGCGATCTCGCGCAGCCGCGCCGGCCACGGCTTGGGCGCAAAGTCCTTCAACCCGGTCAGCACCGCGTCGATCTCACCGTCGGTCGGCCGTGCCGTTGCGGGATGCAATCCGGGCGCGCTCGCCTGGACGAGCCGCAGCACCGCTTCGATGACGGGGTCCTGAGAAGCGCTGCCTCCGGCCATGCGGCCGTGCAGTTCAGCATGCGTGGCGCGTGCCAGCGGAACCATCGTCGATCCCGACAGGCGGGACATTTGCGGCTGGTCGATGGCGACCGAGACGCGCTCGGGCGCTTGCGGCGTACCGCGCACGCTCACCTGCGCCAGACGCCAGTCGGCGCTGAGGATCGGCACCCGCCCGCTCTCGGCAAGCGTCAGCGGGCCGGCGAACTCGCCGATCAGCAGCGTCGGACTGTAGATCTGGGCCGCGATCAGAGCGTCCTTCGCTGCCAGGGTGAAGGGCGGCTGCATCGTCCGGAACTCGACGGTCGGGGACGCGCAGTGGGCCTCGATGCGGAAAGGAAATCCGCCGATCGACTGGTTGGCGCAGTTCTGGATGCGGCCGGCTTCGGCCTCGCGGGCGCGCCAGCCGGCGATCGCGGCATCAGCCTGTGCGGCGGCATAGAACCAGAAGCCGCTCCAGGCGATCGCGGCGAGCACAACCACGGCAAGCGGCAGCGCGATCAACCAGGGGCGTCGTCGCCGCGGCGCGTGTGGCGGAATATGAGTTGCGTTGTTCACGTCGAGTCCTGTCCTGTCGTTCCTGATTGCGTCGCCGCCGTCCGGCTGTTACGCGAGCGTCGCCCGCAACAGGTCCGCCTGACGTTCATGCACGACGATTTCTGGGTCTTTGGCTACGGCTCGCTGATCTGGCGGCCGGGTTTCGAGTTCGAGGAGCGCGTGCCGGCCAAGCTGATCGGGCTGCATCGCGCGCTCTGCGTCTATTCCTTCGTACATCGCGGGACCGCCGAGCGGCCCGGCCTGGTGCTCGGGCTCGATCGCGGCGGCGCCTGCCGCGGGGTGGCTTTCCGCATCGCGCCCGGACAGCGCGAGGCTACGGTCGCCTATCTGCGGGAACGCGAGCAGGTCACCAGCGTGTACCTCGAAACCTACCGCCAGATCGAGCTCGCTGGCACGCCAGAGCGGCGCGTGCGCGCGCTGGTGTACTGTGTCGACCGCGGTCACGTGCAGTACGCGGGGCGCCTGACGCTTGATCAGCAGCTCCACCTCGTTCGTCAGGGACATGGCCGCTCCGGACCCAATCGCGAATACGTTCTGTCGACCGTCGACGCACTGGAGGCGCTCGGCTTCCGCGACCGGGATCTTCACCTCTTGGCTCAAGCCCTGAAAGGATCGCACGAAACGACGGCGGTGTCTGCGGACCTATAAGCGCTCCAAATGGGGCGTGTCCGCGGCAGCAGTCGACGATCGGGCGGATTCCGCCACGAGGCGCGCCGTCGCCGTCTCAATGTCGTGCTGCAGGCGGCGAAAGAAGGCGGCCCGCTGCAGTCCGGGTGGAATCGGCGGCAGATATTCCACGACGAGAGTGCCTGGGTAGCGCAGGAAGCTGCGCCGCGGCCAGAACAGGCCGCTGTTGAGCGCGACCGGCAGACAGGACGCGCCGCTGGCGGCATAGATCTGGACGACGCCGAGCTTGTAATCGGGCGCCGCACCGACCGGACGGCGCGTCCCTTCAGGGAAGATGATCACCTGGCGTCCCGCGGCAAGCGCACGGCGCACGCGCTCGATCAGTCCGGCGAGTGCGTCGCGTCCGGCACTGCGCTCGAGGGGGATCATGCCGGCCTTGAGCAGCGACCAGCCGAACACCGGAATCCACGTGAGCTCCCGTTTGAGCACATAGGTCGGAAAGTCGAACAGCGACATCAGCGCGAAGGTCTCCCAGGCCGACTGGTGCTTGGATGCGACCAGGAACGCGCCGGCCGGGATGTTCTCCCGTCCGCGCTGTTCGAGCCTGACGCCGCAGATCACGCGCAGCAGCCAGATGTTGAGGGCGCCCCAGGCGCGGGCAAGCTCGACCATCGCGCGCGCCGGCAGCAGGAACAGCGGGAGGGACGCGATCGAGAAGATCACGGTGACCAGGTAGAACACCACCTGGAAGACGGTCGAGCGAAGCACGATCAAGGCGCGGGTCCAGCAGGAATAAGCGTCAGTCGTCTTCCCCATAACCCGGCACGACGCGCATGCGAAGCAGCGCCGCAAGGTATTTCACGTATTCGAAAGCGAGCGTGCGTGCCGCCCCCGTGCTGGTCCACCATGGTTCGGCGCGCTGGCGTTCGGTCACGACGGGAAAGGGGATGAGCTTCACGTCCGGAAGCTGATGCGCGAGCTCGGCCATGGCCCGAGGCATGTGATAGGCGGAGGTGACGACCAGCAGCGAACGGAACCCGCGCTGGCGCGCCCAGCGGCGCGTTTCGATCGCATTGCCGATCGTATTGGTGGCCGACCGGTCGATGTCGATGCAGCAGGTGAACATCGACTGGTGCCGCGGCACGAAGCGCGAAAGCTCATCTGCGCGCGTGAGCGGGTTGACGCCGGTGATCAGCAGGCGCTTGCCACGGCCGGCCGCCAGCAGCTCGACCGCATCGCTGATCCGTTCCCGCCCCCCGGTGAGCGCGACGATGCCGTCGGCGGAATGATCGAACGTCGGATCGGCCCCAGGCACAAGCGCGGCGTACCAGAAAAATCCCGCGATCAGGGCGAGCGCAGCGACGCCGATCAGCCGGATGCCCACGCGCCACAACCGCCAGCGCCTCCGGGGCGCGAGCTTTGGGTCGGTGGAGAGCTGCGGTGCGTTCAACATGCGACCGCAGCACTATAAGGCAATCGCGACATTGCGGGGGCAGCTCGCGCTGAATTGGTGAATGTGGGCGGTCGTCCGCGGGCCATGTGAGATATCCCCCTCGGATGCGGCAGCGTCGCCGGACCGGTCAGATCGACTTCAATGTTCGATTGACGACCTCACGCGAGGTCGCGGCCGTCACGACGGCGATGAGGACGATCTGCACGAGAATGCCTGCATATCCCAGTGTCCCGATCGAAAAGGAGCCGAAGAGCGCCGACAATTCATTGCCGCTGGCGGTCGCGACCAGCCAGTCGCCGGCAAGCTTGGCGATCAGGAAGACCAGGACGGCGCCGCCGCCGCCGATCAGCCCGCCCTTGAAGCCGAGCGCGAGGAAGTGGCGCTGGAACTGCGCCGCCACGTAGCGGTCGGTCGCGCCGATGAAGTGGAGCACCTCGACGATCGGGCGGTTGGCTGCCATGGCTCCGCGGGTGGCGAACGTGACGGTCAGCACCGTCGCCGCCAGCACGAGCAGCAGAACCGTCAGCCCGATGGCAATGGCCGAGGTCGCCATCGCCCGCATGTGGTCGATCCAGCCACGGTGATCGTCGAGGCTCGCCGTGGCCACGTCGCGCGCCAGAGCCGCGCGCAGGACCTCGGCGTCGAATGCGTGATCGCCCGCCAGCCTGAGCACGATCACGCGCGGAATCGGCAGATCGTCGAGCGCAAGCCCGCCGCCAAGCCACGGCTCGAGCAGGCGCATGGATTCAGCGCGCGAATAGGGGCGCACCTCGGCAATGCCGGGCGTGGCCTTGGCGATGGCCACGGCCCGTGTCACATCGGCCTCGACATCCCGCCCCGCGGCCGGCCGCACCTGCACCGTCATCTCGCGCGCGACGTCGGACTGCCACTCGGAAGCGGCCCCGACCACAAGGACCACGGCACCCGCGGTCAGCGCGGCCAGGAACGTCATGATCGCGATGACCGCGATCAGTGCGTGGCCGCCGATCGTGCTGCGCGGGACGAGCGGCGCTTCCGTTCGCCGCAGGCCGTTTGCGTCCCACCGTGCCGGCTGCTGGTCTGCCATCGGAGCTTCACTCGTAGGTGTGCATGCGCCCGTCGTGCAGGACGAGACGGCGGGCATCATATTCATCCATCAACCCGATGTCGTGCGTGGCGATCACGACGGCGGTGCCGGACTTGTTGAGCTCGATGAACAGCCGCAGCAGCCGCTGCGCAAGGGCTGGATCGACGTTGCCGGTCGGCTCGTCGGCGAGCAGCAGCTCCGGCCGCGCAATCACGGCGCGCGCAATCGCCGCGCGCTGCTTCTCGCCGCCGGAGAGAACCGGCGGCAGCGCTCCGAGGCGGTCGCCCAGGCCCACCCAGTGCAGCAGTTCCGTGACCTCACGGCGATAGCTCGCCTCGCTGCGGCCCTGCACGCGCAACGGCAATGCGACGTTCTCGAACGTCGTCATATGGTCGAGCAGGCGGAAATCCTGGAACACGATGCCGATGCGGCGCCGCAAGCCCGCGAGCCCGTCCTTCCCGAGCGTGGCGATGTCCTGGTCGAACATGGTGATGAGGCCGCGCGTGGGGCGCAGCGCCAGGAACATCAGACGCAGCAGGGACGTCTTGCCGGCCCCGGAGGGGCCTGTCAGGAACTGGAACGAGTGGGGCTCGATCCGGAATGTCAGGTCGCGCAGCACCTCCGGGCCGAAGCCATAGCGCAGACCCACGTTCTCGAAACGGACCATCCCGAATCGCCCCACTCCACCGATTTCTGCTGGATTATAGGGCAGGGCCGATGCCGCCGCTCCCCGGCTTCACATTAACGATCGGTTAATCTCCGTGGTTTCCGATCCGTTAACGGTGAGACTGTAACAATCGACGTAAGACCCGGTCGAATCGTCATGCAGATCGCCTGCCCCAACTGCGCAACATCCTACGAGATCGCGCCGTCCTCGCTCGGGGCCGACGGGCGCATGGTGCGCTGTGCGCATTGCAAGGAGGTCTGGTTCGCGACCGCCCCGCAACCGGCGCTGGCCGAGGCCGGAACGCCGCCGCGCTGGGAAGACGTGGGGAATGCCGGCGGCTGGTCGCGCGACCAGATCAGCGCCTCCGTGGTTCCCGAAGATCGTTTCGCCGCGCAACCGAGCGAGGTGGAGTTCGCGGTTCCCGGCGCCATGCCGCAGTTGGACGGGGCTCCCTCCATCGCGCCGCAGGACTACGGCAGCGGGATGGATGACGGCGCAACCGGCCACGACGCATCCGATGCGCCAGCCGCCGACCCGAACGAGGAACCCGACTACTACGAAGTGCGCCGTCGCCGTCAGCAGCGGCAGGTCACCAAGCGGAAGTCCCCGCTGCTCACCAAGCCGCGGCTGGTCGTGGCCATGGGGCTCGTTCTGGCGCTGCTCGTCCTCGGGCGCGAGCAGGTGGCGCGCGTGATGCCGCAGACCGCCTCGCTCTATGCCGGCATCGGGCTGCCGGTCAACCTGCGCGGACTCACCATAGAGAGCGTGAAGGGCTCCATCGAGCAGCAAGACGGGGTCCCCGTGCTCGTGATCGAGGGCGTGATCCGCAACGTGACCCGCAATCCGATCGAAGTCCCCCGCCTGCGTTTCGCCACGCGCAATGCGGAGGGTGCGGAAATCTACTCCTGGACGGCGGTGCCGGAGCGTGGCGTGCTGCCGCCGGGCGAGATGCAGATCTTCCGCACGCGCCTCGCATCGCCCCCGGCCGACAGCCGCCAGGCTTACGTGCGCTTCCTGCAACGCCGCGACCTCGTCGCAACCAGCAATCGCTAGGACTTTCGAAATGGCCCGAATTCTTCTCGCTGAAGACGAAGACCCATTGCGTGCGCTGCTCGTGCGCGCGTTCGAAGCAGAGCATTCGGTCGTGGCTGCCTCCGACGGTGCGGAAGCGCTCGACAAGCTGGTCGCCGCGGGCGGCGCATTCGACCTGCTGCTGACCGACATCCGCATGCCTCTGATGGACGGCATCGCCCTCGCGCTGTCGGCCGCGCGCGACTACCCCGAACTGACCATCCTGATGATGACCGGCTATGCCGATCAGCGCGAACGCGCGCACGGGCTCGAGGCGCTGATCCATGACGTGGTCGCCAAGCCCTTCACGCTGGCGCAGATCCGCGGCGCCGTGGCCGAGGCGCTGGCCGCGAAGCGTCACTGACCACATACCGCATACCGCATCGCAGACGGCTCATCTCGCTGCAGCGCACGCGTGACGGCGCCCGGCGGTGGAACTTTCCCGGCACAGGCGTTGTTCTCCCGCGTCGTGGCAGCAGCACGTTGCGGAGAGAGCGCATGAACGGACTGATCTATCTCGTCGGACTGATCGTGGTGATCATGGCGATCCTGTCGTTCTTCGGGTTGCGGTAGCGCCGGCAGGAGAGTCGCATGCAAACGGAAACGCGCGTTCCGGTCGACGGGCCGATCTATCTCCAATGGGGGCCGATTTTCGCCGGGGCCTTCGCCGCCGCGGCACTCGCGTTCGTGCTGCACGCTTTTGCTGCCGCCATCGGTATCAGCGTGAGTTCGACTTCGCCGACCTGGCGCGACGGCTCATGGGCGCTGTGGGTGCTGACCGGCATCTACCTGTTGCTGGTCGCGCTGGCGAGCTATTCGCTGGGCGGCTACGTGGCGGGGCGCACGCGCCTCCGGCTCACCGCCGCGCCGGCCGACGAGGTCGAGATCCGCGACGGCGCGCATGGCATCATCGTCTGGGCCCTCGCGACCCTGATGACGGGCCTGCTGGCGCTCGGGGTTGCGCAATCGCTGACCCGATTGGCCGCGCCCTCGGGCGATGAGGCCGGCGCGGGGACGTCCTTCGGCGCCGAGAACATCATCGCCTATGACATCGACCGCCTGTTCCGCAGCGAGCGGCCGCCGCAGGGTGATCTGTCCCAGGCACGCGCGGAGGCCGGACGCATCCTGCTCACCGCGGCGGGGCACAGCGGCGTGTCGGCAGAAGATCGCACCTACCTCATCCGCATGGTATCGGCGCGCACCGGGACGGCCGCTCCCGACGCCGAACGGCGGGTCGATGCGGCGATTGCCGGCGCGCGCGACAACATTGGGCGCGCGCACAAGAGCAGTGTGCTGATCGGCTTCATGGCGGGCGCATCGGCCCTGCTCGGAGCCGTGGCGGCCTGGTTCGCGGCCTGCGCCGGCGGTCGCCACCGCGATGGCGGGGTGGCGATGTCCAGCTTGTGGGCCACGGCGCGCACGCGACGGGCGCCGGCAGGCTGAGCGCTGGCGCGCGGGGCGCCGGAACACGGCCCCTGACGCGGCCGCGGATCCGGCTTGCGCGACTAATCCGACGAATACGGCCTGGGGACCGGCGGCAGCGAGGGATGGGGCCGCCCGAAGTCGGGCGCCGCGGAGTCCTGCCCGATCTCGACGATGCCGCGACGGATCGCGCGCGTGCGCGCGAAATGATCGAACAGCGCCTGCCCGTCGCCGCGCCGTATGGCGCGCGTGAGCTTCGACAGGTCCTCGTTGAAGGTCCCCAGCATTTCCAGCACGGCGTCCTTGTTGGTGAGGAACACGTCGCGCCACATGGTCGGGTCCGATGCGGCGATGCGCGTGAAGTCGCGGAAGCCGCCGGCCGAGAACTTGATCACCTCGGAGCTCGTGACGCGCCCCAGTTCGTCGGCGGTGCCGACGATCGTGTAGGCGATCAGGTGCGGCAGATGGCTGGTGATCGCCAGCACCAGGTCGTGGTGATCGGGAGTCATCAACTCCACCTTGGCGCCGAGCGCCGACCAGAATCCCCGCAGCCGCTCGACGGCGTCGTCGTCGGTTCCCTCCGGCGGCGTGAGAATGCACCAGCGGTTGATGAAGAGCTCGGCAAAGCCGGCGTCGGGCCCGGAATGCTCGGTGCCGGCGACCGGGTGCGCGGGAACGAAGTGGACGCCCCGCGGAATGTGCGGGCTCATGTCCCTGACCACCGCGCCCTTGACCGAGCCGACGTCGGAGACGATGGCGCCCGGCTTGAGATGCAAGGCGATCTCCTGCGCGGTCGGACCGCAGGCGCTCACCGGCGTGCACACGATCACGAGATCAGCGCCCTCGGCGGCCTGCGCGCTCGTTTCCACCACGCGGTCGGCGAGCCCGAGCTCGGCGACGCGCGCGCGGGTCTTGTCGGAACGCGCGGTGGCGACGATCTCGCCGACGATGCCTTGCGCCCGCGCGGCGCGTGCGATCGACGAGCCGATGAGGCCGACGCCGATCAGCGAGAGGCGCGGGATGAGGGGCTTGCTCACGCCTTCTTCCCCACGAACTCCGCCAGCGCGGCGACGGCGAGGCGGTTGGCTTCCTCGGTGCCGACGGTCATGCGCAGGCAGGCCGGCAGCCGATAGGCCGAGACGCGGCGCAGGATTAGGCCGCGCTGGGTCAGGAAGGCATCGCACGCGGTCGCCGTCTCGACGTCGTCGAAATGGATGAGCACGAAGTTCGCGACGCTGGGCGTCACCTTCAGGCCGAGCTTGCCGATCTCGGCGGTGAGCCACGCCAGCCAGTGGTCGTTGTGCGCGCGCGCCTTCTCGATGTGCGCCGTATCGGCGAGCGAGGCGATGCCCGCCTTCATCGCCGGCGTGCTCACGTTGAAGGGCCCGCGCACACGATTGACCGCGTCGCAGATGTGCGCGGGCGCATACATCCAGCCGAGCCGCACGGCGGCCAGGCCGTGGATCTTGGAGAACGTCCGCAGCATCACGACGTTCTCGTTGGTCGCCACGAGCTCGATGCCGGTCTCGTAATCGTTGCGCCGCACGTATTCGGCATAGGCCGCGTCGATCACCAGCAGCACGTGCGGCGGCAGGCCGGCGTGCAGCCGCTTGATCTCGTCGAAGGGCAGATAGGTGCCGGTCGGGTTGTTGGGATTGGCGACGAAGACGATCTTCGTGCGCGGCGTGACGAGCGACAGGATCGCATCGACGTCGGTGGTCAGGTCCTTCTCCGGCGCGACGACCGGCTTCGCCCCCGTCTGCAGCGTGTAGATCGGGTACATCAGGAAGCCGTGCGCGGGGTAAATCGCCTCGTCGCCGTCGGTGAGATAGGTGTGGGCAAGGAAGTTGAGCAGTTCGTCGGAACCGGCGCCGCAGACGATGCGCTCGGGATCGAGCCCGAAGGCGCGCCCGATGGCCTCGCGCAGCTCGCTGGCCGCGCCGTCCGGATAGTCCTCCAGGCGTTCGGCCGCGGCCTGATAGGCCGCGACCGCGTGCGGGCTCGGGCCGAGCGGCGTCTCGTTCGACGACAGCTTGAACACCTTGGCGACCCCGGGAGCCTTGCTCTTGCCGGGCACGTAGGCTTCGATCTCGAGCACTCCCGGACGGGGGGTCGGGCGCATCAACGCAGACATGTCCTTCTCTCCTGCCGCGAGACAGGCGATTGCCGGATCGCCCGCCTGCGCGGGCGACGAAAACCGCCTGTTTTCGGGCTCAATGGGCGGCGGTCACCGCGCCGTCGGCGGCGACGGTATAGCGCCTTGCGTGGCTTCCGACGAGGGCCTGGCTGCGCACGCTCGCTCCGGCACGGGTCAGGGCCTCGATCACGTCGGCCAGCGTCATGCGGTCGGGCACCGACACCAGCAATGCCGCGCCGTCGAAGGCGTGGTCGGGCACGGCGACCACCTCGGTGAGGGCGGCGACCGCCTGGGCCGCCTTGGCGCCCCAGCCGGCCACCTTGATGCTCCACATCTCGACATCCGTGACGATGGCGTCGCGGTTCGGCCGCGCGATCGCGAAGACGGGCAGGGCGGCCGGATGATCGGGGCGCTCGACGAAGGGCAGCCGCGCGATGATCTTGGGCGCGTCACCTTCGAGCGCCGTCCACCAGGCCGGCGCACCGGCGACGGCATTGGCCGGCACCAGTCCGAGGTCGCCCTGCGAGGCGGCCACGGCGGCGACCACGCCGGCCGATCCGATGTGCGTGAGGAAGGGCACGGTGAAGCCGAAATGGAAGCGCGCGCTGTCGCGCATGGCGGCGTCGCCCGCGGACATGTCGGCGTGCACGCGGAACGGCGCCTGCACGTAAGTGAAGGTGGCGATGATGACGCGCCAGATGCTCTCGACCGTGTCGAGCGGAAGGATGCCGTGATGGCGTTCGACCAGCCGCCGCATCATGTCGGCTTCGCGCGCGGGGCGGAACGCGGAACCGCTCTCCGCCGTGCGCTTGACCTTGATGAGACGGTCGATGATCTCGCCGCGCTCCATCAGCAGCGCGTGCATGGCTGCGTCGATGCGGTCGATCTCCGCCCGCAGGTCGGAGAGCGAGGGGGTCGCAACGGACGGTTTTTGGGCGGCCTTTGGCATGGTGCGCTGCGCCATTGTCGGTGCCGATAGTGATAGGTCGGCCCACCCGGGAATGCAAAGAATAGATTGAAGCTCAACCGCCTGCGATCTATCAAACCGGACCCCGGACCCTTAACTTAGGGGCGCCCCGGCCGGCCGGCCACCGATGCCGACCGCCGGCGAGGCGAGACACGAAAGCGCAGCGATGGCCGAGGCCGAGCTCAAGACGAGGCGCGACATTTCCGACCGGGTTCGCGAGGCGGAGCATCCGCGCTCGCAGGTCGTGCGTTTCGGCGCGGACAAGCCGCTCAAGCTCGACTCCGGCGTCGAGCTCTCGCCGTTCCAGATCGCCTATCAGACCTACGGCGCGCTCAACGCCGAGCGCAGCAACGCCATCCTGATCTGCCACGCGCTCACGGGCGATCAGCACGCCGCGAACGTGCATCCCGTCACCGGCAAGAACGGCTGGTGGGAGATCATGGTGGGGCCGGGCAAGCCGATCGATACCAACCAGTACTTCGTGATCTGCTCGAACGTCGTCGGCGCCTGCATGGGAACGAGCGGCCCCTCCTCGATCAATCCGGCCACCGGCATGCCGTGGGGCCTCGAGTTTCCGGTCGTCACGATCCGCGACATGGTGCGCGCGCAGGCGATGCTGCTCGACCATCTCGGCATCGACACGCTGTTCGCCGTCGCCGGCGGGTCGATGGGCGGCATGCAGGTGCTGCAGTGGGCGGCGAGCTATCCCGAGCGCGTGTTCGCGGCATTGCCGATCGCGTGCGCGACGCGCCACTCGGCGCAGAACATCGCGTTCCACGAGGTCGGGCGCCAGGCGGTGATGGCCGATCCGGAATGGCGTCACGGGCGCTACCTGATCGAGGCTACGCAGCCGCGGCGCGGCCTCGCGGTCGCGCGGATGGCCGCGCACATCACCTACATGTCCGACGCGGCCCTGCACCGGAAGTTCGGCCGCAGGTTCCAGGACCGCAGCATGCCGACGTTCTCCTTCGATGCCGATTTCGAGGTGGAGAGCTATCTGCGCTACCAGGGCTCCTCGTTCGTCGAGCGCTTCGACGCCAACAGCTATCTCTATCTCACGCGCGCGATGGACTACTTCGATCTCGCGGCCGACTACGGCGGCGTGCTCGCCAATGCGTTCAAGGGGACCTCGACGCGCTTCTGCGTGGTCTCGTTCACGAGCGACTGGCTGTTCCCGACCTCGGAGTCGCGTGCGATCGTGCACGCACTCAACGCGGGCTCGGCGCGCGTCTCGTTTGCGGAGATCATCACCGACAAGGGGCACGACGCCTTCCTGCTCGACGAGCCCGAGTTCTTCACCATCGTGCGCGCGTTCCTGAGCTCGGCCGGCAAGGCGCGCGGGCTGGCGGCGCAATGACCGCGCCGGCGGCCGACACCGGCAGGGGCCAACGCCGATGCTGAATCGCACCGACCATCCGATCGGCGCGCAGGATGCGGGACGCAGCGCGAGCGGCGTACGCGTCGATCACCTGCTGGTTGCCGCGATGGTCGCGCCGGGCTCGCGCGTGCTCGACGTGGGTTGCGGCGACGGGAAGCTGCTGCAGCTGCTGGAGCAGCGCGGCGTCGACGGCCGCGGCATCGAGATCTCGCGCGAAGGGGTCAACGCCTCGGTGGCCAAGGGGCTCGCGGTGATCCAGGGCGACGCCGACACTGATCTTGCGGACTATCCCGACGATGCGTTCGACTACGTGATCCTGTCGCAGACGCTGCAGGCGACGCGGCGGCCACGCGAGGTGCTCGAGCACATGTTGCGGATCGGGCGTCACGCCGTCGTGTCGTTTCCGAACTTCGGCCATTGGAGCATCCGGCTGGGACTGCTGTTCGGCGGACGCATGCCGCAAACCGCGAACCTGCCCGATACGTGGTACGACACGCAGAACATCCACTTCTGCACGATCAAGGATTTCCGCGATCTGTGCATCCTGATCGGAGCGCGCATGGAGCGTGCCGTCGCAGTGAACTTCTGGGGCAAGCCCCTGCGTCTGCCGGCGCCGTGGTGGTTCTGGAACCTGTTCGGGGAGCAGGCCGTCTTCCTGCTCAGCCGCCAGGGCAAGTCCGGCGAGCGGCCGAGCTAATAGATGGAACGCCCGGTGGCGGCGGGCTCCGGCTTGATGTCGGGCATGCAGCGCTTCTCGTCCGAGGCCTTGCGCAGCGCCTGCTGGTCGGCGCGCACGAGGCTGAGCTCGTCACGATAGACCAGCGCGCTGACGACGGCGCCGGCCGCGCCCTGGTTGGCGCGCTGCATGAGTGCGGACAGTTCCGCTTCGCGTGTCGCGTTCGCGTCGACGCGCAACTGGATGGAACGACAGTCGAGGAAGTCGTACTTGCCCGGCTGGGCGGCATAGACGCCGCTGTTTTCATCAAGCGCGATGGAGCAGCCGCCGCAAGCGATGAGAATGGAGAGCGCGACAGCGGGAGCAGATTTCATTCGTCGATGTCCCGGTGGCGGCGACCGATGAATCGGTCTAGCGCATGATCATTCGCAGTGGAAGCCGACTCTGACGTGAGGGTCATCCATGCGCCGGACCAGGCAATCGGCTCGCAATCGCAATCCCACGCAAAACGCACGATATTATGGCGAGGGGGAGGGGAGACGGGGAGGCGACGATATATGCTTAACGTCAGGTCCGCCATGGACGCGCCGCCAAGGCCGCCGCCCACTGCCAGGGCGGGCCGGCCCCTGCCGTTCCGCGATGGCACGCCTACATTGCCCTTTCCGATTGGGGCCGTGTATGGTCCCGCCCCCGAACCGCCCCGGATTGTCTTTCCCTCATGGCACGTGACCAAGTCGACATGACGCCAGTTGAATCGCGCGACCAGTTGGTCGCCTGGTTCGCGGAAGGGGTCAAGCCGCGCGATCAGTTTCGCATCGGCACCGAGCATGAGAAATTCGCCTTCACGCTGCGCGGCAAGCGGCCGGTGCCCTACGACGGACCGCACGGCATTCAGGCGCTGCTCGACGGGATGCAGCATCTGCTCGGCTGGGAACCCATCATGGAGGGCGCGAACATCATCGGCATGTTCGACGTCACCGGCGGGGGTGCGATTTCGCTGGAGCCGGGCGGGCAGTTCGAGCTCTCCGGGGCCCCGCTCGAGAGCGTGCATCAGACGGCGGCGGAACTCTCCGCGCATCTCGCGCAGGTGCGCGAGGTGGCCGCGCCCCTCGGCATCGGCTTCCTCGGACTCGGCATGACGCCGACCTGGACGCGGGCCGACATGCCGACGATGCCGAAAGGGCGCTACCGCATCATGACGGCCTACATGCCCAAGGTCGGCACGCTCGGGCTCGACATGATGTATCGCACCTGCACGGTGCAGACGAATCTCGACTTTCACTCCGAAGCCGACATGGTGAAGAAGCTGCGCGTCGCCCTCGCGCTGCAGCCGGTCGGCACGGCGTTGTTCGCCAACTCGCCTTTCACCGAGGGCAAGCCCAACGGTTTCCTGTCATTCCGGTCGGAGATCTGGCGCCACACCGATGCCGACCGTACGGGCACGCTTCCCTGGGCCTTCGAACCCGGCATGGGGTTCGAGCGCTGGGTCGACTACGCGCTCGACGTTCCGATGTACTTCATCAAGCGCGGTGACAGCTACATCGACGTCGCCGGACAATCGTTCCGCGATCTGCTGGCGGGCAAGCTTGCGTCACAGCCGGGCGAGCGGGCGACCTTGTCCGACTGGGCAAACCACGTGTCGACCATTTTTCCCGAAGTCCGGCTCAAGCGTTACCTCGAAGTGCGCGGCTCCGACGTCGGCTCGCGCGAACGGCTGCCGGCGCTGCCGGCATTGTGGGTCGGCATTCTTTACGACGACGTGTCGCTCGATGCGGCCTGGGATCTCGTGAAAGAGTGGACCGCCGAGGAGCGCGAGCGGCTGCGGGATGACGTGCCCCGCCTTGGTTTCAAAGCCATGATAGGCGGACGGAGCCTGCTCGATCTGTCGCGCGACTGTCTCGCGCTCGCGCGTGCCGGCCTGGCCCGGCGCAAGCGCCGCAATGCGGCCGGGCAGGACGAGACGATGTTCCTCGCCCCGCTCGAGGACAGTGTCGCGCGCGGCAAGACGCCGGCCGACGAACTCCTGGAGAAGTTCGGCGGGCCGTGGAAGGGGTCGGTAGCGCCGGTCTTCGAGGAATGCGCCTATTGACGGGCGGCATTACCCCTTCTCGCGGCTTCCTCCTCCCGATAGTTCTCCCTGGTCTTTTGATCGCGCATCTGTTCCAGAGCCGGCCGGCGGGAGCGCTTCCGCCACTGGACCGTGCCGTAGATGATCGCGGCCAAAAGCAGGATCGGCATGACGAAGTTGATCGCCAACCAGAGCCATCCGCTCGCGTCGCTATCCATGATCCGCTCCATGACTGAACGACCCCTGTGGCAACGCCCGGAGCGCCGACGCGATCCACCCGGAGGCGGTGAAAGTCCATTTGTCACGGGGGAGGAGTTTGGGAATATCATCCCTGCGGGCTCGCCCTCCGGCGCGCGGATCACTATCATCTGCGTGGGGCACAGACTGGCGGGCAGCATGCGCTGGATCGTGGCGCTGACACTTGTGGCGTTTGCAAGCGTCGTCCCCGCACGCGCGCAGGTCAATTTCGATCGCGTCGGCGGCGACTACACCCATTTCAACGTGCGACCGGCCGATCCGGCGGTGTGCGCGGCGCGCTGCGAACGCGACGGCCGCTGCCGGGCCTGGGCGTTCCGCTACCCGACGGCCGAAAATCCCAATGGGGTCTGCTGGCTCAAGAGCAGCGTGCCGCCGCGGGTGGAGGATCCCTGCTGCGCATCGGGAGTACGCGGCGCCGGCGTGATCGAGCCGCGTGCGGAGGCGACCGAGTTCTCGATCGACCGCTACGGCGGCGACTATCGTCATTTCGAGCTGCCGCCCGACTCAACGGGCAGGACCTGCCGCGCGGCCTGCGTCGCCGATTCGAAGTGCCGGGCCTGGACCTACGTTCGCCCGGGCTACGGCACGCCCACGGCGCGCTGCTTTCTCAAGAACCAGATCAAGCCGCCGCGCCGCCGTCCCTACGCGATCTCGGGGGTCGTGCGCTAGCTAGGCCCCGGTGCCTCCGACCGTGATGCGGTCCATGCGCAAAGTCGGCTGCCCCACGCCGACCGGCACGCCCTGGCCGTTCTTGCCGCAGGTGCCGATGCCGGTGTCGAGCTTGAGGTCGTTGCCGACCATGGTGATGCGATGCAGATCGGTCGGCCCGTTGCCGATCAGCATGGCGCCTTTCACGGGCGCGCCGAGCCGCCCGTTGTCGATCTTGTAAGCCTCGGTCACCTGGAACACGTACTTGCCCGAGGTGATGTCGACCTGGCCGCCGCCGAAGTTGACGGCGTAGATGCCGTTCTTCACCGAGGCGATGATCTCGCCCGGATCGCGCGTTCCCGCCAGCATGTAGGTGTTGGTCATGCGCGGCATCGGCACGTGTCCGTGGCTTTCACGCCGGCCGTTGCCGGTCGGCTTCATGTTCATGAGACGCGCGTTCTGGCGGTCCTGCATGTAGCCGACGAGGATGCCGTCCTCGATCAGCACCGTGCGATTGGTCGGCGTGCCCTCGTCGTCGATCGAAAGCGAGCCGCGCCGCGCGGCCATGGTGCCGTCATCGACGACGGTGACGCCCTTGGCGGCGACCTGCTGTCCCATCAGGCCGGCGAACGCGGAGGTCTTCTTGCGGTTGAAGTCGCCTTCGAGCCCATGGCCGACGGCCTCGTGCAGCATCACGCCGGGCCAGCCGGCGCCCAGCACCACGTCCATCTCGCCTGCCGGAGCGGGGACGGCCTCGAGATTGACGAGCGCCTGACGCACGGCGTCGTCGGCGGCGCGGCGCCACGTACCCTGCTCGATGAAGTGCTGATAGCTCTCGCGGCCGCCGTAGCCGTAACTGCCGGACTCCTGGCGGTCTCCATCGCCCGCGACCACCGACACGTTCACGCGCACCAGCGGGCGGATGTCGCGATAGATCTCGCCATCGGCCCGCAGGATCTCGACCACCTGCCAGGAGGCGGCCACGCTCGCTGACACCTGCCGCACGCGCGGATCCTTGGCGCGCACATAGGCGTCGATCTGCTCGAGTAGCTTCACCTTGGCCTCGAAGCTCGGCGCCTCCAGCGGATTCTCGTCGCTGTAAAGCCTGATATTGCTGCGTGGCGGGGGCTCTGCGGCGTGACCGGAGTACCCGCCCTTCACGGCTGCGACGGCTTCGGCCGCGCGCGCGATGGCGGCCTCGGAAATATCAGAGGCGTGGGCATAGCCGACGGCATCCTCCTTGACCGCGCGCAAGCCGAAGCCTTGATCGGTGTCATAGGTCGCCTGCTTGAGCCGCCCATTGTCGAAGAGCAGCATCTCCGACTGGCGATATTCCAGGAACAATTCACCGTCGTCGGCCCCTTCCAGCCCGCGGGCGATGATCTTGGCGACTTTCGGCTTGTCGAGGCCGGCCCGGTCGAGCAGGGACGTGGTCATGAGCATTCACCTGATGCGGCTGATCCAATTCATTGTCTCTCCGACAACATAGGCGCTGGTGGGGCGCACCGCGAGCCCTGAATGGCACCGGAAGTTACCGTGGTCGCCGCTTCGAGCTTGCGCCGCCCGCGGCCGGAGCTAGGACGGCGGCAGCAGGCGGGCCAGCGCTCGGCGCAGGCCTTCGAAGTCGAATGGCTTCGACAGCGTCGGCGCATTCTTGAACCGCTCATCGAGCTCGTCGCTGCCACGGCCAGTGGCGAAGACGAACGGAATGTCGCGGGCTTGGAGCTGTTCGGCGATCGCGTAGCTGTTGCCGTCGATCAGGCGCACGTCGAGAATTGCGGCGTCGACCGCGGTCGTCTCGATCAGGGCGAGCGCCTCGCGCACCGAGCCAACCGGACCGGCGGTCTCGAACTGAAGTTCGGCAAGCCAGTCCTCGACGATCATGGCGATCAGAGGCTCGTCATCCGCCACCAGAACCCGGGCCATGCAAAATCCTATGTGGCAAAAAACCTATCGCGGACGGGATGGCAGAAGGGCTCACAACCGTGCGGAATCGGCAATCACGTCCGATCCGCGCCGCAACAGGATCCGGCGTTGCGGATGCTCGACCTGCGCAGCCTTGAACATGGCCTGCGCCAGTTCGACACTGACCGCCAGTGCCAGCACCCGTTCGGCTGCATCGGTAGCTGAATCCCACAACTCAATTCGGTAAGGCAGGCTTTCGTTCCGGCCCTCCGTCTGGGTGAGAGGCAGCACGTTCGGGTTGTGATCCTGCTCCATGCTGATCTTCCGTCCCGAGGCGGGCAAACCGCCTTTCGGGCAGTTCAGTTGCTGGGGCCGTTCCAGCGCGAGACGATGCTGTTCTTGTGCCGCAGCGTGATGTAGCGATGCGGGAATTCCCGCGTTGCGGCGTAATAGGCCGCATAGCCGATGCCGCCGTTGGCGGTCACCGCCAGCACCTGTTCCACCGCCGTCTTCCGGTCGTTCCAAAGCTCCACGCGGTAAGGCAGGTCTTCGCGCTCGGACGGCTGCCGCCGGCTCCCGGAGGCATGCGGCCCCTCGCCGGTGGAGTCCCAGTCGGGCGCGAACCGGTAGCCTGACACGCGAAGCCGTGACCGATTTTCAGGAAACAGTCGCATTAACCATGCTCGCCCTTCGACCTGAGGTTGACCCGTGATGTTTGAATGTTATCATTATTTTACTGGGGTCGCACGGGGCAGACCAGACAAAATCGAGCGCGGTCGCCACGGCCGCGCGGTCCCGGATTCAGGCGCCGATGACTCCCAGTTCCCGTGAAGTCCTCCAGCATGTGAGCGACGCCGAGCGCCTTCGGCTGCTGTTGGCGGCCGTCACGGACTACGCCATCTACATGGTGGATCTCGACGGCTACGTGACGAGCTGGAACGCCGGTGCCGAGCGGATCAAGCAGTACCGGGCGTCCGAGATCATCGGCCAGCACTATTCGTGCTTCTTCACCCTGGAGGATCAAGCCCGCGGTCTTCCGGCGTATGGACTTGCCCAGGCGCTCGAGCACGGACGACACGAATCCGAGGGCTGGCGCGTGCGCAAGGACGGGAGTCGCTTTCTCGCGCTCGCCGTGGTGCAGCCGGTCACGACGCCGTCCGGCGACGTGATCGGATTCGCCAAAGTCACGCGCGACATCACCGAGCGTCAGGCCGCCCAGCAGGCATTGCTCGAGAGCGAGCGCCGTTTTCGCTTCCTGGTCGAGAACGTCGTCGACTACGCGATCTACATGCTCGATCCGAGCGGCGTCGTCATCAATTGGAACTCCGGCGCTTCCCGCATCAAGGGTTACAGCGCCGACGAGATCATCGGACAGCACTTCAGCCGATTCTACACCAAGGAGGACCGCACCGCGGGATTACCGGCGCGGGTGCTCGAGATCGCCACCCGCGAGGGAAAGTACGAGGCGGAGGGGTGGCGGGTGCGCAAGGATGGCAGCCGCTTCTGGGCGTCGGTCGTCATGGACGCAGTCCGCGATCCGTCGGGGGAATTGATCGGCTTTGCCAAGATCACGCGCGACATCACCGAGCGGCGCGAGGCGCAGGAAGCCCTGCGCGAGAGCGAACGGCAGTTCCGCCTGTTGGTGAGCGGCGTCACCGACTACGCGCTCTACATGCTCGACCCCAATGGGATCATCACCAACTGGAATACCGGCGCGGAGCGGATCAAGGGCTACCGGGCCGACGAGATCATCGGCCAGCATTTCTCGCGTTTCTATACCGACAGCGAGCGTGCCGCGGGAATGCCGGCGCGCTCGCTGCACGTCGCCGCCACGCAGGGCCGCTGCGAATCGGAAGGTTGGCGTGTCCGCAAGGACGGCACCGTATTCTGGGCGAACGCCGTGCTCGATGCCATTCGCGACGAGAACGGCGAGCTGGTTGGCTTTGCCAAGATCACGCGCGACATCACGGAGCGGCGCGAGACGCAGAAGGCGCTTCAGGAGGCGCAGGCGCAGCTGAGCCATGCGCAGAAGATGGAGGCGATCGGGCAGCTCACGGGCGGGGTCGCGCACGATTTCAACAACCTGCTGATGATCGTGAGCGGCCACATCCAGACGATCAAGCGTCAGCTCGGCGACAATCCGCGCGCGAAAAGGGCGGCGGATGCGATCGAACTCGCCACCAAGCGGGGTGAAGCGCTCACGCGCCAGCTGCTGACGTTCTCGAAGCGTCAGGCCCTCAACCCGGTCGTCATCGACCTCCATGCCACGATCGCGTCCTTCCAGACCCTGCTGGAGAGTTCGATCGGGGCGGCCGCGAAGCTCGTCACGACCGTTCCGCCCGACGTCTGGGCGGTGGAGGCCGACCTCAACGAGCTGGAACTGGCGCTGCTCAACCTCGCGGTCAATGCGCGGGACGCCATGTCCGGGACCGGCGTTATCGCGCTGACGTGCGAGAACGCGACGCTCGGACCCGGCGATACCCAGGACAATCTGGCCGGCGAATTCGTGGCCATGACCATGGCCGACACCGGGGCTGGAATTCCGCCGGACATCCTGCCGCGGGTGTTCGATCCATTCTTCACCACCAAGCGCAACGACAAGGGCACGGGCCTCGGCCTGTCGCAGGTTTACGGATTCGCCCACCAGTCCGGCGGCACGGTCGCGATCGCGACCGAAGTCGGAAAAGGCACGCGCGTGACGATCTACCTGCCGCGTGCCCAGGCACGCAGCGAACGCGTGTCGCGGATGCACCCCTCGCAGGAGGCGGAACGGCGGCAGGGCCGCGCGCTGATGGTGGAGGACAATCCCGACGTCGCAGAGGTCACCAAGGTTCTGCTCGAGGAACTCGGCTACGAGGTGACGGCCGTCGGGGATCCGGCCGCCGCGTGGCATGCGATCGCGGGGCAGAAGTTCGATTTCGTGCTCAGCGACATCGTCCTGGGCGGCCCGACCAGTGGCCTCGCGTTTGCCCGCGAGCTGCGCGGCCGCGACCCGGATCTTCCGATCATGCTGGCGACCGGCTACAGCGAGGCGGCAGAGGCCGCCGCCCGCGAATTCGTGGTGGTTCGCAAGCCCTACCAGTTGATCGACCTCAGCCGCGCCGTATCCAAGGCGATTGCACAGACGCGCCCGCAGGACACGGGTGCCAAGCTTCTCGACTTCCGAGACGCCAAGCGCATCCGCGCGACCAAAGGCGACTGATGTGGCGGAGCGCCGCTAAGGCCCTGCCTGCCGCCACATGACGGAGAGGCGGCGTGCCCAAGCGGACCATCACCGTGAACGACAGGATGCAGCGAAATTACCGCTATGTCCTGGTGGAGCCGGCCGGGCGCAACTTCGATCCGCAATTCGCCCCGGAACTCACGCCCAGGCAGATGCTCGAGCTCGGCGTATTCGGCGGCAAATACATGACGGACTGCCGCAAGGAGTTCCCGAAGAGCTGGTTCGCGCGCGCCAAGCTGTCCCCTTCAGCGCGCGACCCGGGACTCAATTTCTACGGGGTCGACGCGAGCCAGCCGCTCTCGGTCTGGCGCGACAAGGGCTGGATCCACCCGGACGATCCGCGCGGCTGGTTCCAGTGGTACTGCCGCTATTACATGGGCCGGCGCATGCCCGACGAGGACGGGCGCCAGATCGGGCGCTGGAAGGCGATGCGTCGCCACGTCCGTCAGGTGCAAATCCATTGTGAGCCGCACGATTTCACCTGCCGCAGGCGGCAGCGCCAGGCGTTGCTGCAATGGGCCTACGACAGTCGCGCGATCTAGCCGGGAGGCGAGCGGAGGAGGAGATGCAGGTAATCCGGTCCTGGACCAGATGGGCAGCGCTGATCGTACTGCTTGCGATCGTGGCGGCGGTGTCGGTGCTCGGCTCGGCGGTGACGGTGCCGAAGATCCCTGGATGGTACGCGAGCCTGAACAAGCCCGCGTTCAACCCGCCGGCGTGGGTCTTCGGGCCGGTCTGGACCGCGCTCTACGTGATGATGGCGGTGGCGGCCTGGAGAGTCTGGCTGCAGCCGGCGATACCGGAGCGGCGCACGGCGCTGGCCTGGTTCGCGCTGCAACTGGCGCTCAATGCCGCCTGGTCGCAGGTATTCTTCGGATTGGAGCGGCCCGGCTGGGCCCTGGCGGTGATCGTCGCGCTGGTCGTCGCGGTCGCGGTCACGCTCTGGCGGTTCTTCCGGCTCGACCGGCTGGCCGGGTGGCTGCTGGCGCCTTATCTCGCGTGGCTGCTGTTCGCCACCGTCCTCAACGGGGCGGTCGTCGCGCTGAATTGACGCGGATCAGTCCCGTTCGGATCAAGGCAGCTTGTCGTAGCCGGCGGCGAAGCCTTTGAGGCTCACCGGAAAGCCGATGCCTTCCTCCGGCGTCTGGAAAATGAAGAACGTGGCGCTGGTGCCCGTCTTCATCTGCTTGAGGAGGTTGTCGTCCATGACGACCTCCGCATAGCAGCCGCGCGGCAGGCAACGCACGAAGCCGGCGCGGCCGATGTCGGTATTGTCGATCTTGAGGCCGAGCCCGGCAGGGAGCAGCACGCCCAGCGGCGCCTGAATCCGCATCAGGCGGGCCTTCTGGTCGGCGGTCTTGAGCACGAGGACGGTCAACCCGACGTTGACGCGGTCCTCCGCCACGACGCTCTGAAACAGGGCGCATTGCTCGCTCTGGGCTCCCGGCGGGGTCTCGCAGCGGATCTGCCAGTCGTCGTGAACCGAGCGGATGGTGCCCTGCGCGTGCGCCAACCCACACATCATGACGACCGGGAACGCAAGCGCCAGGCGGCAGAGGTGGATCAAGGTCTGACCAGTCATTGCTCAGGTCCAATCTCCGGCCGAATCGGTGGCCGATCGCGCCGCGCTGCTGGCAGGCTTTGGGTACATTCCGTGGCCGCGGTGTCAAGGATCGGCGCCTTCCTGCGAACGGATCGCAAAGCCGGAAATCGCCGGTAATCGCTTGCGAATTGATACCTTGCAGCCCGCGTCCGCGGATCGCCGTCCCCCGCTGTCAGGCACATTGCGACTAGGGCTGAATTGTGGTTTGAGAAGCCTCGGCGGGCCCAGTCTGCGCTACACGTGCGTGCGGGACGCCGTTCACTGCGGCTCCGGCCGCATTGGACACTCGAAATTCCGACTTTCCGGCGGAGCGCGGCAAGGCCGGTCGATCGCCATTCCAGGAGCGAGAAGAAAATGCAGGTGAAATCGCGGCGGCTGAGGGCCCGGTTGATTGCAGCGGCAGCGGGGGCAATCGTCGCCCTGGGCGCCACGAGCGCGCTTGCCGGCCTCGGTCAGCCTTCGGAGTGGCAGCTCGGCATGCAGCAGTCCGCATCGCCGGTGATGGACGACATCGTCTGGTTCCACGACCTGCTGCTGTGGATCATCGGCGCGATCTCGGCGTTCGTCCTCGCCCTGCTGCTGATCGTCGTCGTGCGCTTCAATGCGCGCTCGAACCCGACCCCGTCGCGCACGACGCACAACACCCTGCTCGAAGTGGCGTGGACGGTCATTCCGGTGCTGATCCTCGTCGTGATCGCGGTGCCGTCGTTCCGCCTGCTGTTCTTCCAGCTCAACACGCCGCAGGCCGATCTGACGGTGAAGGCGACGGGCAAGCAGTGGTTCTGGAGCTACAGCTATCCCGACAACGGCAAGTTCGAGTTCGACTCCCTGATGCTGGCCGACAAGGACCGCAAGCCTGACCAGCCGCGGCTCCTCGCCGTGGACAACGAGATGGTGGTCCCGGTGAACAAGGTCGTGCGGGTGCAGGTGATCGGCGCCGACGTCATCCACGCCTTCACCGTGCCATCCTTCGGCATCAAGATCGACGCTATTCCCGGCCGCTTGAACGAGACCTGGTTCAAGGCGACGCGCGAGGGCATGTACTACGGCCAATGCTCCGAACTGTGCGGCAAGGACCACGCCTTCATGCCGATCGCGGTGCGGGTCGTGAGCGACCAGGCTTTCGCGGCCTGGGTCGCGCAGGCGCGCCAGAAATTCGCCGCGCAGGATGCGCCGGCCGCAACCGAGGGCACGACGGCGCTCGCCGCCGCTGCCGACCAACCGAATTGATCTGAACCAACGATAACCAAGAACGCGACGACCGAACTCGAAGGAATCCCGATCATGGCAGCGACGGCAGCTCACGCCCACCACGATGCGCATGGCGCGCACGGCCATCCTCACGGGTGGCGCCGTTGGGTCTATTCGACGAACCACAAGGACATCGGCACGATGTACCTGGTGTTCGCCATCATGGCGGGCGTGATCGGCGGCTCCCTCTCGATCGCGATGCGCATGGAGCTGCAGCATCCGGGCATGCAGATCTTCCACGATCCGCACGCCTTCAACGTGTTCACCACCGCGCACGGCCTGATCATGGTGTTCTTCATGATCATGCCGGCGATGATCGGCGGGTTCGGCAACTGGATGGTGCCGCTGATGATCGGCGCGCCGGACATGGCGTTCCCGCGCATGAACAACATCTCGTTCTGGCTGCTGCCGGCCGCGTTCTCGCTCCTGCTGCTCTCGATGTTCTTCGAGGGCGAGCCGGGCGCTCCCGGGGTCGGAGGCGGCTGGACGCTCTATGCGCCGCTGTCGACGTCGGGCCATCCCGGCCCTGCCGTCGATTTCGCGATCCTGTCGCTGCACCTCGCAGGCGCCTCGTCGATCCTCGGCGCGATCAACTTCATCACGACCATCTTCAACATGCGCGCTCCCGGGATGACGCTGCACAAGATGCCGCTGTTCGTGTGGGCGGAGCTGGTCACGGTGTTCCTGCTGCTGCTGTCGCTGCCCGTGCTCGCCGGCGCCATCACCATGCTGCTGACCGACCGCAACTTCGGCACCACGTTCTTTGCCGCCGACGGCGGCGGCGATCCGGTGCTGTACCAGCATCTGTTCTGGTTCTTCGGCCATCCCGAGGTGTACGTCCTGATCATCCCGGGCTTCGGCGCGGTGAGCCAGATCATCGCCACGTTCTCGCGCAAGCCGGTGTTCGGCTATCTCGGCATGGCCTACGCCATGGTCGCGATCGGCGTCGTCGGCTTCGTCGTGTGGGCGCACCACATGTACACGGTCGGCATGTCGGCCGGCGCGCAGGCCTACTTCGTCGCCGCCACCATGGTGATCGCGGTGCCGACCGGCGTGAAGATCTTTTCGTGGATCGCCACCATGTGGGGCGGCTCCATCGAGTTCCGCGCGCCGATGCTGTGGGCGCTCGGCTTCATCTTCCTGTTCACGATCGGCGGCGTCACGGGCGTCGTGCTCGCGAATGCCGGCGTCGACCGCTACCTGCAGGAGACGTACTACGTCGTCGCGCACTTCCACTACACGATGTCGCTCGGCGCGTTGTTCACGATCTTCGCGAGCTGGTACTACTGGTTCCCGAAGATCAGCGGCTACATGTACAACGAGACGATCGCCAAGCTGCACTTCTGGGTCACGTTCATCGGCGTGAACATCGTGTTCTTCCCGCAGCACTTCCTCGGTCTCGCGGGCATGCCGCGCCGTTACGTCGACTATCCGGACGCGTTCGCGGCCTGGAACAACGTCTCCTCGATCGGCTCCTACATCTCGGGCTTCGCCGTGCTGATCTTCCTGTTCGGCGTCGCGGAGGCGTTCATGAAGAAGCGGCGCGCCGCCAACAATCCGTGGGGCGCGGGCGCCACGACGCTGGAATGGACCCTTTCGTCGCCGCCGCCGTTCCATCAGTTCGAGGTCCTGCCGCGGATCAGGTGATGACGACGCCGCGCCGCCGGCATCACGGCGGTGCGGCGGTTCCCGTCCCGGAGCCCGGCTTTCCCGGGTTTCCCGGCGACGGATCGAAGTGAAGCGAGTGTACGAATGTCGCTGATGAGCCAAGGCGCCGATCTGGCCCAACTCGACCGTGCCGGTGCGGCGCGCGCCGAGCCCAGCGTCGCGGGCGTCGAGGACTATCTCGCGCTGCTCAAGCCGCGCGTGATGTCGCTCGTCGTGTTCACGGCGCTCGTCGGCCTCGTGGTGGCGCCCGGGCACCTGCATCCGGTCCTCGGGTTCGCCTCGCTGCTGTGCATCGCGATCGGCGCGGGAGCGTCGGGCGCGCTCAACATGTGGTACGACGCCGACATCGACGCGGTGATGGCGCGCACCAGGAATCGCCCGATTCCCGCCGGCCGCGTCGTGCCGGGCGAGGCGCTCGCCTTCGGCGTCACGCTCGCCTGCGGGTCGGTGGTGGTGCTGGCGCTGGTCGCCAATTTCCTCGCGGCGGGCCTGCTGGCGTTCACGATCTTCTTCTATGCGGTCATCTACTCCGCCTGGCTGAAGCGCTCGACCCCGCAGAACATCGTCATCGGCGGCGCCGCCGGCGCGTTCCCGCCGATGATCGGCTGGGCTGCGACCACGGGTACGGTCAGCCTGGAATCGATCGTGCTGTTCCTGATCATCTTCTTCTGGACGCCGCCGCATTTCTGGGCGCTGGCGCTGATCCGGGCCGACGACTATGCGCGCGCGGGTGTGCCCATGCTGCCGGTGGTGTCGGGCCGCGCCGAGACGCGCCAGCAGATCCTGGTCTATTCGGTGCTGCTGGCGCCGCTCGGCGTCGCGCCATGGCTGATGGGCTTTGCCGGCCTGACGTACGGCATCGTCGCGGCCGCCGGCGGCGCCGTGTTCCTTGCCATGGCTTGGCGGCTCAAGCGGGCGGGCGAGGGCGCGTCGGGCGCCGCCGCCGCCAAGTCGCTGTTCGGGTATTCGGTGCTCTATCTGTTCGTGCTGTTCGCGGTGCTGCTGATCGAGAACCGTGTGCTCGCCGTCCTCGGCAGCGCAGGAGCATGAGCGACGGACGATGGCCGATGACGACAAAGACGGAATCGTCCTCACCGAAGAGCAGAAGCGCCGTCGGCGCGCCCGCTCGATCGCCATCGCGCTCGCGCTCGGCGCGCTCGTGCTGCTGTTCTACATCGTCACCGTGGTCAAGCTCGGACCCGGCGTTCTCAGGCGGCCGTTGTAACGGATGATGCAATGAGCAACCCACCTCGCCAGCCGGACAAGAAGCGCGATCGCGATCTCATCGTCGCCGCAACCTGCGGCGCATTGGTCGGCGTGATGATCGGCATGTCCTACGCGGCGGTGCCGCTCTACAACTGGTTCTGCCGCACCACCGGTTTTGGCGGCACCACGCGGGTGGCGACGTCGGCGCCGGCGCAGGCGCTCGACCGCACGATCACCGTCCGCTTCGACAGCAACGTCGGGCCCGGTCTGCCGTGGCGCTTCGAACCGGAGACCACCTCGATCAACGTCAAGCTCGGCGAGGTGGTGACGGTCGTCTACCACGTGACCAACCTCTCGGCGCGCGAGACCACCGGCCTTGCCGCCTACAACGTCGCGCCGCTCACGGTCGGGGCCTATTTCCAGAAGATCAACTGCTTCTGCTTCACGGACCAGACGCTCAAGCCGGGCCAGAAGCAGGACATGACGGTCGTGTTCTACGTCGATCCGGAGCTCGCCAAGGACTCCGAGCAGGACAATCTCAACACCATTACGCTCTCCTACACGTTCTATCCGGCCCGCGAGCCGCGCGCGACCGTGGCGGAGAGCAAGCCCGCGTCAGGGCGAATCTAAGAGCTGTTCGAACGGAGACCCAAATGGCCGACGCCCACGCCAAGCAACACGACTATCACCTCGTCGACCCGAGCCCGTGGCCGTTCGTCGGTTCCATTTCGGCTTTCATCCTGGCTGTCGGGTTCATCACCTGGCTGCACAATTCCTTCGCCGCCGCGCCGCTGGTGTTCGCAGCCGGCGCGCTCGGCGTCGCGTACACCATGATCGGGTGGTGGCGCGACGTCGTGCGGGAGGCGCAGTACCAGGGATTCCATACCCGCGTCGTGCAGATCTCGCACCGCTACGGCATGATCCTGTTCATCGCCTCCGAGGTGATGTTCTTCGTCGCATGGTTCTGGGCCTACTTCTCCTCGGCCCTGTTTCCCAATGACGTGCACCAGATCGTGCGCGGCGAGCTGTTCGGGCACGTATGGCCGCCGCAAGGCATCGAGACGTTCGATCCCTGGCACCTGCCGCTGCTCAACACGCTGATCCTGCTCACGTCGGGCACGACCGTCACCTGGGCCCACCATGCGCTGCTCGAGAACGACCGCGAGGGCGTCAAGTGGGGCCTGATCTGCACCGTGCTGCTCGGGATGCTGTTCACCTGCGTGCAGGCCTACGAGTACAGCCACGCGGCGTTCACCTTCTCGGGCAACATCTACGGCGCCACCTTCTTCATGGCGACCGGGTTTCACGGCGCTCACGTGATCATCGGGACGATCTTCCTGATCGTCTGCCTGGCACGCACGCTCAAGGGTCACTTCACCCCGACCCACCATCTCGGGTTCGAGTTCGCCGCCTGGTACTGGCACTTCGTCGACGTGGTCTGGCTGTTCCTGTTCGTCTGCATCTACGTGTGGGGGCAGAGCGCAGCGACCGCCGCCGGACACTGATCCGGGCCTGCCGGGAAATACCCTCGGGGCGGCGCAAGCCGCCCCGATTGCTTTTGGGGCGTCGCCGCCAAGGCTCTGGTAGGTCGACGAACCGCCGATCTGATCCCTAAATGGCCGCGAGGGGCGGTTCACGGGTTCCCAAACGGGCCGCGATGCACTACCTCAGTGCGATGCCGCAACCCCCTTCCGTCTCGCCCTACATTGCCGGCCTGACCTGCCGCTGCCCGCGCTGCGGCAAGGGCAAGCTCTATACCGGCTTGCTGACGCTGCGGCCGAACTGCCAAGTCTGCGGGCTTGATTTCACCTTCATCGACAGCGGCGACGGGCCGGCGATTTTCGTGATGATGTTTGCCGGCTTTGTCGTCGTCGGCGCGGCGCTGTTCGTGGAGGTGGCGTATCAACCGCCGTTCTGGCTGCACGCAGTGTTGTGGCTGCCGCTGATCCTTCTGACCACCATCGGCCCGCTTCGACCGGTGAAGGCGTTGCTGATTGCGCTCCAATATCATCACAAGGCCGCTGAAGGCCAACTCGAGCGCCGCGAGCGCCAGCCGTGACCGCGTCGCGTGGCCTGATGATGCCGGCACTGGTGAGCGCGGTGGCCTTCGCCATCCTGATCGCGCTCGGGGTCTGGCAACTCGACCGCAAGACCTGGAAGGAAGGCCTGATCGCCGCCATGACCGAGCGTCTGGCGGCGGAGCCGGCGGACCTGCCGCCGCCCGAGACCTGGGATCAGCTTACCCCCGAGAACGCCGAGTTTCGTCGCGTGCGCTTGCGCGCCGACTTCATCCCCGTGCCCGATACGTATGCCTATGTGGCGGGATCGGCATTGCGCAACGACATCAAGGAGCCGGGCTACTTCGTGTTCCGGCCGGCGCGCCTGCCCAATGGACGTACGGTGGTCGTCAACCGCGGCTATGTGCCGATGAATTACACCGAGCAATCACCCGCCGGCACGCAGGAGATCACCGGATACCTGCGCTTTCCCGAGAAAGGCTCTGGATTCACGTCCGCCAGCGACTCGAGCGGCGACACCTGGTTCGTGCGCGATCAGCGCGCGATGGCCAAGGCGCGCGGCTGGGGGGAGGTGGCTCCGTTCTATATCGATCAGGAAACGCCGATTCCGCCGGGCGGGCTGCCGCGGCCGTCGGCTCTCACCGTGACCCTGCGCAATGATCATCTGGGCTACGCCCTGACCTGGTTTGGTCTGGCGGCGACGCTCGCCGGGGTTTTCATCGCCTGGGTGGTCTCGCGCGGCCGGCAGGTGCCGACAGGCTGAGGGCAGGCGTCGGCTGTTTTGGTATTTTAATACTCCCGTACGCCCCTGAACGCGATTCCTTTCGGCCCCGGCATGCGCTAGGGTGCGGGTGGTGACGGCCACCCGGTCCGAACCTATTTAGTCATACAAATCAGTCTGTTAGATAGAAGGTCGCGAGGGTCTCGGTGCGTTATGTGTCGACACGGGGCGAGGCCCCGCCACTGGATTTCGTCGACGTGACGCTCGCGGGTCTTGCACGAGACGGCGGGCTGTATGTCCCGGATGTCTGGCCCTCGCTCGAGCCTCGTGCGATCGCGGCGTTCGCCGGCCGGCCCTACGCCGAGGTGGCAGCCGACGTCATCAGCCCGTTCATCGGCGGCGCGATGGATCCGGGCGAACTTGCGCGCATGACGCGCGAGGCGTCCGACGCCTTCCGTCATCCCGCGGTCGCGCCGCTCACACAGATCGCCGACAACACGTTCGTGCTGGAGCTGTTTCACGGGCCGACGCTGGCCTTCAAGGACCTCGCGATGCAGCTTCTCGGCCGGTTGATGGACCACGTCCTCACCCGGCGCGGGGAGCGCACCACCATCGTCGTGGCGACCTCGGGCGACACCGGCGGCGCCGCGGTCGAGGCCTTCCGCGGACGTTCGCACGTCGACCTCGTCGTGCTCTATCCCAACGGGCGGATTTCGGACGTGCAGCGCCGGATGATGACGACCGTGCCCGACGACAACGTGCATGCGCTGGCGGTCGACGGCACGTTCGACGATTGCCAGGCGATCGTGAAGGCGATGTTCAATCATCACGCCTTTCGTGACCGGGTGCGCCTGTCGGGCGTCAATTCGATCAACTTCGCGCGCATCGTCGCGCAGGCGGTCTATTACTTCACGGCTGCGGTCGCGCTCGGTGCGCCGAATCGAAAGGTCGCCTTCACCGTCCCGACGGGCAATTTCGGCGACATCTTCGCCGGCTACGTCGCCCAGCGCATGGGACTGCCGGTCGATCGGCTCACCATCGCCACCAACGTCAACGACATCCTCGTGCGCACGCTGGTCAACGGCGTTTATGAAGTGCGCAGCGTCATGCCGACGGTTTCGCCGTCGATGGACATCCAGGTCTCATCCAATTTCGAGCGTCTGCTGTTCGAGGCCTACGGACGTGACGCGCAGGCCGTGCGCGGCCTCATGGCATCGCTCGATCAGTCCCGGCGGTTCTCGTTGACGGGGGGCGCCCTGGACCACATCCGCGGCCTGTTCTGCGCGGGTCGTGCCGACGAGCAGGAGACCGCCGCGACGATCCGGACCCTGCGCCGCGAAACGGGATATCTCGCCGATCCTCACACCGCGGTCGCCATCGCCGTGGCCGAGAAGGAGCCGCGCGATCCGGCGGTCCCAATGGTCGTGCTGTCGACGGCCCACCCGGCGAAGTTTCCCGATGCCGTGGAGGCCGCCTGCGGCATGCGGCCGACCCTGCCCGAATGGCTGGGGGACCTCGAGCAGCGCCCCGAGCGCTGCACGGTCCTGCCGGCCGATCCGTCCGCCGTCGAGAAGTTCGTGTTGAGTGTCAGTCGCGTTGCGCAAGGAGTTGCCGCATGACCATCGAACTCACCCGTTTGCCGTCAGGCCTGGTGGTCATCACCGACAGGATGCCGCATCTCGAAACAGCGTCGCTCGGTGTGTGGGTTGGCGCGGGAAGCCGCGACGAGGCTCCGGAGGAGAACGGTATCTCGCACTTTCTCGAGCACATGGCCTTCAAGGGTACCGCCCGGCGCACGGCGCGTCAGATCGCCGAGGAGATCGAAGCCGTGGGCGGGGATATCAATGCGGCAACCGGCGTTGAAAGCACGGCCTATTATGCTCGGGTGCTCAAGGCCGACGTGCCGCTCGCGCTCGATGTCCTTGCCGATATCCTGTCGAACCCGCTGTTCGATCCCGATGACATCTCGCGCGAGAAGAACGTCATCATCCAGGAGATCGGCGCCAGCGAGGACACGCCCGACGACATCATTTTCGAGCACCTGCAGGCGACCGCATTTCCCGACCAGCCGGTCGGTCGCACGATCATGGGTACGCGGCAGACAGTGCGCTCGTTCGACCGCAAGCAGCTCTTCGCCTATCTGTCGCGTCACTATCGCGCACCGGACATGGTGATTTCGGCTGCAGGAGCAGTCGAGCACGAGCAGGTGGTGACCGAGGCCGACCGCCTGTTCGCTCAGTTCGCCGAGCCGGCGGCTCCGGTTCCGCAGCCGGCGCGTTTCGTCGGCGGCACCCGCATCGAAAAGCGCGATCTCGAGCAGGTCCATGTGGCGCTCGGGTTCGAGGGCGTGCCCCAGCGCGATTCGGCCAACCAGAGCCTCCAGGTCTTCGCCAACGCCCTCGGCGGCGGAATGTCGTCCCGGCTGTTCCAGGAAGTGCGCGAGATCCGCGGGCTCTGCTATTCGGTCTACGCGTTCCACGCGCCCTATGACGACACGGGCTTGTTCGCGATGTACGCCGGCACCGACCCCAACGACGTCGAGGAGCTGATGCGCGTCTGCGTGGACGAGATCGCACGGGCAGCCGACACGATCACCGAGATCGAGGTCGAGCGGGCCAAGACCCAGATGAAGGCGGGATTGCTGATGGCGCTCGAAAGCTCGAGCGCGCGCGCGGAGCAGCTTGCGCGGCACATGATCGTGTTCGGACGGCCGCTGCCGATCGAGGAGATCGTGCGCAAGATCGAGGAAGTCACTGTCGAGAGCGTGAGCGCGGCAGGACATGCGCTGCTCTCGCGCGGACGGCCGACTGTTGCCGTCCTCGGTCCAGGCCAGCGCCTCGAGCGCGCGGCCGCGATTGCCGAAGGTCTCAATCGCCGCGTGGCATAGCACTGACAATGGCTTTCTTCCGCTCGGTCAGCCATTCCGATCCTTTCCCCGTGATCGACGGGCACGGCATCCTGTTGCGATGGCCGCAGCAGTCCGACTATGCGGCGTGGTCGCTGCTGCGCGAGCAGAGCCGCGATTTCCTGGTTCCCTGGGAGCCGACCTGGCCGCTTGACGATCTCACCCGGGGGGCCTTTCGACGGCGCCTCAAGCGCTACGCCGACGACCAGCGCAACGATCTCGCCTATTCGTTCTTCATTTTCCGCAAGGAAGACGAAGCGCTCGTCGGCGGCCTGACCATCGCCAATGTGCGCCGCGGTGTCGCGCAGGCCGGGAGCCTCGGATACTGGATGGGACAGCCTTTCGCGCGGCGGGGCTACATGAGCGCTGCCGTGAAGGCGATTGCGCCGTTCGCCTTCGGCGCGCTCGGCCTGCACCGCCTGGAGGCGGCATGCATTCCGACCAACAGGGCTTCATCGCGGCTGCTCGAAAAATGCGGGTTCAAATACGAGGGACACGCGCGGCAATATCTGTGCATCAACGGGCAGTGGCAGGATCATCTGCTCTATGCGCGCTTGCGCGATGATCCGGCGCCCTGACGGGCTTTGCGCCACGCGTCAGGGACGGGCGCAACGCGTATCGCTGCGCGCGAGTTTCAGCCCCCGCCCCGGGCCTCGCCGCCGCACTCCGCGTGTGAAGCACGTCCCTTGGTTGCGCGGCGAAGTCTTGCGAGCCATCCGGATCGGCAGTGCGCGATTCTGCGGCCTTGGGGCTGCCACGGTTGCCTTGCTATAACGTTGGCCGGGGCGGGGGAATTTGCCGGGCAGATGAAGACAATGTCAGCACATTGGGCGGACGCGACGTGCCGCACGAGCAGCGCGCGCGCAGCGATCATTCTGGTCGCGGCGGCGGTTCTCGCCGGCTGCAGCACCAGCGGCAGCGTGTTCGGATCGAAGGCGGAGGGTACCACGTCGGCATCAACCGGATCGGTGCCGTTCGGCGATCGCATGAGCGCCCTGTTTGGCGGCGGGTCGCAATCGAGCGCGGCCACGCAGGCCTCGGCTGCCTCGACGGTTCCGACCTCGGAAAATTTCGATTGTCCCCGCATCGATATCCGGCCGGGTGCCTCGACCCTTCTGATGAACGCGTCAGCCGAGGAGCCGAATGCGCTCGCGCTGCGCTATCAGGGAACGTTCGTGCGTGCGGCACGCGAGTGCCGGGTCCAGGCGCCCAACGTGAACATCAAGGTCGGCGTGCAGGGGCGCGTGATCCTGGGCCCTGCAGGCGCGCCGGGAGATGTCACGATGCCGCTGCGCTATGCGCTGGTGCAGGAATCGATCGGAGAGTCCAAGGTGCTCTGGTCCAAGCTCTACCTGATCCCGGTGACCATCCCGCCGCAGTCGGCCAGCGTCAACTTCACGCACATCACCGACGACATGACGATCCCGATCCCGAGCGCCGCCGTGCTCGAGGATCTCGTGGTCTACATCGGCTACGATCCGCTCGGCGCCGAGCAAGAACGCAAGAAGCACCCCCCTGCGCGGCCGGCACGGCGCGCCCGCTGATTGGCGGCGCGTGGCTGCGGCCCAACCAGAGCGGGACAGCAGTGGGCAGTGCACCATCACACTCGCGTGAATCGAAAAGAAAAAGCGCGTAAAAGTTGTATGTCCGTGTTACTGTCCAAATCGAAGCGCGCCCCTCACAGAAGGCAGCTTCACCCCCCATTCCCACATCGGCCCCGCCCCCCGGCGGGGCCTCTTTTTTGCGCGACAGGGTTTGGAATTCTCCTGTCCTCTCAATGTGCTGAAATGATCGACCCGCGTGAAAGGGTGGCCGGGCAGCCGTGCCTGCACGCCCAATCCGGTCGTCGGATTCGCGTCAGGCTCACCACCCTAATGGGCATCAGCGAAGGCGAGGGCGGTCCCGGCCGGCACCCGGCAGGCTCCGCGGCTATGGGCTGCCGGAGCGGTCCCCCGCTGTCCCACGGGCGCGCCTCGCAAAGACGGCGTTGGCCCGCTCCAGCCATTTCTGAGCGATCATCAGCAACTTGGCACGTACCCGCTGATCCGACGTGTGCTGCGCCACTTCCAGGCACTCGGCCGCGGCGAGGCGATACTCTTGTTCCTGCTGCTCGGACATGGCCGTTCCCCCGCAGGTTCGGATGTCGCTGAGCGCCAATTTCCGGGGCGGGGTTTGGTTCCGTCCGCCGGCTTGCGTCATCTCGTGGCAAAACAAAAGCGCCGGCGCGGGCGCCGGCGCTTGAACAAATTCGGCGTGAAACGGCGGCTAGTTGAGCTTCGACTTGATCTCGCCGATGCCCCGCCCCACCAGATCGTCGGCGAGGTTGCCCTTGACGCTCTCCCGCAGGACCCGCTCGGCCGCAGCCACGGCGGCGTCGGCGGCGGCGGCGCGAACGTCCGCGACCGCCTGCTGCTCGGCCTGGGCGATTTTGGTCTGGGCCATCTTGGTCCGGCGCGCGATGAATTCCTCGGCCTTCGTACGCGCCTCGGCGGCAACGCGCTCGGCGTCGCCACGCGCCGCGGCGACGATGTCGCCCGCCTCGCGCTCGGCATCGCGGCGGCGGCGTTCGGCTTCGGCGAGGATGGCCTGAGCCTCCTCCTTCAGCCGCTGCGCCTCGTCGAGTTCGGCCTGGATGCGCTTGCTGCGGTCATCGAGCGCGGAGGTGGCGGTGCGATGCACTCCGAGCTTCCAGAAGATCGCGAGCAGGATGACGAATGCGATCGCGACCCAGGTTTCCGCTTCGTAAAGCAGCGTCATGATTGCTCCCGTCAGCGCTTGAGAACGGCGTCGACCGCGCCAGCGACGGTGGTTTCCGGCGGGGTCGCGCCGGTGAGCCTGGCGATGATGGCCCCCGCAGCATCCACGGCGATGGTGCGCACGTTGGACATCGCCTGCACCCGGGTGGCCGCAATCGCCTTTTCGGCATCCGCCATCTTGGCGCTGAGCTGCTCTTCGAGCGCCTTGCGGCTCTTCTCAGCCTCGGCGTTGAGGCGATCGCGCGTCTCCGATGCAATCGCCTGCGCCCGGTTTCGGGCTTCGCCCAGCGACTTCTCGTAGGCCGCCATGGCCTCGTCGGCGCTGAGCTTCAACCGGTTGGCGGTGGCAAGGTCGCCATCGATGCGCGCACGGCGCGCCTCGATGATCGAACCGACGCGCGGCAGCGCGACCTTGGCCATCAGCAGGTAGAGCAGGGCGAAGCAGATGACCAGCCAGAAGAGCTGTGAGGCAAAGGTCTCCTTCTGGAACGGCGGGAAACCGCCGCCGTGCCCTCCGGGGACTTCCGTGTGCGCCTGAGTGGCCATCGCGACGCTCCGCGTCTCTTAGAGAGCGAACAGCAGGAGGAGTGCGATCAGCAGCGAGAAGATGCCGAGCGCCTCGGTCACGGCGAAGCCGAAGATCAGGTTGCCGAACTGGCCCTGGGCGGCCGACGGATTGCGCAGCGCGGCGGCAAGATAGTTGCCGAAGATGGTGCCCACGCCGACGCCGGCGCCACCCATGCCGATGCAAGCGATGCCCGCACCAATGTACTTCGCGGCCACAGGATCCATTTCAGAAAACTCCGTTTCGAGGTTGAACGATCGGGCTCAGTGGCCCGGGTGAAGGGCATCGTTGAGGTAGATGCAGGTGAGGATCGTGAAGACGTAGGCCTGCAGGAACGCGACCAGCAGTTCAAGCGCCGTCAGCGCGACGGTGAGGCCGAGCGGCAGGATGCCGCCGACCCAGCCGAGCAACCCAAGGCTGGTGCCGAGCATGGCCACGAAGCTCGCGAACACCTTCAGCGTGATGTGGCCGGCGAGCATGTTCGCGAAGAGACGCACGCTGTGCGAAATCGGCCGCGACAGGAACGAGAGAACTTCGATGAATACGATCAGCGGCAGGATGTAGACAGGAATTCCGCTCGGCACGAACAGCTTGAAGAAGTGCAGCCCGTTCTTCCAGAACCCGTAGACGAGCACGGTGAAGAATACGAGCAGCGCAAGGCTGGCGGTGACGATGATGTGGCTCGCGACCGTGAACGTGTAGGGGATCAGGCCGAGCATGTTCGACACGAGGATGAACATGAACAGCGAGAACACGAACGGGAAGAACCGCATGCCCTCTTCCCCTGCGGTGCTGCGCACCGTACTCGCCACGAACTCATAGGAGAGCTCGCCAAGCGACTGCAGGCGGGTGGGGACAAGGCGGCGACCGACGGTCGTGCCGAGCAGAAGGGCGACAGTCAGCCCGACCGACAGCAGCATGAACAGAGCGGAGTTGGTGAAGTAGATGTCCGTTCCGCCGATGCTGGCGACCGGAAAGAAGTTCTGGATCTGGAACTGATGGATCGGATCGACGGCCATGAGCGAACCAATTCCCCGTTTGCCGGGCTGCGCTAACGGCGCTCTCCCGGCCTTGCCATGACGCCGGCTGAGCGCATTACGTTCAACACGCCTGCGGCAAAACCGAGCAGCAGGAATACGATGAGTCCGAACGGCGAGATGCCCAGCCAGTAGTCGAGCGCCCAGCCGATCGCACCGCCCACGAGAACGCCCGCCACCAGCTCGCTTGAGAGCCGCAGGCCGCGTGCCATTGCCGAAGCCTGGTCTGCGGCCGGTGGACGACTCGCATGCTCGTGCGGCGGGCCCGGCTGATGAGTGCCGAGCTGTTCGCCGAGATGCCGGAGCCTCGCGGAGAGAGCAGCCTCGTCAGGTGGGCGGTCGTCCGGACTACCTGTCTCGCGCGCGTCGTTGGTCATTCCACCGCTCGCGGAGATGCAGCGAATTCGGCTGCCCGCCCCCTTCAGGCCGCGCGGACCATACTGATTGGGTTTTGTCGAGTCAACAATCGCTCCCCGTTGTACAACCCTTTGAAATGCAGGCGGGAAGCGCATTTCCGGCCATTCGCGGAACGCGGCAGCATGCCGCGCTCGCCAACGTAGGAGCGAAGCGGAGACCCGCATGTTCGTGGGCGGCGTCCCGCCGGGCCGGAGCACCGGCTTGGCAAGCGGTACGATAGTCGTCCCGCCATCCACAGGCGGCAAGGACGTCCCAGGATCGCCGAATCATCCATTAGCCTATTGGTGGGGGGCCGTGCCGAGGCCCGCCGGACGGCCTGATCTAGGAGCCGATGATGTTGCCACGCGCCATCGCTGTTTTCGGGACCTGCGCGGCCGCGCTGACGGCTTGGGACTCTGTCGTGGCGCAGCCGTCCTTGCCGATCCTGGCCCAAGAGAGCCAGCAGGATTCGCGGTTCATCTTCCACGAGGTCGAAGACGGCATCCTGCGGTTCGACAGTCGTCTCGGAGAGATTTCGTTATGCAGCCGGCAGAGCGTCGGCTGGACCTGCCGACTCGTGCCCGACGAGCGCAGCGCCCTCGAAGCCGAAATCGCTCGTCTGGAGCGGGAGAACGCCGACCTGCGCCGCACGGTGGCAGGGCAAACGCGCGCCGATCCGCCGGATGGCGGGAAGCCACCTGACGCCGCGCCCGCCCCGGCGCAGCCCGCCGAGCCGCGCGCGCCGGCGATCACGCTGCCGGACGCGGCCGACCTCGAGCGGGCGCGCACGGTCGCGGCGACGATCTGGCGGCGCATGGTGGAAATGATGAGCCACCTTCGTGACGATCTGCGGCAACGGGATGCGAACTGACGCGAGTCGCGCGGCACCCGCGGGCATCAGCCCCGGCGCATGTTTCCGATGCCGCCCAGCAGCATCTCGATGCGTCCATTGCCCCAGAGCGGCAGCAGCAGGCGGTCGTAGAGCAGCGGTCGTCCGCCGCCATCCCGGGAGTCGCCTGCAAAGAGGGTCGGGCTGCGCGCCTCCACGGTCGCGCTTGCCTGAGCGGCGAGGAAATCGATCGGCGGCCTCGCGGGAACCTCATCGATGAACTTGCCGACGAGATTGCCGGCATAGGCATGCCGGACCTCCTCGCCGACCATGTTGAAGCGAAAGCGTTGCGGGTGGTCGAGCGGCGAGTCGAGCAGCATCAGCTGGCCGCCGATCTCCTGCAAAGCCGACAGCTTCACATCGTCCCAGAACGGCATCGCCGCGTCGCCGCGCTTGAGCGAGTTCCAATGGTCGCGAATGCGGGCGAGGTCCTCAGGCAATGCGGCGGGAAGCGGAAAGGGAGAGCTTGCTGACGCCATGACGCTCAAACTCCGATTGGGGGCATGCGGTTTCGCCTGCGCCACGCCCTGACCGCACATGCTTGCCCAACCGCATGGGGCGTCGCGCGGACAACAGGTTAGACCGGGCAGTGTTGCGCGATGTTAACGCATGTCATGCGGATGCGCGAAAACGACGCGGCGTCATGCCCGCGCAGACGCGCCCAAGCAGATGGCATTGAAGCACAGCGTTCTGGTTGTGGTTTGCCGGATCGCGTGGCCAGGCGCGGCGGTTGACTTGGAAGTTCCCGTTTCGTTCAGTCGCCGCATGGGGAGCTGGCGACGAGCAGGAGACGGCGACTGGGATCTGGACCGGCGCGGCAGCGGCCGGCACCGGCCCGCCCGGACGTTGCCGCTGCTGCGTGTGCGGCCCGACACTCGCGGGCATTTGCAGCCGTCACCGCGCGCCTTTGGGCCACTCGATCACAGCGAAGAATGGTGGGCCTCGGTGATGCGCGACTACCGTTCGCGTGAGGTCGATCCACGACGTCAGCGCGATCGCCTGGCCGATTGCCGCGGCCGCAGCGTGACCTTTGCATGCGACCTCTGCGGAATTCGTCGGACGGTGGCGGTCGACGACGTATTGCCGCGCTTTGGCGCAGACTACCTGGTGCAGTACCTCAAGCACGACCTCGTGCAATGCCCGCAGCGGCGGGGGCACAGGCGTTGTGGCGTGGCGTACGTCCCGCCAACCTATCCGTTGCGCTGATGACGAATGAGCAACGCAAGCGCGCTGGCGAAGATCAGCACCACGCCCTGGGCCGCCAGCACCTGGTCCAGCGGCAGACCGATGTACGGCACGGTGATGTTGTCGAGGACGTGAATGAAGAAGTTGATGACGAGAAAATAGCCGATCCAGATCGCCAACAAGGTCAGGATGCCGCTTTTCAGGTCAGCGAGCGAAACCCGCCGCCCCTCGTCGAAGGCGATCTGGACGGCCTTCACGCGCGGCCGTGGCAATTGCATGGTCTGGTTCCTTTCTTCACCTTCAGGTCCCGCTTGCGCGATGCACAGGCCGTGCCACTAACGCACAACCGGACCATTGGCTCCGCATTTTGGCCGCGGGGCTGCATGTCCGCTGTGGCGGCCTTGCCCCGAGTCCATCGTGATCGCCGGATATTCGGCCGGGTTGGCGCCCTCCCGCGTTGACCAGGGTCAAAACGGCTTGGCTAAGACGGCGTAAACAAAGATGCGGGTTTTCACCGGCGCGACCTCCCGGGACGCAGCGGATTTGGCTGGGATTTTGCGCCGGCGAGCCCTTAGAATGTCGTCTGCGCAGGACGGGTCACCGGATTGCGCGGGAGGACGGTGCCGGGAACAACAACGTGGCGCCAGAAGCCACAAGGCGGCAGGCTTTGAGTTTTACGACGACATACAGGTTCCTGATCGCGGACGACCACCCGCTGTTCCGTGGCGCCCTGCGCGAAGCCGTATCCGGATTGTTTTCCGGGGCGGACATCGCCGAGGCGGGCACGTTCGAGGATGCCGCGCAGATCCTGGACAGCGGCAGCGAGGTCGATCTTGTGCTGCTGGATCTCGCCATGCCTGGCGTGCGGGGACTGTCCGGCCTCATGTATCTGCGCGCGCAGTATCCCAGCGTCCCCGTCGTGATCATTTCGGGCAACGACGATCCCGCCGTCATCCGGCGCTGCATGGACTTCGGCGCATCCGGCTTCATTCCCAAGACGCTGGGTGTCGACGGCATGCGCGATGCGATCGCGAGCGTGCTCAAGGGCGGAATCTGGACTCCGCCTGACGTGGACCTCGGCGCCAACGCGGATAGCGAAACATCGGCGATGCTGGCGCGTCTGTCGACGCTCACCCCGCAGCAGGTGCGCGTGCTGATGATGCTGTCGGAAGGGCTGCTCAACAAGCAGATCGCCTACGAGCTCGGCGTTTCGGAGGCGACGGTGAAGGCGCACGTGTCCGCCATTCTCCAGAAGCTCGGCGTCGAAAGCCGCACGCAGGCCGTGATCGCGGCTTCAAAGCTGGAGGTCGGGCAACTGCCGAAAGCGCCCGCCTTGAACCGCTGAGTCGATCCGTTCAGGCAGCAGCGCGCGGCATCACTCTGCGGCCGCGATCCGCTGCACCCGCCATTGGCTCAGCAGCGCCCGCAGCGACGCCGGCTTCACCGGCTTGTGCAGAACCTGCATGTCGAACGTTTCGGCTTCGCGGCGCACCTCGGGACTGCGGTCCGCGGTGATCAGGATCGCCGGGAGATCGCCGAAACGCGCCCGCAATGCGCGGATCGCCTCGATCCCGTTGCCGCGGTCGAGGTGATAGTCCACCAGCACGCCCACCGGCATTTGCCCTTTTTCGACTTCTGCGATGGCAGCTTCCAGACTGGCCGCCTTGAGCACATGGCATCCCCAGCCGCCGAGCAGCACGTTCATGCCGTCGAGGATCTTGATCTCGTTGTCGATGCACAGGACGCACATTTCCGCCAGCGGACGGAATTCCGGCATGGGCGCTGGACGGCGTGGCGCCGTCGCGGCGATGGCCGGCGCCAGCGGCACCTCGACGGAGAAGTGCGAGCCCTTGCCGAGTGTCGACGCCACGTCGACCCTGCTGCCAAGCACGCGCGCGATCCGTTCCACGATCGACATCCCAAGACCCAGTCCACGCGCCACCTTCGCACCCTGCTCGAGCCGGTGGAATTCCTGGAAAATCGCGCGCTGCTTGGATTTCGGAATGCCGATGCCTGTGTCGTGAACTTCGATGCGCAGCCGCCCGCCGCGCCGCCGGCATCCGACGAGGACGCGGCCCTTCGGCGTGTATTTCACCGCATTGGACACCAGGTTCTGCAGAAGGCGGCGCAGCAGCCTGCGGTCCGAGCGCACCGCGAGCGAGCTGGCGACGAACGTCAGCTCCAGGCCTTTCTTGCGCGCAAGCGGCGCAAACTCCAGCTCGAGCTGGCGCAGCAATTCGTCGATGCGGAAGGCGGTGACCTCCGGCTTCATCACGCCGCTGTCGAGCCGCGAGATGTCGAGCAAGGCGCCGAGAATCTCCTCCACCGCCTCGAGCGAGGCGTCGATGTTGCCCACGAGTCCCGCGTTCTCGCCGCCGCTGTGGCGCTCGACGAGGCTCGTGACGTAGAGCCGCGCTGCGTTCAGCGGCTGCAGCAGATCGTGGCTGGCGGCGGCGAGAAAGCGGGTCTTCGACAGGTTGGCTTCGTCGGCCGTGGCCTTGGCATGCAGCAGCTCGGTGTTGAGCCGCTCGAGCTCCTTGGTTCGCTCGCGCACGCGTTCCTCAAGGGAGGCGTTGGCGCGCTCGAGCGCCTCTGCCGCCTTCACGCTCGGGGTGATGTCGGTGAGGGTGATCACGATGCCGCCGCCGGGCATCCGGTCGCTGCGCACCTCGACGACGAGATTACGCGCCGGAAAGCGCTCGAGGAAGGGTTCGATGCTCCTGGCATAACGCTCGACGCGTTCGGCCACTTGCGCCTCGGTCTCGCCGTGGCCGAAGGCGCCATGCTCGGCATTGAAGCGCACGATATCGGCCAGCTGGACGCCGACGTGCACGGCGCTCGGGGGCAGGTCGAGGATCTCTCCGAATTGTCTGTTCCAGCAGACGAGGTGCAACTCGCTGTCGAACACCGCGATGCCTTGATGGACGTGGTCGAGCGCGGTCTGGAGGATTTCGCGATTGTAGTGGATCGCGGCGCTGGCGTCGTCGAGCAGTTTGAGCGCCGCCTGGGTCGAGACCGTGCGTTTGCGCAGCAGCAGCGACAGTACGAGGCGCGACGATGCGGCGCCGATGCCAGACGCGAGCAGGTGCTCGGCATAGCGCATCAACTCCACGTCGGCTTCGCTCCTGGGATCGAGACTGATGCGGCGCGCCGCCGCGAAGCTCTCGAAGGAGCTGCGTGTGCGCTTTTCTCCGAGGTAGCGCGCGATCGTGGCGGTCAGTTCCTCCACCGTGACGGAGGATCGCCAGCGCCGGAATGTCGGCGCCATCGGTGCGAGGCCCGTCGGCGTGAACAGGTCGGCCTGCAACCGCTCGATGGAGGACGGCGCGCGTTGCAGCGAGAACAGCAGGTAGGCAACGACGTTGACCAGCAGACTGCACAGGACGCCGTGCGCGAGCGGCGACATCTCAATGCCGAAGAGAGCCTGCGGCCGCAGCATGGCGATGCCCCAAGGTCCGTCCGACAGCAGGGTGGGGGCGATGATGCCGGTTTCGACAAACGACGGCAGCAGGAGCGTGTAGGCCCACACGAGAATGCCGCCGATCATTCCGGCCAGCGCGCCGCGCGCGGTGCCCGCGCGCCAGAACAGGCCACCGAAGAAGGCCGGCGCGAGCTGTGCGACGGCGGCAAAGGACAACAGCCCGATCGAGGCGAGCTGGGTCTCGCCGGTGGAACGGTAGTAGAGGTAGGCGAGGCCCAGGATGGTCAGGATCGCGATGCGGCGGATGGTCAGCAGCACGTCGCCGACCCGCGCCCGCGCCGCGAAGCTCTCGCTCCGCTTGAGGATGAACGGCACGACGATGTCGTTCGACACCATGATCGACAGGGCGACCGTTTCGACGATCACCATTGCGGTCGCGGCGGACAGGCCGCCGATGAAAGCGGTGAGCGCCAGCAGGTCCGACCCGCGCGCCAGCGGCAGTTGCAGAACGAACATGTCGCTGTTGTGCGCGCTGCCGAAGGTGAGGAGGCCCGCAAGCGCGATGGGAACCACGAAGAGATTGATGAGAACGAGATAGACCGGGAACATCCACGCCGCGCGCCGGATCTCCTTCTCGTTGTGGTTCTCGACCACGGTCACGTGGAACTGGCGTGGGAGCAGGATGATCGCGAAGAACGACAGCAATGTCATCACCACGAAGGAGCCGACGCGGGGTTCCCCCGTGATGAGTGCGGCTGTCTCCGGCTTCTGCAGCGCCGCGGCAAACAGGTCTCCGGGGCCGTCGAACAGCACGAAGGTGACGAAGATCCCGACCGCCAGGAACGCCAGGAGCTTGACCATCGACTCGCCGGCGATCGCGAGCATCAGGCCATCCTGGTGTTCGGTCGCATCGACGTGACGGGTGCCGAACAGCATCGTGAAGGCGGCCATGGCGAGCGCGACGAACAAAGCCATGTCGCCCAGCGGCAACAATGCGGCGCCGTTTGGCGTGCCGGTCTGCGCCAGGATGACGCCGATCGATGCGGACACCGCCTTGAGCTGCAGCGCGATGTAGGGGATCGAGCCGACGATGGCGATCGAGGCAACCGTGGCGGCCACGGCCTGCCGCTTGCCGTAGCGGGCGGCGATGAAGTCGGCAATCGAGGTGATGTTCTGTGCCTTGGCGAGTCGCACGACGCGCATGACGAGCGGCCATGCGATGCCGATCATCAGGATCGGGCCGATATATATCGTCAGGAACTCAAAGCCGGTGGAGGCGGCGAGGCCGACCGAGCCGAAGAACGTCCACGACGTGCAGTAGATCGCGAGAGAGAATGGATAAATCAGGACGCGCCAGCGGCTGTCGCGCGCACGCCCGCGGCGATCTCCATAGCTCGCCACAATGAACAGAAGTCCAATGTAGCAGAGCGCTACCGCTATGACGAACCAGCCCTGCAACATGGCTCGGCGCCCATTCCCCCCATCCGTCCGGTTGATGCAGTTCGTTCGCCTGCCCATCCGCCGTGGCCGTCCGCCGGACGGATGTCGGGGAAGGGCTGCGTGCCGCCCTGATCGCAGGTCTGGCGCACCGCCTGCTCGCCGGAGCAAGCCGGTGCCAAACCCGGTCGGTCGCACATCAACCACGCTCGACGGCGGGCAAATAGCCGGCCGCCGCCATGACGTTAGCACATCCGAGCCACGAAACCTTTTAGATTTGACGCGTCCCGCCCGCCCGGTATTGATGCCGGACCCGCCATGACCGCCAACGCGTACTCCCCGCAAGGCTTGCGCCCCTTCGCCGAAGCGATGCTGATCGCGGCGGCCGGTGGTGCGACCTTCGAATATGCAGGCTTTCCGGCCGGTTGGATGGCCGGATCCCTGGTGTTCGTGGCTATCGCCGCCCTGTGCGGGCGACAGACGCATGTCCCCGCCGGGGCGGCGCGGCTGTTCTTCATCGCGCTCGGCATCATCATCGGCGGTGTCGCTACGCCCGAGACGGTTCGCGGCATGACCACGTGGCCGCTGAGCATCGTGATCATCTCGGTCGGCATGGTCACCGTCACCGTGGCGGCAGCCGGCTACCTCAAGCTCGTGCACGGATGGGATGCGCAAACGGCGCTGTTTGCGGCCGTGCCCGGCTCCTTGTCCCAGGTCTCGGCGATGGCCGCAGAGCGCCGCGCGGACCTGCGCGCCATCATCATCGTGCAAACGGTGAGGGTCATCGTCTTGGCGGTGGGCGTCCCGCTGAGCCTGACCTTGGCCGGCTTCGATGCGCCCTCGCAATTGCCTGTCGGCGCGCGCGGCGCCGTCGAGGCTCCCTGGCATCTTGCTGGTCTGGTTGCGGGCTCGGTTGCGGCAGCGCTGGTGCTCTATCGGATCGGGTTCACCGGCGGCTTCTTCTTCGGGCCGATGGTGGTCTCGGCCTTTCTGCATGGCGGCGGCTTCGTCGATGTCAGCCTGCCGAGCTGGCTGGCGATCCTGTCGATGATTGCGCTCGGCGCCATCAACGGCTCGCGCTTCAATCAGACGTCGTTTCGGATGCTGGTGCAGTACCTCAAGGCCTCGCTCGGGTCGCTCGCGGTCGTGATCAGCGTCGCCGCGATCTTCGTGTTTCTTGCCGCTTCGCTCCTTTCTCTGCGCATCGAGGACCTTGTGGCGTCCTACGCGCCGGGATCCGTCGACGTGATGATGATCCTTGCGCTGGCGCTGCATCTCGATCCCGTGTTCGTGGGGGCGCACCACCTCGCGCGTATCCTGGTCGTGTCGCTCGCGCTGCCGCTCGGGGCGCGCCTGACGGATAAGCGTCCGCTGCATCACCACAAATTGCCGGCGTCGCTCGAGGCCGCGCGCCAGACCCTGGAAGATTGAGGCCGCGCGCCTGAAGACGTTTTGTGCTCGCAGTATCGCAACACCGCATCGTTAACCCAGTGCGCAAGCTTCTGTGAATCCTGTGGAGGGCCCCATTTCGGCCACACTGGCCCGGCGCGCGTCACGAATAAGTCAGCAATGCTCCCCAGCATCCTCCTCGCGCGAGTTGGTTGAGAGTTGGCGCACGCGATTTGTCGGCATTTGGGGTCCGCACAAATCGAAAAGGCGAGACGGCGGCCGTCTTGCCGGGCGCGCGCATTACTCGGAGGGGGCGACAATGCGAGCGCAGTCAACGCGGCGCGTCATGCGTCGCAAGGTGGTTCTTGTCCGGACGGATGTTCCGCGCACCTTCGATTGCATCGCGGTGGCGCCGCCCCTGATCAACGCGGGCGGAGATTGTGAATTCACCTGCGCGCAATGCGGAAAGGTCCTGATGATCGGCTCGCCGTCGCAGCTCGATCGCGTCGTCGTCCATTGTCAGGCGTGCGAAGCCTTCAACACTTTAGGCACTGCCGACAGCGCCGACGGATTCCACTGATCTTGTGCGCCGATCATCATTCTGCGCGGACTTGAATGAAGCGGTGGTGCTCACCGTCAAAAGCTGCCGCGGTCAACACACCGGTGTGAAACGCTCCGGTGTCGACGTTGATGCGGTTATGCCGAACGGTCGGCCCGTTGAAGTCGGGGGTATGACCATGAACGATCAGCCGGCCGTGGTCGTCATTTGACGACAAGAAGAGATCGCGAATCCAAAGCAGGTCCTCCCGCCGCTGCTGCGGCAGCGGAACGCCGGGTCGCACGCCGGCGTGAACGAACAGCCGGGCGCCGTCATCGAACGTCACGCGCAGCAGTTCGCACCACGCGCGGACCTCCTCGGGAATCTCGCCGCCGAAACTCGTCAGCGTCTCGCCGCCGCCCTGCCTGAGCCAATGAGCGGCTGCAGTCGCCGACGTCGTCGCCCGCAGCATCAGCTCCTCGTGGTTGCCGGTGAGGCAAATCCACTCATCTCCGCTGCGCTGCGGACCCGCCATCAGGGTGGCAAGCACGGTTTTTGAATCAGGGCCGCGATCGATGTAATCGCCCAGGAATATGATGCGCGCGCTCGCCCGGTGCGTCCCAGCGTCGCGATGTATGTCGTCGAGCAGACGGGCGAGCAGGTCATGACGGCCATGGATGTCGCCGACGGCGTAGGTGAGGCGGTGCGTCATTGTGACTCACTATACGTGCATTGCGCTGCCGCCGGAACCATTCCTCAATAGACGAATTGAGCCGGTCAGCATTGGCCGACCACGCAGGCTTTGCGGTTCGCCAACTCACCTCAACGAGGCCGACGTGACCGACACGTTTCTGCACCAGGACAAGGATCTGCCCGCCGATCAGGCCGTGGACGTCAACGCGCCCAATTGCGATCGTTGCGCTCATTCGATGTGGTTGACCAAGGTGCAGCGCACGCTCACCGACAGTGAAATTGCCTGGCGGCGCGAATATGAGTGCAAGAATTGCGGCGACGTCACCGTGCAGCGCAGCACTGAAATGCTGATGAAGGCGGGGTGAGCGTCGTCTCGACGGTGTCGTGTTCGTGACACCCGCCACATTCCGTAATCCGCAAAGAAAAGCCCCGGCTGCCTAACGGCGCCGGGGCCTCTACTACGATGCCACGCAGACCAGGCTGGGGGCTGAGGGAGGCCCGCGCGGCACACCAACCCAAGTAGGGGTTAGGGCGCGGCGCACCAGCCCTCCACAGATTAAATCTTGGCAATACCCGGCCAGGACGGCCGCGGTGCGGTGTTTTCGTAAGGACCCGACTCCCAAACCTGCCGACGAGTACCCACTTGGACGAGAGGTAATGCGTGAGCGGGTATTGGAAGGGCGCGGCGTACTGTTGCCCCTCGGCCGTCTCGATCGCCTTGCCGGCAAGCAGTGCGAGGCGAAATGGTCCCCACGATTGACACCGATGACAATGACTGGATCGACGAGGACGACCAGATCGCGTCCACGCTGGTGATCCCGGGACTTCACGACGACATCGTCGCGATCTTCATCAACTGGGAAAGCGGCCGGCTCTCCGCGTACTCCGTCGACAGTGTTGAAGAGGCGCTCGCCGAGCTCAAGCGTCTCAATATCACCCGCAACATCCAGTGGGCCTCGCCGGAGCCGGACCAATGAGCGCCGCTGCGCTTGCGCGCCGAATTGTTGTCGAGTGTCTGCACTGCGGCCACTGCGGAACGCTGCGTGAGGCCGATCTTGCCCGTTATGGCGAGCGCCCCGGGGCGCCGATCGCGTCGTTCGTGAAACGCTTGACCTGCAGCGAATGCGGCAGCCACAGCGTCCGGGCATATCGCCGCGATCTCGAGCAGACGAGCCGCTAGGACGTCATTGCGTGGCCGGCCAACTCGACTTGTTTCGTCCGGGTAAGCCTCTTCCGGACGGGTTTCGCTATCAGCCGGATCTCCTGAGCGAGGCAATGGAACGCGAGTTGGCCGCCCGCCTCTCGTTGCTGCCGTTCAAGGAGTTCGATTTCCGGGGATTCCTCGGCAAGCGGCGCGTCGTCTCATATGGCTGGCGCTACGACTTCAAGCTCGGAAAGCTACTGCGGGCCGACGATATTCCGGAGTTCCTGTCGCCTGCGCGCGCGGCTGCGGCGCGGTTCGCCGGGCTTGCGACGTCTGAACTCCAACAGGCGCTCGTCACGGAATATCCGCCAGGTGCCGCGATAGGCTGGCACAGAGACCGGCCGATGTTCGACGAGGTCGTCGGCATATCTCTGCTGTCCTCCTGCACGTTCCGCTTCCGCAGGAAGAGCGGACCCGGGTGGCAGCGGGTCGCGCTCGCATTGGAGCCACGCTCGGCGTACCTCTTGCAGGGGGCCTCGCGGACCGAATGGGAGCACAGCATCCCAGGCGTCGAGCGGCTGCGCTACTCGATCACATTCCGCCGATTCAAAGCGTGAGGGCTCGGCTGCCGGATTCAGCGCCGCAAGACCAGATAGATGCCGATGGAAATCGCCCACGGCAGGATGATCGCCGCCGCGGCGACGCTGAGATAAGCGTACTTCTCGTACCTGAACCACAGACCCCGCATTGTCCCCCCCCCCCAAGGTCTCTGCGGGTGAAGAATGCGGAGGGAAGCGGGATCACGGCAATCGGTCTCGGCGGTTAACGTAACCGCGCTGGCCGCAAATTGGTAAACAAGTGCCCTGAAGCGGCGCAGTCGGCTCGAAGATCGCTGGCCGTCGGCCCTATCTCGGTTTGTTCGTGGCGGCCCGAGCAGCGCGCCGCGTGGCGGGCAGGCGCGTAGCCAGGATCTTGTCGATGCGCCGTCCGTCGAGATCGATGACCTCGAAACGCCAGCCGTTGGCATCGAAGCAGTCGCCGACGCTTGGCAGCGCGCCAAAGCGCTTGAGCACGAAACCCGCCGCCGTGTGATAGTCCCGCTCGGTGGGCAGCGGGATCCCGGTGAGGTCCGAGAACTCGTCGGCCGGCATCCAACCGGCGATGAGCAGCGATTCATCATCGCGACGGATGAAAGCGGGCTCGATCGGCCCTTCCTCGGTCAGGAATTCTCCGACGATGGATTCGAGAATATCGGCCGTCGTCACGACACCTTCGAAATGCCCGTATTCGTCGACGACCAGGCCGATGTGCACGGCTGACGATTTCAGGATCAATACCACGTCACGGGCGTCCAGCGAATCAGGGATGACCGGCGCCGGCGTCACGAAACTGCGCACCTCCGGTTCGCGGCCGGCGAGATAAGCGTCGAGGAGGTCCTTGGCCTGCACGATACCGTGCACTTCGTCGGGATTCTCCTCGAATACAGGTAAGCGGGAATGACGACTCTCGAGGAGACGAGCGCGAATTGCGGCCGGTGGGTCGGCAAGATCGAGCATGTCAACATCGAGCCTCGGCGTCATCACCGCCCGCACGGGCCGATCGCCAAGGCGCATGACGCCGGCGATCATCTCCTTCTCGCCGGGCTCGAGCACGCCCGCGCGCTCGGCCTCCGCAACCAGGCTGCGAATCTCTTCCTCCGTGACCCGCGCCGCCGGCTGTTCGCGCTCGCCGAGCAGCGCCAGCACGAGACGACTCGATGTGTCGAGCAGCCAAACCAGGGGCGCGGCCATCTTCGACAGGACGGTCATGGCCGGGGCCACCTTGACCGCGATCGATTCGGGATTGCGCAACGCGATCTGCTTCGGCACCAGCTCGCCAACGATCAGCGAGGCATACGTGATCATCGCGATCACGGCGCCCACGCCCAGTGGTTCGGCGATGCCCGGCCGCAGGCCGAGTTCCTCCAGCCAGCCGGCGACACGGACACCGATGGTGGCTCCCGAAAACGCACCGGATAGGACGCTGACCAGCGTGATCCCGATCTGAACGGTGGAGAGAAATCTACCCGGGTCGGCGGCAAGCGCGATTGCGCGCCGCGCTCCGACCACGCGATTGTCGACGAGCCGCTGCAGGCGGGCGCGCCGCGACGAGACGACCGCCAACTCCGACATGGCGAGCAGGCCATTCAGGACCACGAGGACGGCGAGAACGAACAGTTCGAGGGCAAGCATGTGGGGGAGAATAGCAGTCTATCCCGGCCGCCGGGAACGGCGTCCGGGCGCTGGCGTTGCGGCATGAATGCCGTCCTCACGTTCAACTCGCCCCAACCGGGCTGAGGCGCGCCCCTCGCAGTCGCGTGGGGCGGACATTGCAGACCGCCCGCCACGGCACGTCTGCCGGAGCGGGTCAGGCCCTCAGTAGCACCGCGTCACCCAGCGTACGACACGCCGTCCATTCGGGCGGTAGCGCACGATCCGCTCCCGCACGCAGCGGCCACGGCCGTAGTAGCGGGGAGCTCCGAAATAGAATCCGAAAGACGGGCCATGGTGCCCATGCCAATGGTGATGACGATAGTGGTGGCGATGGCCCCAATGTTGAGCTGACGCTGGCGTGGCAACAGCGAAGCCGGCGAGCACGAGCAGGGCGACGCATGCATGGCGCATTGTGAAGAGCCTCCGTCGTTGTCTGCTGATCCAACAGACGACGCTCGGCTCGGTTCCAGTGATCGCGTAAGAAGCTTGCGGCGCCGCCGCGCTGCAATGATTGCTGCGCAGGGAGGACGGAGCTTTTCGAGCCTCAGCGCGCGCGGGCTACCCGCCGTGGCATTTGGCGCCGGGCATCGTTGGCTTCTTCGAGTTCAGCGAGTTGCATGATCTCCTGCCGTCGCCGCAATTGAGCCGCATCGATCAGCATTTGGCCGGCCCAGCGGTACACATTTCGGGCGCGCACGACGTCCCGCATGACCTGCATGCGCGCGCGCTGCTCGGGTTCCGGCATCTCGAGCGCGCGGTGAATGGCTTCGCCCATCGCATCGGCATCATAGGGGTTCACGATCAGCGCCTCGGCGAGCTCGCGCGAGGCTCCGGCGAAGTTCGACAGGATCAGCACCCCCATCTGATCGTCTCGCGCCGCCACGAATTCCTTGGCGACCAGATTCATGCCGTCGTGCAGGCTCGATACGACGCACAGATCGGCGGCCCTGAACAGCTCGAACACCTGATCAGGTTCGTAGTGCTGGATCATGAGCACGATGGGCCGATAGCCGGCATCGCCGTGCCGGGCATTGATTTCCTCCGCCAACGCTTGGGCTTCGCGCTGCAATTCCGCGTACTTGGGCAGCTTGCTGCGGGTCGGTGCCGCGATCTGCACGAACGCGAAGCGTCGCTTCCATTCCGGATGGTTCGTCAGGAGCCGATCCACGGAATGCATGCGATCGAGGATGCCCTTCGTATAATCGAACCTCTCGATGCCCACGCCGAGCAGCATGTCCTGAGGAAGCCCGAGTCGCGCGCGGACGGCGGTGCGGCACTCGGCGACCGGCTTCTGGCGCGCCAACGCAGCCGGAGGCCATTCGATCGAGATGGGGTAGGGGCGCACGAACGTCTCGTGGTCGCCGCGGGTGACGGAGGCACGCTCGCGGTCGATCCGGCTCTCGACGAAACGGTCGATCGTGTCGATGAAGTTGTTGCAATGGAACTGGGTGTGGAATCCGAGAACGGTGCTGCCCAGCAATCCCGCGAGAATCTCCTCTTTCCATGGACAAATCCCGAATACTTCGGAGTTCGGCCAGGGGATGTGCCAGAACGTGATGATCGTTGCGGCGGGTAACCGCTCGCGGATCATCCCGGGCAGCAGTGCGAAGTGATAGTCCTGGATCATGATGATCGGATCCGGACGGCGCGCTTCCTGCGCCACCGCGTCGGCGAAGCGGGCGTTGACAGCGCGGTACTGCTCCCAGTCGGACTGGCGGAAGGTCGGGCGCACGAAGGCGATGTGGCACAACGGCCAAAGCCCCTCGTTGGCCAGCCCGTAGTAGTAGCCGTTCTGCTCCTCCTCCGAGAGCCAAACCCGTCGCAGCGAGTAGCTGGGCGCGTCAGGCGGAACGCGGATGCGGTCGCTCTTGTCGACGGTCTCGCGGTCGGCGGTGCCGCTGCCATGCGCGATCCAGGTTCCGCCGCATGCGCGCATGATGGGTTCGAGCGCTGCGACGAGGCCGCTGGCGGGGGTCTGCAACGAGATGCCGTCCCTCGTCCGATTGTGGATGTACGGCTCGCGGTTGGAGACCACGATGACCTCAGCCTGAGGCAACTGACTGTTCAACGTACGGCGCAGCGATTGAGGATTCCAATCAAACTCGATTGCGTCGGGCAGGCGGCGGTTCTGCTCCAGTTCCTTGAGAAGCTCGCGGATCTTGCCCCCGAACATGGAGTTGTCCGAACCGCGCGCCACAGGCTGCCGGCCGGCCCGCAACTCGGCGATGGCCCGTTCGACCGAACGCAACCCGCCCCGCATCACGAACAGCGCGATCAAGGAGGCCAGGGCGGCGCCAACGAAGGCCACGCCGGCAAGTGCGACCATCACCCAGGTCTTTGCCTGATCGGCGCGCTGCTGTGCGAACGTGAGGTCATGGATCAGCACCAGATGCCCTGATGTCGATCCGCCCGAGATCGGAAAGGCGGCCACCAGCATCGGCCGTCCGCTCGTCGGCAGATCCGCAAAGCTCGGACGCGCGGCACGCAAGATGCGCTCGCAGGAAAACTCGCTCGGCATCACCTTGCTTTGGTAGCGCAGATCGCCGGCCGGCCCGCAGAAGCCCACCGCGAGCAACCGCTCGTCGAGCGCGAGCCGCTCGAACAATCGGCTGATCTGCTCGCCGGCATCACGCGATAGCAGCGCGGTCAACTCGTCGCGCACGGTGTTGTTGACGAGGGTGGCGCGCAGTTCGACGTCGCGGCGCGACCATTGCTCGACGAAGCTCGTCGCCATCGGAGCGATCAGAAGGATCGCCAACGACGTGGCGACCAGGGCGGCGCCACCATACCGAATTACCTGCCGCATCGGATCCCCGCACCGATCACAAGCCTCGGCAGCATCGGGCGGCCCGCCGCTGGATCGGGTTGCGACCCGCTGATCGTCCGCATCGGTGCTGGCGATTGCGCTTGTTGCCTCCGCGAAATCTCTACGTCACCACTCCCGATCAACATCCCAAGACGTCCGGCGGACACTATACAGGAGCGCGGCTGCGGCGCGACACATCCAATTTTCGGCAACTGCGCGCACGGTTCGGCACCGAGTTGCTCAAACTTTGGGATCCTGAGCGCGACAAGCGATCGCGTGCGTCGAGAAAATATCGCGCGGCTGAAGAGCAGCGTGGAACCATGATGCGTGCAAAGGATTGACGTGTGCTCGCCGGTCGCACTCCCCCCAGCCCCCCGTAGCACTGGCGAGCAAGAAGCCCCGCACGTGCGGGGCTTTTTTCTTTCGGGTTTCAATGGACCGTTCGCGAGAAATTGAGGCGTATTGGAACCAATCCCACCAGCAGCACTTATGCAGCGGACAGCCGCATGCCTGCGGCGTTTTGGAGGGACAACAAGACATGCGTATTTTTCTGACGATCGCTGCAGCCGCGGCGACGCTTGCAATTGCATCGCCCTCGCTCGCGCAATCTGTGCGCATCGATACGCCTGCTGCGTCCGTGCGGCTCGGGGATCGCGATCATCATCACTATCGCCGTGGGCACGTCGAGCACAGGGTGTACGGGCGCGCGTCCTGCCGCACGGTGACCGTGCGCAAGCACAGGCCGAATGGAACGGTGGTCATCACCAAGCGGCGCGTGTGCCACTGATGCAGGTGGCGTGGTCAACAGCGTGACCAAACAAAAAGCCTCTCCCCGCAGGCGGGGAGAGGCTCTATTGGTGCAGTCCGCCGCGAGGCGGCTTGCGGGCAGGCCCTACTTCACTTTGAGATTTTCAGCCGAGTTCTTGCCGCGGTTGGACACCACTTCATACTCGATCTGCTGATTTTCCTGCAGAGTGCTCAGACCGGCACGCTCGACAGCGGAGATGTGCACGAAGACGTCAGGGCCACCGCCAGTCGGCTGAATGAACCCATAACCCTTCGTCGGGTTGAACCACTTCACTTTACCAGTCGCCACGTCGTTCTCCTAAGTGCCAATGTATCGCCGTCGTACCGTTTGGGGGGGTGCGGGCACGCTACCATTGATCAAAACAGGCTCGAAAACAACCGGACGGTTTCACAAAGTCGGATCCCGTGGGCGCGCAGGCGGGCCCGAGCTTCCGCCTGCGCGCAAAAAGGCGTTCCAAATCACGGTCCTGTGATTTTCGCGCGGCCTTTTTGGGGGAGGGCGGAAGGACGCCGCGGCCCGGCGGAGCGGCCCCCTAGACAGCCGCCGTTAACCGCAAATCATGTTTGGAAGGGACGCGCGCGCTGCGGCCGCATGTCGTTCTAGCTTTGTACCCGCCGCGCAGGTCGACGGTTTTTGTGACCCGACGTATGATTAATGCGAGGTCAGTTGTCGCGTCAGGAGTTGGCCATGGCCCCGCGTGCCTATTGGAAAGGCTATCTGAAGCTGTCGCTGGTGTCGTGCCCGATCGCTCTTTTCCCGGCGGCATCGAGCTCCGAGCGCATCTCCTTCAATCGCGTCAACAAGAAGACCGGCAACCGCCTCAAGCAGCTGATGGTGGATGCCGACAGCGGCCAGCCGGTCGACAAGGAGGACATCGGCCGCGGCTACGAGTACGCCAAGGGGCAGTATCTCTTCGTCGAGGACGAAGAGCTGGATAAGATCAAGATTGAGAGCACCCACACGATCGACATCGGGAGCTTCGTGCCGCGCGCCGAGATCGACGACCGCTACCTCGATACGCCGTATTACATCGCGCCCACCGATCAGGTCGGGCAGGAAGCCTTCACAGTCATTCGCGACGCCATGCGCGACAAGAAGGTCGTCGGCCTCGCGAGGCTCGTGCTGCAGCGGCGCGAGCACGTGCTGATGCTGGAGCCGTTCGACAAAGGGCTGCTGGGCACCACGCTCCGCTATGCCTACGAAGTGCGGAGCGCAGCCGACTATTTCGAAGACATTCCCGACCTCAAGCTGCCGGCCGAGATGAAGCAGCTCGCCGCCCACATCATCGAGGGCAAGAGCGACCATTTCGATCCCAAGTCGTTCGAAGACCACTACGAAAACGCGTTGGTCGAACTGCTGCGCACCAAGCAGGCCGGCAAGCCCGTGCAGACGATCGGCGAGGCTCCCGCCGCGCCGCGCGTGATCAATCTGATGGATGCCCTGCGCGCGAGCATCAGTGCGAGCGCCAAGAAGCCGGCCGCCGCCAGCAAGGAGACGCGTCGCGCGGCCCCGAAGAAGAAGGCGGCGTCGCGGTAGGCGTTCAGACGAAGCGGTCTGCTGTGCTTGCTGTGGCATTTCCGCTTGGGCTAGCTGTAGACTCCTGAAAGCTTACGGGCGGAGACGACGGCGCACTGGTCTGCTGCGCGCCGGCGGCGGGATTTGAGGCCCGGCCCTCGTGGGGAGAGGCCAAGCATGGGATCTGAGGCGGACAAGCGCATTTTGTCGGGCACGGTCGCCTTCACCGGGCGGCTGGCGTCGATGCGGCGGACCGAGGCCTTTGCGCTCGTTCGCGCGCAAGGTGGCGCGCCGCGCCGGGGCGTCACCCGGTCCACCAACGTGCTGGTCGTGGGTGAGCTGGGATGGCCGCTGCTGGCGGACGGTCAGCCTTCAAAAAGTCTCAGCCTCGCCCGGACATACGAGATCGAGATCGCAAGCGAGCGCCGCTTTCTCGAATGGCTTGGGCGCGCCGTGCCCGACGATCAGTTGCGCAATTACGGCCTCGACCAGATCGCCAGCCTGAGCGGGCTGCCGCCGCAAGTGGTCGAGGAACTGACCGCTTTCGGCCTGCTCGATGCGCGAGGCGGCCTCTATCGCTTTCGCGATCTTTCGGTCGCACGTCAGATGGCGGAACTGTTCGCGGCGGGCATCGCGCTGTCGACCATCACGAAAAGCATCCAGGATATCCGCAGGTGGCTGCCGGATAGCGACCTGTCGCGCGTGAAGCTCTATCCCTCCTCGCAGGACAAATTGATCGTCGAGCATCTCAAGGTTCGGAGCGACCAGTCGGGCCAGATGGCTCTGCCCGTGGCGGAGCCTGCCGATAGTCCGGACGTCCTGTTCGAACAGGCCCAGGCTGCCGAAGCGGACGAGGACTTTGCGGCGGCGGCCCGTCTCTACCGGCGCGTGATGTCCCTCGATCCGACTGACGCGACGGCGGCATTCAACCTGGGCAACCTGCTCACGCGCGCCGGCCGGAAAGCGGAAGCGGAGCGCGCCTTCAAATCGGCCCTCAAGGCCGACCGCAGGTTCCCGGAGGCCTGGTACAACCTGGCAAATCTCTATGACGAGCAGGATCGCGTGCACGACGCGATCGACGCGCTGCAGCGCGCGCTGGCGATTGATCCCGACTATGCGGACGCGGTGTTCAACCTCGCGCTGATCCTGCAGCGGCGCAACCGGCACGCCGAGGCGGCGCAGCACTGGCGCCGCTACATCGCGCTCGATGCGCAGTCCGATTGGGCGGCGCGCGCGCGCCGCGCGCTCAAGCTGTGCGAAATGCAGATCGCGCAGTCGTCGTGACGCTCGGGTGAGGCTCCGTGGCAACCCGCAGCAGGAAGGGAACGAAGGCGCCGCGGCGCGATCCGCTCAAGGAGTACCGGCGCAAGCGCGATTTCAGCCGCACCGGCGAGCCCGAAGCGAAGCTCGGCACCGGCGACGGGTGGCAATTCGTCGTCCAGAAGCACGACGCGCGGCGCGTGCATTACGACCTGCGGCTCGAACTGGGCGGTACGCTCAAGAGCTGGGCCGTCGCCAAGGGACCCAGCATGATCGCCGGCGAGAAGCGGTTGGCGGTGCGCACCGAAGACCATCCGATGCAGTACCTCGACTTCGAGGGCAACATCCCGCACGGCGAGTACGGCGGCGGCGCGATGATCGTTTGGGATCGAGGCCGCTGGACGCCGGAGGAAGATGCCGAACGCGGCCTCAAGAAAGGCCATCTGGATCTCACGCTCGACGGCGCGCGTCTCAAGGGGCGCTGGCATCTGGTGCGCATGCGCGCCAAGCCGGGCGAGAAGAAGGAGATGTGGCTGCTCATCAAGGCTTCCGACGAGTTCGCCCGGCCAGCCGGTTTGCCCGATATCACCGAGGAGGAGACGACGTCGTTCCTCACCGGTCTGACGACGCAGGAGCTCGCGGCTGCCGGAGACTTGCGCGCCGATCACGCGGGACGCGCGAAGGTCGCGCAGGCCCGCTCGCACTCCCTGCCGGACGTCGGCAGGATCAAGGGTGCCCGCAAAGGAATCTTGCCGGCGTTTCTCGAGCCCTGCCTGCCCCAGATCGCGGAGCGAGCGCCCAGCGGATCGCAGTGGGTCCACGAGATCAAGTATGACGGGTACCGCATGCAGGCGCGTCTCGATGGGCGGAGCGTGCAGTTGCTCACGCGCACGGGGCTCGACTGGACGGCGCGATTTCCCAACATCTCCGCGGCCCTGAAGACGGCGAATCCGGGATCGGCGCTGATCGACGGCGAGATCGTGGTCGAGGACGCGTCGGGCGTCCCGCAATTCAACCTGCTTCAGGCGGATTTGAAAGCGGGCCGCAACGATCGCTTCCGCTATTTCGTGTTCGATCTGCTGTACTGCGACGGCTACGACCTCACGAAGGCGACGCTGATCGAGCGCAAGTCGTTGCTGCATGAGATCAGTCGCGGATGGGCGCCGTCGCTGCCGCTGCGCTTCAGCGAGCATCTCGAACAGGACGGGCCGACCATGTTCGAGCACGCCTGCCGCCTCGGTCTCGAGGGCATTGTCTCGAAACGCAAGGACCTGCCTTATCGGCCCGGCCGCGGTGACCATTGGATCAAGGCAAAAGGCGCGCTGCGCCAGGAATTTGTGATCCTCGGCTATATCCCCTCGAGCGCCACGAAAAGTGCGGTGGGTGCCCTGGCGCTCGGGTATTACGCAAACGGGAAGCTGACGTACGCGGGACGGGTCGGCTCGGGTTTCTCGATGAACGATGCGCATATCTTGCGCAACGATCTCGAGAGGATCAGCGCCGAGAAGCCACGCCTCGCCAACACCATGCCCGTGGGCGCGGACAAGGGCGTGCGGTGGGCCAAGCCGGAACTCGTCTGCGAAGTGGAGTTCCGCGGCTGGTCGGAAGACCGGCTGATCCGGCAATCGTCATTCAAGGGTCTGCGTGAGGACCGACCGCCCGGCGAGGTCACGCTGGAACGTCCGCCGAGGCGCGAAAAGGCGGCACCGCCGGCCATGCCGATAGGCGAGGCGGCCTCTCGCCTCACGCACCCCGAACGGATCCTGTGGCCGGACACGGGCGTCACAAAGCAGGGCCTCGCCGACTTCTATACCGATGTCGCCGGCCATATCCTTCCGCACGTGTCCGGCCGCGTGCTCAGCCTCGTGCGCTGCCCATCGGGCGTGAACGCCAAGTGCTTTTATGCCAAGCACGCCTGGGAGGGCTTGAGCGAGGTGGCGCACCGGATCGACGTCGGCGAGAAGGAGCCGATGTTCTGGATTGACGACCTGGCGGGGCTGATCGACCTCGTGCAGGCGAGTGTCCTCGAAATTCACCCTTGGGGATCAACCGCGAGCAACCTCGAAAGACCGGACCGGCTGATTTTCGATCTCGACCCCGGCGAGGATGTTCCCTGGACCGCGGTGGTGGAGGCAGCGCATGACGTGCGTGCGCGCCTTGGCGACGTCGGACTGAAGAGCTTCGTCAAGACGTCCGGCGGCAAGGGCCTGCATGTGGTCGTCCCGGTCGAGCCTACGCTCGATTGGGATCAGGCCAAACAGTTCTGCGCGTCGGTGGCGGCGCAGATGGCACGAGCAGAGCCTCGCCGTTACGTCGACACCATGACCAAATCGGCACGCAAAGGACGGATCTTTGTGGACTATTTCCGCAATGCTCGCGGCGCGACCGCCGTCGCTCCGTACTCGACACGGGCTCTGCCCAAAGCGTCAGTGTCCACGCCGCTCGCTTGGGAAGAGCTCGCTGAAGGAATTCGCGCCGATCATTTCACGGTCCACAACCTGCGGCACCGGCTGGACGCGTTGCGGCAGGATCCCTGGGAGGGGTTCTTCACGGTGTCCCAAGCGATCGCGCCGCCCGACCGTCCGCTGCCGCCGAAGGCAGGGAAAGCGTCGGCGAAGCCAGGCACGGCACGGAAGCGCCGGAGCAAGTAAGGGGGGCCGCGCGCTGCGTGTGCACCATTCGCCGACCTTGCGGACAAGCTGGGCGCTCGTGCTCAGCGCGACTCCGTTCTGCTGCACGAGCGCGGTGTCATGGTAGGTCGAGCTGTCGCGTCTGACGGTCGTGACTGCGTGAGCGCCGAATCATGTACGCTCCTCGCGTCGTGAGAGCCGGCGCGATCATCTGTTCATGACTCGCGATTGGCGATTGCCTGCGTGCGGGAAGCTGGTGTTCGATGCGCGGAACGCATTCACGAATGCGTCACCCCGTTTGTTGACGATCCCGAAGCCTTCGCCCGCGCTGCTCGCGAGTCGAGCGGTTCGCTATTGGAACCAACAGGGCCACGGCACATTGCGGGTTACGTGCTCGCTCAAACGAGAACACGAATGCCACGGGCACGAACGTAGGGCGGCGCAGCGCGTGAAGGAGCCCAGGAGCCTGAATTCTCTAACGGCGCGGAGGAACAGCGGCTATGCGGGGACTGGATTTTACGGATGAAGCCACGAGGCGGTCTGTGGGGCACGCGCTGCGAACCACCTATGAGCTCGATGCGCCCATGCCCGAACATCTGCAGAAGTTGATGGAGCAGCTTCAGCACCGCCTTGATGCCGGCGGATCGACTGATCCGACTGTTGCGAGCGACGGGCCGGCTTCGGGCGACGCACGGGATGCGGGACAGGTTCTGAAATAACTGACGGCGTCGTGCCTGCACGTGCGCACGATCGGATAGGCGCCGCCTGAAATCAGCGATGCGATCTACTGTGCAGCCAACGCGCGCTGATGCAGCGGCAGTTCAAGGCGCTGCCACACATCCACCAGCGCCTCCGCGAGGCGGTCGATCAGCGCATCGTCGTGATAGGGGGACGGCGTGATGCGCAGTCGTTCGTGGCCGCGGGGAACGGTCGGATAGTTGATCGGCTGGATGTAGATCCCATGCTCCTCGAGCAGCATGTCGCTCGCCTGCTTGCATTTTTCTGGATCGCCGACGAACACGGGAATGATGTGAGTCTGGCTGGGCATGATCGGGAGGCCCGCTTCCGCCAGGATGGCCTTCACGCGGCCCGCGCGATCCTGGTGACGCTCGCGCTCCCAGTTCGACATCTTGAGGTGCCGGATGGCGGCTGCCGCGGCGGCGCAGACCGCAGGCGGCAGAGCAGTCGTGAAGATGAAACCAGGCGCGCAGGATCGAACAGCATCGATCAGCGCGGTGCTGCCGGTGATGTAGCCGCCGAGGCACCCGAAAGCCTTCGCGAGGGTGCCTTCAATGACGTCGATCCGCTGCATGGCACCGTCGCGCTCGGCGATGCCGCCGCCGCGCGGACCATACATGCCGACCGCATGCACCTCGTCGATATAGGTCATCGCGTTGTAGCGCTCGGCCAGGTCGCAGATCGCTTGAACCGGCGCAACGTCGCCGTCCATGGAATAGAGGCTCTCGAATACGACGAGCTTGGGCCGGTCAGGGCCGGCGGCCTTGAGCAGTTCTTCGAGATGGGCGACGTCGTTATGACGGAAGATCTTCTTCTCGGTGCCCGACTGCCGCACTCCCTCGATCATGGAATTGTGGTTGAGGGCGTCCGACAGGATCAGGCAGTTCGGGATCAGCTTGGCGATGGTCGAGATCCCGGTCTCGTTGGAAACGTAACCCGACGTGAAAACGAGGGCTGCGTCCTTTCCATGCAGGTCGGCGAGCTCCCGCTCAAGCTCGACCAACGGGTGGTTGGTGCCGGCGATGTTGCGCGTGCCGCCGGCGCCGGTGCCCATCCGGGTGGCCGTTTCGACCATCGCGCCGATCACCTTGGGGTGCTGGCCCATGCCGAGGTAATCGTTGGAACACCAGATCACCACATCGCGCTTGCCGTCGGGGGCGTGCCATACCGCATGCGGAAAGCGTCCGGCGATGCGCTCGAGGTCGGCGAACACCCGGTAGCGGCGCTCGCCGCGCAGGTTGGCGAGAGCATCGCTGAAAAATTTGTCGTACGTCATGAGGCCGGATCCGGGGTTCCGCGGAAGATCATTGTTTAGAGGAGTTCTTAGGCGCTTGTCGAGACGCAATAACCCGATGCGCAGTCAGGCTTTTTGATCTCGCTCAACGACCGCAGGCCGGTGTCTGGGCCAGCGGCGCGGGGTGTTTTCGGTGACCTAAGCCACTGTTACGGGCGGTCTTCCGCCTTCCGGGCGGCCGCGAGAGCGCGGTTTTTGCTCGGGGCAGGCGCAACGCCGGGCACGTCAAGCCCTACATCCAGGCCGTGAAGAGACGACAATTGCGACCGCCGTGCGCCGCACCTGGGGGCTCATCGCCACCGCGGGCCAGCGGCGACATCGAGATGCGATGAGATGCGATCGCCGCAGATCCGCCGCGCGGTGTTTGAGTGAAACGCCCGTGTACGGCGCCGCTGTCGACGAACTCACGAGAAGTAAAGTCTCAGAGGAGTGTCGCACACGATCTTGCGACGCACCGCCGTATCCGGCACGCAGGTGGCCAGCCACTCGATCGTCTGCCGGTATGTGACGTTCTTTTCTTCGCCGACAAAGGGACAATCGCTGGCCCAAACCAGGCGGTCGGGCCCGGCCTGGCTGACGAGTTCGCGCGCCCAGCCGACCGCAGCGGGGCCGAGCCGATACGCCGCCGACAGCTTCACCCAGGTGCGGCCACGCTCGATCGCGCGCAGCATCGCCTTGAATCCCTCGCCGTCCACGCCCGTCCTGGGATCAGGCCGCCCCATGTGGTCGAGCACGATCTTCACGCCCGACGCTTCGAGCGTGGGCAGCAGCTGTGGGAGCTTCTCGCCTTCGATATGCGCATGGACGTGCATGTCGAGGTCCGCGAGGCGACGGAGGAAGCGGCGATATTCGAAAGCGGTGAGGTCCGGCAGCTCCTTCATGTTGATGAAGGGCAGGCGTACGCCCACCACGCCCTCACGCTTCATTTCGTCAAGAACGATCCTTTCGGTGGTCGGGGGCAGGATCACGGTGCCGCGCAGGCGCGGATAACGGCGCAAGCAGGCGATCGCGTAGTCATTGAAGTCACCCCAGGGACTCGCCGCAGCGAGCACCGCCATGCTGACGCCGTGTGCATCGAGGACGGCGATCAGGTCCTCGCCGGTGAAGCTGTAGCTCGGCCGGTGACGGGGATTGGCCACGAGCGGCATGTCGGTGGTGAAGACGTGCACGTGGCAGTCGACCACCGGGGTGTCCCACGCATCCATGGCCCGCGCGTGCTCCGACATTCGCTGCGACTACCGCTTCTCGATCTTGGCCTGCTCGATCACCGCGCCCCACTTCTTGATGTCAGTCTGCAGCCGCGCGAGGATTTCCTGCGGCGTGCTGGCGCGCGGCTCGGTCCCGAGATCGAGGATGCGCTGCTTGACCTCCGGCAGGGCAACAACCTCGTTGATGCCCTTGTTGAGCTTGGCAACGACGTCGGCCGGCGTTCCAGCGGGCGCGAAGATCGCGTTCCAGCCCACCACCTCATAGTTGGGCACGCCGCTCTCCTTCACGGTCGGGATATTCGGCAGCGAGCGGTTCGTACCTGACGTCGCGATCGCGCGGAGCTGACCGTCGTCGATGGCGCCCTTGAGCGCCGCATAGGACTCAAACCCGACGGTGATGTCGCCGCGCAGCAGCGCTGTCTGTACCTCCGGTGAGGAGCGGAACGGCACGATGAGCGCATCGATTCCGGCGACCGACTTGAACAGCTCCGCCGAAAGGTTCTGTGTGCTGCCCGGATTGATCGTGCCGATGTTCATCTTCCCGCCCATGGAGCGCGCCGTGGCGAGCAGGTCCTTGACGTTCTTGATCGGCGACTTGCCGTCGACCAGCAGCACCAGATCGAAATAGGCGACGCTCGAGATCGGCACGAAGTCCTTCACCGGGTCGAACGGCAAGGCCTTGTAGAGGCTCACGCTGATGGCGGTGCCATTGGTCAGCACGATCAGCGTGTAACCGTCGGCGGGGCTTTGGGCGACGGCCTGGGCGGCCGCGATCCCCCCGCCGCTTGGCCGATTGTCGATGATGATCCGCTGGCCCAGACGCTCACTGAGCTTCTCGCCCACGATGCGCATGGTGATATCTGCCAGTCCGCCGGCCGCGAACGGCACGATCAGACGGATCGGCTTGTCCGGAAAAGTCTGTGCCGTTGCAAGTGGCGAGAAGAGCAGCAGCAGTCCGGTCAACGCGAACGATATCAGCTTCATGAAGGCCCCCTTGGGATCGGCGCATGATATGAAATCGCCTTGCCGCCATCAGGCACTGTCGGGGCGGTCAAGAGAGGCTTTTTTTTGAGACTTTTCGCTAGCCGGAATGACTAGCCGCGTCCCAGGAACGGCATGGCGATGGGCAATACGACGGCCTGATAAAAGTTGGTGGTATCCGGCAAGGTCACCATCATGTGCACGATGTCCGCGATCTCGCTCGCCTGCATCATCTGCTCCGGCGGCCGGTCGGGCTGCCGCCCTCCGCCCAGCGCGCTGTCCGCCACCCCCGGGTGGAGGATCGAGACAGTGATGCCGTGCTCGCGTCCGTCGAGGGCCATGGAATGGGTCAGGCCGTCGAGCGCAAACTTGGTCGCCGCATAGCCCACCGTGTGGGCGCGCGGTACGCGCGCCGACACGCTGCCGATGTTGATGATGCGGCCGCGCTTCTGCTCCTTCATGATCTTCATGGCTTCGCGGCTGGCGATGAAGGCAGAGGTGAGGTTGGTCGCGACGATGTTCTCCCATTCAGCCGTCGTCACGTCGATCGTCGGTTTGTGAACGGCGATGCCGGCGTTGTTCACCAGAATGTCCAGCCGGCCGTAGGCGTCCATGGTCGACTTGATCAGCCGCAATATATCGGCCTCCTTGGTGACGTCGGTCGCCACCGGCAGAGCGGTGCCGCCCTTGCTCTCGATGTCGGCAGCCAGCGCCTCGAGCTTGTCCCTGCTGCGTGCAGCCAGCACGGTCCTGGCGCCCTCGGCGGCGAGCTTGCGCGCGATGGCGTCGCCGAGCCCTGAACTGGCGCCTGTGACGATGGCGACGCGTTCGCTTAGATCGATCATGGATGTCTCCCCCGACGCAACCGATGTTTGGAACGTCCAACCGGTATAGATGCGGTTCTCTGGCCGGGCAACGTCGCGCCGGCCCTGAGCAGCGGCTGCTCGATGCGCCGTCAGCGGCGTCGGCATTATCTCAGAATGACTGCAGCGGCGCAGTCGAGTGCGGGGATGGTTGTTCGTCGTCAGATGCGGCTTCGCGTCCTTGCGCCTCGCGCGCCTCCAGCAAGGCCTCGCCGACCGCGCGTCGTACCGCATCAAGGTCGCGATGGTCGAGCAGGCGCAGGGCCGATTCGAGTGCGATCTCGATCGTGGTGAGATCCGATTTCAACAGGCCGGCCAGCCGGGCATAGGCGGATGCGCTCATGCCGCGGTCCGCATCGCGGCGTTCGCTCCACTCGCGACGCGCCCGGGCGCGGTCGGAGATGGACGTGCCGATCGGACCGCGCGCGCCGCGCACCAGGCGCGCCGCAATTGCTCCGCGAGCAGCGTGCGGAACGGTGCCAGCGCGAGTCCGCTCCGATCGACCTGCGCAGCGCGCGCGACGCCACGCCCTCACGGCATCCTGACTGATGCCCGTCGGCGGGCGCAATGTCGGACCGTGGGCGGCGACCAGCATGTCCAGATCGCGTTCGGCCCGCGCGCGCGACAAGGCCACCTTGAGGATGATGCGGCGGTTGAAAGTGCCGTCCGCATTGACGGTGTCGCGTTCGGTGAACAAGGCCGGCTCCCGGGTTGGGAGCATGATTTCGGAAAATCAGAATTCCGGCAAAGCCGGCGCCGTCTCCATGGGAACTGCGGGGAAAGGGAGCCGGATTGGACCTGCCAATTGACCGGTTCGCGTGCGCCGTTCAGCGGCGGGCCGCGGGGATTTTCGGCGACGGGTTCGCGCGCTTCGGGCCTTCCTGCCGCATGCGCCGGATCTGGCCGGCGCGCACCGCGACGTAGATCTCGCCGATCCAATCGAGGCGGACGTTCTCGATCGGTCGCGCATTGAAGGACAGGAGCGTCACGGTGCCGCGCGTCTTGCCGCGGCTGATGGTCTTGAGATAGCGGCGCCCGTCCTTGGTGCGCACCGCGGCTTCCTCGCCGAAAAACGATTCGAGCGGCCGACGCTGCTCACGATAAACAACGATGACATCGCCGTCGTCGTAGCGCGGCAGCATCGAATCGCCGCGCACCTCCAGCCCGATCATTTCGTCTGGTAGCGCAAAGGGCAGGATGACGGTGGTGAGCCCATCGGCCGGAACCTGCTCGGAATCAGGGTCGATGACCGCGCCGGCGCCGACGTACCCCATGATGCGGACTTCGCCCGGCTGCGGAACGTCGAGCTCAAGGTAACTTGCGACGATCGCGATCTCGCGCGCCTTCAATTCGCGCTCGCCCTTGAGCAGCGCCGTGACCGCCGACGGCTGTCGTCCAAGCGCGGCGGCAAGGCCGCTCTTGCTCTTGCCGGGCTTCTGCAGCCCACGCCGGATGTCCTCGATATCCATGGCATCGCCCTACCATTTTTCTGCAAAACAGAAAAGAGAAGATTTCGGATTTCCGGAAGAAATCGCTTGACCAACTTCGGATAATCAGAAATCGTCATGGCATGGAACCAGCAAGCACAATCGTCGGAATGCTCGGAGGGCCGGCGGCGGTGGCCAGGGCCACAGGCACCGCGCTCACCGCTCCTTATCGCTGGCAATATCCGCGCGCGAAGGGCGGCACCGGTGGACTGATTCCGCAACGGTACCACCGCGCGTTGATCGAATTCGCCCGAGCACAAGGGGTCGTGCTGAGCGCGGCTGATTTTCTTCCGCGCTGCGAGGAGGAGGAGGCATGTGCCTCGCCATCCTCCCTGCATGACGAGAGCCGCATCGACATCGCGTCCGCCACCCGGCGGCGCGAACAGGGAGCCTGAGGTGACCGCGAGACACAACAAGGAGCACGAACTGCGTTGCGCCGAGGAACTCCGGGCGCACTACGACACGGTGCGTGCGCGCTTGGGCGCCGGTTCGGCGCGACCGCAATCCCGCGCCGGGAATGCGGCGTCGAGCACTCCGCCGCCGTCGCCATCTGCGTTCCCGGATGGCCTGTCGGGCGCGGCGGACGAGGGGCTGCGCGATCTGCCGGTGGAGATACGCGACGTCGTGCGCAGCATCTCGGCTGCATTGCATCTTGCACCGCGCGACATGCTGTCGAACCTGGACGGGAAAGCCTCGCTCGGCCGGCGGATGGCGGCCTCGCTTGTCGTGCGTCGCTCGCTTCTCGCGGCCAGCGTCACCGCCCGCCTGTTCGGCATGGCAGAGGCCGTCGTCGTCAACGCACTCGTCACGCTCGACGCCGTGCTGGCGTTCACGCAGGCATCGGCGACGCACGCACCGCTCGATCCCCTGGCGCGGCAAGTTGCCGCCGAATGGGCTCGTTTCGAGGATTCGACGCCCAGGCGAATTCCCATCGGCGAGGTCGTGCAAACGGTGGCGCGTGTGTTCGACGTATCCGTCGACGACATGAAGTCGGCGCGCCGCGCGGACGGGATCGTCCGTCCCCGTCACGTGGCGATGTATCTGGCCAAGCGGTTCACGCTGCGCAGCATGCCGGACATCGCGCGTGCGTTCGGCGGCCGCGATCACACGACCATCGTACATGCGGTGAAGAAGATGTCGCCCATTGCCGACGCCGTCGCATTGAAAATCGGCGGAGCTGCGTCGCTCGAGGAATGGGCGCGTGCGTTACGCGACGAGATGCAGTGAGAGAGTCGAGCGCCCACACACGCCGCGCGTCTCTCGCGAGATGCTTGCCTCAACTTCCCATGAGGGCGAGTTGCGTCAGCAGTAGCAGCAGTACAACCATCGCGCCGCCGAACATAGCCGTAATGACCAGCGGACGCGGCATCCAATCCAACATGGCGTCGCCTCCGTTCGTTTTGATGGCAACGCGCCGCTGCAATGGTGGTTTCGGTGTTCGCACGCTCGTGATTGCGATGTTCGCGCGTGCACGAAGCCCGCGATTGCGTCGTGCGCCATCACCAATCCGTGTTCGGTATCGCATGACGCGCGGATCGGAAGTTCACAGGAGGATGTCATGACGACAGCAGACTATCCGGCGGGGACGCGCGGAATGGAGCGCACCTGGCACGTGGTTCGGACCAACGTCAATTGTGAGAACCGGGCCAGAAAGGGAATCGAGTCACTTCGTTTCGAAGTTTACATGCCGGTCGAGCACAGGTGGGTCCGCCACATGCGAAAGCGAGAACGGGTCGCACGCCCGCTGTTCGCGCGCTATCTGTTCGTGCATTTCGATGCTGCCAACGAGCATTGGTACCCGATCCGCTTTACGCACGGAGTGGAATCGATTCTCACCAGTGATCGGCATGTGCCCGCGCAGGTGCCGGACGCCTGGATCACGGAGTTCCGCCGCGCCGAGGCGGCCGGCATGTTCGATCGGACCGGGGAGCGGACCGTCTTCGGCCCCGGGGACAAAGTGCGAGTGGCGGAAGGACCGTTTGCAGGACTGATCGGAGATGTGGTGCGAGCCGACGACAGGCACCGCGTCGAGATCCTGTTGGCCTTGCTGCACCGTGCGGTGCCGGTGACGGTGTCAGCCGCAGCATTGCACGCCGCTTGACGTGCCGTCCTCCCCAGTCAGCGCTGCGGCACCGCCGGCTCGCATGCCATTGGCCTGCAACCTCTGGTAAAATCATCGCGCAGTCGAGTCGGACAAGGGAAGGCCATGTCGCAGGACCGGGGCGCAGCAGGTACTGCCCCTGGACGGAAAGGGTTGCATGTGGGGGCGCATCACCATGCTGGCCGTGCTGGTCGTGGCAGGAACGGCTTTGCAAAGCCACGCCAGCGGCCGAGAAGAGAAGCTGCTCAAGCAGTTTGGTTTCACGGGCGTTTGGTCGCCGGATTGCAACAAGCCGCCAGGGCCCGGCAACAGCCGGAGGTCGATCTGGGTCGACAGGCAAGGAACTGTGCGTTTCAAGGAAGACCTCGGCGACGAGTATGAGCCCAATCTCTATCTGGTGCTCGGTGGAAAGCGACTGGGACCCAACAGGATCGAGCTGCAGACCCGGTTGAACCGCCAGCGTGTCCTGAACCTCACGATCATCAAGGACGGCCCCCGAATCCGCACCGTTGCCAACGTAGGCGCCGATGGCCGAGCCGTCGTGAAGGAGGGGCGCGTTTTGCCATCGGGCCATCCGACGCCGTGGCTCAGCCGATGCAAATGACGCCCGGCGCGGTAGGCGCGGCGACAACGTCATGTGCACGGCAGTAGCAAAGTAAGGGTGCGCTCCCGGCGGAGACCGGCTAAGGGTGACCGCCGCGGGGTTGCCGACACTGGCCAGCGTGGAATGTCCGAGGGGCTGGCCTACTGCAAATCGCCGTCGGGTGGGGGATCATTCGCATGCTTTCGACTCGTCAATCCGAGATCGTTGTCGCGCGCGAGGCCGACGGCACAGCGTACGCGCGTGCGCGGCGCATCCTGCGGCTTGATGAGCCGGCAGGCCCGGGCGCGGCGTTGCCTGTCGGACTGATCGTCTGGGTCGAGCACAGGCGCGAGCGCGACCGGCTGGCGCCAACCGAGCAGGCCGTCACCCAGGCGCTTCTCTTCCGTAAGAAGTACTGGGACGCTTAACGGCCCCCCCCGCAACTCTGCCATCGTCACACGGACCGATCCGAAGTCAGAAGCGTTGCCTGGCGTGCACAGGGGCGAGGGCGGTCTTGGGCCGGGTGGCGCGCAGGGCCTCGACCTTGGCGGTTTCCAGCACATAAACGACGGTGTCGAGCTTATGCCGCTGCGCGCGCTCGATGATGGCATCGAGGGTGCCGGCAATGTCTCGGGCGACAGTTTCACGGGTCTCCATGCCGAAATTATGGGCACCCCCGCGCGCGGCGGCCAGTCAGGAACTCTACCTAGCCGGGCATACGCACCCACCGGAAGACATCCAAACAGGCGCTGCTAGTCGGTAGAGGGAGGCTTTTTTGGCGGTGGCGGCTTGGTGGCCCGCAACGCCTCGATCTTGGCCGTCTCAAGCACGTAAACCAGCGTCTCCAGGCCGTGCTCCTGGGCCCGGGCGATCATGTCATCAATATCGCCTGCGATTTCACGGGCGGCAATCTCACGATTTTCCATCGAAAAAGTATGGCGTGCACTTCGGGTCCCGCCGACTAAGGAACAATACGTAGTTGGGGCCGGCAGGCGGGCGGCTGCCCAATCAAAACCCCTTTCCATCCGGTTCGCTGGGCAGGGGGGTCCTGTCAGGCAAAGCCGGGCCTCTGCGTGTGCGGCTGCGATCGCCGTCACGGGGGAGAACCGGCATCCGCAGAGGCGCCAATCCGGCCGAGCCCTTCGGAATCAATGGCGAGTGTCACCGCTTTTTGCGCTTGGCTTTCGGCTCCGTCGTGGCCGCCTCGCGAGCCAAGCGTTCCGCGCGCAGGCGAGCGGTGCGTTCGTTCACAGCTTCCGCATTGGCGATGTACTCGCGCATCGCTTGCGCTCCCTCGACAGCCATCCGTTCTTTCTTTTCCTGCTGGGTCTCGGGACTTCGACCGGGCATGCGCGCTCCCTGCGTGGGTGAGTCGGAGGGTGTGACTGGCGCAGCCACGCAAAGATGGTGACGCACCAAGTCTGACATAACGCCTGAGCGGGCCGTCAGTTCCGGGTGTGGCGTCGCGGGCGAAAAGCGGCGCCCTACGGTCGGCGTTTTCCGCACAGTTCACACGTTCGCACGGTTCGGTTTTCTTGGCCGTCCGATCGGCGTAGCGATCAGGCGTCGCGTTCGACGCGATGCCGGCGGAGGTCTCGATGCACCCGCCGTGCGGAGCCGTGACGCAATTGGCTTGCGGCTCGACCAAACTCGCAGCTTCAGACGCAGGGCGGGCGATGCAGCGAAGCTCGCCTCATCTATCTCAGTCATAGCCCACGTGCGCGCTCCCGCGCTCGCCCGTTCTGCGTCTGACGCTGAAACTTGTCATGGAGGCGACGGCGGTGAATCCCGCAGCAGACCAGCCCGAGACGACCGGGCAGGAGAGGCAGCACGCATTCGCCGCGCTCGCCGCCAGCAGGCAGGCCGTGCTTGCCGAATTTGCCAAGCTCGCGTTTGCCAACATTCTGGATTACGTGCGCATCGATCAGGACGGTTTGGCCGAGGTGGACCTCAGGCGTGTTGACCGCGACACCGGTGCGGCAATCGACGAGGTGATCGTCGATTACTCTGATCCGCGCAATGGCGATCCACCGCAGGTCAAGCGCGTACGCTTCAAGCTCGCCGACAAACGTGCCGCGCTCGTCGACCTGGGACGCCACCTCGGCTTGTTCAGCGAGCGCCGGTCGGCCGACGAATTGGACATGAGCGATGCAGAGCTTCGACAGCGGATCTCGGTGGGACTCGCCGCCCTCGCCGCCGCCGGAATCGACGTCAGGTCTTTACTCCCGCCTGAGCCGCAACCTGCGGGAACTACAGCGGCGGAAGGAGCGGGCGAAGCTTCTTCAGTATAAACCCTATCCCAAGCAGCGCCGTTTCCATGAGGTCGGCGGGGCGCACGGAGTCGGAGTTGATTGTCCGCCCGGCTGTCACGGAGGCCCGCATCGCGAACGCATGCTGATGGGGGCCAATCAGAGCGGCAAGACCTGGTGCGGTGCGGCGGAGGCCGCATTCCATCTCACCGGCCTCTATCCGGACGATTGGATCGGCCGGCGCTTCGTCGGTCCGACCCGCGGCTGGATCGGATGCGATACCTTTCCCAACGTGCGTGATGGTGCGCAGCGCGTTCTCGTCGGCGAACCGAAACTCGAGAGCGCGTGGGGATCCGGTCTCATCCCGGGCCATCTGATCGCGGGGTCGGCGCGCGCAACCGGCACGCCGGACCTTCTCGATTACGTCCTGGTGCGGCATACCTCAGGCGGCGTCTCCAGCGCTGCGTTCAAAAGCTACGATCAAGGGCGCAAGCGGTGGCAGGGTGAAACGCTGGACTGGGTTTGGTTCGACGAAGAGCCTCCCGAGGAGATCTACACCGAGGGGCTCACCCGCACGAATGCAACGGGCGGCATGGTCTGGCTCACCTTCACGCCGCTTCAAGGCATGTCGCGCGTGGTCCACCAGTTTATCGAGGATACCGGCGGACTGCGGTGAGCGTGTTGGCCAACCGGCGGGGCTATCCGGAGCGGAACGCGGTTCCGGCGGGTGCGTTATCGCCGGTGAAGCGGGAACGAACCATGTCTGCTCGATTACGAAATGGAATAGCGGCACTCATTGTGGCCCTGGGCATTGCCACGATGCTGGCGACCGGTGCCGGTGTGGTGCTGATGTATCGGGTCGCGCACACGTCGGGCGTGGTCGTCGCGCAGGCGCTGGCGCCGACAGACCGGTTTGGGGGATAGTGCTGCGCTCAACGTCTCGCGCCGTCCCCGTTCTTCTTGAGCGATTTTGACTGCAGCGGGTCACCCGCAGACACACGGCCGTCGGCGTTGCCTCCCAAGCTATAATCCTTGGATTTGGTGGTCCCATCGCTGACGAGAAAACCCTCGTTGGCGAGTCCACGCTTGAGAAGTTCACGCACCGCTGCGGAGCGGCTGGGCATCCGATGCGCGAAGCGCCAGTCGTCCAGCATGCGGAGTTCGTCGGTGGTCAACATGATCTGCAGTCGGTCGAGGCGTGGCTGGGGCATGGCGCGGTTCCGATGTGAAATCGGGAGCAGGAATGCAAACCTACTCATATAACTCATTCTGAGCAGGATGAGTTCCATGCGCCAATTCTGGCTTTGGCATCAAACGCTTCAGGCCCCCCATAGGCTGGCTTTGACAACGTAAGAATCGTTGCAGCGAGTTGCGTTCGGGGCCACGTTGGTAGCGGCGGTGTGGTTGGAGCTGCGTGTTCCGAACGCCAGGAGCGCGCGGCAAGTGAAGCGGCGGGTGGACGCGCCTATGACCCACGCAGCGGCCTCATTCTCGACTCGGCAGTCGAGCCAGGGTGCCAACTGCATGTCGATCGACCGACTGCTGCGGGAGGGCGTGTTCGACGCCGACTCGGTCGCGCTGATGACCCGCGGCTATGAACGGGTGCGCGAGGCGCTCGGACTGGCCGACCGTGACGATCCCGCCACCTCCATGGTCGCGCAGACCGTGTTGTCGGTGGTCGCGAGCGGGGTCCGCGACCCCGAGCGGGTCTATCAGCTGGTGTTGACGGCCTTGCGGACGGGACGTTCTTAATCGGCTGACGCACTTCCGCCGCCGCTCCGCAAATCCGCGCGATGGCCTGGCGGTCGAGCACGATCGTCCGCGCGAGAAGCGAGGCACATTCATGCCAAATCCCGCGCGCCACATTACGCGCATGACCATCGACGATGCCGAGCACTATACGGCGGAGCAGCGCGCGGCGATCGTCGCAAGCTATCCGGAGCACGAGCGCGACGCCCGTACGAAAGGCCTGCCGCAATTCGGCTCGGGGCTCGTCTTTCCGGTGCACGACGAGGCGATCGCCTGCGCGCCCTGCGCCATCCCGGCGCATTGGTATCGCATCGTCGGGCTCGATTTCGGTTATGATCATCCGTTCGCGGCGGTCAGCCTGGCCTGGGACAAAGACGCCGACATCATCTACGTGACCGCCGAATACGCCGAACGCCAGCAGACTCCGATCACCCACGCGGGAGCGATCCGGCCCTGGGGCGAGTGGATTCCTTGCGCGTGGCCGCACGATGGGCTGCAGCATGACAAGGGGTCGGGCGAAGAGCTCGCTGCGCAGTATCGCCGTCAAGGGCTCAACGTGCTGCCCGAGCATGCCACCCACGAGGAGGGCGGTTACGGTGTGGAGGCCGGCATCAGCGAGCTGCTCGATCGCATGAAGACGGGACGCTTCAAGGTGTTCAGCACACTGTCGGGCTGGTTCGCGGAAAAACGAGGCTACCACCGCAAGAACGGCATGATCGTCAAGGAGCGCGACGATCTGCTGTCGGCGACGCGCGTCGCCGTGATGATGCGGCGTTTTGCCGAGATGAAGCGCCCCGCGCGCAGACACGCGCCAGGGCAGGCCGGTCAGTGGACCTGGGCCTGACCCACTCATTCTCGAACGGATAAGTCGAGGCGCGCGCGCCAAGCGCGTGCTTTCGCTTGACGAAACACCTTTGAAACAAGGCAGGCAGGGTCATGGCCAAGCAGGAAAAGCCGCATCACACGTTGAAGTCACCGATGGAAAGCCGCAAGGCACCTTCGAATCGGCCGGCAAGGGCGATCGACAACGATGCCTTGCGTGAGATCGCCGAGAAGGTTGACGAGGCATACCAGCATGAAAAGGAGAATATCGAGGCCGCCTACGACGATCTCGCCAAGCTCGCCGGCGAGCAGTGGCCGGATTACGCCAAGTCCGCGCGCAAAGGGCGGCCGATGCTCACCGTGAACCTGCTGCCGCAGTTCAAGCGTCAGATCACGGGCGACATCCGGCTCGGAGCGTTCTCGGTGCGGGTCATCCCGGCAAATGGCGAGGCTCGCAAGGAGGTGAGCGAAATCCTCACGGGCATGTTGCGCTACATCCAGAACCGCAGCGAGGCGAAGGCAGCATTCGCACTCGCCGCCGACCAGATGGCCTCCTGCGGCGTCGGCGCGCTGCGCGTGATCACGGAGTACGCAGACGAACTGACGTTCAACCAGGAATGCCGCATCGTGCAGGTCGACGACGGCGTCTCGGTGCTGTGGGATCCGGATTCAAAGCTGCCGACACGCGAGGACGCCATGTGGTGCCTCGTCCCTGTCGATATGAGCCACGGCAAGTTTCGCGAGAAATACCCACACGTCCCGCTCGCCGATTTCACCGCTTATGACCGCGCGTCGTTCTGGTACGGCGGCGACTTCGTGCGCGTCGGGGAATTTTGGGAAAAGCGGCCGGTCAAACGGACGCTCGCGCTCTACACCGACGGAACGATCGTCGATCTCACCGACAAAGGCCGGGATGCGGCGCGTGCCGCGGTCGCGGCAGGAGCCAAGGTGCGGGAACGCCAAGGCTACAAGGTGTATCGCTCGCTCGTCACGCTTGGTCATTATCTGGAGGAGCCGCAGGAATGGCCCGGCCGCCTCATTCCGATCGCACCGATGATCGGCGAGGAGGTGCGGATCGGCCGCCGCATCGTGCGGCATGGGGTCGTCCGGTTCGCGAAGGAACCGCAGATGATCTACAATTTCAACATCTCCCAGGACGCTGAGATGAAGGCTCTGGCCCCGAAGGCGCCGTGGATCGGGACGCGCCGGAACTTCGAGCAAAGCGAAGACAAATGGGCGACGGCCAACTCCGAGAATCACCCGTACCTGGAGTACGATCCCGATCCGTCGAACGGCGGTGCGCCGCCGCAGCGCAATGTACCGGCGGTCGCGCAACCCGGTCTTGAAGCGTCCATGGCGCGCGCCGAGCGCGATATCAAGGGTACCACCGGGATCTACGATCCGTCGCTGGGCAATCGCTCGAACGAGGTGAGCGGTCGGGCGATCTCCGTGCGCGAGCGGCAGACCGACGTGGCCAACGTCGTCTATGTCGACAATTTCATGCTGGCCTTGCGCCACGTCGGTCGCATCCTCGTCGACCTCATCCCGAAGGTATACGACACCGAGCGCGAGGTGCAGATTCTCGGGGAGGATGGCAGTGTTGAGACGGTAACCATCAACAAGGCGATGGTCGAAGCTGCACTCTCCGACGATCCGGAAGACCCCATCGAGTTTCCCCATCAGAACCCGGCCGGCGACAGTGATGAAATCACTGATCGTGGTCTCACCGATGACCGCTCGCAGGAATCCTTTGATGTCGATGCGGGCGAGCGGCGTTCCGAGGCGTTGCCGCCAATAGCCGTACGGTCCAGCGAACGGGCGAATGCGACGTCGGCGGCCGATCGGCTGGCTGGCGCCTTGCGCCGGCGGCTCAACGACCTCACCATCGGCGCTTACGGCGTGATCATCGATCAGGGGCCGAGTTTCTCCACGAAGCGAGAGGAGGCGCGCGTCGGCTTCGAGTCGTTCATGAAAGCCGCGCCTGGCGTCGCTCCATTGCTGCTCGACCTGTACGCCAAGGCGCAGGACTGGCCGTTCGCCCAGGAGGTTGCCGAGCGCATCGAGGCGACGCTGCCTCCCCCCGTGAAGGCCGTGCTCATGCGCGCGCGGCTGCGCAAGGCGGGGGTGCCGGAAGATCGGCTGCCGCCCGAGGGTGGCGTTGCGCCGATGCCGGCGGCTGGCCTCGGCCCCGCTGCTCCACCGACGCCAGCAGCGGCTCTCGCAGCCCAAGCCGAGTTGGAGAATAGGCGCGAGGCCGGGGTGGCCGCTCAGGTCCAGGCGCAGGCGGCGATCGCCAAGGCCGCTGCGGACGCGCGCATGGCGGAGCTTCAAGTGCGCGAGAAGGAGATGGAGCTCGAGCTCAAGCGGATCGACCTCGCCGCCAAGGCGGCCGGACCGCAGCCCGGCTTGCCGGCGTCGTGAGCAGGCACCCGGCATGCCGCCAAGTAAGGCGCGGACACAAACGCGCCACGACGTCGAAGCCGATGACAATGAACAGGAGTGAATGGAGTCGGCTTCGCCGTCGAATGTCTCCGTCCTTTGAAGCACGACGGCGCTGACGCCCTCCTGTGTCGTGCTTGGAAGCGCGGCAACGGCAAGAGTCGCCGTCCTGCGTCACGGCCGCCGCGCTCTCGGGCGAAACGCTTTCGTGTTGAGCATGTGTTTTCCGCGAAGTTCACACGCGCAATGAAGCGCACTTTCCTTCGTATCGTCGTTACGGTTGGATGGCTGCGCGATCGCGGAGCAAGGATGCTTGCGCGCCGAAGGCAGACGGGATGCGAATGCACCCGTTGTGCGGAGCCGTGGCACCGGTCGTAGCTGCAGCCGATTGTGACCGCCGATCTCATTTTCCCAGGGCCGCATACAGCGGCCCTTTTTTCACGAGGACCAGCATGCCCATCGACGATCACGACGTCGCGCATCCTAACCAGGTGGATCCTGCACTGAAGGAATCCATCGGCACCGCATCAGGCGAGGACGAGTTGGGAGTTCATGCCGAGGACGACGTCATCGTCGTCGGCGAACCCGAGAGCTCCGAGGACAGCGACACGCCGGACGAAGGAGGCGAGGAGGAGGAGGAGGCGAGGCCGCGCAGGCGATCACGCCTACAGCGCTACCGCGAACGCATCGCCCGTCTTCAGGCCGAGCTCGATGCCGAGCGCAGCCGGCCACACGTTTCGCCGGTCGCTGGACGAGACAACAATCACGAGCTGCCCGAGCCCCGTGAAGAGGACTTTCCCGGCGATTATCTCGCCTATGACCGCGCCATGCGCGACTACCAGATTCGGCTGGCGCTACGGGACGAGCGGCGCCGTGACGTTGAGCTGCAGGCTCAGCGTCATGCCGAAGCGGCGTTTCGGGACAAGGTCTCCGGTTACAACGCGAGGCTCGATGCATTGAAGCCGCGCATCGCCGATTTCGACGAGGTCCTGCAGCAGGCCGGGCGCTCCGAGATCCGCAACGACGTGCGCGACATGATCCTCGGCAGCCCCAAGGGGCCGCTGATCGCCTACTACCTGGCAAAGAACCCCGATGCTCTTGAGGACATCAATGAGATGCCGCCTGCCGAGGCTGCTCGCAGGATCGGCAATCTCGAAGCCCGCATTCGTGGACCCAATCCGACGACCGCGACCAGTGCCGCGGCGCCGCTGACGCCCCTGCGTGGCGGCGCTTCGGCCGGCCGCGCGCTCGATCCCGAACGGATGACCCACGAGGACTACCGCAAGGCCCGCGCCGAGGGACGCATCTGACGGTCACGGCAAGCCGCCCGCGGGGCGATCGGCGGTCCGCTAACGCGCGACTGCCGCCTACCGCGAGCCGGCGCCGGCTGCTCGACGCCTTCGACCTCGCTGTTGCGTTCATTCAATCCAACACAAGGTTTTACACACATGCCAAATTCGGTACTGACCCCGAGCGTCATCGCCAAGGAAGCGCTGATGCTCCTCGACAACAACCTCGTGCTCGGGAACCTGGTGAACCGCGCCTACGAGGACGAAATGCAGAAGCCGGTCAACGGGTACAAGAAGGGCGGCTCGGTGCAGATCCGACGCCCGGCCAAGTACACCTGGCGCGCCGGTGCGGTGGCGAGCCCGCAGGACACCACCGAGAAATCGCTCACCCTGACCGTCGACACGCAGGGCGGCGTGGATCTCGCGTTCTCGTCGGCCGACATGACGCTCAAGATCAGCGAGTTCTCGGAACGCTTTCTCAAGCCGGCGATGATCACGATCGCCAACCAGATCGACCGCGACATTGCCGCCCTTTATCAGACGGTGTGGAACTGGGTCGGCGTGCCTGGCCAGACGATCGACGGCTTCTCCGATTTCGGCAAGGCGCCGCAGCGCCTGACCGAGATGGCGGTGCCGGAGGATCGTTGCGGCGTGCTCTCGCCCGCGGACAAGTGGGGCCTGCTCGGTTCGCTCACCGGCTCGTTCGTGCAGGACATTTCCAAGTCCGCGATCGAACGCGCTCGCCTGCCGATGGTCGGCGGCGTCGAGCTCTACGAGACCCAGAACGTGCGCACGCACACTGTGGGCTCGAAGGCCGGAACGCCGCTGGTCAACGGTGGCAGCCAGGCGACCACCTACGCCGCCTCGGGCTCCGCCAATGCCCAGTCGCTGGTGACCGACGGATGGTCGAATTCCTCGGCCGTCCTCAAGCAGGGTGATGTCATCACCATTGCCGGCGTGTTCGCCATCAATCCGGTGACCAAGGACGTGCTGCCCTACCTGCAGCAGTTTGTGATCAACGCGGATGTGTCGTCCGACGGAAGCGGCAATGCCACGCTCAACGTATCGCCGGCGATCATCACGTCCGGCGCCTATCAGACCGTCTCGGCGCAGCCGGCGGACAACGCCGCGATCACGGTGCTGGGCAGCGCGGCGGGCAATTACCCGCAGAACATGGTGTTCCACAAGAACGCCTTTGCGCTCGTGATGGTGCCGATGGAGATCCCGGCGGGCGTGCCCTCCCAGCTTGTCGGACGGGAGACCTACAAGGGCATCAGCGTGCGTCTCGTACCCTACTACGACGGCATCAACGACGTCAGCAACTGGCGTCTCGACGTGCTCTACGCGGTGAAGTCGATCTTCCCCGACCTCGCCACCCGCGTGAGCGGCACCTGACGACGACCGAACCTCCCGCGGTCCTCGTCCAGCACTCGAGCCGGCATCGGCCGGCTCGAGTGCCCCCTTCTTCCGCAACGCTCCGGTACGCCATGCCCTACACCTCCACCCAACTCGTCAACACGGTCGCGCTCGATCTCAACGTCATCGGTGTCGGTGATCCGCTCGCCGCCGAGGATGAGGAACTGCTGGCGCGCCGTTGTAGGGCGCTCATCGCCGATCTGCAGAACCGCGGAGTGCTCTACCTGCCCGATGTCGAGCAGATCGCCGACGGTTTGTTCGAGCCGCTGGTGGCCGCGCTGGCGATACGGCTTGGCCCCGGATACGGCCGCCCGCCTGCGACCGCTCTCGAGATCGAGGCGGCGGAAGACCGCATCAAGTCCGCGTCGCGCCCGGTCGCGGCGCGTCGCACGTTGCAGGTTGATCCGGCGCTGCTGGGCGGTCGCGGCGGGGCCTTTCATCGTCAGTCATAGGTGCTCGCATGGCTCCGATCCCGTTTCCATTCACGAGTTCGCCGGGCAAGCGTCCGCAGGACAGCGCGGGCCGGCTGATCAATTGCCACTACGCACTGCTGCCCGCGGGCGCCCGCGCGCAAGGCAAGTGGCGGCGCTCGCCCGGATTGCGTGCTTTCGCTGAAAGCTCGCAGACGGGGCATCGCGGTCACATCATCGTCGGCTCGACGCTCTACGCGGCATTCGCCAACAACGTGACGCGCTTCGATAGTGCGGGTGTCGCGACGTCGGTGGGCGTGCTTGACGGCACCAGCCCGGTGTTCTGGGCGCGCAACAACAGGCTGCCGGCGCCCGACCTGGTCGTCGTGGATCCCGAGAACGGGGCCTCTGTGGTCTCGGTTTCGAGCGTCGCTCCGTACCCGGATTCGGACGTTGGCGCGCCGAACAGCGTGTGCTTCCTCGACGGGTATTTCTTCTTCACCTATGGGAACGGCGCCTGCGTCGCGTCTGCGCTCAACTCGACGGACATCGACCCGCTCGCCAGCATCAAATGTGAAGGAAACCCCGACGGTCTGCTGCGGGCCGTTGCGTTTCGCGATCTCTATCTTGCCGGATCGGCTTCGATCGAGGTCTGGCGCAACACCGCAGAGCCGCCGCCGGCGTTTCCGTTCTCACGGGTGAGCGTCATTCCGCGCGGAATTCTCGCCCGCAATGCGATCGCGGGATTCGAGGACGGCATCGGCAAGGGAATTGTCTTTGTCGGAAACGACAAGCGCGTACATGTGCTCGAGGGTTACACGCCAACGCCCATCTCGACGCTGGACGTGGACAGGGCGATCGCGTCATTCCTGGAGACGGGCGGCGATCCAAACGCTATCGAGATGTTTTCGTACGTGATCGACGGGCATGCCTGCATCGTGATGCGATGTCCGGCCTGGGCGTGGGTGTTCGATCTCGATACGTTCTATTGGCACGAGCGCGCGAGCTATCTCTCGCCGACTTGGCGGGCCACGGGCGCCATCAATGCGTTTGGGACATGGATCGCCGGCGACACGCGATCCGGCAACCTGCTCGAGATCTCGGAGTTTGCGCGCGACGAGCTCGGCGATCCGCTGGTGTTTCAGCTCGAAAGCGGCCCTGTGACGGCGTTTCCCGACAGGGCCGCCGTGGCGTTCGCAAGCTTCGATGTCATGCAATCGGTCGGCATCGCAACCGGCAGCGATCCGACGCAGTCGGACCCCACGTTGTTCATCAGCTACAGCCCCGACGGCGGAGAGACGTGGAGTCCCCCGCGCGCGCGCAAGCTGGGGCGGCAGGGCGCGCGGCCGCAGGCGATCAAGGTGACGCGTTGCGGCTCGCTCGGGCCAGCCGGACGGAGATGGCGGCTGACTGTCTCGGACCCGGTCGACGTCGAGGTCTTCGGCGGCGACCAGTCAGCCGAAATCCGGACCGCCTGAGCCAGGCCAGAGGGACCCCATTATGCCGACCGCCACGCCGCTTCCGCCGCCGACGCCGGACATCGACGTCCCTCTCGTCGATCCGAACACCGGTCGAATGACGACCGAGTGGTACCGATGGCTCACGTTCTGGGTGCGGATCTTGAATCAACTGCGCAAGGAGATTCCCTGAGCGCAGCGGCAGCAACTGATGGAACCAGACAGCGAGGAATCCCGATGGGACTGTTCGACATTTTCTCCGGCGACTCGGCCCGCGCCGCGGCGGCGCAGAAGGAAGCATCCGTACGGCAAGGATATTCCGAACTGGCAAGCCTGTTCGGCCAGGGCCGCGATGCGCTCGCCAGCAACGCCGGCAAGGCCGCGGGCTATTACCAACCGATCTACGATACGGCGCTGAAGGGCTACGGCGCGCTGGCCGACGCGCTGGGCCTCAACGGCGCCGATGGGAATACGCGGGCCCGCGCCGCCTTCGCAGCGGCGCCAGGTTACGAGGCGCAGCTGCAGGCCGGCCTCGACGCCATCGATCGCGGCGCGGCGGCGCGCGGCACGCTCTCGAGCGGCGGCACCCGCGCCGCCGAGCTCAAGTACGGCAACGATCTCGCGGCGCAGGGCTGGTCGAATTATCTCAATGCGCTTGCGGGCTACGGCGGACAGGCGCTCGGCGCCGCCGGCGGTCTCGGCAACCTCTACAGCGGACTGGGTTCTGGTCTCGATGCGAGCTATCGGGGTCTGGGACAGAGCGCCTACAACAGCGCCCTCGGCGTCGGCAATGCCAAGGCCGAAGCCGAGATGGCTGACTACAACGCCAGCCAGAACCTCTGGAAGACGATCCTGGACGGCGCGAACACGACAGCGCGGATTTACGCGCTCGCTCAACGCGGCGGGCTGTCCCGCACCAAGGGGTAAGCCGGACCGTCGAGCGCACTCGACAGCCAGACCTGACCCTCACTCCCGCAATTCGCGCGCCGCTCCTGCATGGCGGCCCTTTTTTAAGCTTCGGAGGCATTGTCGTGGCCGGTACTCTGCCAAACCTTCCGCTGTCCACCCAGTTCGACAAGGACACCGGTCGGCCGCTCAAGGGCGGCAGGCTGATCTTCTATGCGGCAAGCGCGCCGTCTTCGCCGGCCACCGCCTACAAGGACGCCGGCCTCACCTTGCCTTGGGGTGACCGGATCACGCTGGATGGGGCAGGGCGCGTGCCGATGTTCTATCTGGCGGACGGGAATATCGGCGTGCGCCTGACCAGCAGTCGCGGCGTGGTGCAGCTCGAGGAATCGAACCTGCTGGTCATAGGCCCCTCGGCTGGCGGAGGAGGCGGGGGCGGCAGCGTCGACGCCGATGCCATCTTCAAGACCGGGGACGTGCTCTGGCTCGATGCGAGCGGCTCGCGGTCGGGCTGGGTCCGCGACAACGGCCGCACGATCGGATCGGCGGCCAGCGGCGCCAGCGAGCGGGCGAACTCCGATTGTGAAGGCCTGTTCCTGTTTCTATGGGGCACCTACAGCAACGCCATCTGTCCGGTGTCGGGTGGACGGGGAGCCAGCGCTGCCGCCGATTGGGCCGCCGACAAGCAGATCACGCTGCCCGACAAGCGCGGCTATTTGCCGGGCGGACTCGACGACATGGGCAATGCGGCCGCTGGCCGCTTGAACGGCGTGCCGTTTGCGCTCGGCGATGCCATCACGGCGGGCGCGCTATGCGGCGAGGAGAAGCACGCGCTCACCGTGAACGAGCTGGCGGCGCACACGCACGCCAACGTGCTGAACGATCCCGGGCATGCGCATTACATTTCGCAGCGATATCCCGCGATCGGCGGCACGCCGACCGCCGCCGGCCAGGGCGCCGACGGCGGGCCGCTCAACACCGCGGCGGCGACGACCGGGATCACTATCACGAACGCTTCCGCCGGCGGCGGCAATGCGCACAACAACACGCCGCGCACCGTGCTCGGCACATTTTTTCGGAAGCTCTGATGTTCATTGGAACGCTCGATCCCGCTTCGACGCGCGCCGACTGGAACCTCGTCGTATCGTTTGTCGACGACGAGACGCAAGAGCCGCTCGACCTGACGGGGGCTTCGATCCTGGTCGAGGTGCGCGATCGGTTGAGCGGCGCGTCCGTGCTGTCCGCGGGCACCGTCAACGGCAAGGTGTCGATTGTCGACACCGGCACGTTTCATCTTTCAATAGGTGCCCACGACATGCGGGCACTTCGCGCCGATATGTACGAAGTCGGTGGAATCTACTCGCTCAATGGTGCGACACGGCAATTCGTGATCGGCCTGCTGCCTGTCATAGATGGGATTGTGTCATGACCCTGAACGTTCGTTTCCCAGCTCCATTCCCGGTGACTGTCGTCGGTCAGGGCGGCATCACCGTCTTCAAGGAGGGTGGCGTCTGGTACATCCAGCCGAAATTTTCCGATCTCGCCGAGGTTCTTCCTGCTGCGCTCCTCAATCCGTCCAGCCGACAGGTGTGGATCTATGACCCGGTCGGCGACGAGTACAACGTTCTCACCTTGAACGGTCTCGTCGAAGCGCTGCACGAGGCGACGTCGGCGACGAGCCTGACGATCGGCACGGGCGCCAGGACCTTCACGACCGGTGCGGGAAAGGACTTTCCGGTCGGATCCTTTGTGCTCGCGACGTCGGATGCAGACCCGGGCAACTACATGCTTGGTCAGGTCACCGATTACGCCAACACGTCGCTCACCGTCGACGTCAGCGACATCGGCGGTGGCGGCACGCACGCAGACTGGACGCTGCGCGCGGCGAGCCCGGTCGGGCCGCAAGGGCCATCCGGCCAAGACGGCGCCGGCTATGCGGCAACCTCCACCACCAGTCTCTCGATCGGCGCCGGCTCGAGAACCTTCGAGACGCAGGTAGGGCTCGCCTACAGCACAGGGGCGCGCTTGCGTGCGTCCTCGGCTGCAAGCGGAGCGAACTATATGGAAGGGCTGGTGACATCTTACGGCGGGACGACGCTCACGATTGACGTGTCCCGAACCGGCGGGTCGGGCACTTACGCGGACTGGAATCTCAATCTGGCGGGCGATCCGGGGCTGGACGGCTCGGGGATCGGCGACGTCACGGCGGCATCCGCATTCGGCGCGGACAACCGGATGATCCGTTCTGACGGCACCGGCAAAGGCGTGCAGGCGAGCGGAGTGGCGATCGACGACGGCGGCAACATTTCGGGCGTTGCGAACCTCACGACCTCCGGCGTGATCGAACTCGGGAACGCCTCCGATACGACGCTCTCGCGCGAATCCGCCGGCGTCATCGCCGTCGAAGGGGTTCCGCTTTACAGCCATATCCCGCAGAATTCGCAGAGCGGGCCCTACACCCTCGTCCTAGCGGACGCGCAGAAGCACATCCTGCACCCTGCCTCCGACAACAACCCGCGGACCTTCACAATTCCCGCAAATGCGTCGGTGGCCTTCCCAATCGGGACGGTCATCACATTCATCAACAAGGTCAACACGGTCACGATAGCGATCGTCAGCGACACACTTACGCTCGCCGGGTCCGGCGCGACTGGTAGTCGCGCTCTGACAGCAAACGGCATTGCAGTTGTGACGAAGATTGCTTCGACGGAATGGATGATCTCTGGGACGGGGTTAAGCTGATGGTTGGAGTTTCTCATGCCGTTTTGACGGGCGTCTCCCACACCACCTATTACCGCACCGGCGATCAGTCAGCGAACGTCTCCGTCACGGCTGGCGGTGGACTTTCGATAGGAAACGGTACGGCGCCGAACCTAGTAGACGGCGGTTTCGGCGACAGCTCGAACGATTCACTATTCTTCAATTCCGGTCTCAACGTCGTTGGTTGGTATTTCTTATTCGATTTCGGAACACCAAGAATCATTACAGAGGCTAAGTATTACGATGCCAATGGCTCTAATCCGACGGGCACATGGAAGTGGCAGGGGTCGAACGACGGCACCAGTTTTGTGGATATCGGATCTTGGTTCACGCTCGGGGACGCTGCGGTGCAGACGTTCACGCAATTCAACGGAAATACCATGCTGTTTCGGTATCTCCGACTCGCCGGCGTGAATGGCACATCTAGTTCGTCATCGTGGCGCAGAGAGATCGAGTTCAGATACTGAAACTACGTCTGCTCGCTCAAGCGGCGCACACCCGCCGCTCACTGGAAAGATTTGTGGCGCAATTCGAATAGGAAAAACCCCGCCGCCGGGTCCAATTGGTTCTTTTCATTGGCGATAATGGGTTCGGCGAATTGTCGTATGGTCGAGACGAATTTCGACTTCATTTTCGCGCGGTCACTCGCCGTCAGCTTGTTGGCAATCTCGATGAGGATCGGGGAGATCGGGCGCAACCCGATATCCCAAATTGAAAGGAGAAGCGGGCTGAGATAGCGCGACACACTCACAGAACGGAGGTCTGCAGAATCGAAGAGTTCCAGCCACTCTGCCTGTGAATGACAATGCTTAATGTTGTTTGAGCGATTCCGGTCGATCAGCGAGAGCCATGACCAGCGCGGGTCGCCGCTTTGAACGTAGAATCGCTGGTACAGTGAACAATCCCGAAAGGTCTCGCTCGGTACGTGGATATAGGCGACGCCATCTGGGCTCATGATCCGCGCAATCTCGCGCGCGACGGATTGAGGGTCATCCAGCCAATAAAGGATGTTGGAAAAGATCGTCTGGAAACGCGAGCCAGCCAGTGGCAACGGCTTGTTCGCATCGGCCTCGACCAGTTCTCGGTAGAGGCCAGTGTATTTGGCCTTGGATAGCAGTGCGGGCTTGTGGTCGACCCCAACGGAGATTCGATATCCTGCCGGCCGGGCGATCTCTGGTGGCTGCGCCGTGTCGTCAAAGGAGTTGTAGATGTCGTGCCCAGAGTAAAATTCACCAAGGTGGCTCACGAGCGAAAACTGATCGTAATCGTGATTGAAGCAGCCGCCTGCGCGGATGAAGCTAAAGACGCCGTCACCGCAGCCGATATCGATCGAAGGTTCTGTGAAGGCTTTGCCCGCGAGCACATGGCAGTCGAGCGCGCGCCAGAGGGCCGTTTCGGGGCGCAGCCAGTGATACTCCAGCAACGCTTGCAGCATGTCTGTGTCCTTAGGCGTATCGCGTAGATTGTAGAAATAGCATCAACTACTAATAGTAGCATGTCTAGCCGCCCTTGGGCGGCTTTTTTCATGAGGAAAGCCATGGCCGCGGCAAACTTTTCGGAATGTCTCCGCCGTCTCCTCGCGTATGAGGGCGGCTATGCGAACCATCCGAGCGATCCGGGCGGGCCCACGAATTTCGGCATCACCATCAGTGACTATCGCCGCTACGTGAATCCGAACGCGGCCGCCTCCGATGTGAAGGCGATGCATGCTGACGTGGCCAGGGCCATCTACCGGACCCACTATTGGGACGCACTTCGTTGCGATGACCTGCCCCCTGGAATCGACGCAAGCATCTTCGACTACGGCGTGAACTCCGGCGTCGGCCGCAGCGGGAAGGTGCTCCGACGCGTCCTCGGCCTCCCTGCCAGCGACTATCGCGTCACGGCCGAGGTGCTGGCGGCGCTGACGAAGCGCGACACGCATGCGATCATCAACGCCGTGAACGACGAACGCATGCGCTTCCTCAAATCGCTCAAGACCTGGCCAACCTTCGGCGCCGGGTGGAGCCGCCGGGTCCGTGAGGTCCGCGCATTTTCGCTTTCGCTCGCGGCGTCGCGCCTCCCCACGTCGGTTCACGTTCCATCTGACGCATCACCGCCGCGAGCCAGGGCGCAGTCGATGCACGGCGGGGCAGCCGCGACCACCGTGGCGGGCGCGGTCATCGCTGCTGGCGGCGCTGCCTCCACCCAGGCCGTCAATTCTCTTGACGCAGCATGGATCGTGATCGGCGCCGTCATGCTCGCTTTGACCCTGTGGTTTGCGCTGCGCTGGTGGCGCAAGCGCACGCAAACTGCGTAGCGGACGGTTGAACAGGTTTCGACAGCAGGAGGCGCACATGGAGTGGCGGTCCATCGCGGGCGATCTTGTCAAGGCCGGGGCACCGATCATCGGCGGTGCGCTTGGCGGGCCGCTCGGAAACATGCTCGGCAGCGCGGTGGGGAATGTGCTCGCCGAGGCCTTGGGAGTCGAGCCAACGCCGGAGGCGGTCGGCGGTGCGCTCAAGACGATGCCGTCCGACGAGGTGCAGGCGAAGCTCGCGCAGGCGGATGCGCGATGGTCGTCGGCCGCACAGCAGGTGCGGTCCGAGGCCGGGCTCGGCCGTGCTCAGGTCGAGCAGATCGGCGAGACCATCCGCGCGGAGTTGCAGCTTGCAGGGCTTGCGGACGGCCGGCTGCGCAACGCGATCGCGCTTCTCCAGGCGATCTGGCGGCCCTACATCATGATCGTGTGGGGCACGAGCCTGCCGTTCCAGCTCGTTGCGATCTTGCACAAAGCGTATGCCAAGGATGCGGCAACTCTCGCCGAGCTGTCGTCGGTGCTCTATGCCCTTGCGGTCTGGAATGCCGGGCCGGCGGGAGTGGCCGGTGTATACGCGTGGGGACGCACCAAAGAAAAGCTCGCGGATCTGGTCCCGCTGCCGACAGGCGGAATCGTCGGCAAGGTCGTCAAGGCGGCCACGGGAGCCAGGCGATGACCACCAGCCCGGAGGACATCGAGCAGGCGGCGGAGCGTGCAGTGCGCGCCACCTTGTTGACGATCGGCATCGACGTGTCGAATCCGCTCGAGGCCCAGCGCGACTTCGCAATCATGCGCGAGATCGGCCGCATCGCCATGGATGCGGAATTCCGCAAGGATCTCGAGCACGCGCGCCGCTGGCGTCTTGCGATGGAAGCCGCGCAGTCGAGGGGCTTCCTGACCGTCGTGGGAATGGTTGTGGCGGGAACGGCGACTGCGTTGGTCGTCGGCCTCCAGGCCATCTTCGGTCGCCATTGACGCAGCCATGACGTCGCGCTTGTGGCTCAAGCAAGCGGCGCGAGGCGCGAATGTTGAAGCATCATTGTCCGGCGCAGGTGCCGGAACTCGACGTAAGCGCATTCGTTAGGAGCGCAGGTGGGCACGGAGCGAAGGAGGACTCGATGCGCTACGTTCGCGCGATCTGTTTGTCTGCGGCGGTGGCACTTGCCTACGCGGTGCCGGCGTCCGCGCAGAGTTTCAACACGAGCTGGGAAGGCGCAACGCACGAGATGCAGAAGCGCGGCCCGACCTCGGACATCCATGGTCCCGATTTGGGCGGTCGGATTTATGTCACGCCCGGCCGCAATGCGTATCGGCATTATTGGCCGCGCCACTCGTACAGGTATCACCGCGCGCCCAGGCCGTACTACGGGATGGGTTACTACCGATAGGGAAATTCAAAGTGACAAGAGGCCGCCGCTCGGCGGCCTCTCTCATGCTGCTGGCAGAGCAACGGCGTTGCGAGACAAGCGAACGGACGGCTCACGCGCTCAGCCGGTGCGGAACCACAGTATCTGTCGTGTCGGCACGGCGAGCGGCCTCCGTGACCACGATGCCGCAGGGACGGCAATCGAAATTTTGAAGCTCAGGCTGAGTGAGGAACGGCGGGATGCGTCGGCCCAACCGTAACTGAGTGCCGCAGTTTGGGCATAAAGGAGGGCGGTCGAACGGCATGTGCGCCTCGCGCGGTTTTACACTCATCCCACCCGTTGCTGCCAGGATGCCTCCGCCTCCGTTAAAGACTGCTTAAATTTGATGGATGTGAGGGCGCGCCGCCGGCGTCGGATCTCTTGCACCGCAAGAGGCAGCCACCTGGGGTAAGTGCTCGCATCCATCGCAGCGCCGGTGTTCGCCGTACCGATGCTGCCAATTCACGACCGTACAATCGCGCAATGCGGCGACAGCGCGTCGCCGCATTGCGTCAGAAGCTTAGGCCGCGATGAGGTCAGAGATTCGCGAATCGTCCGCGATCGCTTCGCTGAGATAAACCTCCTTGACGACATAGCTGTGCTCGTTGCCGCAATTCGGGCAGCGCACGCTTATGTTGGCGCGCCAATTTTTCGCCAGCCAGTCTATCTGGGTGTTGAGCCGGATCTTGAATGACGTCGAGGTGGTGGGGCAAGCAACACGCACGGGTTTACACGTCGTCTCGAGGCGCGAATCCATGTTGTCTCTCCGGGATTGATCGCACCCTTAACGCATCACCGCCGGTTTGGTTCCATTCTACCCTTCGGAACCGGGGACCACGCGGCGCGTTGGCACACGAGCACAACGGAGAAAATCATGGTCGATAAGGATCGCATCGAAGGTTCCGCCGAGGAGGCCAAGGGCAAGATCAAGGAAGCGGCCGGCAAGGCGACGGGCGACTCGAAAATGGAAGCAGAAGGCAAGGGCGATCAGCTCAAAGGCAAGGTGCAGAATGCGGTCGGCGGCGCGAAGGACGCGTTGCGCGGGAAGTAACGGAATCAACCAGCCCAAACGCAGAGAAGGCCCGGAGCGATCCGGGCCTTCTTTATTTCTTGGCGGTTGCAGTCAGCGCCGCGAGCGCCAACGCTGAGAAAGCAACATCCCGACCGCAAAAGCCGCTCCCAAGGCGAGGTAAGGCCGGCTTCGAACCTGCTCGCGCACAAGCTGCTCGAGCGTGAGGGCCTGATCCGAAATCGCCTCGGCCGCGTCGGAAGCTGCGTCGAGGGTCTGGCCATAGAGGTTCTGGGCCTTGCCGGCCAAGGTGTCCCCCATGCCCTCCGCCTGCAGCTTGGCATCGCCCGTCAATTTGCCCGCCGCCTGTTCGACCTTGCCAACGCCGGATTTGACGGTGCCGGCCACTCTGTTCTGATCCATATGACAATCCTCCGTGCAAGCCAAACGGCGTGCGCCAAATTTGGTTGCATCGGAGACCGGATAAAGGCGCTGCCGCGGGAGGAATCCCGCGGCGCGTGGCTTCGACGAAATAAGCGGAAGCGGATAGAGCGCTACTGAACATGCCGACATGTGCCGGCGGGCTCCGCCGGCTCGCCCATTGCGCCGGACGCCATCAGCGGCGATGTCCGAGCGGAATCCCAAGCGTACGTGCCTTCTGGCGCAATGCACCCACGGTGCGCTTCATGGCGCGGCTGATCTTCGTCACAGGAGTCTTTTGCTTGGAGTGGCCGCGCAACTCTTTCTCTTGGGCTGCAGTCCATTCCACGCGCTTCGTTCTTCTCTTCGGTGCCTTCGTAGCGTTTGTGGTCTTCTTCGCGTTGGTGGTCTTCTTGGATTTGCGCGCCATAAGCTTGGCCTCCTCGTGATCAACACACGTGGCGGTGTGTCACGATCCGTGCTGTATGTCAAAGGTCCCACTCCACTCGCAGAGCGCGATCGAACGAGCAGTGTAGTCTGTGGCGGAACATTCCCGCGCACCGCGCATTTTCCGCTCGTGCATTCCGTCGCTTCCAGCGACAACAAGTTCCAGCCAATGGAGCTTTCCGGAAGCGGCGTGCCTGAGCCTCGTTCATCGAGGCTCTCTTCTTTTTTTGGTTTGGTGAAATGCTGCGTCGTCAAGAGGCTGGCTTCTCTCGCGCAGCCATAAGCATTCCACGCGAAGGTGGGCTGGAATCAGATGTGCTTCTTGTCCAACATCGCCGGCGTGGTTGCGTCGGCATCCGTCATCGCATCAATGGCCTTGTTCACCTGTTTGCTGAGGCGCGCGGCCGACCTTTTCTCGCCTTGACGCTTGTTCCGGCTCTTGCGGCTCGGGGCTTTGCGTTCGGCTCGGCGCGTGATGGTCGAGGTCCGGTGTTTGCTCGGCGCGCGTCGTTTTTTCCGCGCCTTCACCCGCTTGCCTCTGGCAGGGTTCCTCTTAGCTGATGCCTTCACCATCCTCGCCTCCATCGCAGGTGGGCTGCCGGGCCAGCATAGGATCGGCAGCGAGATATGACCATGCAGCGTGCGCGCAGTAGTCCGGTGGAGGCACCGATCGGGGGCGCTGGTCTTTATTCGCGCGGTGCCTGCGGGTATGGTCTGCCGTAGATCCCGACGCGATTTGCGAGGATGCCGGATGACCCTGGTCGCCCTGACTGGCGCCACTGGCTTTATCGGGCGGCGTTTGATGGCCGAATTGCCTCGGCGCGGATATCGGGTCCGGGTGCTGCTGCGTCGTCCCGCAGCGATGCCGTTGCAGTGCGACAGCGCGGTGATCGGCGACCTTGCCCGTCCGCAGAACCTCACCGCTGCTTTGCGAGACGTGACGGCGGTGATCCACTCGGCCGGGTTGGCGCCAGGCATGTCCGGAACACCGGCGGACGACTACCGCACCATCAACACCGAAGCGACAGGCGCGCTTGCCCGGGCTGCGCAGCGCGTCGGGGTGCGTCGTTTCGTATTCCTGTCCTCCATCCGCGCGCAGATCGGTCCAACTTCTCCCGTCGTGGTGACGGAGGCCGCTGAACCGCGACCCGCCGATGCGTACGGCGCATCCAAGCTTGCGGCGGAACAGGAACTTGCCGGGCTCGACATGGATTGGGTGGCCCTGCGTCCAACTCTGGTCTATGGACCGGGCGTGCAAGGCAACATGGCTGCGCTCATCGCGGCGGCCCGCTTGCGCTATCCTCTGCCGCTCGGCGGGCTGACCGCGCGCCGCTCGCTGCTTGCACTCGACAACCTCATCGACGCCGTGGCCCACGTTCTGGATGCCCCCGGGCCCTTGCGTCGCGCTTTGATCGTGGCGGACGACGAAGCTCTCTCGGTAGCGGAGATGATCGCCGCGCTGCGTGCGGGCCTCGGGCGACGGCCGGGCCTCGTTGCCGTGCCGCAGCGGCTGCTGACGTCGGCGCTCGATCGTGTCGGTAAGGCCGAGTGGATCGAGCGCCTGTGTCAGCCGCTGATCGTCAGCAGCGCCGCGCTGCGAAGGCTTGGGTGGGCACCAAAGGTCGCCACACCGGCCGGCCTCGCCGCATTGATGCGCGATACCGAGCGTGCGCCTGAGCTACCTGTGTGAAATTGCCTTGAAGCGGCCGTCCGCCGTCCTGGGCGGCCGTCTCAGCGCGCTGCAACTCGCGTTCGATCGGATTCGCGTTCAACCAGCCGCGAGGCGGCAATCAGTGCGCGTGCGAGATTGCGGGCCTGTTCGGTCGACAGGCTGAATCGGTCGATCTCAGCCTCGTGAAACACGGGATTGTCGAGCTGCACGTACACCAGCTCCTGCTCGAGTCCGAGTTGGCTGTTGTCGACAGTAATGACATCGCCGCCTTCCGCTTTGATGATGAAGCGCATGCGTGCTCCCCTGGATGGAGCCGCCATTTGCCGGCGCACTGTCGAAGCATTCGCTACGATACGCGCGTCAAATCGATTCAATCGCGCGCGCGAAATCGATTCAAACTTGGCCATTGCAGGTCGTGAGCCCGTGAACGGCCGTCATCGGCGACCGCGGCGGGCGCGCCCAGGCGCCAATTCGAACAGGACGACAGAGCGGCCGGTGATCTCGTATTCTCCCTCGAACGGTGCCGCCGAGGCGCTCAGCAGGTCTGGCCGGTTGGTGTCTACCAGGCAATGCCATCTGGTTCCCCCCGTGACGCGTGGGAGTTTGAATGGCACCACGTCATGATGAGCATTGAGCACCAGCAGCAATGTGCGATCCGAGCCGGCTCGCCGAATCCCCGTGGGCTGCGCGCGGCCGTCCAGGAGCATGCCGAAGCAGCGCGCCAATGGATCGTTCCATTGCTCCGGCGTCAATTCGGCGCCGGCAGGCGTGAGCCAAGCCACATCCTTGACGCCCAGCTCCTCGTTGTAGGCTCCGGTCAGAAATCGGCCGCGCTGGAAGAGCGGCTGCTGTTTGCGGATCGCTATGAGGCGGCGAGTGAACTCGGTGAGCAGCGCTGCATCAGGGTCGACGCTGTCCCAATGCAGCCATGAAATTTCGTTGTCCTGCGCATAGGCATTATTGTTGCCGTGTTGTGTGTTGGCGAACTCGTCTCCCGCGAGGATCATCGGTGTGCCGCGCGAGAGCAGCAGCGTAGCGAGGAAGTTCCGCATCTGCCGGAAACGAAGCGTACGGATGTCCGGATCCTCCGTGGGGCCCTCGGCGCCATGGTTCCAAGATAAATTGTTGGAGTGGCCGTCGCGGTTGTCCTCGCCGTTCGCCTCGTTATGCTTGTCGTTGTATGACACGAGATCGTTGAGCGTGAACCCGTCGTGCGCCGTCACGAAGTTCAGAGACGCCCACGGCTTGCGTCCGCGCTTGTTGAATCGGTCGGGTGAGGCCGATAGCCGCGTGGCAAGGTCCGCGATCTTGCCCTCGTCGCCTTTCCAGAAGGCCCTGACGGTGTCGCGGAATTGATCGTTCCACTCCGCCCAGCCGGGTGAGAACTGCCCCACCTGATATCCGCCGGGACCGCAGTCCCAGGGCTCTGCAATCAGTTTGACTTGGCTCAGAATGGGATCCTGTCGGCAGGCATCAAGAAATCCGCCGCCTTCGTCAAAACCATGTGGCTCGCGTGCGAGAATGGTTGCGAGATCGAAGCGGAAGCCGTCGACGTGCATCTCCTGCGCCCAGTAACGCAGCGAGTCTGCAACCATCTGCAGCACACGCTGGTGGCTGAGGTTGACTGTGTTCCCGGTGCCGGTGTCGTTGATGTAATAGCGCGGATCTGGCGCCAGCCGATAATAGGAGGCGTTGTCGATCCCCTTGAACGACAGCGTCGGACCGAGTTCGTTGCCTTCCGCCGTATGGTTGTAGACCACGTCGAGGATGATCTCGATTCCGGCATCATGGAAATGGGCTACCATTTCCTTGAATTCATTCACGAAGGCGCCTGCGAGATAGCGGGGCTGAGGAGCAAAAAATCCGATGGTGTTGTAGCCCCAGTAGTTGCGGAGTCCCTTGTCGACCAGATAGCTGTCATCGACGTACGCATGCACCGGTAGGAGCTCGATTGCGGTTACCCCGAGACGCTGAATGTAATCGAGAACTTCCTGCGTCATGAGACCGGCAAAGGTGCCGCGCACGTCCTCCGGCACGGCCGGGTGCCGCATCGTATAGCCTCGGACGTGCGTCTCGTAGACGATCGTGCGCTCCCACGGGATGTGCGGCCGCCGCTCTCTGCCCCACGTGAATGCCGGGTCGATGACACGACACTTGGGCATGAACGATGCGCTGTCCTGAGTGTCGAACGACAAATCTGCATCGGGCGAGCCGATCGTGTATCCGAACAGGGCAGGGTTCCACGTCAGCTCGCCGGCAATTTGGCGAGCGTAGGGATCGAGCAGCAGCTTGTTCGCATTGAAACGGTGACCTGCTTGAGGCTCGTAAGGGCCGTGCACGCGATAGCCGTAAAGCATGCCTGGCCGCGCGTCCGGGAGATAGCCGTGCCAGACTTCATCCGTATATTCGGGCAGCTCGATGCGCTCGATCTCGCGCTCGCCGGCCTCATCAAAGAGACAAAGCTCCACCTTGGTCGCATGGGCGGAGAAGAGCGCAAAGTTGACCCCGATGCCGTCCCATGTCGCGCCCAGCGGAAACGGCATGCCTTCGGCGAGCCGCGACTTGCGCACAGCAGGCGCCTTGCCCGACGGAACCCCGGCGTGTTGACTGGGAGCATGGATGTTCATGGCCGCCCGCGTTCGGCGCATGCTCCTCCGCACGACAGCGAGGGCATGGCCTGCGACATAACCATACGGGCGATGTTTTCGTTCCCTGGAAACGCGAACCTGGCTGCAGTGCCCGGGCGAATGGCATGTGAGCAGGCAGGCGTCCGCTCGCGTAAAAACGGGGTTACCCCTCGCGCGCCTTCAGTTCTGCAAACAGACGTTCGACATCGGCCCGCCGGCAAAGTTCGGTGCCTCGCGTGAGCACCGCGGCGGTGCCGGCGGCCATCCCGTAGATGAAGGCCTCCTCGACCTCCATCCCTTGCGCCAATCCTACGGTCATGCCCGCCAGGAAGCTGTCGCCCGCTCCGACGGCGCTGCGTGCCTCCACGGGCATTGCGGCAATCCGACGGATACCGCGCTCGGATGCCAGGAAGGCCCCGTCGCGCCCGAGCGTGACGGCCAGAAGCGACACCGCTCCGCGTTTCACGAGCTCCAGCGCCGCTTCCTCCTGTGCTCGTTCGTCGGCCAAGCTGCGCCCAACCAGATGTTCGAATTCGCCAAGGCTGGGCTTTGCAAGATAGACGCCGCCAGCGCCCAAGGTCTTCTCCAGCGCCAGACCGGACGTATCGAGGATGAATTTGGCGCCCTTGCGCCGCGCGATCTCGCCGACGCGCACGTAGAAGGTCGGCGCAATCTGTCGCGGCAGGCTGCCGCTCGCCACCAGGAAATCGAAACTCATCCGATCGAGCGCGGCCAGGCAGGTGTTGCACTCGTGTTCCTGGATCTCCGGACCCTCCGGAACGAAGCGATACTCGAGCCCGGTCGAGGTCTCGAAGATCATATGGCTGATGCGCGTGTTTCCGGCAATCTCGATGCGTTTCGGCTCGAAGCCGCGCCCGCGCAGCAGCGCGTCCAACAGGGAGCCGGTGGCGCCACCCGCGAAATAGATTGCGGACGCAGGCGCGCCAAGCTCGGCTGCCACTCGGGCGACATTGATGCCACCACCTCCCGGATCGTAGCGTTGATTGTGGGTTCGCGTCTTGCGGACTGGCCGCACCACCTCTGCTTCGCTCGATTCATCGATCGAAGGATTCAGGGTGAGGGTAACGATCGGCTTCATTCCGCACACCTATACAGCGGCAGAACGCCGGAAGCAGCAGTTTGGTTGCCGCACCTGCGAGGTGAAGCCGCGCCAGTTCAAGCGGCGGATCGCAATGTCCCGCCCGTTGCTTCGGCGTCCCCGAGTCGGAAGAATTCAACGCGGCGGGTCATGCCTGCCGATTGCGTCTCCAGAGTTCTGGCCGTGGCGGCATTCTGTTCCACCAATGCCGAGTTCTGCTGCGTGACCTCGTCCATTTGGACCAGTGCCTTGTTGACCTGTTCCAGCCCGGTGGCCTGTTCGGCACTTGCCGTGGCGATATCTGCGACGATGTCGGCGACGCTCTTGATCGATGCAACAATCTCCGTGAGCGACGCGCCTGCACGATTGACGAGTTCGACTCCATCCTTGATCTGGCTGGACGAGTTCGTGATCAGGTCCTTGATGTCCTTGGCCGCCTGTGAGGAGCGCTGAGCGAGGTTTCGCACCTCCGAGGCCACCACCGCAAATCCGCGGCCAGCATCGCCGGCACGCGCGGCTTCCACTGCCGCGTTCAACGCGAGCAGATTCGTCTGCCGAGCGATTTCATCAATGATGCCGATGATATCGGCGATCTTGCGCGAAGACTGCTCGATGCGGGACATGGCGTCGACCGCGCTGGCGACGACGGCGCCGCCGCGCTCGGCGACGTCACGCGCCCCGCTCGTCAACGTGTTGGCGTGGCGGGCATTCTCGGCGTTCAATTTGACCGTCGCTGCGATTTCTTCCATCGAGGCGGAGGTCTGTTCGAGGCCGGCGGCCTGCTCCTCCGTGCGCTGCGAGAGGTCGTTCGTCGAAGTGGATATCTCCGCCGCAGCATTGGCCACCTCGACTGCCGCCGACTTGATGTCCGATGCGATCGTGGAGAGCCGTTCGGCGGTGGTATTGGCGCTGTCTTGAAGCGTCGCGAACGTGCCTTGGTATCGCGCCGTGATGCGCCGGGTGAGGTCGCCCTCGGCCAGGGCGGCCATCATTCCGACCATGTCCTCCATCACCGCGCCGACGTTCTCGCACATGGCGTTGAGCGCAGCCGCCAAGTTGCGGATGATCCCGTCCTTGCCATCGAGCGGCACGCGCTGGCTGAAGTCGCCCTGCATGGCGGCCTGCACGATACCTCCTACGGCTGCATCGAACTCCGTCATCAACTGCGCGGCGGCTTGCTCACGCTCCATCGCGGCACGTCGCTCGGCCTCGCGTTTCTGCTCGGCGGCAAGGCGCTCGCGTTCCGCGCGCTCGGCCGTGATCTGCTGATCACGCTCGGCGTTGCGTGCCTGTTGTTCCGCATTCTCGATCGACTTGTCGCGCAGCGCGAGTACCGCGGCCGCCATGGTCCCAACTTCATCGCGGCGGTGGGTCTCCGGCACGTCCACGTCCGTGTGGCCGGCCGACATCGCCGTCAGGACTCCCGCCAGCCGCAGGATCGGCTGGATCACCCAGCGGTTGATCGCCGCTGTCCCGGTGAACAGCAGGGTCAGCAGGGCGAACAGGACCACGCCCATCACGATCATGGTGGTACGGCTCTGGCGGGCGGCATCGGCTTCGATACCGGCGTTCATGGCGTTCGCGTCCGCGACGATTTCCTCGATGATGGCGCGGTGCTCGGCATAGGCCCGTGAGATCACGCGATAGGCCCGTTCGGCAGCGGCCTCGTCGTTACGCTCGAGCGCAGGCAGGAGGCCCTGCTCGGCGGCGTTCCAGAGCGTTTGCACCTTGGCGTGGGATCTCTCGGTCAGCTTGGCGGCGATGTCCTTGCGAAGATCCGAGGCCAGCCAGAAGCGGTGGCGCTCGTCATACTCCTTATGAAGAGTCTGGATTCGCTCCCGCGTCGCCGCCGGCGTCTTCAGGCCCTTGGCGGCCAGCGTCGCTTCGAGATAGGCCTCGATCACGTAGGCGGGCGGTGGAAGGATGTCGGCGACGAGGTCCTTGCCCTGGATGATCTGGCCGTAAAGCGGCCCGCCGACACTGACCTGATGGAAGACGAACGCGCCGATCCCGGCCGCAAGTGCGATACCGGCGGCGACCGCCAGACCAAGGGCGTTGATGGCGCTGCGTACCTTGATGTGCATTGGGGGGATCCGGGTTGTCGGGGGCGTTCTGGCAAAATGCGGCCGTGCCGCGGGCGAACATTGCGTGGGCCCGGCAACCCGGCGCGTGTTCGACGCGTAATGAAGACCTAAAGCCGTATTTTGCGCTGCAGGCGTTGAAAAGCCGTTAACCACAACCAGGCGGAGCTAGCCTCGCAAAGGGGCGTGGCGTTCGGGCGAAACCGCCTCTGTCTGGACGACGCCGCAGGGATGGCACTGGAACGTGCGGAGCTCGGGTGCCCCGCCCAGGCGGGGGAGGATCCGTGCCAAGGCCATCGGCTTGCCGCAGGACGGGCAAGGGGGAGCGGTCGGTGGGACCCAGGCTTCCATGTGATTTCATCCCATGGAAACCGAAGCGAGTTGTTGATGCAGATCAGCGGTGATGCAGGCCAACCTAAGGAACTTCACGTAGCGCAGCGGCCAAGCACTCGCAGGTTGGACCGGATCAGCCGGAGCCGCTGTGCGCTGCGCCGACCGTGTCGGCCATCTGGGCGCCCCGCGCGCCAAGCGGTTTTGCGGCTCCGATGGTCGAATCGCGCGCGGTCTGGTGCTCGATCTCCGAGTTCAATTCGGCGCCGAGCAGAATGACAATCGAAGACATCCACAGCCACATCATGAGGGCGATCCCCGCGCCGAGCGAGCCATAGGTAATGTCATAATGGGCAAAGTTCTCCAGGTACCACGACAACAGCAGCGAACCGATCAGCCACAGCGTTGCCGCTAAGAGGCTGCCCACCGTCAGCCATCGCCAGCGGGCCTCCCGCCGGCTCGGCCCGAACCGGTAGATCAGTTCAAGGCCGATCACGATGAGAACAAACAGCGCCGGCCACCGCAGAACGCGCAGGAGCGACTCCCCCGGACCACTCATCCCGACATATGCCAGGAACAACGGCAGCACCACGACGGCCGCGACGCCTACCAGCAGCGCGAGAATTCCGCCAAGGGTGAACGCCAGGGAAGTGAGGTTCAACATCACGAATCCCCGCTTTTCGCGTTCCTCATAGATCACGTTGAGGGCGTCGATGACCGCCTTGATCCCGGCGTTGGAGCTCCACAACGCGAGCGCCACGCCAGCTGCAAACCCGAGCCCGAGCTTGGTGTTGCCCTTGGCCGCAAGCCGGGCAATCTGCTCATTGATGATGTCGATGCCGGCGCCGGGCACAAATCCGGAGGCGAGCGAAAGATGGTCGGGGATCGTCGCCACCTGGGCGAAGAGTCCGTATAGCGACACAAATGCCGTCACCGCCGGAAACAGTGCGAGCAGGGTGTAGAACACCACTCCAGCCGCCACCGCGAGCAACCTGTCCTCGCTGATCTGGCCGTAGGTTCGCCACAAGATATCCTTCCACGCGGTCCACGGCATCTGCCAAGGGGAAATCGCGGCGCGGCCGCGGCCCGGCTCACCGGCTCGGCCGAGTTGAAGCGCGAACGATTCATCCGGAACGCATGCAGCGTCGGCGCCGGCACCCGAGCGCGTCGGCGCGTTCAACCGCTTTCCGGCGAATGCAATGAGCACCAGCGCTGCGGCGGCGGCGAATTGCCAGATTGCGTGGCGCTGCTGGCTGAGACGCACGAAACTCACCTCAACGGCTGCGACCAGTCCGGCTTCACGTCTCGCGGTGTTGCGTACTGCCGCGCGAGACGACCCGGGGCACAACGTCGGCGTCGCGGGGATTGTTCCGGTCGCGCGGGAGCGAGCCTCGGCCTGCGGTACGGGTATCGGTGCGAGGCCGGGCTCCGCAGCGGGTTCGCAGGCCGGGCGCCGCGATCGCGGCGGTCAGACGATCATGGGCTGCGGAGGGGCGTACGGGCGCCGCAGCGTCAGGCCGCCTGCGTGGGGCGCGCGCTTGCCGGATGGATCGTGAAGAACTTCGCCGCAAGTTGGTCCGCGGGAAGCGGCGGGCTGAAGAGAAAGCCTTGCATCTCGGTGCATCCAAACTCACGCAGACGCATGAGCTGCTCGGCGGTCTCCACACCTTCCGCGGTGGTTGTCATGCCGAGTTCGGCGGCGAGTCCCGCAATCGCGCGCACGATCGAGGATGAATCGGGATTCTCGGTAAGATCGCGAATGAACGACTTGTCGATCTTGATCTTGTCGAACGGAAAATTTCGCAGGTAGCTCAGCGAGGAATAGCCGGTTCCGAAATCGTCAAGCGCAATGCGCACGCCCAGTTCGTCGAGCTGCGCCAGGGTCGCCAGCGTCGTTTCGTTGTTGTGCAAAAGCACCGCCTCGGTGATCTCGATCTCGAGCCGCGACGGCGAGAGGTTGGCGGCGGCGAGCGCGGAGACAACCGTCTGGAGCAGCCCGCTGGAGCGGAACTGGGCCGGGGAAACATTGACCGCGATCTTGATGTTCGACGGCCATGACGCAGCCTGGATGCATGCGGCCTTCAACACCCATTCCCCGATCGAGGTGATGAGGCCGGTATCTTCCGCGATCGGAATGAACTCGTTGGGGGCGATCATTCCGCGCGTGCGGTGATTCCAACGTAGCAAAGCCTCGCAGGCGACGATCTCGTCGCTGGCGATGTCCACCTGTGGCTGGAAGTGAAGCGCGAACTCGCCTTCAGCCAACGCTTTGCGCAGGTCGACCTCGAGCGTGCGCCTGACCTGCGCGTCGGCGTCCATCGACGGTTCGAAGAAGCGGTGCGTGCCGCGTCCATCTGCTTTTGCGCTGTACAATGCCATATCGGAGTTCTTCAGCAATTGCTCCGCTGATGCGGCGTCATTCGGAGCCATCGAGATGCCAATGCTCACGTCGGCGACGATGTTCTGCTGTTCGAGCTCGATTGGAGCTGTAATGGCCTCTCGCACCCGGCGCGCAGTTGCCTCGACCTCGGACCTGTCTGCCACTTGCGCGAGCAGAACAACGAATTCGTCACCACCGAGCCGCGCCACCGTGTCGCCCTCCCGGATGCTGCGCGTCAGGCGGCTTGCGATCATCTTGAGGAATTCGTCTCCGACGGAATGGCCAAGCGTGTCGTTGATGCTCTTGAAGTGATCCAGGTCGAGGTACAGCACGGCGAGACGCGCGCCGTCGGAGCGTAGCGCTTCCTCCATTCGCTCGCGCAGCAGAAGGCGGTTGGCGAGGCCGGTCAGGGGATCGTGATGCGCCATATAGGCGATGCTCGCCTCGGCTTGTCTGCGTTCGGTGATATCTTCCGAGAAGCTCATCAAATATTCGGGATGGCCGTGGGCATCCAGAATGGCCAGCTTGGTGGTGCTCAGGGTGCGCGTGCCGTTATGAGGCCCGGTTACCGTATGCTCATGAACGATCGGCTGGCCTCGCGTCGCGATGGCTTCCTCGTCGCGCGCGGCGAAGTAGTCGGCCTGCTGCTTTCGGAACAGCTCGTGGACGGTCCGCCCGATCATCTGCTCGCTGGCATATCCGAACAGCAGGCTGGCCGCCCGATTGACGAGCGCGTAGGTCCGGGTTCGCACGTGCTTGACGCTGAGAATCGCGGGCGTGTGTTCAATGACGGCGTTCAGGAACCGCTGCGTCTGCTCGAGCTTTTGCTCGGCGCGCCGTCGTTCAGTGATGTCCTCGTGCGTTGCGACCCATCCTCCCGCGGCCAGGGGCCGATTGGTGACGACGATGGTGCGCCCATCGGGATGCTCGCGAATGCGTTGGTCGACCTTGCCTGCGGCCATGTCCGCGGCAAACTGCGCCATCTGGTCGCCCTGATCGCGTGGCACCATTCCCATATCGATGAGGCGCTTGATCAAATCTGTCAGCGGGGTTCCCGGCCGGACCGCTTCAGGCGGCAAGCCGTACATTTCGACGTAGCGGTCGTTGGCGACCACGAGCCGCTGGGCCGCGTCGAACATGCACAGGCCGTGAGACATGTTGTCGAGGGCCACATCGAGCTCGCGGCTCGCGCGCTCGGCGGCGAGTAGAGCGTCGTCTAGCGACTGCTCGTAACTTTTTTGGCGACGCGACGTGATGATGTAGATCGACGTCCCGCCGAGCAGCACGATGAGCGTCAGAAAATACGAAAATTCGACCTTGCGCCACCAGGCATTACGGATCTGTGCCATCGGCATGCTGACGAACAGCGTGAGCGGGTGCTGGGCGAGACGGCGCGTTACGTAAAGACGGCGGGCGCCATCGAATGCACTTCGCCCTTTGAAGACGCCTTCGGTTGGGAAGCCGTTCTGCCGCAGCAGGTCGACGAGAACGTCGCCCAGCGGCATGCCGTAAGCCTGGTCTTCACGCAACCCGTCGGACGGCGGATAGCGGCTCAGCAGATAGCCATCGTCGCGCAGCAGGCCGATCGCCGCCTTGCTCGTGATCGGGGTCTCTTTCCAGAAGCTTGCAAAGAAGTCGACAGGAACCTGTGCGCTGACCACGTAGAGGAGGTTCTGATAGATGTCGTTGATCCGGTAGCGGACGGGGACGACCCACCGACCGGTGGCGGGGTCGACCATGGCCTGACCGATGTCAATTCCGAAGAACACCACGCGCGAGAAGTTCTTGAACGATTCCTCCTCGGCGATGGACGGCAGGACCGCGCCGGCCGCGTTGGCTGACACAAGGATTTGCCCATCTGCGCGAGCCACGACGACGTTGACAAGCTCGGTATGCAGACGATGAAACTGCGCGACCAGTTCGTGGGCGCGATCGACTTTGAGCATCTCGCCCTGATCGCGCCGGTCAGCCAACGCCTCGGCGAGAATCTTCAATGAGATTTCCAGTTGGCCAAGGTAGCTGTCGAGCGCGCGCGCGCCGACCTGCGAGATTGTTGCAAGCTCTGCCTTCGTGTCCGACTCTTCCTGGTGCCAAGCCTGCCAAGACAGAGCAGCGACAAAGGCCAGCAGCAGGAGGAAAAGGATCGCTCCGAAGTGCTTGAGCGTGGTGTTGGGCCGGCGTTCTTCGTGTTCGCGGCCAGGGCTCGAGCAAATAGCTGGCTCGGGACGCGCATTCGCGCGTCCGCGGCGCCGGAACGGTCGTAGGATTTCCCCCCTCATGGCCGCCAGGATCGCGCACAATATTTTGTGATTCTGCTAATCTATTAGGCACGACGTCCCAATCGCGGATTGTCGTAAATCGTTGGTGAAGCAATGGCTTGGTAACCACGGGGCTGGCGAGGCGGCGGACGGGCCGCACGCGCGCGAGGCCGCTTTCCGCGACGATGATTGACCCAGCGCAATGTCCAGCGTGCCGGATCCGGCAAAAGCAGGTTCGATCTTGGAGGAGGGAGCGGCCATGAACATGGGCTGGATCGACCGTGTGGTGCGTTTCGTAATCGGGGTGGTGCTGCTTGCTTATGCCGTTCCGATCGGGTTCGAGCCGAGCAGTTGGAATTGGGTTGGCTGGATCGGCGTCGTCCCGCTGCTGACGGCGGTCTTTGGGGTTTGCCCGCTCTACAGCCTGCTCGGGATCTCGACCTGCACGCCGAAGCGGCCGGCGTAATGGCGCATAGGTGGAAGGCCGTTGCGGGCTTGGTCCTGCTGATCGCGCTCGCGAGCGCCGTCTATTATGCGCGCTTCGTGCGGGAAATTGCCGTCAAGACTGTGGAGCCGCAGAACAACACCGAAGTCCGCGTGTTCGGAATAGGGACGGTCGAGGCGCAGATCGTTTCCAAGGTCGGATTCCAGGTTGCTGGCAAGCTTACGGAGATGTTCGCCGACCAGGGCGACATCGTGCCCTCCGGGGCTCTGCTGGCCAAGCTGGATGACGGGGCGCAACGTGCCAAGTTGACGAAGAGCGAAGCCGCTCAGCGGCAGGCAGCTGCCAATCTCAGGAAGGCGGAGGCGCAGCGCGCTCGCGCGCAAGCCTCCTATCAACAAAAGAAGAATGTCAATCTGCGGCGCCAGACGCTGGTGGGTCGCGGCGCGGTGTCCTCCGAGGCGGCGGAGGACGCCCAGGCTGCGGAAGACATCGCTGCGAGCGACATGCAGGTGGCGGAGGCGGACACGGCGGTGGCGGCGGTGTTGCAGGACGATGCTGCTGCGCAACGGCAGATCGAGGCTGTCCTTCTGGCGCAGCATGAACTACGCGCGCCTTTCGATGCGCGGGTCATCGCCCGCCACAAGGAACTTGGCAGCATCGCCAATGCGGGAGAGACCGTTTTCACGCTGGTTGCGCCGCGCTCGATCTGGGTGCGGGCTTATGTCGATGAAGCGCTCGCCGGAGGGCTTGCAATCGGCCAGACCGCGTTCGTCCGGCTGCGGTCGGAGGCGGACCGCGTGGTGGAGGCGGAAGTTGTCCGGATCGACCAGGAGAACGACCGCGTCACGGAGGAGCGGCGCGTATACGTGCGCTGCCGCGCTTGCGATCCTCAACACCAGATACGTTTTCTGGGCGAGCAGGCCGAAGTTGAGATCGTCAAGACGGTCGTTCCGCGCGGAGTGTTCATTCCGCTCAGGCTCGTCGAGGGATATCAGGGTAATGCCGGCTCGATCTGGGTGATTGAACACGGCCGATTGGCCAAACGTGCGGTCCGGCTCGGCGAGCGTTTGCTCGACGGGCGTGTCCAGATCGTCTCAGACCTGGCGCCGGATGTGGCGATCGTGGCCGAGGGCCGGGACGGTCTGCGCGAGGGCCGAGCTGCGCGGCCGCTAGGGTCGGGCGCTAACTGACATGAACCTCGCGCTGAAGGACATCCGACACAATCTTGGGCGCTTCCTGCTGACATGCCTGGGGTTGAGCCTGTTACTCGGCATCGTCATGGCGATGGTCGGGATTTACCGGGGGCTGGTGCTCGAATCGCTTGGCCTCGCGCGCGCCGCGCGGGCGGATGTCTGGATCGTCGAGGGGGGCACGCGCGGTCCCTTCGCCGAGGCCTCGCGCATTCCCGGCGATACGCGCGAAGCGGTTGCCGCACAATGGGGCGTCGAGGCCGCGGGCGCCGTCGCATACCAGAACGTCGAGGCGCAACACCTCGGTCAGGTCAAGCGGCTGCTGGTGGTCGGCGCGGAGATTGCGCGTCCCGGCGAGGCGCCGACGGTTGTAGAAGGCCGCACTCTCCTGCGCAGCCGTTATGAAGCCATCGCCGACCGCAAGGCCGAACTCGCACTGGGCGATCGGATCAAGCTCGGCCGGGATACGTTCACGATCGTGGGTCTCACGGAAAACCTTGTCGCGTCGGGCGGCGATCCCGTGGTCTTCATCACGTTGCGCGACGCGCAGAAGCTGCAATTCGATCTCACGCCTGCGGCGGCGCGACGAGAGGCTGCACGAGCCTCGTCGCCGGTGACGCCCAGCGACAGTGTCAACGCCATCCTGGTCCGCCTGTTGCCCGGCGTCGACGCCACGCGGTTTGCCGAAGGAATTGCCCGCTGGAAGCACCTGTCGGCCCTCACGCAGGAGCAGCAGGAGACGGTCCTATCGCGGTCGGTGGTCGAGCGGGCGCGCCGTCAGATCGGTCTGTTTACGAGCTTGCTGCTGGTCGTCTCCACGGTGATCCTCGGATTGATCGTATACACGATGACGATCGACAAGAAGAAATCGATTGCGACACTGAAGTTGATCGGGGCTCCAGACCGCCGGATCGTTGGCTTGATCGTGCAACAGGCTCTGGCCATGGGAATCATCAGCTTTGCGACGGGGGTCATCCTGATCAATGCAGGCCACGGCTATTTTCCTCGCAAGTTGGTGCTCGAGCCTTCGGATGCGGCCACGCTCTTCGGGCTCGTGCTTGTGGTCTGCCTGCTGGCGAGCGGGCTGGGGGTCCGTATGGCACTCAAGATCGATCCGGCGTCGGCGTTGGCAGGATGACTGAGATGCGCGAACGGGCAGTCGTCGAGGTGAGAAACGTCAGCAAGCACTTCGGCGAGGGGCCGACCCGGGTCGACGCGCTGCGCGATGTGTCGCTGGACGTCTATCCTGGAACGGTGATCGGACTTCGCGGTCCGAGCGGATCCGGCAAAAGCACGCTTCTCAATGTAATTGGCTGCATCCTCGGGCCGAATGAGGGCAGCCTGACGCTCAATGGAGAACTCGTCTATGCCGGAAAGTGGCTGCGCAAGGACCTGCGCAGCCTGCGGCTCGAGAAGATCGGGTTCATCTTCCAATCTCACAATCTGCTGCCGTTTCTCAATGCCTGGGAGAACGTTGCAGTGGCCCGCGTGCTTGCCGGCGCCAGCCTCGCCGAAGCCAGGTCGCGTGCGGAAGACCTGTTGGGCTACCTCGAGATAGGCCACCGGAAAGATGCCATGCCCGGACAGTTATCAGGCGGTGAAGCGCAGCGTGTCGCCATCGCGCGCGCCTTGGCTAATGATCCGCGGATCATTCTCGCCGACGAGCCAACGGCGGCCCTCGATTCCCAGCGCGCGGGTATTGTGATCGACTTGCTCAAGAAGGTGGCGCAGGAGCATCGGGCGGCCGTGATCGTCGTGACACATGACGAGAAGATCTTTTCGCGCTTCGACCATATTTATCTCTTGCGCGACGGAGCGATCGAAAGTCCGACTCCGGGGCTTGCCGCATGACCGAACGCGCGCAGCCCGGCATTCGCAAGAGCGTCGGGACGCGCTAGGACGAACGCCGCTCCGCAGGCACCAGGCGTGAGCCGACGGACGCGAGCAGGAGTTCGTGGGCGCGGTCCACGATCTCGTCGAGCGAGGGTGTCTTCGCAAAGCTCGCTTTGGCCCGCGCCACGAAATCCTCACGGCTGGGAATTTGCGGCAGCTGCAGGCTCATCAGCACCTCGGTCGTGCGGTGATGGGCTCGGCTCAACGTGTCCTGCAAGGCCGACAATTCCGAGCCATGCAGCGCGGCCGCGATGGCGGCGGCAATCCGCTCGGAATTGAAGTGCGCGGCAAGCTGTTCGGCGGCGCGGTTGATGACCCGCGAGCCGAGCCGCTGCTCGTTACGGACGACCTGAACGGGTGGCGACTTCAGATCCCACACAATACCGAGCCACGACAGCACCTTGAGAATGTAATACGTCGGATCATATTCCCACCAGCGAAAGCCCTGGCGCACGCTGCTCTGGTAGGCATGATGGTTGTTGTGCCAGCCCTCGCCCATGGTGAAGATTGCAAGCAGCCAGTTGTTGCGGGAATCATCGCCTGTGACGTAGCGCTTGCGGCCATGCACGTGCGCCAGCGAATTGATGCAGAATGTCGCGTGATAGACGAGCACGGTGCTCCAACAGAAGCCGACCACCAAGCCAGGCCAGCCGGCGATCAGGAAGCAGAGGGTGCCGAGCGCCACTGCGGGCAGGACTTCCAGACGATGCAGCCACATCAACTCGGGAAAGCGGGCGAAGTCCGCCACCTTCACCAGATCGGCCTTGTCGTGCTTGCGATCGAAGATCCAGCCCATGTGGCTGTACCAGAATCCTTTGTGCCGCGGCGAATGCACGTCATGCAAAGTGTCGGAATGCAGATGATGGTGGCGGTGCTTGGCAGCCCACCACAGCACGCTCTTCTGGGCCGTCGCTTGGCACGCCAGCGCCAGCACGAATTGGAATATGCGGCTCGTGGAATAAGCGCGGTGAGAGAAGTAGCGGTGATAGCCGGCGCCGATCGCGAAGATGCGGATCCAATAGAGCGCGATGCAGATCGCGATCGCTTCCCACGTGACCCCTGTGAAGATCGCTGCGAAGCAGGCCAGATGCAGGAGCACGAAGGGAACGGCCGACGGATACATGATGTCGTCGTGTTCTTCCGTCTGTGCTGCCGGCGCGATCCCCCGCCCCCTGCCTTCGATCATATCGACGTGCTCTCTTCTCCGGCCCCCAAGCCTTTGACGGTCGAGTAGGTGCGCATCCCGGGCCGTTTGGCAAGAAATAACGTTACTTTCGGACGCCTCTGCGACAATCGCGTTTCCGGCGCGCCGCCCATCATGGCGCCGCCGTTTGCCTTGAAATTACCACAGCGAGATGCCATCTAGACGTCGCGGATGACTATTCGCGGGCCGCGTGCACGAAAAGCAATCATTTTTCGCCCTGCCCATCCGCTTCCCTAAGACCGGCAACCCAGGCAGCGCGGGGTGTCAGAACCCGCGATGCATGCCGCCCGCCGTTCGGCGCGTGGCCGGCTCCGCCTCATAGAAAGTCCTGTTTTGAGCTCTTTCAACGATTTCGGCTTGGCCGAACCGATCATTCGTGCGCTTGCGGATGAGAACTACGTCACCCCGACCCCCATCCAGGCCCAAACGGTACCGCTCGCGTTGAGCGGTCGCGATGTCGTCGGCATTGCCCAGACGGGAACCGGAAAGACTGCAGCATTCGCCCTGCCGATTCTGCAGCGCCTGTTCACCAATCGACGGCGTCCGGCGCAAAGGGCCTGCCGTGTTCTGGTATTGAGCCCGACTCGCGAACTGTCGGGTCAGATCAGCGACAGTTTTCGTGGCTATGCCCGCCATATACGCCCGTTTGCGGTTGAGCTCGCCATCGGCGGCGTTCCGATCAACCGCCAGATTCGTGCGCTCGCGCGCGGAGTTGAAGTGTTGGTGGCCACGCCCGGCCGGCTGCTCGATCTCGTGAGGGAGCGGGCGCTCTCGCTCGACGCGATCGAGGTGCTCGTGCTCGACGAGGCGGACCGGATGCTCGACATGGGCTTCATCCATGACATCCGGAAGATCGTCTCGATGGTGCCCAAGGACCGTCAGACGCTGTTCTTCTCGGCCACCATGCCGCAGCAGATCGCCGACCTCGCCAAGCATATGCTGCGCGACCCTGCCAAGGTGGCCGTCACGCCGCAGGCTTCCACGGCCGAGCGGGTCGATCAGCGCATCATTCACACCGACAAGATGGCAAAGCCCGCGTTGCTGGCGGAAGTGATCGCGTCCGAGCCGATTGACCGTGTCATCGTGTTCACACGCACCAAGCACGGCGCCGATAAGGTGGTCCGCAGTCTGGCCAAGGCCGGGGTCGCCGCCCAGGCGATTCACGGCAACAAGTCGCAGAATAATCGCGAGCGAGCGCTCGCCGCCTTCCGCGATGGCAGCGTACGCACGCTGGTGGCGACCGACATCGCCGCGCGCGGCATCGACGTGAGTGGCGTCAGCCATGTGATCAATTATGACCTGCCAAACGTGCCCGAGAGCTATGTGCATCGCATCGGCCGTACGGCACGCGCGGGGGCGGACGGGATCGCGATCTCGTTTTGTGATCACGAGGAGCGAGCCTACCTTCGGGACATCGAGCGGCTGATCCGCATGACCATTCCCTCCACCGATCGCCGCGGCGAACGGATCGCGCCGCATCGGCACGCGAGCGAAAGCACGAGCTCCGAGAAGCCCCATCAGGGTCGAGACCGCGACGGCCGTTCCCGCGCGGCGCGGTCGCGCAATGGCGATATGGATGGTGCGCGTGCGCAGGAGCATCGCCGCGAGGGGGCGCGCGAGGACGGGCGTCGTGCGCACAATCCTGGTGGGGAGGGCGCCCGGCAGGCGCGTCCGCCTCGTCGGCGGCGGAGCAACGGCAACCAAGGGCGGCCGCACCATGCGGGCGCGCAGGTCGAAGGCCGGCGTGGCTTGGAGGCGAACCGTCAACCCGGTCGCCGCAGCCGCGGAGCTGACGGGACATTGGGCAGCATGACCTTCATGCAGCCGGTGCCGTCGCGCGACAATGGCCGGGTGACTGATTAGCCCGCCTTTCGGCTGCGCCGTACGCGTTGCACCGTCCAAGAACGAGCAAGGGCCCGGTTTTCACCGGGCCCTTTTTCGTCTTCGCCGACATTCCATCAACGGCGCGGTGCAACCGGCCGTCGCTTGCGCGCGGGCGCCTCGCTTTCCGCTACCTTGACCGTGCGTTCCAACTCCTCGGCCAGGGCACGATAGTTCGACGCGATCGCGTTGAGCTGCTGCCGGATCTTGCGCGAGGCGCGAGCGGCCTCGCGCTCTCGTTTCATCGCGAGTTCCCGCACACGCTGCGCAATATCGATGTTCGTCCGCAATTTGGTCGTCACGATGATACACCTTGCAATATGCGGTTCCGATATCAGCGCGGATGCGGCGGATAAAGTTCGCGATCGCAAGATGCTTAAGTCTAAAGCTTAATTGGCGCGTCTTCGCGCGTGGAAACCTTAATAGACAAGGTTACGAGGTCGGCCTGCACGCCTCACGCCGACGCATGACGTTCAGAGTGTCCGGGCATTCGCTCCAATGCGTGCCGATCCCATCCTGCGGCATCGGCCGCGGCAGCGTAGGTATCCTCGAGGAATTCCATCAAGGCGCTGTCAGGATCGGCCGCTGTGCGCACCGCGTCGTACGGCAGGACGTACTCACTCACCTGTTGGTCGTAGAACGCGCCTGACGTGCGCAGGCGCGCCGCGGCAAATCCGGAGGGTTCGGGATAGGCGTAGGAATAGAAAGCGGCACGTCCATAGCCGCCATTGCCGGGCCAGAATCCGCAGCTGCTCACTTCGTGCGAGTAGGCCTCGCGCATCACCCAGTTGGCCGTGTTTGGGGCGACGCCGGGGTGCGGCGGCGCCGGGCGGCCGGAAAAACGCGTGATGGCAAGATCAAAGCTGCCCCAGAAGAAATGAACCGGGCTCACCTTGCCCATGAATTGCGCGCGGAATCCGTTGAATATGCGGTGGGTCTGAAGCAGTGCATGCCAGAAACGCTGCACGTAGTGCCGATCATAGCTCGCATGCCCATGGTCGTCCTCGAACCGAACGGCGTCGGCGATTTCGCAGGGCATCGTCCAAATGTGGACGTCGATATCGAGGCGCTTCAGGCGTGCCATGACTTCGGCATAAAATGCCGCGACGGACATCGGCTGCAGGGCAATGCGCTCGCGGCCACCTGCGCTGCTCTCGATCAGCAGCGCATGGTCGACGAAGTCGAAGGCCATCTCGAACGCGCCGGCGCGATAGGGAATCGGCAACGTCGTCAGGCCGCGAGCCGTGACGTGGAACGTGACGTTCCACCAATGATTGACCAGGGGAGTGAGGGCGAGCTGTACCTTTCCGACGACCTGCATCCAACGGTGCAACGTATCGCCGGTCGCGTGCCAGTCCTGCCAGTTCAATTCCGGCCATTGCGGATTCGCGGGCTGTGGGCGCATGAGCGGCTTCCTCTGAACTGCGGTCGATGAACGCCGAGGCAATCTGAACGGTGCATCTCGAGGGACGCAGGCCGCGGTTGCGCTCGCGCAATCCCGATGCTGGTCGCGGGCGACAAATGAGCTTGGCACGCCGCCCGGAAACGATCACGACAAAACATCACCACGGGTTCACAATCAACATGCCGGCACTTTCGCTCCGGGGCGGGCTGTGCTTGACCCTCTTCGCAGCGCCTTGGTGGTGTGTCACCCACGTCGCTGCGCCGCGCGCACGTAGTCAGGGATAACGGTTGATGGAAAAGTGCAAGATTCTCATCGCAGGCGCGGGTCTTGGAGGGCTTGCGGCCGCTTCTTGCCTGATGAAGGCAGGGCACGAGGTCGAGATCTACGAACAGGCGTCAGAACTGGGTGAGGTCGGCGCCGGTATCCAAATCAGCGCCAATGCCATGCATGTGCTCCGCAGCCTCGGGCTTGAAGGGGCCGTCAATCGTGTCGGCGTTCGGCCGGGTGCCTATGTGTTCCGGCTGCACGACACGGGAGAAGTCATTCAGCAATTCTCACTGTCGGAAGAACACGAGCGGCTGCACGGCGCGCCCTACACCCAACTGCATCGCGCAGATTTGCATGAGATTCTGGCCGCGAAGGCGCGGGAGTTCAGGCACGATGTGGTGCGGCTCAACCGGAGACTGATGGGCTTCACCGAGTCTGACCGCGATGTCGAGCTCCAGTTCGAGGACGGCTCTTCAGTTCACGGCGACCTGCTGATCGGTGCGGACGGACTGAAATCGGTGGTGCGCCGTCAGATCGTCGGCGAGACGCCCGCGACGTACACCGGCGACGCGGCTTGGCGCCTCACTGTGCCGACCGATCGGCTCCCCGGTGGCTTTCTCGAACCCGTCATGTCGGTGTTCATGGGGCCGGGCGGACACGCCGTCTGCTATTACGTGCGTGGTGGTGCCTTGCTCAATTTCGTGGGGATCGTCGAGAAGGACGACGTGTCCGAAGAATCGTGGACGGTGAAGATGCCGTGGGAGATGCTGAAAGCCGATTATCTCGGCTGGCATTCGACGGTTCAGACCATCCTCGACGCGGCAGATCGAGACCAGTGCTATCGCTGGTCATTGCACAACCGTCCGCCGATCAGGACCTGGAGCACAGGCCGCGCGACGCTGCTCGGCGATGCGGCGCATCCGACACTGCCTTATCTCGCCCAGGGCGCGGCCATGGCGATGGAGGACGGCGCCGTTCTCGCGCGGGCGCTGGCCGCGTCACAAAGCATTCCCGATGCGCTCGCCCTCTATCAGCGCAACCGAGCAGAGCGCACCGCAAGGATCGTGACGCAATCGAGCGAGAACCGCCGGCTGTTCCACCTTCGCACCCCCGAGGAGATGCGTGAGGCCTTCGCGCGCCGCGACGAGGGCGCCGAGCGCAACAGATGGCTGTATTCGTACAATCCTCTCACCGTGGATCTGGCTTAGAGACCGGCGCCGCAGGGCCGCACCTCGGCTATAGTCCGCGTACGGACCCGGGTTGTCGGAGTTCGATCGTCTGCCGCGAGAATGGTGCTGCCGGACAGGATTGAACTGTCGACCTCTCCCTTACCAAGGGAGTGCTCTACCACTGAGCTACGGCAGCGAGGATCAGAATCGCGGTGCGAAAACGCGCGAGATCCCATATGGAATGCGGCGATCCTTGCCATAAGGGGGTCACCGGCGCAAGCATCCATCACCATGACACGCGAAACACCGGACGACGCGAAATCCGCAGCCAAGGACCTACCCAAGTCTCGGCCCAATCCCAGGACCGAGCGGCTGCGGTCGGCGCTGCGCGAAAATCTCAAGCGCCGCAAGGAGCAAGCCAGGGAGCGGGCGCAGGCACAGCCGGACGCAGCGGACGAGGCACCGCGGCGCCCAAATTCCGCCCCCATTTCCGACGACCAGGGATAAGGGTGCCGGCATCGGCGGCGGACGTAAGATATTGTGCAAAAAAGCAAATATGGCATCGCCGGCATGTCCGGGATCGCTCGGCGTCCCTGGGACGGTTTACCTCGACAACGAGCGCACCATTTAAGCCGCTATTCAGCGGTAACGTGCTTCAATAGCGAGCGCCGATCGATACACAGGCGCAAGGGGTGACATGGATCGCATTCGCATCGTGGGGGGGCGGCCCTTGCAGGGCACCATCCCGATTTCCGGCGCCAAGAACGCCACGCTTCCCTTGATGATCGCCAGCCTCCTGACCGAGGACACGCTGGTCCTGGAGAACGTGCCGCGTCTGGCTGACGTGGTGACGCTCCAGCGCATTCTCGCCAACCATGGCGTTGACGTGATGCTTTCCGGCAAGCGCGCCGGCGACAGTGCCTATCAAGGCCAGACGATGCACATCTCGGCCGCCCGTATCGTCGACACGACTGCGCCTTATGACTTGGTCTCGAAAATGCGCGCCAGCTTCTGGGTGGTTGCGCCACTCATCGCGCGCATGGGCGAAGCTCGCGTGTCGCTCCCGGGTGGATGCGCGATCGGCACGCGCCCCGTGGACCTGCTCATCATGGCTCTCGAGCGGCTCGGTGCGACGATCGACATCGACGGGGGCTACGTCGTTGCGCGGGCGCCCAAGGGCCTCAAGGGCAACGAGATCGTGTTCCCGAAGGTGACGGTGAGCGGTACGCATACGGCCTTGATGGCGGCTGCCTTGGCTCAGGGTACGACGGTGATCGAGAATGCGGCATGCGAGCCCGAGATCAAGGACGTTGCCGACTGTCTGAACAAGATGGGCGCGAGAATTGCCGGGGCGGGTACGCCGCGCGTCGTCATTGAGGGTGTCTCACGCCTGTCAGGGGCGCGGCACAGCGTGCTGCCCGACCGCATCGAGACGGGGACTTACGCGATGGCGGTGGCGATGACCGGCGGCGACTTGATGCTGGCCGGTGCGCGGCCCGAACTGCTGCAGGCCGCGCTGGACGTGCTGGTCGATGCCGGCGCAGAGGTCCAGACGACGAACGAGGGCATTCGCGTCGCGCGCAACGGCCACGGCCTGGCTCCGGTCGAGGTCACTACCCAGCCGTTCCCCGGTTTCCCAACTGACCTACAGGCCCAGCTCATGGCCTTGATGACGCGCGCCAAGGGCACATCGCACATTACCGAGACCATCTTTGAGAACCGCTTCATGCATGTTCAGGAATTGGCGCGGCTCGGCGCGCGCATTCACCTGGATGGCGAGCGGGCGACGATAGAAGGCGTCGAACGATTGAAGGGCGCCCCGGTGATGGCCACCGATCTGCGAGCCTCGGTCTCGCTGGTCATTGCCGCGCTCGCGGCCGAAGGTGAGACCGTCGTCAACCGCGTCTACCACCTCGATCGCGGATTCGAGCGACTCGAAGACAAGCTTGCCGCTTGCGGTGCCGAGATTGCTCGTCTGAGCAGCTAAAAAGCCCGGCGCAGAACTAGCGCCTGAACTCGTCGGCCAACGTTGTCACCGCGTCGGGCAGTGCGTCGAGGTACGGTCCGGTGAAATAAGCCTCGCCCATGCCGTCGCCAAAATAGCGGTCGAACTCCTCGATCATCACGCGCATCAACGCGGCGCAGGACGGCATCGAGGCAACGATCAGGTCGCCCAGGATGCCGGGCTCGGCGAGGGCATTCGCGCGCGGGTCAGCCGCCACCTGGCGGGCCACGCACTCGGTGGCGCGGCGCACCAAAGGCTGCACGGCGGCCGTCTTCTGCTGGGCGGAGAGATGACTCGCGGACCTGTCGAGATCGCGCGCCGGATTGCCGGCGAGGAGCACGACCAGTGACGCGCCTGCGAGTGCCGGTAGCAGCATGTTGAATCCCCGAGCCCTGAAAGACTCCTAACGTACTCCACACGGCTTTCCCACCACGATGCGGTGGTTGCGTTTGGGCCCGGGATCACTGTTGCAACGGGGTGACAGGGAACCGGCGATCGTGGGCTTGCGTTGGTAAGGCGCAACCGCCGGGGTCGGCTCACACGGCCTGCGCAACGATGTTGGACAAGCTCAGGGTGACCCTTCTTGGACTTCTCGTCGGGTTTGCGACCTTCGCGGCCGCAGGCGCGGCCACATCGTTGCTGCTAGGGCAGGTTCATGATCGTGTCGCGGCGCGGACTGGCCCCGCGCCGGCTGGGTACGCGCAGGGCCCGATCGGTTCGGTGGTGCGCTGATCTGCGAGAGATTTTCACCAAGTCTTGCGGAACCCCGCCTTCACGACCTTCTCGATGTCTCCGGTCGTGGTCTCGGTGATCGTCCCGCTGACGCTCAAAGGCCCAAGAATCTGCTGCTCGGCCGAGATCGTGCGCAGCGCTCTATCGTCGATGTTCGAAGTCCTGGTGCCGGCGGAAAACGCCGTGTGCGTCGACAACAGCTCGAAACGCAGGGCGTGATCGGTTTCCACGCTGTAGCCCGGCTGCGACGGCGAGATCGGCGTTCCGAGACCGCTCAACGCGTAACTGTTCTGCAAGGTGATCAGCAGGCTTTCGCCCAGCGGCCGGCTGACAGCCATGCCCAACTGGCCGTGATCCTGCGCCGGATCGAAGCGTGCATCCATCTTGGCCGCGGTGAAACCTAACGGCGCGGCTGGCACCGCCATGCTGGCCCAGCCAGTTCCCGAACTCCGGTCATTCGGCCCGTCGAGAAGCCGGCTCGGATCGCGCCGCGGGTCGAGCGAGCTGCTCAGGCCGAGATCAATTCCGACTTTGGTCTCGACCGCGGTCGGCAGCTTGGTGCCGAATGTCAGGGACGACGACCCGTCTTCATTGTCCTGGCGGCTCGAGAATGTGGAGGGCTCGAAAACAGCGGCCTTCTTGGAACCGGCCGTTGCCGGCTGCGCAGCCAAAGTCACGCCGCACGCCAATATCAAAGGCACCATTCTGAGCATGCGTCCCCCGCAACCGAAAGCGGATACACCTATGACTCGGGGGCTGGACTTTTTTGGGGCGCCCAGATGACGTTCGCGCAGAGTCAGGCGTCAGCGCCCCTCAAACAGAGCCATCTCGGGCGTAGGTATGTCCTCGCGGAGCACGCGCTCGGCGGGCATGTCGATCTCCCACACGAAACCGGTCGGCTCATATCGGGTCGTTACTTTCGCACCGAGCGATTTCTCGGTCATCGTGCCGATCAACATCGATCCGAGGCCGCTGCGCCGCGGCGCCGACACACGCGGACCCCCACTTTCCTGCCATGAAATTTGGACCCGTCCGCCCGCTGGCGCGGGGATGAGTGCCCATCGAAGCGTCACCTTCCCGTCGGGACGCGAGAGGGCGCCGTATTTGGCGGCATTGGTCGCGAGTTCATGGAACGCGTAGCCCAGATTCTGTACCGCCTCCGGCTTGAGGAACAGGTTGGGGCCCTCCGCGTCCACGCGAGCCGGCTCATCGCCGATAAAAGGAGCCAGATGGGTCTGAACAAGGCCCTCCAGTGAAGCGCCGCGCCAATCTTGGCGGACCAGGAGGTCATGTGAGCGGGCGAGCGCATGCAGCCGTCCCGCAAAGCGGCTTTCGAAATCCTGAAAGTCCTTGCTCTGATTCCAGGTCTGACGCGCGAATGACAGCACAATGCTGAGCAGATTCTTGGAGCGGTGCGAGAGCTCGCGCATGATGAACTGCATGTGCGCTTCGTCCCGCTTTCGCTGCGTGATGTCGTGGGCGATTGTCGACACCGCAATGACGTTGCCGCTGCTGTCGCGGATGGGGGCGGCGTTGAGCGAAATTTCGATGATCTTGCCGTCCTTGCGGCGGCGCTTGGTTTCCATCCGGATCGTTTTTCCGGCGCGCGCCGCGGCAATCTTTTCTTGGATTTCGTGCTGATGATCCTCGGGGATTACGATCGTTAGCGATTTGCCGATGATTTCGTCGGCGCTGTAGCCGTACAGCTTCTCCGCACCGGCGTTCCACGTCAGGACACGCCCATCCAACCCGATGCTTTTGATCGCGTCGCCCGACGAAGATACCAGTGCCGCCAAATGCGCATTGGCGAGCTCGCCGCGCCGGCGCTCGAGGGCGGCGCGATGCAGGACTTCTCCGACGTGGTTCACCTCCCGCAATGCGGTGGTGATCGGCTCGCCGGCCTGCGCTGCGCCGACGCCTGTCGCGGCCGCTTCCAGACTTCGGATCGCGCCGATGATCCAGTTGGCCACGATCACGGCGAGAATGACCGCCAACAGCGAAAAGAGAATGAGGCCGCGCAACAAGTCCTGTTGCCAGGCCATCAGCGGCGCCTCCACCACCTTGCGATCGACCGATGTGATTGCCGTCCAGCCGTTCTGCATCCGGTGCCAGGCGGTGAAAGATTCCCGTCCGTCGAGCGGGGTTGAAATCGTCCATCCTTCCGGTGCTGTCTTCAACAGGGCGAAGAATTCCTCAGACGCATGCTCGCCCACCAGCCTTTCGGCGCTTCGGCTGCGCGCAATGACGGCGCCGTTGCGATCGATCAGCGTGCCGAGCCAGCCATCGCGCATCACGCGCGCGAGAACACCTGACAGGTGCTCGGCGGGAACGGCTCCCCCCAGCACGAATTCACCGCCTGATACGGGCACCAGCACGCTGACGACGTATCCTCCGCCCACTCGTGACGCGAAGACGTCGGTGATCTGCGGTTCGCCTGACTGCGCGACTTTGCCGATCAAGTCCGCGAACTGCGATTTGGGAAGTGTGGTGCCGAACGGAACTCGCGTGTTGAGAAGCTGTGTTCCGTCGGCGCGGTAAAGCGCAATCCATCCCGCCGAGATCGTTTCGACGGCTTGGCACTGTTCGTAAAAGCCCCTGAGGTTCTCCGCCCGCAACTGTATGGACGTTGCGAGGGTACTGAGTTGAGCACGCTTGATCGCCAGCTCATAGCTGATGTCGGTGCTGATATCGTGGACGAGGCCCCGCGCCTGGATCTGAGCGCCGCGCTGCTTTTCGCTGGCCGCGGCACGGTACTGGATCGCGAAAAAAATCGCCGTAGGAAGCATGACGCTGAATACGAGCAGGGCCAGCGCGGTGCGTAGCGAAAGCGGTCTTAGGGCAATGCGCCGCGAGCGGGGCATGTTCATTTCGTCGTGTCGCTGCTGGAAGCGGTCGGGGGCGCCGACCGAGGAGGGGTGTTGCCGTTCACACTCGCGGCCAAGGTGCTCGCTCCGACTGGCCCCGCACCATTCTATCGAATTCGCGGCGCCAAGTGTAATCACAGCGCGCGTGATCGCAATGCCGATCGCAGGCTTGGCGGGCGCATCATCGCCGCAGCCTGCAGGCCCACGCACGCGCACAGCGCCGCTGCAATGCAAACGCCTGTGCGTTCGCTCAATGCACGCTTATCCGGCCGGTTCCATCGCACGGCGTGGCGGCAGGTGCGCGGACGAAGCTTTGCGACTGACCCGTGGCGCGTCTCGGCCGCTCAGATCCGGGACATTTCGGGAGCCCGCGCCAATGCGTGACGCGCGAGCTGCGCAACGCGTTGGGGGGTGATCTCGCGCATGCAGAGGTGGTGACCAAGACTGCACACAGGCTTATGGCACGGCCGGCAATCGAGTTCGATCTCCGCCTGGACGATTGCCGCCAGCGGGTTGAGCGGAGCCCAATGCCATGGGCTCGTCGGACCGAAGATCCCGATCGACGGAGTGCCGAGCGCCGCCGCGACATGCAGCAGTCCCGAGTCGTTGGAAACGGCAACATCGGCGGCGGCCAGCGCGAGAATCGCGTTCCGCAGATCGTGGCCGGTCAGATCCCGGACCCCCGCAAGCCCCTGCGCGATCTCCTGTGCCAGCGCCTTTTCGCCGGGGCCGCCAACAACCCAGACCTCCACGCCGTCGCGGGCGAGCGCCGCGCTGAGCTCGCGGTAGTAGGTGGCTGGCCACCGCTTGGAGGGCCCAACCGCCCCCGGCGCGATCGCCGCCGTGCGAACGGCGTGCGGCGCGGTGCGCTGGCGCCAGGCGGCGAGCTCGGAGGACGGCACGACCAGTTCGGGCAGCGGCCAATCAGACGGCAGTTGCGCGTCGGGCGGAAGCGCGAGAGCCGAGCATTGGTCGATCATGCGTGGCAGCTTTCGCTCGCCGAAGCGCAGGTCGTTGAGCAACCCGAATCGCCACTCGCCGACGAAGCCGGTCCGGTGCGGAATGCCAGCGAGCGCGGGCGCGAGGGCAGCTTTCCAGGTTCGCGGCATGACCAGGACCTGGCCGTAGCTCTCCTGGCGCAAGCGGCGCGCCAGTGCCCATTGACGCCGGAGCGCAAGCCGTCTTCGTGGGAGGTCGCAGACGATGCCTTTGCGGACACCGGGCATATAATCCAGCAAAGGCGCGGCATTGGACGAGGCCAGGACATCGATCGGCCGTTCGGAATCTTGTGATTTCAACAGCTTGACCACCGAATGGCAGCGCACGAAATCCCCGATCCACTGATACGGAACGATCAGGACGGGGGCTGCGTCCAGCCCTGAGGCTCCGCGCGAAGTATTTGATTGTTTTCGCATTTTTGCTGGATGATTGCCGCGGGCCGTTTACCGCAGGTGCGGACCGAATATTGCGCTGCCCGGCAGACTACGGCAAAGGTTGCAGAACTTCAGCATCGACACGGCAGGTACAATGTTATTGGTGACCGGCGGGGCCGGCTTTATCGGGTCCAACGTCGTCGCCAGCCTCAACGACGCCGGCCGGACTGATGTTGTCGTCAACGACGTTCTGGGCAAGGACGGCAAGTGGCGCAATCTCCAAAAGCGAGAGCTGGCGGATTTCGTGCCGCCGTCCGACTTGATGCGTTGGCTGCACGGCCGCAAGCTCGAGGCTGTCATTCACATGGGAGCGATCTCGGCGACCACGGCGCAGGACGGGGACGCCGTGATCGAGACGAACTTCCGCTTTTCGCTGGCGCTGCTGGATTGGTGCACCGAGACGCGCACGCCGTTTATCTACGCCTCGTCAGCGGCGACCTATGGCGACGGCCAAGCAGGCTTCATCGACGATTGGCGGCCTGCGGCCCTGCGGCGCCTGCGGCCGATGAACCTTTATGGCTGGAGCAAGCAGCTGTTCGATCTTGCCGTCGTCGACCGTGCCAGCAAAGGGCATAAGCTTCCGCCGCAATGGGCGGGCTTGAAGTTCTTCAACGTGTTCGGGCCCAACGAGTACCACAAAGGCGAGATGATGAGCCTGGTCGCCAAGTGCTTCGACGAAGCCAAGGCGGGTAAGCCCGTGAGGCTTTTCAAGTCGCATCGCCCGGGCATCGAGGACGGTGACCAGCGTCGCGATTTCATATACGTCGATGACGTGGTGGCGGTGGTGAACTGGCTTTTGGCGACGCCGTCGATCTCGGGCATATTCAATGTCGGCACGGGGGCGGCGCGTTCGTTCCGCGACCTGATCTCCTCGATGTTCGCAGCGCTCGGACGGTCGCCGAACATCGAATACGTTGCAATGCCCGAAGCGATTCGCGACAGCTATCAGTATTTCACCGAGGCTTCGGTCGATAACCTGCGGCGCGCCGGTTACAATGCAGGGTTCACCTCCCTCGAGGAAGGGGTCGGGCGCTACGTTCGCACGTTCCTCGATCAACCCGACCGGTTTCGCTAGAGGCGAGACACGTATGTTCAATGTGGCGGATGCTCTAAGGCTCGTGATGGCGCAACGCATACTTTGCGTTGGGGACCTCATGCTCGACGAGTTCGTCTATGGCGACGTACTGCGCGTCTCGCCGGAGGCTCCGACGCCCATCCTGACGATCAAGCGCTCTGATACCGTGATCGGCGGTGCGGGCAATGTTGCGCGCAACGTCATGAGCCTGGGCGCTCGCTGCGTTTTTGTGGGCGTCGTGGGCGAGGACGAGGCTGGCGGATCAGCGCGAAAAGCCTTGGAGGAGTTCAAGCCCGCCATCGATGCACACCTCGTGACCGATCGGTCGCGTCCGACCACTCGCAAGGTGCGCTTCGTCTCCGAGCACTATTCAGCGCACCTGCTACGTGCCGACTGGGAGGTCGCAGCGCCGGTCTCGGGCGAAATCGAGGATCAGCTGATCGAGGCAGCGGTGACTGCGCTGCCGCGCGTCGGCGCGGTTGTCCTTTCCGACTACGCCAAAGGCGTGCTCACGCCGCGTGTGGTGCGCGCGGTGATCGAGGAAGCGCGCAAGCTCGACAAGCCGGTCATTGTGGATCCGAAGGCGCATGACTATGGCGTTTACCGGGGTGCGACCATTATCACTCCCAACCGCAAGGAATTATCCGACCACACGCGCCGTCCGGTCACGAGCAATGCTGAGATTGCGGCCGCCGCCGCCGACCTCGCGCGCACGCTCGAGTGTGGCGCCGTGCTGGCGACCCTGAGCGAGGACGGGATGTTCCTGCACGTGGAAGGAGCGGAGCCGGTCCACGTACCGGCTTATCCGGTCAAGGTGCGCGACGTCTCGGGTGCAGGCGATACCGTGGTTGCGGCGCTCTCGACGATGCTTGCGGTAGGCGCGGACTTCGAACAGGCGATGCGCATTGCCAATGCAGCCGCTTCGGTCGTAGTTGGCAAGCGGGGAACCGCAGCCGTGACCCCGGCCGAACTGCGTGCCCGCGTGCTGCCGGCGGCGGCGCTCGCGGCCGAAGAGAAGATTGTGTTCGACTGGGGCATCGCTGACGAGCGCGTGCGTGAGTGGCGCGGGCAGGATCTTCGCGTCGGTTTCACCAATGGCTGCTTCGACATTCTGCACCCCGGCCACGTCAAGGTCCTGGCGGAGGCGAGGGCCACCTGCGATCGACTGGTCGTCGGCCTCAACAGCGACGCCTCGGTCGCGCGTCTCAAGGGTCCCGACCGGCCGATCCAGGATGTTCATGCTCGCGCCGACGTGCTGGCGGCGCTCGAAGCCGTGGACCTGGTCGTCGTGTTCGAGCAGGACACGCCGCTCGAGTTGATCTCGCGGCTCAAGCCCAAGGTGTTGATCAAAGGCGGTGACTACCGCGTCGAGGATGTGGTGGGCCGCGAGATCGTTGAAGCCGAAGGCGGGGAGGTCGTGATCATCGACTTGCTGCCCGGTCACTCGACCAGCGCGATTGTGCGGCGATCCGGAAACGGCGCCAAGGCCGAGGCGAGGGCGGTTGCGCCGACTGCCGCAAAGATCTGACATGCCGCGGCTGAGCGCGATCATCATCGTCAAGAACGAGGCGGAGAATATCGGGTCGTGCCTTGACGCGCTCGCATTCTGCGATGAACGGATCGTCGTCGACAGCGGCAGCACCGATGCGACCCTCGCGATTGCGGCTGGCAAAGGCGCCCGGGTGGTGCAGCACGATTGGAAGGGGTTTGGCCCGCAGAAGAACTTCGCTCTGTCTTTGGCCCAGGGGGACTGGGTGCTGTCCATCGACGCGGACGAACGCGTGACCCCCGAACTGGCTCGCGGCATCCAGGCTGCGATCGAAGCGCCGCAGCACGACGGCTACGAAATTCGCCGCGTCTCGCGCTTTCTGGGGCGCGAGATGGGTCGATTCTTCCCCGACTATGTCCTTCGCCTGTTCCGTCGCGGCAAAGCGCGTTTTTCCGACGACTTGGTGCACGAGCGCGTCGTCTGCACCGGCTCCGTCGGTCGTCTGGATGCCGTTCTGCTGCACGATGCCGTAACGCGGCTGGAAGAGGCGCTGGACCGCATCGACCGCTATTCCACCGCGGGCGCCCAGATGCTGCTGGCATCGGGGCGCCGGGTGACGTTTATGAGCGGGATCGGCCACGGACTGTGGACCTTTATCCGCGTGTACGTCATGCGGCTCGGGTTCCTCGACGGCAAGGAGGGCTTTCTGCAGGCAGCGGCGAATGCTGAAGGCAGCTATTATCGCTACATGAAGGCATGGTTCGCGAGGCGCACGCTGTGACGACCCTCATTTCGGTGATCGTGGCGACCTATAACCGGCCTGATGCGCTGGGCGCTTGCTTGCGGGCGCTGTCGGTGCAGACCGATCGTAATTTCGAGGTCATCGTCGCCGACGACGGGTCGGAGGAGGAAACCGGCGCGCTCGTCGCCGCCTGGTCCCGCAAGGCCGCCGTTCCGATCAAGCATGCATGGCATCCTGATCGGGGCTTTCGTCTTGCCGAGATCAGGAACCGCGCAATTCGCATCAGCAGCGGTGCTTATTGCGTCTTCCTGGATGGAGATTGCATTCCGCGTCCGGACTTCGTAGCGGCGCACCGCCGGTTGATGGAAAAAGGCTGGTTCGTTACCGGCAACCGCGTGCTGCTGTCGCAGACTTTGACAGAACGCATCTTGAGGGACGCTCTCGAGCCGGAGCATTGGGGCTTCTGGACCTGGGTCGGCTGCCGGGTTCGTGGAGAGGTCAATCGTCTTTCTCCACTCTTTGGGATGGCGTTCGGTCGTTTCCGCAAGCGTCAGCCGCGCCGGTGGACTGGGGCGCGCGGAAGCAATATGGCGTTCTGGCGCAGCGATCTTGATGCAATCGACGGGTTCGACGCGGCATTCACTGGATGGGGCCGTGAGGATTCCGACATCTTCATCCGCATGATCCGCAACGGTGTGCGGCGCAAGGACGGCCGTTTCGCCACCGCGGTGCTGCACTTGTGGCATCCGGAAGCGGACCGCTCGATGCTGTCCGACAACGAGCGCCGGCTCGCCGAGTTGCGCTCCGGCAAGCGCGTGCGCGCGCAAGTGGGGCTGTCGGATTTGGTCGAGGAGATCGAGCGCAACAAACCGCAGTTCCTGCACGCGCAGCCAGCCGTCTCATGATTGCGCTTCCGGTTGCCGGTCCGTTCAGCCGCTTGCGTTTCGAGCGAAGTGCCGATTGGCTGGCGGCAGCGCTTGCGGCGTCTCTGCCGTGGTCGACCTCGGCGACCAGCATCTTAGCCGCGCTGTGGCTTGTGGCCCTGCTGCCAACCCTCGATGTGGCCTCGCTCAGGCGAATCTTCGCCATGCCTGCGGCGTGGCTCCCGGTCGCCTTATTTCTCCTGGCAGCGCTTGGGCTGGCATGGGGAGGCAACTTGCCGTGGAACGAGCGGATCGCAGGCCTTGCGCAGTTCGCGAAGTTCCTCGCGATCCCGCTGCTGCTGTTTCAATTTGCCCGATCGGATCACGGCGAGTGGCCGCTTAAAGCGTTTTTCGTATCGGCAACTGTCCTGCTCGCCTATTCGTGGCTGGTGCTCATCTTCTCCGATTTGCCCTCGCGCGGATTTCCGCGGGGGGTGCCCGTCAAGGATTACGTGATTCAGAGTGGAATTTTCGCTCTCTGCGCGCTGGTGCTGTTTGATCGCGCGGTGACTGCATCGAGATGTGAACAATGGCGTCATGCGCTGGGCATGGCCGCTGTAGGGGTCGTCTTCCTGCTGAACGTGGCGTTCGTCGCGACGGCCCGCACGACGCTTGTGACGTTGGCTGTGTTGTTGGCATTGCTCGGGCTGAGGCACTTCACTCGTCTTCAGTTGCTTGTGTTCTTCACGAGCGTCGTTCTCTGTGCCGTACTCGCCTGGACGTCGTCCCCCTACCTGCGCGAACGCGTCGTCCATATTCCGGCGGAGATCGAGGCAAGCGATCCCTCGGCCGACACGTCGGTCGGTGCCCGGCTCTATTTCTGGCGGCAATCGGTGGCATTCATAGCGGGCGCGCCACTGATCGGGCACGGGACCGGCTCGATACGTGAGATGTTTCGGCGCAGTGCCGCCGATCCGGCGCGGGAACAGGCATCCAATCCGCACAATCAGGTTTTCGCGGTTGGGATACAGCTGGGGTGCATCGGTATAGCGGTGCTGGTTGCGCTCTGGGTGGCCCACATGTGGTTGTTTGTTGGGGCTGGCGCTCTGGAATGGATCGGGCTCGCGGTCGTGGTTCAGAACGTCGTTGGCTCGCTGTTCAATTCGCATCTTTTCGACTTCACCCACGGCTGGCTTTACGTCCTCGGAGTCGGCATCGTGGGCGGCATGGTTATCCGCCGGCGCGCACAAACCAAATCATGACGGCCGTCCCGGTTGCCCCGACGCGCGTTCTGGTGGTCGCCCTGCGCCGTCTAGGTGATGTGCTGCTCACGACGCCGCTGATCCGAAGCATTCGGCGCGCCTGGCCGAATGCGCGCATCGACGTGTTGGTCTTCAGCGATACGACGGCGATCTTGGCCGGCAATCCCGACGTCGATCGTGTTCTCGCGATGCCGGCGCGTCCGACCGCTCAGGAAAGTTTGATGTTGGCGGCGCGCCTTGCGCGTCGCTACGACATTGCCGTCTCGACGCAGGGGGGCGATCGGCCGACTTTTTTCGCCGTCCTGGCAGGCAGGGTGAGTGTCGGTCCGGCGGGATCGGCGCGAGCCATCGATCGCATCAAGCGCGCTCTGCTCACGCGGCCCGTATCGGTGGGCGAGGGGTTGCATCGGGTCGAGGAAACGCTGCGGCTGGCTGACGCCCTCGGTGTAGCCCGCGTCGGCGAGGTTGTTTGCCCGGCTCGCCCCGTGCGCGACGACCTCATCCCCGACACGGCATATGCGATGATCCATCCAACGCCGATGTTTCGCTACAAGCGCTGGACGGTTGATGGCTGGCGCACCTTGATTCGTGAACTCGCCGATCGGAATTTGAAGGTCCTGGTGACCGGGGGACCTGCGGCGGTGGAACGAGCCTATCTGGATGAGTTGCTGGCGGCCGCCCCCGCCGTTGCGCGCGTGGACGGCGCGCTCACCTGGCACGAGATTTCGGCGCTGCTTGCACAGGCACAGGTTTTTGTCGGACCGGATACGTCCGTCACGCATCTCGCCGCGGCGGCGGGCGCGCCGACCGTGGCGCTCTATGGGCCGACGGATCCTCGTCTGTGGGGCCCGTGGCCGAAAGATGGACTCGCGCAACCATGGCAAGCCGCCGCTCACGTTCAGCAGCGGGGCAATGTCTGGCTGGTCCAGAACCCGCTTCCCTGCCTTCCCTGTCAGAGCGAGGGATGTGACCTCCACCGCGAAAGCCGCAGCCGATGCCTGGATGAGCTTCTTCCTTCCTCGGTCATGCCTGCTGTCGATCAGGCGCTTGCATTTCGTCGTGCGGCTGGTCGGGTATGACGGATGGGCACGGACGAGCCCGCTGGCGGTGCCGGTCTGTGTGGTGCGGCTTTGGCGAGGCGCCATTGAAACACCTGCAATTTTCTCGATCATGGGTTAGAACCGCCGGAGGCGGGCCGGGCTCGCAGCGGGTGGGATGATGATTGGTCTGGCGAAATTCACGCCGCGCATGTGGCTGATTCTGGCGCACGACCTGCTCGTGACCGCGCTGGCTGTGCTGGCGGCATTCTACATACGGTTTGAGGAAGCTTTCATCGATCAGCGGCACGACATCCTCGTCGTCCTACTGCCGGTGGTCGTGTTCTGCGCAGGTGGCGTGTACCTCGCCTTCGGCCTGCAGAAGTCGAAATGGCGATTCACCTCGCTGCCGGAGTTCGTGCAGATCCTCAAGGCGGCCACCGTGCTTGCCGTCGGCCTGCTGGCGCTCGACTACGTGCTGCTGTCGCCCAATCTTTATGGGACATTCTTTTTCGGCAAGATCACCATCGTTCTGTACTGGTTCCTGCAGGTCGTCTTCCTGGCGGGACCTCGCGTTGCCTACAGATATTTTCGGTATACCCGCACCCTGGTGCGCGCTCGTGACGTGGCAGCGCCTCCCACCCTGATCGTCGGACGTGCCGCGGATGCGGATGTGCTCGTGCGGTCGGTCGAGAGCGGAGCGGTGAGCAAGATCCGTCCGGTCGGCATTCTCTCATCTTCTTCGGCCGATCAAGGCCAAGCCATCCGTGGCGTGCCGGTGCTTGGCGACTATGGCGATATTGAGCGCGTGGTGGCCGACCTCGCCGCCCGCGGCACCACCGTGACACGTCTGGTCATGACGGCGAGCGCGCTCGCGCCGGACGCGGCGCCCGAAAGCCTGCTGATGCGCGCGCGGCGGCTCGGACTGACGACCAGTCGTCTGCCGTCACTCGACGAAGGCGGCGATGCGTTACGTCTGGCGCCCGTCAACGTGGAGGATCTGCTCGTACGGCCCAGCGTCAGGATCGATTATCGCCGTTTGGAGAACTTCGCCCGTGGAAAGTCGGCCATCGTGACCGGCGGCGGTGGTTCTATCGGCATGGAGATATGCGACCGCCTCGTCACCTTCGGTGTCGCCCGCCTGCTGGTGCTGGAGAACTCCGAGCCGGCGCTTCACGCGGTCATGGAGATGCTGCACGGCAAGCTGTCCGCGAGCCGGATCGAAGGCCGAATTGCCGACGTGCGCGATCGCGACCGTATCTTCAAGCTGACGGCCGAGTTCAAGCCCGACCTCGTGTTTCATGCAGCGGCGCTCAAGCATGTCCCGATTCTCGAGCGCGACTGGGGCGAAGGGGTGCGGACCAATGTCTTCGGCTCTGTGAATGTCGCCGATGCCGCGGTGGCGGCGCATGCCGAAGCAATGGTGATGATCTCGACTGACAAGGCGATCGAGCCGGTGTCGGTGCTCGGCGCGACGAAACGGTTGGCTGAGATGTATTGCCAGGCGCTCGACGCGGATCTTGCCCACGCGTCCTCGTCGTCGCCAACGCGCCTCATCTCCGTCCGGTTCGGGAACGTTCTGGCGTCAAACGGATCGGTAGTGCCGAAGTTCAAGGCACAGATCGAGGCCGGCGGCCCCGTAACCGTCACGCATCCGGACATGGTTCGCTACTTCATGACCATCCGCGAGGCTTGCGACCTCGTGATCACGTCGGCCACACACGCGCTTAGTCCAGAGGCCGGCGAGGTCGGCGTGTACGTCTTGAACATGGGCCAGCCGGTGAAGATCGTGGACTTGGCCGAGCGTCTCATCCGCCTCTCGGGGCTGGAGCCGGGCCGCGACATCGAAGTCGTGTTCACCGGGGTTCGGCCGGGGGAACGGCTCAACGAGATCCTGTTCGCCTCGGAGGAACCGGTGACCGATATCGGCATGCCGGGCATCGTCGCCGCGCGGCCGGCACAACCATCGCTCGAAACCGTGCGGGGCTGGCTTGAAAACCTCGATCATGCCATCGCGCGCGGCGAGCGGGGCGTGCTCGACTGGATGCTGCGCGGAGACCCGGCTGCGTCGCGCAAACAGGCGGTCTGACAGTCACCTTCCGGCAGAGACCGTTGTCCGGGCGAGGTGCTCAAGGGCGGTGGCACTGTCGGTTGCGCCGCGCCAGCCGGCCTCGATCAGTTTGGCCGGACTGGCGATCAGGTCACCGTCAATACGCTCCAGGAGATCCGCCTTTCCGGCAACTCGCAGCAGAAGCTTCAACACGGAAGGCGGTACGGGAAAGAGCCCCGGCGGCCGACCCAGTCCGTGTCTCAGCGCCGCGATCATCTGCGGCAGCGAGACCGGCGCGCGGTCCGCTACGATGTAGGTCTGGCGCGGCGGCGCGTGCTGAAGGGAGAAATCGATGGCATCGACGAGTGCAGCGAGGCTGACCAGCGAGCGCCGGCCGAGGAGAGCTCCGAACGGCAGCGGCATTGGAAGCGCGGCGAGGCGCAACAACGTCGCGACGTTGCCTTTGGCGCCCGGTCCATAGACGACCACGGGCCGCAACATCGTGTAGGGAAGGAGTGTCTCTTCGACGGCTCTCTCCGCGGCAAGCTTCGATCGCCCATAGGCATCGGTCGGGTTGGCCTGTTCATCCTCGGTCAGTGCGTGGTCGGCGGCAGGTCCGCTTTGTGCGCGGATTGACGACATTAGAACGAATCGCTTGATCCCCTCGCGCGCAGCCGCATGGGCCAGGGCGCGTGTGGCCTGATGGTTGATGCGATCGTAGGTGGCCTCCGGGATACCTGCACTGATATGCGCGATCCCGGCCAGATGGACTACGGCGTCGCAGCCGGCGAGCATGCGCGACCAGTCGATATCGGAAATGTCGCCGTGCGCGGCGGCGGCAACGCCGCCCGGGATTCCGATGCCGCGGCGGCTGGCCGCCCGTACCTCATGTCCGCGTTGCGCCAGCGTACGGACCGTCTCGCGTCCCACAAAGCCGGATGCGCCGGTCACCAGGACGCGCATCAATTCTTACCCTTGGCCAGCCGCCGCAACAGCAATGCCACTGCCAGGCAGCCAACGCCGATCGCAGCGGCATCGACGGCCGCTCCGTCGATCGCTACGGATAGGAGCGCGAGGATGATCAGCAAGCCGTTCAATATCGCGATGCGTGCGATGACCTGCGGGACGCTCAGGCCCAGGGCAGTGGCTTGCTGATAGAAGTGGCCGCGGTGCGCCTGCATGATGGGCTCGCGCCTCCCGATGCGGACGAGCAATGTGATGGTCGCATCCGCGAGATAATACAATGGCAAGATCACCGCAGCCGCGATCTGCCCGTTATCTGCGAGCTGCACCAGCAGCCAGAATACGATCAGACCCAGCGGCAGGCTGCCGACATCGCCGAGAAAGAGCTTCGCCACCGGCCTGTTGAATGGCGCGAACCCGAGAATTGCGCCGAGCAGCGCGAGCGCGACCACAGCGGGACCTAATGGCAGCATTCCCATGAATGCGAGCAGCAGCAGGCCGACGACGATTGTCACGGTTTCCGTGACGGTCATCCAATCGATGCCGTCCATGAAGTTCGTGAGATTGACGAACCACACGCCGCCGACCATCAGCATGATGCGTTCGAGCCAGAGCGGCAGGGAGGGCACGATGTGGATATCGTCGGGCAGCAGGCCGATCACGACGCCGACTGCGACGAACTGCATGACGAGGCGTGGTATCGCATCGATCGTACGGATGTCGTCAATCGCGCCAACGACGGCGAGACACGCGGCCGACCCACAGAGAATCAAGATCTGGGAGAGGTCCGCCGGCGGCGGTGATGACATCGCCAGCGCTGGTACCGCCACCGCAATCGTGGCGGCCACCACCGCAATGCCGCCGCCTTGGGGGGTCGGGACTACGTGCGACGAACGAGCGTTCGGACGCGCCATCGCGTAGCGTGCCAGTAATGGCTGCAAGACTACGATCAGCGCGGCGGATATGAACGCTGCCACCACGGGAAGGAGCAGCGCGATGGACGGTGTCATCATGGAGAGTCAGCAGCCGGATGGTCAGCGCGACTTGTCGATAAGCGTACGGTAGAGGTCAACGGTGGCACGGCCGATGGCGACTTCAGAAAACCGCGTTTCCGCCATCTCGCGTGCTGCCTGGCCCATACGTTGACGCAGGTGCGCATCACACGCCAGCCTTTCGAGCGCCTGCGCCAACGCAGGTGGGTCATCGGGAGGAACCAGGAGGCCGGTTTTCTCGGCGACCGCCACCTCGCGGCACCCCGGCACGTCGGTCGCGACCATTGGCCGGCCGCACGCCGCGGCTTCCAGCAGGCTTTTGGGGAGGCCCTCGCGGCGTGATGGCAGCACCGCAATGTGTGCGCGCGCCCAGACCGCCGCGATGTCGTGCATGTGCCCCAGGTATGTAATGCCCGGCTGGCTGCTCCAGGCCGCGATCTCTCGCCGTGTGATTGAGCCCGGGTTGGCGGGATCGGGCGTTCCGGCGATCAGCAGTTCGAGATTGATCCCGCGCGCGTGCAGCAGGCCCATTGCAGCCACCAGCGGGCGGATACCCTTGTCGTCGAGCAATCGACCAACGAACGCCGCGGTGATCGGGCCCGGCGTCTCGGCAGACGCCTGAAGGCGGGTGGTATCGACGCCCGATCCCGGGATCAGGGCCACACGGCCCGGCGCGAACCCCATGCCGGCCAGCAATTGCGCATCGTCCGGATTCTGCACGAGCGCGATGCTCCCCCGGCGGTTGATCAGCGCCCGGAGCGTGCCTGCGATCGCCGCGCGGGCGACGCGGGCCTTGATGCTGTCGGCAATAAAGGAATGACCCAGGCCAGTGATGGCATTGACCGAGGCGGCGGGCAGACCGATCCCGGCGAGTGCGCTGAGCACCACCGGCTGGAGAGCCACCCTGTGAACGATCTCCGGCCGCACCTTACGCTGGACCGACCGCAAGGCCTTGATCGTTGCGAGGTTGCCCATCGGCGAGAGACGTCCGCGCGTGAACGGCACGCGATGAAGCGTGAAGCCCTCACGCTCGATTGCCGCAGCACCGGAGCCGACGTTGGTCGCCACGTGGATGTCGAATCCGGCCGCCCTGGCCGCGCGGGCCATAGGAAGGCGATGCGACAGGAAATACCAATCTTCCGTCACGACGTAGAGGACGCGCGGAGGACGCCTGCTCAGAGCCATTGTCGCGCCCATGCTTGAACCATCAGGATGTTCCACAGCGCCGTGGCGTGGTCCTGGCCCCGCCCATGCTGCTGCCAGAGCGAGCGCACACGTGCCGCATCGAAGAAACGGGCAAGGCCTTGCGGCTCCAACAGGCCTTCCGCCCAGTCTCGCCACGGTCCTGAGAGCCAAGCGCCGACCGGGATCGAGAATCCGCGCTTTGGCCGGTCGGTCAACTCACGCGGGACGTAGCGGGCCAGGACCTCGCGCAGCAGGTATTTCGATCGGCCGTTGCCGCGGCGCAGCGGCGCGGGCATCGACCACACGAGCTCGATGAGCCGATGATCGAGCAGGGGTTCACGCGCCTCGAGGGATACAGCCATGCTGCAGCGGTCGACCTTGGTGAGAATGTCGTCGGGCAGGTAGGTCAGCATATCCTGGACCTGCATGCGCGACACGATATCGCCCATGCCTAGGTCCGCGGGACGCGCAAGCCCACAGGACCCCGTCGCATCGTTGACGAGTCCCGGGGCATCGAGGCCGACCGTGGCAACCGCGGCCGCCGCATCGTCGATGCCCTCGGCCGCCAGTGCCGCCGCGATACGGCGCGCCTTCTCTCCGATGCGCTCTCCCCGGGCTGGATCGACGAACGCGGCGGACAGGCGCAGAAGGGCGGCCGGTGACGCCGTCAGCAGTCCAGCGGCCGCCATCCGCGCCGGCCGTGGCAGCAGCGCTGCATAACGCCAGATGCGCTCCAATATCGCGTATTTTGGATAGCCGGCGAACAGTTCGTCGCCGCCGTCCCCCGAAAGCGCCACTGTCACATGGGCGCGCGTTGCCTGCGAGACGAGAAACGTGGGCAGCTGCGAGGCATCGGCGAAGGGCTCGTCGAACCAGTCCGCGATCTTGTCGACGAGCCCGACGGCTGCGTCAGGGGCGAGCGTGACTTCGGTGTGGTCGGTGCCGAGATGGCTGGCCACCGCGCGCGCTTGCGCGGATTCATCGAAGGTCTTGTCTTCGATGGCGATGGTGTAGGTCTTCGCCTGCTGGTTCGAGACATGCTGCATCAGCGCCACCACGGCGCTGGAGTCGGTTCCGCCCGAAAGGAACGCTCCCAGCGGCACGTCCGAGATCAGCCTGCGTGCCACGCAGTCGCGCAGGAGCGCGTCGATCGCCTCGATGGCTTCCGCCGGCTTCCAAGGGCGGGGCGCCCGGTTGGCGACCTCGACGAGGTTCCAATACCGTGTGAGGGCCGGCTCTTGGCCAGGGCGGATGGTCAGGATCGATCCGGGCGGCAGCTTGAATACGTCCCTGAACACCGTGGCGGGCGCCGGGACGTAGCTCAGGCGCACGACCGCATCGATGGCTTCGGGGTCCACGGTTTTCTTGAAGCGGGGATGCGCCATCAGCGCGCGCAATTCGGAGCCGAACAGCAGGAGGCCGTCCGTGATGGTCCAATACAGCGGCTTGACGCCGAGACGGTCGCGCACCAGGCGCAGCGTCCGCTCCTGCCGGTCGAAGAGGGCAAAGGCAAACATCCCGAGGAATTTCTGGAGCGCCGCTTCGGGCCCCCATTCCTCGCAGGCCGCCAGCATTACCTCGGTATCGGAGGTGCCGCGGAAGGTGTGTCCGCGCGCCTGCAGCTCGCGGCGCAGCTCCGGAAAGTTATAGACCTCGCCGTTGTAGGTGATGACGTAGCGTCCGCTGACCGAATGCATCGGCTGGGCGCCTGTCGGCGACAGGTCGATGATCGCGAGGCGCCGGTGGCCAAGGCCAATCCCCGCCGCCGGGTCGCCCCAGGCGTCGTGGCCGTCGGGTCCGCGGTGCGCGATGGCCGCGGCCATGCGCAGGGCCGACGCGGCGGGATCCGCGTCGGAGGCGCCCGCAAGCCGCCAGAGGCCGGCTATGCCGCACATGTCAGCAACGTCCTTTCATGGCGGAGCAGGTAGCACGCTTTCGGTTCGAAAGCCGCATCCGCGACCCGGCCATGATACCGGCGGCCGTCGGGCGGCGGCGCGAATGAGGGAATTCCGAGGGAGAATGACATACGTTGGCTGGTGCCCGGGCCGGACTGCGCCCCGCACCCAGCCGGTTGGCCGCGCAGCCGGCGGCGGGCGGTGCATTCCTCGTGCTGCAATCGGACTGCTCATGCGCGGGATCATCCCATGGTCACCGGGCGAGTAGGTCGCCGCGGCGCGGCCGTGCCAAGCACCTGCGGCGCGCCTGGGAACTCCCGGGACAACCGCTTGCGCCGGGCGGCAGATGGCCGAGCACCCGCACTGCAGGCCGCGTTCGCGCGCGGCGCGCCAGCTTGCAATGGGCGGGTCGATGGGCGATGAACGTCGCGCTCGGCGCGGAAGCTGGCGCTGGGCGAGAGGGGGCTCCGCGATGCCTGCGGACGACGCGGTCTATTACGAAGCGACGGAAAAGGTCCCGCGCGCCACCAGCGTGCTGGCCTATGCGCGCACGCAGATGTTCCGCCTGTTCATGGCGCAGATGCAGCCGACGGCCCAGACGACCATCCTCGACATCGGCGCGTCCGAGCACGAGACCGGCGAGGCGAACTTCCTCGAGAAGATGTATCCCTACAAGCGCAACATCACCTGCGCCGGCATCGGCGATGGCGCCGAACTCCGCGCCGCCAACCCGGACGTGAACTACGTCTCGATCAAGCCGCACGAGCCGTTGCCCTTTCCGGACAAGTCGTTCGACATCGCCTATTCCAACGCGGTGCTCGAGCACGTGGGCGGGCCGGAGCAGCGTCGTTTCTTTCTGCTCGACGCGTTGCGGGTGGCGCGCGGCCTGTACATGACGGTGCCCAACCGGTGGTTTCCGGTCGAGCATCATACCGCGCTGCCCGTGTTGCACTTCCTGCCGCCATTGTTCCGGTGGGTTCTCCGCGGCACGAAGCGCGATCACTGGAGCCGGCGTGAGAATCTGGAATTCCTCAGCGCCTCGTTGCTGCGGTCCGAATGGGCTGCCTCCATGGCCCCGGATATCCGATACACCGGCATTGCCTGCGGTCCCTTCAGCTCCAACATCGCGATCATCCTGCGCCCGCGCGATCCGATGTGATTTAGGATCAAGACCAGAAAAGGATGCGGTGCGCACAAGCGTTCGGTCTGCGCATGTTGGGGACATTTGACATGGCGCGTCGAGGCGCATTTGATGTCTGTCGTTCGCTTTGCTCAGAGGCTGTTTCTGCGTCGCGTCTCGTCTGCCTTGCGCAGACACAGTAGGGGGAACTCCGTTACGGCGCGATGGTCTTCAGCAGCATCATATTTCTGTTCTACTTCCTGCCGCTGTTCTTCCTCGCCTTCATTGCCAGTGGCTTCAGCAAGAACGCGCTGCTCGTCTTCAGCCTGATCTTCTATGCCTGGGGTGAGCCGATCTTCATCCCGCTCCTGCTGGTGATGATCTGCCTGAATTTCTGGCTCGGCCTGCGGATCGAAGGCGCTAGCGACCCGCGCGCCGCGCTGCGCTGGGTCACGCTCGGGATCGTCGCGAACCTCGCGCCCCTCGTCATCTTCAAGTACGGCACGTTCGCGCTGCAACCGCTGCTCAACGTCACCGGCGGCATTCTGGTCAGGACGTTCGGCATTGCGCCGGAGAACGTGCGCATCAACCACCTGCCGCTGCCGCTCGGCATTTCGTTCTACACGTTCCATTCGCTGTCGTATCTCATCGACATCTACCGCAAGGACATGCGCGCCGAGCGCAGCCTGCGCGACCTTGCCGTCTATATCGCGATGTTCCCGCAGCTCGTCGCCGGGCCGATCATCCGCTTCAAGACCATCGCGCATCAGATCCACAAGCCGGTGGTCTCGGCCGACCGTGCGGCCGCCGGCATCAAGATCTTCATCGTCGGGCTCGCCCAGAAGGTGCTGATCGCGAACACGGTGGCGGCGAGCGCGGACCAGATCTTCGCGCTGCCGCCGGATCAGCTCTCGACGCCGCTCTCCTGGATCGGCATCGTCTGCTACACGCTGCAGATCTACTACGATTTCGGCGGTTATTCGAACATGGCCATCGGTCTCGCGCTGATGATCGGGTTCAACTTCCCGATCAACTTCAACTATCCCTATATCGCGAGCTCGATGACCGATTTCTGGCGGCGCTGGCACATCTCGCTGTCGTCCTGGTTCCGCGACTACCTCTACATTCCGCTCGGCGGCAACCGCGTCTCGCCCGCGCGCACCTATTTCAATCTGTGGGTCGTGTTCCTGCTGTGCGGCCTGTGGCACGGGGCGGCCTGGAATTTCGTCGCCTGGGGCGCCGCGCATGGCGCGTTCCTTGTGTTCGAGCGGATCGGCTTCGCGCGCGTGCTCGAGCGGGCGGGGCCCGTGGTCCGGCACGGCTACGTTCTTTTGGCGGTGATGGCGACCTGGGCGCTGTTCCGCGCCGACACGCTGGGGGGCGCCGTGCACTATCTCACGGCCATGGCCGGCTTCGGCGCGGATCCCGCGGTGGCGCCGTCGCCGCATCGCTTCCTCGGCTTCGACGTGCTCCTCGCCATGGGCGCCGGCGTGCTCGCGGCCGGGCCGTGGGGCGCGCGCTGGGGCCGCGCGCTCGCGGACAGGCTCGTCGCCGGACCGGTGCGGGTGGGGCAGCTCGCGGGCGCGGCCGCGCTGCTCGCGCTGGTCACGCTCAGCCTGGCGGGTGGCGCCTACAACCCCTTCATCTATTTCCGGTTTTAGCGCGCCATGTTGCAGAGCAATCCCAGGACCGAGATCGAACGCAAGGCGCTGGATGCGTGGCTGACGATCCTGTTGTTCGCCCTCGTGCTGCTCGTGCCCGCCGCCGCCCAGCTGTTCGGCATCGGCGCGGCCAGCAGCGAGAACCGCACGCTCGCGCCGTTTCCCAAGATCGACCGGCTGAAGGAGATCAAGGACCTGCCGCGCCTGGCGGACGCCTACGTCAATGACCGCTTCGGCCTGCGCGCCCAGCTCGTGCACGCCAACAGCCTGCTGCGCTACCGGATGGGGCTGAGCAGCTCGAAAGACGTCGTCATCGGGAAGGATGGATGGCTGTTCTACACGGGCGATCGGAGCCTCGAACGTCACACCGGCGCTTACGTCCTCAAGCGGGAGGAGGTCGACGCATGGGTTCGCCAGATGGAAGCGTACCGCGATTGGCTGGAGAAGCGTGGCATCGCCTTCTACATCCTGGCCGCCCCTGACAAGAACACGATCTATCCCGAAAAGCTGCCGGACTATCCGCGTTCGCCCGGCGCGACGACTCCGCTCGATCAAGTGGTCGCGCGGCTGAAGACGTCCAGTCTCGAATTCATTGATCCGCGGGCTGCGCTCGTCGAGGCCAAACAACTCGGCGAGCAGGTCTATTTCGAAGGGGACACGCACTGGACCCAGCGTGGCGCGTTCGTCGCGTACAACCTGCTGATGGATCGCGTGCGCAGGCGCTTCCCGACCGTGACGGCGTTGACCATCGATGATTACGACGTCAGCGTCGACACAGCGCCTGCCGCTGACCTGGCGCGGCTCCTCTCGCTGGAAGGTGTTCTGGACTACTCGGTGGAGCGGTTCCGGCCGCGAGCAGGACGTCAGATCGGCAGTGTGACCACATCGCGGCCGGGGTGGCCTTGGCGAGTGACGGAAATCCGCACCAATTTGCAGAACCGACCCCGGCTGCTGATCCTGGGAGATTCGTTCACCGATTACGTGCTCGGTCCGAATTTCCTCTACGAGACGTTCCGCGATCCCGTGTGGACGCACCACAACCTTGGGGGCTTCAACTTCGATCTCGTCAAGGAAGTCGCCCCGGCGGTGGTCATCTATCAGTTCGCCGAGCGCTTTCTGCACGTGCCCGTCGGCAAGCCGCGCGGAATGGACTGAACGGCGAACGCGATCGCCGCTCGGCTGTTCTCAGAGCGTGTCCGGCTGGCGGTGCGGTTCGAATTCGGCAGACGGCAATGACAAGTAGTGCATCCGCTTGCTTTCGCGGCGCCCGCGCGTCACCGGATCGAGGATCAGGCCGGTCATCAGGGTCAGCACGCTGACGATACCCAGGCCACTGGCCAATACCGCCGTCGGGACCCGGTACACCCACCCTGTTTCGTAATAGGTCCATACGATGGGAAGTCCGAGGGCGAGAGTGGCGAGGAAGATGACGAGGCTGATGAGCCCGAAAAACTGCAGCGGCCTTTCTTCTTTCACCAGAATGGCGATAAGCCGCAGAATGCGAATGCCGTCGCGGTAGGTGCTGAGCTTGCTAAATGATCCCGGCGGACGTTCGCGGTAGGGTGCCTCGATCTCTACAATCGGAAGTCGAAGCTCGAGTGCATGCACCGTGAGCTCTGTTTCGATTTCGAAATCGCGGGACAAAGCCGGAAAGGATTTGACGAAACGGCGGGACACGGCGCGGTATCCCGACAGCACGTCGGTGCAACGATCGCCGAAGATCACGGACACGATGCCGGTCAGCAAAGCGTTGCCGAAACGGTGGCCCTTGCGGAATGCCGCCGTCACTTTCGTGATACGGACGGCGTTCACCATGTCTACCCGATCGTAGAGGATGGGAGAGATCAGCCGGGAGGCGCTCGCCGCGTCGTAGGTGTCGTCGCCGTCGACCAGGATGTAGACGTCCGCCTCGACGTCCGCAAACATTCGGCGCACGACGTTACCTTTTCCCTGCAGTGGCTCACGTCGACAAATTGCACCTGCGGCCGCGGCGATCTCCAGCGTGCGGTCGGTCGAATTGTTGTCGTACACGTAGATGGCGGCCAGCGGTAAGGCGCTCCGAAAGTCTCTGACGACCTTGCCGATGGCGATCTCTTCGTTAAAACATGGAATTAGGACGGCGATCCTCGGCTCGGCCGGGGCCGGGAGTGGCCGGTCTTTTTGCGCGGGAAAGCTGGTCTGCATCGAGGTTTGAAGGGGCGGCATCTCGTAATCTCATATACCATGGAATGAATCGGGAAAGACTACGAAAGTGGCTGCCGCAGCGCTTCGGCAGATCTTTCGTTTTTGCCGCTCTGCGAATCGCAATTAGAGATCGCCGCCTCCGCCTGTTGCCTAGATAGAGCCCATGGATGAGCGCCTACAGGGAATTTCGAAGTTGGCTGGGCAGGTCGCAGAACCCGGTCGTGAGCTGGCTGCGGCTGCGTAATCGGGAAGTTCGGAAAGTCCTGTCGCGGTATCCGGCCTTTGGGCACGTCTTGATCCCCATCGTGGCCGAATGCCGCATACGGGCGGAGAGATGGCGGGGATGGTGGCGGCCTGCGCTGAGCCGGAAAATGCGCGCCATTTTGGACGCTCGCTCGGTGGGCGGAGGTCTCTCGCTTGCCGACCTGGATCTCGTGTGGGAACTCGGGGCGAAGGACATACGCGTGCTGTGCGTCGGCGCGCCGCCTGAACTTACCCAAGTCGAACTGCTGCTGCGCCGAAGCGGCAAAGCCTCCTTCAGGACGGCTCCCGTCGAACGCCTGCCCAAGCGGCCATCGCTTGCGCGCTATGACATTGTGCTTGCCGTGTGCGACGCTTCCACGCGGGATGCCTTGGCGCGGGTGAAGGCTGAGAGTGGCCTCGACGCCAATTTTCTGCTGTTGGAAGCGAAGCCTGCCTTGCGATCGCCGTATCTGGGCGCCGAGCGGCATCTGAAGGGCTTGGAGCATCCGCAGGGTTCGCATGGCAAATCCCTGTGCGACATGCTGAAACAGAAGGGGCGCATCCGGGTTGCCCTGCTCAACGACATTGGATTGCGGTACGGGGCTGGCATCGGCCAGCGGCGGCAAGCCGCTTCACTGCTGTTGAACGGGTGGGACGTGGCGGCAGTGGCCTGGATGCCCGGCATCGATTCTGCCGCGCCTGCCGTCACTGGCGTCAAGGCGTTCGGCAATTGGCATGGTGTGCACGACGCACGGGGCTTTGCCGGGAGCAGACCGGATTCCGCGAGGGTCCTCCAGCAGGTGGTGGCCAAGATCGCGGGATTCCGGCCGCACGTCGTGATCGTCGGGAATATCCATGGGGCGAACTGGCCGGTGGATCTGCTGAAAACCTTGCAGCAGACCGGGGCGCTTGTCGTTGCGTACATGCACGACGTTTATTACGCCACTGGACGATGTGCTCAGCCCGGGTCCTGTGTGAAGTACCGCACCGGCTGTGACGCAACGTGTCCAACGCCGAATGAATATCCGAGGCTCGCGCCGGACAAGATCGCCGAGGCATGGCACATGCGCGGAAGCGTTTTCGCCGGACCTGGTGGCGTTCCGCTCATCGCCAACAGCCGATGGACAGGGGGGATCGCGCGTCAGAGGTTTCATGACGATGCGCGCATCGAAGTTGTCCACCTTGGATTGGACGAAGCGTTGTTCGCGCCGGTCGACAAGGTCGCGGCCCGCAGGCTGTTGGGTGTCGACCAGCACAAGCTGGTGATCACGATGGGTGCGGTTGATGTCGACAATCAGTGGAAGGGCGGTCCGCTGTTCGAGGAAGTGTATCAGGCCCTGCAGCGCCGGCCGAACGTCGAAGTCGTGCTGTTCGGCAGGTCATCGGAACGCTACGTCAAGGCGCGCTCATTTGGCCTGGTGCAGGACGAGAGGTTCATGCCGCTGCTCTATGGAGCTGCGGACATTTTCGTGAGCGCGGGCAGGGCTGAATCGTTTGGGCAGACGCTGCTCGAGGCGTCGGCCTGCGGCGTGCCTGTGGTGGCCTTCAATGTAGGCGGGGTGCCGGACGCAGTCGTCCACAATGACACGGGCCTGTTGGTCGATACACTATCGCCCGAAGCACTGGTCGCCGCCGTCGATGAATTGATCGCCGATCCCGACCGGCGAGCAAAGCTTGGACAGGCCGGGCGAAAACGGGTCGAGCAGCATTTCTCGCTGTCGCGCCAAGCCGAGGCCTGGTTGGATTGTCTCAGACGGTTGTGTTAACCGTTGAGACAACGTGCACCAGTCTCGACGGTCCAAACCGGGCAGCGCTGAAAATGAGTTCAATCGATCAAACTCGGCCTGAAGAAAGTCACAGGCAGGCGAGCTCGAACGAATCTGCAGACTCTGAAATTGCCACGCTGCGAAATCACAATGTGGCCTTGTGGAGAGAACTCGGCGTCCTGCGTTGGGAATATGCGAGGCTGCTGGAGCGCCAACCTCAACTTCAAGCCGGAATGGTTCGCGCGCAAGGTTTTCTGCGCCGGCGGTTTCCGGTCTTCGCGGAGCGAGTGGCTCGGCTGAAGCGGATCGTTCTCAACTCGCGTGCATCTCGTCCGGCTGCTCCTGCAAAGACCACCGAGGTTCGCGAGATCCATGTCAGGTCGCTCGCGGTGAAGACGCCGGTCCTGATCGCGGCCGACGTGCATTCGGATCAGAGGCTTATGGATCTGGCCAGCACCGATCATTGCGCGATCGTGACGCCGGGGGCCGGAACGGCCAGCAACCTGCCGGTGCCACCCCCCAACGTACCGACGCTGCACCCGCCTTCGCCCGACAGTCTGGCGGCCTATCTGGTCGAGCACGGCGGCGGGTTCCGCAATCTAAATACCATCGTCGTGAACCACGGTGACGACGTCAGTCTCGCGTTGCTGCGCGGGCGCTTCCGTGCGGGGCAGTCACTGCTCGTCATTCGAAAGGGCGGTGAAGCAGCCGCCAGCATCGCCGAGCTCGGCAAACCCGAGCTGGAAGATGGCGAACTCGCACTGCACACGACGCTGCCCGCCGATTGGATGGACCCGTTGGATGCGAATGGGAAACCGATCCCGCAGATCGTCGGCAAGGTAAGCTGGCCAAAGATCTCGGTTGTGTTCGTCAGTTTCAACCAGGCGGAGTTCGTGGAAGAAGGCTTGCGGTCGGTTCTGGACCAGGGCTATCCGAACCTCGAGTTCATCGTGGTCGACGGCAATTCGACCGACGGAAGCATCGAGATCCTCGAGCGGTACCGTTCTCGAGTCCATACGATGATCATCGAACCTGACAAAGGACAGTCGGACGGTCTGAACAAGGGTTTTCGGCGCGTGAGCGGCGACATTCTCACGTGGCTCAACAGCGACGACCTGCTGGAGCCCGGTGCCCTGTTTCGCGTCGCGCAGGCGTTCTCGGCGCACAAGGTTGATCTGGTGGCCGGCGGGTGTCGCCAGACCCGCACCGCGCGCACCGAGGTCCTGCGCAATCATCACAATACATTGCCGTTCGGCATTCCAGTCCCGTTGCCATTGGGACTGTTGCTGGAGATGGACCGGTTCTGGCTTAACGCAAGCTTCTTCTGTCAGCCCGAAGTGTTCTTCAGTCGCGACATCTGGAACCGCAGCGGAGGCCGGTTGCGGACTGATCTATACTACGTGATGGACTATGATCTGTGGGTCCGTATGGCGGCCGCGGGAGGCAACGTCATACACATCCCGGACTTTCTGGCGTGCAGCCGTCTGCATGATCGGCAGAAGACGACGATTGGAATGCCGTATCTCCCGGAGGTGCAGCGCCTGCTTCGCGAGTACGGAAACAGGCTGGTGCTGCCGCAGGCCGGCGCCGGCGAGTCAGCCAGCAAAAGCGGCTGATGCACGCACTCGCAGCCGCCTACGTCGTCGCGCTCGGCGCAGTTTTGGCGTTCGGCGTCCGATCCCGCTGCATGCCCTGGGCACGCGTGCTGCTCGCGGTTTACCTGTTGCTCTGGGCCGTGCTCATCCTGACGGCGCAGGTTCTGTCGCTGTTCTCGGCCATCAATGTTACGGGCGCCTATATCGGCGTGTCGCTGGCGATCGCCGCCGGATTCAGCCTGTTGCTGCGGAGAATTCCGCCCGAACGTGAGCTGAGCCTGCCGCAGTTCGGCGGGAGGCTCGCTCCGCGCGTCGAGACCTGCCTGATCTGGTTCCTGCTTGGAACGGGCGCAGCAGCGGTCTTCGCGGATATCGTGCTGCTCTATGGCTTCGTGCCGTCCAATCCCGACAGCATCGTGTATCGTTTCCCGCGTGCCTACTGGTATTTCGGGCAGGGATCGCTCGCGCATTTCACCAACGAAGCGGAGCCGCGCCCGCTGTATTATCCGTTCAATGGAACGCTGGCCTATTTCCCGCTGCTCCATTTTCAACTCGGGCCCCGCACGTTTGCGCTTCACTCGTTTATTTCCTGGTTCATCGTCGCAGCTACGACCTACCTGTTCGCGCAGGACCTCGGCGCACGGCGGGTCTATGCGTTGGCCGCTGCATGGCTCATTTGCCTGACGCCCAACGTTCTGATTCAGTCCACGTCGACCAACGACGAGATCATCGCCGCGGCACCGCTGCTTGCCGGACTATTCTTTCTTCACCGCTGGTACCACGGCCGCGAGAAGCTTGATTTCGTGCTCGCGGCAGTCGGGTTGTCGATCAGCGCGGGCACCAAGCTGCACGTGATGTTCTACTGGCCGCTGCTGCTCGTCATCGCAGCGACGCTGGCGCTGCATCACAGGGCGACGGCCACGGAGATCCGGGCTTGGCTCGGGCGGCGCGAGCTCGCGGTCTTCATTCTGACGCTCGTTCCGTGCCTGATCTTCGCGTTCAGCTTCATTGGATACAATGTGGCGTCTGCAGGACGCACCTCGGCCTGGGACTTCAATGCCCAGCTCTTGAACACGCCGTTTCGTTGGCAGGCCGCACTGCAGACGGCCGTGCTCTACGCGGCGCAGATCATACTGACGCCGTTGGCGGATCTGCACATCGCCTTGGATCCGGCAGACCGTGCGCGGCACTACGCGGCATTCACCGATCTGCTTGCGCCGCTGTTCTCCTGGGTGGACAACGGCCCGTCGTTCACCTCGGTGTTCTACCGGTTTCGCGGAATCAACTCGCCCTCGGCGGTAGCTTTCAACGAGCAAACCCTCTTCATCGGGTTCACCTGGGTGGCCGCATTGCTGAGCGGCATGTGGCTGCTCTCGCACCGGCGCGACGCGAGATGGCGTTGGGGACGCTTTCACCTGGCGTCATTGGCCGTATGGGTTCTGGCGTATGCGGCGATGACCCGATACATCGAAGGTTTCTCCGTGTATCTCGGGTACGCAACGATCGTTGCGGCGCCTGCCTACGTCTACGCCTTTGCGCCGGTGCAGCGGCCCCTGTTGAACCAGGTGCGTTGGGCGGTGCTCGCGTTCATCGCGGTGGCGCATTGCTTCTTTGCGGCCAGCGTCTTTTTCACCAGCAGTCCACGCAACCTGATCGTCCTGGCGCGGTCGCCAAGCTGGCCGGTGTCGCGAGGGTTCACCACCGATCCGGCGGTTCAGGATGAGATCGGGCGCGCCAAGGCAGGAGTCGTCAGCCACACCATCGCGTGGGGCCAGCCGCATTGGGCGTTCATGGCCTATCATCCGGAGATCCGCCAATTTCTCGCATCGAATCCGATTCCGCTCCCGAAGCCGCCGGATGAGGGGGACGACGCGGTCTCGGTCGCGCTGCGTTACAGCCGCTATGTCGCGACGCCCGCCGCAAACGAACACAAGCTGCACGTCTATTCTTTTTCGCAGTTGCCCGCGTACGGAGAAGCGGTCCCCATCCGCATCGCAGACAAGTTGTCGCCGGGGCTGACATGGGTGGGGGACCTGACGTTCGCGACGCCGCAATGGGTGTTCATGGCAGGAAACGCGGTGGAGACGCGCCATCCGGGGCGCGATCGCTTCATCGTGCTGCGGTTCGCGGAATTGAACGACTTCGGACGCGCGGCGGAACCGATCGTGAGGATCGATCCGATCATCTACGGACTGGGCCCTAAGGACGACCTCAAGTTTCGGTTCGATCTGAAGGTCGATGGGAAGCTGGTGGCCAGCACCGATTGGAATCCCGTTCCGCGCGCTGATCTGAGAACGCCCGGTCGGAAATCTGACAATTCCGTTCTGACGGTGTGGGTGCGAAACGACAATGCCGACGGCCATGTGTACGCGAGGAGCATCGTGCTCGGGAGCGGTAAGGCCGTGCAGTTGTCACCGTAGTTGCGGTTGCAAGGCACCGCCTGAGGGCGGCGGTTTCGCGGATGCACGGCCAAGCCGCGGCCGCCGGCCATGGGTGGTGTTGGAAATCCCGGATCGGTCGGGTATCAGATTTCAGTGGGCTATCGCTAGCGGCAGGAATCGCCGGGTCGTCAGCAGGCGCGATGGGCAGGGCGCCCTTTGGCAGTCTACGCCAGAGGATTTGGGGTGGGGCAGCCGTGGTTTTCAGTTCGATCGACTTCCTGTTTTATTTTCTACCTGTCTTCCTATTCGCCTTTTACGCATCGGGAACAAACAAGGCGCTCGTCCTTGTCGGGAGCCTGATCTTCTACGCATGGGGGGAGCCCTTTTACGTCTTCCTGCTCCTTCTTGCGATTGCGATGAACTACTGGCTCGGATTGAAGATCCACGACGCGCAGGCTTTTGGCCGCGAGCGAATTTGGCTCACCATAGGAGTGGCGGCGAACCTCATCCCTCTCGGCTTTTTCAAGTACCTCAATTTCCTCGTCGACACGGTGCGCGCGGTGATCATCCCGGGGGCCGGGCATTCGCACGTACTTGATGTGCCGATGCCGCTCGGCATCTCCTTCTTCACGTTCCACGCGATATCTTACCTCGTCGATGTCTATCGCAAACATGTTCCTCCGGAGCGAAGCTTCCGCGACCTGGCGATTTACATCTCGATGTTTCCGCAGCTGATCGCCGGCCCGATCATCCGTTACAAGACCATCGCGAAAGAGCTTCATAATCCGGTCTTGACGTCCGCGCGGACCGCGGCGGGAATTCGTCTGTTCATCATCGGGCTCGCGCAGAAAGTTCTCATCGCGAACACCGTTGCCGTCGTGGCGGACGGCATTTTCGAACTGCCGAGAGAGCTGATCACCGCGCAGTTGGCGTGGCTCGGCGTAATCTCCTACACGATTCAGATCTATTTCGACTTCGGCGGCTACTCGCTGATGGCAATCGGCCTCGGCCTGGTGATCGGATTTACGTTCCCGCGGAATTTCTACTATCCCTATGCCGCCCGATCGATCACCGATTTCTGGCGCCGCTGGCACATCACCCTCTCGTCGTGGTTTCGCGATTACGTCTACATTCCGCTCGGCGGCAACAGGGTTTCCAACAGGCGAACCTACGTCAACCTGGTGACGGTCTTCCTGCTGTGCGGCCTGTGGCATGGCGCGGCGTGGACCTTCATCATCTGGGGAATGCTGCACGGCGTTCTGCTCGTGCTCGAGCGCGGCGCGTTCGGGCGCATTCTGCCGCGGCTTCCCGCAACGCTCGCGCACGTCTACGTTCTGCTGGCCGTGATGGTGACGTGGGTCTTCTTCCGCTCGACGTCGGTCCAAGGCGCGCTGAACTTCTTGCAGGCGATGGCCGGGTTCGGCTCCGTCTCGCCGGACGCGCCCACGTTGAGACGGTTTCTGACCGCCGATGTATTGCTGGCGCTGGGGGCAGGGGTGGTCGCGGCAGCGCCGGTCGTTCCCGCGCTCAAGCGAAGATGGAAGATTCCCGTGGAGCGCGTGTCCGTGCCTGCTCCCGATTACGCGACTGCAGGGCTGGCGACGACCGGCTTCGCCGCTCTGCTCATCCTCTCGGCGCTCAGCCTCGCCGGCGGGGCCTACAACCCGTTCATCTATTTCCGTTTCTAGGGCGCCGCCATGACAGATCGTGCGACAACGCAGGATTATTCCAGGATCGAGGTGCCGGCGTTCGCTGTGGACCGCCGCGGGGCGATCCTGAATTGGATCACCATTGTCCTGTTCCTTGCGTTTATCCTGACGCCCGGGGCCGCCACTCTGCTCGGCGCACCGAGCTGGCCGGTCCATGAAAACCGCGCCCCGACGCCGTGGCCCGCCTTTCCGACGGACTTTCGCGCCGCTGCCGCATACCCGCGACAGGTCAGTGCGTACATCAACAGTCACTTCGGCCTGCGCGGGATGATGATCACCGCGAACAGCCTGGCGCGCTACAAGCTAGGAGTGAGCAGCGTCAGCAATGTCGTTTTCGGGTCGGATGGCTGGCTGTTCTACGCGTACAATTACGAACAGTTGCTGCAGCAGCATACGGGCCAGAACGTCTTCAGACGTGTGGAAGACGTCGACCGCTGGATCGACACGCTCGAAGCGGTGCAGGCGTGGATGAACCGCCGCAACATCGCGTTCTATATCGCGGTCGCGCCCGACAAGCCGACAATCTATCCCGAGCTTCTGCCGGCTTATCCACCGGGGTCGACGACGCGACTCGAGCAGATCGTCAAGCGTCTGCGTGAAAGGGGCTCTCCCCTCGAGTTCGTCGATTTCCGCCCGGCGTTGCTGGAAGAAAAGAAGTCTCACCGGGTTTACAGCAAGCGGGACAGCCACTGGAACCAGCGGGGCGCACTTGTCGGCTACACGGAATTGATGAAGCGCATCCATGGCCGGTTTCCCGACGTTCCCGCGCTGAAGATCGACGACTTCGACGTGGTCTCGATGCCGGATCCATCGGACCTCGCGTGGCATCTCAACCTTCTCGATCTTTACCCGTACATACCGCCCTATCCGCCAACGCCGCTTGCGCCGCGGTGGACGCTGATCGGCGACGAAACGGTGGAGGGGTTGCGGCGGCGCAGCCCGAGCCATGTTCTCGGCAGCGACGTCGTGGCGCCGAAGCCGGGCGCTTCCTGGGGATGGCACGTGTTCCACTACAAGACGGATCTCGTCGATCGGCCGCGAGCGGTGGTCTTTGCCGATTCGTTCACCGACTTCGTCATGGGTCCGACGGCGCTGTACCAGACGTTTCGAGACGTGGTGTATACGCACAACAATGGCGCCGCGCTGAACTTCAAGCTCGTGGAGGAAGTCCGCCCCGACCTCGTCATTGTCGTCATGGCGGAGCGTTACCTTCAGGCCGAGCCGTTGCGGCCGCCAACGCCCTAGCCTCTATTGGCGCTCCAGGCGCTTTCGTGTACGGTTTTTATTCGGGGTCAACTCCGCAAAATTCGGGATCGCCAAATGACCGGTGCGCTTGCGGCTGCATCGAATATTGCTCTTGTCGGATTGTTCGCAGGCTATGCCGCCAGCCACTACAGGGCAGGAGCTGCAGCGCGGATCGCCGTCGGGTTCATTCTGATTTGGACTGCCCTTGGATTTGCGGCTTACGCGGTCAGTGTCTTCTCGTTGCTGGGTAACGCTTGGGTCTATTTCGTTGTTTCAGTCCTCGTATCGGCGCTTCAGTGCCTCATCTTGTTGCCGGCGCTGCGAGCGATGCCGAAGGATACGCTGGAGCGCGAGTTCGCCCCGACACGGGGCGAATGGCTGTTGACCCGCGCCGCTCTGCTCGGTTCTGCCGGAGCGTTCGTCGCCAGCGTGTTGATCGTGATCTACTTCGCGCCCAACAATTTCGACACGCTTGCTTACCGATTCCCGCGCGTGATGCTGTATATCGGGCAGGGTAATCTCCTGCATTTTGCGGCCTTCGACCCGCGTCTCACGCTTTATCCGTTCGGTGCCGTATTTCTGTATTTGATACCCGGTCTCCACGCGCTCGACGGGCGCGTGTTCGTGGCGGTCGGCCTGGTTTGCTGGCTGGCCGGGGCCGCGGGCGTTGCCGCGCTGGCAAGGGCATTGGGGACCTCCCGGGCGGCGGCTACGCTCGCCGCCATTCTTTATTTCACCGCGCCTGCGGTGGTGGTTTCGGCAACGTCCACCAACGATGACATGATTGCCGGCGTGCCCGCCGTGTGCGCCGCGCTGTTCGCATGGCGGTGGTGGCACTCGCGCAGCGTGGTCGATGCCGCCTTGGCTGGCGCCGCCCTCGGCCTGAGCTTCGGGACCAAGCTGCACGGGGTCTTCTATTATCCGGCCTTCCTTGTCGCCGGGCTGTTGTTGCTTGGCACGCGCGCGGGCCGCCTCGGGCTCGCGGACAGACTCGTCCACAACTGGCGTGGCATCGCGCTCGGCGTCCTGCTGGCCGGCAGCATGGCGCTGCCGCCGCTCGTGATCAATTACCTGCAGGCGGGCAAGCTGTTCGCGGCCTTTGCAGTGACCAATTCGCCGTTTTCGGTGGTGGCGGCAGGCACGAACATCGCGATCGGCACGCTGCAGCTCATGTTTGCCGATGTTCCGAACATGATTCTTTCTCTGAGCGCGCAATCTCACAAGGACCTGATTGCCACATTCAATGAGTTCTTTCGATCGCATTTCCTTTGGTGGATCTCGGATGACCTGAATTACCGGTTTCCGAACGGGTATCGGTTCAGAGGCGTGGCCGACGTCGACCCCGGATTCGGCGCCTGGGAGCAGTCCGTCATTCTTGGATTGCTGCCGTGGCTGCTGCTGGTATGCGTTGTCGTTGCATATCGTCAGCGACGGAGCAGCAGCGCCGCGTGGTTCGTGCTGTGGCTCGCCTTGAGTTTGTTCTTGCGGCACTTCGCCTACAATGCACACATCAAGTATGCCGAGGCTGTTGGAATATATTATGCGTTTGCCATTGCGATCTCGGCGCCGGCATTTGCATGGCTCTGGGATGCGAGGCTTGCCATGCGGCGTCCGCTGGCGATTGCCACTGTCGTCGCGGTCTTCGTCGCTGGAACGGCGAATTTTGTGATCGCGGGCAACAGTTTTCTGGCCAATCACCAGCGCAGCTTGATCTACGTCGTCAGAGCCCATTTCCGCCCGCAGGTGGTCTCGGCCATTCAGGATACGGTCACCCCGGATCTAACGCAGGTCCTCCAGAGGTCTCAGCGCACGAATTTCATCTACACGCGCTGGGAATTGGAGATGTTCACCTACATGATGAAGAACATGACCGCGCGTTTCTCGCTGACGGCGGAGCCGCGGACCGACGCCGGTTGGCTCAACATCATCGCTCAGGCGACGACCGATCTTCAAGAAATGCCGGTCACGCATTGCTCCCGTCCGGGGGAGCATCGCCTTGCGCTCCTGGGCCATCTCGTGGGAGGCGGGCCGATCGTATTCGGTTCGGGCGCGCTTCCCGCGGATATCGATCCGCGACGAACCGGGTATCTGATGTTCAGGCCGTATCTTTATTGGGACAGCACGACGACCAACGCCACGGCCTTTTCAGTGCCGATCATCTACGGCGCGTCTTCCGGCGAACGGCTGCGCTTCCGTGTGACGCAGATCATGCCGAACGGCGAGAGCGCGGTCATCGCGACAGGTGCGACCTTGGGCGAACTCGCCGGCAAGCGTCACGCGCTCGTCCAGCCCGCCGGCGCCGGTCGGGTGAATATCGAGCTGGGCGAGCCTGGCGAGTGCGACAGCACCGGCTTTCCGATTTCGAGGGGCACGTTGCTGGATCCCGCCAACAACGGGTACGCCATCGTGGACAAGACGACGGTCCCGAGCCTGTTGGAGCAGTTCAAGCGCTTCGCACCCGCGAGCCCCTAGCCGCGGCGGCGTACGTGTCGATAAAAGCTAGGGACCGGGCGTGCGGCCGACGCCAATCAGGCTGAGGCCGACCGGAAGCCGCACGACGTTTTCCCAAAGCCGGAAGAACGGCACGAAACGATCGAAAAGCGCATATTGATCGTCGCTCGCGTTCTGGCGCCGCAGAACCTTATTGATCAGGAGCCACGAAAAGACGCCGGCCTGATTGAACGGAATGATTCTTTCGACAATCAAGCCCGCCAGTTCCATCTTCGCGCGGAGTTCAGCTGGTTCGTATCTGCGAAAATGGCCGATGACGCGGTCCGAGTCCCCGTAGAGATATCGATAGGCGGGGACAAGGTTCACAACGCGACGCCCCGGCCCGACCGCATCGCCCATGTCCCGAAGAACGGCGACGTCGTCCTTTATGTGCTCGAGCATGTTGGTGCTGAAGATGCTGTCGAGCTGCAGCGAACGGAATTCGGAACGCTTGGCGTTCAAGTCTCCGACGTCGAGGTCTCTGATCTCAACGCCCGGCCTTCCCCCGGCGATCCGCCGCAAATCGGCAAGATAGGGAGCCCATGTCTCCGTGATCAGGTAGTAGTCGAAGTCGCTCATAAAGGCTGTCAGGAGTCCGGGACCGGCTCCGACTTCCATGGTCCTCTTGCCCAGCCATGGTTTCATGGCGGCGGCCATCCAACGATAATACTGCTTGGTATTCTCGCGCATCGCGTCGAGGTTCTTGCTCATCGCATCATAGGTCGGCGCCAGGTCGGGGAACTCTTCGACCACGTCCGGCCAACGCGTGAGACTGCTGGATTCGCTCTGCATAGCCTGTTCGATCGCTGGATGTTGCCGGCTTTTCGGGGCGCTGCGGCCAAATGTGCCGGCCTGGAGATGTCTAACAAGTGCGGATCATTTTGGAAAGCTTGCCGGGTCGCTGTTGCTGTCGCACCTGCCGGGTTGGCTGTTCGGGCAAAGGTCATCCGGGCTTGGCGTCGGGATTTGTGGAAGGTAAGAAGGTCGAGGGAGCCGCTGCGGGAGCGTGTACAGCCCGGAAAACGTAAATCGCAGCACGGGATAGTGCATGGACAGGCAAGTAGCGGTTTACGGGGTGGGGGGGCACGGACGCGAGATTGCCTCGTACATTCGTGAAGGGCGTGCGCCGGGGCTGTCGTTGACCGGCTTTGTCGACGACAATATCGACAATGCGGGGAGCAGTGTGAACGGAGTCCCCGTGTTCCGTTTCGAGGACCGGAAGCTCGACCCGGCCGTGATTTCGATAATCTGCGGAGTAGGAGATCCGAAGATCAGAGAAAAGCTTGCCGCGAAGTGTGCGAGCCGCGGGTTTTCCTTCGCAACCCTTGCAGCCTGTTCGCCCCTGTCGCGCGATGTTCGACTCGGGGAGGGCGTCATGATCGCTCCCGGTTCGGTGCTCACGACAAACATCGAACTTGGACGTCATGTTCACATAAACGTCGCCTGCAGCATAAGCCACGACGTGTTCATCGACGACTTCGCGAATGTGAATCCGGGCGTGCACATAAACGGCTGGGTCCGGATCGGCCGGCGGACCTACATCGGTGCCGGCGCAGTCATCAGCAACGGCCGGCCTGGTGACCCTTTGACCATCGGCGATGACGCGGTGATTGGGGCGGGAGCTTGCGTCCTCCGCCCGGTCCCCGCTGCAACGACGGTCGTCGGCGTTCCGGCCCGGCCAATTCGCTCATAAGATTTGCGAATCTGACTGGAGGGAGTGCGAATGGCCGAACTGGGCATAGCTCTGCTCTCGTTTGTGGTGTCGCTTGCACTTTACGGATTGATGGTGCGCCGCCGCGGCTCGTTGCGTGCGGCGTTGTTGCCGCTTCTGCTTCCGTTCGCGGTTGTTCCGGTGATCGTCGTTCTCGGGACCGCGCTGCTCCGGCCTTCCGACCCAATCGATGCTGCGCTCCTGGCATGCTCGATCGCTTGGTCGCTGCTGATCGCCTTCATCGTGGCGAACACCGCGATCGAAACGGAGAGCCCCACTCAATCGCTCGTTCTGTTCATTTGGTCGAAGCGCACCACCGGCGCTCCGGCGGAACTGATCACCGAGTTCGACAGATCGCGGCCCTACAGAGATTCGCGCCTGCACGGACTGCTGAATGATGGGCTGGTTCGTCTCAGCAACGGCCGTTACGTGTGCACGGGGAGTGGAACGAAGATGATTGCAGTCCTGGACGCTTATCGGCGCCTGATCGGGCGACGCACGCCTACCGGATGACCCGCCGAGCGCCGATCGAAACCCATGCGCACACTCCTGCTCTTCCTCGCCGTTGCGGCCGCCCTGGGGGTGAACCTTGCCGTCCAGGGAGTCGCCCACCGCCTGGTTCTGCGGGGGCGGCTCGTCCCGTCCATCGGCCTCGGCTTCATCGCCGGGCTGCCGGTACTCCTCGGGGCTCCTCTGGTCGTCTCGGCAGCCATGGGGAGCGACAACCCGGCCCTTGGTTTCGCAGGCTGGACCGCTCTGATCATCGCGCTGATGCTGGTGTATGTTGCCGGTTCGTTCGTCCTCGTGTGCCTCATCGCGGCAGGGGAAACATCCGTGCGCGTGCAGATTTTGCGGCTCCTGCTGGCGTCCCCGCAGGGGCTCAGCGAGCCTGAACTCGATGCAAACTACAGCAACCGTGCGATCGTCGGTATACGGATGGAGCGCCTGTTGGCGTCGGGGTCCGTCATCTTGCGCGACGGCCGCTACTTCGTCAGGTCGCCCGCGCTTGTTGTCATTGCCCACCTGTTCCTGGCCTGCCGGTTGGTCATATACGGCAGGCGAAGTGAATTTGATTCGGCATGACTTTGGGAGCATATAGGCCCGCCCGGCGCCACAGGCTGCAGGCTTCGTATGCTATTGGACTTCGAATGGCGTCCAACGGACGTTTCTGGGGTAGGAGCCAAATTCGGCCATGAAGAAGGTTTTCGTGAGCGGCGCGGGGGGATACATTGGTGTACCGCTCTGCGAGCAGCTGCTCAAATCCAACTATGACGTCATCGCCTTCGACCGCTATTTCTTTGGGCATGACGTGCTGGGGCACTTGTCGAACGAGAAGTTCCGCAGCATTGTGGGCGACATCCGCGACATAGAGCCGGGCTTGCTCGAAGGGGTCGATGCCGTCATCGATCTTGCCGGGCTGAGCAATGACGCCTCCGCGGAAATCGACGTCAGCCTCACCCAATCGATCAACAATGCCGGCGGGAGGCACCTGGCCTCGGTGGCCAAGGCCGCCGGAGTCCGCCGCTACATCTATTCCAGTTCGGCGTCGGTCTACGGCCATGGGGCCAAATCTCATCTGACGGAAACCGATCCGTGCCATCCGCAGACGGAGTACGCGCGCAGCAAGCTCGCGATCGAGACCGCGCTCAAGGAGCTCCAGGGCGCCGACTTCGAGACCGTCATTCTGCGCAACGCCACGGTATTTGGCCTGGCGCGGCGCATGCGATTTGATCTTGCGGTCAACATCATGACATTGCGGGCGTGGCGCGACCGTGTGATCTACATCATGGGCGGTGGCGAGCAATGGCGCCCGTTCATTCACGTTCGTGATGTCGTCAGGGCGATGCAGTTGGCGTTGGAGTCCCCTGCCAGCATCGTGTCCGGCGAGATCTTCAACGTGGGATCCGACTCTCTCAACTACCAGATCAAGAATCTCAGCCAGTTCGTCCAGGACGTCATTCCAAACGTGACGATTCACGTCATCCCCGACAACCCCGATCTTCGCGATTACCACCTGTCGTTCGAGAAGATTAAGCGGGTCCTCAAGTTCGACGATTGCATTCAGGTCCACGAGGGAATCGTCGAGATAAAGCAGGCGCTCGAGCGGGGCGTCATACGCGGCGATGATCCGCGTTTCTATACTTTGCAGTGGTACAGCTCGATCATGGAATGGGAGAAGCGCATCAAGGAATTGTCTTTGAAGGGTCGCATTTTCTGAGCCAGGCATGCAGCAGAACCAGCGATACTTTCCCTCCGCTCCATCGCTCGATCTGAGCGTGGTGATCGCTGTCTATAACGAAGTGGAGATCGCTCCTGAGTTGCTCAGGAGATGCAATGAGGTGCTGTCGGCGACCGATCAAAGTTACGAGATCGTGGTCGTCGACGACGGGTCTGCCGACGGCACCCTCGATGTTCTGAAGGCGGCGATGGCCCATATCCGCGGGCTGCGCGTGGTGGAGCTTTATCGGAACGTGGGGCAGGTCGCGGCGATATCGGCCGGGATGTCGATTGCCCGCGGCCAATGGATACTGATGATGGACGGCGACCTGCAACACCGTCCGGAAGACATCCCGCGTTTCCTGGCCAAACGCACGGAAGGCTTTGATCTGATCGCAAGCTATCGGGAAAAGCGGCAGGAGTCGCTTCGGCGAAGACTGATCACCCGGCTGATGAACGTGACGAACCGGGTTCTGATCGGAGTGAAGATCTCGGATTTTGGCAGCGCATTTCGGCTGCTCCGATCGGAAATCATTGCGCTGATGAAGGACCGGGACGGATATGTCCACTACAACACGCCTGATCTTTTCATCAATGCACGCAAGAGCACGGAAATTCCCATCGTCCAGGTGAGCCGTAAGAGCGGCTCGAGCAAGTGGACCATGCTCGCCTTCGTCATGTTCAATTTCGATTTCCTGGTCACCGCGATGAGGCCGGTTTTGATCGCCGTGTGGGGCGCGGTCGCTGGCACTATCGTGGGAAGCCTGCTTTACATATTGCATCTCGTCGGGGTGATCCCCGGCGTTCAAGCGCTGACGGGGCCTGTCTCTATTATCCTGATCTCGGCGATCATCTTCATGCTCGCGGTGATCTGGCGTGAGACGGTTCGGCTCCGCAAGGCGGCGCTGGGAACTCCGCCGTTCATCATCAAGAACGTGTTCGAAGCGGCTGGTCCCGCGAACGCGGCCGCCTCACCAGGCGAGCGTGACGCCGCGCCGCCCAAAGTCCAGTCGATGACGAAGCTTCATTCTGGTGACTGAGGTCGCGAGTTATGACCCAAGACAAGACCCTGATCGAGCGGCGGTTGGCCGTGCATGGCGGTGCTCCGCTCTCGGCGGAAGTGATGGGCATCGTGCGGCCGAAACTGCCCGACCTGGACAGCTTCATCGACCGATTTCACGTCGGGATGGAGCGGGGCCAGGTCACCAACAACGGCCCGGCGCTCGTCGAATTCGAGCAGAAGCTCTCGGCCTATTGCGGCGCGCCCGCGGCCGTCACCAACAATGGCCAGTCCGCACTGATGATCATGCTGCGCGCGGCCGGAATCGAATCAGGCGAGGTGATCGTCCCGTCCTACACTTTCAGCGCAACGCCGCACGCGGTGCGCTGGGTCGGCGCGCATCCGGTTTTTGCCGACATGAAGAACATGGTGATCGACCCGGCGGACGTGGAACGTCGCATCACTTCGCGCACGGTCGCCATACTTGGCGTCGACGTGTACGGGCTGGCCTGCAACTACGATGCGCTTGAAGGGCTGGGAAGAAAGCACGGGATCAAGGTCCTGTTCGATTCCGCTCCGTCGTTCGGGACCCGCGTCGGTGGACAGGTGGTCGGCGCGCGTGGCGACGCACAGATATTCAGCTTTCATGCAACCAAAGCCTTCAACACGATGGAAGGAGGCGCGGTCGTCTCGAGAGATCCGGATCTCATCGCTCGGGCAAAGGCGCTGCGCAATTTCGGCCAGGTGCGTGGGGCAGACTGCGACGAACCCGGGATCAACGCGAAGATGATGGAGATCTCGGCGCTGATCGGTATTGAGCAGTTGAAGAACTTCGACGAAGTGGTCGCCCACAGGTTCGCCTCTACCGAGATCATGCGTCGGGAGCTCGAACCTATTCCCGGCCTGAGCCTCACGCCCGTGCCCACGGGCCAGCTGCCGGTCTGGCTCTATTTTCCGGTCGTCGTCGATCCGCGTGCGTTTGGCATGAACCGCGATTTGCTCGCGCGCGCCCTCGAGCGCGAGAACATTCATGTGCGCCGCTACTTCGAGCTGCCCTGCCACCACCTGAGCTGCTATGCGGACCAAAGGCACGTGAGCCTGCCCGAGACCGAAAGGGTCGCCTATAACGTCGTCGCCTTGCCGGTCTACAACGACATGAAGTCGGACGAGTGCAAGCTCATCGCCCAAGCCATCAGGGAAATCCACGAGCAGGCGGAAAGCGTCAAGCAGGCGTTGGAGTAGGCTCCAGCGTCCATGCGCCTGCGTTGAGGGCAGGGCGAGTTACGCAGGTTCGCGCTCTGCAACCGGGTCTTCCGCGCCGGCCGGGTGTTTCGGGCGGCGTGCACGGAACACCACGAAATTGGACATCGAGAAGTTCACGACAAAGCTCGCGAGGATCGAGCAGGCCTTGGCCACGAGGACGGGCGCATACTGTGCAACCAGCAGCAGCGTAGCCGTGTTGGCGACGACGGCGGCGACGCCGGACAGGACGAAGACCGCATACGAGCGAACCGCAAGTTTGCGTCCGGACTCGCGGGCGAACGTGATGAATGAGTTGAGAACGTAGGAGCACGTTACCGAGAAGATCCAGCTCGTGAGGTTGGCAGCGATGAGGGTGCCCTTGGAATCCTGACTGAAGCCGATCGACGTCAACGTCTGCAGCGACAGAAAGAAGACGCTGAAGTCCACGAGCGTATTCACCACCCCGATGCAGGCGAAAGTCATCGCCTTCAATGCGAGGGTTCCCTGCCAAGGGGAGAGCGCACGTCGAACGATCTGCTGGATGGCGTTCATGCTGGCGGTAGCCGGTGTTGGCAGGACAGCCTGGTCCTTACGGCGCTTCCGAAGGACTGCGGCGGCTCCGGAATGCCCGAGCGGTTGTCGCACCCGAGACGAGATTTTCCGGCACACAACATCATCGCGGCTTGCCATGCAAGGGGGACACGCAATCTGAATCGGGACGAGCGGCGGGCGTTCTTTCCTATTGAAATGGTGCGATTTTTTGGTGCATGTGCTCAATGCATTTTGTGCTAGGTAGTCCGGGTTCACCCAAAGGCGCTGGCGTAGCCACGTATCCTCGCTCGGTGGTTCAGGGGATTTGAAGCCGTCGCCGCCATGGTGCAGACAGTCGACTGCCCGGCCGGGGGCACGTGTTCACGAGCGCAACCAACCATGATCGAACGCATCGAACACCAAGGCACGCTGCTCGCGTTCATCCTGCGCGCAGGGTTCAGCGAGCCGGGCATCCATTTCTTCACGCCGAATGATTTCTCGCAGCAGCTCGGCTACATGCGCCACCCGGCGGGCAAGACCATCCTGCCGCACTACCACGTGCTGCATCAGCGCGAGGTGCATCAGACGCAGGAAGTGCTCGTCCTGCGCCGCGGCAAGCTGCGGGTCGATTTCTACGCGAGCGACCTGAGCTATCTCGAAAGCCGGGTGCTGGGCGCGGGTGACATCATCCTGCTCGCCAGCGGCGGGCACGGCTTCGAAGCGCTCGAAGAGATCGAGATGATCGAGATCAAGCAGGGGCCCTACATGGGTGACGAGGACAAGGTGCGCTTCGATCCCGTCTCGCCTGGCAAAGTCCAGGTGAAGTGATGGCCGGCCCGCAGGCTCCGGTCCCGGTCAACGAGCCTGCGCTGCGCGGGCGCGAACGCGAGCTGCTCAACCAGTGCATCGAGTCGGGCTGGATCTCGTCCGACGGGCCTTTCGTCGCCGAGTTCGAGAAGACGTTCGCCGCGCGCGTGGGCCGCAGGTTCGGCATCGCGGTCACGAACGGATCGGCCGCGCTCGACGCGGCGGTCGCCGCGCTCAAGCTCGGCGAGGGCGACGAGGTCATCCTGCCGACCTTCACGATCATCTCCTGCGCGAGTGCGATCGTCCGCGCCGGGGCGGTGCCGGTGACCGTCGACTGCGACCCGCTGACATGGAACATGCTGGCCGAGGACGTCGAGAAGCGGATCACCCGACGCACGCGCGCCATCATGGTGGTGCATCTTTATGGCCTGCCGGTCGACATGGACCCGATCCTCGACATCGCGAAGCGCCACGGGCTGCAGATCATCGAAGATGCGGCCGAGATGCACGGCCAGACCTACAAGGGCAGGCCGTGCGGCAGCTTCGGTGATCTGAGCACCTTCAGCTTCTATCCCAACAAGCTGGTGACGACCGGCGAGGGTGGGATGATCGTCACCGACGACGAAGGCCTCGCGGAGCGGTGCCGCTCGCTGCGCAATCTCTGCTTCCAGCCGCAGCGGCGGTTCGTGCACGAGGAGTTGGGCTGGAACCTGCGCATGAGCAACCTGCAGGCGGCGATGGGGATCGCCCAGCTCGAGCAGCTCGATGGATTCCTTGCACGCAAGCGCGAGATCGGCCGGCGCTATCAGGCGCTCCTGAGCCAGACCCCCGGCCTGCAGCTTCCGCTCCAGCGCACCGGCTATGCCGACAACGTCTACTGGGTGTTCGGGATGGTGCTCGACGACGAGGTGCCGTTCGATGCGCAGGCGATGATGGACAAGCTGGCGCATGAGCAGATCGGCACGCGGCCGTTCTTCTGGCCGATGCACGAGCAGCCGGTGTTCCGGCGGCGCGGCTGGTTCGAGGGCGTGTCGCATCCGGTCGCCGAGCGCATCGCGCGGCGCGGCTTCTACGTGCCCTCCGGGCTCGCCATCACCGACGAACAGATCGAGCGGGTGGCCACGACGGTCAGGAAGCTGATGTCGTGAGCTTCGGGGATCGCTACGCGGGCGCCTACGACGCGCTCTACCACGACAAGGATTACGCGCAGGAGGTCGCGTTCGTCGACGCGCTGCTCGCCCGGTTCGCGCAGGGCCCCGTGCGCACGCTCCTGGACCTCGGCTGCGGCACCGGCCGGCACGCGATCGGCCTCGCGCAGAAGGGCTACGTGGTACACGGCGTCGATCTGTCGGAGCCGATGCTGGCGCGTGCCCGCGCTCGTGTGATGGATCTGCCGCCGCCTCTGCGCGAACGGCTCTCGTTCAGCCAGGGCGACGTGCGCGCCCTCGACCTCGGTCGCGAATTCGACGCGGTCGTCTTCCTGTTCCACGTCATCAGCTATCAGACCACGGACGAGGATCTCGCCGCCGCTCTCGGCGTCGCGCGGCGGCACCTGCGCAAGGGCGGGGTGCTGGTGTTCGATTTCTGGCACGGGCCGACGGTGCTCGCCGAAGGCGTGATCAGGCGCGAGAAGGTCGTCGAGGACGGGCAATGGCGCGCCACGCGCCGCACGACACCGGTGTGGGAGAAGGAGCGCGACACCGTCCGCGTCGTCTACGATCTCGAGGTGACCGATCTCGCCTCCGGCCGCAGCGAGGCGGCGCGCGAGGAACACGTCGTGCGCTATTATTTCTGCGACCGTCTGGCGGAGGCGCTCGCGCGCGCCGGATTTGACGTGCTCGAGCAGGGCGAGTGGCTCACCGGCGCGCCGCCCACGGACCGCGCCTTCAGCGTCTACATGGTGGCCCGGGCAGTGTGAGCGCGCCGCCGCGCTAGGCGCCCATGATCTGCCGCCACTGCGGCGAATAGAGCGCGCCGAGTTCCTTCAGGGGCATCACGGCGCCGCTCCGCACGTCGCACACCGGCATGTCCTCGATCGCCTTTGCCCGTGCCGCTCCGCGCACGTAGGTGAGCGAGGAGTCGGGCGCGCGCGACTCGCGAAAGAGCGACGGCCGGGCGGAGAGGTCGGCGATGCGCTCGCGGATCGCCGGCAGCAGGTCGTTGCGCACGAAGAAGGCGTTGGAGCCCTCGCGGTTAGACCCGATGAGTGTGAAGCCGCGCTGCGCGGCGAGGTGCTCGAACGCGCGGATCGAGGCGCCCCAGTAGAGATTGCTGTGGTGCGCGCGTGTGCGGTCGAACTGGGCATCGGCAGGAACCGTGATCGCGTGCAGGTCGCCGAACACCGCGTTGTATTCGCAGATGATGATCTGCGGATTGACGCAGTCGATCGCCTGCCACACCCAATAGTCCTGGCCGTCGATGTCGATGCTGAGCAGGCCGATCTCGCCGTCGAACCCGTGCTCGCGGAACAGCCCGTTGATGTTCGACGTGTCGATGAAGCGCTGCACGACCGTGAGATCGTGCCGCCAGGTCAGGTCGCTGCGGCGGACCTCCGCCATATGCTCCTGCGAGCCGTCGGCGATCAGACCGCGCCAGTTGTGGCGCTGGAGCAGGAAGCGCGTGTTCGCCTCCGTGTAGTTCTCCACGCCGAATTCGACGAACGAGGGCCGCAGGTTGGGGATCTTCCCCACGAGCCAGTCGATGATGCCATCCTCGCCCCATTGCGAGGACACGCGGAACCCGACGTCGCTCAGGTGCTGGACGCGCTCGACCCCCCGATTGGACAGGCTCGCCACGATGCCGAGCAGCGCCATCTGCGCCTCGGCGGCCGCGCGTGTCTGCGCCTGCGCGGCGGCGATCCGGCCATGCGCCGATTCCGTTGCTCTCCGCAGTTCCGCGACCGCCGGCGGCAGGCTTGCGCAGGAGCGGACCGCGTTGAGCAGCCCGGATGTCCAGCGTCGAAACGGCATGCATGCCCCCGATCTTTCGCCCCAACCGCACGGCGCGCGGTGCGCCGCGGCGACGTCGCGGGCCAATGTACCGGCGGGCCGTAAGACCACAAGAGCCGCGCGATACCGGCCGCGCCGGCGTTCTCCACGGTCTTTTTTTGGCCTTTGACCGCGCCCCACGTTAGAGACTATTGGTGGCGTCGCGAAGCCGGCGGGCCGGGCGGGGTGGTCCGGCGCACCGTCAGATCGGGGCGATGCCGGCGCTCGAAGAGGGGACGGGGATGAGCCTGCTGGACCGGGTCGTCGACAAGCTGAAGGCGCCATTCGTCCCCGGGTCGGCGAAGACCGCGCCGGCGGCGAACGAGCCGTCCGAGGCCGAGAAGCGCGCGATCCGCGACCGCATCCTCGACATCATCGCCGAGCGTCCGCTCGACCTCAACATCGAAACCTCGAACTTCTGCGCGGCAAGCTGCGTGTTCTGCCCCAACTCCAAGGTCAAGCGTCACAAGACGACCATGGACATGGAGCTGTTCAGGAAGGTGATCGACGACTACGTCGCCATCGGCGGCGGTGCGCTGGGCGTAAGCTCGATGCAGTCCGACGTATTCTCGGACAAGCTGCTGCTCGAGCGGATCAGGTACATCGCTCAGCACAAGGCGTCGCTCTACGTCTATACGACGACGTTCCTCGCGGGCGCCTCGAAGTTCAGCGACGAGGACCTGACGTTCATCCTGAGCAACTTCGACCAGTTCCAGATCTCGCTCGGCGGCACCGACAAGGACCAGTACCGCCAGATGTACGGGATCAATGCGTTCGACGTGGTCAAGCGGCAGCTGCTGCGGATCGCCAAGCTCGTGCGCGACAACAATCTGCCGGTGAAACTGAGCCTCTATTTCCGCACGACCGACGCGTCCACGATCATGTCCTCGGACCTGATGAAGGAACTGGGCGAGAGCTACGGGGTCGTCGAGGCGCGCGACACGTTCTTCTCCTGGGGCGGCATCATCAGCCAGGACGATCTGCCGGACGGGGCGAAGCTGCAGCTCGTCGACAACTCGCAGGTGCGCTCCGATTGCGCGGTGTCGATGGCCTCGCTGAGCGTCAATGTCGACGGCAGCATCGTCGGCTGCGGCTGTGTCGACTGGAACGCGCAGCATGTCATCGGCAACCTGACGAACAACACGATCAAGGAAGCCTGGACCGCGCGGCCGGCCGTCGAGTTCCGGACCGCCTTCTCGCGCGGGGCCGTTCCCGACCTGTGCAAGGACTGCTCGCTCTACCTCTCGGTCGACGATGCGTTCGGCAAGCGCGCGCTCAAGGACTACAAGCCGACCGACGGTCTCTACTACAACCAGGGCTAGACCGGCGGGCAGACGGACGCGCCGCGCCGTTCGCCGCGAAACGGTCGTGCAGACGCCCTCCACGGGGGAGGGGCGCCTTGGCCCGTGAGAGCAAGCCGATCGACAGAAGAAATCGATCCCGGAGCCCGCGGGCTTCTGATATAAGATATTGATTTAACTGTAATATCGTCGTTCATTGCCTGAACGATGCGGATTGACGTTCACTCCGTGAACATGCTAGCAAACCCGCTGCTGGGGTGCCCATGGCCACGAGTCCGTCCAAGCCGGTCGACGCCGAGAAGACCCGGATCATGCTGGGTCTGCTCGAATCCGTGGAGCGGGGGGACGCGCACTCGCAGCGGCTCCTCGCCTCCGAACTCGGCGTCGCGCTCGGCCTCGTGAACGCCTATCTGCGGCGCTGCGTCAGCAAGGGCCTGGTGAAGGTGAGGCAGGCGCCGGCCCGCCGCTATGCCTATTACCTCACGCCGCGCGGGTTCTCCGAGAAGTCCCGGCTCACGGTCGAGTATCTCTCCTATTCGCTCTCGCATTTCCGCCGCGCCCGGCAGGACTGCACCGCCGCGCTGCAGGCCGCCGGCGCGCGCGGCTATGGCCGCGTCGCGTTCCTCGGGGTGTCCGAGCTCGCCGAGATTGCCGCCATCTGCGCGCTCGAAAGCGGGGTCACGGTCGTTGCCGTGGTCGATCCGGCCGCGCAGAGCGAGCGGTTCGTCGGCGTGCCTGTCTGGTCGACCATCGACGGCGGCGCGCCGCTCGATGCCGTGCTGGTCACGGACATCAACGACACGTACCGGACGATCGAGGCCGCGGTGGCGCGGCTCGGCGCGGAGCGCGTGTTCGTTCCCGCCCTGCTGGGCGCGACGCCGGCGCGCGATGGAGGCGCCGGATGATCACGCCGCAGCGCCGCTGGTACCTCGTGCAGACGCATGCGCACGCCGAGACCAAGGCCGCGGCCAATCTGGTCCGGCAAGGCTATTCGATCTATCTGCCGCGCTACCGCAAGACGCGCAGCCACGCGCGCCGCGTCGAGATCGTGCCGACGCCGCTGTTCCCGCGCTATCTGTTCGTCGCCTTCGACGTCATGGCCGAACGCTGGCGCTCGATCCAGTCCACCTTCGGGGTGTCGCACCTCGTCGGCGCGGGCGACGCGCCGCTCCTCGTGCCGCAGAACGTGATCGACGATCTGCGTGCGCGCGAGGACGGCGAGGGCTTCGTGCGCCTCGATCCGGCGCCGAGATTTTCGCCGGGGGACCAGATCCAGGTCGTCGGCGGCGCCTTCGATACGTGCCTCGGCCTGTTCGAAGGAATGGCCGATCGCGACCGGGTGGCCGTGCTGCTCGATCTGCTCGGCCGCAAGGTGCGTGTGTTTCTCGATGGGGGCTCCGTCGTCGCGGCCTGATCGTGACGGCGGCAGCTCTGCTGTGTGTGTCACCGGGTGAACCCTTTTCACCCCGAGTGCGGTAGCATGCCTGAATGCTCTCAGCGGGGCGCGCCCGGTCGTCCCAGGCCTTTCCGGTCATGACCCGTGTCATCGTCACCGGCGCCGCGGGATTCATCGGCCGGCGCGTCGTGCGAGCCCTGCGTGACGCGGGCCAGGACGTTGTTGCGCTCGACCACGCGCGCGGCGACGTCGCGGATGCGCGCTATTGGAACGATCTGCCGCGTGCGGAGCACGTCATCCATCTCGCCGGAAAGAGCTACGTGCCGGAAAGCTGGCGCGCGCCGGCAGAGTTTTTTCAGGCCAACGTGCAGGGCGCGGTGCGCGCTGCCGACTATTGCCGCGCGGCGCGGGGCCATCTCGTCTTCGTCAGCGCCTATGTCTACGGCATCCCGAAGGTGCTGCCCGTGAGCGAGGATCATCCCGTCGATCCCAGCAATCCCTACGCCCTGTCGAAGGCGCTGGCCGAGCAGGTCTGCGCGTTCCATGCGCGGGCGGAGGGTTTGCCCGTCACCATCGTGCGGCCGTTCAACATCTTCGGCCCGGGCCAGCGGGCGGAGTTCCTCATTCCGAGCCTGCTCGACCAGATCAGGCGCGGGACGGAGATCCGGGTGAAGGATCTCGCGCCGCGGCGCGACTACCTGTTCGTGGACGATCTCGCCGACGGCATCGCGCGCACGCTGCGCGCGCCGCAGGGGCTGCGCTTCTTCAACTTCGGATCGGGCGAGTCCCACTCGGTGCGCGAAGTCATCGACATCGCACAATCCGCGGCAGGCTCCACCCTGCCAGTGCTGAGTTCCGACGAGCCGCGGCCCGGCGAGATTCCCGACGTCCGTGCCGATGTCAGCCTGGCGGACAGGCTTCTGGCGTGGAAGCCGCGAACGTCCCTGCGCGAAGGGATCGGTCTCTGTCTGCAGCTGCACGCTGCAGTCGCGACGTGAGAAAACAGCAGTGACCGGGCGCTGTGTGAATGGTGGCCGCTGGCAACGAAACCATGAGTCCGCACTTCGTGCGGGCTTGAATCCGACAATGTGAATTCCAGAAGGACCGGCAGTCATGACGATGGAAAAACTGCAATCGTTTGCCCGGAACTACTTCCGCTTCGAGACCAGCTACTTCACGGTGGGAGGCTGGCGGCAAAACCTCCGATATTTCCTCAAGCTTGGAAACGTCCGCGCGCACGTAGTGGACCGGGTCAAGTTTCGCATCTATCCGAAACTCGATATCGTCGCGCGATTCCCGTCCCACCTGGATATCGAGACCGCGAGCGCATGCCAGATGCGCTGCCCCATGTGCTACACGACGTTCATGCCCGATCATCTCAAGGGCATCATGAAATGGGATCTCTACACCAAGCTGGTCGACCAGGCGGTCGAGTTGGGAGTCTATTCGATAAAGCTGAGCTGGCGCGGTGAGCCGTTTTTGAACAAGCGCGTCGTCGAAATGGTCCGTTACGCCAAGACAGCGGGCATCAGGGAAGTCGCCTTTCTCACCAACGCCGAGCTGCTCACCGCCGAGCATGCGCGCGGCTTGGTGGATGCGGGTTTGGACTGGTTAAGCATCTCGGCCGATGGGGTGGGGAAAATCTATAACGAGATTCGCGCGCCAGCCATTTTCGAGGAGACGGTCGAGAAGGTTCGCTATCTCAAGAACTACCGCGACAGCCAAAACAAGACGAAGCCGCTCCTGCGCGTGCAATCGATCATGTCGGCCGTTCAGAACGACGATGCGGAGTTCCGGTCGGCATGGGAAGGCGTGGTGGACCGGATCAACATCATCGCCGACGAGATCCGCGACTTCGAAGACCGTTCCTTGGAGTGGGATCGCTACTTCGTGTGCGCAAAGCCATGGCAGCGCCTGACCATCAGCTATAACGGGCGGGTGCACCAATGCATTTCCGACTACAGCGGCAAGAATGTGCTGGGTGACGCCTCAAAGGAAAGCTTGTTCGACATCTGGCATGGAGAGAAGGCGGAGGCTGTGCGCCAGGCATTTCGCGATCATACCTACCTCGAAAAAAATCCTGCATGCCGCAACTGCTCGTATGGTCTGAAAACCAAGACAGAACAGATCAAGGTGGGCGAGGAGACCATGTCCGTGCGCAAGTACGAGGAAGTGCCGCCGGTGGTCGCGCTGGACGAGGTGCAAAAGAAGACGCCGGTCGAGAGGCAGGTCAGCCGCGTCAAAAAGCGCGCGCTGCGCACGAACTAATCTGAATCTGAGGCAGACACGTTGAGTGATCCGATCCCGGTCGGCAGCGGAACAGCCGGCATTGCGCTCGCATTGCGCGCGCTCAGCCCCGGCCGCGGCTGGGTCGCCACATCACCCACCGTGTGCGCCAATGTGGTCGCCGCCATACTCGCGGGTGGGCGGCGTCCGTTGTTCATCGATATCGAGCGAACGACGCTCGGCCTGGATCCAGAACTGCTGCGCGCGGAGGTTTCCAACGTCGATGCGGTCATTGCCGTGCATCCGCTCGGTGAACTCTGTCAGATTCAGGAGATCGCCGACGTTTGCCGGGCGGCCGGGGTTCCCCTCATCGAGGACTGCGCGCAGGCCGAAGGCGCAACCGATGCCGATGGGCTTCCGGTGGGAAGCCGGGGAAACGTTGCGGTTTTCAGTTATGGCGCCGGGAAGATTCTCGACCTCGGCGGCGGCGGTCTCGTCCATGCGAACAGCGCAGACCTGAGAACGCGGATCGTGGCACAGACTGCTGTGCTCGGGGACGACACCGACGCGGCCCAGGCGGCGCTGGATGCTCTGAGCCGTGGCTATAAGAGGCTCTACAATCAGTCCTACCCGAAATTTGGCAAGGACCAGATCGACACGTTCGCGGATCTGCTTCGCGACGCGGCCGAGACCGGTATCGTCGCGCCGGAGAGAGACACCGTTGAACGCGCCACACGTGCGCGGCGCGCACTGCAAGATGTGGTGGCTGCGCGGCGGCGCCACCAGCAAATTTACCGGGAGATACTCACCGGGATTTCCGGGCTGCAATTCCTGCCCGTTTCCCTGGGCGGCGTTCCCTGGCGCTTCAGCATCTGGCTGGACAGCGAGTGGCGCGACCGCGTGCTGAAGCAGATGTTGGCGATGGGAAAGAAGGTGAGCAGCTGGCACCCAGATATCACGCCATTCCTGCGCCCTGATATGTATCGGAGCCGGGCGCTTCCCAACTCCGCTTGGTACAGCGGGGGTGTGCTCAATTTCTGGCTCGACCAGACGATGACGGAGGACGACGTGATTGCGGCTGGCCATGAGGCGAGAAGCTTCATCCTGGCCGCAGCCTGAGTGAGTTTTCGATGTTCCGCAGATATTCCCCCGACCGCTGCTACATCATCGCCGAGATCGGCGGGAACTTCACGACGTTCGAGGAAGCGCGCGCGCTGATCGACGCGGCGAAGGATTGCGGCGTCGATGCGGTCAAGCTGCAGACCTATCGGGCGGAGACGGTGGCCAGCCGGCTCGCGCTGTTCGACATGGAGAACACCGGCGTCGTCTCGCAGTTCGAGCTGTTCAAGAAATACGAGATCGGCGAGCGGCTCCACCACGACGTGTTCGCCTACGCCCAGGACAGCGGGCTCGACTGGTTCTCGACGCCCTCGCACGAGGCCGACGTGGCCCTGCTCGAAGCGTGCGGCGTCGAGGCGCATAAGATCGGGTCGGACGACGCCACCAACCTGCCGTTCCTTCGCTGCGTGGCGCGCACGGGCAAGCCGATCCTCCTGTCCACCGGCATGTGCACGCTCGAGGAGGTCCGCGAGGCCGTCGACGCGATCAGGGGGGAGGGCAACGAGCGGATCATCCTGCTGCACGCCATCACCAGCTATCCGACGCACGCCCCGCACGTGAACCTGCGCGCCATGCAGACCCTGATGCGCGAGTTCCCCAAGCTCGACGTGGGCTATTCCGACCATACGCTCTCGCCGGTCGCGGCGCTCTGCGCCGTCGCCATGGGCGCGCGCGTGATCGAGCGCCATTTCACCACGGACAAGAATGCCGACGGCCCCGATCACCGCCTGTCGTCCGATCCGCCCGAGATGAGGTGGCTGGTCGATGCCGTCCGCGAGTTCGAACTGATGCGCGGCGATGGGATCAAGCGCCCGGCCGAGAGCGAGGCGACGACGCGGCTCAACAACCGCAAGAGCGTGGTGCTGGCGCGCGGCCTGCCGGCGGGCCACAGACTGTCGGCGCAGGACCTCGCGGTGAAGCGCCCCGGAACCGGCATCGCGCCCAAGCATCTGCACGGCCTCGTCGGCCGTGCGCTGATCGCGGCCATGGAGGCCGACAGCGTGCTGCGGTGGGAAGACTTGGCGTGAAACGCAGCGTGACGATCGGCGCCGTCATCCAGGCGCGCATGGGCTCGTCGCGCCTGCCGGGCAAGGTGCTGCGGCCGATCGCGGGTCGGCCGCTGCTCGACCACGTGGTCGGGCGGCTGGCATCGCTGCGCGCGGCGGTCACCGTGATCGTGGCAACGAGCACACAGCCGCGCGATGACGCGATCGCCGAGCGCTGCGCCGCGCTGGGCGTTCCCTGCTTCCGCGGCAGCGAGCAGGACGTGCTGGCGCGCTATGCCGAGTGTGCGGCGGCCCACGGCTTCGATCACGTGATCCGGCTGACCGCGGACAACCCCTTCACCGACGTCGAGGAGCTCGACCGCCTGGTCGAGCTGCATCTGCGCGAGGACAACGACTACACGCATTCGTTCGGCGTGATGCCGCTCGGGGTGGGCGCGGAGATCTTCACGCGCGCGGCCCTGGAGCGCAGCGCGCGGGAGGGCCATGCGCCCAATCACCGCGAGCACGTCAACGAATATATCCAGGAGAATCCCGATCGGTTCCGCATCGGGCGCCTGACGGTGGCAGCGGACAAGAACCGCCCCGACCTCTCGCTGACGGTCGACACCGAGGAAGACTACGCGCGGGCCTGCCGGCTGGCCTCGCGGGCTGCGGGCACGTGGCTCACCACGCACGAGGCCATCGCCGCATGCTAGCGCTGTGTGTGGAATCCTCGCACGCGCGCGGGATGGGTCACCTGTTCCGCGCCTGCCGGCTCGCGCGGGCGCTGGCCGAAACAGGCGAACAGGTCCGCTTCTACGTCAACGATCATGCGCCGTCGCTGGAATGGCTGCAGCGCTACGGCTTCCACTTTTCCGTCTCGCCGGTCGAGATGCCGGACGCGGACTGGGAAGCCGCAGCGATCGCGCGCGACGGCGTGCGGCTGTGGATCTACGACAAGCATTTCACCGAAGCGCGCGCGACGGCGCGCATCAAGGCGGCGGGAATTCCGCTGGTCACGTTCGATGACCGCGGCAGCGGGGCGGCGGATGCGGACCTGCACGTGGCCGCGCTCGCGTTCGACCCGCACGAGACGCTCGGCGGACGCGTCCTGCTGCGGGGCGAGCAGTATCTTCTGCTGGACGAGGGGTTGGCTCGCTTTCGCCGGCCGCGCGCCGCGGCCGGCAGACCTGGCAGGTATATCGTGACGCTCGGCGGCGCCGATACCTATGGAGTCACGCCCAGGATCATGCGCCTGCTGGCGCGGCACAAGCGTCCGGCGACCGTCGTCGTCGGTCCGGCATTCTCGCATTTCGATGCGCTGCGCGCGGTCACGGACGGGACGTTCGAGGTCAAGCAGAACGTGCCGTCGCTGGCAGAGGAGTTCGATCGCCACGAGGTCGCGATCACCGGCGGGGGCATGACCCCGTTCGAGGCGGCCGCCTGCGGACTGCCTTGCATCGTCGTCGCCAACGAGGATTTCGAGGTGCCGGTCGGCCGGGCCCTGGCCGGGTTCGGCGGCGCGGTCTTCGCCGGCCATCACGCGGACCTCGACGAATCCGTGTTCGCGCGCGAATTGCCGGTCGGCGAGATGAGCCGCGCCGCCCTGCAGCGGATCGATCTGGACGGCGTGCGTCGCGTGGTGGAGGCGGTGCGTTCGCTGTGAGCAAGACCGTGGTCGTCCATCAGCCGGATTTCCTTCCGTATCTCGGGTTCTTCCACCGCTTCCTGCATGCGGATGTCTACGTCGCTCTGGATCATGTGCAGTTCGTGCAGCGCACCGCCAAGGCCTGGACGCACCGCGACAAGATCAAGACGCGCAACGGCGAGGCATGGCTCTCGCTCAGCGTGAAGAAATGCCCGCTCGATACCGCCATCAAGGACGTCGTGTTGTCGGACCAGCCGGCCTGGAAGGTGTCCAACCTCAACCTGCTGCGCGAGAACTACGCGCGCGCGCCGTTCTTCAGACCGGTGTTCTCGCGACTCGAAGGGCTCTACGCCCGCCCGTTCGAGCGGATGGCCGCATTCAACCTTGCGCTGATCGATCTCGTGTGTGAATGGCTGAACATCACGATCGAGCGCGTCAATTCGAGCGAGCTTGCCGCGGACGGGCGCAAGAGCGAAATGGTGGCCGCCATCGTGGACGCGGTCGGCGGTACGCGCTATCTCTCCGGGACGGGGGCTGCCGGTTATCACGATCAGGCGCCGTTCGATGCGCGCGGCATCGAGGTCGCCTGGCAGCGCTTCGAGCACCCGGTCTATCCGCAGCAGTTCGGCGATTTCATCCCCTACCTGTCGGTGGTGGACGCGCTGTTCAACTGCGGTCCCGACGAAACCGCCGCCATGTTGAGGAGACTCTAGTGAACGTGCTCGCGATCGGTGCCCATTTCGACGACGTCGAGCTCGGCTGCGGCGGCGCGCTCGCCAAGCACAAGGCGGCGGGAGACCGAGTCTATGTCTATGTCGCCACGGACTCGGGATACCGGGCGCCCGACCAGACCATGGTGCGCGAGAACGCCGACGCGCGCCGCGAGGGCGAGGAGGCGATCGCCATCCTGGGGGCCGACGAACTGATCTGCGGCTCGTTCAAGACGCTGGAGCTCGAATTCATCGATCCGCTCAACGTCGAGATCCTCAAGATCGTCCACGACAGGAAGATCGACCTGGTCTACACCCACTGGATCGGCGACATCCATCACGACCACCACGCGCTGGCGCGGGCCTCGCTGCATTCGTGCCGGCACGTGCCGCGTCTCTTGATGTACCGGAGCAACTGGTATCACTCGCCGACCGATTTTCGCGGGACGTTCTTTGTCGACATCACGCCGCATTGGGAGACCAAGGAGCGAGCCGTCCGTGCGCACCGCTCCGAGATGGCCCGCACGCACGAGCGGTGGATCTCGTTCTTCCGCCACGAGGCCGAGAACGCCGGCCAGCGGATGGGAGTCGAGCTCGCCGAGGTGTTCGAGCTCGTGAAGTGGCTGGCATGAGCCGCTGTCCTCGAATGCAGCTGCATCCCGCCGATACCATTCAATCCGAGGTATGAGCCCGTGTTGAAGATTGCTGCACATGACAAGGTCGATCATCAGGCCTGGGACGTGGTGATCACGCCAAAGCGCGCGCTGTTCGACATCGGCCTGCGCGAGGTGTGGGAGAGCCGCGACCTGATCGCGTTGTTCATGCGGCGCAACTTCGTCGTGAACTATCGGCAGACCGTGCTCGGCCCGTTCTGGTACCTTGCTCAGCCGATCGCGACGGCCGCGGTCTACACCATCATCTTCAGCATCATCATCCGCATGCCGACCGACGGTCTGCCGCCGGTCATCTTCTACCTGTCCGGCATCATCATGTGGTCGAACTTCTCGGCGAACCTGATCGCGACATCCGACATCTTCGTCGCCAACAGCGGACTGTTCGGGAAGGTGTACTTTCCTCGCCTCACCGTGCCGATCGCGACGGTCCTGACGAATTTCGTCACGCTGATGCTGCAGGTTCTGGTGTTCGGCTTCCTCTTCGGCTTCGAGATCTGGCGCGGCCGCGCGGGTCTGCCGTCGGCGGCGATCGTGCTCACCCCGGTGTTGTTCGTCATCAACACGCTGTTCGCTTTCGGCTGCGGGCTCATCATGTCTGCGCTGACCACGCGCTATCGCGACCTGACGTCGGTGATCGGCACGGCGCTGCAGCTCTGGATGTATGCCACCCCGATCATCTATCCGCTGTCGCAAGTTCCCGAAAAGTGGCGGCTCCTCGCTGCCGTCAACCCGCTCTCGACTACGGTCGAGTTGTTCCGCCTTGCGGCATTCGGGATGGGCTCGGTGACGCTCGTCCAGATGGCGATCAGCGCCGCGGTGCTGGCTGCGGTCCTCGCCGTCGGAGTGGCGCTGTTCGGGCGCGCTGAAATGAACGCCGTCGATACGGTCTGATGCAATGACGCAATATGCCATCAGTGTTGAAAATCTGACCAAGGAATACCGCCTTGGTGTTCTCAACCATGGGACCCTGGTGAAGGATCTGCAGAGCGCGTGGGCGCGCTGGCGCGGCCTGCCGGATCCCAATGCGCCGATCGAGCCCAAGGTGATGCCGCATGCGCATTCGGCGAGGCTGCGCGGCGAGACCTTCTACGCGCTCGAGGACGTCACGCTCGACGTCGAAGAAGGCGAAACGCTCGGCATCATCGGAGCGAACGGGGCGGGCAAGTCGACCTTCCTCAAGCTGCTGTCGCGCATCACCATGCCCACCGCCGGCCGGATCAGGATGAAGGGGCGGCTTGCGACGCTGCTCGAGGTGGGGACGGGATTTCACCCCGAACTGACCGGCCGCGAGAACGTCTATCTCAACGGTGCCATCCTGGGCATGAGCCACGAGGAGGTGCGCCGCAAGTTCGACGAGATCGTCGCCTTCGCCGACATCGACGAGTTCATCGACACGCCGGTGAAACGCTATTCGTCCGGCATGTACGTCCGGCTCGCCTTCGCCGTGGCGGCGCACCTCGAGCCCGAGATCCTCATCGTCGACGAGGTGCTCGCGGTCGGCGACCTCAATTTCCAGAGGAAGTGTCTCGGGCGCATGAGCGACGTCAACCGCGAGGGGCGCACGATCCTGTTCGTGAGCCACAACCTGCCGGCGATCGGCAGGCTGTGCCGGAAGACAGCGCTGTTCGAGGATGGGCGGCTGGTCGCACATGGCGACACGGGCAGCGTCATCGCCCGCTACGTGCGGCGCGAGCTCGGGGAGGGCCCTGCCGACCAGACCTTCGCAGAGGCGCCCGCGGCCGGCTTGTGCGGCAAGATCCGCCGCATCCGCGTGGAAAAGGCGAATGGCGAGATCGCCAGCAGCGTCGAGTTGACCGAGCCTTTCGACGTCATCGTCGATTATGAACTCGTCGAAGCGGTCAAGGACCTGACCGTCAGTATCGAAGTCCACTCCGAGGAATTGTCGGTGCCCATTATCGGGATCAGCGACAGCGAGCTCGACCTGGGACGCCTCGAGCGCCGCGAGCCCGGCCACTATTCGGCACGGGTGCGCATCCCGCCGCGTATCCTCAACACGGGGAGCTACCACATCCGCTCGGGCATGGTGCAGGCGCGCCGCATCGTGGACGTGGCGGAAGCCCCGATCTTCAGGGTCGAGGATCACGTCGGAATCGTGACCGCGCTCGGCTACGACCGCAAGAACGGCGCGACGTCGATCCAGCTCCCTTGGGAGATCACGAGGCTCGGGCGCACGTGAATTCCTGGCTTGAGCATCTGCGAACCTGGATTCGCTGGCGTCTTGCGTCCCGGCACGCCGCGAGCTTCCCGCGGCCCCGGCACATCGGCCGCGGCGTTCGGATCAACGGAAACGTCAAGTTCGGACGCGACGTCGAGCTCGGTGATGGCGTGACGATCGAAGGCGACGTCGTCGTCGGCGATGGCGCCGCCATCGAGCCCGGCGTCCTCATCCGCGGATCTGTGGTCCTCGGGGAGGGCGCGCAGATCGGGCGCCACACTTACATCGGCACGGGACCCTCCGGGCATCTGAGCATCGGAACGCACGTGCACATCGGTTGGTTCGGCATGCTCGGAGCGATGCAGCGCCTGACGATCGGCGACCATTGCATCTTCGCACCCTATGTCCAGGTTACGGACGCGGAGCACGGGCTCGATCACCCCGATCACGTCAAGTATGCGCCGATCGACAGCGCGCCGGTGTCGATCGGGGAGGGCGTCTGGCTCGGCAGCCACACCGTCGTGCTCAAGGGCGCGAGGATCGGCGCGCGCGGCGCCATCGGCGCGCACTCCCTGGTGCGCGGCGAGATTCCGGACAACGCTGTGGCATTCGGCATTCCGGCGAAGGTGCATCGGATGCGTTCTGATCGGGCTGTGTCATGACTCTTCACGGAAAGCGGGTCCTGGTGACGGGCGCCGACGGATTTATCGGCTCTCATCTCGTCGAGGCGCTGGCGGCCGCCGGCGCGAACGTGCGTGCCATGGTGCTCTACAATTCGTTCAACAGCTGGGGATGGCTCGACGAAAGCCCGCGCGCGCCGGAGCTCGAGGTCATCGCCGGCGACATCCGCGATGCCGAGTTCGTGCGCGGCGCCGTGTCGGGCGTGGATATTGTGTTCCACCTGGCGGCGCTCATCGCGATCCCGTTCTCGTATCGCGCTCCGCGCAGCTACGTCGACACCAACATCACGGGAACGCTCAACGTCGTCCAGGCAGCGCGGGACTGCGAGGCCGCGCAGGTGATCGTCACCTCGACCAGCGAGGTCTACGGAACGGCGCGCTACGTCCCGATCGACGAGGCGCATCCGCGCCAGCCGCAGTCTCCCTACAGCGCCAGCAAGATCGCCGCCGACGCGCTGGCGGAAAGCTATCACCTGGCGTTCGGAACGCCGGTGACTGTCGCGCGCCCGTTCAACACCTACGGGCCGAGGCAGTCCGCACGCGCGATCATCCCGACCGTCATCCTGCAGATCCTGGCGGGCAACCGCCGGATCAAGCTCGGCAATACGTCGCCGACGCGCGACCTCAACTACATCGAAGACACCTGCCGCGGCCTGATTGCGCTGGCCGGATGCAATGAGGCGATCGGGCGGTCCGTCAATATCGGAAGCGGACGCGAGATCGCGATCGGCGCGCTTGCGGAACTCATCGCCCGCCTGATGGGCGCCGACATCGAGGTCGTTTCCGATCAGGATCGGGTTCGCCCCGCGACCAGCGAGGTCGAGCGCCTGCTGTGCGACAACACGCTCGTGCATTCCCTGACCGGCTATGCGCCCCGCGTTCCGCTCGAGGAGGGGCTCACGCGGACGATCGATTGGCTCAAGAACCCGCGGCACCGCGATCGCTACAAGGCCGAGCTGTACAATGTCTAGACGCGCCATCATCCTCGCCGGCGGCCGCGGCACGCGCCTTCGACCGTTCACGCTCACCATCCCCAAGCCGCTGGTCCCGATCGGGGAGCGGCCCGTGCTCGATATCGTGGTGCGCCAGCTGGCGGCCGCCGGGTTCGATCACATCACGCTCGCCATCAGCGCACACACCAAGCTGATCCGTGCGTTCTTCAGCGACGGCGGGGAGTGGGACGTGAAGATCGACTACTCCGTCGAAGACCGGCCGCTGAGCACGATGGCGCCGCTCACGCTCATCCGCGATCTTCCCGACGACTTCCTGGTCATGAACGGGGACGTGCTCACCGATCTCGACTTCGCGACGTTTCACGACCGGCATGTGGACGGCCGCAGACTCTTCACGATCGCGTCGCATCAGCGCCAGCAGACGATAGATTACGGCGTTCTGCATGTGCGCAAGGGCGAACTGATCGGCTTCGAGGAAAAGCCGACGGTCCCGTTCGAGGTCAGCATGGGTGTGTATATGGTTAACAGAGCGGCGTTGTCCTTCATCCCGGATGGCCGCCCGTTCGGATTTGACGATCTGATGCGCGAGCTCGTGTCCCTGGGCAGGGTGGTTAACGTCGAGCCGCACTCGGGTTACTGGATGGACATCGGCCGTCCCGATGACTACGAAACTGCCGTTGCCGATCACGCGGCGGGTCGGTTCTCGTGATGAAGTACGTCGATCATGCCGGTGGGGCCGGCGGCCGCGCTCGTGTCGTCGAGTGGAAGGATGGCGGGTCGTGAAGATCGGAATTTTCCTGGGCACGATGACGGCAACGGAGGGCGGCGGCCACACGTTGCTCCATGACCAGCTCTCCGCGCTGGGTCGGATTCGCAAGACGTGCGGCCACGAACTCGTGCTGTGCCATTACAACGACGGCGAAGAACTTGCGCGGACCTTTCCGGAGTTTCCGCGGCTGAACATCGATGCCGAGCGAGTCCACGTCCTGACCGAGGACGAGAAGCTCTACGAGCGGCAACTCAAGGAACTGGTCATCCGGGAAGAAAAGTACCAGTGGCTGCCCCATGTCTTGCGTCACGTGCGATATGTTCTCTTCCTGCAGCCGCCAAAGCTGCTGAGTCAGCCAAAGTTGTCCTGGGAAGATCGCGTCTATCAACGCGCCGGCATTCAATTTCTCATCCGGCTGGTGCCGTGGCTCGAGGGCATCACGATGGATGTGCCGTTCGCGATGACGGTGTGGGATCTCCAGCATCGCGCCAGTCCGTGGTTTCCCGAAGTCAGCAGTTCGCAGGAATGGCAGCGGCGAGAACGCGGATATCAAGAGATCCTGCGGCGCGCCAGCGTGCTCTACACAGGGACCAAAACCGGGCGGAACGAAGTCACGTCCTATTACAGCATTCCGCCCGAACGCATTCACGTGCTGCCGTTCGTAACGCCGACGTTCGCGCGCGAGGCGGCGGACAGGCCGAGGCAAGCTGATCGGCTCAAGCGATTTGATCTGCCGGCGGACTATCTGTTCTATCCGGCGCAGTTCTGGCCCCATAAGAACCACGTCGTCGTGCTGGAAGCCTGCCGCATCGTGCGCGAGCGCACCGGATGGAATCTCGGCGTCGTGTTCAGCGGATCGGACAAAGGCAATATCGAGTACGTTCGCGAGTACGCGCGCCGGCTGGGGCTGGAAGGGGTGACGAGATTTCCGGGGTTCGTTGACCGGGCAGAGCTCGTGGAGCTTTACAAGAGCGCGTTCTGTATGGTGTTCCCGACATTCTTCGGCCCCGACAACCTGCCGCCGCTCGAAGCCTTCGCGCTGGGCTGTCCCGTCATCGCCTCAGACGTGCCTGGCGCGCGCGAGCAGCTGGGTGATGCCGCAAGGTTGTTTCCGCCCAAGGACGAGCATGCGCTCGCCCAGGCGATCATGGACCTGCGCGACCCCGCGGCGCGCGAGCAGCTGGTTTCAGCCGGCCACCGCGTGGCCGAACGGGGCAGCTGGGATGAATATGCCGCCCAGATGCTCAAGGCGGTGGACGAATTTTCCGCCATTCGCCGGACCTGGGCCTAGCGCGTACGGCCGCGGTCGCCGCGCACGGTTGCAGGCTTGGCAGATGCGTCGCTCGACATGTTGAATCAGATCCCCAAGCTGCTTCGGGGCGCAATGCCCCACGCCCTGCACGACTACCTGTACGTCACACGCCCGGCGCGTGAACGCGCGCGGGCGGAGGCGGCCCGCATGGCCCATCCGCTGCAACTCGCCGCCCGCAACGCGGACCTGCGCGGCCGTCATGCAGGCGAGCGGTGCTTCATCCTGTGCAACGGGCCGAGCGTGAAGCTGCAGGACATCACGTGCCTGCGGGGCGAGAAGGTCTTCTCGGTGTCGAGCGGCTATCATCATCGCGACTATGCGCTCATTCGCCCGCTCTACCACTGCGTGCCGCAGATCACCTACGGTGTGATGACGCGCGAGGACGTCGTGCGCTGGTTCCGCGAGATGGACACGCGCCTGGGAAGCGCCACCCTGTTCCTCAACCATACCGAGGAAGCGCTTGTGCGCGACGAGGGCCTGTTTGCGGGGCGCGAGGTCCGCTACACCGTCTTTTCCGGAGACCTTGCCGCCTATCCGGGAAACGCCAAGCCGGACATCACCGGGCCCATTCCCGGCGTTCAGTCGGTGCCGCTGATGTGCATCATGATTGCGATGTACATGGGCTTCAGGCGCATCTATCTGCTCGGCACCGACCACGACTCGTTCCGCACGGGCGATTACAAGTATTTCTACGAGCCGACTGTGCTGAAGGGGAAGGATTTCTCCACCACGAGCGACGGCACCGTCACGTCGCTGTTCGACGAGCTGACAGGACTGGCAACTTTGTGGCGGCAATACCGCCGCATCAAGGAAATCGCCGCGAGCAGCGGGGTCGAGATCGTCAACGCGACCGCGGGCGGAGCTCTCGACGAGTTCCCGCGCATCGATCTCAGGGAGCTGTTTCGCCCCGAGGCCGGAGGAGCCGAGCCGCGCCGGTGACGGCGGGACGGCCCCCGCTATCGATCGCGGGCAGGAGCGTCCCGGCGGTGCATTTCCCGATTGATCGCACTCTCGACAGCAGAGAGTATGGGCCCAAGCGACCAGCGGTCGCGGGCCTTGAGAAGATGGCGGGCCGCCTGCCCGAACTGCATTTGCCGCAGGGCGGCGGCGGCGAGCCACAGCACGCAGCGTCCTTCCATGAGACGCGCGGCATGGCGCATCTCATGGCTGGCGCCATCGTTCGCCATCCACCACCGGGCCAGATCGAGCAGCTCGCTGCGGATGCGCTGTTCGTGGGAGCGCGCGGCATCGAACGTCAGCGATCCGGGATGGCGCCGGTAGGTGTAGACGTGCTGGCCGACAGGAACGGTCACGAAGCCCGCTTCGTACCAGCGGGCGAGCCAGTCGCGGTCGGCGACATACTTGTAGTCCGCGCTGAATGGCCCGACGCGGGCAACCGCCTCGCGCCGGAAGAAGCGCGCATTCGGCACGCAGCTTCCGATCATGATTGTGCGCGGGGTGAGGGTCTTGTCGGCGGTTCTGCCGTAGGTCTCGATCGTTTGTCCGTCTTCGGTCAGGATGGCGGTGCCGCAGGCGGCGTGCGCATCCGGGTGACTGGAGAGTGCGGTGTCGATCGCGGCAAATGCGCCGTCCGCATAAAGGTCGTCGGAGTTGAGGATACCGATGACCTCGCCACTCGCAGCGGCTATCCCTTTGTTGAATGCGTCGAACACGCCCCGGTCCGGCCCGGTCAGCAGGCGGATGTCGGTCCGCTCGGCAAGTTCCTCGAGGCTGCCGTCGGTCGATCCGCCGTCGACCACGATGATTTCGACCGAGGGCCATCGTTGGGCGTGCACGCTCGCCAAGGCTTCGCGCAGCATATGCCGGCGGTTGAGGTGCGGGACGATGATCGAGAAGCTGAGGCTCATGTCTGAGGCAATGGTCGTGACGTGCTGATCACCGTCGTCATTCCCGTTTATAACCGTGCCCACAGCGTGGGGCGGGCGATCAGCAGCGTCTTAGCGCAAGATCTTCCGCCGGCATACGGCCTTGCGGCGATCGTCGTTGTCGACGACGGATCGAGCGACGATCTTGCAGGGGCGCTGCGGCCGTTTGGCGAGCGCATCCAGTGCCTGCGCCACCCCCGCAATCTTGGGGCGGCCGCCGCCCGCAACACCGGCGTGGCGGCGGCGCCGGAAGGCTATGTGGCGTTCCTCGATTCCGACGACGTGTGGCTGCCAGGCAAGCTGTCGGCGCAGATCGAGGCCATGGCGAGGAACGGCTGGGCCGCAAGCTGTACGGCCTACCATCTCAAGCGGGGAGGCAGCCCGCCGATCGTCTCGCCGCGTTACGAGGACGGCGAACTGGATCTTTCGGATCTCGTGTGGGGCTGCTTCGTCAGTCCCGGCTCGACGCTGATGTTCACAAAGACGATCTTCGAGCGTGTGGGGCCGCTCGACACCTCGCTGGGGCGCCTCGAAGACTGGGACTGGCTCCTGCGTTATGCGCAACGCAATGCCCTCGGTTTTTTGGCGCGCCCGCTCGCCACGATCGAGCCCTCCGCCGGCGGCGAGGTCGCCACCGTGCTGCAGGCGGCGGAACGCATCCGGGCGAAGCACGCGGGCCATCTGTCCGGCGAGCAGCAGCGGCATCTGCTTGCGGGACTAGACGTCGCCTGCGCGGCGGCCCATTACGGGCGGGGCGAATACGGTGCTGCGTTGGCACGCCTGATCAGATCGATCTGGCGCGCTCCCGTCGGCAACGCGGCCTTGTCGGCGATTCTCCACAACCGGATGGCGGCACCGTCTCATGTGGCGAGCCGATGACACTGAACGGGCGAGTACAATAAGCTTTGGTCATGCGGATGTTGAAGCAGATCGTCAAGGACATCACGCCGCCGATCCTGGTCAAGGGATTGCGCAAGGTCGTGCCGCGCGCACCGGCAGAACCGCCCGTGCCTCAGAGCGAGCCCGCGCCCGCAAAGCCGGTGACGATGTTCAGCGGCGACTATCAATCGTTCGCCGAGGCGGCGGCGCACTGCGAAGGTTATGATGCGAAAGGACCGGCCGAATCCGCCGCGAACCAGTTGCGCCGCCTGCTGCAGGCGCCGCAGCCGGCCGAGATCGACGGGCGCTTTCAACAGGTCCACTCGGCCCTGTGCATTGCGCGCGACCACCTGCGCAAGACGTCGCTCTCCGTGCTCGACATCGGCGGCGCCAGCGGCGGCTACTTCTTCAGGATGCGGACACTGCTGCCGGCGACGCAACTGCGCTGGCATGTGATCGAGACGCCCACTCTCGCGGCGGCGTGCACGGCCGTCGCCGGCGACCTGCTCACGTTCGGTCACGACATCCCGGCGGATCAGACATTCGATGTGGCCCTCATCAGCGGCACGCTTCAGTATCTGCCGGATCCGCTCGCGAGCTTGCGGCGGGCTGCGCAACAGGCCGAGTGGATCGTGCTCACGCGCGTGCCGACGCACTCTGAACGGGCGCAGTTCATGGTGCAGACCGTTCCCGCCCACATCCATCAGGGATCGATGCCGATTCACATCTTCTCTCGGGCGGAGCTGGCAGAGGCGATCGCGGAGGTCGGTACGGTGGAACTGAGCTGGTCCGTCACGCTCGACGATCCGGCGTTCGTCGGGATGGACATCTCGAACGTCGGTTACCTGATCCGGTCGGCGCGAAAGACCGCTGCTGCCGGGTGAGGGGCCCGGCCCGAGCGTCACTTGCGACTATATATATCCTCGAACCGCAGGATGTCGTCCTCGCCGAGATAGCTGCCGACCTGAACCTCGATCATCTCGAGGGGGATCTTCCCGGGATTGGTGAGCCGGTGGGTCGAGCCGATCGGCAGATATACCGACTCGTTCTCGTAGACGATGCGGGTGTCGTCATTGACGACGACTTCCGCCGTGCCTTTCACCACGACCCAGTGCTCGGCCCGGTGGAAGTGCTTCTGCAGCGAGAGCTTGCCGGCGGGCTTCACCACGATGCGCTTGACCTGATAGCGCGGGCCGGCGTCGATGCCCTGGTAGTAGCCCCACGGGCGATGGACACGGCGGTGCTCGGTCGCCTCGCGGTAATTGCCGCTCTTGAGCTTCTGCACGAGCTCCTTCACCGCCTCGGACTGCGCGCGCGAGGTCACCAGCACCGCGTCGCTGGTCGCGACCACGACCACGTCCTCGAGTCCCACTACCGTCGTGAGGACGGTTTCGTCGGAGCGCACCAGGCTGTTGCGCGTGTTCATCAGCACCACGGGGCCGTCCGCCGCATTGCCCTCGGTGTCATGCTCGAGCTCCTGCCAGAGCGAGCCCCAGCTTCCGATGTCCGACCAGCTGAACGAGACGGGCAGCACCGCCGCCAGCGGCGTGCGTTCCATCACCATGTAGTCGATCGACTTCTTCGGCGCCTGCGCGAACACGCGCTCGGGCAGGCGCAGGAAATCGAGATCGCTGATCAGCCCGTCGATCGCCTCGCGCGCGGTCGCGCGCATCTGCGGCTCGAACTGTTCGACCTGGCCGAGCAGGACATCGGCGCGGAACAGGAAATTGCCGCTGTTCCAGAGGTAGCCGTCGGCGACGTAGCGCGCCGCCGTGGCAGCGTCGGGCTTCTCGACGAAGGCCTCGACCGCGAACGCCTCGCACCCCGGCAGCTGTCCCGCCGGCTTGATGTAGCCGTAGCTCGTGGCCGGCCCGGCCGGCTTCACCCCGAACGTCACGATGCGGCCCTGGTCCGCCGCCGGCAAGGCGGCCTTGCATGCGTCACGGAAGGCCTGCGCGTCGCGGATCAGATGGTCGGCGGCAACCACCAGCACGCGCGCGCCCGGGTCGCGCCGGCCGGCCAGTTCGGCCGCGACGCAGATCGCGGGCCCCGAGTCGCGTCCGACCGGCTCGAGCAGGATGTCGGCCTGGCAGCCGCAGGTCTGGACTTGGTCGGCGACAGTGAAGCGGAATTCCGAGTTGGTGACGACAATCGGGCGGGCGAACAGGGCGGAGTCGCTGACCCGCTGCAGCACCTGCTGGAACGTGGACAGGCCGCCCGTCAGCGGAAAGAACTGCTTGGGCCGCGTCTCGCGCGAGAGCGGCCACAGCCGCGTGCCGCTGCCGCCGCAGATGATGACGGGGACGATGAGGTTTGCGCTCACGAGGCCGCCTTTTCCCTGACGAGGATGTCCTCGCGGTTGGCCTGGAAATCAGCATAGGCGGCGGCCAGCCCCTCGCGCAGCCCGATCGACGCGCGCCAGCCCATCTGCGTGAGCTTGGAGACGTCCAGCAGCTTCTGCGGCGTGCCGTCCGGACGCGAGGTGTCGTACGCGATGCGTCCCTTGTAGCCGATCACGTCGGCCACGAGCTGCGCAAATTCCGCGATCGAGATGTCCTTGCCGGTCCCGACGTTCACGAACTCGGCGCCCGAGTAGTTCTTCAGCACGAACACGCAGGCGTCGGCGAGGTCGTCCACCGCGAGGAACTCGCGGCGGGGGCTCCCCGTGCCCCACACCGTCACCGTCGGTGCGTTGGCAAACTTGGCTTCATGGAAGCGGCGGATGAGGGCGGCCGGCACGTGGCTGTGCTCGGGGTGGTAGTTGTCGCCCGGGCCGTAGAGGTTGGTCGGCATCACCGAGACGAAGTCCGCCCCGTACTCCTCGCGATAGGCCTCGACCAGCTTGAGCCCGGCGATCTTGGCGACCGCGTACCACTGGTTGGTGGGCTCGAGCGACCCGGTGAGCAGAGCTGACTCCTGCATGGGCTGCGGCGCGAACTTCGGATAGACGCAGGACGACCCCAGGAACAGCAGCTTGCGGACACCGGCGGCGTAGGCCGCCTGGATGACGTTGAGCTCGATGGCGAGGTTCTCGGCCAGGAACTCGACCGGTTTGGCGGCGTTGAATGCGATGCCGCCGACCCGCGCCGCCGCCAGCACGACGACATCCGGCTTCTGCGCGTGAATCCAGCGCTCGGTGTCGGCCTGGCGCAGGAGGTCGAGCTCGTTGCGGGGGGCGGTGAGCACCTCGCAATTTTCGCGGCCGAGGCGCCGCACGATGGCCGACCCGACCATGCCGCGATGACCGGCGACAAACACGCGGCGTCCGTCGAGTGAAAAGCTTTCGTTCCCGCTCATGGCGCGGCTCTATAGCAGACAAATGACAGGAGCGTGTGCTCTCTCGCGGCAGATGTCGGCTGCTCAGTCATCGCGGTTCCGGCGTTCGTCTTCCCGGCGGACAGCAACGATATCGGCTTGGACCATGTCACGCACGAGCTCGTCGAAGGTCGTCTTGTGACGCCAGCCGAGTCGCTGGTGCGCCTTGCGCGCGTCGCCCAGCAGCAACTCGACCTCGGTCGGACGGAAATAGCGCGGATCGATCTCCACCAGGACCTTGCCGGACTTGGTGTCGATGCCCTTCTCCTCGACGCCCGAGCCGCGCCATTCGATGGTCTTGCCGACATGGGCGAAGGCCTTCTCGGTGAACTCGCGCACGGAATGCTTCTCGCCGGTCGCCAGCACGTAGTCGTCGGGCTCGTCCTGCTGGAGGATCAGCCACATGCCCTCGACGAAGTCGCGGGCATGGCCCCAATCGCGCTCGGCATTGAGATTGCCGAGAAAGAGCTTCTGCTGCAGCCCGAGCTCGATGGCGGCGACGGCGCGGGTGATCTTGCGGGTGACGAACGTCTCGCCGCGGGTCGGCCCTTCGTGGTTGAAGAGGATGCCGTTGGAGGCGTGGAAGCTATAGGCCTCGCGGTAGTTCACGACCATCCAATAGGCGTAGAGCTTGGCGGCCGCGTAGGGCGAGCGCGGATAGAACGGGGTGGTCTCGCGCTGGGGCGTTTCCTGCACCTTGCCGTAAAGCTCGGAGGTGGACGCCTGATAGAAGCGGACGCGCTTCTCCATGCCGAGGATGCGGATGGCCTCCAGCAGGCGCAGCGTGCCGAGCGCATCCGCGTTGGCCGTGTACTCGGGCGTCTCGAAGCTCACCTGCACGTGGCTCTGGGCCGCGAGATTGTAGATTTCGGTCGGCTGGCACTCCTGCACGATGCGGATCAGGTTGGTCGCATCGGTCATGTCGCCGTAATGCAACGTCATCCGCACATCGCGGTCGTGGGGGTCCTGGTAGAGGTGGTCCACCCGCGCCGTGTTGAATGACGAGGAGCGGCGCTTGACGCCGTGGACGGTGTAGCCCTTCGACAGCAGAAGTTCGGCCAGCAAGGCCCCGTCTTGTCCGGTAATGCCGGTGATCAACGCAACCTTATCGCTCATTTTCAGTCCTTTGCCGGCATGGGCTGCACCTGGGTTCCGCCATTCGATGGAAAATCGCGGTCCCTGCCTGCCCGCGCGAATCTCGTGGCGCCGGCACCGCTACCCCGAGGGTGTGTAGCTAGTACAACAGCATCGGGGGCCGCTTCAATCCGCATTTGGCCGCGGCGCACGGACTAAGTCCATGAAAATTCTGGGATCTGGCCGCGTCCGGGGGCGGCGGCCGGGTGCACCGGCCTGCGGGCGGCTGCTTGGGGCGAAGGGGCTGTGCTAATCAGACGGCCGGGTGCCTCGGGGCTCGGCGTCCGTGGTTGGGTCGCGCGGCCGCGCGGCGCTGCGTACAACGCCCGGGCACCGGCGCGAACGAGGACGCTTGACGTGAAAGTGGTGATTCTGTGCGGAGGCCAGGGGACGCGGATCCGCGGCGTCAACGACGATCTGCCGAAGCCGATGATCCCGATCGGACGCTATCCGATCCTGTGGCACATCATGCGGGGCTATGCCGCCGCGGGATTCACGGACTTCGTCCTGTGCCTCGGCTATCGCGGCTGGGTCATCAAGGACTTCTTCCTGAACTATCACGCGACGATCGCCGATTTCACCATCGACTTCCGCCGCAACGCGCAGGTGACGTTCGAGCACGCGCCCAACGACATCGACTGGCGGGTGACCCTGGCCGAGACCGGGGAGAAGACCCAGACCGGATCGCGCATCAAGCGCATCGAGCGCTACATCACCGACGACGAGTTCCTGCTCACCTACGGCGACGGCGTGAGCAATGTGGATCTGGCGCATCTGCTCGCGTTCCACCGCAAGAATAAGCCGATCGTGACGGTCAGCGGCGTGCGTCCGCCCGGCCGTTTCGGCGAGATCGAGCACGAGGCGAGCGGACGCGTGGTCGAGTTCAACGAGAAACCGCAGGCGACGGGCGGGCGGATCTCGGGCGGCTTCTTCGTGTGCAGCCGCCAGATCTTCGACTACCTCGACTCCGGGCGGGACGACGAGATCCTCGAATCGCACGTGCTCCAGCGCATCGCGCGCGAGGGACGTATGGCGATGTATCCGCACGACGGCTTTTGGCAGTGCATGGACACGTACCGCGATTACGCGCTGCTCAACGAAGTCTACGAGCAGGGCAAGGCACCCTGGAAGGTCTGGTAGCGCGCGATCACGCGCTAGACGTGGCGTGGCTGCGATGTGCGTGCCTTGCGCCGGCGATGTAGCGCAACTGCCACGAAGAGACCCGCGAGGATCGACAGCGGCAGCACCGGCATCATGTAGCGATCTTCCATGTGAACGATCGCGTGCGCGAGATGCCAGAGCACGTAGACGGCCCAGAATGCACCGAACGTCAGGATTGCACGGTCAGGCCATCCGCCCGAGGCGAACGTGGCTTGCGCGAGCATGGCCGGGATGCCGAGAAAGAACAGTGCGAACAGGCCTATGGCGAGCGTGAGCTCGATCGTCTGCAGCGCAAAGAACGCGACGGCAGACCAGGGCAGTCCTGCGAAACCGGATGGGATCGCGCGGTAGAGGGTGCGATAGTCGTAACACCTGCGCTCGCCGGCCGCGAGCTCGCTCGTTTCGCAGATCGCCGCGATCGGACGTATGGTCAGCTTGGCGACGCGCTCGCTCGTGTTGCGCTTGAGAAGGTGCAGCATGGCCGCCGGATGCTCGCGCCAACTCCGGAAGTAGACGCCGAACGCCATGCGGGCGATGTCGGTCGCCGCGTAGCCCTGCGCGAACAGCTCGTTGCTGACTTTGACGGATTCGCCGAACGGATCGCCCCGAAACAGCCGCGCTCCCACGCGGTCGAGCGGCGTGTCGCCCGACAGCAATTGCGGGTTCGAGGCCGCGGTCTTCGCCAGCCCGTGCACTACCGTAAGCTGCGCGACGGTGGTGACGAAGCGCTCGCCGCTGCGATATTCGTTCCAGCGCTTGTAGAGCTCGGCGCTTGCGAGCAGCGGGAGAACGAGCAGGAGCACGGCAACGGCCGATTGCCGCCAGCGCGCCGCGCCGTTGAGCCACGCGCGCAGGGCGATCAGCGGCACGAACGCCAGCAACAGCACAAGAGTGGAATCGCGCAGCAGGAACGCCAGCACGAACAGCGCGCCCGCGACGGCGCCCTGCCGCCATGAGAAGGTCCGCTTGGCGAGCACGCCATGCGTGAGTGCTGCCGTGGCGAGAACGATCAGGCTGGCGTACGGGCTGTCGGTGAGGATGCACTGGTCGTAGGTCAGCGGCAGCGAGAGCATATAGACGACGGCGGCCGCCAGCGCGGTTCGCGCCGAAAGGCCAAGCTCTGCCGCCAGGCGGTAGAGCGCGTGGCTCGCGGTCATGGACAGCGCGAACTGTACGAGCACGACTGCGACCGGCCAGGCGGTGCCGACGAGGGCCATCGCGCCGGCGATGACCGCCGGATAGCCGGCCATCCGGAGGGCCAGCACGGGGACTGCCGATTGCGCGAGGCCGGCATCGTGCAGCCAGGCGGTGGAGGCGCGCATCGCCTGGGCATAGGCGACGTATCCGCCGCTGTCGGGTGTGTAGATCGGCCCGTAGGCGGCGAGCAATGCGAGCTTGAGCGCAAGGATCGCGCCGAATGCGATGCGGGCGAGCCAAGGTGCGCCGGACGGCGCGGGAGCGTGATCGGGCGCGGCGGCCGTTATCGGCGCGGGACGAATCTGGTGTCTCCCCGGGTCGCAGGCGGATGTAAGCCAACGGGCGGTCCGAAGTCCATCGGCGCCACTTGCGGGCCCCCGCGTTCTCGAATACTCGACACGGCGAAGGGCTCTACTGGCCCAGCCGATCGGATACGTCTTGATACAGCACGCGTTTTGGTCCGGCAGACGGGTCTTTCTCACCGGGCATACCGGCTTCAAAGGCGCCTGGATGTCGCTGCTGTTGCGCAGCCTCGGTGCGGATGTCCACGGTTTTGCGCTGCCACCAGAACGCGATGAAGACCTGTTTGTCACCGCAGGTGTGCAGGCGGACGTTCATCACGTCGTCGGCGACGTGCGCGATGCCGCCCGCCTTTCGGCTGCGCTGACGGCGGCCGAGCCCGAGGTGGTCGTCCACATGGCGGCGCAGTCGCTGGTGCGCCGCTCCTACGCCGACCCGCTCGGGACGTTCGCGACCAATGTGATGGGCACGGCCAATCTGCTGGAAGCCGTGCGGCAGTGTGCGCAGGTGCGCGCCGTGCTGATCGTGACCTCGGACAAGTGCTACGACAATCGCGAGGGCGCGAGCGCCTACCGCGAGACCGATCGCCTGGGCGGCTACGATCCCTACAGCAACAGCAAGGCGTGCGCCGAGATGGTCACGGCATCCTACCGCAGCAGCTTCTTCGGCGCGCCGGGCAGCGCCGCCGTCGCGACGGTGAGGGCGGGCAACGTGTTCGGCGGCGGGGACCGGTCGGTAGACCGTCTGATCCCCGACGCCATGCGCGCCTTTGCGGCGGGCAAGACTTTGCAGATCCGCAATCCGCACGCGGTGCGGCCGTGGCAGCACGTGTTCGACGTGGTGGCGGCGTATCTCGGGCTGGCGCAGCGGCTCGCCGAGGATGGCCATGCCTATGCGGAGGCCTGGAACATCGGGCCGCCGCCGAGCCACGAAGTGCCGGTCTCGACGATCATCGAGCAGTTGGTGCGGCTGTGGGGGCAGGGGAGCGCCTGGACCCACGACGCCGGGCCGCATCCGCACGAATCCAGCTTCCTGCGGCTCGACAGCAGCAAAGCGAAGGCGCGGCTCGGCTGGCGCTCGCGCATCGCGCTCGACGAGGGGCTGAAGCTGACGGTCGCGTGGTATCGCGCGGCTTCGGAGAAAAAAGCGGACGTGCGCGCGCTGAGCCTGCGGCAGCTCGGGGCGTTCGTCCAGGCCGCCCAGGCATAAAGGTCGACGAGGACGTGGTCATGGATCGCCGCTGCCGTTTCTGCCGGGCTCCGTTGAGCCGCACGTTCGTCAATCTCAACTCGTCGCCGCTCGCCAATTCCCTGCTCGACGCCGAATCCTGCAACGGCATGGAGCCGCGTTATCCCCTGCACGCATTCGTGTGCGAGCAGTGTTTCCTCGTGCAGCTCGATGCGGTGGTCACGCCCGAGCACATCTTCGGCGACTATGTCTACTTCTCGTCCTATTCGGAGTCCTGGCTCGCGCATTGCCGCGACTACAGCCGCAAGATGATCGGCCGCTTCGGACTTTCAAAGGAGAGCCGGGTGGTCGAGGTTGCCAGCAACGACGGCTACCTGCTGCGCAATTTCGTCGAGGCCGGCATTCCGGTGCTCGGCGTCGAGCCTGCGGCGAACGTCGCCAAGGTCGCGGAGGCGGCCGGCGTGCCGACCCGCGTGGTGTTCTTCGGGGCGGCCTCCGCCGCAGCGCTCAAGGCCGAGGGTTTTGCGGCCGACCTGATGTGCGCCAACAACGTCCTGGCGCACGTGCCGGACATCAACGATTTCGTCGAAGGCTTCCGCATCCTGCTCAAGCCGCAGGGCGTGGCGACGTTCGAGTTCCCGCATCTGCTCAACCTGATGCAGCAGAACCAGTTCGACACGATCTACCACGAGCACTTCTCCTATATCTCGCTGCTTGCCGCCGAGCGTATCTTCGCGGCGCATGGTCTCGCGGTCATCGATGTCGAGGAGCTGGCGACGCACGGCGGCTCGCTGCGTCTCTACGTCACGCATAAGGGCGCACGCCCGGAGGGCGAGGCGGTGGGAAAGCTGCGCGCCAAGGAGGCGGCGGCGCGGCTCGACGCGATCGGGACGTATTCGAGTTTCGCGAGCGGGGTCGTCGACACGAAATGCGAGCTGCTCGCCTTCTTCATCGAGGCGCGGCGCGCGGGCAGGCAGGTCGTGGGCTACGGGGCACCGGCCAAGGGCAATACGCTGCTCAATTATTGCGGCATCGGCCCGGAGCTCATGCCTTATACGGTCGACATCAGCCCGCACAAGCAGGGCAAATTTCTGCCGGGCACGCGCATTCCGATCCGTCACCCGCAAGCGATCTTCGAGACCAAGCCGGACTACGTGCTGATCCTGCCGTGGAACCTCAAGGACGAGATCACGCGGCAGATGGCCGGGGTGAGCGCGTTCGGCGCGAAATTCGTCACCGCGATCCCGCGTCTGCGGGTGCATTGATGGCCGGGTTGCCGGCCGGCTGAGCCAGAGAGGTTGCATTTGCAGCGGCCATGAAGCGCGTTCTCGTCACGGGCATCAGCGGGTTCATCGGCCGCCACGTCGTCGCGCCGCTGCTCGCGCGGGGCTATCGCGTGCATGGCGCCGCGACCCGCGCCGTCGATCTGCATCCTGAGGTCACGCTGCACGTGGCCGACCTGCTGGCGCCGGGCGCCGCCGACAGGATCATCGCCGAAATCGAACCCACGCACCTTCTGCATCTCGCCTGGGTGAGCAACCCCGGGCGCGCGCTGATGTCGCTCGACAACCTGCGCTGGGCGGCCGCGAGCCTCGAGCTCTACCGCGCGTTCGCGCAGCACGGCGGCCGGCGCGCCGTGCTGGCGGGAAGCTGCGCCGAATACGATTGGACTTGCACGCACCTGCACGAGACCGACACGCCGGCGCGGCCGCGCACGATCTACGGTGTCGCCAAGAACGCGGTGCGCGAGCTGGTCGCGGCGGTCGGCCCGCAGGCGGGCGTGAGCACGGCCTGGGCGCGGCTGTTCTTCCTCTATGGCCCGCACGAGCCGCCGGGACGCCTCGTCTCGGACATCGCCGCGGGACTGGCGGCCGGGCGCGTGACCGACACCACGGAGGGGCGGCAGGAGCGCGACTTCCTCCACGTCGCCGATGCGGCGGAGGCGCTGGTGCGGCTGCTCGACGGCGAGGTCACCGGAACCGTCAACATCGCCTCGGGCGAATGCGTGCCGGTGCGGCGGGTGGCGGACATCCTCGCCGAGCTCAGTGGCCGGCCCGATCTCGTCGCCATCGGGGCGCGCCCGACCCCGCGGGGCGAGCCGCCCCGGCTGGCGGCCGACGTGACGCGCCTGCGGCAGGAGGTGGGCTTCTCGCCGCGCCATTCCCTGACCGAGGGGCTTCGCGCCACGCTTAGCTGGTGGTGCGAGCAGGCGCGCGACGCACGCCATTCCGAAACCCGGCCGCAGCCGCTACCCTGAGGGGCGTCACCCCATGACCTTACCGGCGTTCAGCCCATGAAGAAGATCTCGATCGTCTCGCCCTGCTACAACGAGCAGGACAACGTGCGCGCCTGCCACGAAGCGGTACGGGCGCTGTTCGAGCGCGAGCTGCCGGGCTACGAACGCGAGCATATCTTCGCCGACAACTGCTCGACCGACGGCACTGTCGCGATCCTGCGCGAGATCGCCGCGAGCGATCCGGCGGTCAAGATCGTCGTCAATGCGCGCAACTTCGGCGTCTTCCGTTCGACCTTCAACGCGCTGCAGTACGCGAGCGGCGACGCGACGCTGCTGATGCTGCCCGTGGACCTGCAGGACCCGCCGGAGCTCATCCCGCGGTTCGTGCGGATGTGGGAGGAGGGGCACGAGGTCGTCGCCGGCCAGCGCAGCAACCGCGAGGAAGGCCTCGTCATGCGCTCGATGCGCGGCCTGTTCTATCGCATCGTGAACCGGCTCGCCGGCTTCGAGATTCCCGAGGGCGTCGGCGAATTCCAGCTCGTCGACCGCAAGGTGCTGGACTGCATCCTCAAATACGACGACCACTACCCCTATATCCGCGGCATGGTCGCGGCCTGCGGCTTCAAGCGCGTGGTCGTTCCCTACGTGTGGAAGTCGCGCAAGCACGGCGTCTCGAAGATCCGCATCTGGGAGCTGTTCGACCAGGCCTTCAACGGCATGTTCTCCTTCACCAACGTGCCGATGCGCCTGTGCACGCTGTTCGGCTTCGGCATCGCCGGCCTGTGTCTGCTCTATGCGCTGATCACATTGGCCGCTTACCTGACCGCGCCGCATCTCGCGCCGCGCGGCGTCGTCTCGCTGGTGCTGGGCGTGTTCTTCCTGTTCAGCATCCAGCTCATCTTCATCGGCCTGCTCGGCGAGTACGTCACCTCCATCCATGCGCAGGTCCGCCGGGGACCGCTCGTGACCGAGCGGGAGCGCATCAACATTGACTGACTCGACGGGCGTGCGCGGGCGGCTGACGCGATTTACCGCCGCGCTTTCGGGTGAGCGCCGGCGCATCGTTGCATTCGTCGCGGTCGGCCTCCTCAATACCGTGGTCGGCTATGCGCTGTTCGCCGCGCTTTACCTCGTGCTCGGCTCGCACCGCGTCGCTGCCGTGATCGCCTTCCTCGCCGGCGTGATGTTCAATTTCTTCAGCACCGGGCGGCTGGTATTCGGCGCACGAAAATTGTCCGCGCTGCTGCCGTTCGTTGCCGGATACCTCGTGGTGCTCGGCATCAATCTCGCGCTGCTGGAATTCTTCGTCGCAATCGGGGTGGGCGCACTGCTGGCCCAGGCGCTGAGCCTGCCGGCGGTGGTGATCGCCAGCTACCTCATCAATTCGCGCATCGTATTCCGCGGGTGATTTCCCGGTGTTCGAGCCTGATCTTTCCCGAAAACCGGTTTCCCCTTTTCGGGCGCTTGCTCTAAATTGCCGGCGTCCGGTTGCCCCGCCCGCGATGGAATCGCGCACGGCGCTGCGGGGCTGAACACCAGGAGAACGCGATGCCGCTCAGGCTGGAAGACCTGAAAGTCAAGCTTTTCACCGACGGCGCCGACAAGGCCCAGATCATCCAGATGGCCAAGCAGCCCTGGATCGCGGGCTTCACCACCAATCCGTCGCTGCTCAAGAAGGCCGGCGTCGCGGACTACGAGGCCTATGCGCGCGAACTGGTGGCGGCGGTGCCCGACCGGCACATCTCCTTCGAGGTGATCTCCGACGACATCCCGGAGATGGTCGCGCAAGGCCGCCTGATCGCGGGCTGGGGCGCCAACGTGCACGTCAAGCTGCCGGTGACGACGACGCGCGGCGAGACGCTGTACGACGCAGTGCGCGCGCTCTCGCACGAGGGCGTGAAGGTCAACGTCACCGCGATCTTCACCTCCGAGCAGGTGCATCGCGCCATCGACGCGCTCAATGGCGGCGCGCCCGGCTGCGTGTCGGTGTTCGCGGGCCGGCTTGCCGATTTCGGAATCGATTACCGCCCGATCATGCAGGACGCGATCGCGCGTGCGCGCGCGACACGCAACGTCGAGATCATCTGGGCCTCGACTCGCGAAGCCTTCAACGTCGTCGAGGCGGACGCCATGGGGTGCCACATCATCACGGCGCCAGCCGACGTGCTGGGCAAGCTGCCCGCGATCGGCACCAAGACGGCGGCCGACCTGTCGCTGTCGGCGGTCAAGGCGTTCCGCGATGACGCGTTGTCGGCCGGTCTCACGCTGCGCGTGCCGGCGTCGCGTGCGGCCGAGTAGGACCGCTTATCCACACTGCCTCTTTCTTGCGCAGGGCCCGGCTGACGGCCGTGCAGCGGCGCTGGCGTGCGTCGGCAGCACTGTAAGGTTTTGACAAAATTCGTGTTAGCGATTTAGTTGCCGTGACGGTCGCCCCGCCGGGGGGGCCCATGGTAAGAACAACACCTGACAAAGGGGCGGGCTGGGCGGATGGTCAATCCGGTCAAAGAACTTATTGATTCGCCGCGGACGGCGGTCGGAGCGGACAAGACGCTTCGCGTCGGGGTCGTCGGCGTGGGCGTGATGGGGGCCAACCACGCGCGCGTCTTCTCGGAGCTTCCCGGCGTCGAGCTCGTCGGCGTGGTCGAGCCCGACCGCAAGCAGGCGGACTTCGTCGGCGGCGCGCTCGGCTGCCGCACGGTTGCCGACGTGCAGGCGCTGATCGATCTCGGCGTCGATGCCGTCTCGATCGCGGCGCCGACGCATCTTCATCGCGACATTGCCCTCGCCTGCATCAACCACGGCATCCACGTGATGGTCGAGAAGCCGATCGCGACCAGTGTCGCCGAAGGGCGCGACATCATCGCGGCGGCGCGCCGCGCCGGCGTGACGCTGATGGTCGGCCATGTCGAGCGCTTCAATCCGGCGGTGCAGGCGATCAAGGACGCCATCCGCGGGGAGGACATCCTGTCGATCTCGATCACGCGCGTCGGACCGTTTCCGCCGCGCATGTCGAACGTCGGCGTGGTGATCGACCTCGCCGTGCACGACATCGATCTCATCAGCTGGTTCACCGGCTCGACCATCACCGAGGTGCAGCCCCAGCTCTCGAGCGCCAAGGCCGAGCGCGAGGACATCGCGCTCCTGCAGTTCCGCACGGCCTCGGGCGTGCTGGCGCAGATCAACACCAACTGGCTGACGCCGTTCAAGGCGCGCACGGTGCACGTCGCCACCAAGCGCAAGTACGTGATCGGCGATCTTCTGACCCGCCAGGTGACGGAATGCTTCGGCTTCCAGCCCGACGGCAGCTATTCGATGCGCCACCTCTCGGTCGGCCATGCCGAACCGCTGCGCGCCGAGCTCACCGCCTTCATCAAGGCAATCCGTACCGGCGAGGAGCCCGCAGTCACGGGCGAGGCGGGTGTCGCCAGCCTCGAGATCGCGATCCAGTGCCTCGACAGCCACGGCCAGGAGCCGGCCGAGGCTCCGCGCCGCGCCGCCGGCTGACACGGCATTCAGATTCGAAAGGCACGTAGTTCCGCAATGAACCAGCACGCGCGAGTGTCGGCGGCGCCCATTCCCTTCATCGACCTGGCGGCGCAGCGCCGGCGGCTCGGCAGCGGGATCGACGAGGCGCTCGCGCGGGTCACCGAGCATTGCCAGTTCGTGCTCGGGCCGGAAGTGCGTACGCTCGAGGCGGAGCTGGCGGCGTTCGGCGGCGCGCGCCATGCGATCACCTGCGCGAGCGGCACCGACGCGCTGATGCTGGTTCTGATGGCACGGGGCATCGGGCCGGGCGACGCGGTGATCTGCCCGAGCTTCACCTTCTGCGCCACGGCCGAGGTTGCCGTGCTGCTGGGCGCGACGCCGGTGTTCGCCGACGTCGATGCCGAGACGTTCAACGTCGCGCCGGCGAGCGTCAGGCAGGCGATCGCCACCGCGAAGGCGCGGGGACTCAAGCCGAAGGCCGTCATCGCCGTCGATCTGTTCGGCCTGCCGGCCGACCACGACGCCATCGCAGCGATCGCGGCCGACGAAGGCCTGTTCGTGCTCGACGATGCCGCGCAGGCGTTCGGTGCGACATACAAGGGGCGGCCCGTCGGCAGCTTCGGCCACGCCATGGCCACCAGCTTCTTCCCGGCCAAGCCGCTCGGCTGCTATGGCGACGGCGGCGCCATCCTCACCGACGACGACGCACTGACCGAGATCATCAAGAGCCTGCGCGTACACGGGCAGGGCGCCGACAAGTACGACAACGTGCGCATCGGCATCACCGGCCGGCTCGACACGATGCAGGCCGCGGTGCTGCTCGAGAAGCTCAAGATCTTCCCCGAGGAGATCGAAGCCCGCCAGCGCGTCGCCGACCGCTATGCGGCAGGCCTGAACGATGTCGCGACCGTGCCGCGGCTTCCCGCCGGCTACACGTCGGTGTGGGCCCAGTACACGATCCGCCTGCCCGCCGGCCGGCGCGACGCTCTGGCGGATGCGCTCAAGGCCGAAGGCATCCCGACCGCCATCTACTATCCCAAGCCGCTGCACCGCCAGACCGCCTACCGGCAGTTTCCGGTCGTGGACGGCGGCCTGCCGGTTTCCGAGCAACTGGCGGACGAGGTCATCAGCCTGCCGATGCACCCCTATCTCGATCAGCCCACGCAGGACCGCGTCATCGACGCGGTGCGGCGCGCGTTGAAGGGCTGATCGCACGCGATCGGTCGCCGCGGCGATCCGAAAGCGGGTGATCCCGGCCTCTCTTTCTTCGTGCCGGCCCAGAATAGCGGTGGATGCCCGGCGCGGAGCCGGGCAAGACGGTACGAGGCAAACCCGCGCGATTCGGCCCAGCCATGCTGTCTCGTTTCCTCACGGTCGGCGGATTGACGCTTCTGTCGCGCATCACCGGCTTTGCGCGCGACATCATGCTGGCTGCGATCCTCGGCGCGGGCCCGGTGGCGGACGCATTCTTCGTCGCGCTGCGGCTGCCCAATCACTTCCGCGCCATCTTCGCGGAAGGGGCCTTCAACGCCGCCTTCGTGCCGGCCTATGCGCGCGTGCGCGGGCAGGGCGGCGCCGCGAGCGCGGCGCTGTTCGCCGACCGCATCTTCATGATGCTGCTCGCCAGCCAGGTCGTGCTGCTGGCCGTGGCGCTGCTGTTCACGCCGCAGATGATCGAGCTGCTGGCGCCGGGCTTCCGGGACGATCCGCAGCGCTTCGCGCTCGCCACTGAGCTCACGCGCATCACCTTCCCCTATCTTCTGCTCGTCTCGCTGGTGACGCTCTACGGCGGCATCCTCAATACGCTCGGCCGCTTCGCCTCGCCGGCGGCGGCGCCGGTGCTGCTCAACCTCGCGATGATGATGACGCTGGCGCTCGCGGCCTTCTTCCCGACCGCCGGCCACGCCGCGGCGTGGGGCGTGCTGATCGCCGGCGTGCTGGAGGCCCTGCTGGTCGGGGGCGACGCGGCGCGCCAGGGCGTGCTGCCGCGCTTCGCGCCGCTGCGGCTCGACGAGGACGTGAAGCGCTTCTTCAAGGCGCTCGGCCCGGCGACGCTGGGCTCGGCCGGCACGCAGATCGCGCTGTTCGCCGACACGATCATCGCCAGCTTCCTCACCGCCGGCGCGCTGTCCGCGCTCTATTACGCCGACCGCATCAACCAGCTTCCGATCGGGGTGATCGGCATCGCGGTCGGCACGGTGCTGCTGCCGGACATGGCCAACAGGATCGCGCGCGGGGACGAGGCGGCGGCGCGGGCCGCGCAGAACCGCGCCATCGAGTTCACCCTGCTGCTGTCGATCCCGTGCGTCATCGCGTTCCTGCTGGTCCCGGACCTCATCATGCTGGCCCTGTTCACGCGTGGCGCATTCACCAGCGCCGACGCGGCGGCGGCGGGCGCGACACTGGCGGCCTACGCGGTCGGGCTGCTGCCGTTCGTCCTGCTGCGCAGCGCGACGGCGACGTTCCTTGCGCGCGGCGACACGCTCACGCCGGTGAAGGCGCTCGCCGTCTCGGTCGTGGTCAACGTCGCGCTCAAGGTCGCGCTGATGGGCACCTACGCGCAGGTGGGCCTTGCCTTCGCGACCTCCGTCGGCGCCTGGATCAATTTCGCGCTGCTAATCTGGTTCGGCTGGCGGACCGGGCTGATGGCGGCGGACCAGCGCCTGAAGGCGTCCGCCCTCAAGCTGGCGCTCGCCGGCTTCCTGCTGGCGCTGGCGCTCGCCGCCGGCCTTTACGTGCTCGGCCCGCTCGTCGCAAAGCTGCCGCATCTGCGCTCGGAAACGCTGCTGGCGGCGCTCGCCGCAATCGGCGCGGTCGTTTACTTGGGCGCGGTCGCGCTGTTGTTCGGGCGCACGTGGTTCGCGGCCTTCCTCAAGCGGCGCGGGGCTTCGCCGGCCGGCGTTCCTCCGCCGTCAGACTGACGCTCCGCCGCTCGCCCCCGCGCAGCACGTCGAGCGTGATCTCGCGGCCGATCCGCCCGGCGGTGAGCAGCCGGATGAGGTCGTCGGCGCCGCTGACGATCTCGCCGTCGAGGCCAAGGACGATGTCGCCGGCCCGCAGTCCCGCGCGCTCGGCCGGACCGCTCGGCTCGACATTCGAGATCATCACCGCGCTGTCCTGCGCGACGCCCGCATGCCGCAGGCGCCGCGGCAGCGGGGTCTGCGCGGCGGCGATGCCGATGAACGCGCGCCGCACCCGGCCGTGACGCACGAGCTCGCCCAGCACGAACGTCGCGGTGTTGGATGCGATCGCGAAGCAGATGCCCTGCGTGCCGAGGATGATCGCGGTGTTGATGCCGACGACCTCGCCGCGCGAGGACACGAGCGGGCCGCCGGAGTTGCCGGGATTGAGCGCCGCGTCGGTCTGGATGACGTCGTCGATCAGGCGGCCGCTGCGCGCGCGCAGCGAGCGCCCGAGCGCGGACACGACGCCGGCCGTGACGGTCGACTCGAATCCGAGCGGGTTGCCGATCGCGACCACGAGGTGCCCGCGCTTGAGCGTCTTGGAATCGCCGAGCGGAGCCGCCGGCAACGCGACGTTCTGCTCGACGCGGACCAGCGCCAGATCGGTGTCGGGATCGTCGCCGATGACGCGCGCGTCGAGATTGCGCCCGTCGGCGGTGGTGACGCTCACGCGCGCAGCGCCGCCGACGACGTGCGAGTTGGACAGGATCAGCCCGTCCGGGGCGACGACCACGCCGGAGCCCGAGCCGTTGCGCTGCCCTTTCGAGACGGTATGCAGGCCGACCACGGCCGGCCCGATTCGCTCGGCGATGCCGCTGACCGTCCGCGAGTAGGCATCGAGCAGGGTGTCGTCGAACGAGTCGTCGGCCCCGGGAACGGGGCCCGCCACTTCTTCTGTGAACATGGGTTGATCTCGAACGTGTGGGGCCGCGTCCCGCGCCGCTGCGACCCACAACCACTAGATCGTGAGGAGGTATCTGCTGCGGGACTATAGATATAGGTCGGGCGCGCCTACATAACAGGGGCGTCGCCGGGGTGGGGCGATCGGGGGTCACGGGAAGGGTTGTACTGCGCTGCAGCAAATATATACGTAGGCGCCCACCCAGCTGCAGCGGTGACGGAGAGGACATGTCGAGAGCATTTTCGCGCGCCCTGGTTGCAGGCGCCGCGCTTGCCGCGGCCGTGCTGGCGCTCGCCGCATGCGGCCAGAACGCGCCCCAGCAGGGCGCGGGTCCGCCGCCGCCCGCCGTCACCGTGGCGAAGCCGACCCAGCAGACCGTCACAGATTTCGACGAGTACGTCGGCCGGTTCGTGGCCGTGAACTCGATCGAGGTGCGCGCGCGCGTTCCCGGCTATCTCGAGAAGGTGCATTTCACCGACGGACAGATCGTCAAGGAAGGCGATCTCCTGTTCACGATCGACCGCCGGCCGTTCGAGAACGCGCTGGAGCAGGCCAAGGCCAATCTCGCGCAGGCGCGCGCCAACCTCGCCTATGCCGAGGCCGACCTCGAGCGCGGCTCGCAACTCGTGAAGGAGCGCACCATCGCGCAGCAGGCGTTCGATCAGCGCACGCAGGCCAAGCGCGTCGCCGAGGCGTCGGTCGCCGCGCACGAAGCGCTGGTGCGCCAGGCCGAGCTCGACCTGCAGTTCACCGAGCTGCGCGCGCCGATCACCGGCCGCATCGGCGACCGCCGCGTCTCGCCCGGCAACCTCATCGTCGGCGGCACCGGCGGCAACGCGACCATGCTCGCGAGCATCGTCTCCATCGACCCCATCCGCTTCGAGTTCACCTTCGACGAGGCGTCCTATCTGCGCTACGAGCGTGCCGCCCGGGCCGGAAAGGACGTGACCAGCCGCGAGGCGAGCGTGCCGGTCTCGCTCAAGCTGATCGACGAGTCGGAGTTCAAGCACGAAGGCCGGATGGACTTCGTCGACAACGTGATCGACCGCGCCTCGGGCACGATCCGCGGGCGCGCGGTCTTCGCCAATCCCAACAGCGTGTTCACGCCGGGCATGTTCGGGCGCATCCGCGTGCCCGCGTCGGCGCCGTTCAAGGCGCTGCTCGTGCCCGACGTCGCGCTCGGAACCGACCAGGTGCGCAAGTTCGTGCTCACGGTCGACGCCGACGGCACGGTGCGCCAGAAGTACGTCACGCTCGGCCAGCTCGTCGGGCCGCTGCGCGTCATCAAGGACGGCATCGCGGCGGACGACCGCGTCATCGTCAACGGACTGATGCGCGCGCGTCCGGGTCAGAAGGTGACGCCGCAGGAAGAGGGCGCGAAGCCGCCGGCGCCGGCCGGGCAGCAGGCCGGGTCGGCCGCGGCGAAGACGAACTGATAGCGGATCGAATTCATGCGCCTCTCGCACTTCTTCATCGACCGGCCGATCTTCGCATCGGTGCTGGCGATCATCATCGTGATCCTCGGCGGCGTGTCGTACCTGCGGCTGCCGGTGGCGCAGTATCCCGAGATCGCCCCTCCGATCATCAACATCACCGGCGCCTATCCCGGCGCGGCCGCGGAGACCGTGGCCGAGACGGTCGTGGCGCCGATCGAGCAGCAGGTGAACGGCGTCGAAGGCATGCTCTACATGTCGTCGAACTCGACGGCGGACGGACGCTTCTCGATCTCCGTGACCTTCGACATCGGCATCAACCTCGATATCGCGCAGGTGCAGGTTCAGAACCGCGTCGCGACGGCGCAGCCGCGCCTGCCGCAGGCGGTGCAGCAGATCGGCGTGACCGTGGCGAAGAGCTCACCCGACATCCTGATGCTGGTGAACCTCTATTCGCCGGACGGGTCGCGCGATCCGATCTTCATGACCAATTACGCCAACCTGCAGATCAAGGACGTGCTCAGCCGCGTCGATGGGGTGGGCTCGATCGTCGTGTTCGGCGCGCGCGACTATGCGATGCAGATCTGGCTCGACCCGGACAAGATGCAGTCGCTGAACATGACGGCGCGCGACGTGACGCTGGCGCTGCAGGGCCAGAACGTGCAGGTCGCCTCGGGCGTGCTCAATGCTCCCCCGCTCGCGGACCAGCTCGCGTTCCAGGTCGCCGTGCGCACGCTCGGCCGCCTGTCCGACCCCGCGGAATTCGGCAACATCGTCGTCAAGCAGACGCCGAACGCGGTCGTGCGGCTGCGCGACGTCGCGCGCGTCGAGCTCACCGGCCAGGACTATTCCTCGAACTCCTACCTCGACCGCGACCCGTCGGTCGCGATCGCCGTGTTCCAGCGCCCGGGCTCGAACGCGCTCGCCACCGGCGACGCGCTGCGCAACACGATGGCGCGGATCGGCGCCGATTTCCCACAGGGGCTGAAATACGCGACGATCTACGATCCCACGCAGTTCATCGCGGAATCCGTACGCGCGGTGATCGAGACCATCATCGAAGCCGTGATGCTGGTCGTGCTCGTCGTCGTCATCTTCCTGCAGAGCTGGCGCGCGGCCGTCATCCCGATCGTCGCGATCCCGGTGTCGCTGATCGGCACGTTCTTCGTGATGTCGCTGTTCGGCTTCTCGCTCAACAACCTCTCGCTGTTCGGGCTGGTTCTGGCGGTCGGCATCGTGGTCGACGATGCCATCGTCGTGGTGGAGAACGTCGAACGAAATATCGCAGCGGGGCTGTCGCCGCGCGAAGCCTCCCGCAAGAGCATGGACGAGGTCGGCACTGCGCTGGTGGCGATCGCGCTCGTGCTCTGCGCCGTGTTCGTGCCGGCCGCCTTCATCACCGGCATCTCCGGCCAGTTCTATCGCCAGTTCGCGCTGACCATCGCGGGCGCGACGGTGATCTCTCTGATCTGCTCGCTCACCCTGTCGCCGGCGATGTGCGCCCTGCTGCTCAAGCCGCACGATCCGCACCATCGCGATCGATGGTGGGAACGGCCGATTCACGGCTTCTTCCGCCTGTTCAACCGCGGCTTCGACGCGACGCGGCGCGGCTACGGCCGGATGGCCTCGCTGGCCGTGCGCAAAGCGCTGGTGATGCTCGTGATCTATGCCGGCATCCTGGCGCTCGGCTACGGCATCTTCCGCGCGGCGCCGTCGGGATTCATCCCGCAGCAGGACCGCGGCTTCCTCATCGTCGCCTCGCAGCTTCCGCCCGGCTCGTCGCTGGCGCGCACCGACGCCGTGCAGCGGCGGGCGGCGGAGATCGCGCTTGCAACGCCCGGCGTCGCGCACGCCATCAACATCGTCGGCTTCTCCGGGGCGAGCTTCACCAACGCGCCCAACGCCGGCGCCATGTTCCTCGTGCTCGACAGCTTCCAGGAGCGCGCCAAGGACCCGCGCCTGTCGGCGACCGCCATCCAGGGCGCGCTGTTCCAGAAGCTGGCCGCCATCCAGGAAGCCTTCATGATCGTCGTGCAGCCGCCGCCGGTGCAGGGCATCGGCAACGCCGGCGGTTTCCGCATGATGATCGAGGACCGCGGCGGCCGCGGCCCGCAGGCGCTGCAGGGCGCGGTCTACGCCATGATGGGGCGGGCGGCGCAGACGCCGGGACTGATGCAGGTGTTCTCGCTGTTCGAGACGCAGACGCCGCAGCTCTACCTCGACATCGACCGCAGCAAGGCGCAGCTCCTCGGCATCGACATGCCGGACGTGTTCAACACGCTGCAGACGTTCATCGGCTCGCTCTACGTCAACGACTTCAACCTGCTCGGCCGTACCTTCCGCGTGCAGGCGCAGGCCGCGGGCGAGTACCGGCTCGATGCGCAGGACGTACTCAAGCTGCGGGTGCGCAACTCGTCCGGCGAGACCGTGCCGCTCGGCTCGTTCACGACGGTGCGCGACACGGCGGGGCCATACCGCGTGCCGCGCTACAACATCTATCCGGCCGCCGAGCTCGACGGCGCGGCCGCGCCCGGCTACTCGCAGGGGCAGGCAATCGAGATCATGGAGAAGCTCGCGCGCGAGACGTTGCCCGAGGGATTTGCGTTCGAATGGACGACGCTTGCCTTCCAGCAGATCCGCGCCGGCAACACCGCGGCCTTCGCCTTCGGGCTGGGCGTGGTGTTCGTGTTCCTGGTGCTGGCGGCGCAGTTCGAGAGCCTGACGCTGCCGCTGGCGGTCATCATGATCGTGCCGATGTGTCTCGTCTCGGCGATCACCGGCATCCTGCTGCGCGGCCAGGACAACAACCTGCTCACGCAGGTGGGCTTCATCGTGCTGATCGCATTGGCCGCGAAGAACGCGATCCTGATCATCGAGTTCGCGACGCAGCTCGAGACGAGCGGCCGCGAGCGGCACGATGCCGCGGTGCAGGCCGCCGAGCTGCGCTTCCGCCCGATCCTGATGACCTCGCTCGCCTTCATCTTCGGCGTGGTGCCGCTGGTGTGGTCGGTGGGCGCCGGCGCCGAGCTGCGTCAGACGCTGGGCACGGCGGTGTTCTCCGGCATGATCGGGGTCACGGCGTTCGGACTGATCTTCACGCCGGCGTTCTACATCGTGGGCCGCTGGCTCGCGACGCGCCGGCAGCGGCGCGTGGCGGCGCAGGCGCAGCCCGCCGAATAGCAACGGGGGCCGGATCGACCGGCCCCCGCCTTCCCGACCGTCTGCGAAATTCGACCCGGCCGCCGCCCGCGCTCACGCCGCGAGGCAGGTGCGCGCGATCTCGGTGACGTGCCGATGGTCGGTGCCGCAGCAGCCGCCGAACACGGTGAGATGCGGCAGCTTGCGGCGCAGGCCGTCGTACTCGCGGCCGAGCTCCACCGGATTGCCCACGTCGAGATCGGTCGATTCGTCGAGCTCGGCGTGGCTGCGCTTGGAGGCGTTGGCGCGGATGCCGCGGATGCGCGCGACCCAGGACTCGCCCGCCGCCAGCGCCGAGTCGAAGTGCGTCGGATGCGCGCAGTTGACCATGTAGTAGGCCGGAGAACCTCCCGTCGCGGCGTCGACCTGCTCGATCGCCTCCTTGAGCGTCTCGCCTGCGGGCAGCCGTCCGTCGGTCTCGAGCGTGAACGAGATCGCCGCCGGCATGCCGGCGGCCTGGGCGGCGCGCGCGATGCCGATCGCCTCGTCGACGTAGTTGAGCGTGAAGGCAGTGACCATGTCGCACATGGTGCCGCGGAAGACGTTGATCTGCTCGGCGTGGTAGTCCTGCGCTTCGTCGGCGCTCATCAGGCGCTCTGCGACGTAGCCGTCGCCGCGCGGACCGATCGCGCCGGAGATGACCATGGGCGAGCGCGCAGTCTCGTGCTCGTGCCGGATCTCCGTCATGAGCGCGATGGCGCGCCGGTTGGCGTCGGCGAGACCTTCCCTGGAATAGCCGAGCTTCTCGGCCCAGTCGCGGTTGGCGCGCCAGGTCGGGCTCTCGAGCACGAAGCCAAGCCCTCTGGCGGTCGCGATCGCGGCATAGCGCTCGAAGTACGCGCGCGTCTGGCGCACGCCGTCCGGCGTGCGCAGCAGGTCGAAGGCGGCGAAATATTGCAGCGGCGTGCCCTCGTGGAAGATCAGGGTCGTCTCCAGTCCGCCGTCGGTGAGAAACGGCTTGTCCGCCAGTTGCGGCAACGCGGCGCGATATTTGGCCATCTTTCAAAATCCCTTGAGTGAATGCGCGAGGTTCGTGGCAGGCAAAATATGGAATTTGCGCCACGCGACCAGAAACTCATGGTCTGGTTCTCTTCACGAAAAAATGTGGTGACTGGACAATGATTTACGCGCGCCCAGGTGTCGGGTGTCACAGTGCGGGCCCGCGATATCCCCGATCAACTGCACCTATGGTACAGTTTCGCCATGCTTGAGGTATCAACGCGCAAGGGCAGCGACACGCGTGAACGGCTGCTGGCCGCGGCCGAATCGGCCGTCCTCGCCAAGGGCTTCGCCGCCACCTCGATCGAGGAGATCATCGCCGCGGTGGGCATCACCAAGAGCGGCTTCTTCTATCATTTCAAGGATAAGGCCGATCTCGCCAAGGGATTGCTGCTGCGCTATCTCGATCACGACAAGGCCGTGCTCGACGACCTGTTCGGCCGCGCCGACGAACTCAACGACGATCCGCTGCACGGCTTCCTGGTGGCGCTGAAGCTGTTCGCCGAGATGATGGCCAATCTGCCCGAGGCGCACCCGGGGTGCCTCGCCGCCTCGTTCTGCTATCAGGACCAGCTCTTCAACCGCGAGATCCACGAGCTCAACGCGGAGGGGATGCTGGAGTGGCGCCAGCGCTTCCGCGAACGGCTCGACGCCATCGCCGCGCGCTATCCCGCGCGTCAGCCGGTGGATCTCGAGGCGATGGCCGACATGGCGGCGACGCTGGTGGAGGGCGGCCTCATCCTCGGGCGCGTGCTCAAGGATGCGACGATCCTGCCGCGGCAGATCCTGCTCTATCGCGACCTCGTGCGCGCGACCTTCGCCCCGCCGGGTTGATCTGGCCGCCGCGGCCAGCGTCAGGGTCCGACCGCCCGTCCCGTCACCACAAGTCTGAAATGCAAACGTGAGACGTATCCCATGTCCCCATTGAAGTTCGGTGTGTCGCAGGCCCTCACCCGCAAGGAGGACGACGCGCTGCTGCGCGGCGCCGGCCGCTACGTGTCGGACTACATGCCCGCGGGCACGCTGCACGCGGTGCTGCTGCGCTCGCCCCATGCCCATGCCTCGTTCCGCATCACCGATACGAGCAAGGCCGCGGCGATGCCCGGCGTGCGGCTGATCCTCACCGCCGCGGACACCGCGGACATCGGCAAGCTGCCGCTGATGTTCCCGATCCCGGGCGTCTCCATCACGGCGCCGCCCTACGAGGTGCTGGCCAGCAAGGAGGTCAAGCACGTGGGCGACGCCATCGCGTTCGTCGTCGCCGACACGGTGGAACAGGCGAAGGATGCGGCGGAGGCGATCGCGGTCGACTGGCAGCCCAAGCCGGCGGTGATCGACGCGGTGGCCGCGCTCAAGTCCGGCGCGCCGCTGGTGTGGCCGGATCACCCGGGCAACGTCGCCTTCGAGAAGTCGGTTGGCGACAAGGACAAGACCGACGCGTTGTTCAAGAGCGCCGCCAGGACAGTGACGCTGACGATCGTCAACCAGCGCCTCGTCACGAACTATCTCGACACGCGCGCGGTCGTTGCCGAATACGACGAGGGCCGCGACCACTTCACGCTGACGGTCGGCAGCCAGGGGCCGCACCGCATCCGCGACGTGGTCTGCAAGATGATCGGCATTTCGCCCGAGAAGATGCGCGTGATCACGCCCGACACCGGCGGCGGCTTCGGCACCAAGCTGTTTCCGTTCCGCGAGTATCCGCTCGCGGCGGTTGCGGCGAAGAAGCTCAAACGGCCGGTGAAGTGGGTGGCCGACCGCACCGAGCACTTCCTCGGCGATGCGCAGGGGCGCGACAACGTCACCACCGCCGAGCTCGCGCTCGACGCCGGCAACAAGTTCCTCGCGCTGCGGGTCGAGACGATCGCCGACATGGGCGGCTACCTGTCCGCGTTCGCGCCGTACATTCCGTACGGCGGGGCGCTGATGCTGCCGGGCGTCTACGACTTCAAGGCCTGCTCCGCGCGGGTGCGCGCCGCCTTCACCAACACGCTGCCGGTCGACGCCTATCGCGGCGCCGGGCGGCCGGAGGCGGCCTACCTGATCGAGCGCCTCGTCGACGCGGCCGCGCACGACCTCGGCGTCGCGCCCGACGTGCTGCGCAAGAAGAACTTCATCAAGCCCAAGCAGATGCCCTACACGACGCCGACCGAAAAGGTCTACGACTCCGGCGAGTTCGCCGCGCACATGGCGCGCGCGCAGGAGGTCGGCGACTGGGCCGGCTTCCGCAAGCGTCACGCCGACTCGCGCAAGGCCAAGAAGCTGCGCGGCATCGGGCTTGCCACCTACATCGAGGCCTGCGGCGGCGCCGGCCCGCAGCTTGCGCGCGTCAACCTCGAGGCGGACGGCAAGATCAAGGTCGTGATCGGCTCGCAGTCGACGGGGCAGGGCCACCAGACGGCCTATGCCCAGCTCGTGGCCGAGCACCTCGACGTGCCGCCGGAGATGGTGACGGTCGTGCAGGGCGACACCGACACGATCCCGACCGGCTTCGGCACCGGCGGATCGAGCTCGATCCCGGCCGGCGGCGCCTCGGTGTCGCAGGCGGCGAAGAAGCTCGCGGAGAACCTCAAGAAGCTCGCGGCGGAGAAGCTCGAGGCCGGGGCCAGCGACCTGGAGTTCTCCGAGGGCAAGGTGCGGATCGCGGGCACCGACAGGGCGGTGAGCTTCGCGGAGCTCGCGAGCGCCGGCGATCCCGACCAACTGCGAACCGAGGACGCCTGGACGCCGCAGCCGACCTATCCGAACGGCACCCACCTCGTCGAGGTGGAGATCGACCCCGACACCGGCGTGACGGAGATCGTCAACTATGTCGTCGTCGACGACTTCGGCGTCACCATCAATCCGCTGCTGCTGGAAGGGCAGGTCGTCGGCGGGGCGGTGCAGGGCATCGGGCAGGCGCTGATGGAGCAGACGGTGTACGACAAGGAGTCCGGCCAGCTCATGACCGCGACGCTGATGGACTACGCGCTGCCGCGCGCGGACGATTCGCCGTCCTTTCATTTCGAGACGCGCAACGTGCGCTGCGCCACCAACATCCTCGGCGTGAAGGGCGCCGGCGAAGCCGGCACGATCGGCGCCGCCCCGGCGGTCATGAACGCGATCGTCGATGCGCTATGGCGGGCCTATCGCATCCGCAATGTCGACATGCCGGCGACGCCCGCCCGCGTCTGGGCGGCGATCCAGGACGGCAAGCGGCTGCACACGCTGTAGGCGCGGTGGGCGATCCGGTCACATGCTTGTGATCGCCGCGGGCCTCGCGTCGCGTCGCGTGTGCCTCAATTCGCTCACGGGAATAAACGAGGCAAGCCGGTGTTCGGCATGGGGGGCGGGGCTCAGGCTGCCATGCCCTCCATTGAAGTCGCACCTACAGATGGGAGAGGAAGTATGTTCGTTCGCACGATGCTCGCCGTCAGCGTGATGGCCATCGGCATGACTGCGGCTGTTGCGCAGCAGGACGTCGTCGCGCAGCGCAAGGCTGCGATGAAGACGCTGGGGGCGCAGGCCGGACAAGGCGCCAAGTTCATCAAGGGCGAGGAGCCCTTCGATCTGGCCAAGGCCCAGGCGATCTTCGCGACCTATGCGCAGACGGCCGAAAAGGCGCCGGCGCTGTTTCCTCCCGATTCCAAGGGCGGCGACACGGCGGCCTTGCCCGCTGTGTGGGAGAAGCACGAGGACTTCAAGGCCAAGTTCGCGAAGTTCGCGAGCGATGCCAAGGACGCGCAGTCCAAGGTCAAGGACGAGGCCAGCTTCAAGGCGACGTTTCCCGTGGTCATGAGGAATTGCGGCGGGTGCCACGAGACCTATCGCGCCAAGAAGAGCTGAGACGAGATATCGGCTTTGAGGGCGGCATCCGGCGGGTGCCGCCCTTTCGCATTCGCGCGCGCGCCGCCTTAAGCTGATCGAGGACCCGGAGTGGACGGATGCTGCGCAAGCTGGTGATCGCGATTGCTGCCGTGGCGGCGCTGGGCCTCGTCGCATTCTGGATCGTCACCATGCCGGCACGTGTCGCGGCCGACGCGCTGCCTCCCCACACGGCCGATCTCGCCAATGGCCGCACCATGTTCTACGCGGCGGCTGCGCGTCCTGCCACGCCACGCCCAAGGAGGAAGATCGCACGCGCTTGGGCGGAGGGCTTGCGCTCAAGTCTCCGTTCGGCACCTTCGTCGCGCCGAACATCTCGCCCGATCCCGACGACGGCATCGGGCGCTGGAGCGAGGCTGATTTCGTCACGGCGCTGTGGAAGGGGACCTCGCCGGACGGCCGCCATTATTTCCCGGCGTTCCCCTATACGTCGTATCAGCGCATGGCGCTCGCGGACGTGCGCGACATGTTCGCCTTCATCAAGACGCTGCCGCCGGTGAAGGGCAGGGCGCCCGACCACGACGTGCGATTCCCGTTCAACGTGCGGCGCCTGCTCGGCGGCTGGAAGTTCCTGTTCCTGGACGGAGAGCCGTTCAAGCCCGACCCGGCGCAGTCGGCCGAGTGGAACCGCGGCGCCTATCTCGTGAACGGGCCCGGTCACTGCGCCGAGTGTCACAGCCCGCGCAACATGCTGGGCGGCATCGTCGACGCGCAGCGGTTTGCCGGAGGGCCTGACGTCGACGGCAAAGGCTGGGTGCCCAACATCACGCAGAAGGGGCTCGGCGACTATTCCGACAAGGACCTTGCCTACCTGCTGAGCACCGGCTCCACGCCGACGGGCGATTCCGTCGGCGGAGCGATGACCGCCGTCATCCGCAACACGTCGGAGCTCAGCGACGCGGACCGGGAGGCGATGGCGGTCTATCTCAAGTCGCTGCCGCCGGTCGAAGGGCCGCCGCGGCCGGCGAAGAACTAGCGCTGTCTAGTTCGATCGCGCGGCCGCCGCGCCCTGCGACCCTTGCGCGGTGCTGCGATGGCCGGAGGAGGCCGTGCCATGGGGAGAGGCCGCGCCGGCGACCGCGGGCTTGCGCCAATGTCCCAGCACCGACTGGATCATGCCGATGGTCGCGAGCTGCAGCCGGTCGGCCGAGATGATCGTGAAGTGGTTGATGTCGCCCTCGTTGTCGAGGTTCACGTTCTTCATCGATCCGCGGAAGCCCTGCACCGGCACCATCTTTCCGCGCCACGCGCTCGTCGACTGGTAATAGTTGACGGCGCGCCGCACGTTCGGCGTCACGCGCGCATCGGCGACAGGCGCAAAGGTGACCAGCAGGGCGACCGGGATTTTGTGCTCGTAGAGGCGCCGCGCGATGCTGGCCGCCGCGTCGGCGCCGAGCGAATAGCCGACGATCGCGATCGGCGCGCGCATGCCGCCGCGGTAGCGCGCGATGATCTCGTCGGCGACCGTGTCGGACGACAGATGGCTCTCGATTCGCGGCATGATTCCGCGCTGGCGCAGACGTTCGCCCAGATCGATGACACCCGTTTGAAACCCGGCGAGCCCCTTGATCAGGTACACCGCCTGCGCCGAGCGATGGGCCCGCGCGTGAGTGGTCTTCGCCGTCTGCGCGGCCGCAGCACCGCCGATCGCGGCGACTGCAAAGAGCACGCATAAAGACTTGGCGACAAATTTTGTCGCACCCATCAATGCCCCTCCAATTCCCGATCACATATTTTGTTCACCCATAAGTTGGAACATCGCGGCTGTAAACAGGCGAGTTTTTCCTGCGTGCATTGCATGTTCGAGGGTGGCTTTTTCGCAACGGCGGCGTAGGAATATCGTGGTCGTGGCGCATGCGCCGCCGGGTCGAAATGTACGCGCCCGGTGTGATGAATCTGAATTTCCCGGATCGACGAGTCCGAAGCTCGCGTTGGAGCGTTCTGTCACGTATCGCGCATTCTCAAATCGGGACGGGCCGCGCCGCACATGAACCTCGCCACCGGTATCTCGCTCAAGCTCGCTTCGGTATTGCTGTTCGCAATGATGAGCGCGCTCATCCGGCTGGCGGGCCAGAAGTTCCCTCTGGGCGAGATCGTGTTCTTCCGCAGCGCCTTCGCCATCCTGCCCGTCGTCCTGATCTACGCGTGGCGGCGGGAGCTGGCGGCGGCCGTGATCACGCGCCGTCCGCTCGGGCACCTGGCGCGCGGCAGCCAGGGCATCCTCGGCATGTTCCTCAACTTCGCCGCCCTGGCGCGGCTGCCGCTGATGGACGCGACCGCCATCTCGTTCGCTTCTCCGCTCATCACCGTGGCGATGGCCGCGCTCATCCTCAAGGAGCGGGTGCGGATCTATCGCTGGTCCGCCGTCAGCGTCGGATTTGCCGGCGTGATCGTGATGCTGTGGCCCTATCTCGACGTCTGGGGAATGTTCTACGTCGGCTCGACCGAGCGTACGATCGGCGCGCTGTGCGCGCTGGCCGGCGCGATTTCGAATGCCGGAACGGTGATCCAGACGCGGCGGCTCACCGACACGGAGACGACGTCCTCGATCGTGTTCTATTTTTCGTTGATCTGCGCGGTGGCGGGCCTGTGCACGCTGCCGTTCGGCTGGCTCGCGACCACGCCCGCGGAATTCCTCATGCTCGCCATGATCGGGATCATCGGCGGACTCTCGCACATTCTGCTCACGGAGAGCTATCGCTACGCGCCCGCTTCGCTGGTGGCGCCGTTCGACTACACGGCGATGCTGTGGGCGTTCGTGCTGGGCTACGTGATGTTCGGGGAACTGCCGACCCTGTTCGTATATTTCGGCGCGGCGATCGTGGTGGCCTGCGGCCTCTTCGTGCTGTGGCGCGAGCGGCAGCTCGGCGTCAAGCGCTCGCGCGTGCTCGAGGGCCCGCCTGCGAGCGAGTAGCGCGCCTCGGCCGGCGGGAGCGTATGCCCCCGGGCTAGAACGCCTTGAAGCAGATGATCGTCTGGGTGTCCTGGATGCCCGGGATCTTCTGCACCTTCTCGTTGACGAAGTGCCCGATATCCGTGGCCTGGTCGACATAGAACTTCGCCAGCAGGTCGAATTGGCCGGCGGTCGAATAGATTTCCGACGCGATTTCGGCGTCGGCGAGCGCGTTCGCCACGTCGTAGCTGCGCCCGAGCTGGCATTTGATCTGGACGAAGAACGGGACCATGCGGGACCTCCGGGAAAACCCAATGCAGCAAAATCGCGCCGTCCTGACAAGCGGTCCCCGCGATCGCGCCGCTGCCGTCGACTCGGCTTGAATGGCGAGGCTGGCGGGGCTAGATATCGGCTGCAATCTCAATGGGGTGCCCGCCGTGCGGGCCGGATGCAGGATCGCAGGTGGTCTTGCCGGCCGAGGGACGGGCTGAGAGGTGCGAGCCAACCCATCGAACCTGATCCGGATCATGCCGGCGGAGGGAGCTTGAGATGCTGTCGCCCGACAGACCCATCTCGTCCAAGGAAATCCCGTCCGCCGCGGCCGACGTGCTCGCGCGCATCCGGGCGCAGGCTCCGCGCGTTCACTGCATCACCAACGCGGTCGCGCAGAACTTCTCGGCCAACATGCTGCTGGCGGCCGGCGCCATTCCCTCGATGACCATTTCGGTCGAGGAGGTCGGCGAATTCGCCGGCCGGGCCGACGCGCTGCTGGTCAACCTCGGGACATTCGACGCCGAGCGCCGCACGGCGGCCGAGCTCGCCATCGCGGCGGTGCGGCAGGCCGGCAAGCCATGGCTGCTCGACCCGGTATTCGTCGAGCGCTCGCCGCAGCGCGCGGCCTTTGCGCGCACGCTGCTGACCCGCCAGCCGGCGGTGGTCCGGCTCAACCGCGCGGAATTCGCGGCGCTCTCGGGTGGCGACGTCGACGGGGCAGCGCTGGCGCGCTTCGCGCAGGAGACGCATACGGTTATCGGCCTCACCGGCGAGGCCGACATCGTCCTGGGGGACGATCGGCTGGCCTGCATCTCCAACGGCGATCCGCTGATGGCCAAGGTCACGGCCATGGGCTGTGCCGGCAGCGCACTGGTCGGCGCGTGCCTCGCGGTCGAGAAGGATGCCTTCCTCGCCACGGCGGCCGGCCTGCTCATCCTCGGCGTGGCCGGCCAGATCGCGGCTGCGCGCGCTGGGGGGCCCGGCACCTTCGCCGCCGGCATCCTCGACGCGGTGCACGCGCTCGACCGCGCCACGATCGTCGACCGTGCCCGGGTGGTGTAGCGCGGCATGTTCGACGAGCTCGACCTGCGCCTCTGCGCGATCCTCGATCCCCTTCGGTCCGGCAACGCCGGCCTGCCGGATTTGGCGCGCCGGCTGGCGGCCGGCGGCGCGACGCTGATCGAGCTGCGTGACGATCGCGGCGCGCCGCGGGACATCGCGGCGCTCGCGCGCGCGGTGAAGGATGCGCTGCCGCCGCGCGTGCCGCTGATCGTGCGCGATCGCGTCGAGATCGTGGCCGCAGCCGGCATCGACGGCGTGCGCCTTGGTGCGGACGGCATGGACCCGCGCCTGGTGCGCGGGCAGTTGGGGCCCGTACCGTTCATCGGGCTCACGCTGCGCACGGCGCGCGAGGCCAGGGCCGCGCCGCTGGCCATCGTCGATTACGTCGTGGCCGATGGCGTGTTCGCGCCCGGGTCCGACGCAGAGCCGTGCCCGGCCGTTGGGATTGCAGGCCTGCAGGAGATCATCGAGGTGTTTCGCGATCGTATCGGGAATTTCCCCGTCTGCGCCGCGGGCGGGATCGGAGCGGCGGATGCCGCCGCGGCGATCGCAGCAGGCGCCGAAGGGCTCGCCATGGACTCCGCGCTCGCGCGGCTCGACGATGCCGCCGATCCCGCGCATGCGGCGCGCGAGCTGCGCACGCTGATCGATGCCGCGCTCAAGCGACGTGCCCCGTTCGTGCCCGACACGCGCGAGCGCCGCCGCCAGGAGGAGGCCGCCCCATGACGGCGATCGCGCTCACCATCGCCGGCTCCGATTCCGGCGGCGGCGCCGGCATCCAGGCCGACCTCAAGACCTTCTCGGCGCTCGGCGTGTTCGGCACCTCGGTGATCACTGCGCTCACGGCGCAGAACACCAGGGGCGTCACCGCCATCCACGACGTGCCGCCGCAGTTCGTCACGGCGCAGATGGATGCGGTGTTCTCCGACCTCGCCGTCAATGCGGTGAAGATCGGGATGCTGTCGCGCGCAGAGACCATCACGGCGGTGGCGGCCGGCCTCGACCGCCACAAGGCGAGGAACGTCGTGCTCGATCCGGTGATGGTCGCGACATCCGGCGACCGGCTCATCGACGCCGCGGCGGTGGAGACATTGTGCCGGGAGCTGATCCCGCGCGCGATGCTGATCACACCCAATCTGCCCGAGGCGGCGGCGCTGCTCTCGGCGCCGATCGCCGTCAGCGAGACGCAGATGCGCGAGCAGGCGCAGCGCCTGATCGCGGCCGGCGCACAGGCGGTGCTGATCAAGGGCGGCCACGACAAGGGCGCCGAAGCCGTGGATTTCCTCGTCGATGCGACCGGCATCACGCGGCTCGCTGCCACCCGTATCGCCACGCGCCACACGCATGGCACCGGCTGCACGCTCTCCTCGGCAGTGGCGGCGGGGCTCGCCAAGGGGCTGTCGCTCCCCGAGGCGGTCCGCGTCGCCAAGGAGTTCGTCACCGCCGCGATCGCGGCCGCCGACCGCCTCGAGATCGGGCACGGCAATGGCCCGGTGCATCATCTGCACGCGTGGTGGTGACGCGGACCATCGAAAGGATCACGGCATGACGAAGCTCGATCGCAGGCGGGTGCTCGGCGGCGCGGCGTTTGCCGCCGGCATCGCGGCGCCGGCCGTCGCGCGCGCGCAGACACGGCGCTGGCGCATGGTGACGTCGTGGCCGCGCCGCCTGCCGGGCCCCGGCATGTCGGCGGAGCGCGTCGCCGAGCGCATCACTGCGCTCTCGGGCGGACGTATCCAGGTCACGGTGCACGCCGCCGGCGAGGTCGTGCCCGCGTTCGAGGTGCTCGATGCGGTCGGCGGCGGCATCGCCGAGCTCGGCCACACGGCCGCGTTCTACTGGCAGGGCAAGCAGCCGGCCGCGGCCTTTTTCACCACGGTGCCGTTCGGGCTGACGCCGCAGGAGCACGTCGCCTGGGTCGACGCCGGCGGCGGCCAGGCGTTGTGGGATGAGCTCTACGCGCCCTTCGGCGTGAAGCCGTTCATGGGCGGCAACACCGGCGTCTGCATGGGCGGCTGGTTCCGGCGCGAGATGAAGAGCCTCGACGACCTTAAGAGCTTCAAGATCCGCTCGCTCGGACTCGGCGGCGACGTCTATCGCCGGCTCGGAGCGACGCCGCAGACGACCCCGGTCGGCGAGATCCTCACCAGCCTGCAATCGGGCCTGCTCGATGCCGCCGAGTTCGTCGGACCCGGCACCGACATTGCGCTCGGGCTCTACCGCGTGGCGCCGTTCTATTACGGTCCCGGCTTCAACAAGCCGAACGGCACCGGCGAGTGCATCGTCTCGCTCAAGACGTGGCAGTCGGCGGATGCCGAGACCAAGGCGATCATCGCCCACGCCTGCGCCGCCGAGGCGAGCTTCGCGCTCTCCGAGATGGAGCGCCTCAATGCTGAAGCGCTGGCCGCGCTCGTTGGCCGCAACAACGTGCAGCTGCGCGCATTTCCCTCCGACGTCGTCGCGGCGGCGCGTCGCGAGGCCGCCGCCGTGCTGGGTGAACTCGCCGGGCGCAGCGAGATCGCGCGGCGCACGCACGATTCTTATGTGGCGTTCCGCGAGCGGACCGCGGCGTGGTCGCGGATCTCGATCAAGGGCGTGCTCGACGCCCGCGACAGCTAGCGGGCGCCCGCCCGGGCGCTCCGACGCGAACCGATTGTTTACCTTAATGCTCTATTGCTGACTGCGGTCCCACGAACGGGGCGGGCGTCTTTCGGTTGCGTGGAGTGGTGTCATGCGTCTTGCGTTGAGGGCTCTTTGTACGGCGGCGTGGCTGGCGGTGTCGTTCGCCGCCCACGCCGCCGACTACTCGCCTCCGCCGCCCGCGTACTATCCGCCGCCTCCGCCGCCGGTTTACGCCGCCCCGGTGGTGTATCAGGCTCCGCCGCCGCCGCCGCCGCTGTTCTATGCGCCGCGAATCGTGCGGCAGGACTACTATCTCGGCTACGGCGCGGCCGTCAGTTACGGCAATGTCGGCTGCGGATCGGCCTGCGTGCGTCCGGCCCCGACGCCGTGCTGCTATCGCCCGCCGCCGACGTGCTGCGGGCCGGCGCGTCCGACCTACACCTATCAGCAGGCGTATCCGTATCCGCCGCCCGTGTACGCGCCGCCGCCGCCATACCGGCGGCCGCATCATCCGCCGCGCCGCCAGTCCAAGGCCAAGGCGAGCGGACCCGCCCAGGCCGCAGCACGGGTGCCGGCCCCTGCCGCCGCGCCCGCTCTCGTGCCGGCCTACGGCGCTCCGCAGTATGGCGGGGGCGTCACCCAGGCGTCAGCGACGCAGGCGGATGCGGCTTACGCGGCCCAGGCCTACTACGCGCAGCCGGCCTACCAGCCGCAGACCTATGCGACGCAGCCGTCCTATCAGCAGCCGTCCTATCAGCAACCGTACGCGCAGCCCAATGCGGCGCAGGCTTATGCCGCGCAGCCCTACCCGGGGCAGGCGTACTACGGAACGCAGCCCTACGGCGCGCAGCCTTATCAGGCGGTGCAACAGCAGCCCGCTCCGCAGCGGGCGCAACGGCCCGCCAAGCCGCGCGCGAAGTCGACGGCCGCGCACAGCGCGACCAAGTCGGCGTCCGCACAGGGCGAGACCGCCGGCGAGGGCGCACAGGTGGCCGCCGCGGCGAAGTAAGCCACGCGCTACTTCCTGAACTTGACGATCTTCTGCGTCTGCTCGCCGAGTCCGGCGATGCCGAGGCGCACGACGTCGCCCGCCTTGAGGAACTTCGGCTCGGGCTTCATGCCCAGCGCGACGCCCGGTGGGGTGCCGGTGACGATGATGTCGCCAGGCTCCATCACGAAGAACTGCGAGCAGTACCAGACGAGGTGCGCGACGCCGAAGATCATGGTGCGCGTGTTGCCCTTCTGCCGCGTCTCGCCGTTGACCGTGAGCCACATGTCGAGGTTCTGCGGGTTCTTGATCTCGTCCCTGGTGACGAGCCAGGGCCCGATCGGGCCGAAGGTCTCGCAGCCCTTGCCCTTGTTCCATTGGCCGCCGGAGCGCTCGATCTGGAACGCGCGCTCGGACACGTCGTTCGAGAGGAAATAGCCGGCGACCGCATCCATCGCCTGATTCTTGGCGAGGTAGCGCGCGCGGCTGCCGATCACGATGCCCAGCTCGACCTCGTAGTCGAGCTTGGTGGAGTCCTTCGGGATGATCGTGTCGTCGTTCGGTCCGCAGATGCTGGTGGGCGCCTTGTTGAAGATGATCGGCTCCTTCGGCAGCGGCATGCCGGCCTCGGCGGCGTGGTCGGCGTAGTTGAGCCCGATGGCGATGAAGTTGCGCACATGGCCGACGCAGGGGCCGAGGCGGGGATTGCCGCGCACCAGCGGCAGCTTGTCGGGACGGGCCTTGCGGATGCTCGCGAGCCCCTTCGGCGTCAGCGCCTCGCCGGCGATGTCGGGCACGATCTTCGAGAGATCGCGGATGCGGCCCTCGGCATCGATGATGCCGGGCTTCTCCCGGCCGGCCTGGCCGTAACGGACGAGCTTCATGATCCTCCTCGGTCGAGGCGCTGCGGGACGCAGCGGGCGCCATCATGCGAATGGGCTGGCAGCCGCACAAGCTGCCGCTCGCGGCCTGATCGTCTTCGCAACCGCCCGCATTGTGCGAATTCTGCAACAGCAGGCGGGATTCGCGCAGGACGACTGCTTGGCTGCACAACTTACCGTTGTGGAGGCTCCGAGATGCGTCATCCTCGCAGGAAAGGCCCCTGCGGGACGGGCCTCACGGGAGGGCGACATGGAGCGCGTCAGGCGGATGGCGGCCGCGTGCGCCGCCGTAGTTCTCGCGACGGTGGCCTTTGGTCAAGATGCCGGCGCCGGCGGATTTGCCATCCGCGAGCAGAGCGCCGCGGGGCTGGGCGCATCCTACGCCGGCGTGGCCGCCGGCGGCTCGCCGGCATCGATGTTCTGGAACCCGGCGACCATGACGCAGGTCCGCGGGCTGGTCACGGAGCTCGACGCGGCCCTCATCTTTCCCAAGGTGGAGCAGACCGGCTTCGGCGCCCTCAATGCGCTCGGCTACACCGGCACGATCGACAACAGCGGCGAGCAGGCTTTCGTGCCGTCGAGCTACACGTCGTGGCAACTCAACGAGCGCTTCTGGATCGGCCTGTCCATCAATTCGCCGTTCGGGCTGAGCGTGGGGTTTGGGAATCCGGCATGGGTCGGCGCGGCCTACGGCCAGAGCACGGTGCTGCAAAGCTACAACGCCGCCCCGAGCGTCGCTTTCAAGGTCAACGAGTGGCTCAGCGTCGGCGCCGGCGCGCAGATGCAGTTCGCGCGCGCGAACCTGATGAGCCTGAACACCGCGGTTGGCGGGCCCAACCTCTTCATTCTCAACGGCGACGGCTGGGGCTGGGGCTTCACCGCCGGCGCAACGCTCACGCCGACGCCCACGACCCGGATCGGCGTGGGCTACCGCTCGCAGATCGACCAGGAGATTTCCGGTATCCTGACCGGCATCGGCGGCGCCACCACGCCGGGCCCGATCGAGACGACGCTCTACCTGCCCGACATGATCAGCGTCGGCCTGCGCCAGGGGCTGGGTGCCGGCTGGACGCTGCTCGGCACGTTCGAATGGACCAACTGGAGCCGCATCGGCACCTCGCGCGTCACCCAGCAGAACGGCGCGCCCGCGCGCGCGGCCAGCGGCGCCGTCATCGCGCTGCCGTTCGAATACGACGACGGCTATTTCTATTCGGGCGGCGTGGAGTACGACATCAACACGAAATGGACGCTGCGCGCTGGATTCGGCTACGAGCAGAGCCCGATCGTCGACCGCGTGCGTACGCCGCGGCTGCCGGACAACGACCGCTACTGGTACTCGTTCGGCGCGACGAACCGGATCACGGAACGCATCGTGTTCGACTTCGGATACTCATACATCGACGTGAAGGACACGCCGATCAACATCACTGCGGCCTCGGGCAGTCCGTGGTTCGCGGGCGGCATTGCCTATACGGGCACGGCGTCCTCGCACGTGCACATCCTCTCGTTCGGCGCCAAGTATCGCTGGAATTGAGGACGGCGGGCGTCTAGGTGCGGCGCGCTTCGCCCGGTGCGACGCTGCTCATCGGGTTGCCGCGCCACACGAAGTCGGAGCCGAGCCAGCCGTTGATCCACAGCACCGGCAGCATCAGGTCGCGCGTTGCCGCATAGAGAGGATAGGCGAAGGTGAGCGGCCAGCCGGCAGCCCGCGTCAGGATCATCTCGGCGCCGTACCACAGCGCGGCCAGCAACGCGACGGCGGGCGCGATCGGTACGCCGGCCTCGAGCGCCAGCGCGCCGCCGGCGATGAGCGGCCACAGCGGACCGCACAGCACTTCGGGTGCATAGACGATGGGGAACGACGAGCGGCGCAGCTGCGCCCAGCGCACCTGCCGCCGCCACACTTCGAGCGCGGGCCGGCGTCCGAGCGGCTGTGCGAACGGCGCATCGGCGAGATGCACCTTGAGCCCTGCGTTGCGCACCACCTTGGTCGAGGCCGCGTCCTCCGCGGCCTCGCGCCCGAGCAGGCGGATGCCGCCCGCATCGTCGAGGATGTCGCGCCGCCACAGCATGGTCTTGCCCTGGGCGAAGCCGATTCCGAGCGTATCGGCGACGTACTGCCAGCGCGCCTGATGGGCGTTGAGGAAGGCGCACTCCACCTCGGCCCAGAACCCCTGGGGACACGAGCCTGCCGGGGGCGAGCACACCAGTCCGCTGCTGCCGTCGCGCCAGGCGTCCATCAGGCGCGTGAGGTAATCGCGCGGCATCAGCACGTTGGAATCGGCCAGCACGATCCAGTCATGTGCGGCGGCGTTCCAGCCCTTGAAGCAGTTGTTGAGCTTGGGGTTCTCGCTGATGCGTTCGTCGCCGACCAGAAGGCGCGCGCGCACCTTCGGGTTCGCGCCGATGAGCGCGTGCACGATCGGCACCACGGGATCGCGCGCCTGCGCGACGCAGAAGATCACCTCGTAGTCGGGATAGTCGAGGTTGAACGAGGAGGCGAGCGTGGCCTCCACGAAATTATCGATACCGCACACCGGGCGCACGATCGTCACCGGCGGCGCGCCGGTCGGCGGCGCGACATGGTGCGTGCGCGCGCGGCAGCGCACGACCCCGATGCCGATGCTCAGGACATGCAGCGCGAAGGCGAAGATGACGACGGCGGCGGGAATGAGAATCGCTGTGCTCATTTTCGCCGAAGCTATCGGTGCGCAATGACGTGCCGGTGACATCATCGTTAACCATTGCTTAACGGCGCGAAACGCTGTCATCCGGCCGTCACGGCGGCCCGGCACAACAATGCGCATGATTCGAATGCAAGTCTGGCGATCGTGACGACCGACGAACCCCACCACAAATATCGCGCGCTGTTCATTTCCGACGTCCACCTCGGCGCGCGCGGCTGCCAGGCCGAGCGTCTGCTCGATTTCCTGCGCTACCACGACGCCGAGACCATCTTCCTCGTGGGCGACATCGTCGACGGCTGGCAGATCAAGTCCGGTTGGTACTGGCCGCAGGCGCACAACGACGTGGTGCAGAAGATGCTGCGCAAGGCGCGCAAGGGCGCGCGCGTCGTCTATGTCCCGGGCAACCACGACGAGTTCCTGCGCGAGTATTACGGCACGCACTTCGGCGGCATCGAAGTGGTCGAACGCGCCATCCACGTCGCGGCGGACGGCCGTCGCTATCTCGTGACGCACGGCGATCAGTTCGACCTGGTGGTGACGCAGGCGCGCTGGCTCGCCCTGCTCGGCGACAAGGCCTACGACACGGCGATCCTGCTCAATCGCTGGTTCAACGCGGTGCGCCGCCGCTTCGGATTTCCGTACTGGTCGCTCTCGCAATGGGCGAAGCAGAAAGTGAAGAACGCCGTCAACTACATCGGTGACTTCGAGCGCACCCTGGCGGCGGAGGCGCAGCGTCATTCTGCGGACGGCGTGATCTGCGGCCATATCCATCATGCCGCGATCCACGACCGCTTCGGCGTGCGCTATCTCAACTGCGGCGACTGGGTGGAGAGCTGCACCGCCATCGCCGAGCATGCCGACGGCCGCTTCGAGATCATCACCTGGACCGACGGGGCGCAGACGGCGGCGCGCAAGCCCGCGCCGGCGGTGGCGCGCGCGGCCTGAACGCGCCGGCAAACCGGGCAGGGCCTGGCAAAGGCAGCTTTCCCGCACTGATGACGCGCTTGTGTCGCGGTCCCGCCTTGCCGTCGCCCCCGTGACGGACTTATTTTGTCCGCATGGCCCTGCGCGCTGACCAGCCCTTACCGACGGCTGCCGACGTCGATACCGCCGCGCGCCGTCTCGCCGGGGTCGCGCTGCACACGCCGCTGATCTCCTCGCCGGTGCTCGACGCGCTCACCGGCGGGCGCGTGTTCCTCAAGGCCGAGACGCTGCAGCGCACCGGCTCGTTCAAGTTCCGCGGCGCCTACAATAAGCTCGCCGCCACCCCGCGCGATCAGTGCGCCGGCGGCGTCGTGGCGTTCTCCTCCGGCAACCACGCGCAGGGCGTCGCCGCGGCGGCGCGTCTGCTGGGCATGCCGGCCGTCATCGTGATGCCGAGCGATGCGCCGCGCGCCAAGCGCGAACGCACGGCCGCGCTTGGCGCCGAGGTCGTGCTCTACGACCGTGTGCTCGAGGACCGCGAGCAGATCGCGCGCGAGATCGCCGCCTCGCGCGGCGCCGTCCTGGCGCCGCCCTACGACGACCCGCTCATCATCGCCGGGCAGGGCACGACCGGTTGCGAGATCGTCGAGGACCTCGCCGCGCAGGGGCTGAGCCCCGACGTGGTGGTGGTCAACGCCTCGGGCGGCGGGCTTGCCGCCGGTGTCGCGCTTGCGGTCAAGGCGCGCGCGCCGTCGGCGCAGCTCTATACCGCCGAGCCGGACGGCTTCGACGACCATGCCCGCTCGTTCCGCAGCGGACAGCGCGAGCGCAACGCGCGGCCGAGCGGATCGATCTGCGATGCCCTGATGGCGGCCTCGCCCGGCAGGCTGACGTTCGAGATCAACCGCGCCCTCGTCGGCGCCGGCGTGTCGGCGACCGACGAGGAGGCCGGCCGCGCGGTCGCCTTCGCGTTCCACGAGCTCAAGCTGGTGGTGGAGCCCGGCGGAGCCGTCGCCCTCGCGGCGCTGCTCGCGGGCAAGGTCGACGTGCGCGGCAAGGTGGCCGTCGCGGTGCTGTCGGGGGGCAACGTCGACCCCGAACTGTTCTCGCGCCTCGTCTCCTGAGGCGCTGCTTGAGCAAAACCGACGCCGCACGCCGCGATGTTTTCTCGCTGCGCCTCTCGGCCTTCTACGCCACGCTGGGTCTGTCCACCGGCGTCGGCATGCCGTTCTTCCCCGTGTGGCTCGAGTACCGGGGCATCGAGCCGGCGCAGATCGGCGTCATTCTCGCGCTGCCCATGCTCGTGCGCATCTTTTTCGTGCCGCTGGCGACCCGTCTGGCCGACCGCTTCAACATGTGGCGCGGCGCGCTGTTGGTCGGCTCCGTCGGCGCGGCCATCGGCAATGCCTCGCTCGAGCTGGTGCACGGATTCGTGCCCACCATGGCGGTCATCGTCTGCGCCGCCATGTTCTTCACGCCGACGTTCCCGCTCACCGACGCCTATGCGCTGCGCGGGCTCGCAGAGCGGGGGCGCGCCTACGGCCCCGTGCGGCTGTGGTCGTCGGTCGCCTTCATCGCCGGCAATGTCGGCGGCGGCTTCGTCGTTGCGCTCACCGGCCGCGCCAGTATCCTGTGGATGATGGTCGGCGCCTACGTCGCGGGCGCGGCGATCGCGCTGTTCATGGCGCCGGCGACGCCGCATCACACGGAGCCGCACGCCGCCCGCCCCTCGGCCGGCAAGTCGGTGTGGCGCTCGCCGTTGTTCGTGGCGGTCATCCTCGCCTGCAGCCTCGTGCAGGCGAGCCACGCCTTCTATTACGGCTTCTCCACCATCGCCTGGACCGGCAAGGGGCTCAACGACACGCTGGTCGGCGCGCTGTGGGGATTGGGCGTCATCGTCGAGATCATCCTGTTTGCCGCATCCGCGCGCCTCACCGCGCTGTTCGGACCGGTCGCGATGGTCGTGATCGGAGCGGCGGGCGCGGTCGTGCGCTGGACCGCGATGGCGTTCGATCCGCCGCTCGCGCTGCTGCCGCTCCTGCAGTGCCTGCACGCGCTCTCGTTCGCGGCGACCCATCTCGGCGCGATGCAGTTCCTGGCGCGCGTCGCGCCGGCCGGGCTCGGGGCCACCGTGCAGGGCGATTTCGCCGCCGCGCAGGCGATGGTGTTCGCGGGGGCGATGGGCGTCTCGGGCGTGCTGTTTCGCGCCTACGGCGATTTCGGCTACGCGGCGATGGCGCTGCTCGCGCTTGTGGGATTTGCGGTGGCGCTCGCGGCCTATTCGGTACGCCCGCGCGACATGTGAGCTAGCCCCACAGGTCCGGCGTCGGCGGGTGCACGAGGCTGCCGTCGAAGCGCAGGCCGTGCGCGCGGTCGCGCGCCAGCAGCAGCGGGCCGTCGAGGTCCACGACCTGCGCGCGCTGCGCCAGCAGCAGCGCCGGCGCCATGGCGAGCGAGGTGCCGACCATGGAGCCGACCATCACCTTGAATCCGAGGCGGCGCGCTTCCTGCGCCAGCGCGAGCGCCGCGGTGAGGCCGCCGGTCTTGTCGAGCTTGATGTTGACCATGCCGTACTTGCCGGCGAGCGCGGGCAGCGTGTCGATGCCGTGCACGCTTTCGTCGGCGCAGATCGTCATCGGCGGCGAAAGCCCAGCGAGCGCGCCATCGTCCGCGGCCGGCAGCGGTTGCTCGATCATGGTGACGCCGGCGGCGTGGCAGGCGGCGAGATTGTCCGCGAGGTTCGTGGGCGTCCAGCCTTCGTTGGCGTCGACGATCAGTTCGGCGTCGGGCGCGGCGGCGCGCACCGCGGCGATGCGCGCGGGATCGCCGTCGGCGCCGAGCTTGATCTTGAGCAGCGGACGCGCGCGCTCGCGTGCGGCGGCCTTCGCCATCGCCTCGGGCGTATCGAGCGAGATCGTGTAGGCGGTCACCACCGGATGCGGGGCGGGGAGGCCGGCGAGCGCGAATGCGGATGTGCCGGCACGCTTGGCCTCGAGATCCCAGAACGCGCAGTCGAGCGCGTTGCGCGCCGCGCCCGGCGGCATGGCGCGCTGCAGCCCCGCGCGGTCGAGCCGGCCGGCGAGGGCGGGCGCGACTGCGGCAATCTGCGCCAGGACTGCGTCTGCGGTTTCTCCGTACCGCGGATAGGGGACGCACTCGCCGCGGCCGCGGAATTCTGACTCAAAAAGTTCAGCGACAACCACGTCGGCTTGCGTCTTACTCCCGCGGCTGATGACGAAAGTACCGGCGATCGGCCAGCTTTCGCGCTGCGTGTTAACGTTAATACCAGCAGGCGCTTTCATCTTGAATTAACCTTTCGGAATTGCTCGACATCGCAGCGGGTTAAAGGCAAGTATGGGTCCGGGGAGCGGCGGCCCTCAAGAGCGGCGTTAACCAACGCTGCCACGCGGTCGTGCGCGGGTGGAGAACCGATCGTGAGCGAGGCCTTGCTCACCACACTGACACGGGGTGACCGGCTCGAGCTCGCGGCGGCGGGCACGTGGACGGCCGACCGCGCCGCCGATCTCGAAGGACTGGTCGACGCTGCGGTGCGCGAGTTCCAGACCGTCCCGCGCATCCTCGTCGACATGGCCAGGGTCGAGCGCCTCGATACGTTCGGCGCCTGGCTGCTCGAGCGCCTGGTGCGCGACTTCACGGCGGACGGGCGCGAGATCGATGTCGTCGGCCTGCCGCCGCGCTACAACGACCTCGTCCACGAGGCGCGTCACTCCAACCGCAAGCAGGCCGAGCCGGAAGCGCCGGCGCTCGTCGATTCCTTCGCCAAACTGCTGCGCCGCGCCGGCCATCTGTTCCTGCGCGACATCCTGCTCAACGTGCAGATGTTCGGCCAGCTCGTCGCCGCGCTCGGCCGCATCCTGCGCAACCCGCGCCGCTTCCGCTTCACCTCGATGGTGCATCACCTCGACCGCGTCGGCTGGCGCGCGGTGCCGATCATCCTGCTCATCACTTTCCTGATCGGCTGCATCGTCGCGCAGCAGGGCATCTTCCATTTCCGCCAGTTCGGCGCCGACGTCTACGTCGTCGACATGGTCGGCATCCTCACGCTGCGCGAGCTCGGCGTGCTGATCGTCGCGATCATGATCGCGGGCCGCTCGGGCTCGTCCTATACGGCCGAGCTCGGCTCCATGAAGATGCGCGAGGAGGTCGACGCGCTGCAGACCATGGGCCTCGATCCGATCGAGGTGCTGATCCTGCCGCGCATCCTCGCGCTCGTCATCGCACTGCCGTGCCTGACCTTCCTCGGCTCGATGGCCGCGCTCTACGGCGGCGGCCTCGTCGCCTGGCTCTACGGCGGCATGTCGCCCGAGATCTTCCTTTCGCGCCTTCAGGAGGCGATCTCGCTCGATCATTTCGAGGTCGGCCTGAGCAAGGCGCCGTTCATGGCGCTGGTGATCGGCATGATCGCCAGCATCGAGGGCCTGTCGGTGAAGGGCAGCGCCGAGTCGCTCGGGCTGCAGACCACCTCGTCGGTGGTGAAGTCCATCTTCGTGGTGATCGTGCTCGACGGCATCTTCGCCATGTTCTTCGCGGCGATCGGCAAATGACCGTCAACGGCTCGGGCTCCGATCACATCATCCGGGTGCGCGACGTGGTCGTGTCGCTCAACGACCGCACGATCCTCACGGGTCTGTCGCTCGACGTGCGGCGCGGCGAGGTGCTCGGTTTCGTCGGCGGGTCGGGGCAGGGCAAGACCGTGCTCATGCGTACGATCATCGGCCTGCTGCCGAAGGTTTCGGGGAGCATCGAGGTGTTCGGCGTCGATCTCGACAAGGCGAGCGAGAGCGAGCGCCACGCGGTCGAGCGGCGCTGGGGCGTGCTGTTCCAGCAAGGCGCGCTGTTCTCCTCGCTCACCTGCATCCAGAATGTGCAGTTCCCGATGCGCGAGTATCTGAAGCTGTCGCAGCGGCTGATGGACGAGATCGCCATCACCAAGCTGGAGATGGTCGGGCTCAAGGCCGACGTGCGCAACAAGTATCCGGCGGAGCTCTCGGGCGGCATGATCAAGCGCGTGGCGCTGGCGCGCGCGCTCGCGCTCGATCCCGAGATCGTGTTCCTCGACGAGCCGACCTCGGGCCTCGATCCGATCGGCGCCGGCGACTTCGACGAGCTCATCCGCACGCTGCAGCAGACGCTCGGGCTGACGGTCTATATGGTCACGCACGACCTCGACAGCCTGCACGCGATCTGCGACCGCATCGCGGTGCTCTCGGACGGCAAGGTCATCGTCGACGGCCCCATGGACGCCATGCTGGCGTGCGATCATCCGTGGGTGAAGGAATATTTCCGCGGCAAGCGCTCGCGTGCCGCGGGAATGGCGTACGCGCACGCAATCGCTTGACGAGTCACGGGGTGGGGTCATGGAAACCAAGGCCAACTACGTTCTGATCGGCTTCTTCACGCTCGGCGTGCTGGCCGGAGCCTTCGGCTTCGTCCACTGGTTCCGCAGCATCGGCAAGAGCCAGACCAGCGCGAACTACCACGTCGTGTTCCAGGGGCCGGTCGGCGGACTGCGCAAGGGCGCCGGCGTGCTGTTCAACGGCATGCGCGTCGGCGAGGTCTCCAACCTCGAGCTCAACAAGCACGACCCCAAGCAGGTGATCGCCACCATCCGCGTCGACGCCAACACGCCGGTGCGCAACGACACCGTGGTCGGGCTCGACTTCCAGGGCCTCACCGGCATCGCCAACATCTCGCTGCGCGGCGGCGATCCGACCGCGGCGGCGCTGCCCGAGGGCCCGGACGGCATGGCCGTGCTCACCGCCGATGTCGCCGCCACGCAAGACATCACCGCCGCCGTGCGCGAGGTGCTGCGCAAGATCGACGTCTTCATCACCGACAATTCGAGCTCGGTGCACAACTCGGTCACCAACATCGAGGAGTTCACCGAGGCGCTCAAGAAGAACGCCGGCCGCATCGACAGCATCATGGTCAACGCCGACAAGGTGATGGTCAGCGCCGACAAGGTCCTCGCCAACGCCGACAAGGCGATCGCAAACGCCGACAAGGTGCTGGTGAGCGCCGACCGCGCCATGAAGGGCGTCGAGAACCTGACCGGCACCGGCGACGACAATCCGGGCGAGATCGCCGAGACCCTGCGCTCGTTCAAGACGGTGGCCGAGGACGTCGACAAGAAGACGCTGCGCAACCTCGACCTGCTGATCGCCGACGCGCGCCGCACGCTCACCACCATCGACCTTGCGGTGCGCAACTTCGACCGCAATCCGCAGCGCGTCATCTTCGGCGGCGGCACGCCGGCGACGCCGCCGCCCACGGCGCCCGCCGCGGTGGGCGCGCAGGGACGGCGCTGAGCGCCTCATCCGCGCGGCTCCTCGGGGCGTCGTGCGCACCCAGTCGTCCGCATACATCGGTGTGAAATCCTCCTGACCTTCCCCCGCGAGCGGGGGGAGGGAAGGCGGTGGCGAGCCCGCGTCAACCCGCGCTGGATGCGTCGTCGCCCGGCGCTCTCCTGCAATGACGGCCACGATTTCGGACTCCTTCCCACCGCCGTCCGCCCCTGTGACGGCGGTCACTGCCGCGCCGAGGGAATCGGGTACAAGCGCACCTTTCGCGGTGCGCATCGTGCCGCCGCTGCAAGCACGAAGAGACCATCATGCGAGCTTCCACCCTCTGTTTCCGTTCCGCCGTGTGCCTTGGCATCGTCGGCATTCTCATCGGCATCGCCATGGCGGCGTCGCACAACCACGCGGTGACGCCCGCGCATGCGCACCTCAACCTGCTCGGCTGGGTCGCGCTGTTCCTGATTGGCTTCTTCTATCGCCTGCATCCCGCGCTGGACGCGAGCCGCATGGCGCTGGTGCAGACCGGCGTGTGGATCCTCGGCACGGTCGTGCTCGTCGCCGCCGTCGCCGCGATCCACCTCGGCCAGCCCGCCGCCGAGCCGGCTGCCGCGATCGGCTCGCTGATCGTGCTCGCCGCCATGGCGATGTTTGCCTGGCTGGTGTTCCGTGCCGAGCCCTCGCGCGCCGCCGTCGGCGCCATGCGTCCGGCGGAGTAGGGCGGGCGGCTGCGCCGTTCGCACAGCAGGGACTGGACCGCCCGCGGCCGCGGGCGGTCCGTCACTTAGCCGCCAGCGCGCGCATGATTTACGGGCGCCGGCGAGGACTGGATGCCCGCGTGCGCGGGCATGACGGCGCAGAGGCGGTGCCGAGCGCGGATGCGCCACGTGTGCGGGACGCGCCGCGCCGTGATGAACAGGTCGTCCGATCATGTCCGAGGAACGCGCCTCGCCACATGCTTCGTCGCTGGGCACCTCACTCCCGCACGCCGGTCAGCACATATTTCTTCTGCATCTCGGCGATGAGCGGGTGCTTGGTGGCGTCGACGTAGGCCTTGGGGCCGGGCGGGCTGCCGATCAGGCGCACGATCTGCCAGTTCGGCCGGCCGGGCCGGCGCTTGAGCGCGATGCTCTGCACCCAGGTGAAGCCGGCCGCGCGCAGCGCCGCCGTGACCTCCTTCGCCAGCGCCGCGCCCGAGATCTGCGTCTCGGCGGATGGAGTGCTCCCTCGCGGGTCCGTTGCCATCGTTGTTGTCCGTCGGGCACCGCAATGGGCCGACTTTAGCATCGGAACCCGGGCGAGGGCGGTTATCGCGCGCATGCGCGGCGACTATCCCCGGATTTGCGCGGTGCCGCGCCGCAGCATCACGGCGGGCCGCAATCGCAAATTTGGGGGTTCATGGTCATGCCCCTCACCCGGCGCTCCGCGCCGACCTCTCCCCGCAAGCGGGGCGAGGTTGGGGCCGTGCCGTGCTCCAGGAGCTGCGTTCGTCCGCAAGCGGGGGCCGCGCCCTCGCGGAGGCGCGCCCGGCCTAGATCGTGATCGGATCAGATTGAATCGCGATCACGATCGGCTTTTGTTTTGTTTGAGCATGATCTTTCCCGAAAACCGGTTTCCACCCCCGGATCAAGTCCGGGGGCAGGCATTTTCGGGATCATGCTCTACTCGATGCGGCCGGCGGCGTGCGCCAGCATGGTGTAGACCTTGCCGGTCTCCGAGGTGAGGTAGGTGCGCGCAACCACCTGGCCGCGGTCGTCGCGCGAGACCTCGTCGAGCAGGCGCTCGAACTCGGTGATGTAGCGGTCCACCGTCTGGCGGAACTCGCGGTCGGAGCGATAGCGCTTGCGGATCTCCTCGAACGCGCGCTGGCCCTGCATGGTGTAGAGCTTGCGCGTGAACACGTTGCGCTCGCCGCGATTGTAGCGGTCCCACAGCTCGGCGGCGGCGTCGTGGTCGATCATGCGCGCGATGTCGACCGAGAGCGAGTCGAGCGACTCGATGGTGTGACGGGTGGGGCGCTCCTCGCCGCGCGGGGCACGGCCGCCCGCGCGCATCGGCTGGGCGTCGCCCTCGCTCGAGGCGCGGCTGAGCAGGTCGGAGAGCCAGTTGCCGCCCTGCGGACCCCCGGGCGGGGGAGCCGGCTGCGCGGACGATGCGCCGGGGGCGGGCGTCGGCGCATAGGCCTCGGGCCGGCGCGCGGGCGGCGCCACCGGCGGGGCGTTGCCGACGAACTGCGCGCGCGGCGGCTCGGTGCGCGCGGGCTCGGCGCGCACGGCGGCGACGGCCACGGCCGCCTCCTCGCGCGCGGGCGCGCGGCGCGGCGGCGGGGCCACGGGCTCGCCGCCTTCCATCTCGCGGCCGTGGCGCGCGACGATGCGGTTGAGCTCGGCCAGCGCCTCGATCTGGTCGACGATCACCCGGCGCATCTGCGCGGCGCTCTCGGCCGTCTCCTGCGGCAGCTCGAGGATGCCGCGGCGCAGCTCCTGGCGCGTGTTCTCGAGCTCGCGCTGCATGTCGGCGGCCATCTGCTTCATGCCGCGCACGATTTCCGTGAAGCGCTCGGTCGCGCCCTGGAACATGGTCTGGGCGTCGCCGGTGGCCTGGTCGTAGATCTCGCGCAGCGCGTCGATGGTGCGCTGGCGCTCCTCGTCGGTGTGCTCGCGCACGACCTGGAACTGCTCGGTGACCGCGCGCGCGCCCGAGGTGCTCGAATCGGCGATGGTGCGCGCGATGTCGCGGGCGCGCTCCTCGGCCGCCGCAAGCTGCTCGTCGAGCAGCGAGGAGAAGCGCCGCAGGCGCACGTCGAGATCGCTCGTGCGCGCGTCGAGGGCGGAGGCGAGCTGCTCGAACAGCCCGCGCCGCTCGTTGATCGCGATCTCCGTCTGCTTGTTGGTGCCGTCGAGCTGGCCGGCGATGTCCGCGAGCTCGCGTCCGTGCTGGTCGAAGCGCGAGGACAGGTCGTTGAGGTTGGCGAGCACGCGGCCGGTGACCTCGTAGAAGCCGCCGATGTGCTCGTCCATGCGGTTGGTGGTCTGGCCGGTGCGGTCGAGCAGCGTGTTCATCGCTCCGACGAAGTCGGTGACGCGGGTCGAGAGCACGTTCTCGATGGTGTTGAGGTTGCTCTGCGCGCCCGAGAGCACCTCCTGCAGGAGGCCGTTGGCCTCGCGCAGGCGCTCGAACAGGGCGGTGGTGTCGGTGCGCAGCATCCCGTTGGTCTCGAGGATCTCGGCCACGGTGGCGGAGGCGGTCTGGCGCGCCTGGTCGACCGAGCTCGCCGTCGCGGCCTCGATCTCGCGCATGGAGGCGCCCACCGCGTTGATGGCGCGCTCGCTCGCCTCGTTGATCTTCTGCGCGATGTCCTGCGAGTTCTCGCGCAGGCTGCGGGCGAAGGTCTGGCCCTTGGTCTCGATCGTGTGCGCGGCCTGGTCGGTGACGCGCGCGAGCTCGTTGGTCATCTCGATCGTCTTGAGGCCGATCGCGTTGACGAGCACGCCGTTCTTCTCGTCGAGCAGGCGGGTGAGCTCGCTCGAGCGGTTGCTGATCGCGTTGACGATCTCGTCGGCGGTGCTGGTGAAGGTGCGGCCGACCTGGCTGCCGACGCCGACGAGGGTGCGCTCCACGTCGGTCGCCGCCTGCCGCAGCGTCTGCGACACGTTGGTCGAGAGCGAGGTGATGGCCTGCTCGGCCTGGCTCGCCCCGGAGGCGACCTCGTGCATGACGGCGGAGAGCTGCGTCGCCGCGTTGTGGCCGCGGTTCTCGATCTGCGCGAGGACCGCGTCGGCGCGGTCGAGCAGGACCTGCTCGAAGCGGGTGAGGCGCTGGTCGAAATTGCCGGCGACGCGCGCCGCCTGCACCTCGATGCGCTGGTCGAACTCGCGCACCTGGTCGGCGAGCCGGGTGCCGATCTGGTCGAAGCGGCCGGCGATGCCGGTGGTCTGCGCCTCGATGCGCTGGTCGTAATCCTTGACGCGCTCGGCGAGGCGCTCGGCCACCTGGTCGAAGTTGCCGACGATGCGCACGGTCTGCGCGTCGATGCGGCGGTCGTTCTCCTGCACCTGCTCGGCGAGGCGGGCGGCGAGCTGGTCGAAGCTGCCGGCGATCTGCGCGGCCTGCGCGTCGATGCGGCGGTCGAAGTCGCGGACCTGCTCCACGAACCGGCCGGTGACCTGGTCGAAGCTGCCGGCGAGATGCTCGGTGTGGGTCGTCACCACGCGGTCGAACGCGTGGGTCTGCTCGACGAAGCGGGCGGTGACCTGGTCGAAGTTGCCGGCGATCTGCTCGGCCTGGGTCGAGACCGCGCGGTCGAACTCCTGCATCTTGCCGGAGAGCCGCGCGGCGATCTCGTCGGCGTGCGTGGCGATCGTGCCGGCGATCGAGTCGATGCGCTGGTCGAGGGCGAGGACGACCTCGCGGCCGCCGTCGGCGACGGTCTTGGCGATGTCCTGTACGCGCGCGCTGAGCGCATCGTTGAGGCTCTGGGTGCGGCCGTCGAGCGATTCCTCGAAGCGGTCGAGGCGCTGGTCGAGCGCGACGCCGATGTCGTTGATCTTGGAGGAGAAGCGCGTGTCGAAGCCGTCGACGTATTCGCGCATGGCGTCCTGCACGTCCTGGGTGCGCTGGCTGATGCGCTGCACGATCTCGCCGCCGTAGGTCTTCACGGTGTGGTCGAACTCGGCGAGGTGGCGGGTGATGAGGTCGCCCAGCGTCGTCGAATCGCGCGAGATGCGCTCGGCGAGCTCGTTGCCGCCGCGCATGAACATGTCCTCGAAGGCGGCGAGGCGCTGCGCCAGCAGGTCGCGCATGGCGTCGCCATGGTTGGCGACCGAGGCGGTGAGGGCCTCCGCGTGCTGCGCGAAGGCGTCGGCGACGCGCACGCCGCCCGCGGTGATCGCCTCGGTGATCGAGGCGCCGGTCTGCTCCAGCTTGCCGACGACGTCGCCGCCGCGCAGGCTGAGGTCGAGCACCAGCGAGTCGCCGGTGGCCTTGAGCGTGTTGTTCACCTCGTCGACGCGCGCCGCGATGGTCTCGGCGAGCGTGCTGGAGTTCTCGAGCAGGGCGTCGCTGATGGAGCGCGCGCGCTCGTCCATCGTGTCGATCACGCCGACCGCCTTCTGCGAGAACTCGTCGGCCACCTGATCGAGCTTGGAGCTCATCATGTGCTGGACGCCCTCGGCGATCGCGACGAACTCGTCGTTGACGGTCGAGGTCTTGAAGGTGAGGCTGGAGGACAGCCGCTCGGTCGCCGCGTCGATGGCGCGGATGGTCATCTCGCTGGTCTGCTCGAGGCGCTCGAGCATGTCGCCGCCGCGGTCGCCGAGGGCGGCGATCATGCCGTCGCCGCGGTCCTGCAGCGCGCGCGTGATGTGCTCGCCCTTCTCCGCCAGCGCCTCGGTGATGCGCTGCGCCGCCTCGTCGACCTGTTCGGCCACCATGCTGCTGACCGCGCCGATCTCGTTGGAGAGATCGACATGCACGTTGCTGATGGCGGTGCGGACCTGCTCGCCGTGCTCGACCAGGAGCTGGCGCTGCTGGATGATGCCGTCGATCAGGGCGCGCATGCGCGTCTCGTTGTCGGCATAGGCGCGCTCGAGCGCGGCAACCTCGTCGCTGACCACGCCTTCGAGCTCGGAGGCGCGCGCCAGCGCGCGCTCGACGCCGTCGCCGATCGCGGCGACCTCGCGGCGCACGGCCTGGCCGACGCTCATGACGGAGTCGCGCGCGACGGTCTCGGGCTCGGCGAGGCGCACGGCGATCTCCGCCATCGACTGGCCGACGAGCCGCAGCTCCTGCGCGCGCGAGAGCATGGCGGCGAGGAAGAAGAAGAACGCGATCGGCGCGAAGAAGCCGGCGACGAGGCCGACCATCAGCGGCACGGCATTCAAACCGTCCGACAGCATGGCGCCGAGCGCGCCGGCGTAGGTGCCGAGCACCATGCCGGCGAAGAAGACGACCCAGCTCGCGGTGAACAGCCAGGCGACGACGAAGGGCGTGCGCGAGGGGCGGCGCTGCAGCGCGCGCAGGAGCTGGCCGACGCTCTCGCGGTTCTCGTTGGCGGCGGGACGTTCGGCGGGTTCTTCGGCGGCGGGCGCAGGCGCGGCGGCGGCGCGCGCGAGCGGACGGTCCTCGGGACCGATCTGCGGCATGCGGCCGCGCTCGTTGCGGCGCGCGGGGCGGGCGTTGCCCTCAGGCGCTCCATCGCGCGGCGTCGTCACCGCTTCCTCGATGGCCATCATGGCGAGCTCGATCGGGTCTTGTGATTTTCGGGGGCTATTGGCCATGTCCGTCGTCTCGTTACGCAGGCACCAAAGGCGAGCGGCGCCATGAATCGTTGCCGCCCGTCACGGGCGAGATGGTCGCGAACCTCTTCCGGCGGAAAAGTCCGAACGTGATCTGGAACTCCCCCATGCCGCGGACCGATCCTATCCGCTTGGAACCACGAAAAAAACGGGTTCGTTAATTTCTTTTTAATTCATCGTTAACCGTGCCGGATACCGTTCCAAAACGACACACGGCGCGCGGCGCGGGTGTGGAAAACATCGCCAACGCGCCGGCAACGGCGCCGTGCGGTTAGCCCGCCGTTTACGCTGGCGCAGGTCCGTGCCCGCCGGGGGGTGCGCATTTACCAGAGCTTGCGCGCCGCCGTGCGAGGGTCTTCCCCACAGAAGGGCCGTTTTCAGGCCCCAGGGATGGCGCTCATGTTGGATCTGCGCACCAAGGCCGTGGACTCGCCCTCGCTCGTGCCCGACGAGGTGCTCGACCGCGCGCACCTCTATCGCATGACGCTCGGGGATCACGACCTCGAGGGCGAGGTGCTCGGTCTGTTCGAGCAGCAATGCGCGATGCTGCTGGCGCGGATGGCCGACGCCGATCCTGCCGGCATCAAGGCGCTGGCGCACACGCTCGACGGCTCCGCGCGCGGGATCGGCGCATGGCGCGTCTCGCAGGCGGCGCGCGCGCTCGGGCAGACGGTCGATGCGGGCGGAGACGTCGCCCAAGGCAGGGACATCGCCGCGGCGGTCTCGGCGCTGCGTGCGGCGGTCGAGGAGACGCTCGCCGTCGTCACCGACGTGCTGCGCGTGCATTAGCCTCCTGCCTACGGCCGCAGCACCACCTTGATGCAGCCGTCCTCCTTGTCGGGGAGTTTCTTGTAGCGCTCGGGGCCGTCCTCGAGCCGCCCCTGATGCGTGATGACGAAGGCGGGGTCGATCTCGCCGTCCGCGATCCGACGCAGCAGGCGGGTCGAACGGAAGTGCGCTAACAACGCGTGCGCGTCTGGTTTCGCGTCGACTCAGATGAATGGGCCCGCGCGGCACAAGAGTCTGGCGTCGCGGCAAGCGGGTGGGGTATAGGACCCGCACGATGTCCCCCGCCAAATCCAAGTGAAGTCATGCCCAAGATCACCTACATCGACAGCGCCGGCGAGAGCCGTACGGTCGACGCCGAGGTTGGCTCGACCGTGATGGAAGCGGCGATCCGCAACGGCATTCCCGGCATCGAGGCCGAGTGCGGCGGGGCGTGCGCCTGTGCGACCTGCCACGTCTATGTGGAGGAGGCCTGGCAGGAGAAGACCGGCGAAGCCTCCGCCATGGAGCAGGACATGCTCGACTTCGCGTTCGAGGTGCGCCCGAATTCCCGCCTGTCGTGCCAGATTACCGTCCGGGAGGATCTCGACGGCCTCGTGGTCCACACGCCCGCGCGGCAGGCGTAGCGCGGGGCCTCTTCCGGCCGATTTTCCGCCGCCCACCCGCGATTCCGGGCCAAACTTTCCGGTCCCGGCCGGATTTTGGCGATTGCCGGAGACCTGCGTCCCCGGTAGGAGAACAGCCAAATCCCGCGGCTTTTTTGACGTTTGAACCGGGCGAGATGCCGAAGGTTACCTACATCGAGTTCGACGGAGAGACCCACACGGTCGCCGGATCGCGGCGACCGACGCGCTCGACGGCCTGATCCTGCGCACACCTTCTTATCAAGGACGGTAACGATGCTCGATTCCACGGGCCACGCGCCCATCAAGACCGACGTGCTGATCATCGGCGCGGGCCCCTGCGGCCTGTTCGCGGTGTTCGAGCTCGGGCTGCTCGACATGAAGGCGCATCTCGTCGACATCCTCGACAAGGTCGGCGGCCAGTGCGCCGAGCTCTATCCCGAGAAGCCGATCTACGACATTCCCGCGATCCCGTTGATCAGCGGACAGGGCCTCACCGATGCGCTGATGGAACAGATCAAGCCGTTCGGCCCGACGTTCCATCTCGGCGAGATGATCGAGACGGTGGAGAAGATCGGCGACCCGCTGTTCCGCGTCACCACCGACCGCGGCAAGGTGTTCGAGGCGAAGATCGTCGTCATCGCCGCGGGCGGCGGCTCGTTCCAGCCCAAGCGCCCGCCGGTGCCCGGCATCGAGGCCTACGAGGGGACCTCGGTGTTCTACGCCGTGCGCAAGATGGAGCAGTTCCGCGACAAGCGCCTGCTCATCGTCGGCGGCGGCGACAGTGCGCTCGACTGGACGCTCAACCTCGTGCCCGTCGCCAAGCGCGTCACGCTGATGCACCGCCGCGACCAGTTCCGCGCCGCGCCCGACAGCGTCAACAAGATGCGCGCGCTCGTTGCCGAGGGGAAAATGGATCTCGTGCTCGGCCAGGTGACCTCGCTCGAGGGCGAGGGCGGCCAGGTCACGCGCGCCAACGCGCGGCCCGACAAGGGCGATCCTTATGTCGTCGAGTGCGATGCGGTGCTGCCGTTCTTCGGCCTGACCATGAAGCTCGGCCCCGTCGCCAACTGGGGCGTCAAGCTCGAGGGCGAACTGATCCCGGTCGATACCGCGGCGTTCGAGACCAACATCCCGGGTGTCTTCGCCATCGGCGACATCAACACCTATCCGGGCAAGCTCAAGCTCATCCTCTCCGGCTTCCACGAAGCGGCGCTGATGTCGCAGAAGGCTTACAAATATATCTATCCGGAGAAGCGGCTGGTCTTCCAGTACACGACCTCGTCGACGAGCCTGCAGAAGAAGCTCGGCGTGGCCTAGCGCCTCTCACTGCGCCTCGCCCGCGCCCGGCGCGGGCAGCGGGCCGGCGATGACCGGCGTGCCCGGACGCGCAAGCGCGAGCGCGCGGCGCAGGCCTTCCATGGCGGCATCGGCCATGGCGGCGTGGCCCTCCGCGGTCGGATGCACGGCGCCGCCATAGACTGCGCTCAGCACGCCCCACATGGCGTCGTGAATGTCGCTCGGCTGCATGCTCGAGCCCTGCGGATAGGTCATGGCCGCGAAATAGCTGTCGTTCGCGGTGCGGATCCAGCGCATGCGCGGCGCGTAGGCGCGGAACGCGCTCGGATGCTGGCCGCAGGTCAGCGGCTGCCGCGCGCCCTCCACGGGACTCTCGGCGAAGCTCTTGCCCTCGGGCGAGAAGCAGGCGTTGTCGAAGGCGGGATCGCTCGCCGCGCGCGCGCACATGCCGTGGCCGACGAACACGTCCTGATGCGCGTCGACGAAGGTCATGGCTTCGCCCGCGCCGCACAGCGCGCCGCCGGTGCAGGTCGCCAATCCCTTGAGGCGCGGCAGGAAGCGCGTCTGCACGAAGTTGGAGGCCGTCTCGAGACGCGCGGCGTCGGCGCCGAAGGCGGGATGCACGTCGAAGCCGTCGCGCCCGCCGGCGCAGGTGGCGCCGTCGGCGGTGAGCACCGGGTTGGCATAAGAGGTGAACACCACGCGCTTGAGGTCCCCGCCGACGAGCGGCTTGAGCGCCTTGCGCAGCCGCGCGAAATCCCCCGGCAGCGTCTGGTCGAGCAGCGCCTGCGAATTCGCCACGCTGCCGAGCACGCCGCCGCGCTTGAACAACGCGCGCGACCACGGCTCCTCGATGATGACGTCGGCGACGAGGCCGGAGAAGTCGATGTCGTTGGCGCCGACCGTGAGCAGCACGAGATCGAGCGCGCGGTTGGGATCGGCCTTGCGGGCGCGCGCCAGGATGCTGGTGAGCTGCGTGATCTGGGCCGGCACCGTCGAGGGACACTTGGCGTCGCCGCAGTCGGTCTCGCGCACGCGCTTGGCGCCGAGCACACCGTCCTCGATGGTGGAGCCGGTGCAGGCGAGCGGCAGGAAGGTCACCGCCACGTGCGGCTGCTCGACCGCGAGCGCCAGCGCCGTGCGAAGCTGATAGCTGTAGAGCGAGCGATGGCAGGCGGAGTTCTGCCAGCGCGCGGACAGCCGGTTCCACGCATTGACGGCGTCGGGGCCGGGACGCGAGAGCTCGCACGACTTGTCGCCCTTGAAGCCGGCGCGGCCGGGCCTGAAATATTCGCTGCGGCTGGTGCCGATGAACTGGCGGAAGCAGAAGCCGTCGTCGGAGAGCGCAATCGGCCGGTCGGGATTGCCTTCGCCCGCGGCGATGGAGTCCCCCAGCCCGGCGATCAGCAAGTCGCGCACCGAGATCTCCGCGGAGACGCGCTCGAGCGTGCCGTCGGCGTGACGCACGTCGGCGGTGACGATGGTGCTGCGGCCGGCGGGCACGCGCAGGCGGATCTCGTCCTGGCAGGGCAGGTAGCCGGCCTTGGCCTCGGCGCCCTGGTCGAACAGCCAGGTACAGGTGGCGTCGGGCGCGCCGTCGACGCGCAGGCTGATGGCGTGATCGGACGGCGCCAGATAGTTTTCCGGCACGCCGTCGCGCGGGCATGGGTCGGCGATGCGCCCGGCCGCGTCGATGCACAGCCGTCCCAGCATGTGGCGGGCCCAGCCACGGCCTTCGCTCTGCACCGCGAGGAACTGCTCCGACTGCAGCACGTCGCGGCCCTGCAGCGCCTCGGCGTGCAGCAGGAAGTCCTTTTCCTCGCGGAACAGGCGGAAGCGGTTCTTCACCTCCCAGGCGATGCGGGGGCCGGCCTCGGAGATCGGCTGCGCGAGCGCGCGGTCGGGCACGGCCGCGAGGGCGGCCAGCGCAAGGAGGAGAAGGGGGATGATGCGCATGGATGACGGGCGATCTCAGCCGGAGCGGGGGCTCCCAGGCTGCCTGAGATAGCAGTCATCAGGCGGCAAGATCAGGGCGCTGCGATGACCGTCCTATGACCGACGGCCGGCTGCTCGCGCATGCCTGCCCACAGGCGGATACCCGCCATCATGACGGTGAGGGTGGCGATCCAGACGATGCGGGCGCCGTAGCGGTCGTGCGGACCCGAGAGAGCGCCGCAGACGAAGGCATTCGCGAGGACGGCGACAACCACCGAGCCGGACAGCAGGGCGAGGTCGTCGAGCTTGTCCCACAGCGGACGCGCGAGCAGCACCAGGAGGCCGATCATAGAGAGCCACGCCACGGGAACGTGCAGGGCGTTGACGTAGGTGAAATCGAAGGCGCCATGCTGCTGGCGGGCAGCGCGCATCGCCGGCACCTCGCCGCGGATATAGCGCTCGATGATGCCGTAGGTGTGCCAGAGCTGGTCGTTCACGCCGTAGCCGGTGCCGACCAGCACGATCTGCTCGGCGGTGGCGCGCAGCGCCGTGGTCACCTGCGCCATCGGATAGGCGGCGAGGCTTCCGAGCACGATGGTGCGCATCTCCTCGCCCAGCCCCTCGAAGCGGCCGAGTGTGTTGAACGGACCGTCGCTCCACAGGAACTCGTCGGCGGTGGCCGGCAAGTCGTGGCGATAGGGACACAGCCGCAGGTGCTTGGTGGCGCAATTGTCGTCGAGGTAGCGTGCGACGATGCCGTCCTGCAGCATGCGCCCGAACACGATCCCGTAGCCGCCCGGCGTCCATGCGAGGCGTCCGGACAGCGCGGCATTGGCGGCGAGCAGCATCAACGCGCCGAGCAGGAGCGCGGCGCCGCTCGCGATCAGGCCGCGCACGTCGATGCGGCCGCGCAGCAGCGGCAGCGCCAGCGCGCCGGCCGCGAGCAGCGCGAGGAGCACGGCAAAGGTCGCCGAATGGCCGGCGGCCGCGAAGGCGATCAGCGCGATGAGACCGAGCGTCTCGCCCCGGCGCAGATCGCGCCGATGCATGACGAGCAGGTGCATGGCGATCACGCTCAGGCCGGCGAAGATGTCGGTGAGCAGAATGCTGGTGATCCACGGCAGCGTGGTGACGAGCGCCAGCGCGGCGAGGAAGGCGAGGCGCGCGCGCACGCCGCCGCCGATGCCGAAGACGCGCAGCGCGAGCGCCACGATCCAGACGGTGAGGGCGCACTGGATGAAGACGATCGGCCAGAAATGCCAGCCTTCGCCGAGGTGCAGGTAGAGGCCGAACACGGTCGAGCGGCTCGGCACGAGGTAGCCTTCGTACCAGCGCGCGAGATAGCCGCCGGTGTCGTACTGCAGCAGCGGATAGCCGTTCCACAGGGCGGGAGCGGCCAGCAGCACGATCGCCGCGAGAACAGCGGCCGCGGTACGCATCGTTGAAAGCCGCTTGGGCGGCTGGACCGGCGTCATCATCCCCCCGGAGGAATGTCTTGTTGTCGCGACAACCTGCTTGTTTTGGCGACAAACTGCGCCGCCGCGGTGGCCGGGTCAACTGTCCGTCCGGTTGTGGCGCACGGCACGGTTGCCGGCAGGGCGGGAGGCGGCCGGGCTGCACGGCTGGGCGTCGAGACGGGCGGGCAGGTCCGCGCCGGCGCCTCGCTCGCGCGCGGCGCGCGCCGCCGACAGGTTGAGCCAGGCCTCGCGCGCGCCCAGCGTGCTCAGCGCGAGCACGAACGGAATGACATAGTAGAGCAGGCGGAACAGCAGCAGCGAGGCGATGAGCTGCTCCTTGTCGATCGCCTCGAGCGCCACCAGCATGGCCGCGTCGAACACGCCGAGCCCGCCGGGCGCATGGCTGGCGAAGGCGAGCAGGCTCGCGGTCACATAGGTGACGACGACCGCGACGAGCTCGGCCTGGCTGTCGGCGGGGAGCAGCACGTACATCGCGAGGCCCGACAGCCCAAGGTCGAACACGCCGATGACGATCTGGATCAGGGTGAGCGGCGTATTGGGCAGCGTCACCTGCCAAGTCATGCGCCCGATGACGCGCGGGCCGGACGCGATCCAGACGACGTAGAGCACGATCGCCGCCAGCATGCCGAGGCCGATCAGCCGATTGACGAGCGGCGGCAGCAGGTTGACGGCGCTGGCCACCTGCGGCGCGACGCTCACGCCGAGGCCCAGCACGAAAAGATTGCCCAGCCAGAACGTGAGCCCGGTGACGAAGGCCATCTTGGCGACGTCGAGCACCGACATGCCCCAGGCCGAGTAGATGCGATAGCGGATCGCGCCGCCGGTGAAGACGGTCGCGCCGACGTTGTGCCCGATCGAGTAGCTGGTGAAGGCGGCGAGGGCCGCGACCCGGTAGGGCACGTGCGTGCGCCCGATCGTGCGCAGGGCAAAATAGTCGTAGCAGGTCAGCGTGCCGTAGGCGGCGACGATCAACGCGGCCGCCAGCGCGATCGAGCGGCCGGGGGTGGCGGCGAGGGCGACCCAAACCTTCGCAAGCTCGACGTCGCGCAGGATGCGCACGAGCGTCGCGACCGCGACGGCGATGATGACGAGACTGACCACGATGCCGACGTGGTGCCAGTTCACGCGCGCGAGCACGGTGCGCGCTAGGGCTGCCGCCCGGTGTCTCATCGGCTCTCCGGCGCTGCGTTCACGAATCGGACGGCAACCTTTCACGCGATTGCAACAATCTGACGAAAGGACAAAGGCCGCAATGTGAGGCGGAGTGATGGCGGCCGCCCCGCTGTCATCGAACTGAGACAGCCCCGGCGCATAGCTGGACGGCATGCGATTCGATTGCGAGATCCGCCAAGAACCGCCGCGGCAGGTCCGGCGCTGGCGGGCCATGTTCCTGTCGGACCTGCACCTCGGCTCGCGCGGATGCCGCAGCGGGGACCTCATCGATTTCCTGAGCCACAACGACGCCGACACTATTTATCTGGTCGGCGACGTGCTCGACGCCTGGCGGCTGTCCTCGCAGTGGTACTGGCCGCCGGCGCACGACCGCGTGCTGCGCGCGCTGACCGGCGCCGCGCGCGCCGGGCGGCGGGTCGTCTACCTGCCCGGCAACCATGACGACTTCCTGCGCGGCTACGGCGGCGCACAGTTTGCCGGGATCGAGGTGCTGGACCGCACGATCCATGTGGCCGCCGACGGGCGGCGCTACCTCGTGGTCCACGGCGACGTCTGCGATCCGCTGGTTGCGAGCACGCGCCGCATCCATCGCGTCGGCTACCGCGCCGAGCGCACCGTGCTCGCGCTCGACTCCGGCTTCAACCTGCTGCGCCGCCGGCTCGGCCTGCCGCGCCGCTCGATGACGCAATGGGCGAAGCACAAGCTCAAGACCTCGCTGCGCTACATCAGCGAGTACGAGAGGGCGATCGCGGACCTCGCGAGGTCGCATGCCGTCGACGGCGTGATCTGCGGGCATGTGCATCATGCCGCCATGCACAGCGAGCTCGGCGTCGCGTACCTCAACTGCGGCGACTGGGTCGAGAGTTGCACGGCGATCGTCGAGGACGACGGCCGTTTCGAGATCATCCGCTGGCGGGCCGCGCACGAGGCGCGCGCGGCCGCGCCGGCACAAGCGCGAGCCGCCTGATGCACATCCTCATCGCCACCGACGCGTGGCCCCCGCAGGTCAATGGCGTGGTGCGCACGCTGCTCTCGGTGGCGGAAGCCATGCGGCGACAAGGCGCGCGCGTGAGCTTCCTGTCGCCGGACGGGTTCCCGACGTTCCCGGTCCCGACCTATCCCGAGCTGCGGCTCGCGTTGCCCTCGCCGGGCGAGATCGCGCGGCGGATCGAGCGCGCGAAACCCGACGTCGTGCATCTTGCGACCGAGGGCACGATCGGATTCATGGTGCGGCGGCATTGCCTGCGTCACGGCGTGCCGTTCACGTCGAGCTACACCACGCGGTTTCCCGAATATCTCTCCGCGCGCCTGCCGATCCCGGACACCTGGAGCTACAACGTGCTGCGCCGCTTCCACAACGCCAGCGCGGTGACGATGGTGTCGACGCCCTCGCTGATCGAGGAGCTTTCCGGCCGCGGCTTCACGGACCTCGGCCTGTGGACGCGCGGCGTCGACACCGAGCTGTTCAAGCCCGAGCGCGCCATCGACCTGCGGCTGCCGCGCCCGATCTTCGTCACCGTCGGCCGCGTTGCGGTGGAGAAGAACCTCGCGGCGTTCCTGTCGCTCGACCTGCCGGGCACCAAGGTGGTGATCGGCAAGGGGCCGATGGAGGCGGAACTGCGCAGACGATTCCCGGAAGCGAAGTTCCTCGGCCATCTGCAGGACGAGGTGCTGGCCGCCCACGTCGCGGGCGCCGACGTGTTCGTCTTCCCGAGCCTCACCGATACGTTCGGGGTGGTGCAGCTCGAGGCGCTGGCCTGCGGCGTGCCGGTGGCGGCCTACCCGGCGGTCGGCTCGCGCGACGCGATCGGCGATCATCCCGTCGGGGTCATCGACGCGGACCTGCGCGCCGCCTGCCTCAAGGCCCTGCACGTGCCGCGCGCAGCCTGCCGCGCCTTCGCACTGACGCGCTCGTGGGACGTCAGCGCGCGGCAATTCCTCGAGCATGCCAGCCGCGCCTGCGGGCTGCCGATCGCGCCGGCCGCGGCGCCCCCGCCCGCGCCCGCGGTGGCGCACAACGCGGCTTGACCCGCGCGGGCTCCGGGCCAATGCTCGGAGCCATGTTCATCACGTTCTTCACCGAGCTCAAGCAGGCCGGGGTGCCGGTCACGCTGCGCGAATACCTCACGCTGATGGAGGCGATGGACCGCGACCTCGCGCAGCGGCGCGTCGAGGACTTCTATTACCTGTCGCGCGCGGCGCTGGTGAAGGACGAGCGCAACCTCGACAAGTTCGATCGCGTGTTCGGCCACGTCTTCAAGGGCCTCGATCTGCTCGGCGACGCGCTGACCGCGGAAATTCCAAAGGAATGGCTCAAGAAGCTTGCGGAGAAATATCTCACCGACGAGGAGAAGGCGCAGATCGAAGCGCTCGGCGGGCTCGACAAGCTGCTCGAGACGCTGCGCAAGCGGCTCGCGGAGCAGGAGAAGCGCCACCAGGGCGGATCGAAATGGATCGGCACGGCGGGCACCTCGCCGTTCGGCGCTTACGGCTACAATCCGGAAGGCATCCGCATCGGCCAGGAGGGCAACCGCCACTTCCGCGCCGTGAAGGTGTGGGACAAGCGCGAGTTCAAGGACCTCGACGACCGCGTCGAGCTCGGCACCCGCAATATCAAGCTCGCGCTGCGACGCCTGCGCAAGTTCGCGCGCACCGGCGCGCCCGAGGAGCTCGACCTCGACGGCACCATCCAGGAGACCGCGCGTAAGGCCTATCTCGACATCCAGATGCGGCCCGAGCGGCACAATGCGGTGAAGGTGCTCTTGTTCTTCGACATCGGTGGCTCGATGGACTGGCACATCAAGGCGACCGAGGAGCTGTTCTCGGCCGCGCGCGCCGAGTTCAAGCACATGGAGCACTTCTACTTCCACAACTGCATCTACGAGCGCGTGTGGAAGAACAACCGTCGCCGCTTCGACGACACGACGCCGACCTTCGACGTGATGCACACCTATCCGCACGACTACAAGGTGATCTTCGTCGGCGACGCCTCGATGTCGCCCTACGAGATCGCGGCCGTCGGCGGCTCGGTCGAGCACATGAACGAGGAGCCGGGGCAGGTCTGGATGGAGCGCGTGACGCGCACCTATCCATCGGCGGTGTGGCTCAACCCCGTCTCGGAGGAGAGCTGGCACTACACGCATTCGATCCAGATCATGCGCAACCTGATGGGCGGGCGTATGTATCCGCTCACCCTCGAGGGCCTCGACCGCGCGATGAAGGAACTGGTGCGCTAGGGACGGGTCGCTGCCTCGGGGATCGGGGTCACGCGCATAGATCGGAGCGTCGCGAGCGTTACTGATTGCTGCAGAACGTGTAGCGGCCGTAGCCCTCGTCGATCACGCAGCGGCCGATGCTTTGATAGTAGCGCAGCATCGGCGTGCCGGGCCCCCAGGTCGGATCGGCGGGGCGCCATCCCTGATAGGCGTAGGCGGGCGGGCCATAGGTCGGCGCGACATACCCGTAGGCGCCGGGGGCGTAGCCATAGACGCGCGGCCGGTGGCGCGCGGCGGCATGGTGCCTCGCGGCCGTCTGATTTCGTTTCGCGGTCGAAACGTCGGTCGGCCGCTCGACCGACGAGCGCGCGGACAGTGCCTCCCGCGCGTTGGCGCCGGTCGGCGCGGCCGCGGTGCCGGCCAGCAGCAAGCCGGCAAGAGCCGTGAGGGCGAGGGATTTCATCGGTCTGGTCCTTGTCAGATGGCCCCAGGGACCAGAACCCGCGGCGAGGCGGCGTGTTCCGGGCGGCGCAGGTGGCTCAGCACCCTTGGTTGCCGCTCTCACGCATCCTTGATGTGCAGGTGCGAGCGGGCGCTAGCAGTTGCTGACGCCACTGCCGCCTTGCGTGGTTGTCGAGCCGCGTACGGTGCTCTGCGTACCGGCAAGCGCCGGGTCGTTGGCGATGCGCGGCGTGCCGGAGGAGGCGGTCGTGCCGGTTGAGGCGGAGCCGGCCGTCGTGCTGCTGCCGCAGCCCGGACGCGTCGCGGTGGAGGTGCCCGGCGCCGTGCCGGCGCCGCCGGCGGTGTTGGCGGGCGGCGTGCCCTGCGACTGGATCTGCGGCGGCAGCGGGCTCGACTGGCCCGGCACCGGCGCGGCCGGATTGCCGGTGACCTGCGCGGGCATGTTGGGGTTGGTCGGACCGGTGGTGCCGGTGCCGCCGGGTGAGGGCGCGGCCGACGGTGCGCTCGCGCTGCCGGCGGCGCCGCCCGCTGCCCCGCCTGCCGAGCCGCCCGATCCACCGCCGCCAGAACCTTGCGCGAGCGCAGGGCTGCTGCCGGCGAGCAGCGCGATGAGGATATAGCTCGACAGCCGCTTCGACATCTTGAGGCTCCGTTCGATGATGTGTCGGGAGCCAACGCCAGCCGCACGGGGCGGTTCCGGGCAACGCGCATGTGCACGCGGCGTGAACGCGCGCTATAAGCGTGGCGACGAGGATCGGGTGGAGACCAGCATGCTACCAACATCGGCGCTTTCGCGCGCGGCGCTGCGCGTCGCGGTGATCGCAGCGGCCGCGCTGCTGGTCGCGGCCTGCGACAAGTGCGGCAATTCGATCTTCCGTGTCGATGCAGGGCCGCTCGTCTGCAAGGACCAGCGGCCGGGGTGACGGCGTTCGCCTATCCGCGAAGCGCGAACACGGCTCCGATCAGGGCCATGACCGCGGCGACGACCACGGCGGCGGCCGAGGCCATGAGATAGACCACCGGCGACACGCCATGGGGCAGCTCGGCCCCGTGGCCGATATGCGCGAGCGCGAACACGATGATCGCACCGATGATCCAGCGCAGGCCGCGATAGCTGTGCCACGGCGGCGCAAAATGCGCGAGCGCCCAGGACACGAGCGCGCCGGTCACGAGGGCGGAGCCCGCGATCACCCACCACACCATGGCTGCGCGCAGCCGCACCGGGTTGCCCGCCAGCACGTCGGAGAACACGTCGGCGATCTGCAGGCCGCGCGCGGTGAGCGAGATCTGCAGCGCAAGGGCGAGCAGCACGCCGCCGGTCAAGGCGGTGAGCAGCGGGAGGGCGCGGGACGGGGTTGAATCGCCAGCCATGGCGCCGGTGGTAACAATGATCAGTGCGCCGGGCAAGGCCGTCCCGGCCGGCGCGAGCGTCCGCCGGCAGCGGACGATGCCACCATGCCGAGCCGCCACATCGCCCTCCGCGAAAACCGCAAGTGTGGCGCGGAACTGTCCGGCGCGACGCGACGTTGACGCACGATAGCCGCCGCGGTGGGACCGCGCGGCCGACGCTGCGGCCTCCGCGCGCGGCGCATCGCATCCACACTCGCGAACCAATCAACGCAGGCAAGGAAGGACGACCGGCATGGGTTTCTTTTCGAAAGACATCAAGACGATGGACGATCTGTTCGTGCACACGCTGCAGGACATCTATTACGCCGAGAAGCAGATCGCGAAGTCGCTGCCCGAGATGATCGAAAAGGCCAGCGACGCGCAGCTCAAGCAGGCCTTCAAGACGCATCTCGACGAGACCCAGAACCAGATCGCGCGACTCGAGGATGTGTTCCGCATGCACGGCGCGGAGATCAAGGGCGTCGATTGCCCGGCGATCGACGGCATCATCGACGAGGCCGAGGACGTCGCCGGCGAGGTCGCGGACAAGAAGGTGCTCGACGCGGCGCTGATCGCGGCGGCGCAGGCGGTGGAGCACTACGAGATCACGCGTTACGGCACGCTGGTCGAATGGGCCAAGCAGCTCGGCCGGAAGGACTGCGCCGCCAAGCTGCAGCTCAACCTCGATGAGGAGAAGGCCACCGACAAGAAGCTTACGTCGCTGGCCGAGAGCGCGATCAACCGCCGCGCCGCCTAGCATCGCGGCGTGACCATATCGCCGCCTCAAGGGCGGCAGGAGCAGCCCTCGCGCGCGAGCGCGGGGGCTGTATGCGTCTGCGTCGGGCTCAGACGGCGACCGAATGGCGGGCGGGGGCTGCCGTCAGGTAAGCGTCGAAGGCCGCGGCGACGAGGCGCACGAACGGCCGCCCGGCCTCGGTGACGGTGATGCGGTGGCCGTCGATCGTCACGAGGCCGCGCGCGGCGAGCGGCGCGAGTTCCGCGAGCTCGGCGGCGAAGTTCGGATTTGCGCCCGGCGTCGGCACCGCGTCGATGGCGGCGTCGAGATCGACCGCGAGATTGCACATCAGCGCTTCGATGACATGCGCGCGCAGGCGGTCTTCGCCGGCGAAGGCGAAGCCGCGCGCCGTGGCGAGCCGTCCGGACTCGATCGCGCGCGCATAGTTGCCGACGTCGGCGACGTTCTGCGCGTAGCCCTGCGGCAGCCGTCCGATCGCCGAGACGCCGAAGCCGATCAGCGCGTCGGCGGCGTCCGTGGTGTAGCCCTGGAAATTGCGGTGCAGCCTGCGCTCGCGCGCCGCGATCGCGAGGCTGTCGTCAGGCCTAGCGAAGTGATCGAGCCCGATCGCGACATAGCCGTGGGCGGCGAGCGCCTGCGCCGCGACCTCCGCCTGCGCGATGCGCGCGGTGAGGCCGGGCAGGGCGGCGGCGTCGATCAGCCGCTGGCGCGCCTTGAACCAGGGCACGTGCGCGTAGCCGAACAGCGCGACGCGGTCGGGTGCAAGCCCGCAGGCGAGTTCGACCGTCCGCTTGATATCGTCGGTGGTCTGCAACGGCAGGCCGTACATCAGGTCGAAGTTGATGCGCGTGAGGCCGGCCTCGCGCAGCGCCTCGACACCCTTGCGCACCAGCGCATAGGGCTGCACGCGGCCGATCGCCTCCTGCACGCGCGGCGTGAACTCCTGCACGCCCAGGCTGACGCGGTTGATCCCGATGGCGGCGAGGCCGCGCACCAACGCAGGCGGCAGGTGGCGCGGATCGAGCTCGATGGCGTGCTCGTCGATCTGAGCGAGGTCGAAGTGCGCGGCGAGCGCGTCGGTCACGTGCCGCAGCCGGTCCGGTCCGAGGATCGAGGGCGTGCCGCCGCCCCAATGGATGTACTGCACGGAACGTGAGCCCGCCGCGCGGCCCGCCAGCGCGATCTCGCGCATGAGCAGCTTGGCGTATTGCTCGAGCGGGTCCTGCCGCCGCATCACCTTGGTGTGGCAGCCGCAGTAGAGGCAGAGGTTGGTGCAGTAGGGAACGTGCAGGTAAAGCGAGAGGCGTTGCGCGGGGGCGAGCGCGGCGAGCCAGCCGGCATAGGTGTCGGCGGTCACGTCCGCCGTGAAATGCGGCGCCGTCGGATAGGACGTGTAGCGGGGAACGTTGCGTCCCGCGAACGCGAGGGAATCGTGCATGGCGCATGTTTCGCGCACGCGGCCCGCGACGGCCTTGACCTGCGTCAAAGCACTCATGTCAGACGGCCGTGTGCGGGTCAGGCGGCCGGGCGGACCTTGAGATACCAGTCGAGGATCCTCTCGCCGTCCCAGCAGGCCACGCCGGGCTTCGCCAAGATCTCCTCGAACATGCGCTCGACATGGCCGATGCGGTGCGGCACGCCGGACAGGTAGGGGTGCATGGCCACCGCCATGATCTTCGCGCGCGTGGTCGATTCCGCGTAGAGCACCTCGAAGGCGTCGAGGGTGCGGCGGTACATCATGTCGGAGCTCTGGTGCTGCAGCGCCATCACCACGATGTCGTGCAGCTCGAAATTATAGGGCAGGGCGACGACCGGCTTGTGCGTGGTCTTGAGCGTGACCGGCTCCTCGTCGAGCACCCAGTCGCCGATGTATTCGATGCCCGCCTCCGACAGATAGTCGAGCGTGTCGAAGGTCTGCGTCAGCCCGGGGCCGAACCATCCGCGCGGACGCTTGCCCCAGAACTTCTCGATCGCGGCGACGGTCTTGTCGATGGAGCCTTTCTGGTCGGCGAGCGTGTGCATCGGCACCTGGTCGTAGCCGTGCGCGTTGAGCTCCCAGCCGGCGTCGGCGCAGGCGCGCACGACGGGCTCGTAGGTCTGGCACACGCGCGCGTTGATGGCGACCGTCGGCGTGATCTTGAGGCGGTCGAACAGGCGCTTCATACGCCAGAATCCGACGCGCATGCCGTACTCGTGCCAGGTCCAGTTGGGATGGTCGGGCAGCATCGGCTGACCCTGCGGCGGCGTGATCACCATGCGCGCCATCGGACGCGACATGTCCCACTCCTCGAGCGAGAGCACGGGCCAGACCACGAGGCGCACGCCGTCGGGGAATTTGAGCGGCGGCCGACCTTCGATCGGCGAGAACGCCAGCCGTTCGCGTGGATGCATGTCGGCTCCCCCGAGGATGATCTGGCAAGCGTGTCGGCTCGCGCGCGCGAAGTCAACGCGGTGTCGCGGCACGTTTTCGACGCCATGCGCACGGCGAAATGGCGCATGCGGCGCCCACGAAAGCGGTAGCCAGCTTCGCCGCCCATGCTCTAATGTCCCGGCCAACCGCGGGACCTGACGCCGCGGCGCACGAGGGGAGACGCCATGCCTGCACGAGAGAGCCGCCGCACCGCGCTGATCACCATTACGAGCCTTGCGCTCGGCCTCGCTGCGAGCACGCTCGCGCAGGCGCAGGATTATCCGAACCGCCCGGTGAAGGTCGTGGTGCCGTTCCCGGCCGGCGGAACCGCCGACGCGATGCCGCGCCTCGTCGCCGACTACCTGTCGCGCAAGTGGAACCAGCCCGTCATCATCGAGAACAAGCCGGGCGCGGCCGGCAACATCGGCTCCGAGCAGGTGTTCAAGGCCGACCCCGACGGCTACACGCTGCTCTCGACGCCGCAGCCGCCGCTGGTCATGAACCTCAATCTTTATCCGAGCCTGCCGTACGATCCGGCGCAGTTCGTGCCGATCGCGATGATCGCGCGCGTGCCGTCCGGCCTGCTCGTCAATCCGCAGAAGGTGCCGCAGAAGACGCTGGCCGAGATCATCGCCTATGCCAAAGCCAATCCCGGCAAGCTGACCTCGGCGACGCAGGGCAACGGCACCACCTCGCACCTGACCTCCGAGATGTTCCAGATGATGGCCGGCGTGAAGGTGCAGCACGTGCCGTACCGAGGTTCCGCGCCCGCGCTGCAGGATCTCGTCGCGGGCAGCGTCGATCTGATGTTCGACAATCTCGGCTCCTCGCTGGCGCTGGTGCAGGGCGGCCAGCTCAAGCTGATCGCGGTCGCGACCAAGACACGCATGAAGGACCTGCCCAACGTCCCAACGATCGCCGAGACGCTGCCCGGCTTCGAGTCGGCGGCCTGGTTCTCCTTCGCCGCGCCGCCGAAGACGCCGCGCGAGATCGTGATGAAGATCAACGCCGGCGTGAACGAGGCGCTGCAGCAGCCCGACATCCAGGCCAAGCTCGCCAAGCTCTCCGGCGAGACGCTCGGAGGGACGCCGGAGGACATGAGCGCCTATATGAAGGAAGAGATCGAGCGCTGGCACAAGGTGATCAAGGCCGCGAACGTGAAGCTGAACTGACGGAGCGCCGTTCTCGAACGGCGTCCTGCAATCGGGAGAAGGACCATGACCATCGCAGCCGGCATCCGCGCCTGGCCGAGCGATCAGGTGACGCGCGTCCCGTACTGGATCTATTCCGACGCCGCGCTCTACGGTGAGGAGATGGAGCGCGTCTTCCGCGGCGATACGTGGAGCTTCCTGTGCATGGAAGCCGAGCTGCCGCGGCCGAACACCTACCGCACGTCATTCCTCGGCGACATGCCGGTGGTGGTCACGCGCGACAAGGACGGCGCCGTCCACGCATTCGAGAACCGCTGCGCGCACCGCGGCGCGCTGCTCTGCCACAAGGAGCGCGGCGAGGCGAAGGAGATCGCCTGCGTCTATCACAACTGGACATACGACCTGTGCGGCAAGCTCACCGGCGTCGCCTTCCGGCGCGGCATCGCCGGCAAGGGCGGCATGCCGCCCGAGAGCCGGCCCGAGCAGCATGCGCCGCGTCAGCTCCGCGTCGAGTGCTTCGCGGGCCTGGTGTTCGGAACGCTCGGCCGCCACACGCCGCCGCTGGAAACTTATCTCGGGGCGCAGATCGCGCCCAAGATCCGCCGCGTCATGCGCGCGCCGGTGCGGCTGCTCGGCGGCTACAGCCAGATCCTGCAGAGCAACTGGAAGCTCTACATGGAGAACGTGAAGGACAGCTATCACGCTTCGCTCCTGCACATGTTCTTCACCACCTTCCGTCTCAACCGGCTGTCGCAGAAGGGCGGCCTCGTCGTGAGCGAGGACGGCGGCAACCACATCAGCTATTCGATGGCCGCCGCCGACGCGGGCAAGGAGTACGAGAAGGCCGGCATGCGCACGGCCAACGAGGGCTACGCGCTGGAGGCGCCGGAACTGCTCAAGTCGGTGGACGAGTTCGGCGACGGCGTCGGTCTGCAGATCCTCTCAGTGTTCCCCGGCTTCGTGCTGCAGCAGATCCGCAACAGCCTCGCGGTGCGGCGCATCGTGCCGCTGGGCGTCGACCGCACCGAGCTGGTGTGGACGATCTTCGGGTTCGAGACCGATGACGAGGCGCTGCACGAGCTGCGGCTGCGCCAGGCCAACCTGATCGGGCCGGCGGGCTTCATCTCGATGGAGGACGGCGCGGCGGTCGGTTTCGTGCAGCGCGGATCGCGCGGCGCGGGCGGGGAGCTGTCGGTGGTCGAGATGGGCGGGCGCGGCATCGGCTCGGAGGAGAGCCGGGTCTCGGAAGCGGCGGTGCGCGGCTTCTGGCACGCCTACCGCCACCACATGGGTATGTAGGCGGCAAGCAAGCAGGCAGACCACGTGAACTTCGAACACCAGCTGCGCGTGCAGGACCTCAACGTCCGCTACGCCGAGACCATCGACGAGGACCGGCTCGAAAGCTGGCCGGATTTCTTTCGCGACGACGGACGTTATCTCATCACCACCGCCGAGAACGTCGCGCAGAAGCTGCCGATCGGGATGATGTACGCGACCTCGCGCGCCATGCTGCGCGACCGCATCAAGGCGCTGCGCCAGGCCAACATCTACGAGGCGCAGCGCTACCGCCACGTCATCGGCGCGCCGCGCCTCGTCGAGGCCGGCGACGGCACGCTGCGCGCGCGGACGAGCTTCATGGTGGCGCGCATCATGCACAGCGGCGAGACCATGCTGTTCGCCACCGGCTGTTACGACGACTGCATCGTGCTCGACGGCGATAACGCCGTCTTCGCCGAGAAGACCGTGATCATCGACAGCCGGCAGGTCGACACCCTGCTGGCGATCCCGCTGTGACGCATGTCCGCTGACGAGGAGCCGTCGCCGCCCTACTACGCCTTCCGTTCGAAGGTGGTCGGCGCGCCGTCGGAGTTCATGCTGGGCGAGGACGCGATCGAATGGCGGCGTGGGGCGCAAAGCGGCCGCGTGCCTTATCGCGACGTGCGCAAGGTGCGGCTCGGGTTCCGGCCCGTGACGCTGCAGAACTATCGTTTCCTCACGGAGATCTGGCCGAACAGCGGCCCCAAGCTCGCCTTCGCCTCGACATCGTGGCGCGGCCTCGTCGAGCAGGAGCGGCACGACGCCGCCTACGCCGCATTCGTCGCGGAGCTGCACCGCCGGCTCGCGCAGGCGGGCGGCGCCGTGCAGTACCGTTGCGGCTCGCCCGTGCTGCTCTATTGGCCGGGCGTCGCGATCTTCGTCGGGCTCTGCATCGGCGTGATCATGCTGGCGGGCCACGCGGTCGAGACGCAGGCCTGGGTCGGCTTCGCCATCGCCGCCGCCATGCTGGCGTTCTTCCTCTATCAGACCGGCGTGTTCTTCTGGCGCAACCAGCCGGGCAGCTACACGCCGGACGCACTGCCGCCGCGCGTCATGCCGTGACCGTGGCGCGGAGCGCTCGGCGGTGCCGACCTTCTATGAGCGCAGAGCGATGACGGCGCGCAGGCCTCCGCCTGCGCGATTGACGAGCGTGAGCTTGCCGTCTTGTTCCTCGACGATCGACTTGGCGATCGCCAGCCCGAGCCCGACTCCGCCGGTCTCGCGGCTGCGCGACTGTTCGACCCGGTAGAACGGTTCGAACACGCGCGGGAGGTCGGCCTCGGGAATCCCGGGGCCTTCATCATCGATGGTGATCTCGATCGCGTGCGGTTTCGCCGTGATCGCGACGTGCGCGGTCTTGCCGTACTTGACCGCATTGTCGATGAGGTTGGTGACCGCTCGCTTGAGCGCCACGGGCTGGCAGTCGTGAATGAGCGGCTCCGCCGCTGCCATGGTCACGGGCAGCCCGGCATCACGCATGTCGTCGACGACGCTCTGAAGCAGGGCCGATACGTCAGCGGGACGGTGCCGTTCGGCGATCGTCTCGTCGCGCGCGAACTGCAACGCGGCGCCGATCATGGCATCCATCTCCGCGATCGTCGCCAGCATCTTGCCGCGCTCATCGGCGTCTTCGATGTTCTCCGCCCGAAGCCTGAGAAGCGTCAGCGGGGTGCGCAGATCGTGCGAGATCGCCGCCAGCAGGCGGGTCCGGCTTTCGATGAGGCTGCGCAGCCGCCCCTGCATCTCGTTGAACGCGCGGGAGGCACGCCGGGTCTCGGCCGTTCCTGTTTCCGGCAGCGGCGGCGCGGTGACGTCCCGTCCCAATCGTTCGGCGGCGGCGGCAAGGGACGTCAATGGCGTTGTCACGCGGCGAACGGCCCAGATCGAGACGCCCACGATGATGACCGCCATCACCGCCATCGAAGTCAGGAACTGACGCGAGAACGCCGGTCCGCTGTCCGCGAGCGCCGTTTCGAACGAGAGCCATTGTCCGTCCCGCAGAGGCATCGCGACCCGCAGATCGCGGAACGCGCCAAGGCCATGCATCATCGGGCCGCGGCCTGCCATCGGACCATGGCCCATCGGATGCCAATCCGCGAACTGCGGGCCGGCCGCCGCCGAAACGGCGACGCGGGGTTGCCGGGTGGAGCCAGCCTGCACCTGCTCGGCGAGGAAGTCTTTGATCGCCTGGGCGACGGGATTGTCGTCGTCCGCCCCTTGCAGTGCCGGAGGCTGTGCCGTGAGCGCAGCCTGCAACGTCTGGTCGCTCATCGCGGCGACGATGCGCTCGCGCCATTCGCGCGGAGCTTCCTGGACGAGGCGGGTCAGATTGGCGATGCGCTGGGCTGCGGCAAATCCTCCAACGGCTCGGACGGCCTGCTCCCGGTCGGCCGTATAGATCCACGATCCGACCGCGTGCGACAGCACCAATCCGGCCAGAAGGACGAGCAGCGTCTGGCCAAACAAACTCTTGGGCAGCAACCGGCTCATTGCGCCGTCACCGCGGGCGTGAACACGTAGCCGCCGCCCCACACGGTCTTGATCAGCTTCGGATCGCCGGGGTCGAGCTCGAGCTTCTTACGCAGGCGGCTGACTTGCGTGTCGATGCTGCGGTCGAGGCCTGCTGAGGACCGGCCACGCGCCAGGTCGAGAAGCTGGTCGCGATTGAGCACCCGCTGCGGCCGTTCCACGAACGCAATCAACAGGTCGTATTCTCCTGTGCTCAGCGGGACCGCCACGCCGTCCTGACGCACAAGCGCGCGCGAGGCGGTGTCAAGGCTCCACCGATCGAAGCGATATTGCCGGGCCCGCCGCTCGGGTCGTCCGTGCAACCCGTGTTCGCGACTGCGGCGCAGCACCGCCTTGATGCGGGCGATCAACTCACGGCTGCCGAACGGCTTGGGCAGATAATCGTCCGCGCCCATCTCCAGACCGATCACCCGGTCGACCTCTTCCCCTTTCGCGGTCAAGATGATGATCGGGACGGCGGACTCGGCGCGCAGCGCGCGGCACAGCGAAAGCCCGTCCTCGCCCGGCAACATGAGGTCGAGAAGGACGAGATCGATGCGGCTGTCCGCCAAGGTCTTGCGCATGGCCCGTCCGTCGGGCGCTGCGCTGACCCGGAATCCTTCCTTGCTCAGGGCGCGCGACACCAGCTCGCGAATCTCGCGATGATCGTCCACGATCAGGATGTGCGGCGAACCGGGCATTTTCAGAAGTATAGTCGGGGGCGTTCAGCGGTGACGCCGAAAAATATATGTCGGACTGTGGCTGCTCGCGCGCCTGACAAACTTTGTCACACAAATCGCGTGTTCTGAAAAACTTCAGTGAAATCCGGCCTGTGCAATGCGGGCCGGCAACAGAGCTCTGTTGCCCAGCCATGGGAGTGTCGAATGAGGACGAAGACTTTCGTGATCGGCGGCGTGGCCGCAGTGGCGGTGCTCGCCGGCGGGCTGGCTCTGGCGCAGTCGCCCGGCCGCGGCGACTACGGGATGCACGGCAGCGGACCCGGGGCGCGCGGCGATATGGATCGGGGTCAGCGGATGGGCGGCGGCATGCATGGTTTCATGGGACACGGCGGCGGCGGCATGGGTCACATGGCGGGCGGCATGATGGGGATGAGCCACGGCTCCGCGACACCTGCCGAGATGGGCGAGATCCACGACATGCTGGTCAACCACGACCTGATCAAGCGAACGGTGACGAATCTGCCCGATGGAATTCGCACCGTCACGGAATCCGACGACCCGGAGATGGCGGCGACGATCGCCAGTCACGTCGCCGGCATGGGTGAACGGGTCAAGGAAGGGCGCGATCCCGATCTGCCGATCCAAAGTCCGACGCTGAAGATCATTTTCCGCAACAAGGACAAGATCAAAACGACCTACGAAAGCACTCCGAAGGGGGTCGTCGTCATACAGACGTCGGACGATCCCGAGACGGTGGCCGCGCTGCAGAAGCACGCCGGCGAAGTCAGCGACCTCGCCCGGCGGGGCATGATCGCCGCGCATGAAACGATGATGCAGAACATGGCCGCGAGGATGGGTCATGGCACGGGCGCTACGATGGGACCGCGGCAATACCGTTGAGCGGCATCGTCGCCGACCCTGTCGGATGTCATGCCTCATCGACCTGTCAATCGTCGAGGTTGCGCGAGACGCGAGCGTGCGTAGCCCGGCAAGCCTCACCCCTCGATCAGGGCAGCGCCGCCGATCATGGCGGAGCCGTGCGACGCCCGGCGTTTGTAGTCGGCTTCGCGCCGGTCAGGTCCGTACCACCAGCACCGAGCACCTGGCGTAGCGCACCACGTGGCCGGCGTTGGAGCCGAGGAAGTAGGTCTTGAGCGCAGGGCGATGCGAGACCATGACGATGAGGTCGGCGTCCATCAGCTCGGCCTCTTCGAGCACCTCGTGATAGATGCCGCCCTGGCGGATCACCGTGCTCAGGCGCGAGGACTCCAGCCCGCTCGTCGCCGCGAGCTTGGACACGGCCTCTTCGGCGGTCTGGCGCTGCTGCGTGTCGAAGTCGGCGGGCACGTATTCGGCCAGCATCACCGGCGTCATCGGCAGGACGTTGACGATGCGCACGACGCCGCCCGAGGCGCGGGCAAGTTCGACGGCAGCGTTGACGGCGGGCTGCGCGAACTCGGGTTCGGTCAGATCGACGGGTACGAGAATTCTCTTGTACATGTCCGGCCCCCTGGAAGGCCGTCATTGTGCCACGCTCGCGCGCCGCGTCGAGGGGGCATCAATCCGCGTCGGCCGATTTGGGTGTGACGAAACGCTCCAGCCGTCCGCTGCGGTGCCGAACAGAGGGCCAGTCGCTGTCAAAATCGATCACGGCCAGGGCCGCGGTGGGAAATTTCTCGTGCAATTGCCGGCGCAGGTGGGCGTCACCTGTCGCCACGAGCGCGATTGCCGCATCCTGCAAGCCGGGATTGTGCCCGATCAAAAGCACGTTCCGCGCGCCGCGGGGCAAGGCACGCACCAGCGCCAGGATGGCGTCCGCCTCGGCGAGGTAGAGGCGCTCGTCGAACTCGACGCGAGGGGGATTCGCGACGCCGAGCCGGTGGTACGTCTCGCGCGTGCGCGCCGACGTCGAGCACAGGATGAGGTCGGGCAGGAGATCGTGGTCCGCGAGATAGGCGCCGATCTTGCGCGCGGCCGCGCGGCCGCGCCCGTTGAGCGGCCGGTCGTGGTCCTCGACGCCGGCAGGCCGGTCGGACTTGGCGTGCCGCAACAGCATCAGACGGGGCATGGCACTCCGGCGGGATTGGCGAATCGCGGCTGCGGGCCGAGGTTGCCTCGGCGGTGTTGCAGCGCCATAAAGCTACCATGAAGCCGCGGCCCATGCAGCCGCGGCGCACCGCGCATCGCATGTGATGGACGACATGGACGCCCGCGCTGAGCACGAGCACGCCGCCGGCTGGTATGGCCGCACGGCCGTCGCGCCGCGCACGTGGCCGGCGTTGGCCTTTGATCTCGATGTCGACGTCTGCGTGGTCGGCGGCGGCTTCGCAGGGCTCACCGCCGCATTCGAGGTCGCGCGCCGCGGCTGGTCCGTCGCGTTGCTCGAAGCGGGGCGCATTGCGTCGGAGGCGTCGGGCCGCAACCTCGGATTCGTCATTCCCGGCTTCCAGCAGGACATCGAAAGCATCGTCGAACGCTGCGGCCTCGACCACGCCAAGGTGCTGTGGTCGCTCTCCGAAGACGGTGTCGAATACGTCCGCAACACGATCGCGCAGACGAACATGCCGGGCGTCGATCCGGTGGACGGGTGGCTCGACGTGTCCAAGTTCGACACCGGCGACGAGATGATCGAGGTCATCGCGTTGCTTGGGCAGGAATTCGGCGTCACCGTCGAAGGCTGGACGGCCGAGCATGTGCGCGAGGTGCTGCGGAGCGAGCACTATTTCCATGCGCTGCACTTTCCGCGCGCGTTCCACATCCATCCGCTCAACTACGCGTTCGGGCTGGCGGCGGCCGCAGAGGCGGCCGGGGTCCGCATTTTCGAGGGGACGCCCGCGCTCACCCTCGACCCGGCCGGCGTGCGCAAGCGCATCACGACGCCGTCGGGACGCGTGCGCGCCAATCACATCGTGCTCGCCGCCAACACGCGGCTCGGCGGCGTGGCGCCGGATCTCGCCCACACGGTGTTGCCGATCACGACCTACGTCGCCGTCACCGAGCCGCTCGGCGAGCGCCTGCAGGAGGCCGTGGCCTATCGCGGCGCGGTCAGTGATTCGCATTCGTCGGATCATCACTATCGAATCGTCGGCGGCGACCGGCTGATGTGGTCGGGCGGCAGCACGACCTGGCAGGGCAACCCGCAGCGCTACGGTCCCTGGCTCAAGCAGACGATCGAGCAGACCTATCCGCAGCTCGGGCCGGTGGAGATCGCCGACGTGTGGGCGGGAACCATGGGCTTCGCCGTGCATCGCATGCCGCAGATCGGCGAGGTGCAGCCCGGCGTCTGGATCGCCAGCGCCTTCGCGGGACAGGGCCTCAATACCGCGTCGATGGCCGGCGTGCTGCTGGCGCGCGCGATCGTCGAGAACGACGACGCCTGGCGGCTGTTCCTGCCCTACGATCTCGTGTGGGCCGGTGGTGCGCTCGGTCGCGCGGTGCGGCAGACCACATCGTGGTGGCGGCGCCAGCGGCTGGCGCTCGCGGCGCGCGGTGCGCGGCGGCGCGAGGCGTCCGTGCGCGCGGCCACGGCGGCCGAGGCACGACAGATCGCGCTGCAGGAGAAAGCACGCGCGGCGTTGTCCGCGCTGCCGGACGAAGTTCCATCGCGCGCAGGTGTGGACGTTATGCAACACGATGCGCGGCAGTGACGCCGCGCGGCGCGTCGGGCTGGCCGTCGCGGCGGTTTTCGGCTATCACGATTGCTGCAAGTCGCGGATTGGGCAGGGAATTTGATGCGTCGTATCATTGCAGTGATCGCCGTCGGCGCGGGAGTGCTGGCGGCTGGGGTGCCCGCTGCGGCAGACACCTTCCTGGATGACCTGCGGTCGTCGAAAGGCTGGACCGTCACCCTCGGCGTGACGGGCATGGCCATGCCGGCGTGGGAAGGGTCGGACAAGACCATCTTCGGCGCCGCGCCGGTGTTCAACGTCCGTCCGGTCGGCACGCCGGCACGTTACTTCAATGCGCGCGAGGGAATCGGCATCACCCTGTTCGAGATCGGCCGTCTGCAGATCGGTCCGGTCGGCCAGCTCAAGTGGCATCGCAGGGTCAAGGACGATCCGGCCGCGCTGCAGGGGCTCGGCGACGTCGACTACGCGGTCGAGATCGGCGGCTTCGCCGAGTACTGGGCGTTCGACTGGCTGCGCTACCGCGCCGAGGTCCGCCAGGGCTTCGGCGGCCACCATGGCATTGTGGCCGACCAGATGATCGACGTGGTGGTGCCCTATGGCCCCTGGACGCTGTCGGCGGGCCCGCGCCTGCGCATCGTCAGCGCCGCCGCCAACAGTCCGTACTATGACGTCACGTTCGCGCAGTCGCTGGCCTCGGGCCTGCCGGTCTATGACGCCGGCGGCGGCGTGCGCAGCGTCGGCGGCGGCGCGCAGGCGATCTATCGCTTCAATCCGCAGTTCGCCGTGCACGGCTTCGTGGAATACGACCACCTCGTCGGTGACGTCGCCGACTCGCCCGTGGTCAAGCTGCGCGGCGACGCCGATCAGTTCACCTTCGGCGCCGGCTTCGCCTATTCGTTCGACTGGGTGCGCTGAGCGAACGACGCACCACGCCGCTACGCTCTTCTGCAAAGCCGCGTTTGCGCGGGGCATGACAGCCGGTAGGGTGGGCATCGGCCTTGCCGATGCCCACGCGGTTGAGCGCGGGTATTTCGCGTATGGAACAGCAGGCAGGGTTGCGGGTGGGCATCGCTGCGCGATGCCCACCCTACGGTCTGTGCGAGTGAAGGCCCGCTAGCGTCCCTCGCGCCGCGACATGAACGCGAGGCGCTCGAACAGGTGCACGTCCTGCTCGTTCTTGATGAGCGCGCCGGCGAGCGGCGGGATCAGCTTCTTGCTGTCGCGCTCGCGCAGCAGCTCCGGCCCGATGTCCTCGACCATCAGCAGCTTGAGCCAGTCGAGCAATTCGGAGGTTGACGGCTTCTTCTTCATGCCGGGCACCTCGCGGATCTCGTAGAACAGCCGCAGCGCCTCCGCCACCAGCCGCTGCTTGATGCCGGGAAAGTGCACCGCGACGATCGCGGCCATCGTGTCCGGATCGGGAAAGCGGATGTAGTGGAAGAAGCAGCGGCGCAGGAACGCGTCCGGCAGCTCCTTCTCGTTGTTCGAGGTGATGAACACGATCGGCCGGCGGCGCGCTTTCACCGTCTCGCCGGTCTCGTAGACGTAGAATTCCATGCGGTCGAGTTCCTGCAACAGATCGTTGGGAAACTCGATGTCGGCCTTGTCGATCTCGTCGATGAGCAGGACCGGCCGCTCGTCGGCGGCGAACGCCTCCCACAGCTTGCCGCGCTTGATGTAGTTGCGGATGTCCTTGACGCGCTCGTCGCCGAGCTGGCTGTCGCGCAGGCGTGAGACCGCGTCGTACTCGTAGAGGCCCTGGTGCGCCTTGGTGGTGGACTTGACATGCCACTCGATCAGCGGCGCGCCGAGCGCCTTGGCGACCTCGACCGCCAGCACGGTCTTGCCGGTGCCGGGCTCGCCCTTGACCAGCAGCGGCCGCTCGAGGGCGATGGCGGCGTTGACGGCGACTTTGAGGTCGTCGGTGGCGACATAGGCGCTGGTGCCTTCGAAACGCATGGTTCTTTCCAAATCGAGGTGAGCTGTCGCGACCTTACGGACGCTTGCATCCGACATGCAAGGACGCGCGCGCCGCCGCGCCTCCGGCCATGCGGCCTTTGCCGGGCCGGCCTGCGGACGGGCGGCAAGTTTTGCCGCAGGCGGACGCGATTGCCGGGTGCGGCGCGCGGTTCCGCGCCGACAACCGATTGATATTCCATCAGAAAGCCGCTGGCACGCCGATTGCTGATCCTCTCGCGGCGGCAGGCGTCGTGTGTTCGGCCGCCACAGATCGCGGAGATAAGATCATGGGTCTCTTCGGAGCGCTCACCACCTCGGTTACCGGCCTGCGGGCGCAGTCCTATGCGCTTGAGAACGTCTCGGGGAACATCGCCAACTCGCAGACGATCGGCTTCAAGCGCATCGACACCTCGTTCGAGGACCTCATCCCCGAAGACCTGCCCAGCCGGCAGAAGGCGGGCAGCGTGGTCGCCACCTCGCGATCGACCAACACCGTGCAGGGCGATATCCAGTCGGCCTCGACCGGCACGTTCCTCGCGATCAACGGCTCGGGCTTCTTCGTCGTGCAGAAGCCGCAGAGCTTCGTCGACAACCGGCCGGTGTTCGACGGCACCGACCTTTACACCCGGCGCGGCGACTTCACGCCCAACAAGGACGGCTACCTCGTCAATGCCGCGGGCTATTATCTGATGGGTATCCCGATCGACCCGACGACGGGCAACCTCTCGGGCAGCGTGCCGCAGCTTCTGCAATTCCAGAACGACTTCCTGCCGGCGCAGGCGACCACCGAGCTGACCTATCGCGCCAACCTCGCGCGCTACCCGCTCACGCAGCGGCACGACGTGGACGTCGCGGGCTCGGAGCTGCTCAATCCGATCAATTACATCGCGAACCCGACGGCGATCCCGCCGCAGTCCGCGCGCATCCTCGGCACCGGCTCGACGCTGCTGCCCGACGCAGCCGCCGTGCTGAACGGAACGGCCGACCTGCCGGCGGCCCTGACGCAGGGCGGCATCGTCACCATCAACGGCCGCAGCTTCTCGCTGGAGGTCGGCATGACGCCGGCGCAGGTGCTGGACGCCTTCAATGAATCGATCGCGGGCGTCAGCGGCTTTCCGGCCGCGGGCCAGACCGGCCAGGCCGGCGCGATCACCTTCAGCGCCCCCGGCCTCAACGGCGGCCTGCCGGTGAACGTCAACATCATCGCCACCGACACCGCGGCGTCTGCCGCGATCGCCATCAACACCGCGCTCGACGCCGCCGCCGGCGGCGACGACGGCATCACCGCGAACGTCGTCAACGGCCAGCTCGTGCTCACCTCCGCCAACGGCGACCTGGTGCAACTCGCCGGCAGCTCGGCGGTGCTCGACTCGCTCGGCTTCTCGTCGACGAACCGCACCATCGGCGTGCCCGCCGGCGGGCTGCAGTCGGTCACGCTCAACGGCCAGCGGCTGCGATTCACCAGCACCGACGCCGACTCCGCGCTGGCCGTTTCGGGCTCGGCGACCTCGCTGTTCACCGAGCTCGGCATCGGCGTCGGCACCACCAACCCGACGAACCTGATCACGCAGAACGCGGTCGCCTCGGGGCAGACCATGACGATCACCGTCGGCGCCAGCTCGGTTCCGATCACGTTCGGCACCGGCGTCGGCCAGGTCTCGACGATCGCCGAGCTGAGCGCGGCGCTTGGCACCCTCAATCCCGGCGCCGGCACCGCCTCGATCACCAACGGCAACATCTCGATCATCGCCTCCGGCAGCAACAACATCAGCGTGACCGGCACCGCGACGCCGCTGGTGTTCGGCATGCACACGACCTCGGCGATCGCCTCCAACCAGGTCGTGGTCGCGAACGACCTCACCGCCTTTATCGCCGACTCGGTCGGCGGCGGCGCGATCACCGCCTACGACATCTCCGGCTCGCCGGTGAACATCCAGATCCGCTGGGCCAAGACCGACAGCACCACCGTCGGCGGCACCGACACCTGGAACATGTTCTACCAGATCGACTCCGACGCCACCGGCAACCAGCCGGCCTGGCGCAACGTCGGCACGAACTTCACGTTCGATCCGAACGGCCAGATGAATCCCGTGGTCGCGAGCCTGATTCTCCCGAACGTCACCGTCGACGGCGTGTCGCTCGGCGACCTGACGGTGAAGTTCGGATCCGGCGGACTGACCGAGTTCGCCGATCCCAACGGCGGCGCGCAGGTCAACGAGCTGACGCAGAACGGGTTCGCGGCAGGCTCCTTGCAGTCGATCACCGTCAACGACAAGGGCCGCGTCGTCGGCTCCTATTCGAACGGCCGCACCATCGACCGCGCGCAGATCACGCTGGCGAACTTCAGCGGCGCCAACTTCCTCAAACGCATCGACGGCGGCGCATTCGAGGCCACCGACGAATCCGGCGTTCCCACCTACAACGCGTCGGGCAAGATCATCGGCAGCTCGCTCGAGGGGTCCAACACCGACATCGCCGACGAGTTCACGAAGCTGATCGTGACGCAGCAGGCCTATTCGGCCAACACCCGCGTGATCTCGACGACGAACCAGATGGCGCAGGACCTCTTGAACACGCTGAGATAGGCGATGCGTCACGAGTAACATCGAGGACCGCACATGGGACTCTCCCAGGCGCTGGGCATCGCCGCGACGGGCATGCGGGTCACGCAGTCCGGGCTCTCGCTCGTCGCCGGAAACGTGGCCAATGCGGACACGCCCGGTTACATCCGCAAGACGCTCAACAACCAGTCGACCGCCGGCAACGGCGCGGCGGTCGGCGTCCAGGTCCTCGGCATCAACCGCGAGCTCGACACCTACCTGCAGCGCCAACTCCGCAACGAGTCGACGGGGGCCTCCTACACCAGCATGATGGCGCAGTTCTACGAGCGCCTGCAGGACATCTACGGCACGCCGGGCTCGGAGAGCTCGCTCGAGAACCTCTACAACGACTTCACGAGCGCAGTGCAGGCGCTGAGCGCCAATCCATCCGACTACTCGGCGCGGGCGGGCGTGATCGGGGCCGCGCAGGCGCTGGCGCAGCAGATCAACGGCACCGCCGACCAGATCCAGGCGCTGCGCGCCGACGCCGAGCTCGGTATCGCCGATGCGGTCCGCAGTGCCAACGACGCGCTCGAGCGCATCGCGCAGATCAACAAGGAGCTGGGCGCGACCGCCGCCGACGATGCCTCGACCGCCCATCTGCTCGATCAGCGCGACATGTACATCGACCAGCTCGCGCAGCTCATGGATATTCGTGTCACGCAGGGCAACGACCGCTCGGTCTCGATCTTCACGAGCTCCGGGCTGCAACTCGTCGGCGCGGCGCCCGCCAAGCTGAGGTTCGACGCGCAGGGCACGATCACCGCCGACACGCAGTGGGACCCGGATCGCAGCAAGAGCAAGCTCGGCACCGTCAGCCTCGTGATCAACAGCGCGGCCGGAACCGACCTCATCGCCGAGAAGGGCATCCGCTCCGGCAAGATCGCCGCCTATATCGAGATGCGCGACAAGGTCCTGGTGCAGGCGCAGGCGCAGCTCGACGAATTCGCCGCCGCCATGTCGCGCGCGCTGTCCGACAAGACCACGCCCGGCACGGCGGTGACCTCGGGCGCGCAGGCCGGCTACGATCTCGACGTGAGCGGTCTGCTCAGCGGCAACACGGTCACCATGTCCTATGTGGACACGGCGACGGCGACGACGCGCAACGTCACGTTCGTGCGCGTCGACGATCCGTCCGCGCTGCCGCTGCCGGACACGACGACGACCAATCCCAGCGACCGGGTGATCGGCATCGACTGGTCGGGCGGCCTTGCCTCGGCCATCAGCCAGATGAACGCCGCCTTCGGCGGCCGCATTCAGTTCTCCAATCCGTCCGGCACGACCCTGCGCATCCTCGACGACGGCGGCGCCAACACCGTCGACCTGACCGGCGCCTCGACGACCGTCACGATGACCGGGATGCTCGGCGGCTCCAGCGAGCTGCCCTTCTTCACCGACGGCGGCACCATCTTCAGCGGCGCGATCAGCGGCAGCGGCCGGCAGATCGTCGGCTTCGCCAACCGCATCAGCGTGAACCCGCAGCTCGTGGCGGACGCCTCCAACCTCGTGACGTTCTCCGCCTCGACGCCGAGCGGCGACTACACGCGGCCGAACTTCCTCTATCAGCAGCTCACCGCGACCCCGCAGGACTTCACGCCGGAGACGGGCTTCGGCAGCGCCTCCAGCCCGTTCGGCGCGCCGCTGCCGATCTATCTGCGCCAGGTCATGAGCGCGCAAGGCGATGCGGCCTCCGCGGCGAAGAACCTGAGCGACGGCCAGAAGCTCGTCGTCGACTCGCTGCAGCAGCGGTTCGACGAGACGTCGGGCGTGAACATCGACCGCGAGATGGCCAACCTGATCACGCTGCAGACCGCCTATTCAGCCAACGCGCGCGTTCTCACCACGATCAAGGAAGTGATCGACTCGCTGTTGAGGGTTTAGCCATGAGCGTATCGGGTATCGCAGGCAGGACCGGCATGCAGATCCAGTCGATGGTGGCGATGCGCCGCCAGCTCGAGGATCTCTATCGCCAGCTCGGCACCGGCGAGCGGTCGAGCTCCTACGCCGGCCTCGGCCTCGACCGCGGCCTGTCGATGGCGCTGCGCGGGCAGGTCGCCGCCATCGACAGCTTCAAGCAGACCGCGACCATCGTCGGCACGCGCCTGGAGATCGCGCAGAGCGTGCTCACGCAGATCGACGACGGCGCGCACGAGGTCAAGCGCCTCACGGCGACGCCGACCTTCACCTTCGGCACAACCGGCCAGACCAACGACCAGCAGACGGCCTACGGCCAGCTCGACCAGATCCTCGGCTCGCTCAACGCACGTGTCGGCGACCAGTACCTGTTCTCCGGCAAGAGCCCGGACGTCATGCCGGTGGAGAACATCGACCGCATCCTGGGCGGCGTCGGGCCGGTCGCCGGCCTCAAGCAGATCATCGCCGAGCGCAAGCTCGCCGATCTCGGCACCAGCGGGCTCGGCCGCCTGACCCTGCCGCCGATCGTCACCGGACCGGCGACGCTCGCCGGCACCGGCGCCGCCATCCTGCCGGATGCGCCGGCCACGGTCACGGGCACTCAGGATCTCAGCGCCCCCTATGCCTCGCCCGGCGGCGGCACGCTCGTCATCAACGGCACGTCCGTGACGATCAACCCGGGCGACAATGGCGCCGCCGTGCTCGCCGCGATCAACGCGCCGGCAGTGGTGGCCGCGACCGGCGTGACCGCCGCCCTCGATCCCGGCACCGGCGGCCTGGTGCTGACCGCCAACGACGACGACGCGTCGTTCACCATCGGCGCCGGCAGCACCCTGCTCGCCGAGTTCGGTCTGGCGGCGACGACGCACGATCCGACCAACCTGATCACGCAGGGCGCGGTCACGCCCGGCGACACGCTGACGTTCACGATCGGGGCCAATCCGCCGCTGACCGTGACCTTCGGCACCAACGAGGCGGCCGTGCCGCCGCAGGTCTCGACCCTGGCCGAGCTCAACGCGCAGCTTGCGACGCTGGTCGGCGGCGGCGCCTCCGCGGCGGGCGTGAACCTCGCCACCGGCGACATCAGCATCACCGCGACCGGCATCTCCGACAGCATCGCGGTCACGGGCACCGCCAATGCGGCCGCCTTCGGCCTTGCGACCACCACGGCGGCGCCCACGAACATGGTCACCCTCGCCGAGGACGCGGCCGGTCATCCGTTTGGCATGAAGCTGCTGTCGTACAACTCGAACCTCGCCGGCGCGACGGTGACCACCGGCGGGCCGCCGGCGAGCTACGGCGTCAACTTCGGCGCCAATCCGGCGGCGGGCCAGCAGATCAGCTTCTCGTTCACCCTGCCCGACGGCACCGTCGATTCCTTCACGTTGACGGCCACCACGGCGTCGCCCCCTGGCGCTGGCGAGTTCACCATCGGCGCGACGGCCGACGTCACCGCGGCGAACTTCCGCGGCGCGCTCAACACCGCGGTCGCCAAGCTCGCCGACACGTCGCTGACGGCCGCCTCCGCCATGCAGGCGGCCAACAACTTCTTCAACATCGACGATGCCAATCCGCCGCTGCGCGTCGCCGGTCCGCCGTTCGACACGGCGACCGCGCTCGTCGCCGGCACCAGCGCCGACACGCTGTTCTGGTACAAGGGCGAGGCCGGCGCCGCCTCGGCGCGCAGCACCGCCTATGCGCGCGTCGACACCTCGATCACGATCAACTACGGCATGCGCGCCAACGAGCAGGCCGTCCGCACGGCGGTCGCCAGCGTCGCGGTCTTCGCCTCGATGACGTTCTCGCCCAGCGATCCGAACGCGATCGCGCGCTACCAGGAGATGGCCCAGCGCGTCGGCGCCAACCTCTCCGCGCCGCAGGGCACGCAGCGCATCTCGGACATCCAGGCCGAGGTCGCCAACGCCCAGACGGTGATGAAGGCGGCGAGCGACCGCCATCAGCAGGCGAGTTCGGCCTTGTCCGGAATGCTGGAGACGGTTGCAGGGGTTTCCACCGAGCAGGCCGGAGCGGAGCTGCTGGCCGTGCAGACCCGGTTGCAGGCCTCGATGCAGGTCACCGCCATGCTCTCGCAGGTCAGTCTCGTCAATTACTTGCGCTGATTTTGGCCGCGCCGGCGCGCGCCGCCCGGCAGCCCGCACGACGGCCCGCCGGGCCGCCGGCATCTGAATCGAATTAGATATTGATTAACCATGACTTTTTACGGGGCGTTACAAGCCGCCGTGAGATGACGCCATGCGGCGACCGACCCGTTCGGCGCCGGGAGTGCCAGTTGGGCGGGGCCAGGAGGGCACCGTCGGCATGGCGAGCGACCAGAAGGGTTCACTCATGGCTTCGGGTATCACGCTGTCGGCGGGCGTCCGGCAGAACCTGCTTTCTCTCCAGAATACCGCCAAACTCATGGCGACGACGCAGAACCGCCTTGCCACCGGCAAGAAGGTCAACTCTGCGCTCGACAATCCGACCAACTACTTCACCTCGTCGTCGCTGCAGCGGCGCGCCGGCGACCTCGGTGCACTGCTCGACTCGATGTCGAACGGCGTGAAGACCCTGGAAGCGGCCAACAACGGCCTCGACGCGATCACCAAGACGCTGGAGTCGATGCAGTCGACCCTGCACCAGGCGCGCCAGGACAAGTCGTTCCAGACCGCGTCCTATGAGATCGACGGCACCACCCTGGGCGCGGCCACGACGGTCGCCGGCCAGCAGGCCTCGTTCTCGGGCGGCTCGGTCGGCACCACGCCGGTCGCGGTCGACCTGACCAATGCCCGTGGCGTGCTGACCGCCGGCGTGAACTATTCGGCGATCGACTTCAACAACGGCAACAACTTCGGCGGCTCCAACTCGCAGCTGACCTTCAACCTGACCATCAACGGCGGCGCCAATATCGCGGTCTCCGTTCAGGCGACCAGCGACACGAACCTCACCGTCACCGTCGCCGGCCAGACCGATGCGACCAACGCCGTGGCGGATGCGGACGCCGTGACCTCGACCGAACTGGTCGACACGCTGAACGCGGGCTTCACCGCGGCCAACGCGGGCATTCAAGCCAGCTTTGTGTCGAACAAGATCGTGTTCACGGCGACGGGCGCCGCAAACACCGTGACGGCGAGCTCCGCCTCGGTCGGCATTAATACGATTGCCGGGTCGGACAGCGTGACGACGGCGAACTTCGGCTTCGATACGGCTGCGTCGAATACGTCGAGCATCACTGGCGCGACCGCCAAGACGGTTGACCAGCTCGTCGCCGCGATCAACAACACGGCCTCGCTGGACGGCAAGATCCGGGCCTCGAACGACAGCGGCAAGCTGCGCATCGAGAACCAGTCGACCCAGTCGCTCACCGTCACCGGCTACAACTCGACCTCCGCCAAGGTGGACGGCTCGGGCGGCACGACCACGATCGCCGGCAACTCGGTCCGCAGCAAGCTCGCCGACCAGTTCAACGAGCTGCGCGACCAGCTCGACAAGCTGTCGGACGATGCCGCCTTCAACGGCGTCAACCTGCTGCGCGGCGACAAGCTCAAGATCACCTTCAACGAGACCGGTTCGTCCTCGATCAGCATCCAGACGGCGAACTCGGAGACGATCAACTCGGCCTACCTGTCGATCAACGACCTGGTG
>DATMFF010000013.1:0-884028 GCA_035556735.1 Xanthobacteraceae bacterium | reverse complement strand
GGAGCAGGCGACCGGCATCGAGCAGGTCAACAAGGCGCTGACCCAGATGGACGAGGTGACGCAGCAGAACTCGGCGCTGGTCGAGGAGAACGCGGCCACCGCCAAGACGCTGGAGACGCAGTCCGCGGCCATGAACGAGCGGGTGAGCTTCTTCCGCCTGGAAGACGGGGCCGCCGTTGCGCGGACAGGGCGCCCGGCCGTGCGTCCCGCCGCGGCGCCCCGGCCGGCGGGTGCCGCCGCCACCGCGCCCACATCGGCAGCGTCGTCGACGTCGTCTGCCAAGCGCGGCGGCATCGTCGGCCGCATGCAGTCGGCGCTCGCCACCGCCCTCAAGCAGGACCCGGACTGGAAGGAGTTCTGATCCGCCGCGGCATCGCCGTGACGTCGAGGAGGCGCGGCATCCGCGCCTCCTTTTTCTTTGGCGCGTGGGCGGATGTATGAGCGGCGCAGCGCCGCACATTCGCCGTGCCCGGCCGCCACACACGGCTGCGGCAAGGCGTCCGCTCCGCCGTCTTGGCGAAAGCAACCTGGTCCCGTAAGACACCGCGAGCGTCCATCCCGCCGGAGCCGTCTTCATCCCATGCCGCGCTACCGCATTCCGCTGCTGATCCTCGCGCTGGGCGTCGCGGCCGGCTTGCTGTTCGTCGTCGCCCCCGATCTCGATCACCGGGTGACCGACCACTTCTACGATACCGCCGCGCGAAAATTCCCGCTCGCGACCGACGCGACGCTGGTGGCGCTGCGCAACCTCAACATGTGGATCGACATCGTCTTCGCGGCGGTGCTCGGGGTGGTCATCCTGGCAAAGCTCTGGAAGCCGGAGCGGCCCATGCTGGTGTCCGGGCGCGCCATCCTGTTCCTGTCGCTCACCTTCGCGCTGGCGCCCGGCGTGATGGCCAACGTCGTCTTCAAGGAGAACTGGTCGCGGCCGCGCCCCGTTCATCTCACCGAGTACGGCGGGCAGGAGCATTTCGTGCCGTGGTGGGATCCGCGCGGGACCTGCAAGGCCAACTGCTCGTTCGTCTCGGGCGAAGTGTCGTCCGCGGCCTGGACCTTGGCGCCCGCGGTGCTGGCGCCGCCGCCCTGGAAGGGCGTCGCCGTCGGCGCGGCGCTGGTCTTCACCGCGGTGATCGCGGTGGTGCGCATGGCCGCGGGCGGCCACTTCCTGTCGGACTCGCTGTTCGCCTTCCTGCTCACCGCGCTGATCGTGTGGTTCACCTACGACCTGATCTACCGGCGCTGGCGCGCGCGGCTCACCGACGCGCGCATCGACGCCATGCTCGCGCGCTACGGCCACGCGCTGCGCGCGCGCTGGGGCCGCCGCAGGGCGAAGCGGACGTAGCTCACGGCCGGTTGTCCGCAAAGTTCACACACGCCGTCGCTCGCGCTCGACGCGGGCTGTGAGCGGTGCTCATCGTGGGGCAGGCCGGGCGCTCTCGGTCTTGGCTTGCCGCTCGCTCGCCGTGGATGCATCGACGCACCCGCGCTGCCGGAGGTTTGCCCGCGCTCCACCGGCCGGTGACGGGGGGCAAGGGAGGCGGCGCGCCGGCCGCACTATGTCATGCTCCCTCACAAACCTCTCATCCGGCCGGGCGGACCCCATTTGGCGAAACGAACCCGACGGCGCTCAGTCGAATGGATAGACCCCCGGCTGCGGCTCATACGCGTCCTTGATGCCGCGCATGCCCGAGCGCAGCATCGCGCCCCACGACTCGCGGGTGGTCGCGCCGATGTGTGGCGAGCCGAAAAAGTTGGGCACGTCGAGCAGCGGATTGCCGTTCGCCGGCTCGACCGCAAACACGTCGAAGGCGGCGCCCGCGATGTGTCCGCTCTCCAGGCGCTCCTTGAGGGCGGCCTCGTCGACGATGCCGCCGCGTGCGCAGTTGATCAGCACCGAGCCCGGCTTCATCTTGTCGAGCACCGCGCCGGTGTACATGCCGATCGTGGTGGCGTTGCGCGACAGATGGATCGTCAGCACGTCGGAGCGCGCCCACAGCTCGTCGGCCTCGACCTTCTCGACGCCGTACTCCTTGTAGAAGTCCGAATAGTCCACGCGGTCGCTGGCCAGAATCTTCACGCCGTAGGGCTGCAGCAGCTTGACCACTTCCTTGCCGATATGGCCGCATCCGTGGATGCCGACCGTGCGCCCGCGCAGGTCCGCGCCGAAGCCCATCGGTCCCTTCCATTCGCCCCGGCGCAGCACCGAGGAGAAGAAATGCACCCGGCGCACCGCCATCACCATGTAGCAGACGGCGAGCTCCGAGACCGATACCTTGTTGATGCCGGCGGCCCACCACATCTTCTTGCCGTGCTTCTTGAGGACCGCGGGGTCGATATGGTCGACGCCCGCCGAGCACAGCGAGATCACCTTCAGCTCGGGCAGCGCCGCGCACACCTTGTCGGTGAAGCGGTCAAGGCCGATCACCGCAGTGTCGTAGCCCCTGCAGTAGTCGATCAGTTCGTCTTCGGTCAGGGGGCGCCGTTCGGTCCGAAACTTCGTTCCGGGATACATCGCCGCAAGCTCGGCCTTGAGCTCGGGAAAGAAGTCGAAATAGGCAAGGGTGACGGCAACGCGCGGCATGCGGATTTTCCGGGATCAGAGCGGTGGGATGCGCACGCTAGCAGCGGTTTTGCGTGTTGCAAGATCAATGTTGGCCTTGCGGCAGGACCGTAAGGCTGGCCTGCACGACGGGCGGGACGAGGCTAGTTCAATGCCGCCTTGGGCAGGCGCGGGGCGGGATAGCCCAGGATATCCGCATACTCGCTGATCGGCGCGGGACGGCCGAGCAGATAGCCCTGAACCTCGTTGCACTCCTCGTGCATGAGAAAATCGAGTTGCTCGGGCGTCTCGACCCCTTCGGCGACGACTGGCACCTGCAACCCGCGCCCGAGCCCGATCATCGCCCGCACGATCGACGCCGATTGGACGTTGCGCTCCACGTTAGAAATGAACGCCCGGTCGATCTTGATCTTGTCGAATGGGAACGACTGCAGATAGGAGAGCGAGGAATAGCCGGTACCGAAGTCGTCCATCGAGATGCGCACGCCGAGCCCCTTGAGCCGGCGCAAGACCGCAACGGCCCGGGAGAAGTCGCCGACCAGCACGCTCTCGGTGATTTCGATCTCGAGCCGCTGTGGCGCAAGGCCCGTGTCCAGCAGCACGGTGTGGATCACCCGCGCCAGGTCGCCGTGGCGAAATTGGACGGGCGAGATGTTGACCGCGATGTGCAGAGGGCGCGGCCACGACGCCGCCTCACGGCAGGCTTCACGCAGGATCCATTCGCCGATCGAAATGATGAGGCTGCTCTCCTCGGCGAGCGGGATGAAGACGTCGGGAGGCACGACCCCGCGCGCCGGATGGTTCCAGCGCGCGAGGGCCTCGAAGCCGATGATCTCGCCGCCCGCCGCCGCCAACGGCTGGTAATGCAGCCCGAGCTGGCCATTGGGGATGGCTGCGCGCAATTCCTGCTGCATGGCGCGCCGCTCGCGCAACCGCGTATCCATCTCCGGCTCGTAGAACCGCACCGTGCCGCGGCCGTCCGCTTTGGCGCGATAGAGCGCCGCATCGGCGTTGTTGAGGAGGGTGGTGACGTCGGGGCCGTCGTTCGGGAATACGGCGACACCGATGCTCAGGCCGACGCGCAGTTCGTGGCCGTCGATCACGACATCCTCATCGAAAATACGCGACAGGCGCGTCGCGATGGCCAGCGCGCTCGCCGGCTGTGGTCCGTCGGTGACGAGAATCGTGAACTCGTCGCCGCCGAGCCGCGCGATGAAGGCGCCGCCGGCCGATTGTTGCAGTCGCGCCGTCACTTCCTTCAGCATGGCATCGCCTGCCGCGTGCCCGTAGACGTCGTTGACCTCCTTGAAGCGGTCCAGATCGATGCACATGATCGCAACGGTGCGCCCGCGCGCCGTGCCTTCATCGAGGGCTTCGGCGAGGCGCTTCTGGAAGGCGGCGCGATTGGGAAGCCCGGTCAGCGCATCGTGGTGTGCGAGGTGCACGATCTGCGCCTCGGCCCGCTTGCGGTCGGTAATGTCCTCGATGACCCCCAGGAGGTATCGAGGTTCACCATCCGTGCCGCGGATCACAAGGCGCTTCGTGGCGACCTGGCGATTGCCTTGGCCTTCGCCATGAATCGCGTGGTCGTCGTGGAACGTCTGGGTTCCGACCGCGAGCAGTTCCAGGTCGCGAGCCAGCACCTTGTCGGCGACGTGCTTCGGGAAGAAATCGTGCGCCGCGCGACCGAGGATTTCTTCGCGCGGCAGTCCGAAGAATTCCACGCCCGCCTGGTTGAGCAGCACATAGCGGAATGTCTGGGCGTCTTTCACCAGGATGGTAGCGGGCACGTGCTCGATCACGGTGTCGAGGAAGTTTCGTGTATTGGCAAGCTCGGCCTCGGCGCGACGCTGAGCAGTGACGTCCTCATGGGTGGCGACCCAGCCGCCATTGGACAAGGGGTGAATGACGAGCCGGATGGTGGCGTGCTTGAGGGTGACGAGATGCTCCATGGGCTCGCCGGAGGCGATAGCCGAGTGAATGCTGGCGACATACATGTCCGGATCTTGATGGAAATTGTCCGCCTCGGTCTGCTCGCGCAACACCTCGCGGTAGCTCGTCCCTGGCCGGACTGCTTCGCGCGATAAACCATACATCCGGCGATATTGCTCGTTGCACAGGACCAGGCGCGACTGGGCGTCGTACATGCACAGCCCCTGGCGCATGTTGTTGAGGGCCGCATCCAACTGGGTGATGCTCTCGCGCAGTTGGCTCTGCGTCGCGGCGACGGCTTCGTCCTGCTCGCGGATGCGGGTGCGCAGCGTCTGCTGGTTCTCGATCAGGCCTTCGTTCGCCGTGGTGAGTTCGGCGAGCCTGTCGATCATCGGCTTGAACAACGCGATGTAGCAGGTCAGCACGATGACCGTCGCGAAAGTGGCGGCATGGACGAACAGCTGGACCAGGGGCGAGGCAGATGGCACGAGCATCAGCGCTGCGGTTGCGACCGCTTCACCGGCGAAGCTTGCCAGCACCAGGAACGCCGCGAGATGCGCTACGCTCATCGATCGTGGTCTCGGCTGGGTGCGTTTCCCCCAACGCCATCCTTGTCCTCAACGGCTAAGATCGGCTTAAGCCGGTGACGCGACTATTGATACACATTGCGCGCGCCATCATCTAACGCGCCGCAAAAATGACACACGCTGTATTCTGCGTATTCTGCGCTGGCAAATTCGGGGGAATTCCCGGCCAAGTCTCGTGACGTTGCCGAGCGGGCTATACGGTTGCTTAAGCGAAATCTGCAAATTTCCGACAATCGTTGCTTTCGCAGCGCAGCAGATGTGGGCGCGCACAAGCAATGATCAGGCAAAGCGCTCCCGCGCCAACGCAGCGCCTGCGCCCAGCGCCGCGAGTTTGGCGGCCGCGATCTCTGCACGCATCGGCGCCATCCCGCAGTTGGTCGACAGAACGAGACGCTCCTTCGGCACGACCTCGAGGACGCGTTCCACCACGCGCACGACATCGTCCGCCGTCTCCACCGTATCGCTGGCAACGTCGATGGCGCCCACCTGGAGGTCCTTGCCGGCAAGTAGGCCGAGCAGAGACACGGGCACCTTCGAACTGCGGCATTCGACCGACACCTGATCGAGGCGACTCCCTGCGAGCGCCGGGAAGATCGCCTCGTATTGTCGCCACTCGCCTCCGAGCGACGCCTTCCAGTCTGTGTTGGCCTGGATGCCGTATCCGTAGCAGATGTGCACCGCAGTGGTGCAGGTCAGGCCCTCGATGGCAGTGTGCAGCGCCTCGATGCCCCAATCGCCAACCTCGTCGGTGTAGACGTTGAACGCTGGCTCGTCGAACTGGATCACGTCGATCCCGTCGGCGGCGAGCGCGCGAGCCTCTTCATTGAGAAGCTTGGCGAAGGCAAAGGCCATCGCCGTGCGATCGCCGTAATATGCGTCGGCGACCGTGTCGATGATGGTCATTGGTCCGGGCAAGGTGAACTTGATCTTGCGATCCGTCGCGGCCCGCGCACGGCGCGCTTCGGCCGCGTGGACGCGGGCGCGCAACGCGAGCGGACCGCTCACGGTCGGCACCATGGCGGTGTAGCGATTGTTGCGGATGCCCATCGCGACCTTGCGGGCGAAATCGATCCCATCGACGCATTCGAGGAAGCCGTGGACAAAATGCTGGCGCGCCTGCTCACCGTCAGTGACAACGTCGATGCCGCTGCGTTCCTGCAGCCGGATGGCGGCGACCGTCGCGTCGAGCTTGCCGGCGGCGAGCGCTTCGCCGCGCAGCTTCCAGGCCGGCCACAGCCGGTTCTCCTCCGCCAGCCATCCCGGCTTGGGCAGGCTGCCGGCAATGGTGGTGGGGAACAGGCTCATTCGACTGGCCTTGCGCTCAACCGATTTTAGCCATGTTGCGTCCGTTGACGCGCCAATTGTAGATCCAATCGTAGCGGTTGCGCAGCCGCGCGCCACCCAGCATCCGCATCACAATATCGCGCGCCGTCGCGTCCGGGCCGCCATATTGATAGACGCTGCCGGTTTTGCGCGCGGCCTTCTGAACCCGGGCGGTGCGGGCACGGCGATCGGCCTCATAGGCCCGCAGTCCCGCGGCTGGATCGTCTGGGTTGCCGCCCAGGCGCGCCGCCAGCACCGCGGCATCCTCGATGGCCATGGCAGCCCCCTGCGCCAGGAAAGGCAGCATCGGATGGGCGGCATCGCCCAGCAGTGTGGTCTGCTCGTCGCCCCAGCGGCGCGGAACCGGACGTTCGGCCAGCGCCCATTTCATCCAGCGCTCGGGGATCCCGAGGAGATCGCGCAAGTGGCGCGACCAAGGACCAGCCGGAAATCGCGCCAAGACCTCGTTCGGCTTCGCTTCCGTGGTCCAGCCGGGCTGCTTCCAGTCCTCGACGGTGATCGCGACGACGTTGATCGTGTTACCCGCCTGCACCGGGTAATGCACGACGTGGGACTTGCGGCCGAGCCACAGCTTCACGTCGTTCGTTCGCATGTGCGGCGGGGCCATGTCCGCCGGGACCATGGCGCGGAAGGCCACGCGCTTGGTAAACCGCGGCGGATCGGCATCGCCGAGGCCGGCACGAACTGCGGACCAGATGCCATCTGCGCCGATCAGCGCGGAGCCCTGTGCGTCCACGGCGCTGTGCCTGCGGAGAGCCTTTACGGTCACACCGTTGGGATGGCTGGCGAAGGTCTCGACCCGCGCGCCGAGCTCAAGGCTGATCTCCGGATTGTCGCGAGCGGCCGCCAGCAGCGCGCCCACAAGATCTCCGCGATGGATCACCCAGTAGGGTGCTCCATAACGTTCTTCGATATCCGTGAGCGGGATGCTGACGATCTCATCGGCGCTGTCGGCGCGCAGCACACGGATCGCGGACGGCGTCATCGCCACGGCCCGCAGCCGGTCGGCCAGACCCAGGTCGATCAGGACGCGCGTCGCATTGGGCGATAGCTGGATGCCGGCGCCGATCGCCTCGACGCGCTCCGCCTGTTCGATCACGATGGTGCGGAACCCATGCTCAGCCAGAGCCAGCGCCGTGGTCAGTCCGCCGATGCCGGCGCCCGCAATGACGATGGTCCGCGAGCCGATCACGGGATGGCGTTACGCCGGTACTTCGCGCAGGGCGCATTCCGCTGGACGCGCAGCGCGCCCATCGAGCGCAGAGTCGTGGCGGTAAAGGGTCGAACAATAAGGACAGATGATCTCGTCGTCGTCGCCCATATCGAGAAATACGTGGGGGTGGTCGAACGGCGGCTTGGCGCCCACGCACATGAATTCGCGTGCGCCAACCTCGATCACCGGCACGCCGGGTTCGTTGTGGAAATGGGGCACGATCGTCTCAGCCATGAGTCCCGTCCGTTCGATCCGCAAAGCGGGCGCACCATAACGGCCGCAATCGCCGATTCCTAGTGCTTCGTGACTGCGACCGGCGCGGGACGCGGGCGCTTTTCATTCCGAAACGCCCCCCTCCGTCACCGGATTGCCGGCTTCGGCATGCTATGCAGGGCGGCGAGGATCCGATGGTTCGATACCGGCGCAGAGGGCGGCGTGATCCGCTGTTGCTGGCCGTGGCGGCTGGGGCATTGCTGGCGATGGTGCTGATCGCCATTGCGCCCCGCGGCTACGAATCCGCTTGGCTGCTCGCTGCCCGGGACGACCCTTCGGCGCTCGCGGGCCGCGTCGTCGAGCGGACGCTGACGTCCGCTGTCGCCGAACGCGAGATCGCGGCAGCCCTGGGGCGCGACGACATCGACCTCGCCAACAGCGTTCTGGAACTCTCGCAGTCGCGCAACGTCGCCGTCGATCCCGCGCTCGTCGCGAAGATCGATGAGGCCAACTCCGCCACGGCCACGGCGGCGCGCAATGCCCAGAGCTTCGCGCACGGATTGTTCACAGGCGAGCCGGACGACATGGTCGGCCTCGCGGGAACCGCACTGGGCGACCTGTTCGTGTTTGGCGACGTCCGCGATGCGCTTCGCGAAGGCCTGCGGCTTGCGAACGGGGAACCGGCTGACGAGATCATTCTCGGCTTGTCCGCCGTGGGAATCGCCGCCACGGCGGGAACCTACGTCTCCATGGGAGCGGGTGCGCCAGCGCGCATCGGCCTCTCGTTGACCAAGGCCGCCCGCAAGACCGGCCGTCTCGGCGGCCGCCTCGGACAGGCGATGACGCGCTCGCTGCGCGAGGCCATCGACTGGGATGCGCTGCGCCGCGCCTTCGCCGCAGCCTCGATCACCGAGCCTGCGGTGGCAGTGCGTGCCGCGCGCGAGGCAATCAAGACGGAAAAGGTCGGCGGTGTGCTGCGCGTCATGGGCGACATCGGGCGCGTGCAGCGCAGCGCAGGCACGCAGGCGGCGCTCGACGGCCTGCGGCTGGCGCAATCCCCCGCCGACGTTGCGCGGCTCGCCCGCCTTTCCGAGAAGCAGCGCGGCAAGACCCGCGCCATCCTCAAGCTTGCCGGCCGCGGCGCGATTGCCTTCACCTTTGCCGCCTTTGATCTGGCGGCGTGGCTGTTCAGCTTGCTGCTCGCGGCGTTCGCCTTCGTCGTGGCGGTGAAAGGCACGACCGAGCGTACGACGTTGCGCTATGTGAATTGGCGCAAGCGCCGGCGCATGCGCCGCATGCAGCGCGAGATCGCGGCCGCCCAGCAGCGCTTGGCAACGCCGGACGCCCCGCTATAAGCAATAGTCCCACGCTCCAGTCGATCAACTCACATGCCTTCATTCCGCAACGGTGCCGTCGAGATCGCTTACCTCGATACAGGCGAGGGCGACCCGGTCGTTCTCGTGCACGGCTTTGCCTCCACGAAGGAGGTGAACTGGGTCAATCCCGGCTGGATCGACACACTCACGCGTGCGGGCCGGCGGGTCATCGCCCTCGACAACCGTGGACATGGCGCTTCGACCAAGCTCTACGATCCCGCCGGCTACGACCGCGCCGAGATGGCGGAGGACGTCAGGGCGCTGCTCGATCATCTTGGCCTCGCTCGTGCCGACGTGATGGGCTACTCGATGGGCGCGCGCATCACCGCCAATCTGGCCATCGCGCATCCCGAACGACTGCGTTCGGCCATCCTCGGCGGAATCGGCGTGCGCCTCGTCACCGGCGGTGGGCTGCCCGAGCCGATTGCGCAGGCGCTGGAAGCGCCGTCGCTCGCCGACGTCACCGACCCGCAGGGGATGATGTTCCGGCGCTTTGCCGAGCAGACGAACTCCGACCGTATGGCGCTCGCGGCATGCCTGCGCGGCGGCGGCGCCGCGCTCACGCGCGGCCAGGTCGGCGGCATCCGCATGCCAGTGCTGATCGCAGTCGGAACCAGAGACGCCGTGGCGGGCTCGCCGGAGGAACTCGCTGCCCTGATTCCCGGCGCGCAGGTTCTGCAGATACCCGATCGCGACCACATGCTCGCGGTCGGCGATCGCGTGTACAAGGCGGGCGTGTTGAAGTTCCTGGACGAGCGGCCGTGACGCGGACCAATCCGACCCACCGCGTGACGTTCACCGGCGCCGAGGGCAACAAGCTTGTCGGGGACGCCATCGGTCATCATGGCCGCGCGGTCCTGCTGCTGCACGGCGGTGGCCAGACACGACACGCCTGGCGCAATACCGGCGACGCCATCGCGCGTGCAGGCATGACCGCCTATGCCGTCGACCAGCGCGGCCACGGCGACTCCGAATGGGTGGCAAGCGGCAAATACACGTTCGCCGACTTTGCTGCCGACGCTCGCGAACTCGCCGACCAATTGGCTGCGCGCACGGGTTCGCGGCCGGTCGTGGCGGGCGCCTCGCTCGGGGGCATCGCAGCGCTGACCGCGGAGGGCATCGCGGCGAAGCAGGCGCGCCAGCCGTTGTTCGCCGGGCTGGTGCTCGTCGACATCACGCCGCGTGTGGATGCGGCTGGCGTCGCCAAGGTCCAGGGCTTTATGCGCGAGCACGCGCGTGACGGCTTCGCCTCGGTGGACGAGGCAGCGCAGGCGGTGGCCGCCTATCTGCCCCACCGGCCGCGGCCGGCCTCGAACGAGGGGCTCAAAAAGAACCTTCGCCTCCACCCCGATGGGCGCTGGCGGTGGCATTGGGATCCGCGCTTCCTGGAGAGCCGGGGCCCGGACTCCGTTAACCGCACGGACCGGGAGGAGGCCCTGGTGGCCGGGGCCAAGAGCTTGAAAAATCCCGTGCTTCTGGTCCGCGGTGGCTCGTCCGAATTGGTCCACGACGAGCACGTGCGGGAGTTCCTCGCGCTGGTGCCGCATGCCACGTATGCCGACGTGGCGGGTGCGCGCCATATGGTGGCCGGGGACCGCAATGACCAGTTTTCGGAAGCCATCTTGAAGTTTCTGACCGAGTTAAAGAATTAGGCATTAGCTGCCGACAGGCGATACCGGGCGCGGGCCGTGTGATAGAACGGCGCACCCAGCGAAAAGGGAGCCGTCATGGCCCAGCACCAGGCAAGACCCGCCCTCGACACGGTCGATCCCGTTTGGACGCGCATCCGGCGCGAGGCGGAAGAGATCGCACGGCGTGAGCCGGAGATCGCCTCCTTTATCTACTCGTCGGTGCTTCACCACGACACGCTCGAAGACGTCATCGTGCAGCGCATCGCCGACCGGCTCGATGACCCCGCCGTGTCGAGTGACCTCATCCGGCAGGCATTCGCCGATGCGCTCGAGGAGATGGCGGCGCTGGGCGAGATGTTCCGCGCCGACGTCGCCGCGGTGTTCGACCGCGACCCGGCAACCGAACGCTACATCGAGCCGGTTCTCTACTACAAAGGCTTCCACGCCATTCAGACGCACCGGCTGGCGCATTGGCTGTGGACCAAGGGGCGCAAGGATTTTGCCCTCTATCTGCAGAGCCGCTCGTCGGCCGTGTTCCAGTGTGACATCCATCCGGCGGCCCGCCTGGGGCGCGGCCTCTTCCTTGATCATGCGACTGGCTTGGTGATCGGACAGACGGCTGTGGTCGGCGACGACGTATCGATTTTGCACGGCGTCACGCTCGGCGGGTCCGGCAAGGAGATCGGCGACCGCCACCCGAAGATCGGCTACGGCGTGATGATCGGCGCCGGCGCGAAGATCCTCGGCAATATCCAGATTGGCCATTGCGCCCGCATTGCCGCCGGCTCGGTAGTGGTCAAGCCGGTACCCAACAATGTGACGGTGGCCGGAGTGCCGGCCAGAATCGTCGGCGCGGCCGGATGCAACGAGCCGGCCCGGCTGATGGATCAGATGCTGTACGACGACACCCTCTGAGCGTCGTCCGTCGAATGGCAGGCGCGCCAGTGCGTATCCTGGCGCGGGCGGAAGGTGCTCCAGCGCGCTTCTGATTTGAATTTCCGACGCCGGCGTGCTGCAAACGCACTGAGATTCCATCTGCCGGTCAGGACCTGAGGAGAGCAATCACCGTGGACGTGCAAGATATTCGCAAGCTCGAGAACTATATGCGCCGCCTGTTCGGGAATCCGCGCATCCGCGTCGTGCCGCGCCCGAAGAAGGACGATTCCGCGGAGGTCTATATCGGCGAGGAATTCATCGGCGTGATGTTCATTGACGATGAGGACGACGACAAGTCGTTCAACTTCCAGATGGCGATCCTGGAAACGGATTTGGAGTGACGGCCGGATTGTCGAGGCCTAGCGGCTTGCCGGCGCGAGCCGTTCGATCAGACGCTCTATTCCCGCAAGTACGCCGCGCCAGTCGGTCAGCCAGTCGCGGGGCACGCGCACGTTGACGTCGGTGCTGCCGAAGAACCGCTCGTAGATGCAGGTGCCCGGCATCTGGCCCTTGTTGCGCGTGCAGCGGACGAGGAAGCGCTCGGCTGAATCCGGATCGAACAGCAGATCCTCGCCCTCATACGGCGTGCCGTCCCGGAAAGGGAGCAGCGACAGCCCGTCCGGCCCGCGCATCACGGACGCCTCGGTGTAGCGCGGATAGATCGTCTTCAGCCGTTCCTCCGGAGTCAGTGCCGTGGGGACAGATGAAATCGTGACGAACAGGCGCGCGGGTGGCAGCGACATTGCGGAGCGGTCCCCGAAGACGACTGCGGCCGGCTGCAGGCTGGGCCAGGCATAGGCGAGGTCGATCCGCTCCTGCGCGCCTGGCCGGCGCTGCACCTTCTGGCGAATCGCCTGCGGCGGCACGTTGAAAGCGACGTCCCCGACCACGATTGGAAGTGTCGGCGCGTCGGCGCCGCTCGGTGCCTCGGGCCAGCGTGGCCACAGCAAATACGTCACATAGGCGAGCGCAAGGACGGCCAGAACCGTCATTGTCCAGGTCGCAATCGTGACCAAGCCGCCGGTCGCAGGAGCGCGGACGGCGATGCGGGCGCTGCGTGGCATGTCGCGTAGGTAAGGTCCTTACAAGCCACTGTAAACAAAAGAGTTTCTTTGAACCCCCCTGCCATGTTTACCCTTCTTTAAGGATGGGGTGGCGCGGCCGCGCCCGATTCGCCACACCAGCGGTTAGGGGAGAGCAACACGAGGCGTTATGTCGGCGGAAACGGTGCAGTCTTTCCTGGCGCTTGCGATGGGTTTTGCCACCGCCGGCCTGATCGCGACCGGCTACCAGCTCGTCGCTGACCGGCCGGCCAGCGTGCGGCTGCTCACGCGCGGGCCCAGCGTCGGTGCGATCGCGGCCGTCCCGATGCTGGTCTTCGCCGCTCCCTTTCTCATCACTCGGCACATCGTGCGCGCGGGCATGTCGGCGCCCCAGAGGGTCGAACTCGTGATGACGGCAACCATCCTCGCGGGCCTGTGGAGCCTGATGTCGGGCAGGGTCGTCATCATGGTCGTGCAGGAACTCATCCGCCTCATCGGCTGACGCGCGAGCGGCTCGCCAACCGCGCGGGCTTCGTGGCAATGTCGTGCGAGACGGAGCGTGACATGGCCATCTATTCACTCGAAGGACAGAAGCCCGAGCTTCCCAGCGACGGCCGCTGGTGGATCGCGGAGAGCGCGAGCGTGATCGGACGCGTGCGGCTTAAGACCGACGCCAGCGTGTGGTGGGGTGCAGTGCTGCGGGGCGACAACGAATGGATCGAACTCGGCGAGCGCTCGCAGATCCAGGACAATTGCACGCTGCACACCGACCCGGGCTTTCCTCTGACCATCGGACGCGACTGCGTCATCGGTCACAACGTGGTGCTGCACGGCTGCACCGTCGGTGACAACAGCCTGATCGGCATGGGCGCAATCCTGCTCAACGGCTCGCGGGTGGGACGTTGCTGCATCGTCGGAGCTGGCGCTGTGATCACCGAGCGCAAGGAGTTCCCGGACTATTCGCTGGTGGTCGGCGCGCCGGCGCGCGTGATCCGAACGCTCGACGACCAGGCCGCAGAGATGATCGCGCAGGGCGCGGATATCTACGTCCAGCGCTGGCAGAGCTATGCACGGAATCTGCAGCGGGTCGGATGAGAAGCGGCAGAGATGCCGTCTAGGATGCGGCAAATCCGGCGTAGTGCTGCGCGAACACCGAGCCAGGATAGGCACGCGCAGCTTCCTTGATCAGCCAATCGGCCGCTTTGTGCAGTTCCGCGGTGGCGAAGATTCGTTCCGCGACGCAGCCGTTGTCGCGGTCGCCCACCCGAACGATCCAGCCGCGCGCGGATGCGCTGGCGATCTGGGTGTGGATGCCGCTGGCGTAGAGGTCCTGAAGGACAACGATCAACCGGTCGGTCGGCTGTGTGTCGCGGACATTCTGTGCGCCGGCGAAATCGCCGCTCGAGGCGAGGGAGCCGACCGGCTTGAGGTCCTGTTGCGCCTGCTCTCGCGTGCCGATGCAGCGCGTCCACGATTTGCCATTGGCGCAGCGATAGGCGACACCCCACTGCGGACCGCATGGCACGATCTTCGACGCCACGATCACCCAGGGGTCACCCCCTGCCGGAGTTCGTGCTTCGCTGATGTAGATGACTTCGCCCATGACGCGCTCGAATGCTTTAGGGACACAACCCCGAGCGGGGGCGAATAGTTCCTGGCCTTTGGCCGATCGCGCACACCGGCGCAATCACGAGCAACCAGAGCCAGGACGAACAAATGGTTTCCGCAACGCGATGCCCCCTGCCAAACGCGGGGCCGTTTCCACTTGGTATGAATGAGGAGGCGATTCAGATGAGCAGCGGCCGTGGCGAACCTCGGTCTTGCTTGAAGCCGCGGTAGCCTGTGCCAGCGCAAGCCGCCCGTCCACTGTGCCTGCACCCGTGAAGCGTTGGCAAAGCGTCAATCACAAGGGCAGCTCGGTTATAAAAAAAGTGTGCGGCCGGTGCCTGGGGGAGCACCGGCCGCGCGCGAACCCGGTCTTGGGGACGGGGAGGGGTGGGGACGTGACCGAGGTCGCGGAACTCCTGTGGTTATCGTGCGCTGGCTGTCGCAAGCGCGGGCCGCGGATCGCCAAGGGCGACCCAGGCATTCTGATCGGACTGCGACTGGCGCTTTACGAAGCGGTAGCCGGTCTCGGTCCACGGCAGGATCTTCTCGTTCTGATTGTCGAGAACGAACTCGCCTTTGTCGGTCTTCACCGTGAGCACGGCGTGGCCATCGCCCTTCGTGTCGCGTACGACGGTGATCAGCAGCGCTTCGCGAGGCCAACCGGCCTCGATCAGCATGCGCCGCTTGAGCAACACGTAGTCTTCGCAGTCGCCGTAGCCGTCTTCCGGGTACGACCAGCGTTCGACGACGCCCCAGTGGTCCTGATCGGTGATCGGCTTGACCGCCTGGTTGACCCAATCGTTGATCCGCACCAGGTTGGTCCAGGCTTGCGGAGTGAGCACGACGTCGCGAGCCGGGGTGCGCGGCGTCGCGCACTCGCGCGGGTTCTGCGCGCAAAATTCGATCCAGCCAATCGGCGCGCGGGCGGTTTCGCCAACCGCGACATAGAGCAGCCGTTCGCTCGCGGCGCTCGCCTGGCTCGTCGCGCTCAGCGCAACGACCGCGGCCGCGTAAGCCAACAGCCGTCCCCGCTTCGCAAGAGAACAGGATGTCATTTCGTGACCCCTCCGTCGTAACGGGGGCACACTTCGCACAAACGGCTTGCAGTGCCGCTAAGTCGGCGAAGTAGAATTAAGTAGATGTCTCTGAAATACTTCGGAAAAAGCGACTCAATATTGCAGAAAATCTGCTTAAAATTCGAGATGATCCAATTTATCTAAAATTCGAATCTCCTGCCACAAGCCATTGAATTTGTTTCGATTTTCAGTGGATACGCGGCGGCGGGCCGGAAGCGGGGCGGGTAGCGGCGGTCGAGCGCGGCAGGAGAGCACCGCACGCGAAGGCTGCCCAGCGGCAGGGTCGCTCTGATTGCACCGGCCACGTTTACTGGCCGGTGAGGTTCTCTTCGAGAAAATCCGCGTGCTGCAACCGCGTGAATTCGATGGCGAAGCCATCGTCCAGATGGCGCACCACCCGTCCCTGCAGCTTGCCGACGGTGATCAGCAGGCCGATCGCGGGCCGCTCGTCGGTGGCGATCGCCGCGCCGGACTGCGAGGCGTCGATGATGCGACAGGTGAGATTGACGCCGTTTGGCATCACCAGGGTCGTCACCGGACGCTTCGGCACGATACGGCCGTGGCGGCGGTCTTCCACCAGATTGAGGATGTCGCGGTTGGCGAGCCACGTGAGCTGCGCCGCGAGCTTGTCGCGCTTGCGGTCGGTCGCGCCGATGCGCATCGCGAAACCATTGGGCGTCACCTCGGTGATCGTGCCTTCAAGACGGCCGAGATGGTCGATGTAGGCGATCACCCGCTCTCCCGGAGCGCCGCTCTGCGGGGCGATCATCATCAGATCACCGGGAGACATGGCAACCACCTGGCCGGGAAACTCGCGGCGGTCGGCCAGCATGTAGCGGCCGAGCAGGTTCACCCGCACGCTCTGGAATCGCGTGCGCTGCTCGTCGGCACGCAGGCTCGATATTGGCTGCAGCATCGCCATCTGGCGAACGGCCTCTGGTCTTCCCCGAATGACCCTATCGAGCGATCCTTAACGCGAGATTAGGCGGGCCGGCGGTACCCGCCCCGCCATGCTACCTGCGGCCGCCGTCGTGGACGCTCCAGCCACGGCCGTCGATCTCCGCGGGAATGTCGGCGAATCGCGGCACGATGCCTTGGTCGATCTGCGGTCCGACATGCCGCCAGGAGGTCAGCATCAGGGTGCAGGCGGCTTGCATGCCAAGCCACGCGGGCCGGCTCATCGGGGCCAGCGTTCCGATCAGCCTGCCGTCGCTGGCGCCACGGTGAAGCAACGGAAGCAGCAGCAGTTCGAGTGCCGCCGGCTCGCCGTCATCCACATGGGCCATGGCGCCAGCCACGAAGCCGATGCTCTCGTCGCAGGCGTGATCGAGCAAGTCGTCGAGATCTCGCCTGCTGGCGGTATCCCACAACGGCTGGAAAGCCTCGGTCTTCAGTTCGCGCCCGAACAGCGCGCATACCCGGGTTCCAGCCAGCCGGAAGGTCGCTGCCCGATCCGGCTCGCGCGCCAGCATGATGGTGTCGCCGAGCACGCCGCGAATGGCGCCCGGATCGATTTCGCCCCGTTCCGGCGCCTGCCGGACGCCCCGCAGTTCATTCCAGTACATGAACAGCTCTCGGCTTGCCCTGTGTTTCATGTCTGTATCGCCCCTTGCCTGAACGCCGCCTTGGTGTCGCGTTTCGGGACACTTCGGACGTACGTTTCGTGTTGCGGCGTCCATCGAGCAGGGCCTGTGCCGGATACCTCCATGCCGCGGACCAAGACGCCCGCAACTCTGTGTTAAGCTTAACGAACGGTTACCGTTGGCTGCTCCGGGCGGCGGGCGTAAAAATTGCGGTGTTCTTTCGCGCTATGCGTGGCGCAGTCGAATTACAGGGGGGTGGGAACGTGACTGGCGCCGCTTGATCAAGGCGCCGCGCGGAACCTGCAAAGCTAAGGGAGGGCTCGGCCCTCCCTTTTCTTTTTCCGAAGGCGGCGTGCCCTTTCGGGACGCGCGACCCGCCTGCGCGTTTGGGGCGTAACTATCTCCAGCGTGTTCCAGGTGCTAATGGAACAGCTCGCCGCGATGGCCCATCCTCCGCGCCGGGGCAACGTCGCCGGCGCGCTCAGAGTGTCCCCGTGAAATCATCGGAACCCATCTTCAATATTCCGGCAGTGGTCGTCATCACCATCGTGCTGCTCGCCGTTATCCACCTCGTGCGCGTAGCGGTGCTCACGTCGGCCGAGGATCTCGAGGTGCTGCTGCGCTTCGCGTTCATTCCGGCGCGTTACGGCTCGGCGCTTGCGGCCCCGGGGGAATTTCCGGGCGGGTTCGGAGCGGAGGTCTGGACGTTCGTCACCTACGCATTGCTTCACAACGACGCGACTCATCTCGGTGTGAACGTGGTGTGGCTGCTGCCGTTTGGATCGGCGGTCGCGCGCAGGTTCGGCGCATGGCGTTTCCTCGCATTCTTCGCCGTGACCGCCGCCGCGGGCGCCGCCATGCACCTTGCTGCGTACCGCTCGCAGATCACGATGGTGGATGGGTCCGACCTCGTCATCATGATCGGCGCTTCAGGAGCGGTGTCAGGATTCATGGCGGCGGCCATCCGGTTCGCGTTCCAGCACGGGGGCCCGCTCGAACACTGGCGCACCGCCGGACCGGACTCCTATCGCATTCCGGCTGCGCCGCTTCTCGTTGCGCTGCGCAATCCGCGCGTGCTGCTGTTCCTGGGAATCTGGTTCGCTCTCAATTTCCTGTTTGGGATCGGAGGATCGTTTGTACCGGGTGCGCCGCAGGAGATCGCGTGGCAGACCCACATCGGGGGCTTCCTCGCGGGCCTCTTTCTGTTTCCGCTGTTCGATCCGGTGCGTGCACCGCAATATCGCGACGATGATTGGCACGCGCCGGACGGCCGCGTTGACGGCGATTTGCGCTAACATCAACGCAGTCCTGCAAGAGCCCGTAAACACCCGCCGGTCATGGTTTGGCCGTGATCCGGGCAAACGCTTCGTCGACCGCGTCGACCGCGAGACAATGCGGCGGGAGGCCCTCAATGTCGACGCCACGGAATGCCGAGATCGGCAGGGAGGCGACAATGACCGTCAAGGCACTGCTTGCGCGCAAGGGGTCCCACGTCACCACGATCGGTCCGACCGTTCCGCTGACCGCGGCCATCAAAATGCTGTCCGATCACCGCATCGGCGCGCTCGTGGTCACTGGCGCGGAGGGGCGCGTCATCGGGATCATATCAGAGCGCGATATCGTGCGCGCTCTTGCGGAGCATGCGGCTCAAGCGCTCGAGCATCCCGTCTCCGAGGTCATGACACGCAATGTTGTCACGTGCAGCGAGTGCGACACCGTCTGCGATCTCATGGAGCGCATGACCGACGGCAAGTTCCGCCACATCCCGGTGATCGAGCAGGGCAGGCTCTGCGGCATCGTGTCGATCGGCGACGTCGTCAAGCGTCGCGTCGAAGAACTCGAGCACGACGGCGCGGCGTTGCAGGACTACATCCGGACAGCTTAGCAATCGTCGCTGGCCGCAGCTCGTGGCAGCGGGTCAGGAGAGCGCCTTCACGGCCTCGAGTATAGAATCGAGGCTTCGCTCGGTGGCCTCGATGCCGATCGCGATGGCTTCGTCCGCGCGGTGGAAGTCGAAGAAGCCGATGCTGCCGAGCTTGGGATTGAGCAGCACGTCCGGCGGATCGCCTGCGAGGCGCGCACGGGTGATGCGGTCCTGCATGACGTAAAACGCCTCGACCATGACGGTCGAGAAGCCTGGTTTGCCCGGCGTCCCGAGAAACTGCCGCCGCAGGATGCGCTCGGCTTTGTCGCGCAGTCCGTTGGCCGGGGCCGGAGGCGTTACGTCGATGATCTCGGCGTCGGCGCCATGATTCTGAATGACCGTGCCGCGGCCGAAGTTGTCCGAGTTGAGGTTGACCGCGATAACCAGCCGCGCGCCGCAGGCACGCGCCGCGGAGATCGGCACCGGATTGACCAGGGCACCGTCCATGAGCCAGCGACCGCCGATGCGTACGGGTGGAAAGATGCCGGGAAGCGCATAGGATGCGCTGAGCGCGTCGGCCAGCCGGCCCCGCGTCAGCCAGATTTCATGCCCAGTACCGATCTCCGTCGCGATCGAGGCCATCTTGACCGGCAGGTCTTCGATGCAAACGTTCGCGACCTGTTCGACGAGGCTGTTGGCAAGGCGCGCCCCGCCGATCAGTCCCGACCCGCTCAGGCTGAAATCGAGATAGCCGAAGATCCGTCGACGGGTGAGGGAGCGGGCCCAGGCTTCGAACTCGTCGAGCTTGCCCGCGGCGTGCAGGCCACCGACCACGGCGCCGATCGACGTGCCGGCGATCACATCGGGATAGATGCCGTTGGCGATCAGCGTGCGCAGCACGCCCACATGCGCGAAACCACGCGCAGCCCCGCCGCCGAGCGCCAAACCGATCGACAGGGGCCTGCCGGGAGGCTCGTCCGAGAACGATTCCCCGGGGCCGTTCCGATTGTTCGTGCGCACATTGCGTCTGACGAATTCCAGCACAGCGATCCCCGCATGTCGCCTGGAGAAGGGTTTGGGCCTCCGCCCCGGTTGCAAGCGCGGGGGGATCTTATCTGAAGGTCACTAAGAATCGATTGTGACCCTGGCGAGACGGCACGCCGGGCCGCGTTCCGTCTGGCCACACAACGAACATGGCGGTAAATGGTTGCACCGGCAGCCGAAAGGCAGCTTCCCGCCATTCACAATGTGAGCAGCATGACCAGAGCGATTCGTATCCACGGCAACGGAGGCCCCGAGGTGCTGCGCTGGGAGGAGGTCGAGCTTCCCGCCGTAGGACCGGGGGAGGCGCGCGTGCGCCACACCGCGATCGGCATCAACTACTCCGACGTGAACGTGCGCCGTGGCGGATTTTATCTCGCGCATAAGGTTTCGTTCCCGCTCACGCTTGGCAACGAGGCGGCCGGCGTCGTGGAAAGCGTCGGGCCCGGCGTCACCGACGTAAAAGTCGGTGATCGGGTCTGCTATGCGGGAATGCGCGGCGAGTTCTACGAGCAGACGGGTGCCTATGCCGAAGCGCGCAACGTTTTCGCCGACCGGCTCGTGCCGATTCCTGAAGGCGTGTCGGATCAGCAGGCGGCGGCCATGCTGCTCAAGGGCTTCACTGCCTCCCTCATCATCAACAAGCTGTTCAAGCCGAAGCCCGGCGATAGCGTTCTCATCCACACCGCTGCCGCCGGTGTGGGCATTCTTCTTTGTCAGTGGTCGAAGCATCTCGGCGCGACTGTACTCGGAACCGTCGGATCGCCGGAGAAGGCGCGTATCGCGCGGGCGCACGGTTGCGACCATACGATCCTCTATCGCGAACTCGATTTTGTCGAGGAAACGAAGAAACTCGTGCCTGAGGGCGTGTCGGTCGTATTCGACGGTGTGGGCAAGGACACGTTTGTGCGTTCGCTCGGCTGCGTGCGGCCGTTCGGGCTCATGGTCAACTACGGCAACGCTTCGGGACACGTTCCCCCGTTCGAACTGCTGTTGCTCGCCCGCGGCTCGGTTTCGATCTGCCGGCCGGGCGTCAGCAGCTACACGCGCGATGTGTCGACCATGCGCCGGGCGGCAGCCGAGCTTTTCGAGCTCGTGCGTCAGGGGGCGCTCAAGATCGAAATCGGCCGCACCTACCCGCTCAAGGATGCCGCTGCGGCGCACCGGGACCTTGAAGGCCGCAGGGCCACGGGATCCATCCTGCTGGTCCCTTGATGGCCCCGGCCGCCTCGAAAACCATGGATTCACAATGGGATCATGCGAGCCGCCTGCGGCTTGAATTCGCCCCGATTTGGGCCGACAAACGTCGATGATGACGGGGACATTGGGCAGGCTGCTGGGACACGGGATCACCGTGGCTATCGCGCTGGTAGCGGTTCCGACCGGGGCCCTCGCGCAATTCGGGGGCTCGCTGTTCGGCGGAACACAGCAGCTCGCGCCCCCGACGCCGCCCGGGTCCATACCCAACGTGCCACCAAGCGGCCCCCCCGTGCGGCTGGCGCCGCCGCCGGCGCTGCAGCACCATCCGGCACCCTCCGGGCAGAATGGACCGCAGGTCCCCGCCGGCCAGGCCATGCTGGCGCTTGCGGCCCGTTTCGGGCGCGACAACGCCCAGCAGATCACCAACGGCCTCATCTGGCGCATCTACCCGGCGCGACCGGAGTCGATGCGCGCGCCGCGGCCGATCAAGGAGGACAAGACCGCCGCGCCGGTATTCACGCTGCCGCCCGGCGAATACGTCGTGCATGTCTCCTTCGGCCTCGCCAGCTCGATGAAGACAGTCAGCTTGCGCTCGGAACTGACGCGCGAGGTGTTTGAGCTGCCGGCCGGCGGCATCCGGCTCGAGGGCCGGGTGGGCGACAGCCGTATCCCCAACAACCAAATCTGGTTCGAGATCTACCGCGGCAGCCAGTTCGACACCGGGGAGCGCTCGCCCGTGGCGACCAAGGTGGCCCCCGGCGACGTGGTCGTGCTGCCCGAAGGCACCTACTACGTCGTGTCCAACTACGGCGACAGCAACGCGGTGGTGCGTTCCGACATTCGGGTGCAGACCGCCAAGCTGACCGACGTGGTGATCAGCCACCGGGCCGCGGCGATCACGCTGAAGCTGGTGACCGGACACGGCGGGGAAGCCCTCGCGAACACCGAATGGACGGTGCTGACCCCCGGCGGGGACGTGATCAAGGAAACGACCGGCGCATTCCCGCGCGTTGTGCTGGCGGAAGGTGAGTATCGTGCCATCGCCCGCAACGAGGGCAAGACCTTCGAGCGCGGCTTCACCGTCACGACCGGTGTCGACAGCGAGATCGAAGTGCTGACCCGCTGAACTTGCAGCGTTTTTTTCCTCCAAATGGACAGTTGATTGCGCGCTTGGGCCGCGTGGGCCGGCGTTTGTCCGTCGCGCCTCGGGGGTGTACATATTTGGTCGGATTCCGGCACGGGCCGTTGTGCGCTCGCGCCCTGTCACGGAGACGTCGCTTGGATGCGGTCTCGCCGCGCACCCCCGGATTTGTGATGGATTCCCTCTCGCTCGAGGCGGTGAAGGCACTCCAGGCGAATCCCCGCTTCCCCGACTCAGTCGTTGCCACCGCGCGGGGGGCGATCGAACTGCATCAGGGCGGCCGGCTCATGAACTGGATCATGAGCGATCGGGCGCGGGCGCTGTTGGGCTATCTTGCCTATTATCTGGAGGTCGTCGGCGACGGCGAGGGGGACGCCTCGGGCCTGACGCCAACTCGCTTGAAGCGAATTTGCTCCGACGCCGGACTATGCAGTCCGGGGCGCGCGGGAGCCATGCTCGCGCTGATGCGCGCCGCCGGCTACATCGCGGTTGTCGGGGATCCTGCGGACGGCCGGGTCCGCCGACTGGTAGCCACGGAGAAGCTGAAGGACAATCTGCGCCGTCGGCTCGAGCGCCAGATGCTCGCCATCGAGCCGCTGTTTCCCGATCTGATCGGCGCGTCCTCGCTGCTTGGCCGTGCTGAATTCGAACGCCCTCTGATCCGTTGGTTGGGTGATCAGTTCGCGGCCGGCTTCCGCATCATCGCCCACGCACCGGACATGGCACTGTTCGCCGAGCACAATTCGGGGGTGGTGATCCTGTTCAATCTGACGCTGTCCGGGCGGCCGGAGGATGGCTTTCCCCCGCGCGGACCGGTCACGACCTCGATCGCGGGGCTGGCGCGCCGCTTCGGCGTCTCGCGCACGCACGTGCTGCGACTGCTGCGCGCCGCGGAGAGCGCCGGTCACATCCAGCGCGTCGGCGATCACTACGACCGCATCGTTCTGCAGCCGCACCTGATCGAGGCATTGTTCGACATGCTGGCGACGATGTACCTCTACCTCGCTCACGCTATCCGCGCGGCAAGAACGCAGATGAACGGGCAGGGTGCCTGAACCCGGCGTTCATGCCGCCTTGAGCATACGCCGCACGTCGGGCGGCACCGCCTCGTCTGCGATCATCGCGAGGGCCGCCTCGAGGCTCATCACCTTCTGCTCCTGGCTGCCGAGCCGTCGGATCGAGACGGCGCGATTGTCCGCCTCTTTCTTGCCGACGACCAGCAACACCGGCACCTTCGCCAGCGAGTGCTCACGCACCTTGAGGTTGATCTTCTCGTTGCGCAGGTCGCTCTCGACGCGCAGGCCCGCCCGCCGCGCGGTCTCGACAACCTCGCGCGCATACGCGTCTGCATCGGAGGTAATCGTCGCCACCACGATCTGCATGGGGGCGAGCCAGAGCGGGAAGTGGCCGGCGTAATGCTCGATCAGGATGCCGGTGAAGCGCTCGAGCGAACCGAACAGGGCGCGGTGGAGCATCACCGGGGTGACTTTATTGGAATGCTCGTCAATGTAGAACGCCCCGAGCCGGCCGGGCAGGTTGAGGTCCACTTGGATGGTGCCGCATTGCCAGTCGCGCCCGATCGCGTCGCGCAGAACGTACTCGAGCTTCGGCCCATAGAAGGCGCCTTCGCCCTTGTTGAGCGTCCACGGACGTCCGGAGGCTTCGAGCGCCTTGAGCAGGGCGCCTTCCGCCTTGTCCCAGACCGCGTCATCTCCGATGCGCTTCTCGGGGCGGTCGGAGAACTTGATTCGCACGTCCTCGAAGCCGAAATCCCGATAGATGGTGAGGATGAGGTCGTTCATCTTGAGCGCTTCTTCGGCGATCTGCTGCTCGGTGATGAACACATGGGCGTCATCCTGGGTGAACGCGCGCACGCGCATCAGCCCGTGCAGCGCTCCCGACGGCTCGAACCGGTGCACCTTGCCGAACTCTGCGATCTTGAGCGGCAGGTCGCGGTAGGACTTGAGGCCGTTCTTGAAGATCTGCACGTGTCCCGGGCAGTTCATCGGCTTGATCGCGTAGACGCGCTCGTCCTCCTCGCGCTTGGCGGTGAGGAACATCATGTCGTTGTAGGTCGGGATGTGGCCGGTCGTGACCCACAGCTCCTTGTCCATGAGCTGCGGCGAGTTGACCTCGAGATAGCCCGCCTCGGTCTGGCGGCGGCGGATGTACTGCTCCAGCATCTGGAACAGCGTCCAGCCTTTCGGGTGCCAGAACACGGAGCCGGGTGCCTCTTCCTGGAAGTGGAACAGGTCCATCTCGCGTCCGAGCCGCCGATGGTCGCGCTTTTCGGCCTCCTCGAGTTGCTTGAGATACGCTTCCAGATCCTCCTTCTTGGCGAAGGCGGTCCCGTAGATGCGCGTGAGCATCGGATTGCGCGCATCGCCGCGCCAGTAAGCGCCGGCGACCTTCATCAGCTTGAATGCGTCTCCGACCTTGCCGGTCGAGGTCATGTGCGGGCCGCGGCAGAGATCGAACCACTCGCCCTGCTTATAGATCTTGATCTGCTGGTCCTCGGGGATCGCGTCGACCAGCTCGACCTTGAAGGTCTCGCCCTTGTCGCGGAAGACGCGCTTGGCTTCCTCGCGCGACCACACTTCCTTCGTGAAGGGTTTGTCGCGCGCCACGATCTCCCGCATCTTGCTTTCGATCGCGGGGAAATCTTCGGGCGTGAACGGCTGGTTGCGGTAGAAGTCGTAAAAGAATCCGTTCTCGATCACCGGTCCGATGGTGACCTGGGTGCCCGGCCACAGCGCCTGCACGGCTTCCGCGAGCACGTGCGCGGCATCATGACGGATCAGCTCGAGCGCGCGCGGATCGTCGCGCGAAACGAACTCGATCTTGGCGTCGTGCTCGATCGTATCGTTGATGTCCGCCAGCACTCCATCGAGCGCCATCGCGACCGTGCGCTTGGCGAGCGAGGGTGAGATGCCCCTCGCGATCTCGAAACCGGTGATGCCTTGGGGATACTCCCGGCGCGCACCGTCGGGAAAGGTCAACGCGACCATCATATTCTCCTGTTGCTCACTCGCTGCCTACGAACGCAGGTAAGCCGTGACGTCGGTGCTCCCGTTAGAGCATGCCGCGCGGCGATGCAAGTCCGGCACAGGGGAGGGGTGGTATCGATGGCGCCTTACAGGCCGGCGACCCGGGCCGTCGGCGTCTCTGCAAGCTCCGTGAGGTCGAGGCTGATCTGCCGCAGCCGTTCGCGGGCCTCCGCGTCATAGGCCTGGGCCTCGGCGCGAGCCGGCTGCTGCCGGTTGAAGTATCGGCCGGAGACCCCTTCGAGTTCCGGTGATACGGCCATCCGCATGATCGCATCCGCTCCTTCCCCGACCGTGCTGATCGGCGTCGCGCCGCTCTGCCGCACCATGGTCGTATCCATGTAGGTCGCGGGGTGCAGGCAGTTGACGGTCACGCCGGTGCCATCGAGGGTCTGCGCAAGATCGAACGTAAACATGATCTGCGCTAGCTTGCTCTGAGCGTAGGCTCGCCCGCCAGAATAGCCCCGCGTGAGCATCACGTCGTCGAGGTCGATCACGTGCTGGCCGGCCGACGCCACGTTGACGATGCGCGCGGGAGCGCAGGCCCGCAGCGTCGGCAGCAACAGAGTCGTGAGCAGGAAGCCCGCAAGATAATTGACTGCGAAGCGCAGTTCATGACCGTCGGGGCTCACCTGTCGCACACCGCCGGGACCTCCGGATCCGATGCCGGCATTGTTGATGAGCACGTGGATGCACTCGTTGTCGGTGCGGACCTCGTCCGCCAGCCGCCGGACTTCCGCCAGCGACGAGAGGTCGGCGGGATAGAACCTGCACTTGTCGTTGCCGGTCGCACGGATCGATTCCAGCACCTGTTCGGCTCGCGCCGCGTTGCGCCCGTGCACCAGCACGCGCGCGCCCAGGCTGCCGAGCCGTTCCGCGACACATCGTCCGACTCCGTCGGTCGCCCCCGTGATCAAGATGGTCTTGTCATCGAGTTGCATGATGCCTCCGGGCTGATCGCGGATACATAAGCATTGCCACCGCAACGTGAAGCCGCCGCGGCCGATCCGGTTCCCGTCTCAAGGCTTCGCGGCCGATGGGGGCAGCAGCGCGACGAAGTCCCTGACATGAACGTGTCTGGCATGCCGGACCTCCGAACTGTACATTTGTGCGGGGACACAAGGCGCATGTCGGCGATTCTTCGCGCGGTGCTGATCGGCTGGCTTGCCGCAATCTGCGGCATGACCGCGGTTGCGCCCGCCTTCGGCAAGATGCGGCCGCAGGAGGCCGCAGAGGAGGCCGCCAAACGGCGGCCGATGGCGTTCTTTCTCGCCAAGGGTGCTCCGAACGCGTGCGGGGAGGGCTGTCGTGAATGGATCGCGGCCGAGGGCGTGTTTGATGCCGGCAGCGGCGAGCGCCTGAAGGCATTTCTGGCCGAGCTCAAGCGCAACGATCTGCCGCTGTTTTTCAACTCGCCCGGCGGCAGCGTCAGCCAGTCCATTGCCGTAGGCACGTTGCTGCGCGCGCGCCGGATGACGGTTGGAATCGGCCGGACACGGCCGGACGCCTGCGAACCGGGCATGTCAGAGGATGCCTGTTTTGCGGTGATGAAGTCGGGCTCCGAGCACCAGGCGCGGTTGATCGTCGCGCGTGCGCGCTGCTATTCGGCCTGCACCTACGCGTTCCTTGGAGGTTCCAACCGGACAGTCGGGCGCGGTGCGCTGATCGGTGTGCATTCCGCGTTTCCGCGCGCGGGGGTTCCCGACGAGGTGCGAGGCCGATCGGTGGTCGACAGCGCGCATGCGACGTTGCGCCGTTATGCGCTGGCGATGGGCGTGGACAGCGGCCTCGTCGATCTTGCGGCCAGGACCCGGCCCGAACGGATGCACCGCCTGACAGCCGAAGAAATCGCCCACTTCGGCATCGAGACGCAAGATTTCTACGAGACGGGCTGGGTGCCGGTGCGCCAGACTCCGGAACGATACGTTCTCCAGAAATCGGTGACGCAGCGCACGTCGTCCAGTCCGGCCGAGCATCTGACGAGCCTCGTCCAGATCGGTTGCGCAGCTGGCGCCCGCCCGGCGCGGCCAACGTCGTATGTCGCCTATCGGCGCGAGTTGCCTTTGGGGCGGCCCAACCTGCAGACGTCGGTGCGTGCGACTTTCGGTGAATACGCGCTGCCGTTCTCCCGGCGCGTCATTCGGAACGCGGTCGAAACCGGTTATGCCACGGCACGTCCAGCCGTGCTCGAGCAGGCTGCTGCTATCCCGAACATCGCCGTCGTTGAGATCGAACTTTCGGCCAACGGCGCTCCGACCGACAGCCGCGAACTCAAGCTGTCGACGCAGGGTCTGAACGAGCCGTTGGCGGAGCTGCGCAAGCGGTGCCATTTGAGCAAGCTGACGCGCGTCGGCGCTTCCGCCGGGCTGGTGGAACTGCCGCGTTAATCGGGGCTCGCATTGGTGCTTCGCCAGCGCGCATAGCGCCATGGCAAATACCAGCGCGCCCGCGCGGGCGCTTGCTTCGGTACGAAATCGAGGCCCGACGTGCCGAAGGGATGGCAGCGACAGAGGCGTGCGAGCGTCATCCAGCCCCCCGCCCATAGCCCAAAACGTGCAAGCGCCTCGTCGGCATATTGCGAGCACGTCGGCAGATGGCGGCACTCGAACCCGACTAAGGGGGAGAGGGAATACTGATAGACCTTCACCAACCCGCGCGCGGTATTGCGCGGCGCCCGGCCGGCGGCGTCGAACAGGCGGTCGAGGTGCATCGCTCCGTGTCCGGCTATTCCGCCGCGACGCTTGGCTTGCGCTTGGCCTCGATCTGCTCGATCGCCGAGACCACTGCGTCGAAGGTCAGCAAGGTCGAGGCATGGCGCGCCTTGTAGTCGCGCACGGGTTCGAGAACGGCGATATCGGCCCAGCGGCCCTCGGCCGGCGGAGCGCAGTTCTCCTTGAGCATCTTGCGCACGCCCTCGCGCAGCTTGCGCAACTCGTCGGCTTTTGCCCCGATGATGTTGCGGGCCATGATCGAGGACGAGGCTTGGCCGAGGGCGCAGGCTTTCACGTCGTGCGCAAAGTCGGTCACCGTGTCGCCCTCCATCTTGAGGTCGACGGTGACGGTCGAGCCGCACAGCTTCGAATGGGCGGTGGCCGAGGCATCGGGTGCCGGCAAGCGCCCCAGGCGGGGAATGTTGCCCGCCAGTTCCAGGATTCGCTTGTTATAGACGTCGTTGAGCATCGGGCCCGTCGTTATCCTTTATTCCTTATCACTATATTCCAGGACGCTCTGGCGCCCATGACATAGTGTTGATTGTGCCACACCACGACTAGACTATATAAGGTCGGCGCCGACGGGGTGAAATGGGCCCAAAACCCGCCTCGTAGCCGACAAAAAGGGAAGCCAGCGTCCGATCTTCCGGCCCCGAGAAACGGGTCCGGACAGCTCTTCGGCGCTCGACCCGGTGACACTCCGGCTGGCCGTTCCGCGGTCTGCCGGTCGAACGGAGCGACGTACGAACGGAGCCGATGATGGACGCAAGGATCAAGACGCGGACGGCTGTGCCCGCCGATGAGCGACCTGGGCTGGTGCGGCCCTCGCGCGAGGACGCCGAGGCCGCCGTGCGCACGCTGATCGCCTATGCCGGCGACGATCCGGCGCGCGAAGGGCTCATCGACACGCCCAAGCGCGTGGTGTCCGCCTTCGAGGAGCTTTACGGGGGCTATCGCGAGAGCGCCGATGACGTGCTCGATCGCACCTTCGCCGAGACGGGTGGTTACGACGATCTCGTGCTCGTGCGGGATATCCCGTTCCATTCCCATTGCGAGCATCACATGATGCCGTTCATGGGCAAGGCGCACATCGCCTACCTGCCGGTCGAGCGCGTCGTAGGCCTGTCCAAGCTGGCGCGGCTGATCGATGTTTTCGCGCTGCGGCTGCAGACGCAGGAACATCTCAATTCGCAGATCGCGCTGGCCATCGAGAAGGTGCTGCGTCCTCGCGGCGTTGCGGTGATGCTCGAGGCCGAGCACACCTGCATGTCCATGCGCGGCGTTGCCAAGTCCGGCTCCAGCACGATCACGACGCATCTGCTCGGGACGTTCCGCGACGACCCGCAGGCCCAATCGCGCTTCTTCGCGCTCGTGCGCTCGCCCAAATGACCCGCTCGATCTTCCCGAGTGACGACAAGACGCAGCGCTTCGCCCCGCGGGCGAACGCCGAGCAGATCGAGGAAGGTCACGTCCTGGCGCCGAAGTTCGACGCCGACGGACTGATCACTTGCGTCGTGACGGACGCGTGGTCGGGCGAGGTGCTCATGGTCGCGCACATGAACGCGGAAGCGCTTGCGCGCACCATCGAGACGGCACAGGCTTGGTATTACAGCCGCTCGCGGCAGGCGCTCTGGCGCAAGGGCGAGCAGTCCGGCCACACCCAGCGTGTCGTCGAGATGCGCGTGGATTGCGATCAGGATGCGTTGTGGCTGCGGGTCGAGCAGACCGGGCCGGGCGCCTGCCATACCGGTCGCGCTTCATGCTTCTATCGTTCGGTGCGCCTGAAAGAGGCCGGCGAAACCGCGATCGTGCTCGACTTTATCGAGGATCGTACGTTCGATCCAAATGCGGTCTATCGCGGGCCGCGCAAGTAGCGGCTGCTCAGCGCGCGATCTTCGCCCGTTCCAAAAGTTGCCGTGCGCGCCGCAGGTGCGGCTGGTCGTACATCACCCCATCGATGCCGATCGTGCCGGCGCCCGGCGCAGCCGCGAAGGCGGCGACAACCGCGCGCGCCTTGGCCACGGCCTCGGAACTCGGCGTGAACACCTCGTTGATCACATCCACCTGCGCGGGGTGGATGGCCATCTTGCCCATGAAGCCGTCACGCAGTGCGTCCAGGGCCTCGTGGCGCAAGCCGTCTCTGTCCTTGAAATCGACGTAGACGGTGTCGATGGGGGTCACCTGCGCGGCGACGGCGCCGGCGAGGCAGAGCGTGCGCGCAAGGCGATAGGGATCGAGGAAACGGCCGTCCTCGCCGCGGTTCGTGAGCGCCCCCAGTTCGGCGGAGAGGTCTTCGGCCCCCCAGGTCAGTCCGATCAGGCGTTGGCTGGCGCCGCGGTACGTGCCCGCAGCGAACAACGAGGCCGCGGTTTCGGTGGCGATGGCGATGACTTTGACGTGGCCGTCGGGCAGTCCGTGCATCGCCTCGCGCGCCGTCAGCTTGGCGTCGAGGTGGATGACCGAGGCTGCACCCTCGGCCTTGGGCAGCATCACGGCGTCGGGCTTTGCAGCAATGACGGCATCGAGATCGCGGTCGGCGAGCCCGCTCGCGAGTGCATTGACGCGCACGATGAGCGCGGGGCGCTCCGGTACATTGAGGTGCTGCGCGATGAAGGCGGCAGCCTGCTCGCGTGCGTGTGCCTTGTGCTCCGCTGCCACCGAGTCCTCAAGGTCGATCAGGAGGGCATCGGCGCCGCTGGCGAGGCCCTTGGCGAGCTTACGGTCGCTGTCGGCGGGGACGAAGAGGAGGGACCGCATCATGCCTCGATGGTGCCTTCGGTGACGATGATCGCGGGGCCGCCGATGCTGGCCACCGCCAGCTCGCCATCCCGCATGGTGATCTGCAACTCGATGAGGCTCGGCCGGCCCATCTCGTAGCCTTGCTCGATCAGCAGGCGATGCTCGCCATCTTCGAGCGCGAGCGCCTGCGCACACAGGCCGGCGAAAGCAGCGGCCGCCGAGCCTGTCGCCGGGTCTTCCGGCACCCCGGCGCGCGGCGCGAACATGCGAGCATGAAAATGGCTCCCCGGGTCCACCGTTTCGCGGCAGAACACGAAAGCAAAGCTCCGGCCGCCACGCTCAAATGCCTTGTCCCAGTCGCGGTCGTTGATGCGGCAGCGACGCACCGCATCGATGTCGCGCAACGGCACGAACGTAAACGTGTTGCCGAGGGTCCAGCGCGCCGGTGCGAAGCCGTTGCTGCCGATGTCGTCGGGGGCGAGCCCGAGCGCGGCCGCGATCGCGGTGGACTCGGCCGCTTCGCCGTCCGGCGCCGGCAGGGCGGGCAGTCGGAAGCGCGCACGTCCGCGATCGCTGGCGGTGGCCTCAACCGCGCAATCGATGAGCCCCACTTTCTCCTCCAGCAAGACCTTTCCGCCCTCGGACCGGCCTTTGAGGGCGAGGGCGAGCGCCGCGCCGACGGTCGGATGCCCGGCGAACGCCAGCTCCGTGGCTGGCGTGAAGATCCGCACGCGCGCGGTGCTGCCCGGCTGCTCGGGCCTGAGCACGAACACCGTCTCCGGATGGCTGAACTCGCGGGCGATCGCCTGCATGGCAGCGCCGTCGAGGGCGTCCGCGTCGAAAACGACCGCCAGCGGATTGCCGGCGTAGCGGCGCTCGGTGAAGACGTCGAGGGTGGCGAACGGGAGCTTCATTGGGTCGGAGCCCCGCTCAAGTCGGACGCATGCGAATGAATGCGTGCCGCCGGCACTCGGCCACGAGCTTGCCGTCCTGGTTGTACGCGCGGTGATGAAATTCGACGATCCCCGCTCCCGGGCGCGATTTGGACTCGCGCTTGCCGATGATCTCGGTCGTGGCGTGGACGGTGTCGCCTTCGAACAGCGGGTGGGGGAACTTCACCTCGGCCATGCCGAGGTTGGCGATCGTGGTTCCGGTCGTGAGGTCGGACACCGACATGCCAATCATCAGCCCGAGCGTGAACAGCGAGTTCATCAGGGGTTGTCCCCATTCGGTCTCCTGCTCGCAGAAGTGACGGTCGATGTGGAGCGGCTGCGGGTTGAGCGTCATGTTGGAGAACAACATGTTGTCCATCTGCGTGACCGTGCGGTGATAGCGGTGCTCCACCACGTCGCCAATCTTGAAATCCTCGAAATAAAGGCCGCCGCGCTTGTGGCGGGTGACGGTCGCATTCATCGGGCCGATCTCCGAGCTTTGACGTGCACACGCATGATCTTACGCGAAAGAATTGCGATGTTGGTCGAACAATGTTCGCGCGCGGCACTCCTGCGTCTTAACCTTCCGTTTACCATATCCGTTAAGCATGCGAGCCGGCGAGATAGGCGCAATGCTCATTAATGCTTCCCAGGCCAACTCGGCGTTTGCCGCAGTCACGGGCGCGATCCGCGATGCGGCGCGCGCGACGGGCGCGAGCTTTGAATATCTGCTGGCCACAGCGCAGGCGGAATCGGGTCTCGACCCCCAAGCCAGCGCGAAGAGCTCCTCCGCCCGCGGCCTCTTTCAGTTCGTCGACCGCACCTGGCTGGCCACGCTCAAGCACGCGGGGCCCGCTCTCGGATACGATCGTTTTGCCAACGCGATCACCCAATCGGCTGATGGACAGCTTGAGGTGCCCGACCCGGCGATGCGCGCGCAGATCTCGGCCTTGCGCAACGACCCGGCGGCAAGCGCGGCCATGGCTGGCGCCTTCACCCAGCAGAACGCCAACCGTCTCGCCGAGATGCTCGGGCGGCGGGCGACCGAGGGCGAACTTTACATTGCACATTTCCTTGGCGCCGAAGGTGCCGGGCGGCTGATTTCGCTCGCGACTGGCAACCCGATGGTTCCCGCGGCCGATCAGTTCCCCAAGGCCGCCGCGGCCAACCCGTCGATCTTCTACGAGCGGACCGGCGCCGCCCGTTCGGCCGGCGACGTGTACATGACGCTGACCAGCCGTTTCGATCGCGCGAAGGTCGGAGGCGCCAATGCCGTTGCCTCGCGGGCTGCGCCAGTCGATCCGGCGCTTGTGGGCCAGGCCTCCGGCGCCGCTCCGGTCGCTACGCAGGCGCGGTCGCGTTCCTTGTTTGCCGACATAGCGAACGGCGAGCAGCGGCGTGAGCCCGTCTCGCAGATCGTGCGCGAACTGTGGACGACCCGTCCGCATGTGGCTGCCGCGCTCAGCGGCACTCCGGTGCCTGCCTCCGATGGCGCGCCTGTCGCCTCGACAACGGCGCCTGCGGCTGCCGGGGAAGGCTGGCGCAATCTCTATCGTGACCTCGTCCCGCGCCCGCGCTGAGTGCGAGCCATCCACCTGCCGTCGGCGCATTCTTCGCCCCAAGCGCCGTTAGCACCCCGGTCATTTTCACGAAGATTCATGGTGAACGTATTGTTAAGGCCCGGGCGGTAAGTTCGTGACGCTTCTGTGAGTAGCGACGCGGGCGTCCATGATCGTTCGTCAGTTCCTGCACTGGGTCCGCACCGCCTCGGCCGGTCAACGCGCCGAGGCTACCTCTGCGCTGGCGCGTGCCTATCTTTATTCGGATCTCTCCGCTGACGATCACGCCGCCGCCGAAGGCGCGATGATCATGCTGCTCGATGATCATTCTCCGCTGGTGCGGCAGGCGCTTGCCGACACGCTCGCCTGCAGCGAGCGAGCGCCGCCGGCTGTCATCAACGCGCTGGCGCATGACCAAGCCGGGATCGCCGCGCTCGTGCTCGAGCACTCGCCGCTGCTGATCGACGCGGATCTGGTGGAGATCGTCGCGACCGGCGATCCGGCGGTGCAGGCAGCGATTGCGCGCCGGCATGGCCTCCAGCGTTCGGTCGCCGCCGCGGTCGCGGAGGTCGGATCGGCGGAGGCCTGCCTCATCCTGCTCGAGAATCCCGCCGCCGACATCGCGCCGTTTTCGATCGATCGCATCGTGGAACGGTTCGGCATGCTCGCCGCGATCCGCGAGGCCGTGCTGGCCCGCGTCGACGTTCCCGCGGCCACCCGCCAGGCGCTGGTCGCGAAGCTGTCGCAGGCTTTGGCGGAATTCGTTGCCGCGCGCGCCTGGCTCGATCCGGAACGGGCGCAGCGCGTCGTCAAGGAAGCGTGCGAGAAAGCCGCTGTCACCATCGCTGCCGATGCTCCTGGGGAAGCAGGGCCGCTCCTGCGCCATCTGCGCCAGACCGCGCAGCTCACCGTCGGCCTGATCTTGCGCGCACTGCTCTCAGGCAACGTTGCGCTGTTCGAAGAGGCGCTGGCGGAGCTGTCCGGCATTCCGCTCGCGCGCGTGCACGCGATCGTGCACGACCGCGGAGCTGCCGGATTTCGCGCGCTGTACGACAGGGCAGGGCTGCCGGCTTCGGCATATCCGGCTTTCCGCGAAGCGCTCGGCGCGCTCGGCGAGGGCGGCTATGCCACAGAGCTCGGAGGTTCGAGCCGGCTCAAGCGGCGCATGGTGGAACGCGTGCTGGCAGGGTGCGCCGGCCACGAGATCGGCGAGGTGGAGCCATTGCTCATGCTGCTGCGCCGCTTCGCGACGGAAGCCGCGCGGGAAGAGGCGCGCCTTTACTGCGACGAGATCGTCGCGCGCGATTCCGTCGTGCTGGATCTGATGTTGGACCGCGCCGCGGCGTGAGCCGCCTCAGGCACCTGGGGCCAACGGCGGCGCCTTGACTTCGGGATAGAGCGTCACGCCGGCTTTCTCGAGGACGGCTGCCGAGGCGCGTTCGAGCTCGGCTGCAAGGGCCTCATCCTCACGATGCAGACGCGCCGCTTCGTGCGCAGCCGACACATGCCGGCGAACCAGATCGAAAGGTATCTGCGCGCGATCGGGCGCGAGGCTGGCCAGCCGGTGCAGGCTGGCGGCGATCCGCTCTACGGTCGGAAAACCGAAGGTTGCGGCTTCGCCCTTGATGTCATGCGCGGCGCGGATGAGCTCGTTGAATGCTCCCGCGTCGGAGCGGTCAGCCTCCGCGTGGCGGCAAATCCTGTCCAGCCGGCGGCACTCGTCCTTCATCCAGCCCGCAAAATGCGTCGACAACTGCGCCATGGCGGCTTCGGCGCGGGCGATCAGGTCTTCCTCGCGGGAGGCGGGGCCGGAAGGCCGGCGCTTACGGGCGTGCGATCGCGCCATGGCGGACTCCAGTCAGCTCCGGGTGGCCTGATAGGGAAGCATGTCGGAGGCGAGGGGCTTGAGCTCGCGGCGGGGCTCCGGTCCGAAGTACGTTTCGGTGCGGATGAACTTGCGCGGCTTCGCCACCACGCTGACGATGCGTTCGTGCAGCGAGCGCGCCGAGATTGGCTTCGCGAGCACCTCCGTGACGCCGGCATCGCGGGCGGCCAGGATGCAACGCTTGCCGGTGTGAGCGGTCAGCATGATGATCGGCACGAACGGATTCGTCGTGAGGTCCGGCTGCCGGATCATCTGGGTCAGCTCCAGGCCGTCGAAGATCGGCATCACCCAGTCGAGGATCATGACGTCGGGAGCATGGTTGCTGTAGGCCTCGAGGCCTGACGCGCCGTCGTCGGCCTCGTGCACTTCGCGTGCGCCAAAGCTGTGCAGCAGCGTGCGCAGGATGCGGCGCATGTGCGGATTGTCGTCGACGATCAGAAACCGCAGGCGGTTGAAATCAACGCTTTGCATGAACGTGGTCCAGCTGCGTTCGATGCAATCCTAGGCTGTTGGCGTAAATGGCGGGTTAAGCGGCCTGGCAAATTACGTCGTATTTTCAATAAGTTATTCTAGAATTCTCGACATCCGGGCGTTGTTTTTCTTGGGATTTTTGCAAAAGCCGGGTGACCTGCGCTTCCTTCGGACCCTGCGAGCAGGGCGGAACTCCTGCCCGAGGCCATCATCCCTGCCAGTCCGATTTTCAAATTGAGTTTGTTTTTCGGCGACTGCTTACTACCGGCAGCCGCGGCTCACCTGCCGTGCAAACAAAAGCCAATAACCAGTTGGCGGGAAGGGCCTTGGGATGAAACGCAGCACTGCTCGAATCCTCACATCGCACGTGGGCAGCCTCATCCGTCCTCCGGAACTGCTGGACTTCCTGCGCGCCAAGCAGGCCGGCGAGGCTTTTGATGAGGCGGCTTACAGGCATGTTCTCGCCCAGTCGGTTGCGGGGGTCGTACAGGAGCAGGTAGATGCGGGCATCGACGTCGTCAGCGATGGCGAATTCGGCAAGGCGATCAGCTGGTCGCAATACGTGCTGGAGCGGCTCTCCGGATTCGAGCGGCGGCCGGTGCCGCCCGGTGGACGCAATCCGTTCGCCCGCGGCGCAGATCGCGACGCCTTCGCTGAGTTCTACGCCGACCTCGATGCCAAGGATCCGCCGGCGATGGTCAGCGACACCGTCTGCGTCGGACCCATCGCCTATACCGGGCAGGCCGCGCTGCAGCGCGACATCGACAATTTCAAGGCTGCGCTCGCCAACTCGAAGGCCGTCGAAGGCTTCCTGCCAGTCGCGGCGCCCTCGAGCGTCATCCCGGACCGCAAGAACGAGTACTACCCGAGCGCAGAGGAGTGCCAGCGGGCGATCGCCGAGGCCATGCGCACCGAATATCGCATGATCGTCGAGGCCGGCCTGCTGGTGCAGCTCGACGATGCGCGCGCTGCGGTCACCTACGACCGCATGGTGCCGCCTGCGTCGTTCTCGGAGTATCTCGCCTGGCTGGAGACGCAGGTCGACCTGATCAATCACGCGCTCGAAGGCATCCCCGAGGAGAAGGTGCGCTATCACGTCTGCTGGGGCAGCTGGCCCGGCCCGCACACCACCGACGTTCCGCTCAAGGAGATCGTTCACCTCGTGCTGAAGGTGCGCGCGGGCGCGTATGTCATAGAGGGCGCCAATCCGCGTCATGAGCATGAATGGCAGGTCTGGAGGAACGTCAAGCTCCCGCCGGGACGCATTCTGATGCCCGGCGTCGTCAGTCACGCGACGAACGTCGTTGAACATCCCGAGCTCGTCGCAGAGCGGATCGTCCGTCTCGCGCGGGTCGCCGGGCGGGAGAACGTCATCGCCGGTACCGACTGCGGCTTCGCGCAAGGGCCGTTCCTGCGCCGGGTCCATCCCTCGATCATGTGGGCCAAGCTGCACGCGCTCGCTGAGGGAGCCAAGCTCGCCAGCAAAAAGCTGTGGGGCTAGGCGTCTCGCACTCGATGCACTCAGTAGCCGAACTGCTCGCGCAGGATGCGTTCGTCGAGGCTGTGGTCGGGGTCGAACAGAAGATCAATCGAGATGCGCCGGTCCATGCTCACCTCGACGCGCTGAACGTCCCGCACCTCGTCGTGATCGGCGACCGCCGCTGCGGGGCGCTTGCCCGCCTCCATCACCTCGATCGTCACCTGAGCCTTGTCGGGCAGAAGCGCGCCGCGCCAGCGGCGCGGACGGAACGGGCTGATTGGCGTGAGCGCAAGCAGCGAGGCGTCGATCGGAATGATCGGGCCTTGCGCCGAGAGGTTATAGGCCGTCGAGCCCGCCGGAGTTGCCACCAGCACGCCATCGGCCACGAGCTCCGTGAGCCGTTCCTTGCCGTCCACCAGGATGCGCAGCCGCGCCGCCTGGTAGCTCTGGCGGAAGACCGAGACCTCGTTGATGGCATGGAATTCCTGCACGCCGCCCTTCACATCGACAGCCCGCATCAGCAGGGGGTGGATCACCGTGCGCTGTGCGGCGGCGAGCCGCTCGCGTAGGTTCTCGGCGCTGTACTCGTTCATCAGGAACCCGACGGTGCCGCGATGCATGCCGTAGATCGGCTTGCCGGATGTCATGAACTTGTGCAGGGTCTGCAGCATGAAGCCGTCGCCGCCGAGCGTGACGATCACGTCGGCGTCGGCGGGCGACGCATCGCCGTAACGATCCGCAAGGACGGTGCGCGCCTTCTCCGCTTCCGGTGTCTGGCTCGCGAGCAGGGCGATGCGCTGGAAACGGTTACTCATCGGGGCAACTCGCTGGCGCCCGCGCGGCGCCGCCGATCGACGGGTGTGGCATGGAGCGCATCGTCCTCGTCTATACGACTTATCCGTCCATTGTCGAGGCGGAGAGGGCAGGCTGCGTGCTCGTGGAACGGCAGCTTGCAGCCTGCGTCAATATCCTGCCGGGCATGATTTCGCTCTATCGCTGGGAGGGTGCCGTTGAGCGCGGCGAGGAAACGGTGATGATCATCAAGACGCGCGCGAGCTTGGCTGAGGCGGTGCGGGTCGCGGTGAAGGACATGCATTCATATACGACGCCGGCAATCCTCGTCATTCCGGTCGAGAGCGTCGACAGTGACTATCTGGGGTGGTTAACGGCAGGAACAGAGCAGGCCTCGGGTTGACACACGGCCTGCGAACGGCGCCGGAAGGTCTCCAGGGCCTAGTAGGCCCGTGTCCCTTCGATGACGCTCTTGAGTTCGGTGTATTCGCGGCAATCCGTCCCGCAGATGGCCTCGACCTTCGCAAGGAAGTCCTGCGCCTTGAGTAGATTGCCTTGCTCGGCGTGCCACATGCCGTAATAGGACCAGGTGCGTGCGTGCCGCGGGTCGGAATCGAGCGCGCGCTCGTACCACTCCTTCGAGTCGTCGTAGCGCCCGAGCTTGCGGCTGGCATATCCGATCAAGTTGGCGACATCCGGATGGTCGTCATGTTCGAGCGTACGCAGCTTGGCGATGCCGGCGGCGTAATCGTGGTCGGTGTAGATGAGATCATACGCGACGCGAAAGCCCTTCTGGAAATCGAGCTCCGACCTCTGCTGTTTCTTTGTCTGCTTCTTCTGCTTCTTCTGTTGCGTGGGGTTCGTCGTTGTCTTGGTCTCGTCCTGCGCAGGCGGCGCCGCTGTCGTGCTGGGCAGGGTTGGATTGGTTTCGGGGCCGACCGCTTGCGCGGTTCCGCCGAGGAAAAGTCCGAGCAAGGCTGCGAGCGCGCATTTGATCGGACGCGGGCGCATGGCGGTCTCCTGTCGTGTTCCTCACGGTGACGACCGAACGATAGAACGGAATCGTCGCGAAATGTCGCAATCGGTGCGGGGTCGAGAAAATGTGATCGTTGCGCGGGACGGCGCCATCATCGCACCGCCCACCACGGGCTCGCCAGTGCGGCCTCATACTCGCCGCAGCATCGCCGCGCATCCGGCGTGAAATTGAACAGCCGACGACGGATCAGCCACGACGTGTTCAGGCAGGTGAAGGGCTCCTGTCATTGGGCTTCAGTGGACATTCAGCGTCGTCTTCCTAGCTTTCCTGCAGGATCGGACACTCCGATCATCGCGCGGATTCTTGGTGAATCCGCGTCAAAGTCAGGAGAGAACTGATGTTCAAACATGTCGGCGCGGCGCTGATCGCCGCAAGCGTGATCGCCGCCCCTGCCTTCGCGCAGACCAACCAGCCGCCCATTGCCACCAAGACAAATCCGATGGCGGGCGCGCCGGCGCTCGGCGGCCAAGCCGCAGGAACCCAAAAGTCCGGAATGGCCAAGAGCGCGAAGCACGCCACGAAAAAGAAGACTGCCAAGCACGCCAGCAAGTCGTCCGGCAAGACGTCCGGGCAGGCCATGGGGAAGTAAGTCGGCATCGCTAGCTTCGCCGCCGGCTTGCGGAGACGGCAGCAGAGGAGGCCGGCCGGTGGGCCGGCCTTTCTGTTCTCGGGCCGCACCGCTTGCGGCGACGTCTTGACTCCGACGCGGGAGCCAAGGAAAGATTTCCCTGTGCTGGTTCCCCGAGCAATCGGGGAGGCAAGAGGGAACACGGAAGACGGCGTACAACGTTGATCCGTGGCTGCCCCCGCAACTGTGAGCGGCGAGTGTGCGCCCGTCGTCGGCCACTGGGAAACCGGGAAGGCCGGGCGCAGATCAAGACCCGCGAGCCAGGAGACCTGCCAGCGCAGTCACCCAACCGGTGGGCGGGGCGTCCACACGGAGCGGCTGTTCGCAGCGGTGACATAAACCGATGCGAAGGCCGCGCGGCTTCTTCCGCGACCTTCCGCACGAAGTGGCGGCGCTCCGGCGCGGCCCGCGGCACCGCTCGCGAGCGTCGAGCGGGTGCCTTCGCGTGCGTCCTTCGCGTCACTGTCACGGCATCGCCTTGTTGCGATGCACGAGCGAAGGAGCGCGTCTATGGACGGGGGATCATGTGCGCGGGTGCTGGACGGCGGAGGCCGCACAGCCTGCATTTTGCTGTTGTCGCTGATGACGGTGGGCGGGTCGGCGCCCGCTCTTGCGCAGGGGAGCGCGGTGCAGGTGCTGCCGCAAATCTTTGTCACCAGTCCGACATTGCTGCCGACGCCCGCCACGCAGACGGGCAGTTCGGTGACGGTGATCACCGGCGCCGAGATTCAGCGTGACCAGCGTCGTACCATATTCGAGGTGCTCAATGCGGTGCCTGGCCTCAATGCGGTGCAGACCGGGGGCCCGGGCGGGCTCACCTCGGTGTTCATTCGCGGCACCAACTCCAGCCACGTGAAGGTGCTGATCGACGGCATCGACGTCAGCGATCCGAGTTCGGCCAACCGCATCTTCGACTTCGCACACCTGCCGACGGACGACATCGAGCGGGTCGAGGTGCTGCGCGGACCGCAGAGCGGGCTCTACGGCGCGGATGCGATCGGCGGCGTGATCTCGATCACCACGAAGAAAGGCGAGGGGCCGCCGAAGGCGCACGTCATGGCCGAAGGCGGGTCGTTTGAGACGTTCAATCAGGCCACCGGAGTACGCGGGGCCACCGACAGATTCAATTACGCGTTCAACGTGGCGCGCGTGCACACGGGCAACGTGCGTGTGACGCCGGAGCGCTTCCTGCTGCCGGGCCAGGCCGCGATCGGCAACTACTACGACAATACGACGGCCTCCACCAAGCTCGGTGCCGACGTGTCCGACAACCTCTCGCTCAACTTCGTGGCTCGCTACACGGATGCGACGGTGCGCTTTACTGGTACCGACTTCCCTCCGCCGCTGTTCGCGGGCGTGGCGTCAGCGGCTCAGACCGAGCAGCAGAACCATCAGTTCTTCACGCGCGGCGAAGCCGTGTGGACGCTTCTGGACGGGCGCTTCGTCAACCGCTTCGGCGCTGCCCATTCCAACCTGTGGACCTGGAACGGGCCGCCCGACCTTGTGCCGACCACGACCAAGGGCGAGCGCGACAAGTACGATTGGCGCGGCGACATCATCATGGCGCCGGGCCAGGTGCTGGTGCTTGGCCTCGAGCACGACGTCGAGAGCATCAACACCGGTGTGCTCGCGCGCGAGGTCGGCAATCGGGGCGCTTTCGCCGAGATCCAGTCGGAGGTGGCGAAGCGGTTCTTTTTCGTCGCCAACCTGCGCAACGACAACAATGACCAGTTCGGCAACCATGCAACCTGGCGCACGACAGCCGCGTTCCTCGTCCCGGGCACGGAGACCAAGCTGAAGGCGAGCTACGGCACCGGGTTCAAGGCGCCCTCGCTCTCGCAGCTCTATCAGGATTTCCCGCCGTTCTTCTTTGCCAATCCCAACCTGCGCCCCGAGCGGGCGAGGGGCTACGACGCCGGATTCGAGCAGCCGCTGTTGGGAGACCGCGTGCGCTTCGGATCGACCTACTTCCGCAACGACGTCGACGACCTGATCAACTGCAACACCTTCTGCACCACGTTGATCAATGTCGACCGCGCGGTCATGCATGGGGCGGAGAGCTTCATCACCTGGCGCGTCACTCACGAACTGCAGCTGCGGGGCGACTATAGCTATACCATTGCGCGCAATGCGCTGACCCAGGTGCCGCTGCAACGCCGCCCCAAGGACAAGTACAGCGCGCAGCTCGTCTGGCAGCGCGATGCGCTGACCCTGAGCTCGACATTGATCTGGGTAGGGTCTCGTGTCGACGTCGACCGGGCCGGCCTCGATCCGAGGCCGGTCTCGCCGAGCTACATGACTATCAACCTCGCGGCGAACTACGCGCTCTCGTCGCAGGCGACGCTGTTCGCCCGCGCCGACAATCTGTTCGATGCGCGCTATGAGGACCCGCTGGGCTATCTGCGGCCAGGGCTGGGGGTGTTCGCAGGCCTGCGCCTCACGAATTGACGTCGGAACTTGTTCCGTCGTGCATCAATTGACCCACGGGCATGGAGATGTGAGACACCATGGGCAGGCACGAGCGCAGGCACGACCAGTGCGTCAACGGCCGCGGGCCTCGGATTTTGTCACCGATCCTGCTGATAGCCCTGATGGGTCGTATTCTGCTTGCTGTTGCCGGTCCGCCCCTGTTGGTCGGGATCGTTCGGCGCCGAGCGCTTGATGTCGTCGTTGGTCACTTGCGGCGGCGCGGAGCCGGGTCCTTTCGGGCTGCGGTTGTCGGGCGGTGCGGGCGGTGTCTTGGTCATCGCGGTTCTCCCTTCGCAAGGTCAATCCGCGCGGCCGCGTCGCGTTCCTTCCGGCGTCAAGGCTGCGGCCACCACATGGCGGGCGCCAGATCGTACCCGCTCGCGGTCCGGATGATCGTGCCGAGCGCCGGGAACGGAAAATGATAGCCGTGCACCAGCATGCGATCGGCCGCGGCTCGGTCGAGCAGCGCCATGCGGGTGGCGGCCGCGAGCGGCCCGTCGACGTCGATGATCGCCTGCCACTGCGGATTGCGCACGAAGAGGTAGGGATTGTTGCTCGTGTCGCCCAGCACCAGCAGCGACTGATCGCCCGAGGTAACGGCGAACACGGTATGTCCTGGCGTGTGGCCGTAGGCCGCGATCGATGTGATGCCGGGGACGAGTTCGCGTCCCGGCGAAAAGCGCGTGACCCGATCCGCGAGGTCGCGGAAGATCCGCCGGGCGTTGAGGAACTGCGGCCGGGCCGTGTCCGAAGCCCCGCTCAGGTTGGCATCATCCATCCAGTAGTCCCATTCCGGCGCGGCGACGAAGATCTCGGCGTTGGGAAACGTGAGCGCGTTGTCCTTCGTCTTGAGGCCATTGATGTGGTCTGGATGGCAATGCGAGATCAGGATGGCGTCGATATCGGCCGGATCCATTCCCGATGCCGCGAAGTTTTCAGCCCAGGTGCCGGATTGCGGTGCGAAGCTCGCGAATTGCCCCCCGGTGCCGGTGTCGATCAGGACGAGCCTGCGGCCGATGTTGACCGCAAGTGGCGTGAAGGGGACGGGGAGGCGGTCCGGCGGCTGGAATGCGGCTGTCAGCGCCTGCTGCACGTCCCTGTAATCGGCGTTGCGTACGAAGTCGGCGCCGATCGGGCGTAACCACACGCCGTCATGCACGGCCGTAACCTCGTGATCGCCGATGCGCACGCGATGGAAGCCCGGGGCTTGCCGGCGCACCGGCGGTGCCGCTGCGTGCGCGGGCGCGAATGGGCAGGCTGCGACAACGGCGGCGGCGGTGAGGACGGTGCGGCGGCTCGTTTCGCTCATCGCTGTCCTCAGTTTGACCAATCAATCCCGGACGGAGGACGGTGTGTCGCGCCGCCCAGCGGACAGGCGCAACGGCGAGTCGGGCATGGTGCGCGCGATCGCGAGCGCTACGGCGAGATTGGCGGCGCCGATAAACAGCATGAGCTGCGGCGGCGTTGCGCCTGCCTTCTGCAGCAGCGCGATGGCGATGCCGGCCGCCGTCATGAAGGCGGCGTTGAGCACGTTGACGGCCGCAATCACCCGTGCGCGCCGGTCGGCCCCGGCCCAGGCCTGCACGGCGGAGAACGCCGGAACGATGAACAGCCCGCCGGCCACGGCGAGACCGGCGAGGTCCACGGCCATTCGCACACCCCGGCCCGTCGTGAGCGCCTCGGCGATGCCGAGCGTCGCCGGACGCGCAGGCGCCCCGAGTGTGCTCCAGCCGACGTCGAGAGCGAATACGCCCAGCAGTACGGCGCCGGCCAGCGTCGGCGTCAGCACGATGCGCCCGGCGGCGATATAAGAGGCGAGGGCCGATCCGGCCGCCACGGCCACGGAGAAGATGGCGAGATAGAGCGTGACGACCTCTTCGGTGCCGCCGACGACGTTCTTCACCAGCGGTGGCAGCAGCGCGAGAGCCACCGAGCCCACCAGCCAGAACCAGCTCACCACGAGTGCGCCCCACCACAATCTCGGGTTCGCGCGCAGCGCGCTCAACAATCCGAAAGTCGAGGTGAAGATGTTGGCGGTGATCGTCAGGTTGGGCGCTGCGCTTCCCGTGCGTGGAATGAACAGGGCGGAGATCCAGCACAGCAGCGCGAACACGATCATCAGTGTGGCAAACCCGGCCGGGTCGCCTCCGCCGCGCGCGGCGAGCCCGCCGACGATGGTGCCCAGCAGGATGGCCACGAAGGTCGCCCCTTCGACCAGTGCGTTGCCCGCGGGAAGTTCGGTGCGCGCGAGATGATCGGGGAGGATGCCGTACTTGATCGGGCCGAACAGGGCCGCGATCACGCCGAACCCGAAGAGCGCGGCAAACAAGGTCTCGACCGAATGCGACCAGAACCCGGCGATGGCAACAACCGCGACGCCGATCTCCACGAACTTCAGGCGTTGCGCGACGACGGCCTTATCGAAGCGGTCGGCGATCTCGCCGCCCAGCGCCGACAGGACGAAGAAGGGGAAGATGAACACCGCGCCGGCCAATGCAATCAGGGCCTCGGAGTTGGCGCTCGCCAGCTTGAACAGGATCAGGAAGACCAGCGAGCTGCGCAGGAAGTTGTCGTTGAAGGCGCTGAAGAATTGGCACCAGAACAACGGCGCGAACCGTCTCGAGCGCAGCAGTTCGAAGAACATCCCTCACTCCCGGCGCGCCGTGCGCCATCCTAGACAATGAAAGGTTGCAAGTCGCTTGAGTTCGCCCTGTGCTTGACGGATAGTTCCTGCTGCATAGACAAAACATGAGCTGGAGGGAATCGCCATGGCCAAGCGGCTCGCCGCTGTGATGTTGGTTGCGGTGATCTCGGCCTTGGCGGGGAGCTCCGCGGCAGCGCAGCAGTACCCCACCCGTCCCGTCACGCTGATCGTGCCGTTCCCGGCCGGCAGCACCACCGACCTCGTCGGGCGCATCCTTGCCGACCGGCTCGGTGAGGCGCTCGGCCAACGCGTGGTCATCGACAATCGCGGCGGCGCTGGCGGCATGGTCGGCAGCGAAGCCGCAGCGCGGTCCGCGCCCGATGGCTACACGCTGCTGATGGGAACCATCGGCACGCACTCGATCAATCCGTACGTCTATCCCAAGGTGGCCTACGATCCGATCGCGGACTTTTCGCCGATCATCCAGTTCGGGACGGCCCCCAACGTGCTGGTGGTGCATCCCTCGCTGCCGGTAAAGACCGTCAAGGACCTGATCGAATATGTCCGCGCGCGGTCGGGGCAGACGAACTACGCCTCCTCGGGCAACGGCACGTCGAACCATCTGTCAGGCGCGATGTTCGCCGCGCGCGAGGGCGTGAAGGCGTCACACGTGCCGTATCGCGGCGGCGCTCAGGCGATCACGGACCTGCTGCGCGGCGAGGTCCAGTTCATGTTCTACCATTACCTGCCGCTGCTGCCGCACATCGCGGAGGGCAAGTTGCGCCCGCTCGCCGTCACGAGTACCGAGCGGATTGCGGCGTTGCCCGATGTGCCGACCATGGCGCAGGCCGGAATGTCCGATTTCGAGGTGTCAGCGTGGTTCGGGGTTTATGGACCGGCCGGAATGTCCGACGAACTGGTCCAACGGCTGAACACGGCGATTGCCCGCATTCTCGAATCGCCGGCCACCCGGAAAAGCCTGATCGAGCAGGGCATCGATCCCGTGCACGGATCATCGAAAGACCTGTTGACGCTGACCAGGTCGGAGATGGCCCGCTGGCGGAAAGCGGTCGAGCTGGCCGGCGCCCGCCTGCAGCAGTAACGGCGCGAGAACGTCCTCGCCGATCGGGCCGGGCCGCCGCTGTCGCGCGGCGTCCGCGCCAACCCGCCTTATGCCACTTGCAGGCGCGGCGGCTCCGGACACAAGACGGAGACGCACGTCATGAATTGGTGGCCGCAGCGGTCGCACGACCACCAATTACGGATGTGGTCGTCGTGGACATGCACCGACACGGTGGCGGCGAACAGCTCGTCCTTGCAGACGGGGCAGGTCGGACGCACACCGGCACGCGCAAACGGAGCGGGCGCGCGAACAGCAGCAAGAGCAGTCATCGCATTCTCCTCCGGCATCGTGATTGTGCGAAGCACTACGGCCCACCCGAGTTGCTCATCAACCGCGGTCAGTAGTGAAGCTTCGTGCGGCGACAACAAGGCGTGTCGATGAAGCTTTTGTAAAATCGCCGTGCATTTTGGTGGCAGATGCATGTGAGATCGCGCAGGTTTGCGCGAGCAATCCGCGAGCAAGTTTTACGCACTTGCGTCAACGTCAGAGTGCCATTGAGGAAATTGTCGTCACCGTCCGAGAATTGTCGCGGCGCAACCGTCGGCCCGGACGTCGCAAGCGGCGGCGCTGCGGCTGTTGCGCACTGCATCAACACACTTTGTTGATGCGAGCGGTAGAAGGCGGGTGGTGGTGCCGGGTGCAGGATTTGAACCCGCGACCAACGGTTTACAAAACCGCTGCTCTACCACTGAGCTAACCCGGCAGGTCTTCTCGATCAAACGCGCCGCCGGCACGACGGCCAGCGTGGGAGTGAGGCAAGGCCTATAGCATAGAACCGCCATCGATTCACAAGGTCGTCTTGGCTCGGATTTCATTGCCGCGCACGGCTGCTTGCGCCTCGTCCGCCAGACGGCCGCGCAGGAAATCGCCGATGCGCCTGATCGCGCGACCTGCCTCGGGTACGAACGGCGCGAGCAGGTGCCACACGTGCGGCATGCGCGGCCACACTTCGAGCGTCACCTCGCAGCCCGCGGCCTGCAGGCGGTCGGCCATGCGCACCGCATCGTCACGCAGGATCTCGTCGCTGCCGACGTGGATGAGGCTTGGCGGCAGTCCGGCCGGATCGCCGTAGACGGGCGAGGCGTAAGGCATGCGCGGGTCGGCGCCGCCGAGGTAGAACCGTGCGAGCCCGGGCACTTGCGCTGCGCAGAGCATTGGATCCGCCCTTGCGTTCCGCTGCAGGGACGGACTCGCTAATGCGAGATCCGTCCACGGCGACAATGCCACCGCTGCCGCGGGGAGGAGGATGCCTTCGTCGCGCAGTTTCAGCAGATGCGCGAACACGAGCCCGCCGCCGGCGGAATCGCCCATCACCGCGATCTGTGGCGGATGGATTCCCCGCCGCGTCAGCCAGCGATAGGCGGTGACCGCATCCTCGACCGCGGCCGGGAACGGATGCTCCGGCGCCAGGCGATATTCCGGAACCCATACGCAAGCTTGCGCCGCCGAGGCGATGCGCCATGTAAAGTGGCGATAGTGCGCGGGCCCGCCCGAGACGTAGGCGCCTCCGTGCAGATAGAGGACATGCCGCGTGTCCCGCGTCGCGGGCGTGGCGATGCGGTGAATGCGCACGCCGTCCGCATCGAGATGCGCGACCTGCGTGCCCGCCGGCGGCTGCGGGATCAGCGCCACCATGCCGGCGAGTTCGCGCCGCCAGCTCTCCAGGGTCTGGTCACGGCTGCGCCGCTTGATGAACCAGCGCAACCCCAGGCGCACGAGTTCGTTGCGCAGGCTCATGCGGATCCGTCTCTCTGTTCGTTGCGACGCCGGCGGACGAGAGCCCGGCGAAGTCACGCACCGAAGGCCGTGGCCTTGGGCAGACGGACGCGCTTCGCACCGCCTGGTTGCTCGTGCGTCAGGCGGCCGTCCTCGATTTCGATGATCCGGTCGGCGAAGGGCATCACGCGCGGATCGTGGGTCACCACCATCACCGCGCGGCCACGCTGGTGTGCATTTTCCGCCAGCAGCTTCATGATGCCTTGCCCATTGCGTCCGTCGAGGGCCGCAGTGGGTTCGTCGGCGAGGATCAACGAGGGATTGGCGACGATGGCGCGCGCGATGGCGACGCGCTGCTGCTCGCCGCCGCTGAGCTCGCGCGGATACGAGCGGATCTTGTGGGCGAGCCCCACCTGGCCGAGTGCGGCGCAGGCCCGCTCCCGCGCGGTGCGGTCCCGATCCCCGCGCACGTCGAGTGCGAGCTGCACGTTCTCCGCGGCGGTGAGCGTGGGGAACAGATGATAGGACTGGAATACGAAGCCGACATGCTCGCGCCGGATGCGGGCGAGATCTTCCGTATTCGCGCCCGCAGTCGGCGTGCCGCACAGACGCACCTCGCCGGCGGTGGGCGTAAGCATGCAGCCGAGAATCAGCAGCAGCGTGGTCTTGCCGCTGCCCGATGGCCCCATCAGCAGCGTCAGCTCGCCCGCGCGCAGGGTCATGCTGACGTCCTTGAGCGCCTCGACGCGTGCGGCGCCGCTGCCGAGTGTCTTCGTGACCGCATGTGTTTCGACGACGATGTCGCTCATCGAGTGAACACCACGGCTGGATCGATCCGCGTCACGCGCGCGATGGCGGCGATGGCCGAGACGACGCACATGACGACGGTGAGCAGCAGCAGCCCGCCGACCAACGTCGGAGTGATCACGATCGGAAGGGCGCTCTTGGCGGTCGCCTGCACAACCATCGCTCCGATGACGCCGGCGATCACGAATCCGATCACCGCATTGAGCAGCGCCTGATGGATGATGACGCGATAGATGTACTGATTGGATGAGCCCATCGCACGCAGGGTGGCGAATTCGTTGAGGTGGTCCTTTGTGCTCGAATAGAGCGTCTGCGCGACGATGACGGTGCCGACGATGAGCCCGAGCAGCGCGCCGGCGAAGAGGGCGGCACCCGCGCCGGTGCCGAACAGCCAGAACGAACGGCTGCGGTCGCGGAACTGCTCGGGGGTCAGCACCTCGATATCGGAGGAGAACGCCTGCAAGCCCTGGCGCACGCGCTCGACGTCGGCGGCCGGCGCCAAGCGTACAATGATGTGGCTGGCCTTCTGGGCGGGAATGCCGGTGTAGTTGCGGGCGCGGCGCAGATCGACGAAGACATAGGGCGTCGTCGTGAACGACCGAATGCCGTCGGTGAGCGCCGCGACCTTCACGTCATGGCCGCGGATCTGGGCGGTCGAGTTCAGGCCCGAGATGCCGAGCCGGCCGAAATAGGAACGGTCGGCCGCGACCGCGCCCTGCGCCGACAGGGAATCGGCCTTCCCTTCCACGACGTTCCACGGCTGGAGGGTCTTGTCGCGCAGATCGGCTCCGACAACGAAGATTGGCGTCATCTCTCCGCTCTTGAGACGCCAGTCTGCGAAGCCGATCACAAGCGGAACAGCGTCTGCGACGCCGTCGACGGCCATGGCCCGATCGCGGTTGCGAAGATCCAGCAGCGAGGGATCCTCGAAGCACTTCGCCCCGCGCGGGACGATCCAGAGGTCGGCGTCGGCATGATCGATCATCGTCGTGACCATCCGCCCAAATCCGAGGAACAGGCCCATCTGCACCATCACCAGCACCACCGAGAACACGATGCCGATCATGGTTGCGACGAAGCGCAGCCGGTCTTGAAAGAGGTTCCGTGATGCGAGGGTGAACTGCAGGGCCATGCCAGCGTTCCTTCAACTGCGCTGGTTGGTGATCATCGCGCGCGCCTGTCGCTGTTGCGGCCCGGCAAGCCCGTAAGCGGCCATGGCGGTCTTGCCGAGCGCAACGCTCGCGCCCCAGCTCAACGCAACCGAGCCTGTCAGAACCAGGGCCGCCTTGAACGGCGCCGGCGCGTCACTCTCGAGCAGCGCATACTGCAGCCAGACGACGAACACGTAGTGCAGCAGGTACATGCTGTAGGCATGGCGCGACAGGCTATCGAGCGCACGCCTGCTGGTGCGCAGCCAGCGCAGGCAGGCCGCCAGCAGCGACAGCCCGCCTGTGGCGCAGGCGAGGGCAAAGGCGAGGCTCGCACCGATCTGCACCGTGATCGGGCTCGCGTCCCAATCGGGAAAGGTGAGTGACGTCAGCCCACCCCACAGGCCGAAGGCGACGAGGGCCGCCGCAAGCCAGGCCGCCCAGTACCGCGCCATAGGGCCGTCGAAGCGCAGCAGGCTGCGATCGAGGCCGTGGTAGCCAAGCGCAAAGCCCGCGAAAAAATAAACCGCGTAGTGCAGGGGCCGGCTGAGCTGGATGGAGAAGGGCCCGAACTGCTCCCAGGCCCACGGCGACCAGACGACGGCCAGCGGGACGTAGACCAGCGCGGACATGCCGCTCAGCGCGAGCAAGAAGTGCAGCGGGCGATCTCGACAATCGCGGCCCAATTCACCGAGCCGCCCGGCCCAGCGTGGCGCGAACCGCCAGAGCGCCGCGGCGAGCACGCCGAGAGCGCACAGTTGCCAGAGAAACCATTGCGGACCGGAGGGCCAGAATCCGAGCGACAGCCAGTGGCCCCAGAAGGCAGGGACACCCGGGTCGACCGCCGTCACCCGGTAGGAGGCATAGTAGGCGATTGGGCTGAGGATACCGACGCCGACCAGAAACGGCACGCCAATCCGCCACATGCGGTCCGACAGGTAGCGCCGCGGTCCCTTGCGCTGCAAGCTCGGGGCCGTGAGCAGCCCCGACAGGAAGAACATCAGGGACATCAGGCTGACGTCCTGCCATGCACAAAACAGGTCGAAGCCGAACCAGCGCTGGCTATCGACAATCGGGAACGCCAGCCACCGGTGGGGCGCCTGGTCGAACGGGAAGGGCTCCGCCGGAAGCGCCGCGATATAGGGAAGGACCGAGTGAAACGCGAGCACGATGACGATGACGACGGCCCGAAGATTGCTCAACGCAATGTTGGTGGGCGACATCGGCACGTCCTCGGCTGGCGGAAGCCATGGCAGGGGTATCGGGATGAACGTCGCAACCCGCACCTCGTTCCACCTGAACGAGGCTATCGATACCGTGCAGCGTGTCGCAGCTTGAGGGTGTGGCCGTTAGGCCACGGTCGGTTTTGCGGCGCAAAACAAGCCGCCCCGGCGGCCGCGCCGCCGTTGCTCAGATGGGAGTCGAAAAGTCGAGGTCGAAGATTCCCGCCAGCAGCGAGAGAAGGAGCGCGATGCTCCACATCACGATGGCGATGAAGCAGGTCCAGCGCGCGAAGGTCAGATAGGTTTCGCGCAGCACGGTCGCACTAGCGATCTGGGCATAGGCCTCGGGCGGCCGCTGGTCCTTCTCGAGGTAGAGCCACATTTCGGTGCGGCTATACGGCTTGGTGCGCGCCTCGCGCGACTTGAACAGCAGGACCAGGGTCACCAGCATGGTCAAACCCCCGCCGGTCTGGAACGCCACCCGCGGGTTGAACGATAACCCGATCATCACGCAGAAGATGGCGAGTGCCGCGAAGCCGCAGGCCCGCAGCACGGTCTCGTAGGCGATACGACGCATGTATTCCACGGCGCAGCTCCGGACGAGCGAGGCGTAAGGTCGGAGAGTCGGGCAATCGGCACGGCGATCAAGGTCAAAAATTGCTCACCGGCCTCACAATGCCGTGCAGCCGGAATCGATCCCGGCGGCCGGTGTATCCCCGAGGCGCGGAAAAGATCGCACAGCCACAAAGGGCTAGCGCGCGATCATGAAGCGAATTGTGATCCGCCTAAAGGCCGATTTCGATGAAATTGCCGATCGCCGGCAAGGTCAGCAGGGCAGTTCCGGCCAGCCAGATCCATAGGGATGCCTCGCTCGAATCATCCTTGGCGCCGGTGAGGCGCTCGTAGATGGCGGCTGGGATGCCGGCCAGAATGACGGTGGCGGTCGAGACCATCAGCGAGGAGAACAGGAGCGTGAGCGACGTGCTGCCGAACAGCAGCGCGGGGGCGAGGATTTGGACGTGCACCAGGGAGAACAGCAGCCAGGACTGGTTGAACAGCCCGTTGATCATGCCGAAGAACGCGATGCCGATATAATAGAAGTTGCGGTCCATGGCCTATCCCGCGCGCGGCACGATGCCGGCCAGAAGGAAAGCGTAAAGCAGCAGCACGCGCAGCCAGAACAGCCAGACGACACCGAACAGCCACAGCACGACCGGCGCCGTTGCTTTCGGCGTCACCAGGGCTATCACGGCGACGAACGGGTCGGTGATGCGGCAGAAGAAGCGCCAGATGTAATTGGAAGAATTGTCCTCGACCATCAGCCCGAGCAGGGCGCGGCCGAGCAGCGTGTACATCAGCGCCGCCAGCACGAAATTCGGCAGGTGGAAGTACCAGAGGCTGAGAACCGTTTGCGGGGCGTTCACGTGGCGTATTCCTGCGGCGGATCACCATGCCGGCCCGACGCGCGGCCGGCAAGCGTCATGCGGGCGCAGCCGAGATCGCGGACGACGGCGTCCTCAAACAGAAGCGGGGTCCCGAAGGACCCCGCTCCGTCGTTCGTGTGAGCGCCGATCAGGCGGTCTTTTCCTCGAGAACCGTCCGGCCGCGCGGCTTGCGGATCTCGTCCACGTAGGCCTGCATCTCGGCCGACGGCTCCTTGCCCATGAGGCTGACCACGTAGATCACGAGGAAGCCGAGCGGCGCGCCGAGCAGGCCGCAGGCGATATTGGTGAGGTTGAACCAACCCACCTTGTTCGCCAGCGGGTGCGCGAGCGTCACCCAGGAATCCATCGCATTGGGCGCGGCCATGGCCGCGGCCATGTCCTTCACCATGGGTGCCCCCGCCGGCGTGTAGAGCGTCGTCATGAAAGCGTACTTCACGCCGAAGCCGGGGAAGTAGCGCGTCACCAGCAGGTAGAACAGGCACAGGCCGAACCCGGCGAGCATGCCTGCGATCGCTCCCGTGGACGTCGCGCGCTTCCACCAGATGCCCATCACGAGCGCTGGGAAGTTGCCCGCCATCGCCAGCGAGAACGCCCAGCCGACCATGGCCAGGATGTCCGCTGGTCGTGTCGAGGCGGTGAAGGCCGCGAGTATCGCCACGACCAGCAGCAGGACGCGGGCGACTGTGAGCCGGCGTACCGTCGGCGCGTTCGGGTCCAGCATCTTGTAGTAGACGTCGTGGCTGAGCGCGTTGGCGATGGCCAGCAGCAGGCCGTCGGCGGTCGACAGTGCGGCGGCAAGACCGCCGGCGGCGACGAGGCCCGAGATCACGTACGGAAGGCCCGCGATCTCCGGAGTGGAGAGCACGATCACGTCCGTGTTGATCACGAAGTCCTGCAGCCGCACCACGCCGGGATGTCCGGCGATGGCCTTACACGCATCAATCACGGCCTGAACGCTGGCGGCGTTCTTGCCGCAGATCTGGATCAGGCCCAGGTCGCCCCAGGTGAACATCCAGGGACGGATGCTCGCGAGGTCTCTGCCGATGATGTTGGTGTAGACCTCCAGCTTCGAGAACGCCGCGTAGGCCGGCGCCGAGAAGTACAGGAGGAAGATGAAGAACAGCGACCACGCCACCGACTGACGCGCCTCACGCACGCTCGGCGTGGTGAAGTAGCGCATCAGGATGTGCGGCAGGGACGCGGTGCCCACCATCATGCAGAGGCAGATCGCGAAGAAGTTGAGCGGCGTGTAGGTGAAGAACGGCTGGATGTGCGGCTTGAGATTTGCCGCCGTGGCCAGCCCTTGCTGCAGCATCTGCTGCTCGCGCGCCGTGATCTCCGCGATCGCCGTGCCGTAGGTCAGTTCCGGGATCGGAATGCCGTAGTGCTTGGTCGACAGGATGACGATCGGAGTGAGGTAGGCGACGATCAGCACGATGTACTGGGCGATCTGGGTCCACGTCACAGCGCGCATGCCGCCCAGCATCGAGCACACGAGGATGCCCGCGAGGCCGACGTACACGGCGATGGTGAAGTCCATGCCCAGGAAGCGCGAGGCAATGATGCCCGTGCCGAAGATCTGCGCCGTCACATACGTGAACGAACAGCAGACCAGCACGAGCACCGCGATGCCGCGCGCCAGGTTTCCGCCGAAGCGGAACGCCATGAAATCCGGCACCGTGTAAGCGCCGAACTTGCGCAGGTATGGGCCGATCAGCACAGACACCAGCACGTAACCGCCGGTCCAGCCGAGCACCCAGGTGAGGCCGTCGTAGCCGAGCAGGAACAGCGTGCCTGCCATGCCCACGAACGAGGCCGCGGACATCCAGTCGGCACCGGTGGCCATGCCGTTGTAGAACGCGGGCACGCGGCGGCCGGCGACGTAGTATTCGGAGACTTGCGCGGTTCGCGTCATAATGCCGATGACGGCGTAGACGGCGAGGGTGAAGAACACGAACAGGTAGCCCAGGATCCTGTTCGGAACGCCGACCCATTCGAGCAGCGCAAGGAAGAGCACGAAGGCGAGGAACCCGCCCGTGTAAAAGCCGTACATGCGGCCCAGATTCTTGATGAAATCCGAGCCGGCGGCTGATGATTGCGTAGCCATCTGCGTCGCCTCCCTACTCGTCTTCAGCCACGCCGAACTCGCGGTCGATCTGGTCCTGCTGGCGTGCGAACATGAACAGCATGACGACGAACGCGATCAGCGATCCCTGCGCGGCCATGTAGAAGCCGAGCGGGAACTTCAGGATCGGGATGGTGATTGAATTGAGCGGGATGACGAAGAAATGGACGACGTAGCCGAAGAACGCCCAGATCGCGAGGTAGGTCCACATCAACCTCGTCGTCTTTCTCCAGTGAGCTTCATCGTTGGAACTGGTGGCCATGGGGTTCGAACCCTCCCTCAAATCTCCGGACGATCAAGCGCGCCGGATGTGAAATGCCGAGAGAGTGCCGAACCCTCGCGGGCGCGTTTCTCCCTCGCTGTCCCTGTCCCGCCCGCAAAGTGTTGTTGATGTGTCGTTTTCGGCCGGAACCTGATTGAGTAGGCTACCACCCGCCTCGACCGGCACTTATAAGACTTTCGGCTAGTTCAACGGCTTATGCACGTTGAAGGAACATGGCTTTCGGGTGCCGCCGCCGGATCGCCGGGCGCCGGCCAGACAGGTAGGATCGAATGCCGTTGTTTGATGTCTTCCGCCGCCGCCCAGCGATTCGCGATGCGCGCGGACTTGCCGACTTCATCGACCAGAACGCGGCCTTCATGGTGCAGAAGGGCATCTACGAATATTCGCGTGCGCGTGCCGGCCACTACGCCAAGGTGCTGTTCGCCGAACCGGAGTTCCGCGAAGCCGTCGAGATCGCGCGCTGGCGCGCCTATCCGCTCGGGCTTGCCATGGTCGGCGAGATCGTCGAGGGCGTGCTGCGCGACGACGACGACGATCCGGTTCGTCGGGGGGCACGGGTCGCGGCGTTGACCGATCTCGTGCTCTCGGTGTTCGACCGCTATCCGGTGCCGCCGGGTCTTGGAGCGGATTCGTGGCACGAGCTGCGGACCGACCTCGCGAGGCATATGGGCACGCTCGGTGCGCATGCGCGCAAGCGTGCAATGGACGTGCCGCAGCCGTTCGCCCAGGCCTACTTCGATGCGATGCCGATCTTCCAGAAGCTGCGCAAACCGGACTTTCCATCGATCACGAGCTATCTGCGCGTGACCGCGTGCAACGTCCACGACGAGTTCGTGAAGCGGCTCGACACTGGCGCCGCTCCTGACCTGCTGCGCGAGCCGGCCGCCTGATTGGGCGCATTCCCGCAAGCTGCGATTAATGTTACCGAGCGAATTACCGCGTTGGTGAAGGGCGCCTTTACGCGATCGCCTTACGCTCCCGGCCTCTTTGTTTGAGGCAAGGCATGGCTCGCAAGCACGTCGTCGTCGCTGTTGGATGCTGGCTGATCGCCGGCAGCGCAGTCGCGTCCGAGACCGGACCTGTGATCGTGGTGCCGGGACGGCCGGGCGTTCCCATCATGATGTACGGGCAGGACGTATCCTGGGCCGTGATCGAGGGCGACTGGGGCCTCGCACGCCCGGGTTACATCGCGCCGCAGGTGATCTACCCGCTGTTTCCGCCGACGGTGGGCGCACCACTTCCGCGCCGATACTTCCCGCGGACGGGCCGCCCGCCGCGTTACGGCCGCCTCGAGCGCGACATCCCGCGCGCGCCGGCGCCGGCGGCTCCCTACAGCCGGAGCTGGGGTGCGGCCTCGCAACCCACGCCGGTGACCATTCCGCCGCCCTATGGAATGCCGCCGGTCGTCGTCACGCCCGACACGTACCGTCGCCACCGGCCGTAAACCTTTACGGCGGAAACCGTTTTTGCGTGCACCATGCCCGTGGCATGGTGACGCCAACGACAGATCAAGCTCGAGCTGACAGGGAGTTACAATGTCGAACCGTCGATTGGGTGTACTGGCCGCTGCGGTCGTCGCCGGCGCTCTCGGCGCCGCGACCGTGCCGGCACTTGGCTGCGGCTGGAATGGCTGTGGCGGTGGTTACGGCTACGGCTATCAGACGTATGCGCAGCCGGTCTATATCGCGCAGACCACCTATTACGCGGTGCAGCCGACGTATTACGCGCAGCCGACCTATTCGCCGTGCTGCGCGCGTCCTGCTCCGGCGTGGGGCTGGCCCGGCACCTACGACTATCCGGTGGTCTCCGGCGGCTACGTCAACGGCGGCTCGCTCTACGCCGGCGTCGGCTACGAGCCGGTCGCGAGCTACGCGCCCGTGCGCAGCTACGATCCCTACTACGCGCCGCCGCCGCGTTACTACGGCTGGCCGCGCGCGCGCCGCCACGTCTATCGCGGCTATCGGCCTTACTACCGCACGCGCACGCGCGTCGTCGTCAGGCCCGGCTATCACCGCCCGTCGTATCGTCCGCGTCAGCCGCGCTACTACGTCAGGTGAGGCCGGCGACCCGCCGCGCCGCGACGTAAAGTGCGAGCGCGGCGGCGTTGGACACGTTGAGACTCTTGATCTTGCCGGGCATGTCGAGTCGCGCGACCTGATCGCAGGTCGCGCGCGTGAGTTGGCGCAGGCCCTTGCCCTCGGCCCCCAGCACGATCGCCACTGGCGCCGTCAGGTCGACCTTGGCGAGGTCGACGTCTCCGCTCGAATCGAGCCCGATCACGAACACGTTGCGCTTCTTGAGCGTGTCGAGCGCGCGCGCGAGGTTCGGCACCATCACCATCGGCACATATTCGAGTGCGCCCGAGGCGGCTTTCGCGAGCGCGCCCGTTGCCTCGGGGCTGTGCCGCGCAGTGGTGACCACGGCGGTCACCGCAAAGGCGGCGGCCGAGCGCAGGATCGCTCCGACATTGTGCGGATCGGTGATCTGATCGAGCACCAGGATGACGCCGCTCAGATCCGCGTCGTCGAGCTCGGGCGAGGGCAGGGGATCGACTTCCGCCAGCAGTCCCTGATGGACGGCGTCCGGCCCGACCAGTTCGTCGATCTCGTCGGGACGGACGAGCTCGGGCTCGACCGGCAGCGGCACCTCGTCATCCTGCAGCCGCCGCAGGGCGTTCTCCGTGGCGATCAGCCGGTGGAAGCGGCGGTGCGGATTTTCCAGCGCGGCTTTGACGCTGTGCCAGCCATAGAGGATGACGGGCCCGTCGCGGTCGCGGGCCGGCGGACGCCATGGGCGACGCGCGCGCGGGTCTGGCCGGCCGCCGCGGGTTGGCGGGCGGCGCGGCTGGTTGGAACGCGGCGGACGGGGTCTGCGCATGCCGCCTTGTGTCACGGCTGGTATTGGATGGCAATTTTTCGGGGCGCGGGCGGTCCGCCGATCTTCGCCGCCGCCGCGAGAGCTTGGGTTGACACTCACGGGAGCCGTCACCATAAGTGCCGCGAACGTCTGGCACCTGCAGACGTTTTTCGTCTGACATCGTCGGCGAACGGGGGAGTGTCCCGAGCGGCAAAGGGGGCGGACTGTAAATCCGCTGGCTTAGCCTTCGTAGGTTCGAGTCCTACCTCCCCCACCAGCCTGCGCTCGCGGCGCGAGCTTGGGTAGGCGCGGCGCGGCCGTCGCAGGTTTGGCCGTTCCACACGCTCTGTTTTGACCAGTTGCCGCCCCGCCGGTGTTGCGGATATCTGTTGGCGGTTCGCGGGTGTAGCTCAATGGTAGAGCAACAGCCTTCCAAGCTGATGACGAGGGTTCGATTCCCTTCACCCGCTCCAATCCTCCGTACTTGGACAGCTTTGCGGCCTGTCGCTGGGGTTCACCGGGATTGCGCCTCGCTTTTCCGGAACGCGCTCGGCGCTATGCCGTAGACCGCGGAAAAGCTGCGTGAGAAGTGCGCCGCGTCACCGAATCCCCACGAGAAGGCGATCTCGGTGATCGAGCGCTCGGACAAGCGAGGATCGAGCATGTCGCGCCGCGCCGCGGCAAGCCGTTCGCGCCAGATCATGCGATCGATGGTGGTGCCGTTGTGCGCGAACTGGCGGGCGAGGTTGCGCACCGACATGCCGACGTGGGCCGCCACTGCCGACGGGGTGAGGTCGGGATTGGCGAGATGTTGGCGGATGAACAGGCTGGCATCGGCAAACCGCGGCGAACCGCTGGCCGCGTCGGACCTCGCGTCGCGATGCGCGCAAGCCGAGCGCACCAGGTCGGCGAACGCCTGCTGAATCCCGATCGTCTCGTCGGCAGAGAACGCCGCCGGGTCGTCCAGCGACGACAGCGCGAGCTGTTGCAGCAGGCGCGCCGGACCGGCCGTCAACGACAGCGATGGCCGTCCTTCGGGCGCGATGTGGTCTGCCGCCAGAAGGCCTCGCGGCAGCTTCAAGACCAATTGGCGGAACCCGTCGGGAAAATCGAAGAAGTAGCATTCGTCTGTGGTGACCATCGCGGCGGCGCGTGACGCGAGCTCGACCGTAGCCGACCGCTGGCCGGCACGGCAGGCGCCCGTCAGATGCAGGACGACCACCACATCATCGCTCGGAGCGCGCGCGATCGTGGCGCGCGTGCGGGCCGCCCGCATCGCGGAGGCCCGGACGTCCGTAATCCCGACCAGGCCGATTTGACGATGGCGGACACCGCCGTGAAAGTTCAGCCGGTCGGGCGCATCGCATTCGAGCGACACAAACGTCTGGCTGACGACATCCGCCCAATAGGCAAACCGTTGCGCGCGCGGCAGCGCCTGCGTCGATCTGACGGCAACAATCGCTTCGGACTGCATGCGCCATGTCCCGGTCGATCAAGGCGCGCGTCCCGCTGGTGCATGCGCGGGCCGGCGCTCGGAAGCACAATCAATTTCCGGCAGGACCACGCTGCAAGGATCGCACCAAACCAGGGGGTTGTCATGACCATCGGCAGGAAACCCGTTCTCGGCGGACGTGAAACAGTCAAAGTCGCGATCGTCCAAAAGGCGCCCCGCTTTCTCGACAAGGAGGCCTCGCTCAGCCGGGCGGAGGCCTATATCGCTGAAGCGGCGACGGCCGGCGCCGAACTCGTGGCGTTTCCCGAGGTGTGGCTCGCCGGCTATCCATACTGGACCGAGGGATGGGATTCCGCGTTGCCGGCCTGGGCTGGGGGGCGGATCATGTTCCGTGACGCCGCCGTCCTCGCGCCGAGCCAGGATACGGAGCGGCTGGGTGCCGCCGCCAAGCGCGCCGGCGTATACGTCGTCATGGGGTGCAACGAGATCGACCCACGGCCCGAAGTCAGCACCATCTACAATACGTTGCTGTTCTTCGACCGCGCCGGTCAGCTCATGGGCCGCCATCGCAAGACGATGCCGACGTTCACGGAGCGTATGTTCTGGGGGCAGGGCGACGCCGCCGACTTCCAAGTCTTCGATACCGACATCGGCCGCATCGGGGGCTTGATCTGCGGCGAGCATCTCATGACGCTCGTGCGCGCTGCCATGATCGGCCTCGGAGAGGAAATCCATATCGCCGTGTTTCCGGGCGCATTCGCGCTGCACACCGGGCCTTCGCTGGAAGAATGGGACGCGGATCACGGCTCGTTCTGGGGCCATGCCTCGGTGCGCGCCCATGCTCTCGAGGCGGGCGCGTTCGTTCTCTCAGCCTGCGGCATCACCGATGAAAGCGACATTCCCGACGAATTTCCGCACAAGGGTAAGATGAACATCCGTTATGCCCGCGGTGGCAGTTCGATCATCGCGCCGCTCGGAATTCCTCTGGTGCCTCCGACCGAGGGGGCGCAGATCATCTACGGAACGCTGGAAGCCTGGATGATCAAGGCTTGGAAGTCGATCATCGATACCGCCGGCCATTATTCCCGTCCCGACCTGGTGCGCCTCGTCGTCAATTCGCAGGCACCGAGCCGCGAGCGCGTCGTCAGCTACCGCAGCTTCTTCGAAACGATGTCCCCGCAGCTTCTGGCCGACACGGCTGATGCGCACGGCCTCGACCCGGCGCGGGCAGAACAGCTCATTGAACGCACGCTGGCGCCGCCCGCCCGGCTGGCCGATCATTCGAGGTGAATCGGCCTTCGATCCCGGTTGCGATTTCTCGCGCGCGGCACCCTGTTAAGAGGTGACGGCGCACGCGGAGGCGGTTATATAGCCGCCCGCGTAGGAGTGTAGCTCAATTGGCTAGAGCACCGGTCTCCAAAACCGGGGGTTGGGGGTTCGAGCCCCTCCACTCCTGCCAGCCTGCGCTCGCAGGGCTGCTGGGCCCGGCAGGCTTGGCGCGGTTGAGGCGCAGCCAACGATTGCCGGCTGATCACCCGGGCCAAAGCCGGGCGCCAACTCCCTGAAATTTCATCCGGCTTGACCTCATGGTGGGCGGGCAGTAGGAAGCTTGCATCGCTTGCGGCCCGGTGACGGACTTCCGCGGCGAACATACTCCCCAAAAAGGATCCGCACGGCGGCCTCATCCTTCAAGGTTGGGCGGCGAATTCCTATTTGGGCCGGGGCGCTGCGGGTTGCGGCGCCGACGTTCGCTCCGTTTTCAATTGGAATTGACGATGGCCAAAGTCAGTCCGTTCAAGTTCCTGCAGGAAGTCCGCAGCGAGATGCAGAAGGTCACGTGGCCGACCCGGCGCGAGACCGGCATCACCACGCTGATGGTCTTCATCATGTCGGCAGCGGCGGCCGTGTTCTTTCTCGTTGCCGACCAGATCATCCGTTTCGCGGTGACGCTGGTCCTCGGAATCCTCTAAATCGCTTCGCGCGGAAAACGCATCATGGCCAAGCGCTGGTACATCATTCACGCCTACTCCAATTTCGAGAAGAAGGTCGCGGAATCGATCCGCGAGCAGGCCAAGCAACGCGGCCTCGCCGATCTGTTCGACGAGATCCTCGTCCCGACCGAGAAGGTCGTGGAAGTGCGCCGGGGCCGCAAGGTCGACACCGAGCGCAAGTTCTTCCCCGGCTACGTGCTGGCCAAGGTGGACCTCACCGACGAGGCGTTCCACCTCATCAAGAACACCCCGAAGGTGACGGGCTTCCTTGGCGCCGGCGACAAGCCGATGCCGATCTCCGAAGCCGAGGCCTCGCGCATCCTGCACCAGGTGCAGGAGGGTATCGAGCGTCCCAAGCCGTCGGTCTCGTTCGAGGTCGGCGAGCAGGTGCGAGTCTCCGACGGCCCGTTCGCCTCGTTCAATGGCACGGTCGAGGAGGTGGACGACGCCCGCTCGCGCCTCAAGGTGGCGGTGTCGATCTTCGGACGCGCCACGCCGGTCGAGCTCGAGTTCGGGCAGGTCGAGAAGGTCTAGCCGGGCGGGCGTTGCCCGGAGGCGCGGTTAACGAGTTTCAACACGAGCCGAAATACCGCGGCGGACTTGACGCGGCTGTCCAACTCGTTTTGAAGAGCGCGACTGCCGGGCGCTGTCCGGCAGTCTGAGACGTGGGAGGTGACGGCGGCTGCCAACCGCCCAGATCCGCACCACGAACCCTGAACCGGCACGCACCTTGGTGCACGCCATCGCCAGGAGTGAAGTCATGGCAAAGAAAGTCACCGGATTCCTGAAATTGCAGGTGCCGGCCGGCGCGGCGAACCCGTCGCCGCCGATCGGTCCCGCGCTCGGCCAGCGCGGTCTGAACATCATGGAGTTCTGCAAGGCGTTCAACGCGCAGACCCAGAAGCTGGAGAAGGGCTCGCCGATCCCGGTCGTGATCACGATCTACCAGGATCGCTCGTTCACCTTCGAGCTCAAGACGCCGCCCGTGTCCTATTTCATCAAGAAGGCGGCGAAGATCGAGAAGGGCGCCAAGGCGACCGGTCGCGACAAGGCCGGCTCGATCACCAAGGCGCAGGTCAAGGAGATCGCCGAGCAGAAGATGAAGGACTTGAATTCCGAGACCATCGAAGCGGCCATGCGCATGATCGAAGGCTCCGCGCGCTCGATGGGCATCGAGGTGAGGGAGTAACGGCGATGGCGATGCACGGAAAGCGAACGGTGTCCGCCCGCCAGGGCATTGATCGCGAGAAGCTCTACTCGCTCGATGAGGCGGTGAAGCTGGTCAAGGAACGCGCCAAGGCGAAGTTCGACGAGACGATCGAGATCGCGATGAACCTCGGCGTCGATCCCAAGCACGCCGACCAGATGGTCCGCGGCGTGGTCGCGCTCCCCAACGGCTCCGGCCGCAGCCAGCGCGTCGCGGTGTTCGCGCGCGGCGCCAAGGCGGAAGAGGCCAAGGCGGCCGGCGCCGACATCGTCGGCGCCGAAGACCTCGTCGAGAAGGTCAACGGCGGGCAGATCGATTTCGACCGCTGTATCGCGACCCCCGACCTGATGCCGCTGGTCGGCCGCCTCGGCAAGGTGCTCGGTCCTCGCGGCCTGATGCCGAACCCCAAGGTCGGCACGGTGACCATGGATGTCGCCGGCGCCGTGAAGGGTGCCAAGGGCGGCTCGGTCGAGTTCCGCGTCGAGAAGGCCGGCATCGTGCAGGCGGGCGTCGGCAAGGCCTCGTTCGACGCGCAGAAGCTGGTCGAGAATATCCGCGCCTTCGCCGATGCCGTGAGCAAGGCGAAGCCGGCCGGAGCCAAGGGCCAGTTCATCAACCGGGTGGCGATTTCGTCCACCATGGGGCCCGGGGTGAAGGTCGAGCCGGCGACCCTGCTGCCGCAGGCCTGAGCCGGCCCGCGGGCGGTGCCGGGGTGCCTCCCGACGTGTTGATTCCGGCGGCGCCGAAGCTCCGCCGGGATCGCGCGATTTTGGGCTTGGCAAGGCGGACAGGAAGGTCTAAATAGCAGTGCATGGGCGTGCCGGCCCCGTTTGGCGGCGCGCCTTTATGCGTCCCTGGAAAACAACAGCGTCGAGGAACTCAATCCTTTTGGACATCCTGCGGGATCGCTCTGAAAGGAGGAGGAAACGCCGCGGTTTTTTCGAGAGGCGCGAGGCCGGCCGGTTTGGTCGGCCAACCTGTCCGAGACTGCAGGTGCCGGTGATCGCCGCGCTTGGTGATCGCCGCGCTTAATGTCCTGCATAGACGGGGAACGACCCGAGGCGGGTGAGCCCGAGAGGGTGCAGTCCGCTGTGGTTTGAACCTCGATACCTGGGTGGCTTCCGCCGCGCGGGGGACAGGCGATAGGCCGATGGGCGAACGCCCGCAGGCCCTGAGCGTCGTCCTGTCTCCAAATCCGCTTCGGCGGAGCGGAGCCTCGGCGGCATGTCGCAACCGGCGGCCGCCTCCGGCGACCGCCCAGGAAGAAAGAGCAAAGAGTGGATCGAGCGGCCAAGCAAGAGTCCATCGAAGAGCTCAAGGGAGTTTTCAAGACTTCCGGAGTCGTCGTGGTGGCTCATTACGCTGGCCTCACCGTCGCTCAGATGCAGACCCTGCGCAGGCAGGCTCGGCAGGCTGGCGCTTCGGTGAAGGTGGCGAAGAACCGTCTCGCCAAGATCGCTCTCGAAGGCACCGACGTCGCGTCAGTCGCGGCCCTGATGAAGGGTCCGACGGTGATCGCCTACTCAGGTGATCCCATCGCTGCACCGAAGGTCGTGGCCGACTTCGCCAAGGCGAACGAGAAGTTCGTCATCCTTGGCGGGGCGATGGGCAAGACGGCTCTCAACCCCGACGGCGTGAAGGCACTCGCCTCGCTGCCGTCGCTCGACGAACTGCGCGCCAAGATCATCGGCCTGGTTCAGGCTCCGGCGACCAAGATCGCGCAAGTCGTCAATGCCCCCGCGGCGAAGGTCGCCCGCGTGGTGCAGGCCTATGCATCCAAGAGCGCCGCGTAACGGCGTTTGCACTGATCGAATGGTTCGAACCTGAAGGACATATGACCAATGGCTGATCTGTCGAAGCTTGTTGATGATCTCTCCTCTTTGACCGTCCTCGAGGCGGCCGAGCTCGCGAAGATGCTCGAGGAGAAGTGGGGCGTGTCGGCGGCCGCCGCGGTGGCGGTTGCGGCGGCTCCGGGTGCCGGCGGCGGCGGTGCTGCCGCGGCCGAGGAGAAGACCGAGTTCACCGTCGTCCTGGCCAGCGCCGGCGACAAGAAGATCGAAGTGATCAAGGAAGTCCGCGCCCTCACGGGTCTCGGACTGAAGGAAGCCAAGGACCTCGTCGAGGGCGCGCCGAAGACCGTGAAGGAAGGCGTCGCCAAGGATGAGGCCGACAAGATGAAGGCCACCCTCGAGAAGGTCGGCGCCAAGGTCGAGCTGAAGTAATCGCGAACGCGATTACTTGGCGAAATCCCCGGGCGAGCGCAGCGAGCCCGGGGGTCAAAGCGATAGACGGTCCCCGGGTGCGCGCAGCGACACCCGGGGGTCATCTGCAAGGAGAGCGCGGGCCGCGGCTCGCGTGCACGCTGGGTGAAGTGATTTCGAATGCGGAGGTCGTGCGCTGCGGCGCTGGACCTCCACCATCGCCGCAGGGCGGCGAGACATAGATACGGCGCCACGCGCCTGTCCGGACGGCCGCGATTGGATTGCGGCCATCCGGAGAGTCGCACCGGTAGCCTCCGATCATGCGACGGAGCAAAGGGCCAGATGGCACAGACTTTTACCGGTCGAAAAAGAGTTCGTAAGTTCTTCGGAAAAATTCATGAAGTGGCGGAGATGCCGAACCTCATCGAGGTTCAGAAGGCGTCTTACGACCAGTTTCTGCTGGTGAAGGAGCCCGCGGGCGGCCGTCCGGACGAGGGCCTGCAGGCGGTTTTCAAGTCCGTCTTCCCGATCACGGATTTCTCGAACACGGCCCAGCTCGAGTTCGTGCGCTACGAGTTCGAGGCGCCGAAGTACGACGTCGACGAGTGCCGCCAGCGCGGCATGACTTTCGCTGCGCCGCTCAAGGTGACGCTGCGCCTCATCGTGTTCGATATCGACGAGGAGACCGGCGCCAAGTCGGTGAAGGATATCAAGGAGCAGGATGTCTACATGGGAGACATCCCGCTGATGACGAGCAACGGCACGTTCATCGTGAACGGGACCGAGCGCGTCATCGTCTCGCAGATGCATCGTTCGCCCGGCGTGTTCTTCGACCACGACAAGGGCAAGACGCATTCCTCGGGCAAGCTGCTGTTCGCCGCCCGCATCATCCCGTACCGCGGGTCCTGGCTCGATATCGAATTCGACGCCAAGGACATCGTCTATGCGCGCATCGACCGCCGCCGCAAGATTCCGGTGACGTCGCTGCTCTATGCGCTCGGCATGGACGGCGAGGAGATCCTCAACACCTTCTACAGGCAGATCCCCTACAAGCGCGCGAAGGACGGCTGGCGCGTGCCGTTCGACGCCAACCGCATGCGCGGGTACAAGGCGATCAACGACCTCGTCGACGCCGACACCGGCAAGGTGGTGGTCGAGGCGGGCAAGAAGATCACCGTGCGTCAGGCGCGCCAGCTCGCCGAGCGCGGGCTCAAGGCCCTGCGCATGACCGACGAGGAGCTCTACGGCCACTATATCGCCGAGGACCTCGTCAACGTGAAGACCGGCGAGATCTACGCCGAGGCCGGCACCGAGATCACCGAAAAGGTGCTCAAGCTGCTCAACGAGGCCGGCTACAAGGAAATCCCGATCCTCGACATCGACCACGTCAACGTCGGGCCCTACATCCGCAACACGCTCGCCGTCGACAAGAACATGACGCGCGAGGATGCGCTGTTCGACATCTACCGGGTGATGCGTCCGGGCGAGCCGCCGACGGTCGACACCGCGCAGGCGATGTTCCAGTCGTTGTTCTTCGACGCCGAGCGCTACGACCTCTCGGCGGTCGGCCGCGTGAAGATGAACATGCGTCTCGACCTGCAGGTCGACGACACCGTGCGCATCCTGCGCAAGGACGACATCGTCGGCGTGATCCGCGTGCTGCTCGACCTGCGCGACGGCAAGGGCGAGATCGACGACATCGACCATCTCGGCAACCGCCGCGTCCGCTCGGTCGGCGAGTTGATGGAGAACCAGTACCGCATCGGCCTGTTGCGCATGGAGCGCGCGATCAAGGAGCGGATGTCCTCGGTCGACATCGACACCGTGATGCCGCAGGACCTGATCAACGCCAAGCCGGCGGTGGCGGCGGTGCGCGAGTTCTTCGGCTCCTCGCAGCTCTCGCAGTTCATGGACCAGACCAACCCGCTGTCGGAGATCACCCATAAGCGCCGCCTGTCGGCGCTGGGTCCGGGCGGCCTGACGCGCGAGCGCGCCGGCTTCGAGGTGCGCGACGTGCACCCGACCCACTACGGCCGCATCTGCCCGATTGAGACGCCGGAAGGTCCGAATATCGGCCTCATCAACTCGCTCGCGACCTACGCGCGCGTGAACAAGTACGGCTTCATCGAAACGCCCTACCGCAAAGTCAAGGACGGCCGCGTCACCGACGAAGTGGCCTATCTCTCCGCCATGGAGGAGGGCCGCTACTACGTCGCGCAGGCCAACCAGCCGATCGATGCGCGCGGGCGCTTCACGGAGGAGTTCATCGTCTGCCGCCACGCCGGCGACGTGATGATGATCCCGCCGGACCGCGTGGACTACATGGACGTGTCGCCGAAGCAGCTCGTGTCGGTGGCCGCGGCGCTCATCCCGTTCCTCGAGAATGACGACGCCAACCGCGCGCTGATGGGCTCGAACATGCAGCGTCAGGCCGTGCCGCTGGTGCGCGCCGAGGCGCCGTTCGTCGGCACCGGCATGGAGGGCGTGGTCGCCCGCGACTCGGGCGCCGCGATCGCGGCGCGCCGCACGGGCATCGTCGACCAGGTTGACGCCACCCGTATCGTCATCCGTGCGACGGAAGGTCTCGACCCGACGACCTCGGGCGTCGACATCTACCGGCTGATGAAGTTCCAGCGCTCCAACCAGAACACCTGCATCAACCAGCGCCCGCTGGTGAAGGTCGGTGATCAGGTCAAGAAGGGCGACATCATCGCCGACGGTCCCTCGACCGATCTCGGCGAGCTCGCGCTCGGCCGCAACGTGCTCGTCGCGTTCATGCCGTGGAACGGCTACAACTTCGAGGACTCGATCCTCCTGTCCGAGCGCATCGTCAAGGACGACGTGTTCACGTCCATCCACATCGAAGAGTTCGAGGTGATGGCGCGCGACACCAAGCTCGGTCCCGAGGAGATCACGCGCGACATTCCGAACGTGTCGGAAGAGGCGCTCAAGAACCTCGACGAGGCGGGCATCGTCTACATCGGCGCCGAGGTCCACGCCGGCGACATCCTGGTCGGCAAGATCACGCCGAAGGGCGAAAGCCCGATGACGCCGGAAGAGAAGTTGCTGCGCGCCATCTTCGGCGAGAAGGCGTCCGACGTGCGCGACACGTCGATGCGCGTCCCGCCGGGCGTGCAGGGCACCGTCGTCGAGGTGCGCGTGTTCAACCGGCACGGCGTCGACAAGGACGAGCGTGCGCTCGCGATCGAGCGCGAGGAGATCGAACGCCTCGCCAAGGACCGCGACGACGAGCAGGCGATTCTCGACCGCAACGTCTACAACCGCCTCGCCGAGCTTCTCGAAGGCCGCACCGGCGTCGCCGGTCCCAAGGGCTTCAAGAAGGACACCAAGATCACCCGTGCGGTGCTCGATGAGTACCCGCGCTCGCAGTGGTGGCAGTTCGCCTCGCCGAACGACAAGCTCATGGCCGAGATCGAGGCCATGCGTAAGCAGTACGACGAGAGCAAGAAGGGCCTCGAGCAACGCTTCCTCGACAAGGTCGAGAAGCTGCAGCGGGGCGACGAGCTGCCGCCGGGCGTGATGAAGATGGTCAAGGTCTTCGTCGCGGTGAAGCGCAAGATCCAGCCGGGCGACAAGATGGCCGGCCGGCACGGCAACAAGGGCGTGGTCTCGAAGATCGTGCCGGCGGAAGACATGCCGTTCCTCGCGGACGGCCAGCCGGTCGACATCGTGCTCAACCCGCTGGGCGTGCCCAGCCGCATGAACGTCGGGCAGATCCTGGAGACCCACCTCGGGTGGGCCTGCGCGGGCCTCGGCCAGCGCATCGGCCAGGCGGTCGACGCCTATCTCTCCAAGAGCGACGTGAAGCCGCTCAAGGAGACGCTCAAGAAGGTCTACGGCGAAGAGGAGACGATCAAGTCCCTCGGCGAGAAAGACCTTGTCGAGCTCGGCGAGAACCTGCGGCACGGCGTGCCGATCGCGACGCCCGTGTTCGACGGCGCCAAGGAGGCCGACATCGAGAGCATGCTCGATCTCGCCGGCCTCGACCACTCGGGCCAGGTGTCGCTCTTCGACGGGCGCACCGGCGAGCAGTTCGATCGTAACGTGACGGTCGGCTACATCTACATGCTGAAGCTGCATCATCTTGTCGACGACAAGATCCATGCGCGCTCGATCGGTCCTTACAGCCTCGTCACCCAGCAGCCGCTGGGCGGCAAGGCCCAGTTCGGCGGCCAGCGCTTCGGCGAAATGGAGGTGTGGGCGCTCGAGGCCTACGGCGCGGCTTACACGCTGCAGGAGATGCTGACCGTGAAGTCGGACGACGTCGCCGGCCGTACCAAGGTGTACGAGGCGATCGTGCGCGGCGACGACACGTTCGAAGCCGGCATTCCGGAGTCCTTCAACGTGCTGGTCAAGGAGATGCGCTCGCTCGGCCTCAACGTCGACCTGCACAACTCCAAGCAGCGCGCCCCGGGCGAGCAGCCGACGAGCGAAGCCGCCGAGTAAATCGATTTCCCCTCCCGCGCGGCGGGAGGGGCACTAATTCTCAAGAGTGGTCGGCTCGGCCGGCCAAGCGGAGATGGCGATGAATCAAGAAGTCATGAATCTTTTCAGCCCGCAGACCCCGGCTCAGGTCTTCGACCAGATCCGGATCTCGATCGCGAGCCCCGAGAAGATTCTGTCCTGGTCGTACGGTGAGATCAAAAAGCCGGAAACGATCAACTACCGGACCTTCAAGCCCGAGCGCGACGGCCTGTTCTGCGCGCGCATCTTCGGGCCGATCAAGGACTACGAGTGCTTGTGCGGCAAGTACAAGCGCATGAAGTACAAGGGCATCATCTGCGAGAAGTGCGGCGTCGAGGTCACCCTCTCGCGCGTGCGGCGCGAGCGCATGGGGCACATCGAGCTCGCAGCGCCGGTGGCGCACATCTGGTTCCTGAAGTCGCTGCCGAGCCGCATCGGCCTGCTGCTCGACATGACGCTCAAGGACCTCGAGCGCATCCTGTACTTCGAATACTACGTGGTGCTCGAGCCGGGCACGACGCCGCTCGAGATGCATCAGCTCCTGAGCGAGGACGAGTACCTCAAGGCGCAGGATGAGTTCGGCCAGGACAGCTTCACCGCCAAGATCGGCGCCGAGGCGATCCGCGACATGCTGCGCGAGCTGGACCTCGAGAAGATGCAGGCCGACACGCGGGCCGAGCTCGCCTCGACCGACAGCGAGATCAAGAAGAAGAAGGCCGCGAAGCGTCTCAAGCTGATCGATGCGTTCCTGCAGTCGCGCAACAAGCCCGAGTGGATGGTGCTCACCGTCGTTCCGGTGATCCCGCCGGATCTGCGTCCACTCGTCCCGCTCGACGGCGGCCGCTTCGCGACGTCGGACCTCAACGACCTCTACCGCCGCGTCATCAACCGCAACAATCGTTTGAAGCGGCTGATCGAGCTGCGCGCGCCGGACATCATCATCCGCAACGAGAAGCGCATGCTGCAGGAGGCCGTCGACGCGCTGTTCGACAACGGCCGCCGCGGTCGCGTCATCACGGGCGCCAACAAGCGCCCGCTGAAGTCGCTCGCCGACATGCTCAAGGGCAAGCAGGGCCGCTTCCGCCAGAACCTGCTCGGCAAGCGCGTCGACTACTCGGGCCGTTCGGTCATCGTAGTCGGCCCCGAGCTCAAGCTGCACCAGTGCGGCCTGCCCAAGAAGATGGCGCTCGAGCTGTTCAAGCCGTTCATCTACTCGCGGCTGGACGCCAAGGGCCTGTCGACCACCGTCAAGCAGGCCAAGAAGCTGGTCGAGAAGGAGAAGTCGGAGGTCTGGGACATCCTCGACGAGGTGATCCGCGAGCATCCGGTGCTGCTCAACCGCGCGCCGACGCTGCACCGCCTCGGCATCCAGGCGTTCGAGCCGGTGCTGATCGAGGGCAAGGCGATCCAGCTCCACCCGCTGGTCTGCGCGGCCTTCAACGCCGACTTCGACGGCGACCAGATGGCCGTGCACGTTCCGCTGTCGCTCGAGGCGCAGCTCGAAGCGCGCGTGCTGATGATGTCGACCAACAACATCCTGCACCCGGCCAACGGCTCGCCGATCATCGTGCCCAGCCAGGACATCGTGCTCGGCCTCTACTATCTCTCGATCCTGCGCGAGGGTGAGCCGGGCGAGGGCAAGACCTTCGGCGACATGGCCTCGATCGAGCACGCGCTCGCCGCGAAGGTCATCGGGCTGCACAGTAAGATCAAGTATCGCTACGACGGCGTCGACGAGAACGGCAATCCGCAGCGCAAGTGGTACGACACCACGCCCGGACGCGCCATTCTCGGCGAGGTGCTGCCGCGTAACCGGAAGATCTCGTTCGACATCGTCAACAAGCTGATGACGAAGCGCGAGATCTCCAACATGATCGACACGGTCTACCGCCACTGCGGGCAGAAAGAGACCGTGATTTTCTGCGATCGCATCATGGCGCTCGGCTTCCACCACGCCTTCAAGGCCGGCATCTCGTTCGGCAAGGACGACATGGTCGTGCCTGCGGCGAAGTGGAAGATCGTCGAACGCACGCGCGAGCTCGCCAAGGAGTTCGAGCAGCAGTTCAACGAGGGCCTCATCACCCAGGGCGAGAAGTACAACAAGGTGGTCGACGCCTGGTCGAAGTGCACCGAGCAGATCGCCGACGAGATGATGCGCGAGATCTCGTCCACCAAGAAGAGCGCGGACGGGCGCGAGGCGCAGGTCAACTCGATCTACATGATGGCGCACTCCGGCGCGCGCGGTTCCGCCGCGCAGATGCGTCAGCTCGCCGGCATGCGCGGCCTGATGGCCAAGCCGTCGGGCGAGATCATCGAGAGTCCGATCATCTCGAACTTCAAGGAAGGCCTCTCCGTGCTCGAGTACTTCAACTCGACCCACGGCGCCCGCAAGGGTCTGGCCGACACCGCCTTGAAGACCGCGAACTCGGGCTACCTGACCCGCCGTCTCGTCGACGTGGCGCAGGACTGCATCATCACGACCGAAAACTGCGGCACCGACGGCGGCATCAAGGTGCGCGCCATCATCGACGCGGGCCAGGTCGTGGCCTCGCTCGCGAGCCGCATCCTGGGCCGCACGACCGCCGAGGATCTGCACGAGCCCGCCACCGGCAAGCTGATCGTGCCGAAGAACACGCTGCTCGAGGAGCCGCAGGTCGATGCGGTCGTCAACGCCGGCATCCAGGAGGTGCGCATCCGTTCGGTGCTCACCTGCGAGACCGTCAATGGCGTCTGCGGAATGTGCTACGGGCGCGATCTCGCGCGCGGCACGCCGGTCAACATGGGCGAAGCGGTGGGCGTCATCGCCGCGCAGTCCATCGGCGAGCCGGGCACGCAGCTCACCATGCGCACGTTCCACATCGGCGGCGCGGCGCAGATCAACGAGCAGTCGTTCATCGAAAGCAATTTCGACGGGACGATCCGCATCAAGAACAAGAGCGTGGTGCGCAACTCCGACGGCGAGCTGATCGCCATGTCGCGCAACATGACCGTCGCCATCGTCGACGCGGCCGGAACGGAGCGGGCGGTGCACCGCATCCAGTACGGCGCGCGCTTGAAGGTGGACGAGGGTGATCAGATCAAGCGCGGGCAGCGGATCTCCGAGTGGGATCCCTACACGCGTCCGATCCTCACCGAGGTCGAGGGCACGATCGGGTTCGAGGACCTGGTCGAGGGCCAGTCGATGACGGAGCAGCTCGACGAGTCGACCGGTATCGCCAAGCGCATGGTCACCGACTGGCGCACGTCGAGCCGCGCGGCCGACCTGCGTCCGGCCATCGTGATCAAGGGCAAGGACGGCAAGATCCTCAAGCTCGCGCGCGGCGGCGACGCCCGCTACCAGCTTGCGGTCGACGCGATCCTGTCCGTCGATCTCGGCGGCAAGGTCAAGGCTGGCGACGTCATTGCGCGTATCCCGACCGAGAGCGCCAAGACGCGCGACATCACCGGCGGTCTGCCGCGGGTGGCGGAGCTGTTCGAGGCGCGGCGGCCGAAGGAATCGGCGGTCATCGCCGAGATCTCCGGCACGGTGCGGTTCGGCAAGGACTACAAGAACAAGCGCCGCATCACGATCGAGCCGGCCAACAAGGACGAAGAGGCGCGCGAGTACCTCATCCCCAAGGGCAAGCACATCCACCTGCAGGATGGCGACATCATCGAGAAGGGCGACTACCTGCTCGACGGCAACCCGGCGCCGCACGACATCCTCGCCGTCAAGGGCGTCGAGGAGCTGGCGGCATACCTCGTGAACGAGATTCAGGAGGTGTACCGGCTGCAGGGCGTCGTCATCAACGACAAGCACATCGAGGTGATCGTTCGCCAGATGCTGCAGAAGGTCGAGGTGGACGATACCGGCGAGAGCGACCTCATTCAGGGCGAACAGCTCGACAAGGTCGAATTCGACGAGATCAACGCCAAGCTCGTCGAGGAGGGCAAGAAGCCGGCAACCGGCCACCCGATCCTGCTCGGCATCACCAAGGCCTCGCTGCAGACGCGCTCGTTCATCTCGGCGGCGTCGTTCCAGGAGACCACCCGCGTGCTCACCGAAGCCGCCGTCAGCGGCAAGGCGGACACGCTCGATGGCCTCAAGGAGAACGTCATCGTGGGCCGCTTGATCCCGGCGGGCACGGGCGCCCAGATGAACACGTTGCGCGAGGTCGCCACGAAGCGCGACCAGCTCATCCTCGACGAGCGCGAGAAGGAGGCCGCCAAGGCTGCCGCCGCTCCCGCCGAGCAGCCGGCGCTGCCGGCGGCCGAGTGAGCCGGACGCATCGATCGCAAAGGTTCGAAGGGCCGCCCACGGGCGGCCCTTTCTTTTTGATGTCGGTTCGGCTGGCGCAGCGGCCTTGCGGGCTGCGGGGCGTCAGCGCGGCCGCGCCGCGCCCTCGGACATGAAGGTGAAGGCTTTCGGGCCCGGCATGTAGCTGGCCTGCAGGTGATCGATTGCAAAGCCGGCGTCCTCGATCATGGCGCGGATCGGGCGATTGAGGTGGCAGCCGCCCGCGAGCGTCCGCCACACCGGCGTAAGCCGGTCCTGCCAGACGCGCACGCCGGCGTCGGGCGCGCGTCCATGCTCGACGAACAGCAGCCGTCCGCCCGGCCGGAGCACGCGCCGCATCTCGGCGAGCGCTGCACCCGCATTCGGAATGCTGCACAGCGTCCAAGTGGTGACCACGCTGTCGACGCTTCCCGCATCGAGCGGGATCGCTTCGGCCGAGCCTTCGACGAGACGCACCGGCTGCGCGCTCTCGTGGGCGGCGCGCTGCGCCATGGCGATCAGCCGCGCGGACGGCTCCAGCCCGAGCACCTCGCTGACCGCCGGCGAATAGAACGGCAGGTTGAGCCCGGATCCGATCCCGATCTCCAGCACGCGTCCTTGCGCCGCCGCGGCGATGCGCTCGCGATAGGGCAGGAGGCGGGCGTTGCGCATCACGAGATGCACGAGGCGGGGGAGGATGACGTCGTCGTAGAAGCCCATGAGCAAGCTCCGCCATTGTGGGCCGCCGGTCGCCGGCGGCGATCAGTCGCCGTGTCGCCGGCGGCTCCGCTCCATGAAACGCCGTGCCGCCGCGACGATCACGTCGAATGCGCCGGCCGCAGAATGAGCAGCGTCTTCATGGGTCGCCCCTCGCCGCGCGGTTTGCGTCATGCAAGCGGCAGCCTGCGCCTGTTCCACTGATCCATGCCGCCGCGCAGGATGTGCACGTCTTCAAAACCGGCGTCGCGCAAGAGCGCCGCCGCCATCGCCGAACGTTTGTCCGTGCGGCACACCAGCGTGACGGGCCGGTCGCGCAACGTACTGATCTCACTCATGCGCGCCGCAATCGCGCCGACCGGCAGGTTCCTGGCGCTCTTGATGTGACCAAGCGGTCCCGTGAATTCGTCCGGGCCGCGCACGTCGATGACGGTGACTGGCTCGCCCGCCTGGAGCCGGGCCGCAAGATCGTCGACCTCGATCCAAGCCCGGTCCGGATCGCGGCGCAGCCGGCGCACCAGCCGCGGCAGGAAGGCCGTGGCGGCGAGCAGCGCAAGCGCGATCAGCCCGTAGCGGATCGCGCTCTCGTTGCCGGCGGCGGCTTCGCGTCCGGCGTAGCCGAGCCAAGTGAAGGCGAGGGTGCCCGGCGCCATGAAGATCAACGAGGCGATGACGTAATGCGACAGCGGAATGCGCGTCAGGCCGAGCGCATAGTTGGTGAGATTGAACGGAAACAGCGGGACGAGTCGCACCAGCGCGACGAAGCGCCAACCTTCGGCTTCGACCCCGGCGATCAGGCGCGCGAGGCGCGGGCCGGCCCTGCCGCGCACCCAGTCGCCCGCGAGGTAGCGCCCGACGAGGAACGCGGCGGTCGCGCCCAGCGTCGCGCCGGCGAGGTTGAGGAGCGTGCCCCACACCGGGCCGAACAGCGCACCGCCGGCGAGCCCGATCAGTGCGCCGGGCACGAACAGCAGCGTCGCCACCGTGAACAGGGCGACGTGCGCCAATGGCATCCAGGCGCCGAGATCGCGCATCGCCGCCGCGAGGAATGCGGCGTCGAAGTGATCGCGCTGGAGGAACAACCATAATGCGGCTGTGAGGATCGCCAGGGCGAGCAGCGCGCGCGGCATGAGGGTGCGCAGGGTCATGGCGCCGACTCCCCGCGGCCAAGCGGGTAGAGCCGGTCATCGTCGCGCAGCGGCTGCAGCAGCATGCGGTCGAGCCGCAGCTCGGAGGGGTCGCGGAACTGCGCGATGCCGATGGTCATGCCGAGGTGCCCGGCCTCGGGCTGGGCGCGATAGGTCCCCAGCAGGCGGTCCCACCAAGGCAGGTTGAATCCGAAGTTGCTGTTGGTCTCGCGCGCGAGGATGGAGTGGTGCACGCGGTGCATCTCGGGCGTGACCACGATCCAGCGCAGAACCTGATCGAGCCGCTGCGGCAGCCGGACGTTGCCGTGGTTGAACATCGAGGTCGCGTTGAGCAGGACCTCGAACACCAGCACGGCGACGGCCGGCGCGCCGAGCGCGGCGACGACGCTGAACTTGATCAGCATGGACAGCATGATCTCGACGGGGTGGAATCGCAGACCGGTCGTCACGTCGAATTCCAGGTCGGCGTGGTGCACGCGATGCAGACGCCACAGGCCCGGCACGGCATGGAACAACACGTGCTGCAGATAGATCGCGAGATCGAGCAGCACGATCGATGCCACGATCGCCAGCCACTCCGGCGCGGCCACGCGGTTGAACAGGCCCCACCCGTTCTGCTGGGCCAACAGGGCCATGCCCACGGCGGCCATGGGAAACGCAAGGCGGACCAGGATGGAATCGATCACGACGATGCCGAGATTGCCTGGCCAGCGTCGCAACCGCCGGATGGCCTGCCGGCGGCGCGGCGCCAGCAACTCCCACAGCGTCATGGCCGCGAAGACCGCAGCAAAGGCCGTCAAGCGGATCAGCGGTTCTTGCGTCAGCCACGTTGGCAGGGTCATCGAGGCCTCAATTGACGGGCCCTACCGGACCCGCTACATTCAACAAATTAATTGAATGATGGAATGATGAGCGCTCAGAAGTCAAGCGGTCCGAAGCTGGCGGTATTCGAGCAGTTCGCCGTGGTGGCGAAGGCGGTCGCGCACCCGTTGCGGCTGGAAATCCTCGAGCAGCTAGCGCAGGGCGAGCGCAGCGTGGACGTCATCGCCGACCGGACCAGGGTTTCGGTGGCCAACGCCTCGCAGCACCTTCAGCACATGCGGCGGGCGGGGCTAGTGGCGGCGCGGCGGGAGGGCAAGTTCGTCTTCTATCGCCTGAGCGAGGATTCCGTGGTCGATCTGCTCGGCGCGCTGCGGCGTGTGGCCGAGGCCCGGTCGGCCGAGGTCGAGCGCGTGGTGCGCGGTTATTTCGACGACAAGGATAGCCTGGAGGCGGTGACGCGTCCCGAACTGATGGAGCGCCTGAAGGCCGGCGTCGTCACCGTGCTCGACGTGCGTCCGGAGGACGAGTTCGCGCTTGGCCATGTCCCGGGCGCGCTGAACGTGCCGTTGAATGCGCTCGCTGCGCGGCTCGCCGAGTTCGACCGCAGCCACGAGATCGTCGCCTATTGCCGCGGTCCTTACTGCGTCCTGTCCTACGAGGCGGTGGCGATGCTGCGCGCCCATGGTTTCACGGCGCGGCGGCTGGAGGACGGGCTGCCGGAGTGGCGCGCCGCCGGGCTGCCGGTCGCGACGGCCGGGGCCTGATCGCGCGGCCGACCCGGCCAGAGCCGTTTTCGAGAACTGGACTCGGGCTCAAGCCGGCTTCTAATAGCGCCATGCCGCCGCGCCGCGCCGCTCCCGACTCTTCGTCCGCCGCGCCCGACGACGCGCGGGCCCGCATCCTGCGCACCGCCGCCGACCTGCTGTTCGTCCGTGGTTACGGGGCATTAACCATGGACGAGCTCGCGCACGAGTTGGGCATGAGCAAGAAGACGATCTACGTGCACTTTGCGGGCAAGGACGAGATCCTGCTCGCGATCATCGGCGCGATCGGGGAAGGCGTTCGGCGGCAGACCGACGCGGTGCTCGGCGATCGCGACCTTGGACTGGTCGAGAAGCTGCGGCAGGTGCTGCTGATCATCAGTCAGAACATGGGGCGGGCGAGCCCCGGGCTGCTGCGCGAGCTGCAACGCTTGGCTCCCCGGGCCTATCGATCGATCGACGAGCTGCGGGCCACCAATATCCCCTTGGTAATCGGGCGGATTCTGCGCATGGGGGCCGCCGAAGGCCTGGTTCGCGACGACGTCGACCCCCAGTTTGCCACCGAATTCTGGATCAGCGCGATCAACGGCCTGAGCGATCCGGCCGTCCTCGGCCGGACCGGGCTCACGCCGCGCGAGACCTTCGACCGGGCGATCCGGATCTTCCTCGACGGGGTCGCGACCGAGGCGGGCCGCCGTGAGATCGCCGCCGCCCTCGACTCCGGGGCTCCGCCGCGCCCGGGGGGAGGCGGGCGCCCAGGAAATCGTGCTGGCGGCTGATTTCCCAAGCGTTTCGCCTTGACACTCAAGGTTGCCACCGATACATACGCCGCACCTTGGCAGGCGGTGAGTTTCGCCCGTCGGAACGGCCGGATAAGATTTTGAGATCGTAGCGTTTTTCTCAAAGCTTGTTCCACCCAAGCCTCGACGAATGAAACTCAAACGCTGCCGCTGACACATAAGACTGTCAGATCAGGCGTGCATGACCGCGGTGCTCGTGGCCTTGGGGCCCCAGGCGTCGTGGTCCTCTGTCGGTGCAGGAGCGCCATTCCGCAACATTGCGGATGGCGTGATTTCGTTTTGCGCGCGGGTTTCCGCGCGGACGCGGGGCGGGGCCCCGCCATGAAGGGTGAAGACAAGCGCGATGCCCACGATCAACCAGTTGATCCGCAAGCCGCGGACCATTCAGAAGGCGCGCAAGACCGTGCCGGCGCTGCAGCAGAGCCCGCAGAAGCGTGGCGTCTGCACGCGCGTCTACACGACGACGCCGAAGAAGCCGCACTCGGCGCTCCGCAAGGTCGCCAAGGTCCGCCTCACCAACGGGTTCGAGGTCATCGGCTACATCCCGGGCGAGGGCCACAATCTGCAGGAGCACTCGGTGGTCATGATCCGCGGCGGCCGCGTGAAGGACCTGCCGGGCGTGCGCTATCACATCCTGCGCGGCGTGCTCGACACCCAGGGCGTCAAGAACCGCAAGCAGCGCCGTTCCAAGTACGGCGCCAAGCGACCCAAGTAATTCGCGGAGTTTGAACGATGTCTCGTCGTCACCGGGCCGAAAAGCGCGAAATCCACCCCGATCCCAAGTTCGGGAACGTGGTCGTGACCAAGTTCATGAACACGGTCATGTACCAGGGGAAGAAGTCGGTGGCGGAGTCCATCGTCTATGGCGCCTTCGACCTGATCGAGGCCAAGAGCAAGCAGAATGCGCTCACGGTGTTCGAGCAGGCGCTCGACAACGTGATGCCCTCCATCGAGGTGCGCTCCCGCCGCGTCGGCGGCGCGACCTATCAGGTGCCGGTCGAGGTGCGCCACGATCGCCGTCAGGCGCTCGGCATCCGCTGGATCATCGCCGCCGCGCGCGACCGCAACGAGAAGACCATGACGGAGCGGCTCTCGGCCGAGCTGCTCGACGCGTCGAACAATCGGGGGAATGCCGTCAAGAAGCGTGAAGACACGCACAAGATGGCCGAGGCCAACCGCGCCTTCTCGCATTATCGCTGGTAAGGCGGAACACAGACTTTAAGGACTCCCATGCCCCGCACCCATCGCATCGAGGACTACCGCAACTTCGGCATCATGGCTCACATCGATGCCGGCAAGACCACTACGACCGAGCGGATCCTCTACTACACCGGCAAGAGCCATAAGATCGGCGAGGTCCATGAGGGCGCGGCCACCATGGACTGGATGGAGCAGGAGCAGGAGCGCGGCATCACGATCACGTCGGCCGCGACCACCGCGTTCTGGAACAACAAGCGCCTCAACATCATCGACACGCCCGGCCACGTGGACTTCACCATCGAGGTGGAGCGCTCGCTGCGCGTGCTCGACGGCGCCGTCTGCGTGCTCGACAGCAACCAGGGCGTCGAGCCTCAGACCGAGACCGTGTGGCGTCAGGGCGACAAGTACAAGGTTCCGCGCATCGTCTTCGCCAACAAGATGGACAAGACCGGCGCGGACTTCTTCAAGTGCCTGTCCGACATCGTCGATCGCCTCGGCGCCAAGCCGATTGCGCTGCAGCTCCCGATCGGCGCTGAGAGCCAGTTCAAGGGCGTCGTCGATCTCGTGCGCATGAAGGGCGTGGTGTGGGAGGACGAGGCGCTCGGCGCCAAGTACCACGACATCGACATCCCGGCCGACCTCGTCGATCAGGCCAAGGAATATCGTGAGAAGATGGTCGAGGCCGCCGTCGAGCTCGACGACGACGCCATGACGGCTTACCTCGAGGGCAAGGAGCCCGACGAGGCGACGCTCAAGCGGCTCATCCGCAAGGCGGTGCTGACCGGTGCGTTCTATCCCGTGCTGTGTGGCTCGGCCTTCAAGAACAAGGGCGTGCAGCCGCTGCTCGATGCCGTCGTCGACTATCTGCCGTCGCCGATCGACGTGCCGCCGATCAAGGGCATCGACGACAAGGGCAATGAGGTCGTGCGCAAGTCGGACGACACCGAGCCGCTCGCCATGCTCGCCTTCAAGATCATGGACGACCCGTTCGTCGGCACCATCACCTTCTGCCGCATCTACTCGGGCATCCTTGCGAGCGGCACGGGCGTCGTGAACTCGACGCGCGAGCGCAAGGAGCGCATCGGCCGCATGCTGCTGATGCACGCCAACAACCGTGAGGACATCAAGGAAGCCTATGCCGGCGACATCGTCGCACTGGCGGGCCTCAAGGAAGCGCGCACCGGCGACACGCTGTGCGACGCCAACAAGCCGGTCATCCTCGAGAAGATGGAATTCCCCGATCCGGTCATCGAGATCGCGATCGAGCCGAAGTCGAAGGCCGACCAGGAGAAGCTGGGTGTCGCGCTCGCCAAGCTCGCGGCCGAGGATCCCTCGTTCCGGGTGTCGACCGACCAGGAGAGCGGCCAGACCATCCTCAAGGGGATGGGCGAACTGCACCTCGACATCAAGGTCGACATCCTCAAGCGCACCTATAAGGTCGACGCCAACATCGGCGCGCCGCAGGTCGCCTATCGCGAGAAGATCACCAAGCCGGTCACCGTCGATTACACCCACAAGAAGCAGACCGGCGGTTCGGGCCAGTTTGCGGCGGTGAAGATCGTCGCCGAGCCGCTCCCGCCCGGCGGCGGCTATGAATTCGAGAACGCCATCGTCGGCGGCGCGGTGCCGAAGGAATACATCCCCGGCGTCGAGAAGGGCCTGGAGTCCGTGTTGGGGTCCGGCGTGCTCGCCGGCTTCCCGGTGGTGGACCTCAAGGTCTCGCTGGTGGACGGCAAGTACCACGACGTCGACTCGTCGGCGCTCGCGTTCGAGATCGCGTCGCGCTCGGCCCTGCGCGAAGCCCTGCAGAAGGGCGGCTCGGTGCTGCTCGAGCCGATCATGAAGGTCGAGGTCGTGACGCCGGAAGAGTACACCGGCTCCGTCATTGGCGACCTGAACTCGCGTCGTGGCCAGATCCACGGCCAGGACATGCGCGGCAACGCCAACGTCATCAACGCGATGGTGCCGCTCGCGAACATGTTCGGCTACGTGAACAACCTGCGTTCGATGTCGCAGGGACGCGCCACGTTCACGATGCAGTTCGACCACTACGAACAAGTTCCTCAAAACGTCGCACAGGAAGTCCAGGCGAAGTTCGCCTGATCCAAACGTCTTAACCAAGCCAGAGAACCGGAGATCTCCGATGGCCAAAGAAAAGTTTTCCCGCACCAAGCCGCACTGCAACATCGGCACGATCGGGCACGTCGACCATGGCAAGACGTCTCTGACCGCGGCGATCACCAAGATTCTGGCCGAGCAGGGCAAGGCGCAGTTCACCGCCTATGACCAGATCGACAAGGCGCCGGAAGAGAAGGCGCGCGGCATCACCATCTCGACCGCGCACGTCGAGTACGAGACCGACAAGCGCCATTACGCGCACGTCGACTGCCCCGGCCACGCCGACTACGTGAAGAACATGATCACCGGCGCCGCGCAGATGGACGGCGCGATCCTGGTCGTGTCGGCCGCCGACGGCCCGATGCCGCAGACCCGCGAGCACATCCTGCTCGCCCGCCAGGTCGGCGTGCCCGCGCTCGTCGTGTTCATGAACAAGGTCGACATGGTCGACGATCCGGAGCTGCTCGAGCTCGTCGAGCTCGAGGTCCGTGAGCTCCTGTCCAAGTACAACTTCCCGGGCGACAAGATCCCGATCATCAAGGGCTCGGCCCTGATGGCGCTCGAGGACAAGAATCCCGAGCAGGGCAAGAACGCGATCCTCGAGCTCATGAAGGCGGTCGATGAGTACATCCCGCAGCCGGAGCGCCCGAAGGACCAGCCGTTCCTGATGCCGGTCGAAGACGTGTTCTCGATCTCGGGCCGCGGCACCGTCGTGACCGGCCGTATCGAGCGCGGCATCATCAAGGTCGGCGAGGAAGTCGAGATCGTCGGCATCAAGCCGACCACCAAGACCACCGTCACCGGCGTCGAAATGTTCCGCAAGCTGCTCGACCAGGGCGAGGCGGGCGACAACGTCGGCTGCCTGCTGCGCGGCACCAAGCGCGAGGAAGTCGAGCGCGGCCAGGTGCTCTGCAAGCCGGGTTCGGTCAAGCCCCACACCAAGTTCAAGGCCGAGGCCTACATCCTCACCAAGGAAGAGGGTGGCCGCCACACGCCGTTCTTCACGAACTATCGTCCGCAGTTCTACTTCCGCACCACGGACGTGACCGGCGTGGTCACGCTGCCCGAGGGCACGGAAATGGTGATGCCGGGCGACAACATCGCCATGGAAGTCACGCTGATCGTGCCGATCGCCATGGAGGAGAAGCTGCGCTTCGCCATCCGTGAGGGCGGCCGCACGGTCGGTGCCGGCGTCGTGTCGAGCATCATCGAGTAACGAGCAACAGACGACGGACGGCAGGGACAAGAGGGACGGGGGCTGAACGACAGGCTCGAAAACGCGGTCATCGACCCGTTGTGTGATCTGTCGTTCGCTGCCCGTCGTCGGAGATCAAAATGAACGGCCAAAACATCCGCATCCGCCTCAAGGCTTACGATCACCGCATTCTCGACGCGTCGACGCGGGAGATTGTGGCGACCGCCAAGCGCACGGGCGCGCAGGTGCGCGGGCCGATCCCGCTGCCGACCAAGATTGAGAAGTTCACCGTGAACCGCTCGCCGCACATCGACAAGAAGAGCCGCGAGCAGTTCGAGATGCGCACGCACAAGCGGCTGCTCGACATCGTCGATCCGACCCCGCAGACAGTCGACGCTCTGATGAAGCTCGACCTCGCGGCAGGCGTCGACGTCGAGATCAAGCTCTAAGCGCGCGCAAAGAAGGGAATAGTCCGATGCGCTCCGGCGTGATCGCACAGAAGGTAGGCATGATGCGGGTCTTCACCGAGGCCGGCGAGCATGTGCCTGTCACGGTGCTGCGGCTCAACAACTGCCAGGTCGTTGCTCACCGCACCAAGGACAAGAACGGCTACGTCGCGCTTCAGCTCGGCGCCGGCGCCCGCAGGGCGCAGACGATGACGAAGCCGCAGCGCGGGCACTTCGCCGTGGCGAAGGTCGAGCCCAAGCGCAGGCTCGCGGAGTTCCGCGTCAGCGAGGACGGGCTGATCCCCGTCGGCGCCGAGATCACCGCGGACCACTTCGTCGTCGGCCAGTACGTCGACGTCACGGGTACCTCGATCGGCAAGGGCTTCGCCGGCGGCATGAAGCGCTGGAACTTCGGCGGCCTGCGCGCCACGCACGGTGTGTCGATCTCGCACCGTTCGATCGGCGGCACCGGCGGCCGTCAGGATCCGGGCAAGACCTTCAAGAACAAGAAGATGCCGGGCCATATGGGCGTCGACCGCGTCACCACGCTCAATCTGCGCGTGGTGCAGACCGACGTCGAGCGCGGGCTGATCATGGTCGAGGGCGCCGTTCCCGGCGCCAAGGGCGGCTGGATCACCGTGCGCGACGCTGTGAAGAAGGCGCTCCCGAAGGAAGCGCCGAAGCCCGGCAAGTTCCGCGCCGCCGAAGCGGCGGCCGCTGCGCCGGCTGCGGAAGCGCCTGCTGCGCCGGCCGGGGAGGGCGCGTGACATGGAAATGAAGCTCACCACCCTCGAGGGCAAGGACGCCGGCTCGGTCACCGTGTCGGACGAGATCTTCGGTCTCGAGCCGCGCACCGACCTCATCCAGCGCTGCATCGTCTGGCAGCTCGCCAAGCGTCAGCGCGGCACGCACGACGTCAAGAACCGTGCGGAGATCTGGCGCACGGGCAAGAAGATGTACAAGCAGAAGGGCACCGGCGGCGCCCGTCACGGGTCCGCGCGCGCCAACCTGTTCCGCGGCGGCGGCCGTTCGTTCGGTCCCACTCCGCGCAGCCACGCCATCGACCTGCCCAAGAAGGTGCGCGCCCTGGCGCTGCGCCATGCGCTCTCGGCCAAGGCCAAGGACGGCAGCATCGTCGTCGTCGACGCGATCGCTGTGAACGAGGCCAAGACCAAAGCGCTGCGCGAGCGCTTCGAGAAGCTCGGCGTCGACAACGCACTGATCGTCGACGGGGCGGAGATCGAGAACAATTTCCGGCTTGCCGCCCGCGGCATCCCGAACATCGACGTGCTGCCCATCCAGGGCATCAACGTCTACGACATCCTGCGGCGCCGTAAGCTCGTGCTCACGAAGGCCGCGGTTGAGGCACTGGAGGCGCGCTTCCGATGAGCACCACCGATCCGCGCCATTACGACGTGATCCTGTCGCCGGTCATCACCGAGAAGGCGACCACCGCGTCGGAACGCAACCAGGTCGTATTCCGCGTCGCCAGCACCGCGACCAAGCCGCAGATCAAGGAAGCGGTCGAGAAGCTGTTCGACGTCAAGGTCAAGAAGGTCAACACGCTTGTCCGCAAGGGCAAGCTCAAGATGTCGCGCGGCACGCGCGGCATTCAGTCCGATGTGAAGCGCGCGATCGTGACCCTCGAAGAAGGTCACCGCATCGACGTGACAACCGGTTTGTAAGAGCAGGGCGCAATGGCACTCAAATCATTCAAGCCGACGACGCCGGGCCAGCGCCAGCTGATCATCGTCGACCGTTCGGACCTCTATAAGGGCGCGCCGGTCAAGGCGCTGACCAAGGGTAAGCCGTCGACCGGCGGCCGCAACAACAACGGCCGCATCACCGTGCGTTTCCGCGGCGGCGGTCACAAGAAGGCGCTGCGCACGGTCGACTTCAAGCGTCGCAAGTTCGATCAGCCGGCGACCGTCGAGCGCATCGAGTACGACCCGAACCGCACGGGCTTCATCGCGCTGCTCAAGTATGCGGACGGTGAGCTCAGCTACATCCTGGCGCCGCAGCGCCTGGCCGCCGGCGACACGGTCGTCTCGGGCGAGCACGTCGACGTCAAGCCGGGCAACGCCATGCCGGTCGGCAACATGCCGGTGGGCACGATCGTGCACAACGTCGAGCTCAAGATCGGCAAGGGCGGCCAGCTCGCGCGCTCGGCCGGCACCTACACGCAGATCGTCGGCCGCGACCAGGAATACGTGATCGTGCGCCTGAACTCGGGCGAGCAGCGGCTGGTGCACGGGCGCTGCATGGCGACCGTTGGCGCTGTGTCCAACCCGGACAACATGAACGTTTCGATCGGCAAGGCCGGTCGCAAGCGCTGGATGGGCCGTCGTCCGCACAACCGCGGCGTCGCCATGAACCCGGTCGACCATCCGCACGGCGGCGGCGAAGGCCGTACCTCGGGCGGCCGTCATCCGGTCACGCCGTGGGGCATCCCGACCAAGGGCAAGAAGACCCGCGTCAACAAGCGCACCACCCGTTTCATCATCGCAAGCCGCCACGTGCGGAAGAAGAAGTAAGCGAGGCCGAGATGCCGCGTTCCGTTTGGAAGGGTCCGTTCGTCGACGGCTATCTGCTCAAGAAGGCAGAGGCCGCGCGTTCGTCCGGGCGTCGCGACGTGATCAAGACCTGGAGCAGGCGTTCGACGATCCTGCCCCAGTTCGTCGGGATCACCTTTGGCGTTTACAACGGCCAGAAGCACATCCCCGTGCTGGTCACGGAGGAGATGGTCGGACACAAGTTCGGTGAGTTCGCGCCCACGCGCACGTTCCACGGCCACGCCTCCGACCGCAAGGCGAAGCGCGGGTCGGGCGCGGCGGGTTGAGGATAGCGCCATGAGCAAGAAGAAGCGTGCACGTACCCTCGGCGAGACCGAGGCCAAGGCGGTGAGCCGCGTGATCCGGGTGAGCCCGCAGAAGCTCAACCTGGTGGCCCAGCTCATCCGCGGCAAGAAGGTGGCGACGGCGCTCGCCGACCTGGAGTTCTCGCGCAAGCGGATCGCCAAGGACGTGCGCAAGTGCCTGGAGTCGGCGATCGCCAACGCCGAGAACAACCACGACCTCGACGTGGACGATCTCGTGGTGGCGGAAGCCCACGTCGGCAAGTCGCTGGTGATCAAGCGTCTGCATGCGCGCGGACGCGGCCGCGCCGGCGCGATTTTGAAACGGTTCTCGCACCTGACGATCGTGGTGCGCGAGACCCCGGCCGCGACGGCGGCCTAGGAGAGATTTCGATGGGTCAGAAGGTCAATCCGGTCGGCTTGCGTCTCGGTATCAACCGGACCTGGGACTCGCGCTGGTTCGCCGGCAAGGGCGAGTACGGCAAGCTGCTGCACGAGGACATGGCGATCCGCAAGGAGCTCGCCGAGCAGCTCAAGCAGGCGGCGGTGTCGCGCATCGTGATCGAGCGCCCGCACAAGAAGTGCCGTGTCACCATCCACTCGGCCCGGCCGGGCGTGGTGATCGGCAAGAAGGGCGCCGACATCGAGAAGCTGCGCAAGTCGGTGGCGAAGATGACCGACTCCGACGTGGTCATCAACATCATCGAGATCCGCAAGCCCGAGCTCGACGCGCGCCTCGTCGCCGAGTCGATCGCGCAGCAGCTCGAGCGCCGCGTCGCGTTCCGCCGTGCCATGAAGCGCGCCGTTCAGTCGGCCATGCGCCTGGGCGCCGAGGGCATCCGCATCAACTGCACGGGCCGCCTGGGCGGCGCCGAGATCGCGCGCATGGAGTGGTACCGCGAGGGTCGCGTGCCGCTGCACACGCTGCGCGCCGACGTTGACTACGGCACCGCGACCGCCTTCACCACCTACGGCACCTGCGGGGTCAAGGTGTGGATCTTCAAGGGCGAGATCCTCGAGCACGACCCGATGGCCCAGGACAAGCGGCTGGCGGAGAGCGACGCCGGACGTCCGCGGCGCGACGTCGCGTAAGGCCATAGGAAAGAAGGTCGACTGTCATGTTGCAACCGACGCGAACGAAATTTCGCAAGGCGCACAAGGGCCGGATCAAGGGCGTGGCGTCCAGCGCCACCAACCTCGACTTCGGCCAGTTCGGGCTCAAGGCGCTCGAGCCGGAGCGCGTGACCGCGCGCCAGATCGAGGCCGCCCGCCGCGCGCTGACGCGTCACATGAAGCGCGCCGGCCGCGTGTGGATCCGCGTGTTCCCGGACGTGCCGGTGTCGAAGAAGCCAGCCGAGGTGCGCATGGGCTCCGGCAAGGGCGCGCCCGAGCTGTGGGTCGCACGCGTCAAGCCCGGCCGTATCCTGTTCGAGATCGACGGCGTCACCCCGCAGCTCGCGCGCGAGGCTCTCACGCTCGCCGCCGCGAAGCTGCCGATCAAGACGCGCTTCGTCGAGCGCATTGCGGAGTAAGCCATGGCCAAGGTGGATGATCTGCGGACCATGACGGTCGATCAGTTGGACGACGAGCTGCTCAAGCTCAAGAAGGAGCAGTTCAACTTGAGATTCCAGCGTGCCACCGGCCAGCTGGAGAACACGTCGCGGGTGCGCGCTGTCAGGCGCGATATCGCCCGCATCAAGACGGTCGCGCGCACCAAGCGCCAGGCCAAGGCGAAGTAAGGAGAAGACGATGCCGAAGCGCGTGCTGCAGGGCGACGTCGTCAGCAACAAGCAGAACAAGACGGTGATCGTGCGCGTCGAGCGTCGCTTTACCCATCCGGTTCTGAAGAAGACGATCAGGAATTCGAAGAAGTACCACGCTCACGACGAGAACAACGAGTACTCGGTGGGCGACATCGTGTGGATCGAGGAGCATAGTCCGATTTCGCGGCTCAAGCGCTGGGTTGTTGTGCGCGGCGAGAAGCAGGCGAAATAAGGCGTTTGCGTCGCGAACGACATAGACAAGAAACGAGGGCACCATGATCCAGATGCAGACGAACTTGGACGTCGCCGACAATTCCGGCGCGCGCCGCGTGATGTGCATCAAGGTGTTGGGCGGCTCCAAGCGGAAGTACGCGACGATCGGCGACATCATCGTGGTGTCGGTGAAGGAAGCGATCCCGCGTGGCCGCGTGAAGAAGGGCGACGTGATGAAGGCGGTCGTCGTGCGCGTGGCGAAGGACATCCGCCGCGCCGACGGCTCGATCATCCGCTTCGACCGCAACGCCGCCGTGCTGATCACCGCGCAGATGGAGCCGGTCGGCACCCGTATCTTCGGGCCGGTTCCGCGCGAGCTGCGCGCCAAGAACCACATGAAGATCATGTCGCTCGCTCCGGAGGTTCTGTAATGGCTGCGAAGATCCGCAAGGGCGACCGCGTGGTCGTTCTCACCGGGCGCGACAAGGGGCGCACCGGCGAGGTCATCGAGGTGCGCCCGTCCGAGGGCCGCGCGCTCGTGCGCGGCGTCAACATGGTCAAGCGTCACCAGAAGCAGTCGGCGACGCAGGAAGGCGGCATCATCTCCAAGGAGTCGCCGATCCACCTGTCGAACGTCGCGCTCGCCGACCCGAAGGACGGCAAGCCGACCCGCGTCGGCTGGAAGATTCAACAAGACGGCACGCGCGTGCGCGTGGCCAAGCGCTCGGGAACCGAGATCAATGGCTGAGACCAGCAGCAGCACGCGCCTGCAGGCGCAGTACGAACAGGTCATCCGCAAGGCGCTGACCGACCAGTTCGGCTATTCGAACCCGTTCCAGGTGCCGGGGCTCGAGAAGGTGTCCATCAACATGGGCATCGGCGAGGCCGTCAACGACCGCAAGAAGGTCGAGAACGCCGCCGCCGACCTCGCCATGATCTCCGGCCAGAAGCCGGTGGTGACGGTCGCGCGCAAGTCGATCGCGACCTACAAGCTGCGCGAAGGCCAGGCGATCGGCTGCAAGGTCACGCTGCGCAAGTCGCGCATGTACGAGTTCATCGACCGGCTGGTGAACATCGCGCTGCCGCGCGTGCGGGACTTCCGCGGGCTCAACCCGAAGAGCTTCGACGGCCGCGGCAACTACACCTTCGGGATCAAGGAACACATCGTGTTCCCGGAAGTCGATTACGACAAGGTCACCGACATCTGGGGCATGGACATCACCGTCTGCACGACCGCACGCACCGACGACGAGGCGCGCGCTCTGCTGGCGGCTTTCAACTTCCCGTTCCGGCAGTGAGGCGGGGAGCGTGATCCCGGAAAGCGGATACCGGTTTTCGGACAAGATCACGCTCTGACAGAGCGGCCTCAGACGCGGATACCATGGAGACTTGAATGGCGAAGAAGAGCTCGATCGAGAAGAACAACAGGCGGCGCAAGATGTCGAAGTCGCTCGGCGCCCGCCGTGCGCGCCTCAAGGCGATCGCCCGCGACAAGACGAAGCCGCTCGAGGAGCGCTTCGCCGCGACGCTCAAGCTCGCCCAGCTGCCGCGCAATTCTTCCGCGACGCGCATCCGCAACCGCTGCGAGGCCACCGGCCGTCCGCGCGGCTTCTACCGCAAGCTGAAGATGAGCCGCATCGCGCTGCGCGAGCTGGGATCGCAGGGGATGATCCCCGGCCTCGTGAAGTCGAGCTGGTAAGGGGGATCGGAGCATGTCAGTGAACGACCCGATCGGCGATCTGATCACCCGCATCCGCAACGCGCAGATGCGCAAGAAGTCGAAGGTCTCGAGCCCCGGCTCGCACCTGCGCACGCGGGTGCTCGAGGTGCTCAAGAACGAAGGCTACATCCGCGGCTACGGCAGCGTGGAGCGCGACGGCCGTTCGGAGCTCGAGATCGAGCTCAAGTACTACGAGGGCGAGCCGGTCATCCGCGAAATCGAGCGCGTGTCGAAGCCGGGCCGGCGCGTCTATGCGTCGGTGAAGGCGCTGCCGCGCGTCAACAACGGCCTCGGCGTCGCGGTCGTGTCGACGCCCAAGGGTGTCATGGCCGACCACGAGGCGCGCGAAGCCAACGTTGGCGGCGAAGTCCTGTTCACGGTGTTCTGACGGAGAGAGGCATGTCGCGTATCGGCAAGAAACCGGTTGCCATTCCCTCTGGCGTCACAGCCAACGTGGAAGGGCAGACCGTCAAGGTGAAGGGCCCCAAGGGCGCCCTGCAGTTCGTCGTACCCGACGACGTTTCGGTGCAGATGGACAAGGGCGAGATCAAGGTCGACCCCCGCAACGAGACCAAGCGTGCGCGCTCGATGTGGGGCACCTCGCGCACGCTCGTCGCCAACCTGATGACGGGCGTCACCAAGGGCTTCGAGAGCAAGCTCGAGATCAACGGCGTCGGCTACCGCGCGGCGGTGCAGGGCAAGAACCTGAACCTCTCGCTCGGCTACAGCCACGACGTCGTCTATCCGATCCCGGAGGGGATCGCGATCGCGACGCCGAAGCCGACCGAGATCGTGATCTCGGGCATCGACAAGCAGAGGGTCGGCCAGGTGGCCGCCGAGATCCGCGCGTTCCGCAGACCCGAGCCCTACAAGGGCAAGGGCGTGAAGTACGCGGACGAGTTCATCTTCCGCAAGGAAGGCAAGAAGAAGTAACGGGAGCCGAACATGCCGCAGCTCAACAAACAGGCAGTCCGGCGTCAGGGCCGCGTGCGCCGCGTCGTCAGGGCGCACGCCGCGGGCCGTCCGCGGCTGTCGGTGTTCCGGTCGTCGAAGCACATCTATGCGCAGCTCATCGACGATCGCAAAGGCGAGACGCTGGTCTCCGCCTCCACGATGGAGAAGACGCTGCGCGAGCAGCTCAAGACCGGCGCGGACGTCGAGGCGGCCAAGGCCGTCGGCAAGGCGCTCGCCGAGCGGGCGACGGCCAAGGGCGTGGCCGACGTCGTGTTCGACCGCGGGCAGTACCGCTATCACGGCCGCATCAAGGCGCTCGCCGACGCGGCGCGTGAAGGCGGCTTGAAGTTTTAACGAGATCGGGCCCAGGCCCAGAGGAACGAATCCATGGCACGTGCTCCGCGCGAACGCGAAAAGTCCCGGGATCGGGAAGAGCGGGACGAGTTCATCGACAAGCTCGTCCACATCAATCGCGTCGCCAAGGTGGTGAAGGGCGGCCGGCGCTTCGGCTTCGCGGCGCTCGTCATCGTCGGCGACCAGAAGGGCCGCGTCGGCTTCGGCCACGGCAAGGCCCGCGAGGTCCCCGAGGCGATCCGCAAGGCCACCGACTCGGCCAAGCGCAACCTGATGCGCGTGCCGCTGCGCGAGGGCCGCACGCTGCATCACGACGTGCACGGCCGTCACGGTGCCGGCAAGGTGTTCCTGCGCGCGGCTCCCGCCGGCACCGGCATCATCGCCGGCGGCCCGATGCGCGCGGTGTTCGAGTCGCTCGGCATGCAGGACGTCGTCGCCAAGTCGATGGGCTCGTCCAACCCCTACAACATGGTGCGCGCGACCTTCGACGCGCTCAAGCATCAGGACTCGCCGCGTTCGGTCGCGGCGCGCCGCAACATCAAGGTCTCCACGCTGCAGTCGCGCCGCCTCGAGGTGGACGCGGAGCAGGCGGCGGACTGAGCCCAGGCGGGAGCTGGAAATGGCGTCGAACAAGACGATCAAGATCAAGCAGGTCGGCAGCCCGCTGCGCCGCCATCACTCGCAGCGCGAGACGCTGGTCGGGCTCGGGCTCAACAAGATCGGCCGCGTCGCGGAGGTGCCTGACACGCAGGCCTCGCGCGGCATGATTGCCAAGGTGCATCACCTCGTCGAGGTGGTCGAGGACAAGTAGGCGGCGCAGGACCGCGGGTCCGTGCGCCCGCAAGGGGCGCCGGCACCGCCAAGCGGAATGCGGGTGCGCAGGACAATGCGCAGAACAAGGAGAGAGCGATGAAGCTCAACCAGATCGCCGACCGGCCGGGTGCGCGCAAGACCCGCATGCGGATCGGGCGCGGCATCGGCTCGGGCATGGGCAAGACCGGCGGCCGCGGCGGCAAGGGCCAGACCGCGCGTTCGGGCGTTGCCATCAAGGGCTTCGAAGGCGGCCAGATGCCGCTGCACCGGCGCCTGCCCAAGCGCGGCTTCAACAACATCTTCGCCCTGCGCCTGAACGAGATCAATCTCGGCCGCGTGCAGGCGGCGATCGACGCCGGCAAGCTCGATCCGAAGACCGAGATCGATGTGGCGCTGCTGGTCAATGCCGGCGTGCTCCGCCGCGCGCGCGACGGCGTGCGCCTGCTCGGCGACGGCGAGTTCAAGACCAAGGTCAATTTCTCGGTCCACGGCGCCTCCAAGTCGGCGGTTGCGGCGGTCGAGAAGCTCGGCGGCAGCGTGAAGATCCTCGCGCCGGCGAAGGCCGAAAGCGGGGCCGAGGCCGGGAAGGCCGAGAAATCTGGGTCCAAGGGCCGCAAGAAACCCAAGGACGAATAGGTAGGCGAAAGGGCGGGGCGATGCCTATATGGTGTTCGCCTTCAGCCCGATCGGGCGCGCCATGTCCAGCGACGTGACGCCCCGGCACTGCCGACCGGGAGCAATGCATGGCCTCTGCAGCAGAACAACTTGCGGCTAATCTGAATTTCTCAGCACTAGCCAAGGCCAGCGAGCTCAAGCAGCGTATCTGGTTCACCCTCGGCGCCCTGCTGGTCTACCGGCTTGGGACGTACATCCCGCTGCCCGGCATCGACCCGTCGGCGTGGGAGCAGATCTTCCGCACCCAGGCGGGCGGCATCCTCGGCATGTTCAACATGTTCGCCGGCGGCGGTATCAACCGCATGGCGATCTTCGCGCTGAACATCATGCCGTATATCTCGGCCTCGATCATCATCCAGTTGATGACGACGGTCTCCCCGACGCTCGAGAACCTCAAGAAGGAAGGGGAGAGCGGCCGCAAGATCATGAACCAGTACACCCGGTATCTCACCGTGGTGCTGGCCGCCTTCCAGGCCTATGGCATCGCCATCGGGCTTGAGTCCGCGGGCTCCGTCGTGAGCGACCCGGGCATGTTCTTCCGCATCTCGACCACCATCACGCTCACCGGCGGCACCATCTTCCTGATGTGGCTCGGCGAGCAGATCACCGCGCGCGGCATCGGCAACGGCATCTCGCTGATCATCCTCGCGGGCATCGTCGCGGAGCTGCCGGCGGCGCTGGTCGGCATGTTCGAGCTCGGCCGCCAGGGCGCGCTGTCCACCGGCCTGATCCTCGCGGTCATGGTCATGGCCGTGGCCGTGATCGCCTTCATCGTGTTCATGGAGCGCGCGCAGCGCCGTTTGCTGATCCAGTACCCCAAGCGCCAGGTCGGCAACCGCATGTTCGAGGGCCAGTCCTCGCACCTGCCGCTCAAGCTCAACACCTCGGGCGTGATCCCGCCGATCTTCGCCTCCTCGCTGCTGCTGCTGCCGGCGACGGTGGCGAACTTCAACGCGGGGCAGGGGCCGGAGTGGCTGACCATCATCACCACCCAGCTCGGCCACGGGCGGCCGCTGTTCCTGCTGCTCTACGTCGGGCTCATCGTGTTCTTCGCGTTCTTCTACACAGCGATCGTGTTCAATCCGACCGAGACCGCCGACAACCTCAAGAAGCACGGCGGATTCATCCCGGGCATCCGCCCCGGCGAGCGCACCGCCGAGTACATCGACTACGTGCTCTCGCGCATCACGGTCGTCGGCGCGGGCTACCTCGCCATCGTCTGTCTGATCCCGGAGATCCTCATCTCCTATGCCGCCGTGCCCTTTTACTTCGGCGGCACCTCGCTGCTCATCGTGGTGAGCGTGACCATGGACACGGTGGCGCAGATCCAGGGCTACCTCCTGGCGCACCAGTACGAAGGCCTGATCAAGAAATCGAAGCTGCGAGGTCGCCGTAGATGAGGCTCATACTGCTTGGTCCCCCGGGGGCGGGAAAAGGCACTCAAGCCCAACGTCTCGTCGAAAAATACGACATCATCCAGCTCTCCACCGGCGACATGCTGCGCGCCGCGGTGGCGGCCGGCACCCCGATCGGCCTCAAGGCCAAGGAAATCATGGCGCGCGGCGAACTCGTGCCTGACGATGTCGTCGTCGGGATCGTCGCCGACCGCATCGATCAGCCGGACGCCCGCAACGGGTTCATCCTCGACGGCTTTCCACGCACGGTCGCCCAGGCCGAAGCGCTCGAGCACATGCTCGAGCAGAAGGGCATGACCCTCGACGCCGTCGTCGAACTCAGGGTTGACGAGGGGATCCTGCTCGACCGGGTCCAGCGCCGGGTGGCCCAGATGGAAGCCCGCGGCGAGGCGGTGCGTGCGGACGACAATCCCGAGGCGCTCAAGAAGCGGCTCGATGCCTACCGCGCCCAGACCGCGCCGCTGGTGGATTTTTACCGCGGTACCGACCTGTTGCGGACCGTCGACGGCATGGCCCCCATCGAGGAGGTCACCGCCGCCATCGGCCGTGCGCTCGCCGAAGGGGCCTTCCGGGCCCAGGCCGCCGAGGCCCCGCCCGGCAAGGCCAAAGCCACGGCCCCCGCGAGGACGGCGAAGGCCGCTGCAAAGGCAGCGAAGGCGCCCGCCAGGAAAGCCGCCGCGTCCGCGAGGACGCCGGCCAAGCTCGCCGCCAAGGCGGCCGGGGCACGCGCCAAGGCCGCGAAGAAGGGCAGGTCGGCTGCCACATCCGCCTCCAGGAAGGCCGCCTCGAAGGCGCCGGCCGCCGCCAAGAAGGCGGCTCGAACAGCGGCCCGTAAGGGGGCTGCGAAGGGCGCCAAGCGGGGTGGTAAAGGGGCGGTCAAGGCCGCCGCCAGGCGGGCTGCGAAAGGGCGCAAAAGTGCGAAATCACGTCACAAAACCGCCCGTAGAGGTTGACGATAGGTGCCGGAACTCGTACATACCCGGCACCCAACAGGAGATTTCAGCGATGCCCGGCGCCACGAGGTGGGCTGGAGCGTCGTGTATGCGTTTATCCTTTGGAACAAGCTGAGAACGGCGACCCGGCGGCCCCGCCGGGATGAGGAGTAGCGACTTTGGCACGTATCGCGGGCGTCAATATCCCAACCAACAAGCGCGTGCTCATCGCGCTGCAGTACATCCATGGCATCGGCCAGAAGAAGGCCGAGGAGATCATGGAGAAGGTCCACCTCGACGCCACGCGGCGGGTGTCGCAGCTCACCGACCAGGAAGTGCTGCAGATCCGCGAAGTGATCGACCGCGACTACCTGGTCGAGGGCGATCTGCGGCGCGAAGTGGCGATGAACATCAAGCGGCTCATGGATCTCGGCTGCTATCGCGGTCTGCGCCACCGGCGCGGTCTTCCGGTGCGCGGGCAGCGGACGCATACGAATGCGCGCACGCGCAAGGGTCCGGCCAAGGCCATCGCCGGCAAGAAGAAGTAATCGCGCCTAAACGAGTTTGATGTGGCGCCGGGCAGGGCCGGCACCGAGAGGATTGAAAATGGGCAAAGAAGCCGTCCGCGTCCGTCGCCGTGAGAAGAAGAACATCGCGTCGGGAGTCGCGCACGTCAACGCGACGTTCAACAACACGATGATCACCATCACCGACGCGCAAGGCAACACGATCGCGTGGTCGTCCGCCGGCACGATGGGCTTCAAAGGCTCGCGCAAGTCGACGCCGTATGCCGCGCAGGTCGCCGGCGAGGACGCCGCCCGCAAGGCGCAGGAGCACGGCGTGCGCACGCTCGAGGTCGAGGTCGCGGGACCCGGCTCGGGCCGCGAGTCGGCGCTGCGGGCGCTGCAGGCGGCGGGCTTCATGATCACGTCGATCCGCGACGTCACGCCGATCCCGCACAACGGCTGCCGTCCGCGCAAGCGTCGGCGCGTTTAAGAGTTATTTGGTCCGGCGCGCGAGTTTGTATTCGCCGCCGCCGCAGCTGATGTCCCGCGGATGCGGCGCGGGATGCGTGGGCCGGCACACTGCTCAGCGCGATAGGTGAACAAGTGACGATTCAGAAAAATTGGCAGGAATTGATCAGGCCGAACAAGCTGCAGGTGCAGCCTGGCGGCGATCCCAAGCGAATTGCGACCGTCGTGGCCGAGCCGCTCGAACGCGGCTTTGGTCTTACTCTCGGCAATGCGCTGCGGCGCATTCTGCTCTCCTCGCTGCAAGGCGCGGCGGTGCAGTCGGTGCACATCGACGGCGTGCTGCACGAGTTCTCCTCGATCGCCGGCGTGCGCGAGGACGTGACCGACATCGTCCTCAACATCAAGGACATCGCCATCAAGATGCAGGGCGAAGGCCCCAAGCGCATGGTGGTCAAGAAGCAGGGCCCGGCGGTGGTCACCGCCGGCGACATCCAGACCGTCGGCGACGTCGTGGTGCTCAATCCGGAGCTCGTGATCTGCCATCTCGACGAGGGCGCCGAGATCCGCATGGAGTTCACGGTCAACACCGGCAAGGGCTACGTGCCTGCCGAGCGCAACCGGCCCGAGGACGCGCCGATCGGCCTCATCCCGGTGGACAGCCTGTACTCGCCGGTGCGCAAGGTCTCCTACCGCGTCGAGAACACCCGCGAGGGCCAGATTCTCGACTACGACAAGCTGACCATGCAGATCGAGACCAACGGCGCCGTCGGTCCCGAGGACGCGCTCGCCTTTGCCGCGCGCATCCTGCAGGACCAGCTCAACGTGTTCGTCAATTTCGAGGAGCCGCGCAAGGAAGTCGGCGCGGCCGAGGCGATCCCGGACCTCGCGTTCAACCCGGCCTTCCTCAAGAAGGTCGACGAGCTCGAGCTGTCGGTGCGTTCGGCCAACTGTCTCAAGAACGACAACATCGTCTACATCGGCGACCTCGTTCAGAAGAGCGAAGCCGAGATGCTGCGCACGCCGAACTTCGGCCGCAAGTCGCTCAACGAGATCAAGGAAGTGCTGGCGCAGATGGGGCTGCACCTCGGCATGGAAGTGCCGGGCTGGCCGCCCGAGAACATCGAAGAACTGGCCAAGCGCTTCGAAGAACACTACTAAGACCAGGAACGGTCGTGGCCGGGCATGTCCCGGCCATCGCTCATTGAAGGAACTGCGTCATGCGTCACGGCAGCGCTCATCGGAAGTTCAACCGCACGGCGGAGCACCGCCGCGCCATGTTCGCCAACATGGCGGCGGCGCTCATCAAGCATGAGCAGATCGCGACCACGCTGCCGAAGGCGAAGGACCTGCGTCCGATCGTCGAGAAGCTGGTCACCCTCGGCAAGCGCGGCGACCTGCATGCGCGCCGCCAGGCGATTGCGCAGATCCGCGACGTCGCCATCGTCAAGAAGCTCTTCGACGTGATCGGCCCGCGCTACAAGGACCGCAACGGCGGCTACACCCGCGTGCTCAAGGCCGGCTTCCGCTACGGCGACTCCGCCCCGCAGGCGGTGATCGAGTTCGTCGACCGCGACGTCGACGCCAAGGGTCTCGACTCCGGCCCGGTGCAGGCCAAGTCGGAGACCGAGGCGCAGCCGGCCGCGTAGATCGCCGGCGCCGGCAGCGGTGAGTTTCGCAAGAGGGGCCTGATGGCCCCTCTTCTCGTTTTCGGCATGTGCTTGCGGCCCGATCGACGATGCCTGCTGCTGTCAACCCAGCCTCGTCTTGACCGGAAACTAATAATACGATAGTAGTTTCCGTGGGTCGCACGCGGGGAGTTGGGGCGGCGCGTATCACGTCTGTCATCACGCGCGTGGTACGCGTGCCGGCCGTCGCTTTCCGCGCGGCCATCGGCTAGGCAGGGCCAGGGGCGACGCGCGAATCGCGCGGCCATCAGGGGGCAGGGGGGATCAGATGTTTCGGCGGCTTGCATACGCGTGTCTTGTGCTCACGGCGGCGCCGGCGTTCGCGCAGAGCCCGATCGAGCGCGGCGCCTATCTCGTGAACACGGTGATGACCTGCCACAACTGCCATACGCCGATGACGCAGAACGGGCCGGACTTCAGCCGCGCCCTGTCCGGCGGACCGCAGGTCTTCGACGAGCCTCCGTTCACGGTGCGCGGCGCCAACATCACGCCCGATCAAGAGACCGGCATCGGCAAGTGGACCGACGCGCAGATCAAGCAGGCGCTGCGCAAGGGCGTGCGTCCGGACGGCAGCAAGCTCGCGCCGATCATGCCGACCGGCTTCTACGAGATCCTCACCGATCGCGATCTCGACGCCATCGTCGCGTATCTGCGCAGCGTCAAGCCGGTGAAGCATCAGGTGGCGCCGCCGATCTACAAGGCCGCGTTCGAGCGCCAGGTTTTCCCGGGCGGCGAGAAGCCGATGGCCGAGGGCGACATGTCCAACACGGTCAAGCGCGGCTTCTATCTCGCCACCGCCGCGCACTGCATGGAGTGCCATACCCCGCAGGTGAAGGGACATTCCGATTTCGCCAAGAGCCTCGGCAAGGGCGGCACGGAGTTCAAGGGGCCGTGGGGCGTTTCGGTCGCGCGCAACATCACCTCGCACAAGGAAAAGGGCCTCGGCGCCTGGAGCGATGACGAGATCAAGACCGCCATCACCAAGGGCGTGCGCCGTGACGGCACGAAGCTCAAGCCACCGATGGGCTATCCCTACTACGCGCGCATGACCCCGGACGACCTCACCGCGATCGTGGCCTGGCTGCGCACGGTCCCGCCGCAGGAATAGGCTGCTTCTTTCGAGGCGGGACGATTGCGATTGGTGGCGTCGCCCCGCGTCCGGGTGCGGGAGCACTGATCTCCCGATGGCCGCCAGGGCGGCTCCTGGCGGACTGTTGTGCCAGGCACTGCTTCAAATCACGGCCCGCCGCCCTTATAACCGCGTGATCCTGCGCATGATCCGGCGAATCGGCTGACGCTTCGCCGCTCGTGCCGACCATCCCGGCGCGCCCTGGCGCGCCGGCCGGAGATCACGCATGAGAGTTCCGCGCCCGCTTCAACTCGCCGCCGCCGGGCTTGCCGCCGTCATCCTCGCCGCGCCCGCCGCGGCCCAGGAGCGGGTGATCCCGACGCCCGAGCAGCTGCGCCTGTCCTATGCGCCGGCGGTCAAGCGGGTCGCGCCCTCGGTGGTCAACGTCTACGCCGCCAAGGCGGTGGCCGTGCGCAACCCGCTGTTCGAGGACCCGCTGTTCCGCCGTTTCTTCGGCGGGCCGGCCGGCCCGCGCGAGCAGATGCAGCGCTCGCTCGGCTCGGGCGTGATCGTCGACTCCGGCGGTCTCGTCGTCACCAACAACCACGTCATCGATGGCGCCGACCAGATCAAGGTGTCGCTCGCGGACAAGCGCGAGTTCGAGGCCGAGGTCGTGCTCAAGGACCCGCGCTCCGACCTCGCCGTGCTGCGCCTGATGGATGCGCGCGAGCGCTTCTCGGCGGTCGAGCTCGGCGATTCCGACGCCACCGAGGTCGGCGATGTCGTGCTCGCCATCGGCAACCCGTTCGGCGTCGGCCAGACGGTGACCCACGGCATCGTCTCCGCGGTGGCGCGCACGCAAGTCGGCATCACCGACTATCAGTTCTTCATTCAGACCGACGCCGCGATCAATCCCGGCAACTCGGGCGGCGCGCTCGTCGATCTCACCGGGCGCCTGATCGGCATCAACACCGCGATCTTCTCGCGCTCGGGCGGGTCGCAGGGCATCGGCTTCGCGATTCCCGCCAACATGGTGCGTGTCGTGATCGCCTCGGCCAAGGGTGGCGGCGGCGTGGTGCGGCGGCCGTGGCTCGGCGCCAAGCTGCAGGCGATCACCGCCGAGATCGCCGACGGCCTCGGGCTCAAGCGGCCGGCCGGCGCGCTCGTCGCCAACGTGATCCCGGGCAGCCCGGCGGCGCGCGCGGGCGTGCGCACCGGCGACGTCATCGTGTCGATCGACGGGCAGGCGGTGGACGACCCCAACGCCTTCGACTATCGCTTCGGAACCAAGCCGCTCGGCGGCCACGCGCAGGTCATGGTGCTGCGCAATGGCAAGGAGCTCAAGCTTTCGGTCAACCTTCAGGCCGCGCCCGAGACGCCGCGCGACGAGGTGAAGATCAGCGCGCGCTCGCCGTTCCAGGGCGCGACCGTCGCCAACCTGTCGCCCGCGCTGGCCGAGGAGCTGCGCCTCGATTTCTCCAGCACCGGCGTCGCGATCACGGGGATCGGCGACGGCTCGATCGCTCAGAGCCTCGGGTTTCAGAAGGGCGACATCGTCGTCAGCGTCAACAACACCGACATCGCGCGCACGCGCGATCTCGAGCGCGTGACGCGCGAGCCCTCGCGCGCCTGGCGCATCACCATTCAGCGCGGCGGACGGCAGATGTCCGTCACGTTCAGCGGATGACCTCGCGACCAAAGGGGGGCAGGCAGCGCGGAGAGGGCGAAGGCCGCAGCCTGTTCGCGGCGGCCGGGCTCGAGCGCGAGGCGCCGCGCCCGCTCGCGGACCGGCTGCGCCCGCAGCGCCTCGACGAGGTCGTCGGCCAGGATCACCTGCTCGGTCCGGACGGCGTGCTCACGCGCATGCTGGAGACGCGCTCGCTCGGATCGCTGGTCTTCTGGGGCCCGCCCGGCACGGGCAAGACTACCGTGGCGCGCCTCCTCGCCGACGCCACCGACCTGCAGTTCGAGCAGATCTCGGCGGTGTTCTCGGGCGTGTCGGACCTCAAGAAGGTGTTCGACGCTGCGCGCGACCGGCGCGAGATGGGCAAGGGCACGCTGCTGTTCGTCGACGAGGTGCACCGCTTCAACCGCGCCCAGCAGGACTCCTTCCTCCCGGTTATGGAGGACGGCACCATCGTGCTCGTCGGCGCCACCACCGAGAACCCCTCGTTCGAGCTCAACGCGGCGCTGCTCTCCCGCGCGCGCGTGCTCGTGTTCAAGCCGCTCGACGCCGCCGCGATCGACAAGCTCCTGACGCGGGCGGAGGAGATCGAGGGGCGCAAGCTGCCGCTCGACGCGGATGCGCGCGCCTCCCTCATCCGCATGGCCGACGGCGACGGGCGCGCCTCGCTCACGCTCGCCGAGGAAGTCTGGCGCGCCGCGCGGCCGGATGAGGTCTTCGACGTGGCCACGCTGCAGGAGATCGTGCAGCGGCGCGCGCCGATCTACGACAAGTCGCAGGACGGCCACTACAACCTGATCTCGGCGCTGCACAAGTCCGTGCGCGGCTCCGATCCGGACGCCGCGCTCTACTATCTCGCGCGCATGCTCGATGCGGGCGAGGACCCGCTCTATCTCGCGCGCCGCATCGTGCGCATGGCTGTGGAGGACATCGGCCTCGCCGATCCGCAGGCGCTGGTGATCACCACGGCGGCGAAGGACGCCTACGATTTCCTCGGCTCTCCCGAGGGCGAGCTCGCGCTCGCGCAGGCGGTGATCTACGTCGCCACCGCGCCCAAGTCGAACGCGGCATACGCCGCCTTCGGCGCCGCCAAGCGCGTCGCCAAGGAGGGCGGCTCGCTGCTGCCGCCCAAGCACATCCTCAATGCGCCGACGCGCCTCATGCAGGAGGAGGGCTACGGCTCCGGCTATCAGTACGACCACGATGCCGAGGATGCGTTCTCGGGCCAGGACTACTTCCCGGAGGCGCTCGGCCGCAGGCAGTTCTACGATCCGCCCGAACGCGGGTTCGAACGCGAGATCAGGAAGCGCCTCGAATACTGGGCCAAACTGCGGCGCGAGCGCGGACGCACATGACACTTGTCCTGCGCTCCACTTGGATCGCGCTCGCGCTGTGCCTTGCCGCCGGGACGGCGAACGCGCAATGCGTCGACGTCGCGCAGGGCGTGTGCGTCACCCGCAAGACCTACAGCGCACCCGCCAACGAGCAGCCGTTCCACGGCTTCGCCGACACGTCGCCCGCGATGCGTGAGGCCGACGCCGCGCTGGTGACGCAGGTGCTGGCATCGGGGCTGACCAGGGAGCAGGGGGCCGAGCAGGCGCTGCGCCGCGGCTGGGCGGCGTTGCAGGCGGGCGACTTCATCACAGCCGGTCATCGCTTCAACCAGGCCTATCTGCTCGACCCGCAGGGCAGCGCGACCTATCACGCGTTCGCGGCGCTCGCGGACGTGCGCTTCAAGGATTCCGCCTACGCGGAGGAACTGTTCCTGATCGCGAGGCGCCTGCCGCGGCCTGCGCCCACCCTGAACGCCGACTATGCACGGCTGCTGCTCAAGCTGCGGCGCGCCGGCGAGGCCCTGCCTCTGCTCGAACAGGCCGTGAAGGATGCCCCGACGTTCGAGACCGCCTGGTCCAACCTTGCGCTGGCGCGGCTGGAAACCGGCGACAATGCCGGCGCCTGCGCCGCAGCGGCCCAGGTGGGGCGACTCAAGCCGGGCACGTCCGTGCGCCAGGACCTGGCGCTGGTCGAGCGCCAGGCCGGATGCCCTCGTCCCGCGCCGTAACGCAGGGACCAAAGCGCGCGCGCGGCAATCCTTGGGTATGTACAACTCCAGGGCGATCCACCTACCATGACCATTCTTCGGATGGTCGGATGGCGATGCGCGCAGCGTGGGACATCAACGCGATCACCACCGCGTTCACGGACGCGGCGGTCGATCCGTCGCGCTGGACCGCCGCCATGGAGACCGTGCGGGAAGTGACAGGCAGCCATGGCGCGGTGCTGCTGCCGATGACGGCGCGCCTGCCGAACATTCCCTATTCCGAATCGCTTGCCGAAGTGACCGAGGATTATCTGCGCGACGGCTGGTTCAGCCGCGACGAGCGTGACAAGGCCTGGGCCGGGTTCGATGCACGCGGCGTCGGCACCGAGTTCGACTTCACCACCCCCGATGAAATGGCGCGCAGCGCCTATTATCAGGAGTTTCTCGCCCCGCATGGCCTGCGCTGGTTCGCCGGCGTCAAGGTCGCATGCGGGGACGACCTGTGGTGCCTGTCGGTGCAGGGCTCGATCGCGCAGGGGCCGTTCACCCGGCATGAGCTGCGCACGTACGCCAAGCTGTCGGCCAGCCTCGCGAGCGCCGCGGGCCTCGCGCGGGTGCTCGCCTTCGCGCGCGCGGAGGCGGCGCTCGAGGCATTCGAGGTCAGCGGCACCGGCGCGGTGCTGATCGGCCGCTATGGCGAGCACGTGCGCGCGAATGCCTCCGCGGAGCGACTCTTCGGCGGTGACCTGCAACTGCGGCGAGGCCGGCTGCTCTCGCGGGAACGCGCCGCCACCGCCGCGCTCGACCGGGCGCTGCATCAGCTCTTGTGGGCGCGCCACGACGAAACCACGTCGCCTCCTGTGCTGCTGCCGCGCAAGACCGGGCGGCCGATCATCGCCTATCCGATGCGGCTCACCTCCCTGGCTCAGGAGGTGCTGGGGCCGGCGCACGGGATGATCGTGCTGGTCGATCTCGAACGGGACAGCCCGCATGCGCAGGAGGTGCTGCGTTCGCTGTTCCGCCTGACCGCCGCGGAGGCGCGCCTTGCCGGTTTGCTGGCCTCTGGCGGGTCGCTGGAGGAGGCCGCCGTGGCGCTCGGCGTCTCCTATGAGACCGTGCGTAATCAGCTCAAGGCGGTCTTCGCCAAGACCGACACCCGGCGGCAGGCCGAACTCGTCGCGCTGATGAATCGCGTGCTGCTTCCGCTGGCGCGCACCCCCGCCGCATGACCCGTTTGGGTCATGCCTTCAAGTGCTGCCTTGGATTTCCTCCCTGATGGATCCGCATTCTGCGGTGCCTCGCTCTCGGCGCCGCGGAGCGATCCAGCGACACCAGCGGGGGGCTCATGCCCGGGCCCGCCTTCGTCGGCAGGAGGAACGACATGCGTCCAATCGTGTTCGGCTGCATCCTGGCAGCGCTGGCGGGCCCGGCACTGGCGCAGGGGAGCGGGGGCAAGAAGTCCGGCGCCTCGTACCAGGAGGTCTATGCCAAGTGCCTGGCCCAGATGCAGAAGAACGGCATCGCTGCTCGCGAGGCCTCCTACAAGTGCAACGTCTACGCCTCCGGCCGCGTCAAGAAATAACGGGCGGCTGCCTCACGAGGATCGGCGGCCGCGTCCCGGCGATCTCGGGCCAAGGTGCCGCAAAGGGTCCATCCCACGGATTTGGCGGCACCCCCGCGACACCGGCGCGCGTGTACAACGCGGTGAGGGCGCAGGTAGCATCGCCCTTCTGCCGATATCCGCGTGATCCACGATCTGGGAGGGCCCAATGCGATACGTCTTGATCGGCTGCGTGGTGATGGGAATGGCGGCGCCCGCGCTGGCACAATCCGCAGGGAGCAAGAACGCGGGTGGGCCGCCGGCCAACTACCAAAAGTGCCTGGCCAAGGCCGCAAAGAACGGCATGCCGCCGAAGGAAGCCGCGCGCCGGTGCGGCGCGGCGGCGGCGGGCACGGCGAAACGCTAGCCCCCTCACCACGGCTCGCCAACCGCCGGCGCGTGGTCAATGCGGCGCTGGCGGTGACGGGTGCCGTTTTTTCGGCTACCCCTGACGGATGAAAAAATCCCGTCCAAGTCATCGCGGCTCGCGCCCGGGTGGACGCGGGGGCCCTGGCGCTGGCCCTGGCGGCCGCTCCGGCCGTCCGCCGTCGCGCGAGTCCGCGCGGTTCGAACGTCCGTCCCGTCCGTCGGGGCCGAAGCGCCGGCCGCATGCCGACGCCGGCCAGACGCGGCCGGCCCGCGAGGCGCCGCGGCCCGAGTTCACCCCGCGTGGCGGGGGGCCGCGCAAGCCGCCGCGTGCCGCGCCGCCCGAGGCGGTCAAGGAGGCCGCCCAGGAAACCACCCAGGAGACGACGCAGGTCCAGACCGTGGCGGTCACGCCCGACGAGGCCGGCATGCGGGTCGACCGCTTCCTGGAGGCGCGCTTTCCCAAGCTGTCGTTCTCGCACATCCATCGCGTCATCCGGAAAGGCGAGTTGCGCGTCGACGGCAAGCGAGTCGACGGCAAGGACCGCCTCGCCGCCGGGCAGAAGGTGCGCATCCCGCCGATCAAGATCGCAACGCCTGCGCCGCGCCATGACGCGCAGCGCGAGAGCACGCGCGAGTTCCTGCACTCGATCACGCTTGCCGAGGACGACGACGTGCTGGTGCTCAACAAGCCGATGGGCCTCGCCGTGCAGGGCGGCTCCGGCATGGTCAAGCACGTGGACGGCATGCTCGAGGCGCTGCAGACCCGCGACGGCCAGCGTCCGCGCCTCGTGCACCGCCTCGACCGCGATACCGCCGGCTGCCTCTTGGTGGCGAAGACGCGCTTTGCCGCCGCCGCGCTCGCCAAGACGTTCCGCACCCGCTCGGCGCGCAAGATCTACTGGGCGCTGGTCGCGGGTGTGCCCAAGCCCCGCCAGGGCCGCATCTCTACCTTCCTCGCCAAGGACGAGCGCGAGGAGGAATCGCTCATGCGCATCGCCAAGCACGGCGAGGAGGGCGCGAGTCACGCGGTCACCTACTACGCCGTGGTCGAGACGGCGGCGCAGCAGCTCGCCTGGGTCTCGCTCAAACCCGTCACCGGCCGCACCCACCAGCTGCGCGCGCACATGGCGCACATCGGCCATCCGATCATCGGCGACGCTAAGTATTTCCACCGCGAGAACTGGGAGCTGCCGCGCGGCCTGCAGAACAAGCTGCACCTCTTGGCGCGCCGCATCGTGGTGCCGCACCCGCGCGGCGGCACGATCGACATCACCGCGCCGCTGCCGCCGCACATGGAGCAGTCGTGGAATCTGCTCGGCCTCGACGCCAGCCGTTACGATCCGATCGTGGAGGCGCCGGAGGAATAGCCGCAGAAATAGCCGGAGGGGCAATGCACTCGCATCCGCGTGCCATCGACATCCATGCCCATTACTTCGGGCAGAGCTACCTCGACCTGCTCAACGAGCAGAGCGCGCGCTACGGCACCGAATATCGTTCGACCGGCGAAGGCTGGTACTTCAAGAGCCCGATCGGCGGCCTGGGTCCGCTGCCGACGCGGATGATCGATATTCGCCAGCGCGTTGCCGAGATGGACGCGCAGGGCGTCGCCGTGCACGCGCTCTCGCTGACCGCGCCGATGGTCTACTGGGCCGAACCCGAGTTCTCGCACCGGCTGGCCCGCGCCTGGAACGACGACGCCATCGCCGCGCATGCGGCCTATCCCGACCGTTTCGTCGTGCTGGCGACCTTGCCGATGCTCGACCCTGACCGCGCCATCGACGAGTTGAACCGCGTCAGTTCCTCTCCCGCCGTGCGCGGCGTCTACATGGGCACCAACATCGACGGCCGCGACCTGGACGATCCGCTGTTCGGGCCGATCCTCGCGCGCATCGATGCGCTCGGCCTGCCGATCTTCCTGCATCCGCAGCAGACCATCGGCGGTGAGCGGCTCGCAAAGTTCTATCTGAGCAACTTCCTCGGCAACCCGTTCGACAGCGCCATCGCGGCCTGCCACCTGATCTTCGGCGGCGTGCTCGACCGCCATCCGAACCTGCAGTTCAACCTGCCGCACGCCGGCGGTGCGCTGCCCGGCTTGATCGGGCGGATCGATCACGGCTGGAAGGTGCGTCCCGAAACGAAACATCTCGCGCAGGCGCCGAGCACCTACCTGCGGCGCTTCACCTACGACACGATCACGCACTCCGCGCCGATCCTGCAGTTCCTGATCTCGCAGGTCGGCGCAGACCGCGTGATGATCGGCAGCGACTACTGTTTCGACATGGGCTACGAGCGCCCGGTGCAGGTGCTGGACGAACTCGGCCTCAAGGACGAAGAACGCAAGCTGATCCTCGGCGGGACCGCGGCGGCCATCCTGAAAATGTGATGGCGCGCACCTGCCGCACGAGGGTTGCGCTGCCTATGTCAGGCTCGGCTGGCGCATGATCCGGCTGCTCGCTTTGGCCGCAAGGATTGTCCGCAATTTGAAGATAGTGCGCGCAACCAAGACACACGTCCTGCGCCGCGCGCACGTGCAACAGGAGCCTCCCATGGTCCGAGGCATGATCGTCGCTCTCGCGCTGGCCGCATCGGTCGTGTCGGCCGCGCCGGCGTCCGCGCAGGTGTTCAACCCGACGCTCCCCAGCGTGCCGGCGCTGCCGCCGCCGCCGACGCCGCCCGCGGCCACGCCGGGCATGGCGCCGCCGCCCCCGCTCATCGGCAGCGACTCGCGCAGCGACCAGGGCGCCGCCAACCCGCGCATCGAGCTCGGCAGCCCGTCGCGCGAGACGTTCAACGACCGCGCCATCCGTTGCAATCACGCCGCCCAGGCGCTCGGCATCCGCCGCAGCAAGCAGGGCCAGTACGTGCGCGAGTGCATCAACAGCAACTGAGCATGATCCCGAAAAGTGGCTACCGGTTTTCGGACAAGATCATGCTCAAGATAATCCGGCATGATCCCGAAAAGTGGCTACCGGTTTTCGGACAAGATCATACTCAAGGTAATCCGGCATGATCCCGAAAAGTGGTTTCCGGTTTTCGGACAAGATCATGCTTGAACAAATTGCGCATGATCCCGACCCTGCCCCACGCGGCGCGCAAGCGCGCGGCAACGCAGGGAGGGATGGAGCAAGCGGCCTCGCGGCGCAAACGTGAGACTGCGTATTCGGGTCGCAAGTCGACGTACGGATCGCGGCGTAAGCCGACGTGCTCGTGGATGGCATGAGGCGCGTGGCGATTGCCCCACGGCTCATCCCTCCCACGCGCAGCGGGGCAGGGTGGGGCCGTCCGTAGGACGGCCGGGTGGGGAACCTTTTCGATCTGGAAACAGATCCCTGGCTTGGGAACAGCCCCGCGCCGCCTACCGCAGCGCCGCGTTGATCTTCTCGAGCGCCGTCGAGCCGGGACACAGGTCCTTCGTCTCCAGCGCGTTGAGCGGCCTTGCCACGGTGTTGAGGTGCGCGTGCAGGTCCTCGGCGTCGGGATCGACGTAGAGCAGCCCCGTCACCACCTGGCCGTTGGCGGCGTGGCGCTGCAGGAAGTTGAGCGCGGCGACGCGGTCGTGCACGTCGTAGTCGGCGTCGAGCTTGCGCAGCACCAGCTTGGTGCCGTCGTGCTGCTCGACCACCTGCACGGTGCCCGGCGCGTAGTTGACCGTGATCGGCGCGCGGCCGGTGATCACGTCGAGCTTGTTCACCGCCTCGTTGTGCTCGCGCACGTAGTCGAAGCTCTTGGTCGAGCCGGCGTGGTTGTTGAAGGCGACGCAGGGCGAGATCACGTCGATCAGCGCGGCGCCCTTGTGTTCGATGGCGGCCTCGATCAGCGGCACGAGCTGGGTCTTGTCGCCGGAGAACGAGCGCGCCACGAAGGTGGCGCCGAGCTGCAGGGCCATGGCGACGAGATCGATCGAACTGTCGGTGTTGACGATGCCGCGCTTGGACTTCGAGCCGCGGTCGGCGGTCGCAGAGAACTGGCCCTTGGTGAGGCCGTATACGCCGTTGTTCTCGACGATATAGACCATGTTGACGCCGCGCCGCATGGCGTGGGCGAACTGGCCGAGCCCGATCGAGGCGGAATCGCCGTCGCCCGAGACGCCGAGATAGATGAGGTCGCGGTTGGCGAGGTTGGCGCCCGTGAGCACGGACGGCATGCGTCCGTGCACCGAGTTGAACCCGTGCGAGTTGCCGAGGAAGTAGTCCGGCGTCTTCGACGAACAGCCGATGCCGGAAATCTTGGCCACGCGGTGCGGCTCGATCGAGAGCTCGAAGCAGGCCTCGATGATCGCCGCAGTGATCGAATCGTGGCCGCATCCCGCGCACAGGGTCGAGATCTTGCCCTCGTAGTCGCGGTGGGTATAGCCGAGGGTATTCTTCGGCAGGGCGGGGTGGTGGAACTTCGGCTTTGCGATGTAGGTCATGGCTGCTCGTCCGTCAGGACACCACTTTCTGCGGCGCCAGCTTGAGCGCGTCGAGGCGCTCGCGGATCGCCTTCGCGATGAAGCGGGCGGTGATCGGCGTGCCGTCGTAGTGCAGGACCGGGATCAGCCGCACCGGATCGACGCCGCATTCGTTGACGATCAGGGAACGCAGTTGCGCATCGCGGTTCTGCTCGACGATGAACACGAAGTCGTGATCGGCGAGGAAGCTGGTCACGCTCGAATGGAACGGGAAGGCGCGGATGCGCATGCGGTCGAGCGCCTGGCCGTCCGCCTCGAGCAGCCCGATCGCCTCGTCCATGGCGGGCGAGGTCGAGCCGAAATAGATGACGCCGAATTTCGTGGGGCGCGCGGCGTTGGCCTGCACAGGGCGCGGCACCAGGTCCTTGGCGGTCTCGAACTTGCGCAGCAGGCGCTGCATGTTGTCGACGTAGGCAGGGCCTTCCTCGGTGTAGCGGGCGTAGCGGTCGCGCGAGGTGCCGCGCGTGAAGAACGAGCCCCTGGTCGGATGCGTGCCGGGATAGGTGCGGTAGGGAATCCCGTCCCCGTCGACGTCGAGATAACGCCCGAACTCCTTGCCGGCCTCGAGCTCGGCCGCCGTCATCACCTTGCCGCGGTCATAGACCTTGCTGTCGTCCCAGGCGAGCGGGCGGCACAGGCGGTGGTTCATGCCGATGTCGAGGTCGAGCATGACGAACACGGGCGTTTGCAGCCGGTCGGCAAGATCGAAGGCCTGCGCCCCGAACTCGAAGGCCTCGGCCGGGTCCTCGGGCAGCAGCAGGACGTGCTTGGTGTCGCCGTGCGAGGCATAGGCCGCGCTGATCAGGTCGCATTGCTGCGTGCGCGTGGGCATGCCGGTGGACGGCCCCGCCCGCTGGACATCGTAGATAACCGCTGGAATTTCAGCGAAGTAGGCCAGTCCGATGAACTCCTGCATCAGCGAGATGCCGGGCCCTGAGGTGGCGGTGAAGGCGCGCGCCCCGTTCCAGGCCGCGCCGATCACCATGCCGATCGAGGCGAGCTCGTCCTCGGCCTGCACGATGGCGTACTTTGCCTCTTTGGTTTCAGGGTCGTGGCGCAGCCGCTTGCAGTAGCTCGTGAACGCGTCGGCGAGCGAGGAGGAGGGCGTGATCGGGTACCAGGCGCACACCGTCGCGCCGCCATAGACTGCGCCGAGCGCCGCCGCCGCGTTGCCCTCGATGAAGATGCGGTCGCCGACCTTGTCGGCGCTCTTGAGCCGCAGCCCGATCGGACACTGCAGGTTGGCCAGCGCCCAGTTGCGCCCGAGGTGCAGCGCGTGGACGTTGGGCTCGAGCAGCTTCTCCTTGCCCTTGTATTGCTCCCCGAGCAGCTTCTCGATCGCCGGCACGTCCATGTCCAGCAGCGCGGAAAGCGCGCCGATGTACATGATGTTCTTGAAGAGCTGGCGCTGGCGCGGGTCGGTGTAGGTCTTGTTGCATATCTCGGTCAGCGGCACGCCGATGACGTTGATGTCCGGGCGGAACTTGGAGACCGGCAGCGGCTTCGTCGAATCGTAGAGCAGGTAGCCGCCCGGCTCGATCGACGCCACGTCCTTGTCGAAGGTCTGCGGGTTCATGGCGATCATCAGGTCGACGCCGCCGCGCGCGCCGAGGTGGCCCGCCTCCGTCACGCGCACCTCGTACCAGGTCGGCAGGCCCTGGATGTTGGAGGGGAAGATGTTGCGCGGCGACACCGGCACGCCCATGCGCAGGATGGCGCGGCCGAACAGCTCGTTGGCGCTGGCGGAGCCGGAACCGTTGACGTTGGCGAAGCGGACGACGAAGTCGTTTACGCTGCTGATCGCGTTCTTGCCCGGCATGTGTCTTCCGCGTGCGTGATGTCGATCAGGTATTTCTGCATGTCCCAGGCCCCGGTGGGGCAGCGCTCGGCGCACAGGCCGCAGTGCAGGCAGACGTCCTCGTCCTTGACCATGACCCGGCCGGTCTTGAGCCCGTCGGCGATGTAGAGGTCCTGCGTCACATTGAGCGCCGGTGCGCTCAGGCGGGCGCGCAGGTCCGCTTCCTCGCCGTTCTGTGTGAAGGTGATGCAATCCATCGGGCAGATGTCGACGCAGGCGTCGCACTCGATGCAGAGCTGCGAGGTGAACACGGTCTGCACGTCGCAGTTCAGGCAGCGGTGCGCCTCCTTGAGCGCCAGCTCCACGTCATAGCCGAGTTCGACCTCGGCCTTGATGTCGCGCAGCGCCACCTGCTTGTCGCGGTGGGGGACGCGCAGCCGCATCTCCGGCGAGATGTCGTTATCGTAGCTCCACTCGTGGATGCCCATCTTCTGGCTGACCACGGTGACGTGCGGAAGCGGGCGCTCGGCAACGTCCTCGCCCGAGCAGAGCCTGTGGATCGACAGCGCCGCGTCATGGCCGTGCGCCACCGCCCAGATGATGTTCTTCGGGCCAAAGGCCGCGTCGCCGCCGAAGAACACGTTGGGAAGCGTCGAGGCCATGCTCTTCGAGTCGACCACCGGCATGTCCCATTTGTCGAAGGCGATGCCGATGTCGCGCTCGATCCAGGGGAAGGCGTTCTCCTGGCCGACGGCGACGAGCACATCGTCGCATTCGAAATGCTGGTCGGGCTCGCCGGTCGGAACGAGCTGGCGGCGGCCCTTGTCGTCGCGCACCGCCTTCACCTTCTCGAAGGTGACGCCCGTGAGCTTGCCGTTCGCGTGGGTGAAGGCCTTGGGCACGAGGTAGTTGAGGATCGGGATGTCCTCGTGAATGGCGTCCTCCTTCTCCCAGGGCGACGCCTTCATCTCCTCGAAGCCGGAGCGCACGATCACCTTCACGTCCTCGCCGCCGAGCCGGCGCGCGGAGCGGCAGCAGTCCATGGCGGTGTTGCCGCCGCCGAGCACGATCACGCGCTTGCCGATGCGCTCGATGTGGCCGAACGAGACGTTCGAGAGCCAGTCGATGCCGATGTGGATGTTGGCGGCGGCTTCCGTGCGGCCGGGAATGTCGAGGTCGCGTCCGCGCGGCGCGCCGCACCCGACGAACACGGCATCGAAGCCTTCCGCCAGCAGCGCCTTCATGCTGTCGATGCGCCTGCCGCCGACGAAGTCGACGCCGAGCCCGAGAATATAGTTGCACTCCTCGTCGATGACGGTCTCGGGCAGGCGGAACTTCGGGATCTGCGTGCGCATCATGCCGCCGGACTTCGGGTCCTGGTCGAACACGACGCACTGGTAGCCGAGCGGTGCGAGGTCGCGCGCCACCGTCAGCGAGGCGGGGCCGCCGCCGACGAGCGCGATGCGCTTGCCGTTCTTGAGCGCAGGCGCGCGCGGCAGGCGTGCGACGACATCGTCCTTGAAATCGGCGGCGACGCGCTTGAGGCGGCAGATCGCGACCGGATCCTTCTCGACGCGGCCGCGCCGGCAGGCGGGCTCGCACGGGCGGTCGCAGGTGCGCCCGAGGATTCCCGGGAACACGTTCGAACGCCAGTTGATCATGTAGGCGTCGGTGTAGCGGCCGGCGGCGATCAGGCGGATGTATTCAGGAACGGGCGTGTGCGCCGGGCAGGCCCATTGGCAGTCCACGACTTTGTGGAAGTAGTCGGGGGAGGCGATATCCGTGGATTCCATTTACTCCTCGCGCATGCGCCACGACCGAGCTACTGCTCATTTGCGTGACGCCGCCCCCATGCTGGCCGGCTGTTGACCACCGACTCCCACTGGAAGACTAATGTAGACCGGCTCTAAATGCCACCGCGGGACCGCATGGCCGGCATCCCGCCATTGGAAATCCGCGTTGCGCCGCAATATGTTGCCGCCGGCCGCGCAAGGGCTTCCCGAACGGTCCGCAAAAGCCTACCTAAGCGGTTGAAACACACGACATTTCGCCCAAAGACAGGCGGCTCAGGCAGGCGCGATGCGCGACATATTCGAGGACATTTTTACCAACCAGCCGCTCGATCCCATGGAGGCGGCCCGGCGCAACGCGCGCCCCAGCCTGCGCAAGCGCTTCTATGCCGCGGTCGCGGTCGCGCCGCAGGACGACGGCTCCTTCGCGATCGAGCTCGACGGCAAGCCGGTGCGCACGCCCGCGCGCAACGTGCTCGCGGCGCCCACGCGCGCGCTCGCCGACGCACTCGCGGACGAATGGCGCGCTCAAGATGACGTGATCGATCCCGCGCGCATGCCGCTGACGCGGCTCGCCAACACCATCATCGACGCGGTGACCGCCGCGCGCGAGGAGGTGGCGGCGGAGGTCGCGAAATATCTCGGCTCCGATCTCGTGTGCTATCGCGCCGACCAGCCGGCCGGCCTCGTCGCGCGCCAGAGCGCGCAGTGGGACCCGGTGCTCGACTGGGCGCGCGAGGAGCTCGGCGCGCGCTTCGTGCTCACCACCGGCATCACCCATGTCGCGCAGCCGCAGGAGGCGATCGCGGCCGTATCGGGCACGATTCCGCAGGATGCCTGGCGGCTCGGCGCGCTTAGCGTCGTCACGACGCTCACGGGGTCCGCGTTGCTCGCGCTCGCGCTTGCCGCCGGCGCGATCTCGCAGGAGGACGCGTGGAAAGCCGCGCACGTCGACGAGGACTGGAACGCCGAGTTCTGGGGCTACGACGAGCTCGCGGTGAAGCGGCGCGCCTTCCGCGAGGCGGAGATGAAGGCGGCGGCGCAGATTCTCGCGCTGCGCTGAGCGCGATGGCGCTCAGGGCCTTGCCCTCTCGCGCACGTCCGAGGGGGTCATGCCGAAGCGCCGCCGGAACGTGCGATTGAAATAGGACAGGTCGCCGAACCCGACGCCCAGCGCGATGGCGCTGATCGATTGATGGCGCGCGCGTGGATCGTTCAGCGCGCGATGGGCGCGCGTCAGGCGATGCTCGAGCACGTATTCGCTGAACGTCACCCCCTCGATCTCGAACAGCATGTGCACATAGCGCGGCGTCAGGCCCTGACGTGTTGCAACTCCGGCGACCGACAGAGCGGGATCGGCAAGATGAGCCAGAATATCTTGCTTGATCGCGGCGAGCCGTGCGGCGCGCACGCCCCGCTCCTGGATCAGCTCTCGCGCGTCACGTGTCGCGCCCAGGGCCAGCGCGACGAGGTCGTGGACGTGCGTCGTCACGACGTGGCGCGCTTCGGGCGTCTCGATCGCTTCCTCGTTGCCGATCATCCGGACATATCCGCGCAACAGCCGCAGGGTCTGGCTGTCGGGCAGCACGGCAAAGGAGGCGGCGTCCTTCGTCATCGCCTCGATCAGGCGCGGCTGGAGCCGCAGGCTCAGGATGCGCACGCCATCGGGAAAATCCAGCGCCGAGCGGTGGTCCTGGCGTCCGATGGCGCCCATGCCGGCCGCGATTTCGTGCGTCTTGCCGCCGGTATGAATCGCGCAGCTGCCCTCCAGCAGCGCGATCATCGTGATCTCGTCCCCGCCGGCGCCGTAGTGAGACGTGCGCATCGCCGACCTCGCGCTTTGCGCGATGGCGAGGTCAGGCAGGGTGCGCGCGGTCGCTTCCAGCCTGAACGGCACGTCCGGATCGGGATCGAAGTCGATGTTGTAGAGTTGGCGCCCGAACTCTTCGCGAAACCATTCGAGCCACGTCTTGTCGACGACATCCGGCGCCTTGAACCGGCGCTGACGGAAATCGCGCTCGTCGCCTGTCATGCATGCCCCCTCGGCGCCAGATCCGCTCTTGCCGGCGAAACCGTCGCGCCCGACCCACGGCATGAACCTATCGAGATGCGCCGCGTGGCGGCAACGGCAAATTCCGGGCACGCGCGAGCCCGGGTGCGCAGGATTTCCCTTCCGTCCGCACTTCACTTCTCACTGGTCCGGGAAAACGCGGTGACACGTGGTGTCGCCGCCACAGGCGTTTGAAAACGTGCGGATCTTCGCGATGGTCCGCGCGCGGCTTCGCTCCCGTCCAAGCCCCGCCGCTCCACGCCCCTTATTGATTTGCGCAGTTGAAGTCCGCGCTGCGGGAATCAGGGGGAGTGATGGCTATTCCAGTTCATGCCGGCTGCGGCCGGATCCTCGCGGCAGCGTTCACGGCCGCAACGGGACTACTCTTCGCGTCCGGCCAGGCGCTGGCCGACTGCGTGCAGTCGGGCACGACGGTCACCTGCACCGGCCTTGATACCAACGGTTTCGGCAACGGCACGCAGAACGGCTACACGGTTTCGGTTGCGCCGGACGGATTGATCATCGTCAACGGGACCGCGATCTGGCTCAACAACGGCAACGTCGTCACCAACAACGGCGCGATCTCGGTCGGCGACAACTCCACCGGCATTGCGGCCGCGGACAACAACACCATCATCAACAACGGCACGATCAGCTTCGGCGCGAACGGCGCCGGCATCGCCGTCACCGGCGGCAACGCCATCACGAACAACGGGCTCATCAGCGGCGGCGCCAACGGCAACGGCATCTGGCTGAACGGCGCCACCGGCAATACGATCTTCAACAGCGGAACGATCAGCGCCGGGCCCTCCGGTCTCGCGATCGAAGGCTCCACCTCGCTCAACACCACGTTCATCAACTCCGGCAATGTGATCGGTGGCAGCAATGCAGGTGCGGTCGTCCTGACCGACAACAATACGATCACCAACAGCGGCCTCATCCTCGGCGGCGACAACACCACCGGCGCCGGCCAGCCCAAGGCGCTCCAATTCAACGACAACAACACCATCACCAACAGCGGCACCATCAAGGCCGGCCAGAAAGGCGCCACCGGCTCATATGCCATCTATGGCAACGACAACAACACGTTGACGAACACCGGCACGATCGACGGCGCGATCTACCTGCACCTCAACAACACGCTGACCAATTCCGGCCTGATCACGACGACCGATCCGACGCAGCAATTCGGGAGCGCGTTTACGATCGGCGGCACCTTCACCCAGACCGCCGCCGGCGCGCTCGGCCTGCGCGTCGACAGCGCCGGCAACGTCGATCAACTCGCCGCCACCACCGCCAATCTGGGCGGCACGCTGCGCGCACTGGTGCAACCCGGGCTCTACGGCGCGACGACCTCCTACAGCAGCGTCGTCGCGGCGACGACCCTCAACGGCCAGTTCGCGCAGGTGTCCTCGTCGTCTCCGTTCTTCAACGCGACGGCGACCTACAACGCGACCTCCGTGGACCTGGCGCTGACGCGCTACGGCTTCGGCTCGGCGCCCGGCGAGACGCACAATCAGCAGCAGGTCGGCGCCGCGCTGGAGGCGGGCTACTCGACGGGCCTGACCGGCGCGCTGGCGACGTTCTACGGCAACCTGTTGGCTGCGACCTCGACGGGCGTGCTCGACCAGCTCTCGGGCGAGGGCGCCACCGGTGCGCAGACCACCGCCTTCCTCGCCGGCGCCCTGTTCAACACCACGCTCACCCAACAGATGGACGCCTGGCGCAGCGGCAACCGTGCGGGCATCCCGGCAGATGGCGCGCCGCTCGGCTATGCCGCCGAGAAGACGCATCCGGCCCAGCCGATCCTGGCGATGGTCACCAAGGCGCCGCCCGTTCATGCTCCGACCTGGAACGCCTGGGGCTCCGCCTTCGGTGCGACGCAGTCGCTCAAGGGCGACGCGTCGACCGGCAGCGCCGATCTCGACGACCGCGCGGTCGGCGGCGCGGTCGGCTTCGACGTCATGGTTGGTCCCGACCTGCTGGTCGGCCTCGGCGTCGGCGGCTCGTCGTCGCATTTCGACGTCGGCGACCGCGCGACCTCGGGCTCGCTCGACGGCGGCCATGTCGGCGCCTATGCCATGCGGCGCTGGGGCTCGGCCTATCTTGCCGGGCTCATCAGCTACGCCCACTTCAACAACGAGACCACGCGCACGATCGGCGGCGTCGGAACGAGCGAGACCGCCACCGGCTCGTTCAGCAGCAATCCGTTCGGCGCGCGGCTCGAAGTCGGCAACACCTGGACCTACGGCCAGACCAATGTCACGCCTTTCGCGGCAATCCAGATGTCGCGTCTGTGGCAGGACGGCTACACCGAGGCGAGCACCACCAGCACGGGAGCCCCGGGCATTCTCGGTCTGACGTATCAGTCGCTCGTCGTCGATTCGGTCCCGCTCTCGCTCGGCGCGCAATTCGACGGCCGAGTCACCGTCGCCAACGGCATGCCGCTGTCGCCCTATCTGCGCGCCGCCTGGGTTCATGAATTCAGGCCGGCGCGCACCATCGATGCCGCATTCACCAGCATTCCGGCGCAGCCGTTTACGGTCGACGGCGCCCGCGCCGCCGGCGACGTCGCCAAGATCGATGCCGGTGCCAGGCTTGCGCTCAATTCTCGCGCGGGTGTGTTTGCCGGTTTCAATGGCGAGTTCTCAAGCGCCGGCCAAACCTACGGCGGCACCGGAGGGCTGAGGATCAGCTGGTAGGGCGGCTCGCCGGGACGTCGAGCCGACATCAGCCGGGCCGGCGCTCGCGGCGCCCAAAAGTTAACGGGCGGTTCACGGCTGTGGTCTAGCCTTCTGCGAAAGAGGCAGCCAGGACAGCCGCCGTGGACGTCATCGCTTCGCCAAGTTTGGTCGCGTTCAACACGCAGTCCGGCGGCCACCCCCAGGTGCTGTCGCCGGGCCAGACGATCGACGCCCTGGTGCTGCAGCTTCTCGACGCCACGACCGCGCGCATCTCCGTCGCCGGCACCGTCGTCGACCTGCCCACGCAGATTCCATTGGTGCCCGGCGCGATCGTCCGCCTCGCGGTGCGCGGCCACGGCACCGACACCAAGTTCGTCATCGTCGGCACTCATCCGCGCCATCCTGCGCCGGGAGAGGCGGCGGCGAAAAACGTCGCGGTCGAGCACGGGCCGGCGGCGATCGTCGGCCACGCCACAGATGAGCCGGGCGTGGCGACGGCGAGCGCCGAGCGCGTGCCGCCGGCCGCGCGGGTTGCCGAGGCGCGCATCGCCGCAGGCGATCCGACCGTTGCGCTGGCGGGTGCGATCCGCACTGCGGCGCCGCGCCAGGTCGGGCTTGCGCCGTTGCTGGCGGACGCCGCGCAGGCCGCCGCCGCGCCGTTCCTGCCCCCGCAGGTGCGGCAGGCGGTGATGAAGCTGCTGGCGCTGCCGCCTTCGTTCGAGGACGGCGTGTCGCCCGCCGTCATCCGCGAGGGCGTGAAGCAGTCCGGCGTCTTCCTCGAATCGCATCTCGCCGATGCCGCCTCGTCCGCTTCGTCCGGCGCGTCTGCCTCGTCGGCCGTGCCGGCGGTGAGCGGCGACATGAAGGCCGCGCTGCTCACGCTGCGCCATGTCCTGCAGGCCTGGGCCGACGCCGCGCGCCGTCCCGCGCCCGCGCAGGCGGGGCAGGCGGCGCCGCCGTCGCCGTCCGCGCCGGTCTCATCGCCTCAGCCGCTGCCCGGGCCGGCTGGGCCTCTTGCGTCGGCATCGGCGCTGTTGCCGCCGCTGGCCAAGCTCGCCGCCGCCCAGCACGCACCCGAGCACGTGGCGCCGGCGACGCCGCCGCCCGCCGCAGGCGACCTCAAGATTCCGCCGCCGCCCTATCGCGGCGCCCCCACCACGGGGCAGGCGCCGGTCGAGGCATCCTTCGATGCGTTCGCGCCGCCCGGCGAAATCCGCGACACGCTGCTCGCGCGCACCGAAGGCGCGCTCGCGCGCATGACGTTGCTGCAATCGGCCTCGCTCCCGGATGCGGTGACTGCGCAGCACGTGGCGCATCACGAGGTGCCGGGCCCGCATTGGACCTTCGAGGTGCCGTTCGTGGTGGCGCAGGGCACGGCCGTGGCGCATTTCGAGATCACGCGCGACGGCCACAAGACCGCGCCGCAGGAGGCGCAGGCGCCGACGTGGCGCGCCAACTTCTCGCTCGATCTCGAGCCCATGGGCCCCGTGCATGCGCAGATCGCAGTGTCCGGCCAGCGCACCTCGGTGCGGCTGTGGGCCGAGCGGCGCGCGACCGCCGTCGCGTTGCGCGCCGGCAGCAGCGAGCTGACGCGGGCGCTTCACCAGGCCGCGCTCGAAACCGGCGAGATCCTGGTGCGCGACGGCGCGCCGCCCAAGCCGGTGAAGGCGTCGGCGGGCCGCTTCCTGGACCGCGCGACATGACCAAGCCGCCGGCCGGATCGCTCGCCGTCGCGCTCGCCTACGAGCAGCCGGGCGCCCCGCGCGTCGTCGCCAAGGGCGACGGCGAACTCGGCCGGCGCATCATCGAGACCGCGCAGGCGCATGGCGTGCCGATCGAGCACAACCCGGGCCTCGCGGCGGCGCTGTCCGGGGTCGAGCTCGAGCAGGAGATTCCGGTCGAGCTTTACCGCGCCGTCGCCGAGGTGCTCGGCTTCGTCCTGCGCGTGAACCGCGGCCGCTAAGCCGCTGGCCCGACTCGCGGTTCCGGCCGCCGCCGCTGTGGGAACGCCGCCGCCCGGAATGCCCCGCCGCCGCGTTCCATGCTAAGCACATCCCGCCACCTGTGCGGGGACCTGCATGAAGGACATTCTCGAGAAGCTCGAAACGCGGCGCGCCAATGCACGGGCGGGCGGGGGACAGGCCCGCATCGACGCCCAGCACAAGCGCGGCAAGCTCACCGCGCGCGAGCGCATCGACCTCCTGATGGACAAGGACTCCTTCGAGGAGTTCGACATGTTCGTCGAGCACCGCGCGACCGACTTCGGCATGGACAAGACCAAGATCCCCGGCGACGGCGTCGTCACCGGCTGGGGCACGATCAACGGCCGCACCGTGTTCGTCTTCGCCAAGGACTTCACCGTGTTCGGCGGCTCGCTCTCGGAGACCCACGCGCAGAAGATCCTCAAGGTGCAGGACATGGCCATGAAGGCGCGCGCGCCGATCATCGGCCTGTTCGACGCGGGCGGGGCGCGCATTCAGGAAGGCGTCGCCGCGCTCGCGGGTTACGCCGAAGTCTTCAAGCGCAATGTGCTCGCCTCCGGCGTCATCCCGCAGATCTCCGTCATCATGGGGCCGTGCGCCGGCGGCGACGTCTATTCGCCCGCCATGACCGACTTCATCTTCATGGTGAAGGGCACGAGCTACATGTTCGTCACCGGGCCCGACGTCGTGAAGACCGTCACCAACGAGGTCGTCACGGCCGAGGAGCTCGGCGGCGCGTCGGTGCACGCGGCGAAGTCCTCGATCGCCGACGGCGCCTACGAGAACGACGTCGAGACGCTGCTGCAGATGCGCCGGCTGGTCGACTTCCTGCCGGCCAACAATTCCGCGGGCGTTCCGGAGTGGCCGTCCTTCGACGACATCGAGCGCGAGGAGCCCTCGCTCGACACGCTGATCCCGGACAATCCCAACAAGCCCTACGACATCAAGGAGCTGATCCTGAAGGTCGTGGACGAGGGCGACTTCTTCGAGATCCAGGAGGCCTTCGCGCGCAACATCGTCACCGGGTTCGGCCGCATGGCAGGGCGCACGGTCGGCTTCGTCGCCAACCAGCCGATGGTGCTCGCGGGCGTGCTCGATAGCGACGCCTCGCGCAAGGCCGCGCGCTTCGTGCGCTTCTGCGACGCCTTCGAGATCCCGATCCTCACCTTCGTGGACGTGCCCGGGTTCCTGCCCGGCACCGCGCAGGAATACGGCGGCCTCATCAAGCATGGCGCCAAGCTGCTGTTCGCCTACAGCCAGTGCACGGTGCCGCTCGTCACCGTGATCACGCGCAAGGCCTTCGGCGGCGCCTTCGACGTGATGGCGTCGAAGCAGATCGGCGGCGACGTGAACTACGCCTGGCCGACGGCGCAGATCGCAGTGATGGGCGCCAAGGGCGCGGTCGAGATCATCTTCCGCGCCGACATCGGCGATCCCGAGAAGATCGCCGCGCGCACCAAGGAATACGAGGACCGCTTTCTCTCTCCGTTCATCGCGGCGGAGCGCGGCTATATCGACGACGTGATCATGCCGCACGCCACGCGCCGGCGCATCTGCCGCGCGCTCGCGATGCTGCGCGGCAAGAAGGTCGAGATGCCGGACAGGAAGCACGACAACCTGCCGCTCTAGGACGGTGGTGATGGCAATTCTGCGTTGGGCGTTCCCCGTCGCATTGCTTGCGCTCGCGGCCGCCGCGCGGGCCGAGCTCGTCAATGAGAATCTGCTCGTCGAGCTCCCGCCCGGCTATAAGATCGATTTCCAGCAGCGCAAGAACAACATGCTGATGACCGAGATGGTCCCGCAGGGCCAATCGGTCAACGACTGGACCGAGATGGTGACGGTGCAGATCTTCTTCGGGCTCAAGGCCACGCCGGATCAGCTCAAGACGAACATTGCGCAGGGCTGGCTCGCGGCGTGCCGTGGCGGCTCGTATCAACAGCTCTCGGCCGCGCCGCAGAACGGCTACGAAACTCTCGTTTGGCGACTGTCGTGTCCGTTCAATCCGTCCACCCGCAAGCCGGAGATGACCTGGTTCAAGGCGGTGAAGGGCAACGACAGCCTGTATGTGGTGCAGAAGGCGTTCAAGTTCGTGCCGAGCGACGAGCAAGTCGCCACGTGGATGCGTTTCTTCGACACGGTGAAGGTGTGCGACTCGCGTCTGCCCGACCGCCGCTGTCCGCAGACCAAGAAATAGCTACTCGCACACGAACTCGGCCTGCGCCTCGGCGTGATAGCTGAGCGCGCCGCGCAAATCGTCCTGCAGCCGCGCCTTGGCGTCGGGCTCGAGCGGGGACGCGGAGATGCCCGCGAGCCATTGCTCGAATGGCTGGCGCATCCCGGCGAACGGCGACTTGCGCATGCGGCGGTCGACGAAATCGGCGAGGTCGGAGAGGCCGCCGTCGCGGTACTGCGTGCGCAGCGGCGCCAGCATGTTGGTCTCGATCGCATCGGGATCGAGCCGGCCGGCGACGATGCCGTGGCACGGGCAGGCCGGCGCGTTCTCGACGTTGAACAAAACCCGCCGCCACAGTTCGACCAGCTCGTTGCGCGCGCGCGGCGCGAAACCCCACGAGGCGCCTTGGCTGGTCTCAGGCTTGGTGGTCACGGCGGGCACGCGCTCCGGCAACGAACGAGGCCGCAACCCTTATCGCAGCGCGCCCGCCGTTGGAAGGTCAGCGGTTTTCCCCGGACTTGCCGGCCGGTATCCCCTGGCCCTGGTTGGCGGGCTGGGCCTGGCCGCTTTGCCCGCCGCTGGTTCCGTGGGCGGCGGTATTGGCCTTGTCGACGGGCGAGGGGGCATTGGCGTCGGTCGCGGGCGCCTGGCCGGAGGTGGTCATGCCCGCCGTCGGGCTGCTCGCGCCGGTGCTGGCGGCGTCCATCAGGCCGGTCGGGCGTGTGAGCCCGTAGAACACCATGACCACGATCGCGAGGCCGAGCACCGCCGCGACGCCCATCACCGCGGGGCTGGCGCGCCGCTGGTCCTGCAGCATCGGGTCAGGCTGCACCTGCGTCTCGGCCTGCCAGCTTGGATCGCGTTCGCGCTCGCGGCCGGGGAAACGGACGATCATGACGGCCTCCTCTCGACATCCATTGTCCGGTCAACCGCGCTGCGCCCACGGCGGTTCCCCCCGGCGGTGCATTGGTGGCGCCGTATTGGCTGGGCTATAGACAGGATTGAGGCACCAAGAGAACGAGCACGTGTCGGTTGCGGAACGCGGGCCGGCTCCGGCCAACAACGGCAAGATGGAAGCGCGCGCACCCGATACGATTCCCGCCGATGCCGTCCTGCGGCGGCGCGCCGTCACCGGCGCCTGCATGCTGTCGGCCTTCATGGTGGCGATCGACGTCACCATCGTCGCGACGGCGATGCCCACCATCGTGGGGCATCTCGGCCGCTTCGACCTCTTCACCTGGGTGTTTGCCGCCTACATCCTCACCAGCGCCGTCACCGCGCCGATCTATGGTCGGCTCGCCGACCTCTACGGCCGCAAGCGCGTTTATTACGTGGGCGCGGGGCTCTACCTGTTCGGCGCGCTGCTGTGCGGCTTTGCGCCGAGCATGGCCTGGCTGATCGCATTCCGGACCCTGCAGGGCCTTGGCGCCGGCGCGCTGCAGCCGCTCACGCTCACGATCCTGAGCGACCTCTACGAGGCCGAGGCGCGGGCGCGCATGCAGGCCTGGCAGGCGGCGGTCTGGGGGCTCGCCGCCTTCGTCGGTCCCGTCCTCGGCGCCGGCATCGTCGCCTATGTGAACTGGGCGGCGGTGTTCTGGATCAACGTCCCGCTCGGCATCGCGACGCTGGTCACGCTGGCGCTCGTCTTCGACGAGAAGCTCATCCGCCGCGAGCACAAGATCGACTATCTCGGGTCCGGTCTCTTGATGATCGGTGCGGGCGCGCTGCTGATGGCGGTGGTGCAGGCGCAGGATCTCTCGCGCACCATGATCGTCGCGCTGATCACGGTCGGCGTCGTGACGCTGGCCGCGCTGCTCTTGCACGAGCGCCGGGCCGCCGAACCGATCGTCCCGTTCGCGTTGTGGCGCGTGCGCAGCGTCGTGGTGAGCAACCTCGGTGCGTTCTGCATCGGCGCGGTCTATTCCTGCAGCACGCTGTTCCTGCCGACCTATGTGCAGGGCGTGATCGGCGGCGGTGTCGCTCTCGCCGGCACGATCTATGCGGCGCATTCGATCGCGTGGAGCGGAGGCGCGATTGTGGCGGCCCGCATGCTGGCGCGCATCAGCTTCCGCCACACGGCCGCCGCCGGCACGCTGGCGCTGATCGCGGGCAGCGCGATGCTCGCGCTCGCGGATCGCGGCTCGGACGCGTGGTGGCTGGGCACGGCGGCCTCCGTGGTCGGCGTCGGCATGGGCATCTGCAACACGGCGTTCCTCGTCGCGTGCCAGACGGAGGTGGGTTGGGGCGATCGCGGCGGCGCCGTCTCCAACAACATCTTCATGCGCACCATCGGCATGGCGCTCGGCGCCGGCATCGGCGGCGCCGTGGTCAATTTCGGGCTGGCGGCGCTTGCGCCCGGCGCGCGCGAGGTGGTGCGTCAAATCCTCGACCCAGCCATGCGCGAGGCGCTCGGCGCGCAAACCGTCGCGGCGGTCAGCGAGGCCATGGCCGCGGCGCTGCACAACGTCTATCTCGCGGCGGCCGTCTTCTCGCTGGCGGCGCTGGTCTGCGCCTTTTGGCTGCCCGCGCGGCTGCGGCTCAAGCCGGGCGGCTGAGGCAGACGCGGCGAAGCCCCGGAAGGCCGGGGCTTCGTGCACAACAACCGCAATCGAGCGAAGCGATGCTCTAGCGCGCGCCGTTGGTGGATGGGTTCGTCGACGGATTGGCCGACGGGTTGGCGGGCATTGCCGGCCGCGAGGTCGGGCTGTTGGTCGCCGAGCCGCTGGTCGCGGGCGGGGTCGTGTCGCGTGTCGCCGTGGTCTGCGAGTCGTCGCGGCCGGCGGTGAACGCCAGGAACAGCACCACCACCGCGAAGATCGCGGCGGCAACCCAGCCCCAGGTCGCGTTCGAAGCCATCGCATCGTCCTGCGGCACGTTCTGCACCGGCCGCCGCGTCGGGTCATTCGGGTCCTGATAGGAACGATAATCGCTCATCATTTCCTCCTCGTCGGGGAGTGACGCCGGACAACTCCGCCCGCGGACGGTGGGTTCCGACGGCTCACCGTCGCGGCGGTATCACCGGAGGGTGGCGATCGAGGCCAGGTCGGCAACGACCGCGACCGGCGCGAAGTCCTGGTACTCATCAGGAGCCCCGCCGCGGTTGACCCACATGGGCCGAAAACCCGCGGCGCGTGCGCCCATGATGTCCCAGCGGTTGGACGACACGAACACGACCTCCGACGGCGGGAGTGAAAAGCGCTCGGTCACCAGCCGGTAGACCTCCGGCCGTGGTTTGAACATCCGCACCGTGTCGACCGACAGCACGGCGTCGAGGAGCGGCGCCAGCCCGGCGGCCGTGACCGCGGCATCGAGCATGGCAGGCGAGCCGTTGGACAGGATCGCCGTCGGATGGCCCTGCGCCTTGAGCGCGCCCAGCGCGGCACGCGCGTCCGGGTAAGCCTCGAGCGAGAGGTAGGCATCGAGATAGCTCTGCCGGAGCGTCGCGTTCGCTGACGGGAAGCGGGCGAGCGCGTAATCGAGCGCGCGCGCGGTCAGCGTCCAGAAATCGGCGTAGGCGCCGGCGAGGGTCAGCGTCCAGGTGTATTCGAGCTGCTTGGCGCGCCAGAGATCGGAGATCCGGTCCGCGTCGGGCCCGGCGGCGGCGCGGTGACGCCCGATGGCGGCATGCACGTCGAACAACGTTCCATAGGCGTCGAACACGTAGACGGGCATCGGTCCGCTCCTTTCGGGATTGGAATTTCACGGTTCGGGGATGGCGAGCAGGCTTGTGATCGATTTGCCTCGGATGTCGTAGATGCGGGCATAGGTGACGCCCTCGCGCGTGATCTCGACGATCACGGGCGCATCGAGCCTGGCGCAGTAGAACTCGCCGAGCGACATCGCGAAGTCGGCGCCCTTCGGATCCCATCCCACCGTGAACTGCGGCCCGAGCGCGACCTGGGCCGGCCGCTGCGGGCCGCACACGGCGATGCGCCAGCGCCCGTTCGCGCCCGGCGCCTGCGACTGCGCCGCCAGCCGCGCGCGCAAGTCGCCCGCGGCCTGCTTGAAGGCGAGGCCCCAGTAATCGAGCATGTAGCGCCCGTCGGCGCCGCGCATGCCGCCGACGAGATGATTGAACGACGTGTACTGATAGGGATGCAGCCGCACCATCTCGATCACGGGTGAGGCCAACGCGGCCGCGAACAACACGGCCGCCAGCACGGTCGCGGCGCGCGAACGCGCGCCCAGCCACTCCAGCGCCGCGGCGCCCGACCAGCCGCCGAGGGCGGCGAGCGGGGGCACGACGAACACGAAATGGCGGATGCCGTTGTACATCGCGGGGCCTGTGGCGACGACGACGCCGATCGGCACGAGCGCGGCGAGCGCCACCACCAGCAAGGCGGCGCGCTGGCCCGGCGCGATCTCCTTGCGCGTCGCGGTGACGAGCGCGCCCATGAGCCCGGCAATCGCCAGCACGAGGAAGACCTCGGGGAGCTTGAACGCCAGCATCTGCGGTAGGTAGATCCGCGGCATCTGCGTGACGAGGATGAGCTCCCCGCCGAACAGTTCCTTCCAGGGTTTCTCGAAGAAGTGCGAGAAGTAGACGAACGCGCGCAGCGGATTGAGCGGCTCGAGCACGCCCCAGGGCCACGCCAGTCCCATCACCGCATAGGCGAGCACCGCCGTCGGCAGCAGTATGGCGACGAAGCGGCCGAGCCTGCGCACGGGCTGCGGCCGGCGGCGGTCGGCGACGACGAGGAACGCCAGCGCGAGCACGGCGGCGATCACCGAGAGCCCCGCGAGGATGCGCGTGCCGAACGCGAGCCCGAGCCCGAGTCCGAGGATCACCGCGCTCGACACGGACGGGGCCGGATACTCGCGCAACACGCGCACGAGCCCGAGCAGCAGCACCGCCATCGCCACCGCGAACGGCGCATCCTTCGGATTGATCCACATGTGCCCGTAGTAGAGCGGGCAGGCGGCGAGGAGCAGTAGCGCGATCAGCCCCGCGAGCGGTCCGCCGAGGTGGCGGCCGATGCGCCAGGTGACGGCAAGTCCTGCGAGCCCGACGAGCGCGCCGGTCAGCCGCCGCGTCTCCCACAGGTCGAACGGCAGCACCGAGGAGAGCCAGGCGGCGAGCGTGTCGAAGCCGCCGCCATAGGCATAGAGATTGACGAAGGTCAGCGCCCGGCGGTCGTGGAAGCCGGACTCGAACAGGCGCAGCAGCAGGCCGCCGTATTCGGCATGGGTGTAGTCGTCCCAGCCCAGTCCGTAGTCCCTGAAGGTGAGTGCGGCGATGGCTGCGAGGAGCGCCAGCACCGCAAGCGCGAGCGCGTCGCAGGCGCGCCCGGCGGAGTGTCGCGGCGCGCTCGTCATGGCGGACAGGCTCGCGCGCGTCTCAGCGGTCGGCGAGGGCGAGCCGCGCGCCCAGCACGGCGAAGGCGCCGGCGAAGGTGCGGCGCATCCACGTCACGACGCGCGGGCGCGAGACGACGTGCTCGCGCACCGCGGCGGCGAACAGGCCGTAGCCTGCGAACACAACGAAGGTCATCAGCATGAACACGGCGCTGAGCATCAGCATGCGCGCGAGCGGCTGCGCCTCGTCGGCGCGCACGAACTGCGGCAGGAAGGCGAGGAAGAAGATCGACAGCTTCGGGTTGAGGATGTTGATCAGGATCGCCGTCACCGTCACCTGCGCCGCCGAGCGTGCGCCGATCTCCTGCTCGATGCGCAGCGCGCCGTGTTCGCGCAGGGCGTTCCAGGCCATGTAGAGGAGGTAGGCGACGCCGGCGTACTTGAAGACCTGGAAGGCGAGGGCGCTCGTGTGCAGCAGAGCCGCGAGGCCGAGGATCGCGGCCGCGATGTGCGGCACGATCCCGATCGTGCAGCCGAACGCGGCGATCACGCCGGCGCGCGCGCCGCGCGAAAGGCCGCTGGCCAGCGTGTAGATCACGCCGGTGCCCGGCGATACGACGACGATGAACGAGGTGAGGAGGAATTCGAGGCTCACGCGCGTGGATCCTGGTGGGGTCGGAGGCGGCCCGGCCGAGCCGTGACGCGCCATGATAGCATCAATTGGAACGAAAACGGGGCCGCAGCGGCCCCGTCGCAGTCTCCGCCGTCCCCGCGGCTCAAAGCCCGCCGTGCGACTGCGCGGCCATCATGTAGAGCATTGGGATCGACAGCAGCGTGTTGACGCGCGAGGTCAGCAGTGCGACGCGCGCCGCCTTCTGCTTGTCCTCGGCCGAGGCCTGCACCAGTCCGAGCACCTTCTTCTGGTTCGGCCAGATGATGAACCAGACATTGTAGGCCATGATCAGCGCGATCCACATGCCGATGCCGATGGGGTAGGCGCCGTTCTGCAGCAGCAGGGCCTGCACGATGTAGCCGTTCATCCAGGCCAGCAGCAGGCCGGTGGCCACGGTCGCCACCGCGCCGTAGCGGAACCAGAACAGCACGTTCGGCATGATGAACTTGGAGATCGCGGCGCGGTGCTCGGCGGGTTCGATCTTGGGCACCGTCGGGATCTGCACGAAGTTGAGATAGTAGAGCAGCCCGACCCACATCACGCCGCTCAGGATGTGGAGCCAGCGCATGAAGAACTGCCAATAAGCGTGATCGCCCAGCCTGACCATCTGGCCGGAGAGCGCGCCCGCCACGGCGACGATGACGATGAGGAGGACGACGCCGGCGCTGATCGTGCGGCCGAGCGATTGCAGGATCGATGTCATGTGGGCCCCCGGTGGTGATCGCAGCCGCGCGCTAGAGCATGATCCCGAAAAGTGGATACCGGTTTTCGGAAAAGATCATGCTCAAACAAAAGCATGATCCCGAAAAGTGGATACCGGTTTCCGGGAAAGATCATGCTCAACACAACGAGACCATGATCGCGATTCAATCGGATCCGATCATGGTCTACCACACGCGCGCGGCGCTCGATACCGGCGGGCCCGCCGACTGCGAGGGCGGCTTACGCCTTCTTCATGGCCTTCTGGAACAGCTCGTCGACGTAGTCCCAGTTCACCAGGCTGTCGAGGAACGCCTTGAGATAGTCGGCGCGCCGGTTGCGATAGTCGATGTAGTAGGAGTGTTCCCACACGTCGCAGCCCAGGATCGGCGTCGCGCCGTGCACCAGCGGGTTCTCGCCGTTCGGCGTCTTCATCACGACGATCTTGCCGCCCTTCACGGCGAGCCAGCACCAGCCGGAGCCGAACTGGCCGACGCCCGCCGCCGAGAGTTCCTCGCGCATCTTGGCGACAGAGCCGATGTCCTCGGTGATCTTCTTCTCGAGCTGGCCCGGGATCTTGTCGCCGCCGCCGCCCGGCTTCATCCACTTCCAGAAGTGCATATGGTTGAAGTGTTGCGCGGCATTGTTGAAGAGCGCCTGGTTCTTGTTGAACGAGCCGGTCACGATCTCCTCGATCGGCTTGTTCTCCAGCGGATCGCCCTTCAGCAGCTTGTTGGCCGTGTCGACATAGGCCTGATGGTGCTTGTCGTGGTGATACTCCAGCGTCTCGCGGGACATGTAGGGCGCAAGCGCGTCGTGGGCGTACGGCAGGGCAGGCAGCTCGAGAGGCATGGGACGGTCTCCTTCACAGTGAACAGGGCGGCGCGCGGACCGCGGGGGGGGACGAACGGGCACTGGCTGCTGGTTAAGAACTGCAATGCATAAAGTTTACATCCGTTCCTGCGGCCACATTGAAGAATTCGCGGCGTTTCTTTAAGTTTACGGCGGGAAAGGGGGCCCAACATCGCGCGGTTAACCCGTTAATCAACTATCGACGCAATGGCCATAAATTGCGGGTAGTATTTGCCGGGCGGCCGCAGGAGAGCCCCGTTATGTCGGCATTTCTTTATTCCATTGGCATTCTGGTCGCAGTGGTCGGGCTGCTGACCATCGGCTTTTCCATTCCTATCCGCGACTTCAGCCTGGGCAACAGTCTGATCGGGGCGGGTGCGACGGCGATCGTCGGCGGGCTGGTCTTGATCGGTCTCGGCGCAGTCGCGCGCGAGCTTCGCCGGCTAGCTAGAGCCCTGGAACGGCCAAGTCAACCAACGGCCGGCCAGCCGATGCCCCAGCCCGCGCAGCGCGGCGCGGACGCAGGCCGCGCGCTCGGCCGCATGCCGCTGCCGACGCCGACCCCGCCGGTGGCTGCCGCGGGGCAGGGACGCGCCGAGCCGCATCTCGGCGCGCCGGAGCCGGCCGCCGGCGCGCCCCGTCAGCGCTCCGATCTCTTCGCCGCGATCCGCGGCGGCGGGCGCGAGCCGCCCGTGCCCGAAACCGAGAACGTGCCGCTCTCGCCCTCGCTGCCGCCGCGTCCGGCCATGCCGCCGCGCCCCGAAGCGGTGGAGGAGCCGGCCGCGCCGCGCGCACCGGAACCCCGGCCGGTGTCGCCCGCCGCGCTCGCGAGCCGCACGGCATCGCGTCTCGAGACGCCGCGCGCGCCCGAGCCGCGTGCGCCCGAGCCGCGCCGGCCGAGCGGCGATCGCGCCGCCGAGCGCCGCTCGCGCAACCTGTTCGACACGGTGTGGCCGACCGAGCCGCGCCGCCCCGAGCCCGAGCCCGCGCCCGAGGAGGCCGCGGAGCCGGAGGCGCCCCACGACGAGCACGAGGCCGCGCCCCTCCAGGGCGAGCCGCGCCCGGTCTCGATCCTCAAGTCGGGCGTGATCGACGGCATGGCCTACACGCTCTACACCGACGGCTCGATCGAGGCCCAGCTTCCCAAGGGGCTGATGCGCTTCGCCTCGATCGACGACCTGCGCAACTATCTCGAGAGCAACCACAGCTAGAGCGTGATCCGATCCGATTGACCGGGGAATGGTCCGGCCGGTTGCGGATCAGGTCCGCGCCTGACCGGTCACCGCCCAGCGCGCAGCAGTGCGCTCGAGCGCAGAGCTCTCCGTTTGCCCGCTCTCCCCACCGGGGAGCGATCGCCGCCCCTCAGTGCGGCGGGTGAAAGGGCGCGGAACGTTCCACCGAACGGCTCCCGGCGCGGCCCGCGAGTTGCGTGCAAAGATACCGCAACTCTTGCGAGAAAGCCCCACGCGGCCTACGCTTGCGACCGGGGATTTTCGCCTTGCGCTCCATCTGGAAGATCCTGTCCTGGTCCCTCCGCCTCTGCGGCTATCTATTCGCGTCGATCGGGGCGGGCCTGGCGTTTGCCGGCATTGCGATGCTGCACCTTGCCGACACGACCTGGAGCACGGCGCTGCTGACCTCGCCCACGCGCTTTGGATTGCATCGCTGGTACCACGCGTTGCGATGGCGGTTCGTGCGGCTGCTCTCGCGCATCCGGCGCGACGCTTTGCATTGATGCGCCGCGTCAGCCGGATGAAAGCGTCCCCAAGGCGATTGCGCGCCGGGAAGCCGAGGCGGCGACCCGCACAAAGCGAGGGCAGCAGCAGCGCGGCATTGCCCGCCTTTATGCGTTCTTGATGTGCCGCACGTGAAATCCGCATGGCTTCCTTATGGTCGGGGCATTACCTGCAAGCCGGTCCCGAACATCCCGCGAGGGGAAAGCGATGCCCGACATCCTCATGCTGGCGATCGGCGCCGGCCTTTTCGTCCTCACTGTCGGCTACGCCTTCGCCTGCGACCGTCTCTGAGCGTGCGCCATGCCCATCGACTATACGCTCGCCGCCCTCGTCGCCGTGGGCGTGCTGATCTATCTCACCTACGCGCTGTTGCGCCCCGAACGCTTCTGAGGAGCCCGTCATGACCGTCGTGGGCTGGGTTCAGATCATCCTCTATTGCGCCGTCATCGTCGCGCTCACGCCGCTCATCGGCGGCTACATGACGCGCGTCTTCGCCGGCGAACGCACCGTCCTTGCGCCCGTGCTGCGTCCGGTCGAGACGCTGCTCTATCGCGCCGGCGGCGTGAAAGAGAACGACGAGCAGCACTGGCTCACCTACACCGTCGCCATGCTGCTGTTCCACGTCGGCGGCTTCGTCCTCCTCTATGCGCTGATGCGTCTGCAGGCAGTGCTGCCGTTCAATCCCGCCCGGATGCCTGCCGTGGCGTCCGATCTCGCCCTCAACACGACGGTCTCGTTCCTTACCAACACCAACTGGCAGAACTACGGCGGAGAAAGCACGCTCTCCTATCTGGTCCAGATGATGGGCCTGACGGTGCAGAACTTCGTCTCGGCCGCGACCGGCATCGTGCTGGCGGTGGCGCTCATTCGCGGATTCGCCCGCGCGTCGGCGCGCACCATCGGCAACTTCTGGGTCGATATCACGCGCTGCACGCTCTACGTCCTGCTGCCGGTTTGCGTGGTCTTTGCGCTGTTCCTGGTCTGGCAGGGCATGCCGCAGACGCTCGGGCCTTACGTGGACGCCGCCACGCTCGAAGGCGCCAGGCAGACCATCGCGGTCGGCCCCGTCGCCTCGCAGGTCGCCATCAAGATGCTCGGCACCAACGGCGGCGGCTTCTTCAACGCCAATGCTGCGCATCCGTTCGAGAACCCGACCGCGCTGTCGAATGTCGTGCAGATGCTGTCGATCTTCGTGATCGGCGCCGCGCTCACCAACGTGTTCGGCCGCATGGTCGGCAACCAGCGCCAGGGCTGGGCGATCCTCGCCGCCATGGGCGTATTGTTCCTTGCCGGCGTATTCGTCGCCTACTGGGCGGAGGCCAACGGCACCAGCATCCTGAGTTCGCTGGGCCTGGCCGGCGGCAACATGGAAGGCAAGGAGGTGCGCTTCGGCATCGTCGCCTCGGCGCTGTTCGCGGTGATCACGACGGCCGCTTCCTGCGGCGCGGTCAACGCCATGCACGACAGCTTCACCGCGCTCGGCGGCATGATCCCGCTCATCAACATCCAGCTCGGCGAGATCGTCGTCGGCGGCGTGGGCGCTGGCCTCTACGGAATGCTGCTGTTCGTCATTCTCACCGTGTTCGTTGCGGGCCTCATGGTTGGCCGCACGCCTGAATACGTCGGCAAGAAGATCGAGGCGCGCGAGGTGAAACTGGCCATGCTCGCCATCCTGGTCCTGCCGCTGATGATCCTGGGCTGGACCGCGATCGCGGTGGTCTATCCGCCGGCGGTCGCGTCGATGAACAACGCCGGTCCGCACGGCTTCTCGGAAGTGCTCTACGCCTATTCGTCGCAGACCGGCAACAACGGCTCGGCGTTCGCGGGGCTCACTGGCAACACCTTCTTCTACAATCTCTCCGGCGCGGTCGCGATGTTCATCGGCCGCTTCTGGATGATCGTTCCGGCCATGGCGATCGCCGGCGCGCTCGCGCAGAAGAAGACGGTGGCCGCATCGCTCGGCACCTTCCCGACCACGGGTCCGCTGTTCGTCGGGCTGCTCGTCGGCGTCATCCTCATCGTCGGCGGCCTCACCTTTTTCCCCGCGCTCGCGCTCGGGCCCATCGTCGAGCATCTCGCGATGCTCGCCGGCCAGACGTTCTGAGCGGCGCAATCCGGAGTGACGATGATGGAAACCTCCAAGGTGCGTAAGCGGATGCCGGTCTCGACCCTGCTCGATCCCAGGATCGTGCTGCCCGCGATCGGCCAGTCTTTCGTCAAGCTGGACCCGCGCACGCTGGTCAAGAACCCGGTCATGTTCGTGCTGGAGGTGGTCACGGTGCTGACCACCGTGCTCCTCGTTCGCGACATCGTGCAGGGCGCGCAGGGCATCGGCTTCGAGCTGCAGATCGTGGTGTGGCTGTGGTTCACCGTGCTGTTCGCCAACTTCGCTGAGGCCGTGGCGGAGGGGCGCGGGAAGGCGCAGGCCGACACGTTGCGCAGGACGCGCACCGAGACGGCCGCCAAGCGTCTGCTCTCACCCGACAACCACGACCTCTACGAGGGGGTCCCGGCCGATGAGCTGGAGGCCGGCGACCTCGTCGTCTGCGAGGCCGGCGACATCATCCCCGGCGACGGCGAGGTGATCGAAGGCATCGCCTCGATCAACGAAGCCGCCGTCACCGGCGAATCCGCGCCGGTGATCCGCGAGTCCGGCGGCGACCGCTCGGCGGTCACCGGCGGCACCACGGTGATCTCCGACCGCATCGTCGTCCGCATCACCTCGTCGCCCGGCTCGTCCTTCCTCGATCGCATGATCAGGCTGGTCGAGGGCGCCGAACGGCAGAAGACGCCGAACGAGATCGCGCTGACCATCCTGCTGGTCGGCCTCACGCTGATCTTCGTGTTCGCCACCGCGACCATCCCGAGCTACGCGACGTACGCGGGCGGCGCGATCTCGGTGGTGGTGCTGGTGGCCCTGTTCGTGACGCTCATTCCGACCACCATCGGTGCGCTGCTCTCGGCCATCGGCATCGCCGGCATGGACCGCCTGGTGCGCTTCAACGTGCTGGCGATGTCCGGCCGCGCGGTGGAAGCGGCCGGCGACGTCGATACGCTGCTGCTCGACAAGACCGGCACCATCACCTTCGGCAACCGGCTGGCGACGGAGATCATCCCGGTGCCGGGCGTGACCGAGCGCGAGGCGGCGGAGGCCGCGCTGCTGGCCAGCGACGCCGACGAAACCGCGGAAGGCCGCTCCATCATCGCGATGACCCAGGACAAGTACGGCGTGCGGCGCGAGGCCACGCCGGCGGGCGCGCGGTTCATCGAGTTCTCGGCGACCACCCGTCTGTCCGGTGTCGATGTCGGGGCGCGACGGCTGCGCAAGGGAGCCATCGACTCGGTGCTCAGGTTTGCCCGCGACGAGGCCGGGCAGGATGTCCCGGAGCCGCCGGCCTTCCGGGCCGCCGTGGACCGGATCGCCCGCTCGGGCGGCACGCCGCTCGGTCTGGTGGACGGCGGGCGCATCCTCGGCGTCATCCACCTCAAGGACGTGGTGAAGCCGGACGTCAAGGACCGCTTCGCCGCGCTGCGGCGCATGGGCATCAAGACGGTCATGATCACCGGCGACAACCCGGTCACCGCCGCCTCGATCGCGTCGGAAGCCGGCGTCGACGACTTCATCGCCGAGGCTACGCCCGAGGACAAGCTGCGCTACATCCGCAACGAGCAGAGCAATGGCCGGCTCATCGCCATGTGCGGCGACGGCACCAACGACGCTCCCGCGCTCGCCCAGGCCGACGTCGGCGTCGCCATGCAGTCGGGCACGCAGGCCGCGCGCGAGGCCGGCAACATGGTCGACCTCGATTCCGACCCGACCAAGCTCATCGAGGTGGTCGAGATCGGCAAGCAGCTCCTGATGACGCGCGGTTCGCTGACCACGTTCTCCATCGCCAACGACGTGGCGAAGTACTTCGCCATCATCCCCGCGATGTTCGCGGCGTTCTATCCCCAGCTCGGCGTGCTCAACATCATGGGCCTGGCAAGCCCGCAGAGCGCCATCCTGTCGGCCATCATCTTCAACGCGCTCATCATCATCGCGCTCATCCCGCTCGCGCTGAAGGGCGTGACGTACCGGCCGATCGGTGCCGCCGCCCTGCTGCGCCGCAATCTGCTGATCTATGGCCTCGGCGGAATTGTCCTGCCGTTCATCGGCATCAAGGCGATCGACATCGCCGTCACCGCTTTGGGCCTGGCCTGATGAGGAGAACAGCCATGTTGAAAGAGCTCCGTCCAGCCGTCGTGTTCATCGTGGGGCTCACGATCATCACCGGTCTCGTCTATCCCTTGGCGATCACCGGCATTGCCGGCGTCATCTTCCCCGTGCAGGCGCAGGGCAGCCTGATCGAGACGGACGGCAGGGTGATCGGCTCGGAACTGATCGGGCAGAACTTCACGCAGGATCGATATTTCCATGGCCGGCCGTCGGCGACCACTGCGCCCGATCCTCAGGACCCGTCCAAGACGGTCGGAGCGCCATACAACGCGGCGAACTCCATGGGCTCCAACCTCGGACCCACCAGCAAGGCACTCGCCGACCGTGTGACGGCCGAGGTGGACAGGCTCAAGGCCGAGAACCCGCGCGCGCCCGTGCCGGTGGACCTGGTCACGGCTTCCGCCAGCGGCCTCGACCCGGACATCTCGCCCGAGGCCGCGCTCTTCCAGGTGCCGCGCGTGGCCAGGGCGCGCAACCTGCCGCAGGAGCGCCTGCGTGCCCTGGTCGCAGCGCGGACCGAAGGCCGCTGGCTGGGACTTTTGGGCGAGCCACGCGTGAATGTGCTCAAGCTCAATCTCGCGCTCGATGCCATGAAATCCTAAGCTGGATCCCGAGCTTCGAATCCTAAGCTTCGCTCCTGTGAGGAGCCGAATGCCCGGCGACGAAACGCAAAGAGCGTCCCCCGACGCCCTGCTGGCGCTGGCCAGGAAAGAGGGCCGCGGCCGGCTGAAGATTTTTCTGGGCGCCGCCCCCGGGGTCGGCAAGACCTACGCCATGCTCACCTCGGCGCACAGCGAACGCGCCGGCGGCCGCGACGTGGTCGCCGGCCTCGTCGAGACGCATGAGCGGCGCGAGACCGCACAACTCCTCGAGGGCCTGGAGGTTCTGCCGCGCAAGCCGATCGTCTATCGCAATCAGGTGATGCGCGAGTTCGACCTCGACGCCGCGCTCGCGCGCAAGCCGAGCCTGCTGCTGGTGGACGAATACGCCCACACCAACGTGCCGGGCAGCCGCCATCCCAAGCGTTGGCAGGATGTGGACGAGCTGCTCGACAGCGGCATCGACGTCTGGACGACGCTCAACATCCAGCACCTCGAAAGCCTCAACGATGTCATCCAGAAGATCAGCAAGGTGCGCGTGCGTGAGACGGTGCCCGACACGGTCTTCGACAAGGCCGACGAGGTCGTGCTGGTCGATTTCCCGCCGGACGAGCTGCTGCGCCGGCTCGCCGAGGGCAAGGTTTACGTGCAGGACACCGCGGCGCGCGCGGTCGAGCACTTCTTCAAGCCGCAGAACCTCACGGCTCTGCGTGAGCTGGCGCTGCGCCGCGCAGCCGAGCGCGTCGATGCCGCGCTGATCGAGCGCATGCAGGCGCAGGCGATCGAAGGCCCCTGGGCGGCGGGCGAGCGCATCCTCGCCTGTATCGGCCCCGACCCGGTGTCGCCGGCCGTGGTCCGCGCGGCCAAGCGTTTGGCCGACCTGATGGATGCGCCGTGGATGGCGGTCACGGTCGAACGTCCGGACACCGTGCTGGACAACGCGGCGCGCAAGCGCCTGGACGATGCCATGGCGCTGGCGCAGAGCCTGGGCGCCGAGACCAGCACGCTCACCAGCAACGATCTGCCGGCCGAACTGTTGCGCTTCGCGAGGTTCGAGAACGTCACGCAGATCGTCATCGGACGCTCGCGCGGCGGATTCCTGCGCGAGCTGCTGCGCCGCTCGCTGTCGCACGAGCTCGTGCACCGCACGCGCGACATCGCCATCCATCTCGTGACGCGCGAGGCGGAGGCGGCGTCGCCGGCGCCTCGCAAGCCGTCTCGAACCCGGCTTTCGCACGACCCGCTGCATTTCCTCTATGCCACGTTGGCGGTCGTCGCCGCGCTTGCGATCGGCAGGGGCCTCATCCAGTTCACGCCCATTCCGAACCTTTCGATGGTGTTCATGCTGGCGGTGCTGTTCACCGCCGTGAGCTTCGGCATCTGGCCCGCGATCTACGCTTCGCTCCTGTCCTTCGCCGTCTACAACTTCTTCTTCATACCGCCGCTTTACACCTTCACCATCGCCGAGCCGTACGAGCTTCTGGCGCTGGTGATCTTCCTCGTGGTCGCGGTGGTCAGCGCCGCGATGGCGGGCCGTGTGCGTGAGCAGGCGCGCATCGCCGCGAGGCGCATGCGCGCGATGCGCCGGCTCTATGAGTTCACCCGCCGCATGTCGGGGCTGGCGATGCAGGACGCGCTCGCCGAGGGCGCCGCCAGCGAAATCCATGCGAGCCTCGGCCGGCCCGTCATCGTGTTGCTCGCGCAGGGCGACGATCTGGCGCTGACGGCGGCCTGGCCGCCGGAGGACGTGCTCGACGCCGCCGAAATGACGGCGGCGCGCTGGGCCTACAGTCATCGCGAACCGGCCGGCGCCGACACCGGGACGCTGCCGATCGTGCGCTGGTACTTCGTGCCGCTGCGCATCGGCGACAAGACGCTGGGCGTGATCGGCGTCGGCAAGGGCGACGGCGCAGGTCCGCTCGACTCCGAGGCGCGAGCGCTGCTGGAGACCTTGTCGGAACAGACGGCGGCGGCGCTCGATCGCGCTGCGCTCGCCCGCGAGATGGTGAGCGCCAGGACCGCGACCGAGACCGAACGGGTGCGCAACACGTTGCTCGCCTCGATCTCGCACGACTTCCGCACGCCGCTGTCGTCGATCCTCGGCGCGGCAACGAGCCTTATCGACTACCGTGACAAGCTAAGTCCGGACACGCAGAGAGACCTGCTCGGCCAGATCAAGCAGGAGGCGGAAGGCCTCGACGAGATGGTACGCAACCTGCTCGCCATCACCCGCATTGACGCCGGCGCGCTGGAGCTGCGCCGCGACTGGCTCGACCTGCGCGAGATCGTGGACCGGATCGTCGGCGCCGTGCGCCGGCGCGGCGCCGCGCAGTCCATTGCGGTCGCGCTGCCGGCGGACCTGCCGCTCGTGCGCGGCGACGCCGCCTTGGCCGAGCAGGCGATCGGGAACGTGGTGGCCAACGCGCTCGTGCACACGCCCAAGGAGACCCGCATCGTGATCGACGCCGTGGCCGATCCCGCCGCCGTCATCCTGCGCGTGACCGACGACGGCCCGGGCGTGGCGCCGGCCATCCTGCCGCACATCTTCGAGAAGTTCGCCAGCGGGGCGGAGCAGGGGAGGTCGGACGGCCATCAAAGCACGGGCCTCGGGCTCGCTATTGCCAAGGGCATCATGAGGGCGCATGGCGGTTCGATCGACGTCGAGACGCCGGTCGCGGACGGCCGGGGCGCCCGCTTCGTCATGGCCTTTCCGCGCGCGCAGGACACCGCATGACCGCCAAGACCCGCGTCCTCGTCGTCGACGACGAAGCCGCCATCCTGCGCTTCCTCAAGCCGGCGCTGGAGGCGAACGACTACGACATGGCGAGCGTCGGCACCGTGACCGAGGCCGTCAAACGTATCGCGGCCGACACGCCGGACATCGTGCTGCTCGACCTCGGGCTGCCGGACGGGGACGGCAAGGACGTCATTCGCCGCGCCCGCGAATGGTCGGACGTGCCGATCATCGTGCTGTCGGCGCGCGAGCGGGAGGCCGAGAAGATCGAGGCGCTCGACCTCGGTGCCGACGACTACGTCAACAAGCCGTTCAGCGTGGGCGAGCTGATGGCGCGCATGCGCACCGCGCTGCGCCATCGCTTGCAGCGCAAGGCGGAAATCCCGGTGCTGCGGGTCGGCGATCTGGAGGTCGACGCCGTGCGCCACCGGGTGACGCGCGGAGGGGCCGAGCTCAAGCTCACGCCCAGGGAATTCGAGCTGCTCTCGTTCCTCGCCCGTCACGCCGGCCGGGTCATCACCCACAAGCAGATCCTCGCCGCCGTGTGGGGCCCGGCGCACACCGAGGATACGCAATACCTGCGCGTCTACATCGGCCAGCTGCGACAGAAGATCGAGGCGCAGCCGGACGACCCGCGCATCATTCTCACCGAGCCGGGTATCGGCTATCGCATTGCTGAGGCATGAACCGCTTCCAAGCGCGCGTTTCTCTCCCGGCTCCGTCGCCTTGATCGGAGCCGATGCTTGGTCGGGGCAAATGTCTGTCCGCGCAAGGGTCCATCCTGCGGCGTGCGCCGCGCCCGGCGCACGCACGCAGCCTGGTCAGGTATGCCGGAGATTTTCCGCCGCGGACTTGCCGGTCTTCCGATCATCGACGAGATCGAATGAAATCTTCTGCCCTTCGTTCAAGCCGGACAGGCCTGCGCGTTCGACCGCGCTGATGTGCACGAACACATCCTTGCTGCCGTCGTCCGGCTGAATGAAGCCGAAGCCTTTTTGGCCGTTGAACCACTTCACGGTCCCAATCATCTCGAACCCTTTCATTCGCTGTGTGTTGGCGGACGTTCGAGATTTTGGGGCTTGTCCCGCGCATCGTGCGACGGCGCCAAACTCGTTTCGCTGAAAAGCTCGAACGCATGAGCGTATGCCCCCGGACGAACACGGCAAGGACGCTGCGACATCGGTCCAATTTGAAGCACTTCGGGCCGGCGCGGCGTCACAGAAAGTCCTGGCTATTTGGGCAATGGAGGCCCATCTTGGATGTGCCATCGGCAGATTGTCGGCCGCGCGAGTGCCTGAGAGAGACCTATGGTGCTCTCCTACTTGGTGTTCTCCCGTTTCGTGCTCCCTGGTTGGGGAGCAGTCATGCCCAATCGTGCTCTGCATCGACATTGCAGCCACACACAGCCGGTCGGCGGGCGGGCTGGAACTCTCGCGATCGGCAGACGTTGACGGCTCCTCGGGGTCGAGTTCGGTTAGCCCTTTGTAACCCGCCTCTGCTGCGACCCGGACGATACGGACAACACGGCGCCAGTCTTTGGCACACGATCAAGCGATCGTGTGCACGCACAGGAGCAACGGCTTTGCAGGAAGCGATAAGCATCGGGGCAGGGATCGGGGCAGGGTTCGACGCGCAGCTTGGTTGCAGGCGCGATGGGAGCCGCTTCAGACACTGCATGCCGTGCGACGTGGACTGGCTCACGCGACATTGGCGCGGAACATTCAAGGTCCTCTGTCCTCAGTGCGGCGCGGAGCACGAATACGTGACGAAGGAGGCCTACATGCAGGCGGTGATGTCGCGGGAGAGGCCGCTCGCCGACATCGTGTCATCCCGGCCGGACTGACCGTGTGACGGCGATGAGGTGAAGGCCGCATGAGTCCTCTCTATCCACGCGACTTTGGCCGGCGTGTAGATCGGCTGTGGGATCAACGCCATTCGACACCGCAGGCGGCGCAAGCGCCTCCCACGGAACGAGTCGGCTGCCCCGGGTGCAGCGGCGCCGCACCCACGGCGCCGCGGGGCTCGCAGTACCGCGGCAAGGGCATCTTTCGGCGCCTGTGGCGATGCGGGGCCTGCGGCCACGAGTGGACCACGCAGCTGACGCCGGAGGGCGCGCGATGACCTACAAATTTCAAGTGGGCGAGAAGGTCGAGTTGAGTGGGGGCTACGCCAGCGGCGCCGGCGGCACCTACGAAGTCGTTCGTCAACTTCCCCCGATCAATGGCGACAACCAGTATCAGATCAAAAGCGAGCATGAATCTCACCAGCGCGTTGCCGGGGAGCACACTCTCAAGCCGGGAAGGGAGCAATCGCGGCTCGACACGCTCTTCCGCCCACGGCATTGACTTGCGGCAAGTGCGGGTGGAGGGTGAGCCGATGCTGATGCACGGGCCCTATCCAAAGACGCGGGCGGAGATCGAACGGATCGTGCTGAACGAATTGCAGTCCGTTGCCGACTGCGGCGGCGCCGTTGGTGTATCCATCGTACCATTCCTCGATGCCGAGACCGGCGCGAACTGGACCGTGGCCTGCTACGACGTCGGCACCGCCAACCATTACGCGTGCGATGCGGCCATGCAGCAGATCGTCCCGCGCATGCAAGGGTTCTACGAACTCGTGCAGAAGCACTGAAGGCTGCATCGCGTCCGAAGCGCGTCGCAGGACACGCTGGCGCTCGATCAGGCTCGCGACGGACCAGCCGCCATGGCCCTCCTGGCCCCCGTCACCTTGATCGCGAACGCATAGGACAGCGCCACCTCCTTGAGCCGCTCGAAGCGGCCGGAGGCGCCGCCGTGACCGGCGTCGAGGTTGGTGCGCAGCGCGAGCAGGGCGTCGTTGGTGCGCCGCGCGCGCAGGCGCGCCACCCACTTCGCGGGCTCCCAGTAGGTCACGCGCGGATCGGTGAGGCCGGCGAGCACGAGCATCGCCGGATAGGCCTGGGCGCGCACGTTGTCGTAGGGCGAATAGCTGCGGATCAGCTTGAACGCCGCCTCGTCGGTGCGCGGATCGCCCCACTCGGGCCACTCCGGCGGGGTGAGCGGCAGTGAGCCGTCGAGCATGGTGTTGAGCACGTCGACGAACGGCACCTCGGCGATGACGCCGGCCCACAAGTCGGGCCGCTCGTTGGCGATCACGCCCATCAGCATGCCGCCGGCGGAGCCGCCGTCCGCCACCACCTTGTCGCGCGCCATCCAGCCGTTCGCGGTGAGGAACTCGGCGGCCGAGATGAAGTCGCGGAACGTGTTCGGCTTGTGCGCGAGCTTGCCGTTGCGATACCAGTGCCAGCCCTTCTCGGTGCCGCCGCGCACGTGCGCGATGGCATAGACGAAGCCGCGCTCGACCAGCGACAGGCGGCTGCCGCTGAAGCCGGCGGGGATCGAGATGCCGTAGGCGCCGTAGCCGTAGAGCAGGCCCGGTGCGCTGCCGTCGATCGGGGTGTCCTTGTGGTGGAGAAGCGAGATCGGGATCATCGCGCCGTCGTGCCCGGGCGCCATCAGCCGCCGCGTGACGTAGGACGACGGATCATGGCCCGAGGGGATCTCCTGGCGCTTGCGCAGCACGCGTTCGCGCGTGACGAGGTCGTAGTCCCAGACCTCGCTCGGTGTCGTCATCGAGGCATAGGTGAAGCGCAGCGTATTGGTCGCGAACTCGAAGCCGGGGTCGACGCCGAGCGAATAGGCCTCCTCGGCGAACGCGATCGTGTGCTCTTCGCCCGTTCCGAGGCGGCGCACGACGATGCGCGGCACGCCGTCCTCGCGCTCGAGCCGGATCAGCCAGTCGGCGAGCAGCATGAAGGTAAGGAGATAGACGCCGGGCCGATGCGGGACGAGGTCGCGCCAGTTGCCGCGCTCGCTGTTCGCCAGCGGCGCGAGCGCGATCTTGAAGTCCTCGGCGCCGTCGGCATTCGTGCGGATGACCAGCATGGGCTCGCCGCCGAGCGTGGGATGGTCCTCGACGTCGTACTGCACGCCCGTCTCGCGGCGCGCGACGAGGCGCGGCCTGGCGTGCGGATCGTCAAGGTCGAGCAGCCAGCATTCCGACGTCTCGTGATCGTGCAGCGTGATGCGCCCGAAACGGCCCGACTGGGTCTGCGAGATCGAGACGAAATACTGCGGGTCGTCGTTCTCGAAAATCAGCTCGTCCTCGCTCACCTGCGTGCCGAGGCGGTGCCGGTGGACGGAATGCGGGCGGTGGTTCTCGTCGAGCCGCACGTAGTAGATGGCCGAGCCGTCCGCGCTCCAGACCGCGCTGCCGGTGGCTTCCGGCACGATGTCGGCCAGGTCGAGCCCGGTCTCGATGTTGCGGATGCGCGCGGTGTAGAATTCCGAGCCGGCCTCGTCGCAGAGCCAGGCGATGAACTTGTGGTCGGGCGACTGCCGCGCCTCGCCCAGGTGGAAGAAGGCCTTGCCGTGTGCGAGCGCGTCGCCGTCGAGCAGGACCTCCTCGGGGCCGCCGTCGCGCGGGGTGCGGCAGATCATCGGGTGCTGCGCGCCTTCGCGGAAGCGCGTGAAATAGGCGAACGGCCCGTCCGGCGTCGGCACGGAGGAATCGTCCTCCTTGATGCGCCCGCGCATCTCCGCGAACAGCGCCGCCTGCAGGTCGTCGGTGTCGCCGAGCAGCGCGGCGGTGTAGTCGTTCTCGGCCTCGAGATAGGCGCGGATGTCGTCCTTGAGCGCGGCCGGGTCGCGAATGACCACCTGCCAGTTGTCGTCCTTGAGCCAGGCGTACTCGTCCGTGAGCGTGACGCCGTGCCAGCTGGCATGGGTCGGGCGGGCGGGCGCGCGCGGCTCGCGCGGGGTGGGCAGGGGGCGCTGCTGCTGGGGCTTCATGGCACGCACTCAACGTTTGGGCCGCGCCGGGGTTGCCGCCCGGGCTGCCCGAATGGGCGGCCGCAGCGGCCAGGCTGGCGCAGCCTTGCCGGCTAAAGGGAGCTATTTGCGCTCGTCCGGACCGCCGGACGGCTTGAAGTTCAGGGCGCAGCCGTTGATGCAGTAGCGCAGCCCGGTCGGATCGGGCCCGTCCGGGAAGACATGGCCGAGATGGGCGTCGCAGGCGGCGCAGCGGACCTCGGTGCGCCGCATGAACCACGACCGGTCGTCGTGCTCCTCGATCGCCTGCGCCGCCAGCGGCTTGTAGAAGCTCGGCCACCCGGACCCGGAATCGTACTTCGTCCCCGACTCGAACAGCGGCGCCCCGCAGCACACGCAGGCGTAGGTGCCCGCGCGCTTCTCGTTCACATAGGGGCCGGTGAAGGCGCGTTCGGTGCCGTGCTCGCGCGTGACGTGATACTGCTCGGGCGTGAGCTCGCGGCGCCAGTCGGCGTCGGACTTCGCGATCTTGGCGGCGGGCTTGTCGGCGGTCTCTGTCATTCCGGTCCGGTCCCTCGTCTGTCCTGTGCGCCGGACTATGTGGCACCGGCGCCGCCCCGTTCAATTCACGATTTCGGACGCGGTCGCGGGCGTGGGCGGCGGGGCGCCTGCCCGACGCTCGCGGGTGGGACGGCCGCTATTCTTGCGAAAACGCCGGCGACGACAGTATTATTACCTACAAGAACCTGCCTTTTCTGAGTAATTCTTCGGCGGGCGACAACAAAATCCGCGCAAATATATCCGCGCAAATACTGGCGCCGGGTTTCATCGCGGGGACGGACGGGGGACGAGATGAAGAGCGTTGAGCCGGGCGAGAGCCCGGACGATTTCATTGAGCTGACGGCCGAGATCGTGTCGGCCTATGTGAGCAACAACACGGTGCCGGCGAGCGAGCTGTCCGACCTGATCAACCAGGTCCACGCCGCGCTCGCGCAGGTGGCGGGCGCACGCGGCCTGCCGCGGCCGGACGCGATGAAGCCGGCGATCCCGGTGAAGAAGTCGATCACCTCCGAGCACATCGTCTGTCTCGAGGACGGCAAGAAGTTCAAATCGCTCAAGCGGCACCTGCGCTCGCAGTACAACCTGTCGCCGGAGCAGTATCGCGAGAAGTGGGGCCTGCCGCCCGACTATCCGATGGTGGCGCCGAACTACGCCGCCGCGCGCTCGCGCCTCGCCAAGCAGATGGGGCTCGGGCAGCAGCGCCGCCGCCGCGGCAAATAGGCGGGCCGGCGTCCGTGCGCGGTCAGGCCGCCGCCAGCGCGGCGCGCGCATCGGCCTTGATGCGGTCGACCATGGAGCGGAAGCCGTTGGAGCGCTGCGGCGTCAGGTGCTCGCGCAGCCCGAGCTTCTCGAACAGCGCGACGGCATCGAGCGCGAGGATCTCGCGCGCGGGCTTGCCCGAATAGAGCGCGAGCAGGATGGCGACGAGGCCGCGCACGATATGCGCGTCGCTGTCGCCGAGGAAGGTGAGCGTCGGACCCGCGGCGCCGTCGCGCTCGACCTGCGTCGTCATCCAGACCTGGCTGGCGCAGCCCTGCACCTTGTTGGCCTCGACGTGGTCCGCCTCGGGCAGCGGCGGCAGCGCGCGCCCGAGCTCGATCAGGTAGCGGTAACGGTCGTCCCACTCGTCGAGCAGCGTGAAATTGTCGACGATCTCGTCGATAGTCATGGGCGAAGCGGAGGATGTTGCACGATCCAGCATAGCATTCATATGCGCGATCGCGCCGGGTTTCGCCACGGAAAATGCCGGAAAAAGAAAAGCCGCGGGCGAGTCGGGCAGGGACCGCGCGCGGCTTTGGCCAAAGATGCTGGCCAGGGGAGCTCGACATTCTGTCTGTTGGATCACCGGGTCATTGTGGGTCCGGGTGCTTCATTCGGGTATCGTGGGCCGTATGCGGGCTGGTATCGCTATCCAGCCCGCCCTGCGGCGGCCTCTTTGGTCGCCGGCTTGCGCCAGGCCGGAGCGCGGTCGGACGGAACGAGCGTGTCGCGCCCCGCCTCGACGGTCTTGTGCCTGAGCGCGCCCTTGTCCGCGCGCGCGTTTGCGGTCACCGATCCGGTGGTCTTCGGATTGGCGCGGTCGCTGAGGTAGTCGTAGAGGATCTTCGCGCCGGCCTGCGCCTTCTCGCCGAAGACGGCGGCCGCCTGCGCGCCCACGGTGCACGCACCGGGCTGGCGATCGCAGAAGTTCGCGAGATCGGCGACGGTGGCGGTCGCCGCCGACACGGCCTCGCTTGCGCTCACCTCCGGCTGCGCCGACTGCTGCGCGCGCTCGCCCCCGGCGAACGTCGGAAGAAGCACGAGCACGACGCTCAGCCAGAACGCCACTCTCAAAAGGAAAAACATGGTCCTGCCCTTGTGTCTTTGTCTCCCCGCTCCCTTTCGTCCCCTGGTTCTTGTTCCCCGAGGCCCTGTCTAGCAGCCGCGCCTGAAAACCGCGTTCGCCGCCTGTGCGCACTTTTCGTAAAACTTGAACGATCGGCTCTCTGTTGCGCCTTGCGCGCCGCCGCGCGCGTGCGGTGCGCGCCGCGTGCGCCGCCTTCGTTTCGCCGGATTGTGCGCGCGCTCACCAGGCGTTCACCATGCAACGCTCTGTTCACCATTCAATGTCCTGTTCACCATGCCGGGCGAATGGCGGCGGGGCGCATGCGCATTTGCTGCGTTTTGTTCCCGCGCGAGCACGCGCTGCGCCGCGCCTTAGCTTTCGTTTAAGTGCCGTCTGACACGATCCGCGCGAAATAAGGGGGCGCGTTCGCAAACGACGGACGTGTCGTGGTCGTGGGACTTCTCAAGCCGATCCGTGAATATGTCGACGCGCTCGTCCATCCGTCGGTGCAGCACGATGCGCTGACCGCCGCGCGTCATCGCGCGTTCATCGCGCCGCGCCTGCTCGGCTCGTCCATGGCCCTGGTGGCGTTCCCGGCCTATCTCGCGCTTCGCGGCGTGCCCAGCGTGCTGGAGATCGTCGTCTTCGCCTGGCTGGTGGTGCCGATCCTGACCGCCTATTTCCTCTCGCGCACCGGCCGCTACGAGGGCGCACATATATTGTCGTCGCTGGCGCTGACCGCGCTTGCGACCTTCGTCGCGCTCGAAACCGGCGGAATCGCCTCCTTCGCCGCGATCTGGCTCGTCATCGTGCCGCTCGAGGCGGCGCTGTCCGCCTCGCGCCGGGTGGTGGCGATCGCCTCGACCCTCGCGCTCGGCGCCGCCGGCCTGCTGATGTTCTGCAGCGCCGCCGACCTGCTGCCGCTCCCGCCCGCGCAGGGCAACGGCGCGCTGGCCGCGCTCGGCATCGCCTCCGCCGCGCTCTATGCCACCGGGCTCGCGCTCGGGGCCGAATCGCTCGCGCGCACCAGCTTCTGGCTCCTCTATGCCGAGGAAGACCGCTACCGCCTGCTCGCGCGCAACATGACCGACGCGATCACGCGCCACGGGCCCAACGGCGCGGTGCTGTTCGCCTCGCCCGCGGCGGAGACGTTGTTCGGCGCGAGCGTGCGCGAGCTGCTCGGCCACGGCCTGTTCGACCGCGTTCACGTATCCGACCGTCCCGCCTATCTCACCGCTTTCAGCGAATCGCTCGCCCGCGGCGAGGAGCAGTCGGTGGAGTTCCGCGTGCGGCGCGAGGCCGGCGCCGGCGAGGAGCAAAGGCGCGTCGAGTTCGTCTGGATCGAGATGCGCTGCCGTCCGCTCGACCGTGCGTCGCTGCGCGCCGGCGGCGGGCGCGAGATGGTGGCGGTGATGCGCGACGTCACCGAGCGCAAGGCGCAGGAGATGGGGCTGCAGGCCGCGCGCAGCGAGGCCGAGCGCGCCAACGCCGCGAAGGGCCGGTTCCTCGCGACCATGAGCCACGAATTGCGCACGCCGCTCAACGTCATCATCGGCTTCTCCGAGATGCTGATGAACGAGAAGGAGATGCAGCTCGACGCGGCGCGCCGCGCCGACTATGCCAAGCTGATCAACGATTCGGGCAACCACCTGCTCTCCGTGGTCAACGGCATCCTCGACATGTCCAAGATCGACACCGGCGAATTCGTGATCCGGCCGGAGCCGTTCGCGCCGGGCCCGGTGATCGAGAATTGCTGCGAGCTGTTCGCGCTCAAGGCGTCCGAGGCCGGTCTCGAGATCGCGTGCGAGGTTCCCGCCGACCTGCCGGAGATCAACGCCGACAAGCGCGCGCTCAAGCAGATCCTGATCAACCTGCTCTCCAACGCCATCAAGTTCACCGACCGCGGCGGCCGCCTGAAGGTGGGCGCGCGCGTCGAGGGCGGCAACGTCCTGATCTCCGTCGAGGACAACGGCGTGGGCATCGGCGAAGAGGATCTGACGCGGCTGGGCGACCAGTTCTTCCAGGCCCGCGGCTCCTACGACCGCCGCCACGACGGCACGGGCCTCGGCCTGTCGATCGTCAAGGGCCTGGTCGCGCTCCACGCCGGGCAGGTGACGGTGCGCAGCCGGCCGGGCGAGGGGACCTGCTTCACGGTCTGCCTGCCGCTCGACTGCGAGAAGGCGCGTGCGAGCATTCCCGCGAGCAAGATCGTGCATCATCTGGTCATCGAGCCTGCGCCGGCGGCGAAGCCCGCCACGGCCGCGGCGCGTGACGCTGCGATTCCGGTGAAGATCAGTGCGTGAACGGTCCAAATCAAAGCGTGCCAAGCGCGGCGTTGCGCTCTGGGCGCGCCCGATCGTGTGGGCGTTCCGCATGCTGTTCGGCCGTCCGCGCGAGTCCGCGCTGGCGCTGGTGTGCACGGGCGCCGTCGGCGCCATCGTCGTCAACGGACTTTACCTGCAGCCCGGCCCGCATCCCGCGCCGATCTTCATCGTCAAGCGGCCGCCGGTCGTCCTCGACGAACCGACCGGCAGCGTGACCGCGCTCCCGCGCCCGCGTCCGCCGGAGGCGCCGCAGCCCGAGTTTCGTCCCGAGCCGCGGCCGCGCACCGACATCGCGCACGGCAAGCTGCAGCATGCGTCGGTGCGGCAGGGCGGTTCGCGCCCCGACCCGATCGCGGACCTGCTGGCCACCCCCAGGCCGCGCCCCAATGTGACCCAGCAAACCGCCGCGACATCGACGACCGCCGGCGCCGCGCCGCAGGCGTCCTCCGGCGCGAGCCAGCTCATCTCGGTCCAGCGCACGCTGAGCGATTTCGGCTACGGCCCCGTGGCGGCCACCGGCGTCTACGGGCCCGAGACCCGCGAGGCCATCGAGCGCTTCGAGCGCGAGCGCAAGCTGCCGGTCACCGGCCAGGTCTCCGAACGCCTGCTGCGCGAGCTTGCGCAGCTTGCGGGCAAGCCGATCTGATCCGCGCGCGGAAAGCGGCCCCGCCGCCCGGGCTCATGGTCTAAGCTGACGCATGCGCCTGAAGTCCGCCATCTGGGTGTCCGCCTATATCCGCCGCTGTCAGATCGAAGGCGCGCAGGCGGTGCTGCGCCGGCGCGGGGCGGAGGAGGCGGGCGCGATCTTCATCAAGGTGAGCCGCCTCGACGGCACCGCCGATCTCTACGGTCCGGCCCCGCAGACCGCCTTCGACGACGTGCCGAGCGACCGCATCTTCTCGCCCAGCCTGCCGCAGATGCCGGCGCCCGAGCCCGACGTCGAGGCGCGCCTCGTGCGCGAGATTCGCTTCGACCCCGATCTGTGGATCGTGGAGGTCGAGGATCGCGCCGGCCGGCACTTCCTCGATCAGCTCGCGCGCTGAGCCGTGTGCGGCGCCTGCGCGGAGGGCGCGGGCGATGCGGTCGCATCGCGCGGATCGCGCCACGGCTGCGCGCGCTCGACGGCCTGGTGTTCCGCCGGCCGCGGCGGAGCGGCATGGCGCCACAGCATCACCAGCCGCAGGGCCGCCTGCGCCGGCAATTCCTCGTAGAGCGCGGACAGTTCGAACACGCGGCGCACCGAGCTTCCGATCAGCGGGTTGACCAGCAGCAGGATGCGCTGGACCACCTCGATCGGCATGGCGACGGCCTTGGCGGCAACCAGCATGGGCTCGCCCGACGCGTCCTTGATGATCGCTTCCGCGAGACCGCGCGGGACGGCGAGCACGCGTTCGAGCTCGAGCACGAACTCGAACGGCCGGCCGCGCAAGGCCGCGGCTTCCAGGCGCTGTGTCGCCGCCGCCGCGTCCTGCGCAGGGATGGCGCGCGGCGGCGCGCTCGCCAGGGCGTCGAGCTCGCGCAGCATCGCCCGCCGCGCCTCGCTTGCCGCGCGGAAGAACATCTCGCTGAAGCGCGCGGCCGCCGCCCTGTCGTCCTCGGAGATGCCGGCCTGCGCTCTTGCCGGCGGCGCGGATGCGGCCGCGGGCGGTTCGGCCTGCGTCTCGATGGCAGGCGGTTCGGCCTGCGGCTCGTGCATGGGCGCCGTGGCAAGCACGATGCCGAGCTTCTCCAGCACTGCGGGTGGCGTGGCGTGATAGGTCGCCAGCCTGCGCGCCACCGCGGCCAGCGTCTGCTCGTCGACTTCCTCGATCAGGCGCAGCGCGAGCGCGACGAAATGCTGCTCTTCCTCGGGCGTATGGGTCGGTGTCTGCACGTAGAAATCGGCGAGCACGCGCAGCAGCGTCGGCCGCACGTCGACTCCGTCGTGGCGCGCGAGCCGCGCGAATTCCTCGAACTTCGACAGACGCGACGTCACCCGTCCCTCGTAAGACCCTGTCCCCGGCGATTCCGGCCCGACGCGCACGATCCGGTGAGGGGCCCGCCCGCCGGGACTTGATCCGGCGGTCGAAGCCTTCGCCGCAAGCGCGTGCGCGCGATCGGCAATTTGGCGCGCGCCCGCACGCAGGGGCAGGGCAGCCGCGGTGCCGGTCGCATGCCGGGCGTTGCGCACACTTTATGGCCGCATTGTTAGCGGACCGTTAACCAAAGGCGTTGTCCTATCGGCTGTGAGGCCGTTGGTGCGTGCGCCGGCGGCATCCCCGGTGGGGGCGGAGCATGGGATCGGTCATCAATTTCCCGGAGGCACGGCGCGTGGCGCGCGAGGGCAGTTCCCTCGCGGGTGAGACGGCGACGATCATGATTCTTCCGGTTGTCCGCATCGAGCGGCCGACCGATCGTCCGCCCGACGAAGCACCCACCGCCGCCGCATCGCCGGGACGCAAGCGTCGCCGCCGCGCCCGGCGGTCGTGAGTGCGGGTCGCGCCATGGGAGGGCGGTGGCGATCGGCCGCCCTGGCGGTGGTCGCGATTCATGTCCTGCTCGCGGGTTGCGCATTGAACGGGGACTTCGGTCGCGTACGGCCGGGCCTCGTCACCGACGACATGCATGCCTGGGTCGGCGAGGAAGCCGCGAAGTCGCACGGCATCGCGCCCTCGACCTATCCTTTGACCGACGACGAACGCGCGCTGCGCGATCTCGCCTATCCGCTGATCGAGCCGCCTTACGAGCGCAATCGCTGGTACAGCGTCCTCAACGAATACGGCCTCAACCGCACCTTCCAGCCCGACTGGTACGCCTACGACGTGTTCGCCTACAGCAACCGTCTCATGAGCCGGCACTACCGGTCGGCCTCGGCGCGCTACAGCCGCCTCAACGACGACATCCGCAACGATGTCGTGCGCATCGATCCGTTCTTCGCGGTGGCGCGGCGCGTGCTCGACGTCGACCGCATCCGCGAGAAGAGCCTGGGCTACGTCACCGCCGTCCCGCCCGAGGGCGCCGCCAATGCCCTGGCGCGCATCGCCGAGAATGCGCTGGTGATCGGTTGGGTGCAGCAGTCGCTCGCCGATCGCGCCGCGTCCTACCAGGCCGCGCTCGAGCGCCTGCTGGTGGCGACGCCTTATCCGACGGCGGTGGAGGTCGAGCGCTCGCTCGCCCTCATGACTCAGCGGATCGCCGCCAACCAGGTGGTGGCGATTCCCGTCGGGCTGCGCCCGGCGGCGCCGCGCGTGAGCGCGCTCGCGCCGCCCGACGACGGCCCCATCGTGCGCAAGCAGTGAGCGGGCGCGGTAGCTGGCCTATCCTTTGGTCCGTCGCGGGTCGTTGCCGTACGTCCGCTCTTCGCGGATCGTCCCGTTAGACTTGTGCAACACGGCCTGGCCGAGACCGCCTTTATTCTCGGCGTTGCGACCTGCCTTGATGGCAGCCCTTTCTGAGGCCTTTTGGGTGCGGTGCGTTGAGACGGTTTTGCCGCCGTGCTCGACCTTCCAGCTGTGTTCGGCGGGAACGGAATGGAACACCTGACGCTTGGCCATTGAGTGTCTCCTTCGTGATCGCGTTCCCCTATGAACAACCAATGTCAGACGACCGTGTTGACTTCCCTCAATGTTCACAGCGAGTGAGCGTTCGACGAGGCCGGGAACTTGCGGCACGTGGCCCGCCGCATCCGTCACATCCGCTTGCAGCGCAGCACGCGACGCCTGGCTTCGTCGTACTACGATCAAGGCGGCTGGATCTCGCACTTGGCGCTGGCGACGGCGCGCTGCGCCATCGGCAGCAGGCTGCGCTCCGGGATCAGCGCCCGCACCAGGACGAGCCCGGTCAACGTCGGCGTTTCCACGATCAGCCGGTCGGCGGCGGTGACGTCCTCGTCCTCCGGCACCAGCGCGCGCTGCTGCGCCGTCATCAGGTCGAGCTCGATCACGCGCCGGCCCGCCGCACGGTCGGTGATGGCGTAATAGGCCGCGCCATAGCGCTCGTAGAACGACACCGACGAATAGGCCTGGCTCACCGGGGCGGTGAGCTTGAGCGGCCCCTTGGACAGATCGTAGCGGCAGACGGCGGTGGCGAAGGCCGGATCCATGAACGGCACCACCGCGCGCTCCGGGGTGGGCTGCGGCAGCGGAACCATGGTGTTGACGGGCGCGATCGGGGTGAGGCGCGAATAGGCGTCGTTGGTCGCCGTGCGCGGCAGATAGAGCACGGTCGCGAGGTGGACGACGCCGCCCAGGAAGATGCCGGTGATGGTGAGCAACAGCCAGCGGATCATAGGCAGTGCCCGGTGGTGATGGCCGGCATCGGCGTCTCGCGTCCCGCGCGCGTCGCGATGCCGACCGGGGTGTCGTAGAGGCGCAGCACGAGGATGTAGCGCTCGATGCCGCCGGTGGGCAGCCAGTTGCCGGCGCGCGCGCGCGGCCCGATCGAGATCACGAAGCTGCCGTCGCCGTTGCGGACCAGCTCCATGCTGGTGAATCCGTTGCGGCCGAGCGCGTTCGGCACCAGCCTGCCGGAGGGGTCGTAGAGCGTGAGCGTGAAGAAGCGCGCCTGCGGGGTGGTGCCGGCGATGCGCACGTCGCAGCGTCCGTCGAGCGTGCGGCGGCTGTCGTCGGCGGTGGCGATGAAGGCGACGCCGTCGCCGAGCCCGAGCGGCATCGCCCCGGTGCGCTCCACCTGCGCGCGCGAATAGGGGTCGATCTCGGCGGTGCCGCGCTTGGGCAGCGCGCTCCAGGAGCCGATGGTGAGCGCGCCCACGGTCACGCCGCGGTCGAGCGAGAGCCACGTCAGCCCGAGGCCGATCACGGCCGCCAGCGTGAAGCAGTAGAGGGATGACAGCAGCAGCCGCAAGGTCAGGCCCGATCGCGCGCGGGGAAGGGGGAGCAGAATCGACAGCGCGGCCAAGTGTACCGCCCTGACGCGGACTTCGGAATCAAGGGAACCAGGAGCCGGATGACATTCGGTCGGATCACCCCGTTCTCAGGCGTCATCGCCCGCGAAAGCGGGCGATCCAGTACGCCGCAGTATCGGCGATCAAGCCTCGGCTTCCGTGGTTACTGGATGCCCCGCTTTCGCGGGGCATGACAGGCTGACAGTCCACGACGTCATCCGATTTCACCTGCTTTAGTTCCCCCGCACGGGCGGCGCCCCCGCCGAGGCGACGGCGTCGGCGGGCGTTCCCGGAACGCTGGTCTGCGGGCCGGGGGTGGCGTTGCCGCGCTCGCTCGCGACCGGCGCCATCGAGCCGGCGATGCGCTCCATCAGCTGCTCGATGCGCACCAGCGTCTGCGATCCGCGGCTGGTGAGCAGGGCGGGGCGCGGCAGGTTCTCGTTCCCGTTGCTGGTGCCTTCGGCCACGATGTCGGCCGGGGCGGTGGTCGAGGGGTTGGGCGCGACGCCGATGAGGTTCTTCAATTCGATGCCCTGGTGGGCATAGGCCATGATCTGGTGCCATGTCATCGCCGGCAGCGAGCCGCCGGTCATGCGGTTGAGCGGCACGTAGTCGTCGTTCCCGTACCAGACGCCGCAGACGTAATTGCCGGTGTAGCCGACGAACCAGGCATCGCGGTAGGCGTTGGTGGTGCCGGTCTTGCCCGCGGCCTTGACGCCGCTGAGCTGCGCGCGCCGCGCGGTGCCTTCCTCGACCACTTTGTTCATCATCATGGCCATGTCGGAGGCGACCTGCTGGGTGATCGCGCGATGCGGCTTGGGTCCGTCGCGGTCGAAGCGCCAGATGATGTCCCCGTTGGCGGATCGCACGTCGAGGATCGCGTGCGGCGCCACCGCCATGCCGCCGTTGGGGAAGGTGGCGTAGGCGACCGTGTGTTCGAGCACGTTGACCTCGTCGGCGCCGATCGGCAGCGAGGGCGTGTCGGGCAGCGGTGAGCGGATGCCGAACTTGCGCGCCATCTCGACGATCTTGCGGCGGCCGGCCTTGGGGCCGGCGCCGCCGCCGAGCGCGATCGACAGCTTGACCGGGATGACGTTGATCGAGCGCGTGAGCGCGGTGGTCAGTGTCATCGAGCCGGAGAACGAGCGGCCGTAGTTCTGCGGACACCAGTTGCCGATGCAGACCGGGCTGTCGACCACGATCGAGGTCGGCTTGAAGCCGTTCATCAGCGCGGTGGCGTAGACGTAGGGCTTGAACGAGGACCCCGGCTGGCGCATCGCGTCGGTGGCGCGGTTGAACTGCGACAGGCCGTAGTCGCGTCCGCCCACCATGGCGCGCACCGAGCCGTCGAGATCGGCGAGCACGGCCGCGCCCTGCTTGGCGTTGTATTCGCGGCCGTACTGCTTGAGCATGCCTTCGACCGCGTTGTCGGCCGCGCGCTGCAGGTTCTGGTCGAGCGCGGTGCGGGCGATGAACGTGCGCTCGGTGATGTGCTTGGGGAACGAGGCGACGAGCTTCTTCATCTCTTCGAACGCGTAGTCGAGGTAGTAGTTGGGCGCGTTCTCGTCGCGGCGGTCGATTGGCGTCGCCGGGTTGCGGCGGGCGCCGAACACCTGGCCTTCCGTCATGAACCCGGCCTCGACGAGGTTGTCGAGCACGACGTTGGCGCGGGCGCGCGCCGCCGGCAGGTTGATGTGGGGCGCGAATTTCGTCGGCGCCTTGAACAGGCCGGCGAGCATGGCGGATTCGGCGAGGTTCACGTCCTTGGCCGACTTGCCGAAATAGTAGATCGCGGCGGCGTTCACGCCGAAGGTGCCGCCGCCCATGTAGGCGCGGTCGAGGTAGAGCTTGAGGATGTCGTGCTTGCTCAGGCGGCTCTCGAGCCAGAGCGCGAGGAACGCCTCCTTGATCTTGCGCTCGATGGTGCGCTCGTTCGACAGGAACAGGTTCTTGGCGAGCTGCTGGGAGAGCGAGGAGCCGCCCTGCACGACGCCGCCGGCGCGGGCGTTGGTCATGAGCGCGCGGAACGTGCCCGCGAAGTCGATGCCGAAATGGTCGTAGAAGCGGCGGTCCTCGGTCGCGAGCACGGCCTTGATGAGGTGGTCGGGCAGTTCCTCGAGCTGGACCGCGTCGTTCTGCTTGACGCCGCGGGTGCCGATCTCGGTGCCGTAGCGGTCGAGGAAGACCACGGCGATGTCGGTCTTCTTGAGCCAGTCCTCGTCGGACGTCTCCTGGAAGGCGGGGATCGCGAGCGCCAGCATGAGGATGGAGCCGCCGAGGCCGAGCGTCGCCATCTCCGACACCGGCTCCACCACGACCCAGCGCCGCCAGCCGGCGACGTGGAAGCGGTCCATGAAGTCGGCGAAACGCTCGTAGAGCTCGCGCACGGCGCCGCCGCTGCGGAAGACCCCGAAGTCGATGCGCGCATCGAGGTCGAGCAGGAAGCGGCGCAGCCAGCGCCGCCAACTGGGACGATTGCCGGGAAGGAGGTCGCGCAAGAATGTGTGTCCTAAAAAGCCGCCGCGCGCGGGCGCCGTACGGCTTGCCCCACCTCATAGCTCAAGCGGTGAGGCAGGCCAACGAGATAACCGTGTCAGCGTAAAGGGAAATCCCCCAATCGAGGCGGTATTCGGGCAAGGCGCGGCCCTTGCGGGGACTCAAAAAGGCGAGGGCAGCCAATATGTTATCGTGTGTGCCTGAGAGCGGGTCGAGGCCGCGCCGCCGCATCACATCTGCTTCAGTGGCCGTGGCGTCGAGGACTCATGCCGCATCCGCCACGATGCCGGTCCGCCACTTGTCCGTTTCTACGTCCGCGCGCGAGGACCTGCGGGCTTGAATGAGCGTAATGCGGAGCCGGCGGCCTGGATGAGGCCGCGCCCATCGTTCCCTGCTTGGAGCGGGCGCGTGGTGCGCACACTGACGGCGGGCGAGGCCGTGCCGCATCGTTCCCTCCTCCGCTTGCAGGGAGGGACAGGGAGGGGGCGCCGCGACGCTTGGGCTTTGCGGCGCCCGGAATGGTGGACTCCCCCATCCTCGCCGTGCCACTCACTGCCTCGAAAGGACTCTCCCGACCGTGACCAAAATGCGCGCGACCAAGCCCGGCCAACCTTTGCCCGACGAGCCGTTCTGGCGGCGCAAGTCGCTCGCGCAGATGAGCGCGGCCGAGTGGGAGAGCCTGTGCGACGGGTGCGGGCGCTGCTGCCTCAACAAGCTCGAGGAGGAGGACACCGGCCGCATCTACTACACGAGCGTAGTGTGCCGGCTGTTCGACGCGGAAAGCTGCCGCTGCAAGGACTATCCCAACCGCCAGACGTGGGTGGAGGACTGCCTGCAGCTCACGCCGCAGAACGTGCCGGAGACGCCGTGGCTGCCGCCGACCTGCGGCTATCGCCTCGTGGCGGAAGGCAAGGACCTCTATTGGTGGCACCCGCTGGTGTCGGGCGATCCCGACACCGTGCACGCCGCCGGCGTGTCGGTGCGCGGCCGCGTCTCCGCCAGCGAGGATGACGTGCCGGATGATCAGCTCGAGGACCACCTCTGCGACTGGCCGATGGAAGTGCCCAAGACGGCGGCAGCAAAGCGGCGGCGGGGGTAGGCCGCGCCGGGGAATCGCAAGGCTTTCGCGCAATAGGGGCTTCGCAAATATGAGCGGCTTGCTGCGGCATCGCCCCATCGTTCCCTCTCCCGCTTGCGGGGGAGGGACAGGGAGGGGGCGCCAAAGCCGATCGCGCCTGACGATCGCGATATAAACCGCTGTTGCGGCACGAATATTCTTGCCCCTACAATTACGTGTTGAGGGTCGGGAAACAACACGGGGCATGCGGGCATTCCACCCTGAGGATAAGGCGCGGTCGGAGATCGACGCGCGGCTTGCCGTCTGCGGGTGGCTTGTCCAATCCCGCGACGACATGGACCTGTCCGCCGGGCCGGGCGTCGCCGTGCGCGAGTTCGCCACGGCTTCAGGGCCGGTGGACTACGCGTTGTTCGTCGATCGCCGCTTCTGCGGCGTCATCGAGGCCAAGCCGGCCGGGACGACCCTGAGCGGCTTCTCCGATCAGGCCGCCCGCTACATCGCCGGCGCTCCCGAGTTCCTGGGCGTCGATCCGCGGCAGCGCCGTTTCGAATACGTCGCCTCGGACACCGAGACCCTGTTTCGCGATCTCGCTGATCCCGAGCCGCGCTCGCGCCGCGTCTTCACCTTCCATCGCCCCGAGACGTTGCTGCGGTGGCTGGGGGAACACGACACGTTGCGGGCGCGCCTGCGCCGCATGCCGCCGCTCATCACCGACGGCCTGCGCCAGTGCCAGGTCGAGGCGATCGAGGGCCTCGAACGCTCGCTCGCGCGCGACGACCCGCGCGCCCTGGTGCAGATGACCATGGGGGCGGGCAAGACCTTCACCGCCTGCACCGCGTCCTATCGCGTGCTGGCCCATGCCGGCATGCGGCGCGTTCTGTTTCTGGTCGATCGCCGCAACCTCGGCAACCAGACTGCCACCGAATATGCCGCCTATCGCCCGCCCGGCACCGGCCGCCTGTTCCCCGAGCTTTACGGCGTGCAGAAGCTCGGACCCGCCGGCCTCGACACCAGTTCGGCGATCGTGATTTCGACCATCCAGCGCGTCTATTCCGTGCTGACTGGCAAGGACCTCGCCGAGGAGGACGAAGACGTTTCCCGGTTCGAGGGCGACGACGACGCGCCCAAGCTCGTCGCCTACAATCCCGCCATTCCCATCGAGACCTTCGACCTCATCGTCACCGACGAGTGCCACAGGTCGATCTACGGCACGTGGCGGCAGGTGCTAGAATATTTCGACGCCACGATCGTCGGGCTGACGGCGACGCCGTCGGCGCACACGCTCGGCTTCTTCAATCGCAACCTCGTCGCCGAATATCCCTACGAGCGTTCGGTGGTGGATGGGGTCAACGTCGGCTACGAGGTCTATCGTATCCGCACCCGCATCGGCGAGGGCGGCTCGACCGTGCAGCGCGGCTACACCATTCCGGTGCGCGACAAGAAGACCCGCGCCGAGCGCTACCAGACCCTGGACGCCGACCTCGTCTACGGCAAGCGCGACCTCGATCGTTCGGTCGTCACGCCCAACCAGATCCGCACCATCCTCGAAACCTATCGCGACACGCTGTCCACGGAACTGTTCCCCGGCCGCCAGCACGTGCCCAAGACGCTGATCTTCGCCAAGGACGACCACCACGCCGAGGAGATCGTCCACATCGCGCGCGAGGTGTTCGGCCGCGGCAACGACTTCGCCAAGAAGATCACCTATCGCATCGACGGCGCGGACCCGGAGCAGCTCATCAAGGAGTTCCGCAACGACTTCAATCCGCGCATCGCCGTCACGGTGGACATGATCGCCACCGGGACCGACGTGAAGCCGATCGAGGTGCTGATCTTCCTGCGCGACGTGAAGTCCGAGCTTTACTTCGAGCAGATGAAGGGGCGGGGCGTCCGCTCCATCGACCGCACCGACCTTCGCGCCGTCACCCCGGACGCGGAGGCCAAGACGCGCTTCGTCCTCATCGACGCGGTCGGCGTCACCGAAAGCAAGAAAAGCATCTCCCCGCCGCTCGATCGCGACCGCACCATCGCCTTCGACAAGCTGCTGGACCAGATCGCGGCGGGCGACCGGCGCGAGGACACGCTGTCCACGCTTGCGGCGCGCCTCGCCGCGCTCGACCGTCGCCTCGACCCCGAGACGCGGGCCGGCCTCGCCAAGCTCGTGAACGGCAGGACGCTGGCCGACCTCGCCAACGCGCTGGTCGATGCCATCGATCCGGATACGCTGGAGATACGGACACGGGAGACGCACGGTGCCGATGCGTCGGACGCGCAGCGCGGGGCGATCGCCACCGCACTGCAGGAGGAGGCCTGCAAGCCCTTCGATGCACCCCCGTTCCGCAACGCATTGAAGCAGGCCAAGGCGGCGGCCGACGTGAAGATCGATACGATCTCGACGGATGAAGTCGTCTCGTCCGGCTACGACGCGGCGCAGGCTCAGACGACGGTCGATCGCTTCAAGGCGTTTCTGGAGACCAACAAGGACACCATCGTCGCGCTGCAGGTGCTCTACAGCCGGCCCTACGTGGCCCGCCGCCTCACCTACGACGGGCTGGAGGAACTGCGGGAGGCGATGCGCCGCCCGCCCTGGCTGCTGGAGCCCGTCAACATCTGGCGCGCCTACAAGCGCCTGGACGACGCGCGCGTGCGCGGCAATCCCACGCGCATCCTCACCGACATCGTGATGCTGGTGCGCTATGCGATCGGTCTCGACGATGCGCTGGAGCCGCTGCCCTCGAAGATCGCCGGCAAGTTCAACCTGTGGCTCGGCCGCGAGCAGCGGGCCGGGCGGATCTATACCGACGAGCAGTTGGCGTGGCTCACCGCCGTCCGCGACCATCTGGCGGTCAACGCCGAGATCACCACGAGGGACTTGCAGGAGGTGCATGCTTTCGGCGACAAGGGGGGCCTCGTTCGCGCGCGGACGCTCTTCGGTGCGCGGCTCAACGACATTCTGGACGACCTGTCCGACGCGCTGATCGCGTGAATGGATGGCAGCCTCTCGTCTGTTGGTCGCCGAACTGTATGTGAGAATATGCCAGCCGAAATACGACCAGAGGGTTTGTGGGAGTTGCCAAGAGGATGGATCTGGGCACGTGCTAAGGAATTTGCCCACATTGTTGGCGGGGGAACGCCGTCGAACGCGATTGATGAGACAAATTTCGAATCCCACGGGATTCCTTGGATTACGCCGGCCGATTTATCCAAATATGCCGACACGTATATCTCTCGCGGAGCGCGATCACTCTCCAACAAGGGGTTTCAAAACAGTTCGGCACGAATAATGCCAAAAGGAACGCTGCTTATCTCCTCGCGAGCGCCTGTGGGATATACAGTTGTTGCGGCGAATGAGGTATGTACCAACCAGGGCTTTAAGAGCTTCGTGTTTAAGATGGAGATGTGTCCCGAATTCTTTCGTTACTACGTGATTTTCAATCGAAAGTATTTCATCGATAACGCGAGTGGAACAACCTTCAAGGAGATTTCGGGCAACGTAATGTCGGAATTGCTGTTCCCGGTCCCTCCGCTGGCTGAACAACGTCGCATCGTGGCGCGGATCGACGAACTGTTCACCGAGATCGCCGACGGCGAAACCGCGTTGGCCCGCGCCCGCAATGATCTTGCGACGTGGCGCCGCGCGCTGCTCAAGGCCGCCGTCACGGGCGAGCTGACGCGCGAGTGGCGCGAGCACAACAAGCCGAATGACACCGCGGCGCAAATGGTTGAAAGTGTACGGTCCGCGAACGAGTTGGCGATAAAAAAAGGGGAAGCGAGGCGATTTAAGTTTGGCCCCCCGCGCGATGATATTCGCTTTCCAGAAATTCCAGAGCGATGGCAATGGATTCAGCTTGGCCAGATACTCGCCAAAATCGATGCGGGTCTAAACGTAAAGGCCGATGGACGCCCTCCTCGCGACGGAGAGACTGGGATTGTGAAAATTAGTGCCGTGACTTGGGGGGAGTTCGACGAAGAGGAAAGCAAAACACTTGCCTCAGATGCGGTGATCGACGAGCGCAACATAATCAGGCCGGGCGATTTTCTCATTTCACGTGCCAATACGTTGGAACTTGTCGGGGCTCCTGTGATCGTTAAAGCCTGCACCAAGCGGCTTGTCTTGAGCGACAAAGTCCTCCGCCTTCATTTTTTCTCTGGCTTGCAACAATGGGTGGAGGTTTGTCTCAAGTCGCCGTTCGGACGGCACCAGATTGAAAGTTACGCCTCAGGAAACCAGCTTTCTATGCGTAACATCTCGCAGGAGAACCTCCTAAGAATTGCAATTCCTCTCCCGCCGCGTTCTGAGATCGATCATGCGTTGCGCTTGCTTGGGTTCAACCAGGAACAGGGATTTGATGGATCGATTTCTATCGATAATGGCGAGAAAACATCCGCAGCGCTTCGTCAATCGATACTCAAGGCCGCGTTCGAAGGTCGTTTAGTTGAACAGGACCCAGACGACGAACCGGCCGAACTCATGCTTACTCGGCTCGACAACGCTGCGCCCAAACAAAAGGCGACGCCCCGCCGCGTGAAACGCCCGCGCGATGTGGCTGTTGGAACGGAAGCATGAACGAAACGACTCTCATCCAGAAGGTCTGGAACTACGCGACGGTCCTCAAGAACGAGGGCGTGCATTACGGCGCCTATATCTCGCAGATTTCGTTCCTGCTGTTCCTCAAGATGGACGACGAACGCACCGACCTGATCGGCGAGCCCTCGATGCTGCCGGAGGATTGCCGCTGGAGCGCCATCAAGGACCTGCAGGGGCAGGCGCTCGCCGACGCCTACGGCAAGGTGCTCGAAAAGCTGTCCAGGGAGGACGGCCTGATCGGCGCGGTCTTCCTCAAGGCCAAGAACGAGATCGAGGACCCGTCCAAGCTGCGCCGGCTGGTTACCTTGATCGACGGCGAGAAATGGATGGGGCTCTCCGTCGATACCAAGGGCGCGATCTACGAAGGGCTACTGGAACGCAACGCGGCCGAGGTCAAAAGCGGGGCCGGGCAATACTTCACGCCGCGCCCGCTGATCGACGCCATCGTCGCCGTCATGGACCCGCGGCCCGGCCAGTCGATCCACGACCCCGCCTGCGGGACGGGCGGGTTCCTGCTCTCCGCCTGGGACCACATCAAGCATAGTCCCGATGCGCGAGACCTGCGCGTCCAGGCCCGCATGCGCGCCAGGCTGTCGGGCGTCGATATCGTCGCCGACGTCGTGCGCCTGTGCGCGATGAACCTCTATCTGCACGGCGCGGCGACGGCCGAAAGCCCGATCGAGCGCGGCGATGCGCTCAATTCGCTCGGCGCGGCGCGCTACGACATGGTGCTGACCAATCCGCCGTTCGGGCGCAAGCAGGGCTACAAGATCATCGGCGAGGACGGCGATATCGAGTCCGAGCGCGAGGAATACAACCGCCCGGACTTCATCAAGACGACGAGCAACAAGCAGCTCAACTTCCTGCAGCACATCATGTCCGTACTGGGCGAGAACGGGCGCGCGGCGGTGGTGCTGCCCGACAACGTGCTGTTCGAGGGCGGGGGCGCGGAGATCCGCAAGCGGCTGCTCGACAACTACGACTTCCACACGCTGCTGCGCCTGCCCACGGGCATCTTCTACAAGCAGGGCGTCAAGGCCAACGTGCTGTTCTTCGACCGCAAGCCGGCCTCGGAAACGCCGTGGACCCGCGACCTCTGGATTTACGACTTCCGGACCAACAAGAGCTTCACCTTGAAGGAGCGGCCGCTCAAGCGGGCGGACCTCGACGATTTCGTGGCCGCCTACGCGGCGGGCGATCGCGGCAAGCGCGTGGAGAGCGAGCGTTTCCGGCGCTTCGATTACGACGCGCTCGTGAAACGGGACAAGGTCAACCTCGACATCTTCTGGCTCAAGGACGACAGCCTGGACGACCCCGACCTGCTGCCGCCGCCGGACGAGATCGCCGCCGAGATCGTCGAGAGTCTGGAGGCGGCGCTTGAGCGCTTCCGCAAGGTGGCGGCCAGCCTCCAACCCGCGAATGGCGCGGACGTGAGCAGCGAGTGACTGTTGCGCCTGCAGACGGCTCATGAGCGGGCGGATTCCGGTACCTGCGCCTCGCCCTGAACAAGACGTGAGCGTTTGAGCCCGCTAGTCGCGCCCCCCCTCATACCAGCCACGCGGCGCGGCCCATTGCCGTCCTGCGCAACTCACCGCAATAGGTGGATGGCACGCGCAACGCCGGCTGCGCCCGCGCGTTACCACCACAGCCCGACAATCATTGAGGCTTATGGACGATAAGACCGACCCGAGCAGCATCGAGCGCGACCCGGAGACGGAGGATGCCGTCCTGTCCGGGCGCATCGGGCCGTCCGTGTCGGACGCGGGGCAGGGGGCCGATCCGGCCGCCGAGGAGCTCAAGGAATCCGCCGTGGTGCCGGTCGGCGTCGCCGCCGTGGACGTGGTGGCGACCGCGCCGCAGGCGGGGGCGGAGCAGGCCGTCCCGGCGCGCTGGGCGCTGAGCGACAGCGAGATCCGCTCGATCATCCTCGGCGTCTGCCTCGCGATGTTCGTCTCGGCGCTCAACCAGACGATCATCGCCACCGCGCTCCCGACCATCGGCCGCGAGTTCCACGACCTCGAGAACCTCTCCTGGCTGATCACCGCCTATCTGCTCTCGTCCACCATCGCCGCGCCGCTGTGCGGCAAGCTTTCCGACATCTACGGGCGGCGGCTGGTGATGATGTCGGCGCTCGGCGTGTTCGTCGTCGGCTCGATCGCCTGCGCGCTCGCGCCCAACATGCTCACCCTGATCCTGATGCGCGGCCTGCAGGGCATCGGCGGCGGCGGTATCGTGCCGATGGTGCAGGCGACCGTCGCCGACGCGGTCGCCCCGCGCGAGCGCGGGCGCTACCAGGCCTATATCGGGTCCGTGTGGGTTGCGGCCGGCATCGCCGGCCCGGTCGCCGGCGGCTATTTCGCCGACCACCTGCACTGGTCGGTGGTGTTCTGGGTCAACGTACCGCTCGGGCTCGCCGCCGCCTACATGATCAACCGCCAGCTCAAGCGCCTGCCGGTCAACTACCGCAAGCACAAGCTCGACCTGTTCGGCGCGACGCTGATGATCTCGTCGGCGATCCTGCTGCTGCTCGCGCTCACCTGGGGCGGCGTGCGCTATCCCTGGCTGTCCTCGACCATTCTCCTGCTGGTCGCCTGCGCGCTCGCGCTCGGGCTGGCCTTCGCCTATCGCGTGGCGCACGAGCCCGAGCCGTTCCTGCCGCTGGCCGTGCTCGCCAATCCGGTGGTGCGTACGGGAACGTTCGCGGTGTCCTGTGCGATCGGCGTCTCGATCGGGCTCACCGTGTTCATGCCGCTCTACTACGAGAACGTCTATCATCTCTCCGCCGCCGACTCCGGCCTCGCGCTGATCCCGATCGCCGTGATGACGACGCCCGGTTCGGTCGCGTCGGGCCGGGTGATGATGTACTTCGACCGCTACAAGTGGTTCCCGCTGATCGGGCTCTCGTGCGCCACCGTTGCCATGGTCGTCATGGCGGTGTGGCCGCGGCTGCCGCTGTGGGCGGTGATCGTGGCGCTGAGCGTGTTCGGCGCCGGCGCGGGCACCGTGTTCTCCTGCACCACGGTCTGCATCCAGAACGCCGTCTCGCGCTATCACGTCGGCACCGCGACGGGCGTGATGAACTTCTTCCGCGCGCTCGCCTCCGCGCTCGTGGTGGCGATCATAGGCGCCATCATCCTCGCCGGCGTCGGCGCCGGGCCGGGCGGCGCGGGCAGGGCGGTCGACGTGCTGGCGCAGGCGGGCGGAGCGGCGGTCGACCTCTCCGGCGTGTTCCGCTGGGTGTTCGCGGCGAGCGCGCTGTTCCTGCTGATGTCGATCGGCGCCTTCTCGCTGATGGAGGAGCGCCCGCTGCGCGGGCGCAGCGAGGGACCGCGCTAGAGCATGATCCCGAAAATGCCTGCCCCCGGACTTGATCCGGGGGTGGATAGCGGTTTTCGGAGAAGATCATGCTCAAACAAAGAAACCAGACCATGATCTGAGGTTCTGATCCGATCATCTAGTCCGGGCGGTTTTGCGAACAGTCTTCCGCGCAGTTCACATGGGCGCACGCGCGCGCTCGACCGCGCTGGCGCGCGATGCAGGATCACCGCCGGCTCGGCGCAGCCTGCGCGAGCGGATGGCCGTGCACCCGGCCGGGCGGAGCATGCGGATGCGGACGAGTTGCGGCGAGGGGCGGGGCTGTGCGGCGAGTGGACGGACAGGCGGAGAGGAGGGCCCGGCGGCCGGCCGCATTACGTCATTCTCCCTCCGATCTCTCTCATCGCACGCAAGGATCGTGCGCACGTACCTCTGGAACCATCGCGCCGATCCTCCGTTAGTGCCTCCGGGAGGCAATTCCGATGAGAGGGCGCTGCTGATCGCGCGCGAAAGCGCGGAACGCGCGTGCGCGGGATCGTTCAAAATGTATCGAGATGTATCGAGGGTCGCGTCAGATGGACAAAAGCACCGCCAGCCACAAGCCTCATGCCTCTCGGCCGATTGGCGCGCCGCCGCCGGTTCTCGCCGACGAGGCGGTGTTCGATTTGCACCCGGCCATTCCTCGCGTGCTGTGCCCGTCCTGCGGCAGCACCATGCGGCTGAGCCGCATCGATCCCTCGCCCAACGACAGCCGCCGGGCCGAGACCACCACGTTCGAATGCGAGTGCGGATTCGACTATCGCCAGACCGTGCGCCGGCGAGGACCGTAGGCCGTCAGCGTTGGCGGGCGGCGGCCTTCGATGCGATGACTTCCACCACATCGACCAGCGAGCGCCGCAGGTCCATGTCCTTGATTCCGACGAAGGCCTGGGCCAGCCGCAAGGCGTAGGGCTCGGCCAACAGCTTCACGGGCGAATTGTCGAGCTCGGGCTCCGACCAGTCGGTGCCCTGGGCGCCGACGAAGAACTGCGCGACCGGCACCTCCAGGAAATTGGCGATGCGCGTGAGGCGGCTCGCGCCGACGCGGTTCGTGCCTTTTTCGTATTTCTGAACTTGCTGAAACGTCACGCCAATCGCTTGAGCCAGCTTGGTCTGCGATACCCCACGCTCAAGACGACGAATACGAATGTTGCTGCCCACAAGCACGTCGATGGCTTGCGGTCTTTTCTTTCGCATGTTTCCCCCGGTCATAAGCATTTGATATGCAGCATACAGCATATTTGGCCGGGTAGAAGAGTTTTGCGTAATTTCTCGGCATGCAACCTGTCAGGTTGTTCCCTATCGGTAATAGAGTGCCGCGCACGGGCCGCCGGCCTTCGCTTCGTCCGTATCATGATGGGGGCGCGGCCGTGCCCGCAGGGGGTGAGGGCCGCTCACACCCAACGGGACGATCGGGGACTTGCGCCACCAGCTCCACCGCGGGCGATCGCGTTCGGGGGGACACGCGAGCCCTTATGACGGCTTTCGGACGTCGTTTCCGAGCGGCCGGATCGACTTCTCCTCCTGCAAGCCGTCGATGGCCGCGACGAGGAGCGAAGCGCTCGAGGGGCTCAGCTCGGCCACCTCGTCGACGGCATATTGCAGGTAGGCGACCAGCAGGCTGCGCGCCGACGGACGCACTGACGACTTGAGCTCACGCTTCATGTTTGATGTTACCACTTGTTTTCTCCTTTTTTCCGGCTTGCCGCACAAGCCGTACGCACCACTGCTCTTACGCAACAAGCTTCCGCTTCTCGCTTTCGAGGACCGAGTCCCGCAATTCGCCACGCAGCACCTTGTTTGACGAGTTGCGCGGAAGGCGCTCCACGAACACGTACTTGCGTGGCCGCTTGAACGTCGCCAGGACCGCCGACCGGCAATACTGGTCGAGCTCCTGGGATGTGAGTTCGGACTGATCGGACACGACGCAGGCCGTCACCGCTTCGCCCCAGTACGAGTCCGGCAGGCCGATGACGCACACCTCGCGTATGCCGGGATGGGTCAGCAGCACCTGCTCGATCTCAGCCGGGTAGATGCATTCGCCGCCCGAACGGATCGCGTCGTCCACCCGGCCGACGAAGTCGAGATCTCCGTCCGCGCGGCGCGTGAAGACATCGCCGGTGAAGTACCAGCCTTCGCGCACCTTCTGTGCGTAAGTCTCCGGTTCATTGAGATACGAGCTGAAAATGAGATTGCTCGTTGCGTCGACGAGCAGCTCGCCGGTTTCGCCCGGTCCGGCGATGTCGTTAGGGTCGCCTCCGATTCGCACGAGCCGGGTGCGATGGGGATAGACGGCGCATAGCGTGTTTGGTGTTCCTTGCGGCGCCGGATTGCACAGCGGAATGTATGTTTCCGTCGTGCCATAGAGATGCTGAATGCGGGCGCGCCACTCGCGGCAGAGCTGGTCGAGCAACGCTGCCGAAATGGCGGCTCCGCCGTGAAACACGAATTCCAGGGAATTGAGCCGGTCGGGTCGGTAACCGGGCGTCGAGATCATCGCCTGCAGGATCGTCGGGACGGCAAAAAGGAACGTGATCCGATTGCGTTCGATCATGTCGAGCGCCGCGGCCGGGCTGAACGACGACATGACGAAGTAGGTCCCGCCGTACACCAGCGTGGTCATGAACACGCAGTAGAAGCCGATGCCGTGCGATAACGGTGACGCGCCCAGCGCACGCAAGTGCGGACCCGCGCGCAGTCCGGTGATCGGCGAGAGCGACGAAATGCGCATCTCGGTGGTGCGATGCGCGACCAGAGCGCCCTTGGGTTTGCCGGTGGTGCCCGATGTATAGAAGATGAAAGCGGTGTCGTCGGGGCCTGGGCGCGGCACAGGCGGCAGTATGCTGGGCTCGGCGCGACATTGGCCGAAATCGTGCGATCCGTCGACGGATCCACCCACCGTCAGCAGCAGCCCGCCGGCAGGCAGCGCATCACGTGCGGCCCGCGCCGTCGCCGGCTCGGCGGGGACGGCGGCCCCAAGCACCGCGGCCTCCCTCATCATCTCGGCCAGTTGCAGAGCCGGGAAACGGAAGTTGAGAACCGCGGGCACGGCGGCGAGGCGCTGGAGCGCAAGCAGGATCAGGCAGTGCTCGAGACTGTTCGGCAGGGCGGTGGCAACGCGGTCGCCCGCCCGCACGCCGCGCTGGGACAGTCCTGCCGCGATCACGTCGATCTCCTGGATCAACTCGCGATAGGTCAGGCGCCTGTCCGTGCGATCGTCGACGATCGCCAAGTGATCCGGATTGCGTTCGGCGGCAAGAAAAATGAGGTCATAGCCCGTTCGCATGCTGTCCCCCCGAAGAATAGAGATCACGCCGCGATGTGGACGGCGGGTTGGGTGATGCCGCGCCGCACGAGCATTGGTGTGGTGATGCCGTAATATGCGCGCGTCGCGTTCACCACCTGCTCCGTCACTGGAATTGTGGCGCCGATCCACCAGTCGTTCTTGATCAAAGTCGGGAGCCCGAGCGGCTTGATCTGCCACCCCTGTTGCTGGAGGCGCGGGAACCAATAGGCCTCGAACTGGAGCGAAAGCTCTTGGATGCCTTCTTCGAGGGCATATTCCAAGCCGCCGACGAAAAGCTCTCCGAGCACTGCGCTGCCGAACCGGCCGCCGTCGCGTCGCTCGCGCTTGATGTAGAGGCGTGTCCACTCGAAGATGTGCGGTCCAGTGGGTATGCCTTTCACGTTGGCCAGTTGAGGCCAGACGTGAGACATCAGGTGAGGCTTGGTGGTGGGATACATGCGGTGCCCCCCGATGACCTGCCCGTCGTCGATCTTGAGGAAATAGATCGTATCGTCGTCATCGAACTGGTCGTACTCCAGGCCGCCCCGATCCTGCAGACCATCCCATTTTCGCTCGACGATATAGACCTCGTGGCGAAGTCGATGCTGATCGAGCAGCTCGCGCTGGTAGAGGTGGCGGTTTTCCCGGGTGACGACGTGGAGCATGCAGTCCTCCTGAGCGTGGAGGACTTACCTTGGACAACGGCGCCGAGGGCGGCGACTATCAAATCTTATAGTCGGCCGGATCTCATAGTTGGCATGCCGGGCAAATAGTGCCCCAGGTATCGGATCGCGAGCCGGGCCTATGGGGGAACAACAGATGGCGTTGGCCGGGGAAAGCCCGGTCGGCTTTGACAAGTGGCCGATGCGCGCGCGGCCTAGACGCTGATCTGCTTGGTGCGGATCGCGTTGACGACCGCCTGCAGTTTGTTGACTGCATTGAGCTTGGTGGAGGCCTGTTTGAGTCGCCACACGACCGTCGCCTCTGCAATGTCGAGGATGACGGAAATCTCCCAGGCGGACTTGCCGGCGGCAGTCCAACTCAGCACCTCGCGTTCGCCTTCGGTCAACGTGTAGTTGGGATCTGGCTCCCTCTGTTTCATCAACGACGCTGCCTTGCTGTGTGCATAGAGGCTGATGAAGTGGATGGCGCGCTTGGCGTCGGGGTCGAGGTCGGGATGCTCCCCGCACATCGTCACGGCGGACATCGGTCCGTCCGGGTGATAGATCGGCACGACAAAGCCGGCGTTGCGGCGAAACTCGCGGCCGGCGCGCAGCACGTCCATCGAGCGGGGACAGCGCTCCGGGTCGATGTGGGCCTCGACCTCGGACCACTCGAAGGGGTGCACGGTGCGCCGCCCCCAGGCGGCGATCGGATCATCCTTGTAGAAATTTTCCCGGATGTAGAGTTCAGTCCAATCCGCGGGCCAGCCGTTCAGCAGAAAATTGGGCTGCCGGCCGCTCGGGACCTCGGGAACGTCGGTGATCAGGAATGAGGTGTAGCCGAAACGACGCAGGACCGTGGCCAGGCAAGCAATCACTTCAACGGGCGAATCGAGCTGCTCGAAGTGATCGACGGCATCGAATGCAATACGTCCGTAATCCAGGAGATGCGCGCTCACGAAGGCCCCCGCGGTCCGCCGGCCGGAGATATCAGTGTCGCGCAAGCGCGCCGCAAACTCAATGGAGACGGTTGACGCAGCGAGTCGGAAAGGCTCGTAAGCGACCGCAAATGCAGACCAGCAATTCGCACGCAAGATATTGGTTGGGGGCGCCCGCTTGGGTGACAATCCTCCGAGTTGATCGCGCAGGTTGATCAGAAGCGAGTGGTGAGAGTGGTAAGCCAGTGCGGTGACACGTCAACGAGGATTGCTTCCAGGCGTTTATCCGTGCCGCTGAGGATCAGACCCCCGAACAGGACCATCAGGAGTCCAAGTGCAGCCTTGAGGCCGCGTCCTGTTGCGAGCAGGCGAGCGCGGTGCCGCTGCAGGGCTTGACGCGAGAGCATGCCGAAGCCTGCCAGTGGCAGTCCGGCGCCGAGCCCAAACGCGAGCATGGTCAGGGCGACCTCCGGGAGGTCACGGCTTTGTGATGCGAGTACCGACGCCGCACCGAGGGTAGGGCCCACGCACGGGCTCCAGACCGCACCCAGCACAGCACCGCCCAGGAACTGCCCAGCCACTCCGTGAGCGCCGACGTCGCCGAATTGCTCGCCCGCCCAGCTTGCGAGCGGGCCGCCGGCCAGCGCCAGCCGGTTCTGGAGACGCGGCAGCATCAGCGCGATGCCGATCGTCACCATGAGAATAGCCGCGATCGAGCGGAATGCCTGCGCATCGAGGCCAATCGAGAAGCCGATGGTCGCGACAAACAGACCGACGGCCACGAACGAGAGTGCGAGCCCGGCTGCGAGCGCGACCGGGCCCCATCTGCTCTGCGCCGCCGCTGCCGCGACCACGATGGGCGCGATCGGAAGCACGCAGGGTGAGAGGATCGACAGCACACCGGCAAGGAATGCCAACGCCGCGCTGCCGATCATCGCGTGCTCACAACGTCTTTGCGAGCAGCGCTGCGATCGAGGCGCGGCTCGTGTCGCCTGCCGAACGTCCAACTTCTCGGTCGCCCTTGAATGCGATCAGCGTCGACTGCGTGCGTGCGCCGAGATGGCGTACGGCATCCTTCTGATTGTCGAAATCGATGATGAAATAGACGAGGTTCTTGAATTTCGGATCGGTCAGCAGCTCGCTTAGAATAGGCGCCTGCGCTTTGCAGGTCGGGCACCACGGCGCGTGGATCGCCACGAATATCGGCTTGCCGGACCGTTGAGCATCGGCGAACGCCTTGGCGTCGAAGGGATGTCTCTCGGCGGCAAAGGCGGGAGCAAGCCAGATGGCTCCTGCCGCAACGGCTGCGGTCAAAAGGAAACGGCGACTCGGCATCGGATGTTCCTTTCCAGTTGCGGTCGATCGGGCCGCGCCAGCGACGAACTCGCGCCATCGCGAGTTCGTCGTGCAAGGCGGGATTACTTCTTCATGTTGTCCTTCTTCATGCCGTCCTTCGACATGGAGTCCTTTTCCATCTTGTCCTTGGACATCGCATCCTTGCCCATGGCGTCCTTGCCCATGGCGTCCTTGGACATGCTGGTGCCCTTCGTGTCCTTGCCCATCGTGTCCTTTTTGTCCTGCGCATGAGCTGGCGCCAGTGCGAGCCCGAGCGACAGCACGGCGGCGCAGACGGGAAGTGCCAGATGAAGCGGTTTCATAGCCCGATCCTTTCCTGTGACGGACGGCGGTGCCGTCCCGTCATCTGTTCGCTCGGGCAGGGAGGTGGGTTACGCCGACGCGTGGGATTCTTGGGCGAGTGCGCGGCCGCCGAACATGCTGCCGACCGCAATGACGACGAGCACTGCCAGGGCGTGGAACGCGAGGTCGACCACGGCCGATTCGTAGGGATGAACAAGCGCCAGCAGGGAAGCGGCCGCGGCGGCGCTCGCCAGCCCGGCCATGGCGGCGGTCAGCCGCGGCTGCATCGAGTGGCCACGACGCAGCATCACCAACAAAAGCGCGCCCAGCGGCACGGACAACCCGATGATGATCGTCAGGCATTCGGCCGGCGGCGCCAGCGCGGCACCGGGTGGACTGGGCTCAAACCACGCGCGCAGGCAGCCAACGCCGCTGCCGCCGATCCAAATCACGGCGGCGGGAAGCGGCAAGAGCGCCCAGGTGGAGGCCCGGTCCGGCAGGCTGAGTTGGAAGGCGGCGGTGACGGCCAGGACTGCGGTTGCAGCCGCCCCTGCCAGCGCAACCCAGCTCTCGGGTGCCGTGTCCATATGGAAAACGACATCCTGCACGTCCGAGGTCAGCGTCAGCCCGATCGCCACGGCGGCCACCGCGCCGAGCCAAGTCAGCGCGCGCCAATGCGGCTGCGGCAGCGGCCGAACCGGCTTGAGCTCCGCCGACAAGGTGTCGATCAACACGTCAATGCGGTGATTATCCATGCTGGCTCACCTTCAATCCCTCGCCAGCAAGCCCGCCCGCAGGGATTTGACGGCCCGGTGCAGGCTGACCTTGAGCGAGCCAGTCTTCCGCCCGGTTGCCGCAGCCGCTTCCGCCAACGATCGCTCCCGAAGCACAAGGTGCTCGACGGCTTCCCGCTGGCGCGCGGGCAGCGCGGCTACGGCGCAGGCGAGAACCCCGTTGTGATCGTTTGACTCCACCGTCGTGGCAGGGTCGGACGCTTGGTCCGCGAATGTCTCGTAGGCATGTGGGGAATGCACTTCGCGTGCCCCACTGCGACGTTGCTTCCGGAGGAAATCGATCGCCCGCCGCTGCGCCAGCGTTCGCATCCAAGCCGTGAACGATCGGCTCGAATCGTAGGTATGGCGAGCTCGATGCAACGTGAGCAGCGTCTCCTGGACGACGTCGTCCAGGCTTTCCAAGGTAACGCCCGTGCTTCGGGCCGTGGCTTTGATCACGGGGACACAGGCCCGCAACAAACGGGCGTAGGCCGCCTGATCGCCGGCCTGTGCCAAGACCATGAGGTCTCGGCACTCGCGGTCCAATCGTTCCAATTCTGCTGGGCGCCCAGCCGCCATGCCGAATTCCGTTCCGCTGCGTTCGATACCGCGGAACTATAGAAGGGCAGGAGCGAGATGCGGTCCCCATTCTGCAGCCGGATTGGTCACATTCGTTCAAGAGGGCGTGAAGGATGCGAGAGCCCCGCATCCTTGAGTGCATGATATTATTCGGCTCGCGGCGCCGGGAGTTACGCGCGGTGTGGCAAATAACGCAGGCTACGGGGTGGTCGAGCGGCCAGCGCTGGCGCGGCGGGCAGTGAAGGCGCCGGCTGCCTCACCGCAGGTCTGGCGAGCAGACATTGTCCCGTTCATTGGAGCGAACCCCAACGGGGACCGGCACGCCCATCTCGAAACTGCAATTGAGGGGATCGTGAAGGCGGGGGAGCGTATGATTTTCTCTCTTCCTAGGCGTTGTCTTCGGGCGGAACCAGCAGCAGCCCTTCGCGCCTCGCCCATTCCCGGAAAACGTGGCCGGCCATTTCGACCTGCTGCGGCGTGCCCGCGCGGGTGAGTTCGAGCAGCAGCATTTTGACCTGCGGACTATTGGGATCCTTGGCATGACGCTCAACCACCTTGACGGCGTCATCGATCGTCCGGATCGGTTCGTCCGGGTGAATCGTCAGATGAATCGGCGGATGGAATGCGACCCCAGACATGATGGGCTCCTGAATTGAACTCTCGCCGCAACTTGCCGGCGCGGTCGCCGGGATAAATCCTTCGACCGCGCCGGCCGCTCGTCTAAGCACTTCATACATCAGAAACTGCGGCGCTTGCGTCCACCGCGCCCTTTGCGACTCTTCTTGGCGCGCTTCTTCGCAGGCACCTTCTTGCCTTTCTTGCGAGCTTCCGACAGTCCGATCGCAATCGCCTGCTTGCGGCTCTTCACGGTGCCGCCGCGCCCCTTCTTGCCGCGCTTGAGCGTGCCCTTCTTGCGGCGCTTCATGGCGCGACGCACATCGTTCGAGGCGGACTTCGAATATTTTCTCGCCATAATGATCTCCACGGCTTCCGACGAAGTGCTACTGCCCGGGACAGGGCTGTCGCAGTCGTCGGTGTTGCTGCTTACGCACGTCGTGCGCCATGCTCGGCCCTCCCGCCGTCTGTGGGCGGGCGGCGGTATGCATCAATCGGGTGATGCTGCAGATCACGGTTTGGTTCCGCGTCTCACATAAAAATGTGCGATACGCCCAGATCATTACTTTCGGCATGTTCGAGCCTGCGCGGGATTGGGCGGCAAGGCGGCATCGGAATCAGCCGGGCGACCTGCGCTGACGTCGTCAGTCGCAAACGCGGATCTGCCGCGGACGCCACCCGTAGACGGATGCGACGCGACGCCCGCGGACACAACCAGCGAAGCTCGAGACATAGGGGTATGCGTAAAACCGGGAAGGAGGCATCGCGATGCGAGGGGCGTGGCGGCCGATGAGTCGGGGTGCATTGACGAGGTTCTGACAGGGCCAAGCACACGGTCCCATGTAGAACGCCGGGGACGGCACCACCACGACATAGTCGCCCCCGGCAGCTGCGGGCCCGACTGCCCCTAAGAGGGCTATTCCAACAATCGCGGTCGCGAGCAGTCTCGGCATGGCACGCACTCCGAGTGACGGGACGACAACGCACGATAGCGTCAATTGTGCGCCCGCAACCTGCAGACTGACACAATTGGTGCGTCTTTGGTTGACGAAGCCTTGTCTAGGTGTGCTTGACGGCGCCGGAGCTTGCGCCCGGGCCTTGGCAATGGAAAAATAGCTCAAACTGACAAGTGAGAGGATCGCCCGCATGAGCGACGGGAAAATGCGGCTCGCCGCCTATTTCAATCCGACCGGCCACCACGTGGCCTCGTGGCGGCACCCGCGGGCTCAGGTCGATGCTCCGATCAACATTGACCACTACGTCGAGATCGCCCGCACCGCGGAGCGTGCGAAGTTCGACATGATATTCCTGGCGGACGGGGTCGCTACGCGCCAGGCTGACATCGAGGCGCTCTCCCGCTCGGTGCAGTTCGTGGCGCACTTCGAGCCCCTTACCTTGCTGTCGGCTCTTGCGATGGTGACGAGCCGCATCGGTCTCGTGGGAACCGCGTCGACGACCTATAACGAACCTTACCATATCGCGCGCAAGTTTGCCTCGCTCGATTTCATCAGCAAAGGGCGAGCGGGCTGGAATTGCGTGACATCCAACCAGCCCGCCGAGGCACTCAACTTCGGTCGCGCCGGCGTCGACCCGCACGCGGTGCGCTACGGGCGGGCCCACGAGTTCATCGACGTCGCGAAGGGGCTGTGGGATTCGTGGGACGACGATGCGTTCGTCCGCAACACCGAAAGCGGACTCTACTTCGACCCTGGCAAGCTCCATCTGCTCAATCACAAGGGCACCACTTATTCTGTGCGGGGACCGCTCAACGTGCCACGCCCTCCGCAGGGCTATCCTGTCATTGTACAGGCCGGCGCATCGGAGGAGGGCAAGGAGCTTGCTGCGCAGCACGCCGAGGCGATCTTCTCGCCGCATCTGACCGTCGAAGCCGCCAAGGCCTACTACGACGACGTCAAGGGACGAATGCGCCGTTATGGCCGCGATCCGGATCACCTCAAGATCTTGCCTGGCCTGAGTGTCGTCGTCCGGCCCACCGATGCGGAGGCGCAGGCGGATTTCGACCACCTGCAGTCGCTGATCCATCCGGTCGTGGGGCGGGAGATTCTCGCGACGATGCTTGGCATCGATCTTTCGCGTTACTCGCTCGATGAGCCGCTACCGGATCCGCTGCCTCCGGCGGGCGGAAGCAAGGGACATTATGAATCGATCGTCGCAATGGCGCGGCGCGAGAATCTGACGATCCGGCAGCTCGGTGCGCGGGTCGCCGGAGCGCGCGGCAAGAACACGATTCACGGGTCGCCCCAGCGCGTCGCCGACTACATGGAGGAGTGGTTCACAAAGCAGGCTTGTGATGGCTTCTGCGTGATGCCGCCCTATATCCCCGGAGCCCACGACGATTTCTGCAATCTGGTGATCCCCGAGCTTCAGCGGCGCGGGCTGTTCCGTAAAGAGTACGAGGGCACGACCTTGCGCGAGCATCTGGGCTTGCCGCGCCCGGCCAGCCGCTATCACCAGCCGGTGCATAGTACGGCGGCGGAGTAGGTCCCCCGCCGTCGTGCGGAGGCCGCTCAATCGTTCCCGAACGCGAGCATCTCGCCGAGGCAGGAGCGCCGTTGGCGCGCTCCATCGGGGCTGTCCTCATCGTGGTCATCGTGCCGGCGGCGGCGATCTGTCCACCGCTGGCCCGTCCGTGGGGCGCGCGCCATCGGTTTCGCAGAGGCCCGCCGAGGGCTCTCAAGGCGCGTGCTTCGCTCGATGACCTTGTCGAGTTCGCCGCGATCGAGCCAGCCCCCCGGGCAACGCGGACAGTAGTCGATCTCGATCCCTTGCCGGTCCGCCATCACGAGGTCAACGCGACAGACTGGGCAAGGCATTCCTCGCTTCAACCGCATTTCAGACATGTCGGGAGCCGCTCCTTGTCCGCAGCCGTGAAGTGGTGCGCGTTCCCGCAGGTTCCATGAACGCCTTGCCGTGCCACGACCGATGAGTTCTGCGCGGCACGCCGGACAGTCCTGATGGGCGCATCCATTGCAGGACGGCGCGGATCGCGTAGGTTGCCGGTCGGTCGAAAGGGGGCGGCTCCGGGTGCTGGGAGGATTTTTCGCGTTAATGGCGGCGGCCACCTTCGCGTGGACCAACGCCGCGGTGCGGCGTGGGGTGCGCTCCGGCACCGTCGCGCAGGCGACCACACTGTCAATTCCCGTCGGCGTGCCGATTTTCCTGGCCGCACTCCTGCTGAGCGGCCGACCCGACATGTTGCTCCAATTGCCTGCCACGTCGCTGGTGGTTTTTGCCGCCGTGGGCGTGAGCCACTTCTGCATCGGCCGATACTGCAACTACCGGGCCATCAACGCGATCGGCAACAATCTCGCGGGGCCCATTATGCAATTCAATCTCGTGGTCTCGCTCTCGCTTGCGATCGTTTTTCTCGGCGAGACGCTGACCGCCTTGCGCATGCTCGGGATCGTGATGATCGTGGCCGGTCCGGCGATCGTCTCGCGCAGCCACGCGCGCGAGCGCGAGCAGAAAGTCAGCGCCGAACTGCTGTTCTCGCCGCGCTTCGCCGAAGGGTACTTCTTCGCCTTCCTCGCTGCGATCTGCTACGGCGCTTCGCCCGCGCTGGTGCGCTTTGCCTCGAACGGACAAGGACTCTCGGCCGGCCTCGCGGGTGGCGTGGTGGCGGCGTTCGCGGCAACCATGTTCATGGGGCTGCTGTTGCTGGTGCCCGGACGCTGGCGCGAGTTGCGTGCGACGCCGCCCGATGCGGCAAGGTGGTTTCTCTCGTCCGGCATGATGGTCTACGTGTCGCAGATTTTCGCCTACATGGCCGTATCGATCGCACCGGTGACGATCACCGCGCCAATCATCGGACTGGCCAATGTGTTTCGACTGCATTTCGCGCGCTGGCTCAACCCGAAACACGAGGTGTTCGGGCCGGAGGTGGTCGTCGCCACGGCGATTTCGTTTCTCGGCGTCGTCGCAATCTCGCTCAGCCTCGATGTGCTGCCGGTGCCGGAGGCTTGGCGCCCGTTGTTGGACTGGCGCTGGCCGTAGGAGCCCGCCTCATTGCGGCGGGATCGGCACGTCGTGCACCTTCATCGCCAGAGCAACTGACGTGTAGTAGCCGATCAGCACGAGCACTTCGGCAATGCCCGCGCGCCCGAGCACTTGCTCTATGGCGCCGAACTCGGCATCGGACAGTTTCGATCCCGAAAGCAGCGCGCGGGCAAAGTCATGGACCGCCTGTTCATGTGGGTCTGTCAGCTTGGGATTCGCGCCCTCACAGATCGCCGCGATCACCTCGTCCGGCAGGCCGACCGCCTTGCCCTCGCGGACGTGAGCCTGCAGCACATAATCCGCCTGCCAGTGTCGCGCGATCAGCAGGACGCCGATTTCGACCTCGCGAGTGGACAGCGAGGCACGATTGTTGAGGAACGTGCCGATCCGTTCCAGCCCGCTCGCGATCGTCGGGCTGTGGATCCAGATTTTATACGGAGCGAGGATGCGGCCGCGGCCGGCGAGCAGTTCTTCGAAGACCCGGGTCTGGTCGGGCGTCATCTGCTCGGCCGGAATGTCCTTAATGCGGTTCATGGGATGATCTTGCTCGAGAGGGACATGGAAGGTCGCGGCCGTTTCGCGGCCGCGGTGGCTCGTTGCCGGCGGGGGACGACCGCCGGGCTCCGACTTAGCCTTGCGGCTGGATCTTGGCGATCCGCACGTAGTCTCCCCACGCGTCAATGTCCCGGACGAGCCGCTGCTGGCCCTCGTCCGGTGTGCTGAGGACGACATCGCTGGCGAACTGCGCGAGGAACTTCTCTGCCTCTTCGCTGGCCAGGATCTCGTTGAACCATTTGTTGAGTTGATCGACGGTAGCGCGCGGAGTTGCCGATGGTACGAAGGCTGCGAACCATCCATTGAGATCCATCTTCACGTCCTGCTCGGCCATGGTCGGGAAACCCGGATTGGATTTCAGCCGCTGCGCCGATGCAATTCCGAGGACGCGCAGGCGGCCGTTGCGCGCCTGTGCGGATGCGAACTGCGGGTCGAGGCACGCGTAATCGATCGCGCCCGTCGCCATATCGTTCAAGGAGTCTTGCGCCATGCGGAAGCTGACTTCGACGGATTTCAGGCCGACCGCCTCCTTGTAAAGCGCGCACATGACCACGCCCGAAGTGGCGGACACCGCGTAGCTCGCCTTGTCGCCTTTGTCCTTCAGATACGCTGTGAGCTCGGCGACGCTTTTCCAGGGCCGGTCGGGATGTACAACCAGCATGAACGCCTGGCGATTGATCGTCGCGACCACCTGCATGGCCTTGGCCACATCGACCGGCGGCCGCTTGAAGACGTGCATGTTGGCCGACATGGAGGATCCGGTGTGCAGATAGATGGTCAGGCCGTCGGGCTTCGAGCGGGCTACGTATTCCGTGGCGATGTTGCCGCCGGCCCCCGGCTTGTTTTCGACGATGACGGTCCGGTTCATCAGTGGCTTGAGCTTCTCCGCAAACCAGCGCACCACGACGTCCGAGCCGCTGCCGGGCGGAAAGGCGGCGACCACGCGAACGTCCCCTTGAGGGTATTCATCGGCCTGGACGGGCGCCGACAATCCGAGCAGTCCGAGCAGCATGACTTTTGGCAAAGTGCGCATGCACGTCATCGTTTCCTCCGTGGCGGCATATGTTTGCGGCTGGTTTGTTTGATCAGGCGGGTTCGGCCGCGAGGGTGGCCTGCAGCATCTGCAGCACGCGCTGCGAATCGGTGACCCAACCGAATACGTGCTCGAAATTCCACAGCGTGGCTTGCCGATTGAACTCCGGCCCCGAGTGGTTCATGGCGTCTTCGATCAGGATCGGCCAGAACTCTCTGAAGAACGCGTCGCGTGCGGTGCTTTCGACACAGACGTTGGTGGCGATGCCGGTGAACAGCAGGTACCGAATGCCTTCGGCGTGCAGATGCGCCTCGAGGTCGGTGCGGCAAAAGCCGCTGTAGCGTGTTTTGCGGACGACGAGATCGCCGACTTGGGGCGCAAGCTCATCGATGATCTGCCAGTCCCAGGTGTTCTCGACCAGCAACTTGCCGGCGAGTTCAGGCCGGCTGCGCATCAGGTTGAGCCCCAGTTCCTTGTGATAGTTGGGAGAGGCCGGGCCGCCGCCGTCGCTCAGGTCGGGCTTGTAGGTCATTTGCAGGTAGACGATCTTGACTCCTGCGAGGCGCGCTGCGGCAAGAATACGCCGGTTGGTTGCGATCACCGGAGCCGCGCCCGAGATGTCGAAACCGGCGAGGTCGAACATGCCGCCTCTGCTGGCGAAGGCGTTCTGCATGTCGACCACGATCAGGGCGCTTTTGCGCTGCTCGAAATCGAGTGGTCCCGGCCGCGCCGCCAACGTCGCCATTCATTCCCCCGGTCGTTGACGCAAACGTTAGCACCCGCCGATGGCAGCGCAATAGCGTGGGCATGCAGAGGCACATGCGTCTTGGTGAGGGCTCTGCGCATCGTGCCTTCACGGGCTTGGCTGGGCCGGCCGGCCATGAATCTCAAAGGCGGTGCGTCGCTCCTCGATGGTGCCACCCGACCAGCGCCCGGAACGCGGGTGGCGCGTCCCGCGTTGTCCCCCGCGACACGAGGGATCTTGGTCATGGATGAACGCGACAATATTGCCGCCGAGGGCGGTCCGAGACCCACCGCCACTGAGGCGCGGGCGGGCACCACGGGGCACAATGTCCGATACGTGCTGCTGTTCGGTCTTGGTGGAGCCGTGGTGCTCCTCGGACTCGTTCTGCTGACTTATCTGTCCACCTGAGCGTGCCGGTCAGTCGCGGCAGAACATTCGCTTCGCATCGGGGTGGTCACTGGCGGCAAAGGCGAATGCCGAGATTTCCGCTTCGCTGAGAGCGGTGCGGTTGGAAGGCGGTGTGGGCCCGCCGCCTGACATCTCCTTGAGCTTGTCGCGTACGCGATCTTCGATTGCGGCGATTTGGCCCTTCAAGCGACGCACGTCGGCCATGGTCGCCGGGGCCGCGGTTCCGGGAAACTCCTCCACGAGGAGTTGCTCCGGCTCGTTTCCGATGTATGGGCGCGATGCCGGGTCTTCCATGATCGGAAACTTCGATCTCGCCTCCAGGGTCATCAGATAGCTGGCCGCACGAAGATATGAGTCGAGCCAGCCGGCCGGCGGGCGGGCGGACCGGTTTGACGCTGCCGACGCCTGCGCTCCCGCGAGCGCCGCGCCGGCCGCAGGTGCGTCCTGGCGAGGTGTCGAGTTACGCAGAGGCGCGAATGCCGGTTGTTGCGTCGTCGCATTGGCGAGAAAGCAGCGCCAGTGCTTCTGGGGCGGCAGCCCCGACGCGCGCATGCCCGCCCGCAAGCGCTGCAGCCGCTGGGGGGCGACCTTGGCAAAGATTCGCGTTTTGTCGCCGGCGCGCAGCGTTATTTGATCCTTGCCAGCTGAGATGGTCCATGCGCGCGTGTCGCTCATCGCAGCGCGCCGGATCACTTGGTCGGATTTGGCGGAATCGAGCCGATTGGGCGGAGCGCCGCGCTCGCCAATGGACAAGGCATCGCCTGCGATGCGCAGACGGCCATAAGCGAGCAACGGAAGGTCAGCGCAGATATGCCGCTGCGCGCAAACCTGCGCGGTCCCCGACAGGAAGTTCATCACCCGGTCTTCGAAGCGGCCGTCCGCGTTGATGACGAGAACCTCCTCCATCGGAGTGACGCCTGTGTCCCACAGCCGGGGAAAGGTGTCATCGATCGCTAGCCACCAGCCGGTGAGCGCCCGCACATCCACCGCCAATGCTGCCGCGGGCCACGCGATCAGCGCGGCGGCAACGGCAAGCGCAGGTCGGACACGCGGGCGATTGATCATCACGCGATTGTCTTCACGCAAATGTGGCAACACAAGCAAGCAGGGCGGGAGATTTGTCACATGTTAGGGATGCGCGAACGCAGACGCACGGCCGTATCCGAAATCCAGCTCCGATAACGTTCGAGCGGGGTCACGCCGGTGAGGCCCCCGCAACCTGCCTCGTTGTTGGCTGCCGTGGACCAGCTGACGAGTCCGAGGACGACCGGTTTCCCATTGATCGCGAAGGCCGGAGCTCCCGAATCGCCGGTACAGGCTCCAAGGCCAGCCCGCCTATTGGCTGCGGCCGGGTCCATGAGTCGGACCTGGAGCGTTCCGGGGCGGCCCGTGATGACGAGCAGGGCGGAGCGCACCTTTCCCCCGCTTTTGCCGTCCCCGCGGATCGCGACGCCGTAGCCTGCCACGACCACGCGGTCGCCGGCCTTCGGTGCGGCAAGCTTTTCCAGGGCAGCGGGCGCGAATTTCGGCGGCAGCTTACTCGCAAGTTTGAGGAGTGCCACGTCGGCCGTTGCGCGGCTGTTGCGAAACGACGCCAAGCTGAAATCGGGATGGCGCTCGATGGCTACGACATCTTGGAGAATTGGCGCTCCATCCGTGGCGAAATCCACCCATTTGTATTCCGCGCCGGGAAGCACGCAATGCGCGGCCGTCAACACGAGATCCGTTGCCACGACGACGCCCGTGCAGGAGTTGCCGCGTGAGCCCACGATCAGAATGACGTGGCGAGCAATTTCCGGCCGCGCCAAAGGCGCTCCTCCGACCATCGCGTGCACCGGCAGGGCGGCGAAGCATGCAAATCCGATGATGAGCGAACGCAGCATGGGGAGGTGTTGGACATCCTGCGGGGCGGATGTCAACGCAAGACCTGATGGCGGGAGCAGGCGATCGAGCCGCCGGGGCGGTGCGCAACCCCAGCGTCAAGTCAAGGCGGCCGCCGAGATGGCCCGCATTGGCTATCGCGCGCGGGACCCCACGTGGCGCATTGTGGCCGCTTCCTCTTTGGACGCGGCAGGTGCCGGCTCCAATGAACTGTCGGCTCGGCGCGGCCGCTAGGACAGGCGATCCCGCAGTCCCGAGACGCCTTTGTGCTCGGCACAGTGTTCGCAGCAATAGAACTTGCCGTTCGCCTCCAGACCATGGCCAATGATGCGAATTCCGCAGTTTTCGCAGGTCGGGGCCAATGCGTAGATCGCGCATTCGAAGCTGTCGTAGGTATGGGGCTTGCCCTTCCAGGTCACCTGAAAGGCCTTGTCGTAGTCATTGCCGCAGGTTTCGCAGGTTGCCATGGTTTAGCTCCGCGCTGTAACGCCCGGCTGTTCAAGTGACGGGGAGGTGCGCGGTTCCCAGCTGTCCACTTGAGACTTTGGGCCACCGCGGCCAGCCATGGGGGGACTGCTGACACCATCGCCACAAAATGGCAGGATAATCATAGATATAAGGAACGTGCCCCTCCGTCGCGGGGTCCAAGGGAAATACGATGCGCCTCCTCGTGATCGAGGATGATCCTGACCTCAACCGTCAACTGGCCACCGCGCTTACGGAGGCCGGCTATGTCGTCGACCGCGCGTTCGACGGCGAGGAGGGGCGCTACCTCGGCGAGTCCGAGCCCTACGATGCCGTCATCCTCGACATCGGATTGCCCAAGATGGACGGTATTTCGGTGCTCGAAGCTTGGCGGCGTGCCGGTCGCGCGATGCCGGTCCTGCTGCTCACGGCGCGGGACAGGTGGAGCGACAAGGTCCAAGGCTTCGACGCGGGCGCCGATGACTATGTGGCCAAGCCGTTCCATCTGGAGGAAGTGCTCGCGCGCGTGCGCGCGCTGCTGCGTCGCTCCGTCGGTCATGCCAAGAGCGAGTTCACGTGCGGGCCGGTGCGCCTCGACTCCCGAACCGGCCGTGTTGCCGTTGACGGCAATCCGGTCAAGCTGACATCGCATGAGTACCGGCTGTTGTCGTATCTGATGCATCACACCGGCCGCGTCGTGTCGCGAACCGAACTGGTCGAGCACCTCTACGACCAGGACTTCGATCGCGATTCGAACACCATCGAGGTGTTCGTCGGCCGTATCCGCAAGAAGCTAGGCGTCGATGTGATACAGACCGTGCGCGGATTGGGTTATCTATTGACGCCTCCTGCTGAAGCGCGCTGATCTTCACGATGCGCGCCAACTCGCTCGCGCTCCGCTTGTTCATGTCGGCGACGCTTTGGACCGTCGTCATTCTCTTCGTCACCGGCTTCGTTCTCTCCACGCTCTATCGCCAAGCCGTCGAGCGCTCCTTCGATCGCCGTCTCAGCGTCTACCTGCGCACACTCGTTGCGGAAGTTGCCGCGCCGGAAGCGTCCGACGCGCGCACTCCGCAGCCGCTCGGTGAGCCGCTGTTCGATCTGCCGCTGTCGGGCTGGTATTGGCAGATCACGCGCTTGCAAGGCTCCACGCCCGAGGTCCGTTCGTCCCGCTCGCTCTGGGACGCGGGCTTGCCCCATCTGGTCGACCGCAACGTGCCCATTGCCGTAGACGGCACGCGGCGGAGCTACGTCGAAGGTCCTGAAGGGCAGCGTTTGCGTCTGGTCGAGCGCCTTGTCGACCTCGGCGAAGACGGCCGGTTTCTTGTGGCGGTCGCAGGCGATTCCCAGGAGATCGAAGAGGAAACACGCAGCTTCGACCGTGCATTGCTCGTCACCTTTGGATCGCTCATCGCCGTGCTGCTGCTGACCACCCTGTTCCAGGTTCGCTTCGGCCTTGCGCCGCTCAAACGCATTTCGGAAGGTTTGGCGGCCATCCGCACCGGCACGGCGGAACGCCTCGAGGGGCGTTTTCCCGTCGAGATCGCACCACTGGCGCGCGAGACCAACGCGCTTATCGAGGCGAACCGGGAGATTGTCGAACGTGCACGTACACACGTCGGCAATCTGGCGCATGCGCTGAAGACGCCGCTGTCAGTGATGGTCAACGAGGCGAGTGCACGGGTGGGTGATCCGCTCGCACAGAAGGTGCTCGAGCAGGCAGAGATCATGCGTGACCAGGTGGCCCGGCACCTGGAGCGGGCGCGGCTCGCGGCCCGGATGACGGTGGTTGGAACGGTGACCGATGTTGTGCCGGTCGTGCACGCCTTGGCACGTACCATGGAGAAGATCCACGTTGCGCGCGGGATTGCCATTGCCGTGGACGCGCCGGCATCCGCAAAATTCCAAGGCGAGCAACCGGATCTCGAGGAGATGTTGGGAAATCTCGTGGACAACGCCTGCAAGTGGGCGCAGTCGCGGGTCAGCATTGAGGTGCTATCCGAATATGCCAATGGCAAGCCAATGCTCCGCTTGATTGTGGATGACGATGGTCCCGGATTGACCGCCGCCCAACGCGAACAGGTGGCGCGGCGGGGACGCCGGCTCGACGAGACAAAGCCGGGATCGGGACTGGGCCTCTCCATCGTCGTCGAACTCGCGAGCCTGTATGGAGGCAGCGTTAATCTCGGAGCCGCGCCAATCGGCGGCCTGCGCGCTGAGCTCGTATTGCCGGCGATTTAGCCGACAGAGTTTTGCCCCAATCCTCCCATCCTGCTAATTCATTGAATGACGCGCCGCAAAAACGGCGGGGTGGCGACAGATTGCAAGCTGGGGGACATCAATGACCGTACGCCCGATTATCGCCGTGGCGCTCGTTTCGCTCGGCCTTGCCGCATGTGCCGGCAATCCCGAGATGGGGACCGGCCCGAAGGAAAACACGGGGACCGCGGTGGGCGCGATTGCCGGTGCGCTCATTGGGTCTCAGATCGGCGGTGGGACCGGGGAGCGAATTGCCGCAGGCATCGCCGGGGCAGCAATCGGCGGGCTCATCGGCAACCGGATCGGCGCCTCGCTCGACGACGAGGACAAGCGTCGGGCCTACGCGGCTCAAATGCAAGCGCTCGAGACCGGCCCATCCGGAGCACCGGTCGCGTGGCGTAATCCCGACTCCGGACGTTATGGAAACATCGTGCCGGGGCCTGCCTACCAGCAAGGAGGCGGTACCTGCCGGCCCTACACCCACACCATATACATCGATGGCCGGCCTCAGGTGGCGCGGGGCGCTGCCTGCCGAAACCCGGACGGCACGTGGACGCCGGTGGGGTGAGGCCGATCGACGTCGGGCGAATGGGCTTGTCGTAGCAGCACGCGGGCCGCGCGCATCTTGTCGCGGGCGCCATACCGGCATGGCGGTTGCGGCGGCCATGCCCACATGGTGTAACGGCATGGTCGGCCCATCCGGCACGATTTCGGCCTACGGATTCGCACAATGATGCTCGGCCTCGTCTTGGCGCTGATGATGGGCGTCGCCGTCCTGGCCGTGCTTTGGCCATTGAGCCGCGCGCGTACCATCGAAGCGGCCGGCAGCGACGTTGCTGTCTATCGCGAGCAACTGGTTGAGATAGAGCGCGACCGTGCGACGGGCATGATTCCCGACGCGGAAGCGGAGGCTGCGCGCGTCGAAGTCTCGCGGCGCCTGCTTGGGGCCGCCGAAGCGCTGAAGCCAAGATCGGCCGAGGCTTCGTCTGGCGTGTGGCGACGACGCGCGACTGCGATCGCGGCGCTTGTACTGATACCTGCAGGGGCGGGCCTTACCTATCTTGCACTCGGCTCGCCCGATCTGCCGGGGCAGCCGCTCAGCGCCAGATCGCTGGAGCAGGGGGACCGCTCGCTCGCCGGTTTGATTGGACGGGTGGAAAGCCATCTCGAACGCAATCCGGAAGACGGGCGGGGCTGGGAAGTCATTGCGCCGGTCTACATGCGGCTCGGACGTTACGACGATGCCGTGCGTGCCTATAGAAACATCCTGCGCACCCTCGGCGAAACTTCGGAACGGCAAGCCAGCCTGGCGGAGGCGTTGGTCGTGCAGGCGAACGGGGTGGTGACGGCGGAGGCGCGCACGCTGTTTGAACAGTCCGTCGCGGAGGATAGTGACAATCCGCGAGCCCAATTCTACCTCGGGCTGGCGGCCGAGCAGGATGGTCGTCCTGCCGATGCGGCACAAACCTGGCGCGCTCTGGCGGCGCGGGCACCTGCCGACGCGCCTTGGCTGCCGGCGGTACGTCAGGCCCTGGCGCGGGTGGAAGGTGATACGGGTCGAGCCAACGGCGGGCCGAGCGCCGACGACATCGCCGCGGCGGCGAAGATGCCGTCGGACGAGCGAGAACGCATGGTGCGGGCGATGGTCGACCGTCTCGCGGCGCGTTTGCACGATGACGGCTCCGATGTGGACGGTTGGCTGCGGCTGGTCCGCGCCCATCTCGTGCTTGGCGAGCGTGACAAAGCCCGTGCGGCGGCGGACGATGCGCGGCGGGCGCTGAAGGATTCGCCGGATAAGCTGCGTCGCATCGATGACGGCGTTAAAACTTTCGGACTCGGTGGCTGATATGACGCGCAAGCAGCGACGCCTTACAATGATCGGGGCCGCCGGCATCGTTCTTGTTGTCGCGGCCGGCCTCGTGCTCGGCGCGCTGCGCGACTCGATCGTGTTCTTCAATTCTCCGACCGATTTGACCGAGAAGCACGTCCCGCCTGGCACCCGCATTCGGCTGGGCGGGCTGGTGGCACCTGGCAGCATCGTCAGGAGCGAGAACTTGAACGTCCGGTTCGAGGTGACCGACGGCAACAAGACGATGACGGTCGCTTATCAAGGGATTCTTCCCGATCTCTTCCGCGAGGGGCAGGGCGTGATTGCCGAGGGCACCCTCGATGCATCAGGAACGTTCAAGGCCGATAGCGTGCTTGCCAAGCACGATGAGAACTACATGCCGAAGGAAGTAGCTGACGCACTCAAGAAGCAAGGGCATTGGAAGGACGAATACGACAAGAGGGCCGGTCGTTCGGCGGCGCCCGCCGCAGGGGGCGGATCATGATTGCAGAAATCGGTCATTTTGCGCTGGTCCTCGCGCTGGCGCTGGCGCTCATGCAGGCGACGGCCCCGCTCATTGGCGCGCGGCGCAATGACGCCGCGTTGATGGCGGTCGCCAACGCGACCGCATTCGCACAACTCGGATTTGTGGCGCTCGCGTTTGTCGCGCTGGCGACCTGCTACGTCACCTCCGACTTCTCGGTGGTCAACGTCTTCGAGAACTCGCATTCGGCGATGCCGCTGATCTACAAGATCACCAGCACCTGGGGAAACCACGAAGGATCGATGCTCCTATGGGTGCTGATCCTGGCCATCTTCGGCGCCTTGGTCGCGGCGTTCGCGTCCAATCTGCCGGCGTCGCTCAAGGCCACGGTGCTGGCAGTGCAATCGTGGATCGCAACGGCGTTCTACCTGTTCATTCTGATCACCTCCAATCCGTTCCAACGGATCGCGCAGGCGCCGTTCGAAGGGCGTGACCTCAACCCCATTCTGCAGGATCTCGGGCTCGCGGTTCATCCGCCGCTCCTCTATCTCGGCTATGTCGGCTTCTCTATCTCGTTCTCATTCGCCGTCGCTGCCTTGATTGAGGGACGTATCAATGCTGCCTGGGCCCGTTTCGTGCGCCCGTGGACGCTCACGGCCTGGATGTGCCTCACGCTTGGAATTGCGATGGGTTCGTACTGGGCCTATTACGAACTCGGTTGGGGCGGCTGGTGGTTCTGGGACCCGGTTGAAAACGCTTCGCTGATGCCTTGGCTCGCGGGCACGGCGCTGCTCCATTCCGCCGTTGTGATGGAGAAACGTGAGGCGCTGAAGGTCTGGACCGTCCTGTTGGCCATTCTGACCTTCTCGTTGTCGCTGATCGGGACCTTCCTGGTTCGTTCGGGCGTGCTCACCTCGGTTCATGCATTCGCCAACGACCCGGCGCGAGGCGTGTTCATCCTGGCGATCCTCGTGTTTTTCATCGGCGGTGCTTTGGCGCTGTTCGCCTGGCGTGCGCCGCTGCTTCGGCAAGGGGGGCTGTTCGCTCCGATCTCGCGCGAGGGAGCGCTGGTCTTCAACAATCTGTTCCTGACCACCGCCTGCGCGACTGTGTTCGTGGGCACACTCTACCCGCTGGCGCTCGAGGCGTTGACCGGCGAGAAGATCTCCGTCGGTGCGCCGTTTTTCAATCTCACCTTCGGGCCGCTGTTCGTGCCGCTGCTGATGGCGGTGCCATTCGGTCCGTTGCTCGCCTGGAAGCGCGCCGATCTGGCTGCCGCGGCGCAGCGCCTGCTTGGTGCCTTCGTCATCGCACTGGTTGGCATAGCCGCGACGTTCGCGATCGAGGGACATCCCGTGCTGCCGGCTTTCGGGATCGGCCTTGCGCTTTACGTCATGGCAGGTTCGGTCACCGACATCGCCGAGCGCACGATGCTGCTGCGCGCGCCGGCTGCCACCGTTCTGCAGCGGGGGAGAGGCCTGCCGCGTTCAATCTGGGGCACGGCGTTCGCCCATTTCGGGCTAGGCGTGGCCTTGCTCGGAATCGTCGGCGAAAGACATTGGGGAGCAGAGCGTATCGTTTCGCTCAAACCGTCTGAAACCGTATCCATCCGGCGCTACGATTTCACGTTCGAAGGTGCAGTTCCGCGCAGCGGGGCCAACTACCGCGAACTGGCGGCGCGCTTCACGGTCCGCCGCAACGGCGAGGTGATTGGGGTGATGGAACCCTCGAAGCGGACCTTCCCCTCGCGGGGAACGACGACGAGCGAAGCGGCACTGATGACGCGCGGTCTGAGCCAGCTTTACGTCTCGTTGGGTGATCAGAATGCGGAGGGCGGGTTGGCTGTGCGTATCTATCACAAGCCGATGGTCCTGCTGATCTGGTTGGGCGCGGTGGTGATGGTGGTTGGCGGAGCCTTGTCGCTATCGGACCGTCGGTTGCGTGTCGGAGCCCCACGCCCCTCGAAGACCCGCGCGGTGATGCAGGCGGCGGAGTAGGGCCACATGCGTGGATTCGTCCCGATGCGTCGATTCGTTGCGACGATGGTTTTCGCTGTGGCGACGACAGTTTCCGTTACGCAGGCATTGGCGGTGCAGCCGGACGAGGTGCTCAGCAATCCGCAGCTTGAGGCGCGCGCGCGCGCGTTGTCCCGCGATCTGCGCTGCATGGTGTGCCAGAACCAATCGATCGACGACTCGGACGCTCCCTTGGCGCGCGACCTGCGCATTCTCGTGCGCGAGCGCCTCGTGGCAGGGGACACCGACGCGCAGGTGGTGGATTTCCTCGTCAGCCGCTATGGCGAGTTCGTGCTGCTGCGGCCGCGGTTCGAATGGCAGACTGCGTTGCTTTGGTTTGCACCAGGTCTCGTCTTGTTGATTGGAATTGGCACGATCATCCTGGCTTGGCGGCGAACAGTGAAGCGGGGGAATCCGGCTGCGCAGGCCGACCGCCTGACCCCCGCGGAAGAGGCCCGGCTGGCGCAATTGGCTAAGGGCGGCGAACGCTAACGCGACCTGAAAGTCGCATCTGTTGCATTCGTGCGCCGCCGCGGCCAAGCAACGCTTATCTTACCAACTTTTAATGTGGTCGTCAGGACGCCGTAAGGCGGCGGTCTCCATGTTGTTTGCGACAGATTCGTTTCGTGCGGCTTTTCCAGGAGTTCATCCATGAGCGACCAATCACCTTCCACCACCAAACGGACCGTATTGTCGGCGCGGCGCTTCGCGCTGCTCGCAACGGCGGTCGCCGGCCTCGGCGCGTTCGCCGTCGTCGCCACGCCCGTGCTGAGCCCGCCGGGCAATAGCCTGACCGCACCGGCTTATGCCCAGACTGCCGCGCGGCCGATCGGGTTCGCGGACATCGTCGAGAAAGTGAAACCGGCCGTGATCTCGGTGCGCGTCAAGGTCGCCAGCGCCCAGGCCAGCCTTAGCCTGAATGGCGAAGACATGCCGGTGCCGCCGGGCTCGCCCTTCGAGTTCTTCTTCCGCCGTTTCGGCCAGCCCGACGGGCAGATGCCGAATGCGCCGCGGCGTCGCAACTTCACCCTCGGTCAGGGCTCCGGTTTCTTCATCTCAGCCGACGGCTATGCCGTGACCAACAATCACGTGGTCGACAAGGCCGAAAGCGTCGAGGTCACCACCGACGACGGCAAGACGTATAACGCCAAGGTGATTGGCACTGATGCGCGCACCGATCTCGCGCTTATCAAGGTCGAAGGCCGTGGCGACTTCCCCTATGTGCGCCTCGCCGATCAGGCGCCGCGCATCGGTGATTGGGTGTTGGCCGTCGGCAATCCATTCGGGTTGGGCGGAACCGTCACCGCGGGCATCGTGTCGGCCCGGGGTCGCGACATTGGCGCTGGCCCGTACGACGACTTCATCCAGATCGATGCACCGGTGAACAAGGGCAATTCCGGCGGCCCCACCTTTGACGTCGACGGCAATGTCATCGGCGTCAACACGGCGATCTTCTCGCCGTCGGGCGGTTCGGTTGGCATTGCTTTTGCGATCCCGTCGGAAACCGTGAAGAGCGTGGTCGCGCAGCTCAAGGAACACGGATCGGTGACGCGCGGCTGGATCGGTGTCCAGATCCAACCGGTCACGCGCGATATCGCCGACAGTCTCGGACTGAAGAACGCGCAAGGCGCGCTCGTCGCTGAGCCGCAGGCGAATGGCCCGGCGGCAAAGGCCGGGATCAAATCCGGCGACGTGATCACTCAGGTCAATGGCGAAGCGGTGAAGGATGCACGCACGCTGGCGCGGCGCATTTCGTCGCTCCCTCCAGGCACGTCGGTAAAGCTCACCGTCGTGCGTAACGGTAAGGAGGACGTCCTGACGCTGACCCTCGGCGAACTCCCGAAACAGCGCCAGGCGCGGGCCGATAGCGGCGACCAGGATCGCGAAGTGCCCGGCAACGGCATGCCTCAACTCGGCCTGTCGCTCGCGCCCGCCAGCCGCGTGGCCGGAGCCGGCGCCCAAGGTGTCGTCGTGACCGACGTCGACTCCGACGGCCCAGCGGCCGAACGCGGTTTCAAGACCGGAGACGTCATCCTCGAAGTCGGCGGAGCCAAGGTCGAGAGTCCGGCGGACATCAGCAAGGCCGTTGCCGACGCGCGCAGCGCCGGCAAGCGGACGATCCTGATGCGGGTCAAGTCCGGCGATGCCACGCGCTTCGTGGCGCTGCCCGTCGGGAACGCCTGAGGAATTGGGGCGTATCGTCGGCATTCGTCGCCCCCGCCGGTGATATGTCTCCAAGGGGGGCGGGCCTTGTGCCCGCCCCTCAGCTTTTTAGGAAAGGTCTCGCCGAGCCCCTCCGTCGTCCGGGGGCGGTGAGCAGAGGTGGCGGGGTGGCGTAAGCCACCCTATTTTTTAACCGGGTCCACTGCAATGATGACCGATCCGGGCGCGAACTATGCGCCGTTCCATGATGCCCAGACGTCCATGCGCCTTCTGATCATCGAAGATGACCGCGATGCAGCGGATTATCTGGTCAAAGCCTTCAGCGAGGTCGGGCACGTCGCCGACCGCTCCGGGGACGGCGAGGACGGACTCGCCATGGCTCTGGACGCCAAGTACGACGTGCTGATCGTGGACCGGATGCTCCCCAAGCGCGACGGCTTGGCGGTTATAGGTGAATTGCGGGCGAAAGGAATCACCACGCCGGTGCTGATCCTCTCCGCACTGGGCCAGGTCGATGATCGAGTCAAAGGGCTGCGTGCGGGCGGCGACGACTATCTGGCCAAGCCTTATTCCTTCGCCGAATTGCTGGCTCGCGTCGAGGTTCTGGCGCGCCGGCATGTGGGACGCAGCGAGGAGACGGTTTATCGGGTGGGCGAGCTCGAGCTGGACCGGCTTTCGCATCGCGTGACGCGCGGCAAGGACGAGATTTCGCTCCAGCCGCGCGAGTTCCGGTTGCTCGAATACCTGATGAAGCACGCTGGGCAGGTCGTCACCCGCACAATGCTGCTGGAGAACGTGTGGGACTATCACTTCGACCCGCAGACGAACGTCATCGACGTCCACATTTCGCGCCTGCGCTCCAAGATCGACAAAGGCTTCCCGCAGCCTCTGCTGCACACGGTGCGCGGGGCGGGGTACATGATCCGTGACTACGGCGCTCGGTAAGCTGCTCCGCACAACAGCGTTCCGGATGACGCTGGCTTACCTGTTCGTATTCGCGCTGTTCGCCGCGTTTCTGCTCGGATATTTCGCGCTCAACACGCGCCGGCTGATGACCGAGCAGATCAACTCAACGGTCAACGCAGAGATTCAGGGACTCGCCGAGCAGTACAATCAAGGGGGGATTCGCCGCCTCGTGTTCATCGTCGAGGTGCGCTCGCGCCGGCCCGGATCGAGCCTCTATCTCGTCACGGCGCCGAACGGGGAGTCGCTTGCCGGTAATGTCGGTTCGCTTCCGCCCGGCGTCCTTGATCAGCCCGGCTGGAAAGAGACCACGTATCGCCGGCTCGAGGAGCCCGAACGCGGCGAGCACTACGCGCTTGCGCGCGTCTTTCAGTTGCCCGGTGGTTTTCGATTGCTGGTCGGGCGCGATCTCGAGGAACGAGAACGGCTGTTCGACATCGTTGCCGCGGCTGGACGCTGGTCGGTTGCCATCGTCATCGTGCTGGGGCTCATCGGGGGCGTATTCGTGAGCCGGCGCGTTCTCAAGCGCGTCGATGCGATGACGCTGACCGCGCAGAACATCATGGCCGGGGATCTGTCGGGACGGCTTCCGGTAGGCGCCTCCGACGACGAGCTTGACCGGCTCGCGCTCAACCTCAACGGCATGCTCGAACGCATCGAAGCGCTGATGCATGGTCTGAAAGAGGTTTCGGACAACGTCGCTCACGACCTGAAGACGCCGCTCACGCGGCTGCGCAATCGCTGCGAGCAGGCGCTGCGCACGTCTGCGACCGAGTCTGATTACCGCGCCGCGCTTGAAATGACGATCGCGGAGTCCGACGACCTCATCCGCACGTTCAACGCCCTGTTGATGATTGCCCGTGCGGAATCGGGCGAGGCGCGCGACTACATGCAGGAATTCGACGCCGCCGAGATCGCCCACGACGTCAGCGAACTTTACGAGCCGCTCGCCGAAGACAAGGGATTGGCGTTACGGGTCGAAGCTGCCGTGCCGGCGGTCTTGAAGGGCAATCGGGAACTTGTCAGCCAAGCCCTCGCCAATCTGCTCGACAACGCCATCAAGTATGCGAGCCCCGAGCCTCGGCCTGCCGACGGCGAGAAGCCCGAAATCCTCGTTACCGCCGCCGCCAAAGGGGATCGTATCGAGCTTTCGGTAGGCGATAGCGGGCCGGGCATTCCGGCATCCGACCGAAGACGCGCGGTGGAACGCTTTGTTCGGCTGGAACAGAGTCGCACAAAGCCCGGCTCGGGACTGGGTTTGAGCCTTGCATCTGCGGTCGCGCGGTTGCACGGTGGCGAGCTGAAACTGGAAGACAACGTGCCCGGATTGAAAGCCGTCATCGATCTGCCGAGAACGGCCGCCGCAGGAGCGGTCTGAGTTGGCTTCGAAACCGCGGTCGCCCTCCCGGGCGACGACTCCACTGGTTGAGCGCATCGCGCGGGCATCCTGGCCGGCCCCGAGCGCGGATGCGCGCGTGAAGGTGCGGAACTGGTTGCGCGAGATCGCCTCCCGCACGACGGCCGATGCAGTCGCACGCGTACTGCTCGAGTATCCGCACGCCGATGCGCTGCTGCACGCGATCGCGGACGGTTCACCGTACCTCTGGGACATGATCACAGCCTCGCCGGAGCGCTGGCTGGATCTCCTGCAGTCGGAGCCCGAGACGCGTTTCGCGGCGTTGCTTGCCGATACCGAGCGGTTGTCCGCCGAGGCGGACGGCGATTCGGACGTGATGCGCGCATTGCGTCTGATGAAGGCCGAAGCGTCGCTGCTGATCGCCGCCGCCGACATTGGCGGGGCTTGGGATGTCGCCAGGGTCACGCGGGCGCTGACCGATGTTGCCGACACCGCCGTCGCGACCGCGGTGCGCCACCTTATCCGGAAATCCGCCCCTGGCGGTGCGGCCCATTCCGAGAAGGACTCGGGGTATGTCGTGCTGGCGCTCGGAAAAATGGGAGCGCACGAGCTCAATTACTCGAGCGATATCGACCTGATCGTCTTCTACGATCCGGATTCGAAACTGTGTGGCGGGGCCGAGCCAAGCCCGTTCTTCGTTCGCCTGACGAGGGGCTTGGTCAAGTTGCTGCAGGAGCGCACTGCGGACGGCTACGTCTTCCGCGTCGACTTGCGGCTGCGTCCAGACCCGGCATCCACCCAGATCGCTGTCTCCATTCCCGCCGCTCTCGATTATTACGAGCGCAGCGGCCAGAACTGGGAACGTGCCGCCATGATCAAGGCACGCCCCTGCGCAGGCGACATTGCTGCAGGCGAGGCGGTTCTCAAGTCACTGTCGCCGTTCGTCTGGCGCAAGCATCTCGATTTCGTTGCACTCGCTGACGTGCATGCAATGAAGCAGCAGATCCACGTGTATCGGGGACACGGCGATATCGCAGTGGAGGGGCACAACATCAAGCTGGGCCGCGGCGGAATTCGGGAGATCGAGTTCTTCGTGCAGACGCAGCAATTGATCGCCGGTGGGCGGCATACTGAGCTGCGCGGGCGACAGACGCTCGCCATGCTGGCGCAGTTGGCGCAGGGTGGGTGGATCAGAGAGGACGCGCGCTCCGAGCTCGAAGCTGCCTACAATTTCCTGCGCACGGTCGAGCATCGTCTGCAGATGGTGGCTGACGAGCAAACCCAAACGCTTCCTGCCGAACGAGATGCTTTGGAGCGCTTCGCGCGCTTTCTCGCATTTGAAGACCGCGACGCCTTCGCCCGGATGCTGCTCGGGCACCTCGGCAATGTCCAGCGGCATTATGCTGCGCTGTTCGAAACCGCGCCCGACGTTCCGGGTGTCGGTCGCGTGCAGGTCACGGCAGAGGACGCGGCGGTCACGTCGAACATCCAGTATTTCGCCGAGCGTGGTTTTGCGAAGCCCGCCGATGCGGCCGGCGCGGTGCAACGCTGGTTTGCCGGCAGCTATCGATCGCTCAAGGGCGACCTGGCCCGCTCGCACCTCGCCGAGTTGCTGCCGCTGTTCGTCGACCACGCCGTGCGGTCCGAGAATCCCGACGCCACGTTCGTGGCGCTGGATCGTTTTCTGGAGGCTTTGCACGGTGGGGCGCGCCTTTATTCCCTGCTGCGGCAGAACCGCGACTTGGTGGCGTTGCTGGCGACGATCCTTGGCACCGCGCCGCGATTGGCCGAAATTCTTGCTCAACAGCCCGAGGCTATGGACGCCGTACTGGATCCGGCGTTCTTCGGTGCGCTGCCCGACGATATCCAACTCGAGCAGGCTTTCGCCGCTTCGCTTGGTCAGGCTGACACCTACGAGGATTTCCTCGACCGCTCGCGCCAGTTCGGGCGCGAGCACATGTTCCTGATCGGTGTACGCGTGATCTCCGGCACGATAACCGCGGCGCAAGCCGGACAGGCCTTCGCTCGGCTCGCCGACGTTTTGATTCGGGCGCTTCTCAATGCGGCTGAGCAACGCTTCGCCGCCGACCATGGCCGGCTCTTCGGGCAAGAGGTCGCGCTGCTGGCGCTTGGCAAGCTCGGCGGCCGTGAGATGACCGCAGGGTCCGACCTCGACCTGATCCTGATCTATGATTTCGACCCCGAGCATCCGATGTCCGACGGCGCGCGGTCGCTCGCCGGATCGCAATATTTCGCGCGCCTCACTCAGCGGCTGATCAATACACTCACGGCCCCCACCAACTATGGGCGGCTCTATGAAGTCGACATGCGTCTGCGTCCCTCTGGGCGGTCGGGTCCCTTGGCGACGTCGAGGGAGTCGTTCGAGCTCTATCAAAAGAACGACGCATGGACCTGGGAACACATGGCGCTCACCCGAGCGCGTGTCCTTGCGGCCTCGCCCACCTTCCGCGCGCGGGTCGAGGCGATCATTCGTGATGTGCTGTGCCAGCCGCGCGACCCCGTCACGCTCGCAGGCGACGTGGCGGAAATGCGCGAGGCGGTCGCCGCCGAGCGCGGGGATGACACGCGCTGGAACCTGCGCGACGCCGCAGGAGGCCTGCTCGACATCGAATTCATCACCCAGTACCTCCAGCTCGCGCACGCTCACGCGACGCCCGAGCTGCTCGACACCAGCACGGCGCGCGTGCTCGATAAGGCCGCCCGGCTTGGCCTCCTGGCGCCCGAGGACGCGGAGGTGCTGCGTCCGGCCGTGCGGCTCTATCACGACCTGACGCAACTGCTGCGTCTCTGCGTGAGCGGCCCGTTCGAGCCGAAGACGGCGGGAGCGGGGCTGCTGCGTCTGTTGGCACGAGCGGCCGATCTCCCCGATTTTGCCGCGCTCGACGGGCATGTCGAGGATACGCAGGCGCGGGTGCGCGCCACGTTTGACCGGCTGCTGCGGCCGCCGTCCGCGGAGGGCTGACGGCGCCTAGGCGGCGTTGGCGGCGATCTCGGGCGCTTCGGGCCGTTGCAGGGGCATGCGCACGACGACGATCGTTCCAACACCGACAGTTGAACGAATCCTCATCGTGCCGCCGTGCAACTCGACCAGCGACTTGGCGATGGCGAGGCCGAGGCCGGATCCCTGGTGCGTCTTGGTGAGCTGGCCTTCGACCTGTTCGAACGGGCGGCCGAGCTTGCCCAGCGCCTCCGCCGGGATTCCGATGCCGGTATCCTTGATGGCGACGAAGAGCGAAGCATGGGATGCGCAGCCGCGCACGATGACGTGCCCCCCCTCGGGCGTGAATTTCACCGCGTTCGTGAGCAGGTTGAGCAAAATCTGTTTGACGGCGCGCTGATCGCCCTGGAAGCGGATCGGCGCGGTGACGTTCGATGTGATCGAGACGTTCTTGCTCTGCGCCCGACTGGATACGACACGCATCGAATCCTGGATGATCTGGTCGAGCTCGACGTCGCCCCAGTTCAGGCGCAGGCGGCCCGCTTCGATCTTGGACATGTCGAGAATGTCGTTGATCACTTCGAGCAGGTACAGCCCGCTGGCGCGAATGTCGCTGCAGTACTCGGAGTATTTGTCGGCGCCAAGGGGTCCGAACATTCCCGATTCCATGATCTCGGAAAATCCGATGATTGCATTGAGCGGTGTGCGCAGCTCGTGGCTCATGTTGGCGAGGAACTTCGATTTTGCATTGTTGGCTTCCTCGGCCCGGTTCTTCTCCTCGGCGTATTTCCCGGCGAGATCGGCGAGCTCCAGGGTCTGTGAGCGCAAGGCGAGTTGCGAGGCGCGCAGGTCCGCAATCATCTGCATGTGGCGGTGCTCACCCTCCATCAGCTTCTCTTCGTGGCGCTTCAGGTTGGTGATGTCGGTCCCCACCGAGACATAGCCGCCGTCCTTGGTGCGGCGTTCGCTGATGTGCAGCCATCGGCGGTCGTCGAGTTGCGCTTCGAAGATGCGCGCCCCCGCTGCCGCGCTCGCCTCGGTTTCGATCTTGTGCAGAACCACGGGCTTGCGGCCCGCCGCGACGACGACTTCGTAAGGCGTGCCGGCCTTGATCACCTCGTCCGGCAGGTTGTGCAGCGTCTGGAAGTTCGAGTTGCACAGGACGAGCCGGTTCTCGGCATCCCACAAGACGAAGGCCTCCGGAATGGTCTCGATCGCGTCGCGTAGTCGGATGTCGGCCGCCGCGGTCTTCTCCACCAGCACCTTCTGCTCGGTGACGTCGACGGCAATGCCGATGAGATGCGGATCGCTGGCCTGGTTGGTCACTTCGCAGCGCGCGCGCAGCCATATCCAATGGCCCTGAGCATGGCGCATACGGAAGTCGCGGTCGACGGTTGAAAGCTTGCCGCTCGCGACCTCCGACGCCAACTCATAGAGATTGATGTCGTCGGGGTGGACCAGTGCATTGACTTCGCCGAAGTCCAGGAGGTCGCTGCGCGGTCGAAGGCCGAGCAGGTCGAACATCGAATAGGACCAGAACACGCGTCCGCGCGCGAGGTCCCAGTCCCACAGCCCGCAGCGGCCGCGGTTGAGCGCCGTGTCGATCCGCCCGCGCACCATGTCGTAGATGTTATCCGCCTCGCGGGCGCGGGTGGCCTGCCAGTGGAAGGCGAAGCCCAGGATCAGCACGACGAAGCCGGTCGTCGCAGACAGGGTGATGGTGAGGGCGGTCTCCGAGCGCCAGAACGAGAGCGTCGCCGCCTGATACTGCGTGACGGCGAGTTGACCGAGCGGGCCCTTGAGGTTGCGGACGGTGGCGAGGACCTCCGTGCCGTCGGAGAGCGACACCTCCAGGACACCGGCGCCTGCTCCCAGGATGGTGAGCGGCTGGCTGTCGCCGATTTGATGCAGGAGCTTGCGGCCCACCGGGCTCGCCGCCGGCTCGCTCGGCTTGGGAGCCGTGGCGACGATCGTGCCGTCGCTGTCGGTCACGAGGAACGCGCGGTGAGGATATCCGTGTTGCGGCAGCGCAGCCTCGAGCAGGCTTTGTGCGCGCCGCGCGAAGTCGCCGCGGCCGGCGCGTGTCTCGCGATCGACCTGCGAGGCGACGAGCTCCGCGACGAGCTCCAGCTCGCGGCTTGCGCTCGCAAGTGCCTGTCGGCGCTGGTCGTTGATTTGCACCATGGCCCCCACCGCCATGGTGCAGAGAAAAGCGATGATCAGAATCGGTACGGCCCGCCGCAATGCGGGTTCTGCCCCAAGTAACCGCCGATACGCCGGTCTTGCAACCGATTGAGCCAGCCCCTTGATCGAATCCGCACCTGCTGACGCGCTCGCCACTTGAGCGGGCGTCATTTGCCCTCCGTTCGGATTGTCCCCAACACCCTCGACCGGTCAGGATGTGCCGCATCTCTCACCGAATCACAGTCATTTGAATCCAATCCCCGACTCTTGTCGAGAGTCGGGGAATCGAATTGTTAAAAAAAATTAAACGCAGGCCCGGCCGCGAAAATATCTGCGGCACAGGCGCTTCTGTCGTTTTGCACAGCGGCGAAGAAACGCCGCACCGCGCCTTGACAGCTTTTCCGGTCAGGCCGGCGCGAGCGTGCGCTCCACGATGTCGGATAGATCGCGCGACAATCCGGACACTTGCGCGACGCGCTTGAGCGTGGCCTCGGCCTTCGCACGGCGTCCGGGCGCGAGCGTGCGCCAGGCACGGAACGCGGTCATCAGCCGTGCCGCGACCTGCGGGTTCTTGGCGTCGAGCGCGAGCACGGTATCCGCCACGAAATCGTAACCGGCGCCGTCGGCGCGATTGAATTGCGTCGGATTGGCTTGCGCGAAGGCACCGATGAGTGAACGCACCCGGTTTGGATTTCCCAGCGAGAAGGCCGCATGCGACGTCAGTTCGCGCACGCGCGCCAGCGTTCCCGCCTCGGGAATGGCAGCCTGCAACGCGAACCACTTGTCGATCACGAGCGCGTCGTCCTCGAAACGCCGATAGAAGTCGTCGAGCGCCTCCTCGCGCTGGGGGACGTCGTGCAGCGACAGGGTCGCCAGCGCAGCCAGGCGATCGGTCATGTTGTCGGCCGTCTCATATTGATCGGCCGCGCGCGCGATCGCCGAGGCGTCCCCGGGCGCGGCGAGCAGATCGAGGCAGACGTTCTTGAGGGCACGCCGGCCCGCGCTGGCGGCATCGGGCGAGTAAGGCGCCTTGCCCGTCATCCGCTGATAGGTCTCGCGCAGGGCGTCTGCGTTCTCACGGCCGATCGCCGCGCGCAACGCCTGCCGTTCGCGAAAGATCGCGTCGGGATCGACGTCCTGGCCGAACTCGCGGGCAAGGTCGGCCTCCGAGGGCAAGGTCAGCGCGAGCGCGGTAAACGCCGGCTCCATGTCGCCGCCGGCCAGCACTGATGCAAGCGCACGCGTGAGCGCACCGTGGTCACGCTGCCCCCCGCCGGAACGCAACGCGGACATCAACATTCCGGCCGCCAGCCGCTGCAGCGCCTGCCAGCGGTTGAACGGATCGGAATCGTGCGCCGCCTGAAATTGCAGCTCCTCGTCGCTCTGCTCGAACACGAGATTGACCGGGGACGAGAAGCCGCGATTGAGCGAAGCAACCGGACGCTCGTCCACGTTCTGGAAGACGAAGCTCTCGGCCGGCCCGGAGAGCGTCAGGAGGCCGCGCTCGGGCGAGTTCCCATCGGCGAGCATCAACGGCATGTCGCGGCCGTTCGCATCGAGCAGCCCGACGGCGAGCGGAATCACCATCGGCTCCTTGTGCGGCTGGCCCGGTGTGGGCGGCACCATCTGCGACACGTCGAGACGATAGGTCTTGGCCGCGGCATCATAGGTGCCGACCGCCGCGACCTGCGGCGTTCCCGCCTGCCGATACCACAGCATGAACTGGGAGAGGTCCCTGCCGGAAGCATCGGCAAAGCATCGCACGAAATCCTCGACCGTCGCGGCCTCGCCGTCGTGCTGCTCGAAATAGAGGTCCATCCCTTTGCGGAAATCGCCGGGACCCAGCAGCACCTTGAGCATGCGGATGACTTCCGCGCCCTTCTCGTAGACCGTCGTCGTGTAGAAGTTGTTGATCTCGCGGTAGGCCTCGGGACGGACAGGATGGGCGAGGGGGCCGGCGTCCTCGACGAACTGGTGCGCGCGCAGCTGCCGCACGTCGGAGATGCGCTTGACGGGACGCGAGCGCTGGTCGGAGGTGAATTCCTGGTCGCGGAAGACCGTGAGCCCTTCCTTGAGGCAAAGCTGGAACCAGTCGCGGCAGGTGATGCGGTTGCCGGTCCAGTTGTGGAAGTACTCGTGCGCGATCACGGCCTCGATGCCGGCGTAGTCGCTGTCGGTCGCCGTCTCCGCCGAAGCGAGGACGTACTTGTCGTTGAAGACGTTGAGACCTTTGTTCTCCATCGCGCCCATGTTGAAGTACGACACGGCGACGATCATGAAGATGTCGAGGTCATACTCGCGTCCGAACGCCTGCTCGTCCCAGCGCATCGAGCGCTTGAGCGAGTCCATGGCATAGGCGGCGCGCGGCTCCTTGCCGTGCTCGACGTAGATCTTGAGCGCGACCTTGCGGCCGGAGGCGGTGACGAACGTGTCCTCGACGCAGCCGAGATCGCCGCCGACCAGGGCGAAAAGGTACGAAGGTTTCGGAAACGGATCGTGCCAGACGGCGAAGTGCCGTGTCGTGCCGGGAACATCGCCGCTGGCAACGCAGTTGCCGTTGGAGAGCAGCACGGGCACGTCGGCGCGCTCGGCCTCGATGCGGGTCGTATAGACCGCCATCACGTCGGGCCGGTCGGGGAAGTAGGTGATGCGGCGGAACCCTTCCGCCTCGCACTGCGTGCAGTAGGTGCCGTTCGAACGATAGAGGCCCATCAGCTTGGTGTTCGCATCGGGATCGATCAGCGTCTCGATCTCGAGCACCAGCCGCCGGTGCGGTGGCTGCGGGATCGTCAGGGAATCCGGCGTGGCGGCGAATGCGTCCGGCGCGAGCGGCTGCCCGTCGAGGGAGAGCGCGGTCAGCGTCAGTCCATCGCCGTCGAGCACGATCGGGGCGGGCGCGGGCGCTTTAGGATTGGGCGACAGCGTGAGCCTGGCGCGGACGCGGGTGCGCGTCGGGTCGAGCGCGACATCGAGCTCGACGGTTTCCACAAGCCAGTTCGGCGGCTGATAGTCCTGCAGACGGACGGCGCGGGCTTCCTCGGTACGCATGCTGATGGTGCACCTATAGTGGGCGGTGATGGGGGCGCGGTCGCTGCTGGCGCGCGACATGCAAGATTTATAACATGGGGGCGTCGCCGGCGAAGCGCGAGGGCAATTTGGCCGGCATGTGAATATCGGGGCTTGCGCCGCCTCGGGAGGCACTGGATCCATGATGCGGGCCATGGTGCTGGAGCGCGTCGGCGCGCCGCTGGTGATGCAAGAGCGGCCGCTGCCGCGGCCGGGCGCGGGCGAGTTGCTGATCAAAGTGTCCGCCTGCGGTGTCTGCCGCACTGATCTGCACGTCGTCGATGGCGAGCTGCCGGACATCCGCACACCGATCGTGCCGGGCCACGAGATCGTCGGCCATGTCGTGGCGAGTGGCGCTAGCGTCGAAGGCTTTGCAGCCGGCATGCGTGTGGGTGTGCCCTGGCTCGGCGGCACCTGCGGGGTATGTCCCTATTGCCGCGCCGGGCGCGAGAACCTGTGCGATGCGCCGGTCTTCACCGGCTATACACGCGACGGCGGCTACGCCAGCCACACCGTGGCGGACTCGCGGTTCTGCTTTGCGCTGCCCGATCAGGCCGACGAGGCCGCGCTTGCGCCGTTGCTCTGCGCGGGTCTCATCGGCTGGCGCTGCTATCGCATGGCGGGCGAGGGGGCCGCGCTCGGCATCTACGGCTTCGGCGCGGCCGCGCATATCCTCGCGCAGGTCGCGGTCTGGCAGGGGCGGCGCGTCTATGCGTTCACGCGCTCGGGGGATCGCGCCGCTCAGGACTTCGCGCGTTCGCTCGGGGCGGTCTGGGCCGGCGCATCGGACGAGGCGCCGCCCGAGCCGCTCGACGCGGCGATCATCTTCGCGCCGGTCGGCGCGCTGGTTCCGGCGGCGCTGCGCGCCGTCAAGAAGGGCGGGCGCGTCGTCTGCGGCGGCATCCACATGTCCGACATTCCGAGTTTTCCCTACCGCATCCTGTGGGAGGAGCGGCAGCTGGTTTCGGTGGCCAACCTGACGCGCGGCGATGCCAACGAGTTCCTCGGGGTCGCCCCGCGCGCCGGCGTGAAGACCGAGGTGACGCGCTATCCGCTGGCGCGGGCCAACGAAGCGCTGGCCGACTTGCGCGAGGGGCGCCTGCAGGGCGCGGCCGTGCTCATTCCCTGACCAGACATCAGACGCGCGGCTCGGCGTGGCCGATCACGCGCTTGATGCTGGGGAAGCGGCTGCGCAAGCTGCGTTCGACCTCGTCGACGTTCTCGTGCACGTCGTGCACCGTACGGGACGGATCGACATAGCAGTGGAAGTTCACGATCTCGCCGTCGGGCGTCTCGCGCACGCGCACGTCGTGGATGCCACGCAGGAAGCCGCGGGCACCGGCGAGGTTCGCCAGCTCAGTCGTCACCTCCGCGACGCGTTGCGAGGTGGCGTCGCGGCCGGAGGCGTCCTCCGCCTGCAGCGGCTCGATGTGGGTCTCGACCTCCACGTCGGAGCCGAGCTCGTCGGTGATCGCGTGCTCCAGGGCGCTGGCGATCTCGTGCGCGGCGCTGAGCGCCAGCGTGCCGTCGACCTCGAGGTCGAGCGACACCGCCAGCCGTCCGGAGATCTCGTGCACCGTGACGTGATGCACGGGCAGCGCCCGGTTGCGGGCGATCACCATGACGCGATCCAGCACGGTCTCGGTATCGAGCGCGCGCGGATCGACCGTCACGCTGATCTCGGACTCGCCGACGTCGGCGCGCACGCGCCGCTCGATCTCGGCCTTCATCTCCGCCACGCGGTCGAGCGGAAGCGTGCGGCTCGCCGCCACGTCGATGTCCACGAAGGATGTGGGCCCGACCTTGCGCGCCCGCACGCGCTCCACCGATACGACGCCGGCGACGCCGTTGACGATGCGGTGCAGACGTTCCGCGAGCCCGGCCGGCGCGGTGTCGGTCAGGGTGTCGATGGTGCGCTTGCCCAGCCGCCAGCCGGCGACGCAGATGAAGATCGCCACGACCACGGCGGCGGCGGAATCGGCCCATTGGAAGCCGAGCGCGACGCCGGCCAGGCCGACCAGCACTGCCGCCGACGACCACATGTCCGAGCTGAAATGCAGCGCGTCGGCCTCAAGCGCCTCGCTCGCGGTCTCCCGCGCGACCCGGCCGAGGGCGCGGGCACGGAAGAAATCGACGACGATCGACACGGCGATGACCGCGAAGGCGAGGAGCGTCGCCTCGACCACATGTCCGTTGGCGCCGAGCAGGCGGTGGCCGGCCTCCCAGAACACCCAGATCGACAGCACGAACAGCAGCGCCGTCTCGCCCAGCGCGGCGACGCTCTCGATCTTGCCGTGACCGTAATGGTGCTCCTCGTCCGCCGGCTTGTCGGAGACGCGCACCGCGAAATAGGTCATCAGCGTCGCGAGCAGATCGAGGAAGGAATGCGCCGCTTCCGACAGGATCGCCAGCGAGCCCGAGGCAAGTCCGACCACCGCCTTGGCGGCGGTCAGGCCGGCCGAGGCGAGGATGGACGTGAATGCGACGCGCTGCTTATCGCTTGCCATGACGTGTGATCCCGTGGGGTCCGGTTAGCGGCCAGCGCATGGCGCGTCAATGCGGCCCTTGCCCGCCTTGCTGTTCTGTCCAAGGATGCCCGGCAAGGGAGGGCGCGACATGGCCGGCGAGACCAGCGACGCCGAGTTCTTCAAGGAGCGGGGCTTCGGCCTGACGATCGGCTTCGGCGAGCGGCCGGCGCTGCTCGTCGTCGACCTCGTCAAGGCCTTCACCGATCCCAAGCGCATGCTGGGCGCGAACCTCGACAGCCAGGTCGCCGCCACGCAGCCGCTGCTGGAGGTCGCGCATGCACGCGGCATTCCGGTCATCTTCTCCACGGTGCGCTACGACGAGGCCGACCTGCGAGACGCGGGTATCTGGGTCCTCAAGCAGAAGGGCAGCATCACGCTCGCCAAGGACACCGACGGGCACGAGATCGACCCGCGCCTGGATTTCCGGCCGGGCGACAGCCTGCTCCTGAAGAAATACGCCTCGTGCTTCTTCGGCACCGACCTCGTGCCGCGGCTCACCAGCCGGCGCGTGGACACGCTGATCATCGTCGGCTGCACGACCAGCGGCTGCGTGCGCGCCAGCGCGGTCGACGCGCTGCAGAACGGGTTCCGCCCGATGGTGGTGCGCGAAGCAGTCGGCGACCGCTCGGAAGCGGCGCATGCGCAGAGCCTGTTCGATCTGGACGCCAAATACGCCGACGTGGTCTCGCTCGACGACACGCTGCGCTATCTGCGGACCGTCGGCCACAACACGAGGTAACGAGGAACAGCACCCATGGCCGCCAACCCTTCCGAGCACGGTCGCTTCGACTTCTCGCCCATCGTCGACCGGCCGCCGCTGCGCTGGCCGAACGGGGCGCGCGTCGCGGTGTGGGTCATCCCGAACATCGAGCACTTCCTGTTCGACCGGCCGTCGACCTCGATCACGGCGGCGACGGTCGGGCTGGTACCCGACGTGCTCAACTACTCGTGGCGCGACTACGGGCTGCGCGTCGGCATCTGGCGCATGATGGAGGTGATGGAGCGGCACGGCGTGAAGGGCACCGTCGCGCTCAACTCCGACGTCTGCGAAAAATATCCGCGCGTCATCGAAGCCGGCAACGAGCTCGGCTGGGAATGGATGGGGCACGGCACCAACAACTCCACCTTCATCAACAAGCAGGGCGAGGACGAGGAGCGCGCGCTCATCCGGCAGGTGGTCGAGACGATCGCGAAGGGAACGGGCCGCAAGCCGCGCGGCTGGCTCGGGCCGGCGCTCACGGAATCCTACCGCACGCTCGACGTCCTGGCGGAGACCGGCATCGATTATGTGTGCGACTGGGTCAACGACGAGCAGCCCTATCCGATGCGCGTCAAGTCCGGTCAGATGTACTCGCTGCCGTACTCGATCGAGATCAACGACATCCCGGCCTTCCTCGACATGAAGCAGAGCGGCGAAGCGTTCTGCCGGATGATCTGCGACCAGTTCGACGTCCTCTACGAGGACGGCGCCAAAAGTGGTCGCGTGATGGCGATCTGCCTGCATCCGTTCCTGATCGGCCATCCGCATCGCTCCAAGTATTTCGACCAGGCGCTGGCGCACATCCGCAAGCGGCAGGAGGTGTGGCTGGCGCGCGGCGCGGAGATCATCGACGCCTACAAGCAGGCGACCGGCGCGAAGGGCTGATCGCGGCGGGCGGCGTTCGAGCCTCTCCGCTGTCGTGCCCGCGCACGCGGGCATCCAGTAACCGCCGACGCTGCGGCGTTGGCACGGACGCTGCGGCGTACTGGATCACCCGCTGGAGCTTGTACTCGGGCGGCGCGAAGCGCCGACCCGGGTACGGGTGATCACAACTCAGGGCCGCGCGATCGACTGATAAAGATCCTGCCAATCCGGGTTGCTCTCTTCGATCAGCTGGATCTTCCAGGCGCGATTCCACTTCTTGAGCCGCTTCTCGCGCCGAATGGCTTCCTCGACGTCGCTGTGGATCTCGTAATAGACCAGGCGGTGGACGCCGTATCGTTTGGTGAATCCCGCAACCACGTCCGACTTGTGTTCGTGAATGCGTCGGACGAGGTCGTTGGTGACGCCGATATAGAGCGTGCCGCCGATCTTGCTGGCGAGTATGTAGACGCAGTACAGCCGCTCTCCCGACATGCGGTGAGGATAAGCTCCCTGTCACGCCCGAGAAAGCGGGCATCTAGTACTCACCGACGCTGCGGCGTCATCACCGGGGCTGCGGCGTACTGGATTCCCCGCCTTCGCGGGGAATGACAACCGAGAGGGCGGAACAAGTGGTGATGACAACCGAGGGACGGAGCGAAAGCCCTCATCCGCATCGCACACTATCTCCCGGTCACCGCGATCTCCGCGCCGCGCGCGCCGATGACGCGCGCGTCCTTGCTGCAATCGAATGTGCGCGCCTCCTCGTCCGCGGCCTTGCGGGCGAGGGCGGCGGCGTCCGGGTTCTTCGCGACATCTATATAGGCGACGTGGCAGACCGGGCCGGGCGGCAGGCGCGTGACCACGAGGATGTCGCGCCGCGGCTCTTCCGAGGGGATCAGCGTCCAGCGCTGGATGATCGCGGCGGGCCGGCGGGTCTTCGCGTCGAGGCGCCACTCGATCGCCTCATGCGCGAAGCTGGGCGGACCGAAGAACGTCGTGGCGGCGGGCTCCTTTTCGGCGGCGGCGCGCGTGCGCCCGACCGAGACGGACTGGCGCACGTCCTCCTCGGCGACGACCACGACGAGCCCGGCCAGCCCGCGGCAGACGGAGGCCGCGCTGTCCGGCTCCGGCATCTTCACCGCGCGGCACTGCTGCGCCTTGGTCGAGGTGTGGCGGCTGGCCGCCTGCTGCGCGAGCGCCGGCGCGCCGACGGCGCAGGCGATGAGGACGAGGATGAGCGGGACGAGGATGAGCGGGACGAGGCGGCGCAAGCTCTGCTCCGGGAGTGCGGGAATCCAATCCCTCCATCGTAGGCGGCGCGCCCGCCGGGCCCAAGCCGGCTCGGGCGGGGCGCGCGGGGCACGGGACCGGCCGCGGGCGCCGTGGCGCTCGCGTACGCTGCGCCGGGTTCGTTCCGCCGGAATGATCGTCGGGTCGGCCGGCCCGGGTTCGTTCCGCCAAATTGGAGAAGGCGCCGGGCCGCCCGGGTTCGTTCCGCCGGACTGGTCGTCGGCCGGGCCCCCTTGGGTTCGTTCCGCCAAACCGCTGGCGGGCGAGGGCATGTGCTGTGCCGGCGGCAGGTGTTCTGCCTGCGGCATCTCTTGTGCCTGCGGCGTGTGCTCTGCCATCAGCGCCTGGCGCGCGCGCAGGCGATCGAAGGCGCGGATCGCCGACGTGCGGCGGGAGACGGCGCGCCGTTCGTAGCGCGCGAGCACGGCGAATTCGCGCGCGTTCTGCGCGATCGCCTCGGCGATGCGCGCGAGCGCGTCCGCCGGACATGTATCCGTTGTGAGCGCGCCTGCGCCCTCTGCTGGCGTCCTCACCTCGCGCGCGAAGAGCGCGTGGCGGGCCTGCCGGATGCGGCGCAGGTCGAGCTGCGCCTGCGCGATCGCCTCTGCGCAGGCGAGAAGGTCCGCGCCGGCGTCCTCGCCCGCGATGAGGCGCGCGAGCGCCGCGATCTCGGCGGCAAGGCGCGGATCGGCGGCGAGGGGAACGTTGAGCCCGTGGCGCCGCGCGTTGCGCGACGAGACGGCCTTGCCCGCCGCCGTGCGCGGGCCCTTGCTGGCGCGCCCGTTGACGCGGCTCGCCTGCGCGCGCCGCGCGCTGATCATGCCGGCGTTCCCGCCGCCGTCTGGGCCGCTGTGTTGGCCGCTGTGTTGGCCGGCGGCGCGGCCGGCGGCGCGAGCGCGTCGATCACCGCGAAGGCGGCGTCGTGCTCGGCGAGCCGGGCGCGGGCGGCGGCGGCGAAGGAGGTGCGGTGGCGTGCGATCTCGCGCAGCACCGCGTCGCGGCGCAGCTCGCTGGTGGCGATCATGCGGTCGATGCGCTCCATCAGGTCGAAGGCCTGCGTCATCGTCAGCGCCGTGACCATGTCCGTCGTCACGTTGGCCGCGGCGAGGCAGTCGTCGACCTCGGCGACGGCCTCCGGCTCCTGGCGCGCATAGCCGGCGGCGAGCGCCTCGCGATCGGCCCGCGCGCGCAGCGGCTCGAGCGCGCGGGCGATGCCGACGCTGTGGCGCGCCGCGAGATAGGCCGCGCGGGCGCGCCGCAGCCGGAACGCCTCCCAGGTGAGCGCGACGATCTCCTGGATCCAGATTTCCTCGATTGATGTCCTTCGGCTTCACGGCGCCGGACACCCGCGCCAGCAGGCCGTCGTAGCCGATCGGGTCCTCGCCGGGCAGCAGCGGCACGGGCCCGCAATAGGGGAACAGGACTTCGTTGAGCTGGGTCACGGGCTGGGGGACGGGCATGGGAAAAGCTCCGGGGTTCAATGGGTTGGGGCAGGGTGCCGGGGGCGGTTGACAGGCCGGCGCGAATGTTCATGGTTTGTTCTAATAGGAATTTGGTCAGGATGCAAGGGGGCAAAGAGCGCTGAAGGCGGGGAATCCGGCGAGACGGTGCACGTTTGTCACTCAATCAGGCGTTGTAGTGTTATAGTAGTGTGGCAAGAATTAGTACTGAGGTACGAAACGCCACTATGTGGACCGACAACGAAACAGAGCAGGACTTTCTGAACTTCACTGGCGTAGCCGGCACCGTCGCCGAAATCATCCTTCAGGCGAGGGGCGGGCCGATTTCCATCGGCGTCTCGGGCGCGTGGGGTGTCGGCAAGACGTCCATGATCCGGCTTATCCGGAAAGCAGTCAGCGAACGCGCCGAAGCGGACAAGAAGAAGTTCCTTTTTGTCGACTTTAACGCTTGGCTTTACCAGGGCTATGATGACGCGCGAGCGGCTCTTTTGGATGTGATCGCATCAAAGCTTGCCGAAGAAGCAGAGAAGCGAAAGACAGGCGTCGACAAGACGAAAGAATTACTCAAGCGGATCGATTGGATTCGTACGGCTCGGATGGCGGTGCTCCCCGCCGTGTCGCTCGCCTTTGGCGTTCCGCCGGTCGGGCTCGCGGGGGACGTCTGGAATCTGCTGAGGAAAGTCGGCGCGGGAGATGTCGGGAAGGATACCATTGACGTTGCCGGCAAGATTGCGGAACAAGTCGGCTCTTCAATGAGTAGTTTACTGAAGCCCAGGGACACGGCGTCGCCGCCCAAGGAAATTCAGGCACTTCGCGACTCTTTCGAAGGTGCGCTGAAGGAATTAAACATCACGTTGGTCGTGCTCATCGATGATCTCGACCGGTGTCTGCCGGCAACGACAATCTCTACGCTTGAAGCGATTCGCCTGTTCCTGTTCCTCGAACGAACCGCGTTCGTCATCGCCGCAGACAACGAGATGATCAAGTACGCTGTGCGGCGGCACTTCGACGGTGTAAACGACGATAATCTTATCACGAGCTATTTCGACAAGCTTATACAGGTGCCGATTCGCGTTCCGACCCTTGGTACTCAGGAAGTCCGCGCGTATCTGATGTTGCTCTTCGTAATGAATAGCGATCTTGAACCGGAGAAGAAGGAGAAAATCCGTACCGAAGTTTGCGAGCGTCTCGGGCAAACGTGGCAAGGAAAGCGCGTCGATAGAGCATTTCTGCAGACCTTGGGTAAGTTGCCGGAAGATCTAGTTGCGCGTCTCGACACGGCAGATCGGCTTGCCCCCCTGATGACGAAGGCAAGCGGCATCAGCGGCAATCCGCGTTTGATAAAGCGCTTTCTCAACGCTCTGTCGATCCGCATGGCAATATCGCGCGCCCAGGGTGTCGGCGTCGATGAGGCAGTGCTAGCCAAGATGCTGCTCTTCGAGCGAACGGGAAATCAAAAAGCATATACCGAGCTCTCAAAGGCCGTGAGCGAAGACAGCGGTGGCAAACCGCGATTTCTCGCGCATTGGGAGGATGATGCTAACGCCGGCAAGGAACTCAAGCTTGCCGAGCCATGGAATGATCCGTTCGTCGCAGAATGGCTCGCTTTGCCCCCGCGTGTCGCCGACCTTGATCTTCGCGGCGTGCTCTATGTAAGTCGCGAGCACGCGCCCCTCATCACTCCTGAAGATCAGCTCTCATCTGAGAGCGCTGAACTGCTCTCGGGGCTATTGCAGCACCCCGAGATGGCGGGGAGTCTCAGCGCCAAAGTTGCGAAAATTGCGCCCGCGGAAAAATCGATCATCATGGATAGGCTGCTGGATCGCGCACGGCAGGAGCAGGAATGGGGAGTGCCGGATATTCTAGAGGCGCTCCTCGTCGTCGGGTCTGCAGATCCCGCGCAAGGCCTCCGCGTGTCTGCTTTTTTGTCCGAGGTGCCGGCGTCGCAGATCAAGGCCAGCATTGTGCCGAAGATTGGCGACCAGCCATGGGCCAAGAGCTTGTTCCAGCGATGGGACCAGGGCGATGTGAGCATTCCTGTAAAGAAAGCGATTAAAGCGCTAGGCTGATATGGGCACCTCGACTTCAAGCAAGGGTTCACCTGGTAGAGTTCCCATGGTGCCCCCCTGGGTCCCGCCGCTGCCGCCTCCACCACCTCCCGAGCCGGAAGAGGAGACGGAGGAAGGCAAGCCGGACGAAAAACCGGAAAGCAAACCGGAGGGGCCTAAACCAGCGCCGCCTCCGAAGCCAGGCCCAATTCCTATCGCGCCCGATCGGCGCTTTGCAACCGCTCGCGGCGCAGCTGGACGCTTTGCTGAGAGTGGCCGCGCGTTGGATATGAAGCGGTCGGTCGGCCGATACATTGGATCCGGCTACGGTGGCGCTCCAACTGCGACTCAGCGGTTCGGTGGCACGATCGAAAATGCGGGAGCACTTTATTCGGCGCTGTCTCCCGGCGAGGGCGCTGCCATTGACGCAGTCTCGCGCAGACTCAATCGCGATCTGCTTGTTGGGCGATCTGCTACCGAAATCATGGATGCCGTCGTCGAGGCAGTACGGCCGGGGGACAGCACTCTTGATGGTGAAGCCAGCCGCTGGGCAATCAAGGGGAGTCTCTCGGAAGTCTTGCAGCGCTTTCCGGACGCGAATCTCTTGGAGTTGACTGACGAGCAGCGCTTGTTCGCCATAGAGCGATATGTCGCGCTCGATGTCTTTCAGCGATACGAACTCGACATAGGGAAAACCATCCAAGATCGCGCGCAAAGCTCTGCAACAGCACTCAGTCGACTGAAGGACATCAAAGAGTATATCCGGGAGACAGTGGCCGCTGCCTTCAGGAAACTCAGGAAGACAGCACAGCGGCTCAGCAGTGAGCGGGTATCGAGTATCGTTCATTCGGCCCTGTTTCAGGCATTACAAACTTTCGAAAATGAGGGCGCATGAAAATCGTCTGCGCGCTCCGAGATCACAGGTTTCTGCCGCGGACGGACACGCTGAACGTTGTCCTCTACGATCAGCGGCCGAGCGGAAAATTCGGGAGTGCCGGCGCCGCTATCAGGCAGCGCGTCCGACGTCGCAAGCTTCAGCCAGTCCCGAGAGCGTGGGATTTCCTATCCATCGCCTTGTCGGTCGTCACTGCCGACCTTGCGGGGCACCGAGCCAAGAGTCCCGATGGGTGGACTCGCGAATTCGAACTGCAGATCGCGGTTGGTGACCAAAAATTTTGGCACGCGCATGCGAAGGAGTTGCAGGAACTGCTCGGCTTTCTCACGACTGATCGCTGGCGGATCAAGTTCATCGGAGGCGGGTTCCAACCCGCGCCGCCGAAAGACGTCATTCTTCCCAAGGAAGATAGCGTTGTGCTCATTTCGGGCGGACTTGATAGCTTCATCGGTGCAATCGACCTGGCCGCGGCCGGCCATAAGCCGTTCGCTGTTAGCCAATCGGTTCGCGGAGACAACGACAAGCAAGATGAGTTTGTCTCACTCATAGGTGAAGGCCTCAGCCATCTGCGTCTGAATCACAACGTTGTTGTGCCACACGCTGAGGCGATGCCGTCACAGCGCGCGCGGTCCATCGCGTTCCTGGCCTATGGTGTGCTCGTAGCGACGAGCCTCGCCCGGTATAAAGCAGGGGAGGAAGTATCCCTCTACATTTGCGAGAATGGCTTTATCTCTATCAATCCGCCCTTAACTGGGATGCGCCTGGGGAGTTTGAGCACTCGAACGTGCCACCCGGTTTTTCTCGCCCTTCTGCAGCGGTTGCTCGCAGCAGCAGGGCTGCGCGTTCGCCTTGTGAACCCGTACCAGTTCAAAACCAAGGGAGAGATGCTGAGAGATTGTGCGGATCAGGCCTTGGCGCTATCCCATGCACATCGCACGACCAGTTGTGGCCGCTACAAGCGATACGCGTACACGCACTGCGGGCGCTGTCTCCCGTGCCTTATCCGGCGGGCTTCGTTCGCAAAGTGGGGAAATGCAGACAAGACGGTCTACAAATTCAAGAGTCTTTCTAAGAACGATAAGGAGCACGCGCGGTACGACGACGTCCGCGCCGCGTCCATGGCGATAGCCACTGCGAAGGATGCCGGTCTGGATGCGTGGCTCGGTGCGACTTTGAGCCCGCCGATCATCGATCAGAAGGATAAGCTTCGCAGCGTCGCTGGACGCGCCTTGGATGAACTCGCAGAGTTCCTAAAGATTCAAAGAGTGAAATGATCGACTTCCATTGCCATCTCGATTTGTACCCAAATCCAGAAAGGGTTGTGCGAGAATGTATTTTCCGTGATGCCTACGTACTCTCAGTGACAACTACCCCGAGCGCTTGGCACGGAACCTCAGCACTAGTAGCCGGGGCCCCGCGTATTCGCGTCGCCTTAGGGTTGCATCCCGAGTTGGCACGCGAGCGAAAGCACGAATTGCCCCTCTTTGAAGAGTTGCTGCCTCAAACGCGTTACGTTGGCGAGATCGGCCTAGATGGCGCGCCAGCAACCGAGGCCTTCTGGAATGACCAAGTGTGTGTCTTTGACGGAATACTTGCGGCGTGCGAGCGAGCCGGCGGCAAGATCATGACGATCCATAGTCGGCGCGCGGCAACCAAGGTTCTCGATCGGCTTGAATCTCACCCTAAGGCGGGAATTGCAATACTACATTGGTTTTCCGGAAGCCGTGTCGAGTTGAAACGCGCGATAGACCTTGATTGCTGGTTTAGTGTGGGTCCAGCAATGCTACGTGGGGCGAAGGGGAAAGAGTTGGTGAAGCTTGTTCCAAGAGATCGCTTGCTCACCGAAACCGATGGTCCGTTCGCGTTAGTTGATGGTCGGCCAGCAAAGCCTTGGGATGTTGACGAGGCAATACTCGTTCTGGCTGAACTTTGGAGGTGCGGCCGGTCGGAGATCGAGAGCGAGCTCCACAGCAATTTAAAACGGCTCATTGTGCAATACGACGCATTCTAATTCTTAGGTACAAATTCGGTTTATTCAAGTTGGCGTGGCCCATCCCGGGCGATCTTTCTGTGGGAGCGCACGGAAAGTCGTTTGATGGTGTCGCGGCTCTTTCGTATCCTCAAGACGCGCTTGCGAGCAGAAGTGGACGCCCGGCGCTCTACTAATAGTCCCAATCAAGAACCCGCAATCGGTGTGGCACCCGATTAGGCCGATGAGAAACAAGCCAGCTAAGATGATAGGAGCTTGCCATGAGCAAATCCGCTATGGTTTCTGGACCGGGCTTTCAACCCGGCCTGATATGCCATGTCGAAATTGAGAACGGGAGCGGTACGGCACGAGATATTGATGCCCAAACGGCCTGGGCGTTACGAGAACTCGCGGCGCAGATTGAAGCAGGGAAGCTGGACAGCGGATTTCATCCGGTCAAAACGCCCAGCGGCGTAAAGATAGGTGAGGCCTATCTCGACTACTATCAATTGGGTCCGCGATAAGAGCCTGACATCAACTATCCCGGGGGAGTCGGACGCAGGGCGCTTAGTGCTTAGCGACGGCATCCCGGGCGTTACGCCGGTGTATAGGCTCAAGCCGAGCGCCTCCAAGCCCCGCGACGACGTGGAGATAGTGGTTGACCGCGCGCTTGTTGTTTGGACCGGCCGTCCGCACCTTCCTTTCTGCTTCACTTCGCGTGCTTTAAGACGTGGATGCCCGGGACAAGGCACAATGCGCCGGCCCGGGCATGACGCGGGCGGAGCATGCTGGTGCGACAATCGTCATGCCCATGAGCATGGCGCCGCGAGAGCCGCGCGCCATGAACACCGCGGCGCAACAGCAAGCCCACGCGCCGCCGCCACCTTCCCCGCCCCGCTTGCCCAGCCCCGCATGACCGCTACCATCCCCTAACCCCACCCCACTCCACAGGGCACGCGACACGCCCCCATGTCCGCCGAACGCAAACCCGCACACCTCAAGCTCGGCATGTTCTACTGGCCGTGCGGCCATCACATCGCCGCGTGGCGGCATCCCGACGGCGTGGCGGATTCCGGCGGCAACATCGCGCACCTGATCGAGCTCGCGAGGCTCGCCGAGCGCGGCCTGTTCGACATGTTCTTCATGGCCGACACGGTGAGCTTCTGGCGCGGCACGCTGGCGGCGATGACGCGCGATTCCTACTGCGCCTGGATCGAGCCGTTCACGCTGATGTGCGCGATCGCGCAGCACACGCGCCACCTCGGGCTCGTGTGCACGTCCACCTCGACCTACGACCAGCCCTACCTGCTCGCGCGCCGCTTCGCCTCGCTCGATCTCGCCAGCGGCGGACGCGCGGGGTGGAACCTCGTCACCTCGGGCAACAAGTACGAGGCGCAGGGCTTCGGCCTAAACGAGCACGTGGACAAGGCGACGCGCTATCGCCGCGCGCGCGAGTTCGCCCACGTCGTGCGCGGCCTGTGGAACTCGTGGGAGGAGGGCGCCTTCGTGCATGACCGCGCAAGCGGGCGCTATTTCGACCCGGAGCGGCTGCACATCCTCGAGCACGCGGGCGAGTTCTTCCGCGTGCGCGGGCCGCTCAACGTGCCGCCCTCGCCGCAGGGCGAGCCCGTGCTGGTGCAGGCCGGCGCGTCCGAGGACGGGCGCGAGCTCGCCGCCGCCACCGCCGAGGTCGTGTTCGGCGCCTCGCAGTCGCTCGAGCACGCCAAGGCGTTCTACGCCGACGTGAAGACGCGCATGCGCGCTTACGGCCGCGATCCCGACAGCCTCAAGATCATGCCCGGCCTGTCGGTCAACGTCGCGCCAACGCGCGCCGAAGCCGAAGACAAGTTCGCCGCGCTGCAGGATCTCATCGTTCCGCAGACCGGGCTGGAGCTGCTGTCGGAGCGGCTCGGCTACGACCTGTCAGGCTACGACGTGACCGCGCCCGTGCCGGACCTGCCGATCAACGACATCGGCGGCAGCCGCGCCGAGATCATGCTGGAGGCGGCGCGCCGCAACAACTTCACCATCCGCGATCTCTACCGGCACATCGCCGGCGCGCGCGGCCACTATCAGGTCAACGGTACGCCGACGGACGTCGCCGACCTGATGGAGCAGTGGCTGACCGAACGGGCATGCGACGGCTTCAACATCATGCCGCCGCTGTTCCCCGCGAGCCTGCGCGACTTCGTCGAGCTGGTCGTTCCCGAGCTGCAGCGGCGCGGCCTTTATCGCACCGCCTACGCGGCGACGACGCTGCGCGGCAATCTCGGGCTGACGCGGCCGCCGTGGCAGGGGGCGTCGGCGACGATTGCGCGCGGGCGCGAAACGCCCGACGCCGCAATCCAGAGCTGAAGCGCCACGCAGGGCGGAGACGGCGGCCTGGATTGCTTCGTCGCGTTGCTCCTCGCAATGACGTGGATGGGCCGTGCCAACGTTGTCTTTTGCGGCACGTCGCGCACTGCAAGACGTGGATGCCTTCGCCGTCATTGCGAGGAGGGCGACGCCCGAGGACGCAATCCAGACCTGAAGCGCCACGCGGGGCGGGGACGGCGGCCTGGATTGCTTCGTCCGCCTTCGGCGTCCTCGCAATGACGTGGATGGGCCGTGCCAACGTTTTCCTTTGCGGCACGCCGCGCACTGCAAGACGTGGATGGTCCGTGCCAACGGTTTCTTTTGCGGCACGTCGCGCACTGCAAGACGTGGATGCCCGGGACACGGCGCTGCGCGCCGGCCGCCCCCTCCGCATCGATTGCGCGCGGGCGCGAAACGGCGGACACTGACGGCGGCCATGAGCACGCCCTACCAGAAGCTGCGCGCGCGCGACGTTGCCGATGAGCCGGCCGGCGCGGTGTCGGCGGCGCTGCCGGGCGCGCACGACCTGCTGCCCGGACTGCTGCCGGCGCTGCGCTCGTTCCTGCGCCGCTTCATGCGCAGCGCGGGCGAGGCGAACGACATCGCGCAGGAGGCGGCGGTGCGCGCGCTCGGCGCGAAGGAGGTGCCGCAGGATCGCGCGGCCTATCGCGCCTGGCTCTACCGCATCGCGCGCAACGCGGCGATCGACGCCTACCGCCGCCGCGCGGCGCATGTCGTCGAGCCGGATCACGTCAATCCGTGGGGCGCCGACCGCGCGCTGATCACCGCGCTCAGCGTGCGGCAGGCGCTGGCGCGGCTCCCGCACAACCAGCGCCGCCTGCTGCTGCTTGTCGACGTGGAAGGGCTGAGCTATGCGGAGGCCGCGCGGGCGCTCGACGTGCCCGTGGGCACGGTGATGAGCCGGGTGTCGCGCGCGCGCGCGGCGCTGCTGCACATCATCACGCAGGGAGATGGGTCGGAATGAGCAATGCCAACGACAGGCGCTGGGACGAGCTCAACGCGCTGGTCGACGGCGAGCTTCCGCCCGCGCGCGTCGCCGACGTGGCGGCGTGGATCGCCGACGATCGCGAGGCCGCGCGCGCCTTCGCCACGCTCGCGGCGCTCAAGGGGACGACGGCGGGTGTTGGCGAAGCGAGTGTTGGCGAGTCGAGTCTTGGCGCGGCGGGCCGCCGCCATGCGGCTGCGGGCTGGCAGCGCGGCCTCAAGATCGCGGCGGTGCTGGTCGTGGCGGCGGGGCTGGGCGGTGCCGCCGTGCTCGCCGTGCAGGGGGCCGCAAGTCCCGGCGGCACGCTCGCCGCGTTCGCGCCGCGTTCGCTGGGATTGCCGGACGACGTGATCGTCGGGGGCATCCGCCTGCCGAACCTCGAAGCAGGGGGCCTGCGGCTCGAACGCGCCGGCCTGGTGCAGGACGGGGCGGCTCCGCGGCTGGAGGCGAGCTATGTCGGCGGGCGCGGCTGCCGCGTGCACCTGACGGTGGCGCGCGTCGCCGATGCGGATGCGCTGCCGGCGGGCGGCCAGTCGGCGCAGTGGACGGTCGGATCGTTCGTGTTCACGCTCGCCGGCGAGCGCATGGATCCGCAGCGCTTCGCCTCGGTCACGCAGCTCGCGCAGGCGGAGACCGCGGGCGCGACGCGGCTCGCCGCCGGGCCCGACCTGCGGCACCGGCCGTGCCTGGGCTGATCTGCCTCGGATAAATTTTCCCGGCGATGGAATGAACGCGGGACCTGGCGCGTCCTAACGGGTGCACAAGCGCGGCGATCGATGGACCGACCGCGCGCAGGCATTCGGAGGAACGCCATGACCAGCAGGATCGAGCGCTCGCTCGAGGAACTCTATTCGCAGGATCCGGAACGGGCCGACGCCGTCGTGTTCGGCCGCAAGACGGGCGTGAGCCGCCGCGGCTTCCTCAACGGCGCCGGCCTTGCCGCGCTCGGCGCCGGCGTCGGCGGCGCGATCCCCTTCGCCGGCAACATGCCGGGCGGGCTCATCCCGTCCGCCATGGCGCAGGGCGCTCCCGCCGCGGGCGGCGCACCGGCGCAGGCCGGGCCGAAGATCCTGGAATTCCCCGGCAAGGAGAAGGGCCTCGTCGTGCTCGGCGAGCGGCCGCTGGTGGCGGAGACGCCCGAGCACATGCTGGACGACGCGACGACGCCGATCGGCAAGTTCTTCATCCGCAACAACGGACAGATTCCCGAGGCGGCGGCGCAGCCCGACGCCTGGAAGCTCACGATCGACGGCGAGGTCAACAACCGGCTCGACCTCACCCTCGGCGATCTCAAGCAGCGCTTTCCCCAGAAGACATATCGCATGGTGCTGGAGTGCGGCGGCAACGGGCGCTCGTTCTTCACGCCGCCCGGACGCGGCAACCAGTGGACCAACGGCGGGGCCGGGTGCGCGGAATGGACCGGCGTCGCGCTCGCCGACGTGCTCAAGGCGGCGGGCGTCAAGCCGTCGGCGAAATACACCGGCCACTACGGCGCCGATCCGCATCTCTCGGGCGATGCCAGCAAGGATGCGCTGTCGCGCGGCGTGCCGATCGACAAGGCGATGGAGGAGCACAGCCTGATCGTCTGGGCCATGAACGGCGAGCCGCTCCCCAACATCCATGGCGGCCCCGTGCGGCTCGTCATCCCGGGTTGGCCGGGCTCGACCTCGAGCAAGTGGCTCAAGCGCATCTGGGTGCGCGACCGCGAGCACGACGGGCAGGGCATGGGCGGCGCGAGCTATCGCGTCGCCATCGTGCCGATGGTTCCGGGCGGCAAGGCCGACAACAGCAACTTCCGCATCCTGGAATCGATGCCGGTGCGCAGCATCATCACCAGTCCGGGCAACGGCGCGCGACTGCCGGCCGGCACGCGCGATCTGGCGTTGCGCGGCGCGGCCTGGGCCGGCGATCTCACCGTGCGGCGGGTCGATGTCTCGCTCGACTACGGCGCGACCTGGAGCGAAGCCAAGCTGGAGCCGCCCAAGAACCGCTACGACTGGAACCGCTGGACCGCCGCGCTCAAGCTGCCGTCCGACGGCTATTTCGAGGTGTGGGCGCGCGCGACCGACTCGCAGGGGCGCATGCAGCCGCACGTCGCCGGCAACTGGAACCCGCAAGGCTACGGCGGCAATCCGATGCATCGGGTCGCGGTGCTGGTCGGCTGATGGGTTCACGCATGCGCAGCGTACGTGCCGGCGCCGTCGGGCTCGCCCTGCTGGCGTCGGTGGCGGTCTTCATCGCGGGTGCGGGGGCGCAATCCCCCGCACCGGGATTCACGCCGAGCGAGGAGCAGCCCGACGAGCTGCCGGAGGGCGCGGGCCGCGACGAGACGTTCTACACCTGCACCGCCTGCCACAACTTCAAGCTGGTCGCCGCGCAGGGGATGAGCCGCGCGCAGTGGGACGACACGCTCACCTTCATGACCGCGCGCCACAACATGCCCGACGTGCAGGGCAAGGACCGGGATCTGATTTTGGATTATCTCGAGAAGCACTATCCGCCGCGCGCCGTGCGTCCGGGCGGCTGGCGCAATCCGTTCGCGCCGCAGTAATCGTTGTGCTGCCGCGCCCCGACACGCCGGCGGCGTCGGCCGGTCATTCGTTGCCGGCGGCGGCCTTGATGACCGCGGCCCAGCGGTCGATCTCCTCCTGCATCATCGTGGCGAGCGCCTGCGGCGTGCGCTGTCCTCCGTTCGGCGGCGTGGCGCCGAGCTCCGCCATGCGCGCACGCACGACCGGATCGTCGAGCGCCTGGCCGAGGGCGTCGTTGAGCCGTTCCGCGACGTTTGCGGGAATGCCGCGGGGCGCGAACAGCGCCTGCCAGGCCGAGAGCTGGAATTGGGGCATGCCGCCTTCCGCCGTGGTCGGAACATCCGGCAGCGCGGGCGAACGTTCGGGCGCGGCCACCGCGTAGGCCTTGACCTTGCCCGCGCGCACGCGCGGCACGGCGTTGATGGTCTGGTCGCACATGTAGTCGGTGCGCCCGCGCATCAGCGAATCGAGAGCGGGGGAGGCGCCTTCATAGGAAATGAGACGCGGCCGCGCGCCGACGAGGTAATTGAGCAGCAGGCAGGCATCGTATGAAATCGATCCGACGCCGCCGTGCGCTTCGTCGAGATTGTGGCTGTTGAGCTGAAGATAATCGACGAACTCACGGAAGTCCTTCGGCGCAAAATCGCGCCTGCCCAGGACGACGATCGGCGCGCTGGCGATCAGCCCGAGCGGCTCGAAATCCGTGCGCGGGTTGTAGCCCAGCCGCGGGTAGAGGCTGGCCGCCGCCGCATGCGTCCCGATATTTCCAATCGACAAGGTGTAGCCGTCCGCGGCGGACCGCTTGGCGCGCAGCGTCGCCGTGGTGCCGCCCGCGCCCGCGATGTTCTCGATGACGATCCGCTGGCCGAGCGTACGCGCCATCCGGCCGGAGATCAGGTGCGCGAGCGTATCGCTCGGGCCTCCGGCCGCGTAGGGAACGATGATCGTGATCGGACGCGAGGGGTAGCCCGCGTCCGTCTCCGCGGCGACGTCGGCCGTGCCAGGCGCGGCGAGGGCTTGCTGCGACAGCACTGCCAGCCATGCCGATGCAAGGCCGGCCAGAACAAGCCCCACAGGACCAAGGCCCGCAGGACCAAGACTCGCAGGACCAGAACCTGCCGGAACAGTGCCGTCGCGCCGCATCATCGCTCGTCCGATCATCGGTTGCCGTTTGCAGGCGCAGGTTGCGCTCGAAGCAATTTGTAACGATTGATAAGCGTCAACGATCGCGGCCGATCTCTCCATAAAAGCGGGGCATGATCTGGAACAGCCGTTTCGTCCGCATCCTCGTCGGTATTGTGCTGCTGATCGTCGCGGCCGTGGTGATCGCGCCGGCAGTGACCGGCTACACCAGCCTCGACGGCACCGTGAACGCGCGCCTCACCATCATTTCCGCGCCCATCGAGGGGACCGTGACGGCGACGCCGCCGAAGGTCGGCCTCGCACTTCCCGCGGGCACCGAGCTGCTCGGCATCCGCAACGACCGCGTCGAGCGCACGGTCGAGGTGCAGAACGAGGCCGAGCTCGCTGCCGCGCGCGAGCGGCTCGATGCGATCGACAAGCAACGCTCGCAGCTCGCCGCCCTGCACGAGGAGCTGGCGGCGCGACGCGACGCCTACCAGCTCGCGATCATCCGCAACCTCGACCATGAGATCGACATCCGCCGCCAACGGATCACCACCGCCCAGGCGCAGCAGCAGGCGGCCGAATCCGACTTCGCGCGCAAGCAGAAGCTGGGAACCACGGGCATCGTGGCGGACGTCATGGTCGAGCAGGCGCGCGCGGCCTCCATCGCCGCGCAGAACGCCGGCGCCATCGCACGGGCGGAGCTGGAGCGGCTCAACCAGCAGCTCGATGCGGCGCGGCGCGGCGTCTTCCTCGGCGAAGGCCGCAACGACGTGCCGTATTCGCAGCAGCGGCTCGACGAGGTGACGATCCAGCTGGCTGATCTCGAATACCGCGAGCGCGAGCTCAAGGCGAAGATCGAGCAGCTCGAGATGCAGCACGACGAGGAGCATGCCCGCAACCGGACGGCCAGCTTTGCGATCGTCCGGATGCCGTTCGAGGGCGTGATCTGGCGCAGGAACGTCGTCGAGGGATCATACGTCGTGACCGGCAACGAGCTCGTGCAGGCGCTCGATTGCCGCGACCTGTTCGTCGATATCCTGGTGTCGGAAATCGACTACGACGAGATCTATCCCGGCCGCGAGGCGCAGGTGCGCCTGATCGGGCGCTCCGAGACGCTGCCCGGCACGGTCGCCAGCGTGCGCGGCAGCGCCGCGGTGGTCGAGGAAGTCGTGCTCGCCGCCAAGCCCCCGGCGAGCCGCGGCCGTGACGCCCGCATCCGCGTCAACCTGCCGGAATCGGCGCTCAACACGGACTATGCGAACTTCTGCCAGGTCGGGCGCTCCGTGCAGGTCCGTTTCAGGACGCGCTCGCTGCCGGCGGCGCGTTGGCTGAGGTCGCTATGGTTCAGTATCTCCTAGAGCCGCTCGCGCCGGCGCTGCTGGTCGCGTCCTTCTTCCTGATCCTGGTCTCGAACTGGCCGCGCCATCGCACGTGGACGCGCGCGATAACCTGCGCCACCGTCTTTGCCGTGAGCGTGCGCTATCTGTGGTGGCGATTTTTCGAAACGGTGCTGCCGTTCGAGGGTGACGCGATCGCGCTCGCCTGGGTGTGGTTCCTGTTCATCATCGAGGTGCTGGCGTTTGGCGAGATCATGCTGCTGACCATGAGCCGCTTCGCGGACCGCAGCAAGGAAGCCGACGCGCTGCAAGCCGATTTTGCGGCAAAGCCCGAGCACGAATGGCCGACGGTCGACGTCCTCATTCCGACCTACGACGAGCCGATCGACGTGCTCGAACGCTCGATCGTCGGCGCGCTGGCGCTCGACTATCCCAAGGACAAGCTGCAGGTCTACGTGCTCGACGACCAGCACCGGGACTGGCTGCGATCATACTGCGAGACGAAGGGCGCGAACTACGTGACGCGCGCCGACAATCGACATGCCAAGGCCGGCAACCTGAACAACGGTCTGCGCACCGCCTCGGGAGAGTTCGTCGCGATTTTCGACGCCGACTTCGTGCCGTACCGCCAGTTCCTGCGCCGCACGGTTCCGTTCTTCAGCGATCCGACGATCGGCATCGTGCAGACGCCACAGCACTTCTTCAACAAGGACCCGGTCCAGTCGAACCTCGGCATCGAGCGGTTCTGGCCGGACGAGCAGCGGCTGTTCTTCGACGAGATGGCGGCCAGCCGCGACGCATGGGATGTCAGTTTCTGCTGCGGCTCGTCCTCGATCATGCGCCGGCGCGCGATCGATGCGATCGGAGGGATCCCGACCGAGTCGATCACCGAGGATCTGCTCACCACGCTGGCGATGCTCAACAAGGGATACAAGACACGCTATCTGAACGAGCGCCTGTCGATGGGGCTGGCGGCGGAGAACCTGCGGGCCTACTTCATCCAGCGCAGCCGCTGGTGCAGGGGCGGCATCCAGAGCCTGTTCGTGCCCAGCGGGCCCCTGCGCGGGCCGGGGCTCAGTCTCTTCCAGCGCATCATGTTCGTCCCGTTGAGCTGGCTGGTGCAGTACGTGGTGCGATTCGCGATCCTGATCGTGCCGATCGTCTACCTGTGGACCGGCCTGGCTCCGCTCTACTTCACGAGCGTCGCGGATATCGTCTACTACCAATTGCCGGTCGTGCTCGCCTATTTCTTCCTCATGGTGTGGATCACGCCGCACCGCTATCTGCCGCTGCTCTCGAACGCGGTCGGTGTGTTCTCGACCTTCCGCCTGCTGCCGACCGTCATCGCAACGCTGATCCGCCCGTTCGGGGAACCATTCCGGGTGACGCCCAAGGGCAGCCGCACCGAGCAGAGCGCGTTCGATTCCTATACGTTCACCTGCATCGCAGTGCTGATCACGCTGACGGCCGCGGGCGCGTTCATCAACATCGTTCCCGAATGGGCGCCGGTGCGAACCGGTGAATTTTCGATCGTCGCGTTGTACTGGGCCGGCGTCAACGTCCTCGTCCTCATGATCGCGGCGCTGATCTGCTTCGAGAAGCCGCTCGCCCAGCTCGACAGCTTCGTGATCGATGAACCCGCGCGTGTGGAAGCGGGTGATCGGGTCGAGCGCGGCCGGCTCGCGACCCTGTCCCTCAGCGCTGCCGTCGTCTCGTTTGGACATCCCACGGCGATCGCCGCGGGGCAGGAGATGCTCATCGACGTTGCGGGGTTTCCGCCGCTGGTGGCGCGCGCCGACAGGATGATGCAGAGCGCGGAAGGGTTGCTGGTCAGGGGTGCGCTGCGCCTCGATCCGGCGACGCACGACCGGCTGATCGTCAAGCTCTACACCGGCGGCTACTCGCAGGAGATCCGCAAGCTCGACAGGCCGGCGATCGTGAGCGGGCTGTGGAAACGCGCCTTCGGCCGGCTCGCCACCAGCGAATAGAGCGCATGATGCCTGTGCGGCGCTGACGGGGCATTCGAACGACATGCTCCGGGCGCATCATCTGGCGTGCGCGGCGGACGCGCCGTCCCGGCCGCCGTTATGCGGCGTCCTGGCGCGGCGCGGGTGCCGCGCTCGTTCCGCCCAGGGGCGCGCCGCTTGCGACGCCGATCGGTGAGGCGCCGGGCTCTGACACGGACAACGAGAGCGAGACGTTCTCCCGATAGGCGTAGAGCCCGAGCGCGAACAGCGGCCACAGGCTGGTCGCCGCTGTGACGGCGGCGGCCATCGTGAACAGCAGCGCGGGCAGACGTGCGCCGGCGCGGATGGCGAACCAGGCCAGCACCGCCTCCGTGACGGCCAGGAGCAGGATCGTCCACGGAACGACCAGCGGCAGCGGCGCAAGCTCCTCGGGCAGGGCGGCGTCTTCGCCCGGAAGCAGCTGATAGGCCGCGAAGGCCGCCGCGAGCCCGGCCGACAGCATGGCCGGCGGCATCAGCATCCACACCACCGTCGCGCGCGGCCGCTCGAGCAGTCGTCCCATGTCCGCCTTCGATTCGTGTCCGCCCTCGCGCTTTTTTGCCCCCGATGGCAACTCGTTTCAACCGGGGACCAATTGCGCAAGTCCCATCAATCGAGCGCACGGACCCGCAAGCCGCCGCGCCGCCGGCCGGGCCTAATCCCCGCAGCATCATCCAGCGAGGAGACCGACCATGGTACGACTGTCCGCTTTGGCGCTGGGCGCGACGCTTGCGCTCGCGCTCGCGCTTCCGGCCGCGGCTGCGGCCGCGAACGACAGGATCCGCGGGACTGTCGCCTCCGTCGATGGCGACGCGCTCATCGTCGACACCGCGCAGGGCAAGGTGACGCTCGCGCTCACGAACGACACCAAATATGCGACGGTGGTGAAGTCCGACCTTTCCAAGATCGAGAAGGGCAGCTTCATCGGCACGGCGACGAAGGGCAGCGGCAATTTCCTGGTCGCGCTCGAAGTTGTGATCTTCCCGCCCTCCATGCGCGGCACCGGCGAAGGGCATTACGCCTGGGATAGCCTGCCGGATAGGACGGTGGCGGGAGGGCGTTCGGTGTCGACCAACATGACCAACGGCACGGTCGCCGCAACCTCCGGCGCGGCGACGCCCATGGTCGACACGGCGATGACCAACGGCAACGTTGCGGCCACGTCCGACGCCGGCGGCGCCAGGCGTCTCACGGTTACCTACAACGGCGGCCAGCAGAGCATCCTGGTGCCGCCGACGGCGGCGATCGTGGCGTTCCAGCCGGCCGGCCGCGCGGCCGTGATCCCGGGCGCGCATGTGTTCGTGCGCGCCACCGAGACCGGCGGCACGACGACGGCGCAGTTCGTCGCGGTCGGCGAGAACGGCCTCGTGCCGCCGATGTGAGGAGCGCGCCGTGGCCGAGCTGATCTATCGTCAACGGGTCGAGGCGGGCAGGGCGGAAGGCCCCGCCGTGCGGACCGACCGGCGGGCGGCCCACGCATGGCCGGTGCGCGTCATGCACTGGATCGGCGCGTTCGCGATCCTGTGCATGATCCTGAGCGGATGGCAGATCTATAACGCGTCTCCGCTGCTGCCCTTCGTCTTTCCGCGCTGGATGACGCTCGGCGGATGGCTGGCGGGCGGCATCGCCTGGCATCTCGCCGCGATGTGGCTGCTGCTGATCAACGGCCTCGCGTATCTCGCCTACGGCATCGTCTCGCGACACTTCCGCCGCGACTTCCTTCCGATCCGGCCGCGGCGGGTCGCGCGCGACATCGCGCGCGCGCTGCGGCTGCGCCTGCCGCACCGGCTCGGCCAGTACAACGCGGTGCAGCGCCTGTTCTACGTCGGCGTCGTCCTCGTGGTGATCCTGACCGTGCTCACGGGCCTCTCGATCTGGAAGCCGGTGCAGCTCGCGTGGCTGACGGACCTGTTCGGCGGCTACGACATGGCGCGCGTCATCCACTTCAGCATGATGGTGCTGATCGTCGGGTTCCTGGCCGTGCACCTGACGCTGGTCGCTTTGTTCCCGCGCACGCTCGTCTCTATGGTCGTCGGGCTGCGCGGCGAGGACGAGCAGGGAGGACGTTCGTGATGAACCGGCAGCGAAGCGGCCGGCCGCGGCCCGCGGTCCGGCTGAGCGAGATCAGGAGCGATCTGCAACGGCTCGACCGCAGGCTGTTCCTGCGCAGCGGCTTGTCGCTGGGCGCGCTCACGCTGCTGACCGGCTGCGACCTCTCGAGCGACGGCGGGGTCGACAACGCCCTGCGCGCGATTTCGAGCTTCAACGATCGCGTGCAGGCGGCCCTGTTCGATCCGCACCGGCTGGCGCAGACCTATCCGGCGAGCGCGATCACGCGCCCGTTCCGCTTCAACGCCTATTATCCCGAATGGCAGGTCCCGATGGTCGATGCGTCGCAATGGCGCCTCGAGGTCTCGGGGCTGGTGGACGACAAGAAGTCCTGGACTTTGGCCGATCTGCGCACGCTGCCGCAGGAGGAGCAGATCACGCGGCACGTGTGCGTCGAGGGCTGGAGCCAGGTCGGGCAGTGGAGCGGCGTGCCGCTGCACGTCTTCCTGCGCCGCGTCGGCGCGGACCTGCGCGCCAAGTACGTCAACTTCCGCTGCTTCGACGACTATTGGTCGAGCATCGACATGCCGAGCGCGCTGCATCCGCAGACGATCCTGACGCTCGACTTCGAGCAGCGTCCGCTCGATCCGCCCTGGGGCGCGCCGCTGCGGCTGCGCATCCCGACCAAGCTCGGCTTCAAGAACCCCAAGCACATCGCCTCGCTCACCGTCACCAACGACTTCCCCGGCGGCTATTGGGAGAACCAGGGCTACAACTGGTTCAGCGGGCTCTAGTGTCGTGGTTCAGAAATTCGCGGCATTATCGCCGCGAGTCGCTCAAGCGAATTTCTGAACCAAAACGACACTAGCGAATCATATGTTTGCTAGTGTCCCTTTGATTCCGAAGTTCGCATCAGGGCCTGCCTCACAGTATTGCGAACTTCGGAATCGGGACACTAGCGCGGCGCGCCGGCAATCAGAGCCCGAGCTCGCTCAGCGACGGGTGGTCGTCCGGCCGGCGTCCCGACGGCCAGTGATATTTGCGATCGGCCTCGGCGATCGGCAGGTCGTTGATGCTGGCGATGCGCAGCCGCATCAGGCCCTCGCCGTCGAACTCCCAGTTCTCGTTGCCGTAGCTGCGGAACCACTGGCCGCTGTCGTCGTGCCATTCATAGGCGAAGCGCACCGCGATGCGGTTGTCGCGGAAGGCCCACAGCTCCTTGACCAGCCGGTAGTCGAGTTCGCGCGCCCACTTGCGGGTGAGGAAGGCCACGATCTCGTCGCGGCCCGACAGGAATTCGGCACGGTTGCGCCAGCGGCTGTCGGGCGTATAGGCCAGGGACACGCGCACCGGGTCGCGCGTGTTCCAGGCGTCTTCCGCCATGCGCACCTTCTGGGTGGCGGTCTCGAGGGTGAAGGGGGGAAGCGGAGGTCGGCTCATGTCTGCTCCTTGGCTGCGGGTCTGGCTGCCGGCCATGCGAGATAAGCCAGCGATCGCCGGCCGTCGAGCCGCGCGCTCGCACGCGACCGCTCAAACTTTAATCGAGAGTGATGGCGGGACGGAGTCGTCCGCCGCCACGCGCGGCCAAGTCGCGTGAATGACACGGGATTTCTTCGCCCGCACGTTCCGCGCGGTCTCCTGCGGCCCGTCCGTGCCTGACATCTCTTAACGCGCCTTCACAACGGTGAACTCGCCGGTTGCGCCGATCCGCGCGATCTTAAGCTCAAGAATTCAGGCATACGTCGTGCTGAAGGGATCCGTTCATGACCACAGGAACACGTACGGCCAGCGCTTCGAGGCGTGCCAACGCGATCGGTACGGCGGCCTCCGTCCGAGTCGGCCAGGGACATTCGCGCGCCCTGCATGCGATCGGCGCAGGGATGCCGGCCGCGGCGGCTCCGCCGCCGCTGCCCGCCGATCTGGCCCATGCGGCCCGGCTGACGACGCTGGGGGAGCTGACGGCGTCGATCGCGCACGAGGTGAACCAGCCGCTCGCCGCCATCGTCACCAACTGCGAGTCATGCCTGCGCTGGCTCGACCGCGACGAACCCCAGATCGAGCGGGCACGCGCCAGCCTAGCGGCGGTGATCAGGAACGCGCTGCGCTCGAGCGAGATCATCCAGAGCCTGCGCGCGCTGTCGCGCAAAGGCGAGACCGACAAGACCATACTGGATCTCAATGACGTCATTGCCGATGTGATCTCCTTCGTTCGCCCGGAGATGGCGCGCACGCGCGTCGCGCTCCGGCTCGAACTCGCGCCCGGCCTGCCGCGCGTGCTGGGCGACCGCGTCCAACTGCAGCAGGTCGCGTTGAACCTGCTGGTGAACGCCGTCCAGGCCATGGCGGCGGTCAATGGCCGGCCGCGCGAACTGGTTGTGCAATCGCATCACGACACCGATTGCGGCATGGTCGGGGTCAAGGTCCGCGACAATGGTCCCGGCATCCCGGTGCCGGACCCGGATCTCCTGTTCACGCCGTTTTACACAACGAAACGCGACGGCATGGGCATCGGGCTGTCGATCTGCCGCTCGATCGTCGAGGCTCACGAGGGGCGCATCTGGGCTTCGCGCAACAGCATGCACGGTGCGACGTTCCACCTCGCGCTGCCCGCCGCGCGCGAGGCGGCGATGTAACGGGCCGTCCGCGGGGAGCGAAAGTCGCGCGAGGGAAGACGGCGCACGCTCACGCGCGATACTTTGAGTCGAAGTGTTTGGATTTCCCTTCAAGCAGGCACGCGCGTCGATGCGGCCGCAGCACCATGATCTGATCTCGAGCTCAACGCCCTGAGGCGCGCAGTTGGCTCCGGCGTGCGCTTGCTTTAAAAGCGGAGAGCACGAGCGCTTGCCAACAGTTGTATTTCATGAACGGCAACGGTACGCGGACCAAACCCGGCGTCTCGTTTGGGCCCTTTCGGCTGTTTGCGGCCGAGCGGCGCCTCGAGAGAAATGGCGTTGCCCTGCAATTGGGCAGCCGCGCGCTCGATGTCCTGATCGTGCTGGTCGAGCGCGCCGGCGAGGTCGTCAGCAAGAGGGAGCTGATGGCGCGCGTGTGGCCCGACGTCACCGTCGACGAGAGCAGCCTGCGGGTGCACGTGGCAAGCCTGCGCAAGGCGCTCGGGGAGGGGCAGCCGGGCGCGCGTTACGTGACGAACATCCCCGGACGCGGCTATTGCTTCGTGGCCCCGCTGACAGGGTCCGGCGCGCCCCCGCCGGCGGCGGCGGAGCCGACGGTGTCAGACCAGGTCTATCGGCTGCCGGCCCGGCTGACGCGCATGGTCGGCCGCGACGAGGCCGTGCGCACGATCGTCGAGCAACTCGCCGAGCAGCGCTTCGTCACCGTGCTCGGCCCCGGCGGCATCGGCAAGACGACCGTCGCGATCTCCGTCGGCCATGCGCAGCTTGCGGCCTTCGACGGCGCCGTCTGCTTCGTCGATCTCGGGCCGCTGAGCGATGCGCGGCTCGTGCCCAGCGCGCTCGCGTCCACGCTCGGGCTTCTCGTTCAGTCGGACGACCCGACGCCCAGTCTCATCAGGTTCCTGCGCGACCGGCGCATGCTGCTCGTCCTCGACAGTTGCGAGCATGTCGTCGAGAGCGCGGCGGCGTTGGCCGAGCACATCTTCGAGGAGGCGCCGCGCGTGCATATCCTCGCCACCAGCCGCGAGGCGCTGCGCGTCGAGGGCGAGCACGTGCATCGTCTCGAGCCGCTGGGCAGCCCTCCGGAAGGCATCGCGCTCACTGCCGCGCAGATGATGGTGTTTCCGGCGGCACAGCTCTTCGTCGAACGTGCGGCGGCCGCCGGCCACCGTTTCGAGCTGACGGACGCCGATGCGCCCATCGTCGCCGAGATCTGCCGCAAGCTCGACGGCATCGCGCTCGCGATCGAGCTCGCCGCCGGCCGCGTCGGCGGCCACGGCGTGCGGGAGACCGCCGCGCTCCTCGACAACCGGTTCAGGCTGCTCTGGCGCGGCCGGCGCACGGCGCTCCCACGGCACCAGACGCTGAGCGCGACGCTCGACTGGAGCTACGACCTGCTGAGCGATGCCGAACGCGCGGTGCTGCGCCGGCTCGCGGTGTTCGTCGGCTTCTTCACGCTGGAGGCCGCGCAGGCGGTGGCCGCCGCGGACGCGGTCGAGGCGGCGCAGGTGGTCGAAGCGCTCGGCCGGCTGGTCGCGAAGTCGCTCGTGTCGGCGAGCGCCGGCGCGGCCACGACGCGCTACCGGCTGCTCGACACCACGCGTGCCTACGCCCTCGGCAAGCTCATGGAGAGCGGCGAGATCGACCTCACCGCGCGCCGCCATGCGCTGTATTTCTGCGGCTACCTCGAACGCGCCGGCGCTCCGGATGCCGACCATGATTTCGCGGCCTGGGCGGATCACCTCGGCAACGTGCGCGCCGCGCTGGAATGGTGCTTCTTCGAGCGCCGCGACATCGACCTCGGAACCGCGCTCGCGGCGGCCTCGGCCCGGCTGTTCCTGGACATGTCGCTGCTGGGCGAATGCCATCGGTGGACCGAGCGCGCCCTGGCGGAGCTCGACGAGACCATGCGCGGCTCGCGGCGCGAGATGACGCTGCAGGGAGCGCTCGGCGTGTCGTTGATGTTCACGCAAGGCAACAACGACCGGGCGCACGCGGCTTATGCCCGGGGCCTGGAACTGGCCGAAGGGCACGAGGACCGGCTCAACCAGCTTCGGCTGTTGGGGCGTCTGCACATTTTCCACGAGCGCGCCGGCGACTTTCACCGCGCGCTGGAATTCGCGCAGCGCGGCGCCGCCGTTGCGCACGACATCGGCGATCCCGTCGGCATCGCCGCCGCGCATTCGCTGCTCGGCATTTCCTATCATCTGCTTGGAAACCAGGCCGAGGCGCGTATCCACCTCGAGGCCGCCCTGGTGCAGCCGCCCGCCTCGCAGCGCATTCACACGATCCATTTCGGATTCCATCACCGCAACCGGGCGCGCATCGCCCTGGCGCGGACGTTGTGGCTGCAGGGCTATCCCGACCAGGCCGTGCGCACGGCGCGCGAGACCGTGGAAGAGGCGTCCGCGATCGGCCACCCGGTGACGCTGTGCATCGCGCTGATCTGGGCGGTCTCCGTCTATGGCTGGACCGGCGACTGGGCGAGCGCGGAGGAGAGCATCAACCGCTTCATCGCGCAGGCCGAGCGGCACTCGCTCGCGCCCTATCGCGCGCTCGGGGCGGGGGTGAAGGGCGAGCTCGCCGCCAGACGCGGCGAACCGGAGGCGGGCGCCGAACTGCTGCGCGGCGCGCTCGAGGCACTGCATGCGGACCGCTACGAGCTGCTGACCGCGGCGCTCAACAGCGCGCTGGCCGAGGCGCTGGCCATGAGTGGGCGGTGGGACGACGCGATCGCTCTGATCGACGACACCATCGCGCTCGTCGAGCGCAACGGCGATCGCTTCAGCATGCCCGATCTGCTGCGGATCAAGGGCGACTTCCTGGCGGCGACGGCGCAGCCCGAGCGGGCGCAGGCCTGCTTCCTCGACGCCTTCGAACTGGCGGGCCTGCAATCGGCGCCGTCCTGGCAGTTGCGGGCCGCGACCAGCCTTGCGCGCCTGTGGTCGGAGCAGGGGCGGGAAGCCGAGGCGCGCGATCGGCTCGCGGCCGTCTACGGCCAGTTCGCGGAAGGCCACGACACCGCGGATCTGCGGGCCGCGCGGGCGCTGCTGGCCTGAAACGGAACAGTCCGCGTTGCGTCGGGATCGCACCCTGTCGAGGGCCCGTGGGTCTTCCCGCGTGGATGCGTGGTGTCAGGCTGCGCCGGCGCGCCATTCACACGTCTTCACGACTCTTAACAAGCCAGAGGACGCGCCCAAGTCCATGATCGGCATGTTCCCCCGCGTGGAGGCCGCGCCGCCGCGAGCCTCGCAATATCATTGGTGAATATGCGACTTGCGAACCTTCCGCCAGCCATCGCCAAGTTCCTGCAGGCGGCGCGGCAGCGGGACTTTGCGGCGCTTGCCGCCGCATGGGCGCGCGAGGCCGCCGTTTTCGAAGCCGGCGAGGAGTTCCGTGGCGATGCCATCGGCGCATGGAGCGAACGCTGCTTCGGGGAGGAGGGCACCACGATCCAGCCCATCAACGTGGCGAGGCGCGGACCCAACCACCTGCTCACCGTGGTGCTCAACCGCCCCGGAGGCAGGCCGGAGCAGTGCGACTGGAGCTTCACGACCACGGACGACGGAATCACCGCGCTCAAGGTCGTCGGCAACAGCGCGCTGGACCTGCCCGGACCGGTGGCGGCCTATGTCATGGCCACCAACACCTTCGACCTCGAAGCCCTGGTCGCGACGTTTGCGGACGATGCGCTGGTGAACGACCAGTTGCGCGAGTATTGGGGCAAGGCGGCGATCAGGGACTGGGCGGCGCGCGAGATCGTGGGCCAACGTCTCACCATGTACGTGGTGAAGGCGGTGGACCACCATGGTCACGTGGTCGTGTCGGCGAACGTCGACGGCGACTACGACAAGCGCGGGCTTCCCGACCCGCTCGTCCTCACGTTCTATTTCTCGCCGCTGCGCGACAAGATCGTCCAGCTCATCATCCTGCGCAACGAACCGGACATCTGAGCAGCGTCCCCGCCGCCGGCCTTGTCACGACGCCGGCGGACTGTGTGCTCCCGTGCCGAGCGGGATCGGGCGATCGCCCGGGGCAAGCTCCTTCCCGTTGGTTTCGGGAAGCCCGTAGGCCGCCAGCACCAGCATGGCGTAAGCCGCGCCGGCGAAGACGCCGATCGCCTGACCCAGCGTCATCGTCGCCGACAGGAAGCCGACCAGGGCCGGGAAGAGTGCGCCCATGGCGCGTCCGAAGTTGTAGGAAAAGCCCTGTCCCGAGGCGCGCACGCCGGTCGGGAACAGCTCCGTCAGGAATGGGCCGATGCCGCTGAACACGCCGAGCGAGAAGAAGCCGAGCGGAAAGCCGAGGACCAGCATGGCCTCGTTGCCGAACGGCGCGTGCGTATAGCCTGCGACGATCACCAGCGAGCCGAGCGCGAACAGGAGGAAGTTGCGGCGGCGGCCGATGGCGTCGGCAAGATAGGCGCTCACGAGATATCCGGCGAAGGCGCCGGCGATGATGACGCCGAGATAGAGCCCGCTCGAGAAGATCGTCAGCCCGCGCTCCAGCCGCAGGTAGGTCGGCAGCCACGTCATCAGCGCGTAGTAGCCGCCGAGCGCTCCGGTCGAGACGAGCGCGCCCAGCACCGTGGTGCGCAGCAGCGCCGGAGCAAAGATGAGGTGCGCCTGCGCGAGCCCGCCGGCGTGGGGTGTGCCGCGGCTGCGCAGGAAGATCGCCGGCTCGCGCACGTGGCGCCGGATGAACAGCAGCATCAGGGCCGGCGTGGCGCCCATGAAGAACAGCACGCGCCAGCCCCATTCCATCGGAAGCTGCGTCAGGATGAACGTCGACAACAGCGCCGCCAGCGCCCAGCCGAGGGCCCAGCCGCTTTGCAGCGTGCCGACGGCCTTGCCGCGGTGGCGGGCCTGCACGATCTCGCCCATCAGCACCGCGCCGGCGGTCCATTCCCCGCCGAAGCCGAAGCCCTGCAGGCTGCGAACGATCAGCAGCTCGGTGAAGGAATTGGTGAGGCCGCTCGCCGCCGTGAACAGCGAGTACCAGAGGATCGTGACCTGCAGCATCCGTACCCGCCCGTAGCGGTCGGCCAGGATGCCGGTGAGCCATCCGCCCACGGCCGACGTGATGAGGGCGCTGCTGGCAATGACGCCGGCCTCCGCCTGGCTCATGCTCCACAGCACCGTGAGCGTCGGAATGAGGAAGGTGTAGAGCTGGACGTCCATGCCGTCGAGCGCCCAGCCGCCGTAGCAGGCCCAGAACGTCTTGCGCTGTTCGGGCGTGAACCCGGAGTACCAGGCGAACATGCGGCCTCCACGATTCGATTGACGGCGACGGCGCGCATGTCCGCGGACATGTGCCCATCGTCGAGCGCAGTATGAACGAACCCCGGCGGCCGTATCCGCCGGCCGGGTGGCCGGGCGGACCTGACGTTCCCATGATAGTGCGCGTTTGGCCGCGCGCGCGAGATCTTCGCGCGATCCTTCCCAAGTCCTTGCGCGGGCGGGCTCGATTTGAAGGGCCGGCGATCACCGGCAGGAGACTGCTGAAATTAAAGGCAGGTGGAACCGGCTCCGGCGCAAGCCGGGCGCTTTGCGCGGATCGAGCAGGCGAGCGCTGCGGGCGCGCGCGACGTGCCTCGATCGTCAGCGCCGGCTCACGCCTCGACGCGCACGGCGGCGGGCCCGGCCTCGATGCGCCCGACGATGCGCGCGGACGGATAGCCGTCGCCGGCGATCATGCGGAGAATATCCTCGGCGCGATCGGGCGAGCAGGCGACGAGCAGGCCGCCCGACGTTTGCGGATCGGTCAGCACGTGGCGCTGCCAGTCCTCGCAGCCGGAGGGCAGGGTGACGCTCTCGCTGTAGCTCGCCCAGTTGCGGTGCGAGGCGCCGGTCACGCAGCCTTGCTGCGCCAGTGCCGCCGCATGGGACAGCAGCGGCAGCGCCGCGAGGTCGATCACCAGGGTGGCGTTCGAGCCGCGCGCCATCTCCAGCCCGTGGCCGAGCAGGCCGAAGCCCGTGACGTCGGTCATGGCGTGCACGGCGTCGTCCTTGCCGAGGCGCGCGCCGACGCGGTTGAGCAGCGTCGTGGTCGCGATCATCTCGGGGTAGCCGCCGGGAGGAAGCAGGTCCTTCTTGATGGCCGCGGAATAGATGCCGACCCCGAGCGGCTTGGTCAGGATGACGGCATCGCCCGGCTTTGCATCGGCGTTGCGCCGCACGTTCTCGGCCCGGCAGGTCCCGATGACGGCGAGGCCATAGACCGGCTCCGGGCAATCGATGGAATGTCCGCCGCCGATCGGAATGCCGGCCGTCTCGCACACCGCGCGGCCGCCCTCCAGGATCATCCGCACCGTTTCCGGCGCGATCTTGTCGACCGGCATGCCGAGGATCGCCAGCGCCATGATCGGCGTGCCGCCCATGGCGTAGATGTCGGAGATGGCGTTGGTCGCGGCGATGCGGCCGAAGTCGTGCGGATCGTCGACCATCGGCATGAAGAAGTCGGTGGTCGCGATGATGCAGGTACCGTCCTCCTGCTTCCACACGGCAGCGTCATCGCCGGTCTCGATGCCGACGATGAGCTGCTTGTATGGGTGAGCGGCCGACTGGCCGGACAGCAGTTGCTGCAGGACCGAGGGAGCAAGCTTGCAGCCGCAGCCGCCGCCATGCGCGAGGCTCGTGAGGCGAATCTGCGGGACGTTCATGCCGCTCTCCTTCGTTTGCTGTCTGCCAGTCGCGCCGCGCGTGCCGGCCTCACGCCGCGCTGACGTCCCTGGCGTGGATCGTATACTTGAACGTGTCGGGATCGAGACAGTCGAGCCGCAGGCTCGCGCTCTCGGCCTGCGGGTACATCAGGAAGGCGAGCTTGGGACCGCTCGACCCCGGAAGCGCCACGTCGTGCGCAAAGTTGTACGCCAGCCAGTTTCCTTCCCAGGAGCCGAACAGCGCCTTGCGCGCGGCCACGACCTTGGGATCGCCGATCGCCAGCTTGGTCGGAGGCTCCTCCAGGATGACCTTGCGGACGTCGGCGGGATCGACCGGCACCCAGCCGAATGCGGCAAGGTACACCTCGGCGCGGCAGTGCTGCGCCTTCGTGATGTTCTCCGAACCGGCGCCCAGGCTCTTGTAGCCGAACTGCGAGGGCGCCACGCGGACGCCGTAGACGTCGCGCGCGGGAAGGCCGGCGGCGCGGGCGAGGCCGACATAGAGCGCGTTGAGGTCGGCGCATTTGCCCCCGAGGTTGCCGGACTTGAGCATCGCGGCGATGTCGCCGATGCCGCAGCCGCGCGTGCTGGCGTTGCGGAACGTGTTCTCGACGACCCATTCATAGATCGCCCGCGCCTTCTCGACGTCGGTCCTGGCGCCGGCGACGATCTTGTCGGCGGTCTGCTTGACGATGCCGTCCACCGGAATGAGCTCGGTGCCGGAGAGGTAGACCTTGCGTTCGGCGCTCGTGAGCGGGGCCGGCGTCCCGGGCTTGGCGAAATCGACGGCGCGGTCGCGCGTGGCGATGTTGCTCGTCACTTCGACGAACGGCGCCTTCTCGTCGGCGGCAAATTCGACGTGCAGCATCTGCGAACCGTACTTGGCGTCGTGCTTGATGACGCCGCGTCCGTTCGTGCGCCACGTGCTGCCGTTCGACTGCGACCAGTCCCGCGCGTTGACGGCGGGCAGCGGGATCCAGGCCTGCATGGCGCCGCCGCCGGCCTTGGCGGGTTCGAGCCGCGTGGTGATCTCGAAGCGCCGCCACGCGCCGGGCCGCGGCGCAAAGGCGCTCTGTGCGCCGGCGGTCTGGGGCAGGGCGGTCGCGAGCGCAGCGGCTGCGCCGCCGATGAGGATGTCACGTCGGTCGAGTGTCATCGGTCGTTACTCCCGGTTGGCGAGGGCGAAGATTTTGGGATGCGCGCTGCGCCGAGCGTATCGACGAGCGCGCGCGGGTCGATGCGGTCCCAGGCGACGTCGGTCTGCGCGACGAGTCTCGGAGCGAGTGTCCGGTCGAGGATCACGGTCGAGGGCAGGGCGGAGATGTTCCACGCCTTCGCGACGGCGCGGTCGCGGTCGAGCAGGACCGGAAAATTCAAAGGCATCGTTTCGAGAAAGCGTCTGACCCGCAGGTCGACCTCGGCCACCGAGATCGCCATCACGACGATCGGATCGCTTGCCGCCCGCTGCGCGAAGCGGCGCAATGCGGGCAGCTCGTCCTGGCAGGGCTCGCACCATGTCGCAAAGAAATGCACGAGCACGACGCGGCCGCGGCCCGTCTCGAGCGCAATATCGCGGCCGTCGGCGGCAGGCAGCGTGAAATTCGGCAGGGCCCCGTCATGCCAGGGCTCGAGCTCCATGGTGACGGCTTGGGCGGGACCGGACGCAAGTGCGCTCGCCAGCGCGGCGGCCGCGGCGAGCGTACGCAGGGACTGATCCGTTCGCGCAGGTGACCTCACGCCATGCTCCATGCCGGCGCGTCCGGCGAACGCGCCAACAAGCCTTGAACGCCGACAGCCGCGAGGCGCGGTGCGCCTCGTTCATGCCGACAGGTGTGAAGGGATGTGAGCGGACCCGCCAGGATAACGCCCCGCCAGTCTTGCGGCGGACTTGGCCCACACGGGGCACGGCGTTCAACGGTGTCGTCTCGCACAAAGACGTTAGGCCACGCGCCCCATCCGGTCAAGAATGCCAGGAAAATTAGGGGCAGGATCGAACAATCGGCGACGTCGGCGAGGCGCGCCGGCACAAGGCATAACTTGAGATTATGAGGTCGTGCCGCGCGCGACGATGGCGCTGCGCGTCCGCTCGCACGCCACGGGCCGTCGCTCATCCATAGGCAAGGCGGATCGTGTCATCGAGCTTATGGATCGAGCATGCAACTGCCGCGCCGCCGCCGATTGAGGCTTCTTCTTTAACCGCGCACCGCTTATGAGTGGCCGCCACAGTGCACGACGACGAACGCCAGCGGACATGATCGACAAGCTTGAATTCATCATCGCGTTGGCGCGCGAAAAACATTTCGGCCGCGCGGCAGAGACGTGCAACGTCAGCCAGCCGACGCTGTCGGCGGGCATCAAGCAACTGGAAGACATGTTCGGGCTTCTGCTGGTTCAGCGCGGCTCGCGCTTCCGCGGGTTCACGCCCGAAGGAGAGCGCGTGCTCGACTGGGCGCGCCGCATCGTCGGCGATACGCGCGCCATGCGCCAGGACATGGACGCGCTCAAGCGCGGGCTGGCCGGGCACATCAGGATCGCCGCGATCCCGACCGCGCTGGCGATGACGGCGATGCTGACGACGCCCTACCGCGCCAAGCATCCCAACGTGCGCTTCAGCATCGTCTCGCGGACATCGAGCGAGGTGCTGCGCCTGCTCGAGAACCTGGAAGTCGATGCCGGACTCACCTACCTCGACAACGAGCCAGTCGGCCGCGTCAACACCGTGCCGCTCTATCTGGAGGAATATCGCCTGCTGACCTCGCGCTCCGGCGCGCTCGGCAACCGCGACACCGTCACATGGGCGGAGGTGGGCGAGGTGCCGCTCTGCCTGCTCACGCCTGACATGCAGAACCGCCGCATCATCGACGGCCTGCTGCGCTCGGCCGGACGCGAGCCGTCGCCGACGCTCGAGTCGAACTCGATGATCGTGCTGTTCGCGCATGTGCGCACCGGCAAGTGGGCGAGCATCATGCCGGCCAAGCTGGCGGAAACGCTGGGCCTGACCGAGAACGTGCGCTCGATCCCCATCGTCGAGCCGGCGGCGACCCACGAGATCGGGCTCGTCGTGACGCACCGCGAGCCGATGACGCCCCTGATCGCGGCACTGGTGGCCGAGGCGCGTCAGCTCGCGCTTGAGCTGGCGAAGTCCGGACGCGGGCATGCCGGGGAGGCCGCCAGGCCGGCCCGGGACAGGCGCTCCGGCAAAATTTCCTGATCGAGTGATCTGGAGCCTCGATTGCGCACGATCAGCAATCCGGATCGTGTCATCGGGCTTGGCTTATTGATGATGGGCGCGCGTCGTTCCACTTCTTCATCGTTCTCAACAGTGAAGAGTGTCTCGTGCCGGCATACGAACCCTGGGACGTCGCGCGCGCCAGCGCATTGATCGCCGAGCATACGGGCCGCGACGGTCCGCTGCTTCCGATGCTCCATGCGTTCGCCGAGACGTTCGGCTGCGTGCCGCAAGCCGCCGAGCCGATGATCGCGCATGCGCTGAACATCTCGCGCGCCGAGGTCCATGGGGTGGTGACGTTCTATCACGACTTCCGCCGCGAGCCGGCCGGGCGGCACGTGCTCAAGCTGTGCCGGGCCGAAGCTTGCCAGTCCTCGGGAGGCGACCGTCTGGCGGCACGCGCCGCAACGCGGCTCGGTGTCGCCATGGGCGGGACCGCGCCCGACGGCAGCGTCACGCTGGAGCCGGTCTATTGCCTGGGCCTGTGCGCAACGGCGCCGGCGGCGATGCTCGACGGCCGTGTGGTGGGGCGCCTCGACGAGACGCGGCTCGACGCGCTGCTGGCGGAAGCGCGCAAATGAGCCCGCGGCTGTTCATCGCGCGCGACGCGGGGGCGCTCGCCGTCGGCGCGGACGAGGTTGCCGCCGCGATCGAGGCGGCGGCGCGCGCGCGGGGCGCCGGCGTCGAGATCGTGCGGACCGGGTCGCGCGGCCTTTATTGGCTCGAACCTCTGGTCGAGGTCGAGACGCCCGCGGGACGCGTGGCCTACGGGCCGGTGACGGCCAGCGATGCCGCAGGCCTCGTCGAGGCCGTACTGGGCAACGGCGGCCATCCGCTGCGGCGAGGCGTCACCGACGATATTCCCTGGCTCAAGCGCCAGACCCGGCTGACCTTCGCGCGCTGCGGCGTGGTCGATCCGCGCTCGCTTGCGGACTACGAGGCGCATGCCGGCGGCAAGGGCCTGGCACGGGCCGTGGCGCTCGGCGCCGACGCGACGATCGACGAGGTGCTCAAGTCGGGGCTGCGCGGCCGCGGCGGCGCGGGTTTCCCGACCGGGATCAAGTGGCGCACGGTGGCGCAGGCCAAAGGCGCGCAGACATCCGCCGCGCAGACATACATCGTGTGCAACGCCGACGAGGGCGACAGCGGCACCTTCGCCGACCGCATGATCATGGAGGGCGATCCCTTCGTCCTGATCGAAGGCATGGCCATCGCCGGTTTCGCGGTGGGAGCGACGAAAGGCTACATCTATATCCGCTCGGAGTACCCGCATGCGATCGCGGCGATGACGGCCGCATGCGCGGCGGCGCGGCGCGGCGGCCTGCTGGGCCGCAACATCGCGGGCTCGGCGCATGACTTCGACATCGAGATCCGGGCCGGCGCCGGGGCCTATGTCTGCGGCGAGGAGACTTCGCTGCTCGACAGCCTCGAGGGCAAGCGCGGGGAGGTGCGCGCCAAGCCGCCGCTGCCGGCGCATCACGGGCTGTTCGGCAAGCCGACGGTGATCAACAACGTGCTGACCTTCGCGGCCGTGCCGATGATCCTCGAGCGGGGCGCGGCGTTCTATCAGGCCTTCGGCATGGGCAGGTCGCGCGGCACCATGCCGATCCAGCTCGCCGGCAACGTCAAGCATGGCGGCCTGTTCGAGACCGCGTTCGGCGTCACCCTCGGCGAACTGGTCGACGACATCGGCGGCGGCTCCGCCAGCGGCCGGCCGGTGCGGGCGGTGCAGGTCGGCGGGCCGCTGGGCGCCTACTTTCCGCGCGCATTGTTCGATACTCCGTTCGATTACGAAGCCTTCGCGGCGCGCGACGGCCTGATCGGGCACGGCGGCGTGGTGGTGTTCGACGACACCGTCGACATGGCGAAGCAGGCGCGCTTCGCGATGGAATTCTGCGCCATCGAATCCTGCGGCAAGTGCACGCCGTGCCGGATCGGATCGACGCGCGGCGTGGAAGTGATCGACCGCATCGTCCGCGACGAGGACCGCGCCGGCAACCTCGCGCTGCTGGAAGACCTCTGCCACACCATGAAGCTCGGCTCGCTCTGCGCCCTGGGGGGCTTCACGCCCTATCCGGTGATGAGCGCGCTCACGCATTTCCCGCAGGACTTCGGCGCGCCGCCGCCGCGCCTGCAAGCCGCCGAATAGAGGAGGACGGCCATGCCGCTCGTCCACGAGACCGATTACGGAACGCCGCGCGCGACGGCGGAAAAAACCGTCACGCTCACCATCGACGGCAGGCCGGTCACGGTGCCGGAAGGCACCTCGATCATGCGCGCGGCGATGGAGATGGGAACGCAGATCCCAAAACTCTGCGCCACCGACATGCTGGACGCCTTCGGCTCGTGCCGGCTGTGCCTGGTCGAGATCGAAGGCCGGCCGGGGACGCCGGCGTCCTGCACGACGCCGGTGGCGGACGGCATGGCCGTGCGCACCCAGACCGACCGGCTCAAGCGCCTGCGCAAGGGCGTGATGGAGCTCTACATCTCCGACCATCCGCTCGACTGCCTGACCTGCTCGGCCAACGGCGATTGCGAGCTGCAGGACATGGCGGGGGCCGTCGGCCTGCGCGACGTCCGCTACGGCTACGACGGCGGCAAGCATCCCGACCCGGGCAAGGACGAGTCCAATCCGTATTTCACCTACGATCCGTCCAAGTGCATCGTCTGCTCGCGCTGCGTGCGCGCCTGCGAGGAGGTGCAGGGGACGTTCGCGCTGACCATCGCGGGACGCGGCTTCGGCTCGGTGGTGTCTCCCGGCATGGAGGAGACGTTCCTCGGCTCCGAATGCGTGTCGTGCGGCGCCTGCGTCCAGGCCTGCCCGACGGCGACGCTCAACGAGAAGTCCGTCATCGAGATCGGCACGCCCGAGCATTCGGTGGTCACGACCTGCGCCTATTGCGGCGTCGGCTGCGCCTTCAAGGCGGAGATGCGCGGCGACGAGGTCGTGCGCATGGTCCCCTACAAGGACGGCAAGGCCAACCGCGGGCACTCCTGCGTGAAGGGACGTTTCGCCTGGGGCTACACCACGCACCGCGAGCGCATCCTCACGCCGATGATCCGCGCGACGGTGACCGATCCCTGGCGCGAGGTGTCGTGGGAGGAGGCGATCGCCTACGCGGCCTCGCAGTTCAAGCGCATCCAGGCGGCCTATGGCCGCGGCTCGGTCGGCGGCATCACCTCCTCGCGCTGCACCAACGAGGAGACGTTCCTCGTGCAGAAGCTGGTCCGCGCCGGCTTCGGCAACAACAACGTCGATACCTGCGCGCGCGTCTGCCACTCGCCGACCGGCTACGGGCTGAGCCAGACCTTCGGCACCTCCGCCGGCACGCAGGATTTCGACTCCGTCGAGCAGACCGACGTGGTCGTGCTGATCGGCGCCAACCCGACCGACGCGCATCCGGTGTTCGCCTCGCGCCTCAAGAAGCGGCTGCGCGAGGGCGCCAGGCTGATCGTCATCGATCCTCGCGCCATCGACCTCGTGCGCACGCCGCATGTGGCCGCCGCGCACCACCTTGCGCTGCTGCCGGGGACGAACGTTGCCGTGCTCACCGCGCTGGCGCACGTGATCGTCACCGAGGGCCTGGTGAACGAGGCGTTCGTGCGCGAGCGCTGCGACTGGAACGAATTCCAGGAGTGGGCCTCGTTCGCCGCGCTGGAGCACAACAGTCCCGAGGCCGTCGCGAAAGTGTCGGGCGTTCCCGCCAAGACCATCCGCGAGGCCGCGCGCCTCTACGCCAGCGGCGGCAACGCCGCGATCTACTACGGCCTCGGCGTCACCGAGCACAGCCAGGGCTCGACCACGGTGATGGCGATCGCCAACCTCGCCATGGCGACCGGAAACATCGGCCGGCCGGGCGTGGGCGTGAACCCGCTGCGCGGGCAGAACAACGTGCAGGGCTCGTGCGACATGGGCTCGTTCCCGCACGAATTGTCGGGCTATCGCCATATCTCGGGCGATGCCACACGCGCGCTGTTTGAATCGCTCTGGGGCGTGACGCTCGAGAAGGAGCCGGGGCTGCGCATCCCGAACATGCTGGACGCCGCCGTCGACGGCACGTTCAAGGGCCTCTACGTCCAGGGCGAGGACATTCTCCAGTCCGATCCCGACACCAAGCACGTGGCGGCGGGGCTCGCGGCGATGGAATGCGTCGTCGTGCAGGACCTGTTCCTGAACGAGACGGCGAACTACGCCCACGTGTTCCTGCCGGGGTCGACCTTCCTGGAGAAGGACGGCACGTTCACCAACGCCGAGCGCCGCATCCAGCGCGTGCGCAAGGTGATGGAGCCGCGCAACGGCTACGCCGACTGGGAGATCACGCTGCTGCTCGCCAGGGCGATGGGGTACGAGATGGCCTATTCCCATCCGTCCGAGATCATGGACGAGATCGCGCGGCTGACACCGACGTTCGCCGGCGTGTCCTACGCCAAGCTGGAGGAACTGGGCTCGGTGCAGTGGCCGTGCAACGAGACGGCGCCGGAGGGCACGCCGGTGATGCACATCGGCGCCTTCGTGCGCGGCAAGGGCCGGTTCATCATCACCGAATACATCCCGACCGACGAGCGGACGGGCCCGCGCTTCCCGCTGCTGCTCACCACCGGGCGCATCCTGTCGCAATATAATGTCGGCGCGCAGACGCGGCGGACCGACAACGTCGTCTGGCACGGCGAGGACCGGCTGGAGATCCACCCGCACGACGCCGAGCAGCGCGGCGTGCGCGACGGCGACTGGGTCAAGCTGGCCAGCCGCGCGGGCGAAACGACGCTGCGCGCGCTCGTGACCGAGCGGGTGGCGCCGGGGGTCGTCTACACGACCTTCCACCATCCCGACACGCAGGCCAACGTCGTCACGACCGATTTCTCCGACTGGGCGACCAACTGTCCGGAGTACAAGGTCACGGCCGTGCAGATCTCGCCGTCGAACGGGCCGACCGGATGGCAGGAGCACTACAACGAGCATGCGCGGCTCAGCCGGCGCATCGTTCCGCTCGAGGCCGCGGAGTGAGACGCATGGCACATCCGGTCACGAGCGTCGCGCGGTCGGCCTGGCGCCGTCAGGGCGTGGCCGAGGGCGAACGGCTCATTCCCGAGGAGACGGCGATCGCGTTCACCTACGATGGCAGCTCCTACGCGGTCATGATGGCGACGCCGCAGGACCTCCCGGACTTTGCGCTGGGCTTCAGCCTGACCGAGGGGATCGTGCGCTCGCGCGACGAGATCAGCCGGCTCGAGATCGTCGAGAGCGATCACGGCATCGAGCTTCGCATGTGGCTGGCCGAGCGCAGCGGCACCGCCTACGGCGAACGCCGCCGGCATCTGGCCGGACCGACCGGATGCGGGTTGTGCGGCATCGAGAGTCTCGCCGAGGCGCTTCGTCCGCCGCAGCGCGTGAGCGGAGGCCGGGCGATCACGCCGGCGGAGATCATGAAAGCGCTCGACACGCTCGCGCCGCGGCAGGAGTTGAACCGGCAGACCCGCGCCGTCCATGCCGCCGCGTTCTGGACGCCGGAAGACGGCCTCGTGGCCCTGCGCGAGGATGTCGGCCGCCACAACGCGCTCGACAAGCTGGCGGGCGCGCTGACCGGCGAGGGCGTTCCGTGCGGGGCGGGGCTGGCGCTGCTGACCAGCCGGGTGTCGGTCGAGATGGTGCAGAAGGCCGCGGCGGTGGGCATCCCGATGCTGGTGGCGGTCTCGGCGCCGACCGCGCTCGCGGTGCGCACGGCGGCAAGCGCCGGCATCACGCTCATCGCCATCGCGCGCGGGGACGGCTTCGAGGTCTTCACGCATCCGCAGCGCATTGCACGGGACTCCGCAGCCCATGTCGCATGACAAGCTCGTCTACATGGCCAACCAGATCGGCCGGTTCTTCACGAGCCAGGGGCATGCGCACGCGGTCGCCGGCACGGCCGAGCACATCAGGAAGTTCTGGGACCCGCGCATGCGCGCGGCGATCCTCCAACACCTGGCATCCGGAGGTGAGGGCCTGGATCCGGTGCCGCGAGCGGCGGTTGAATCCCTGAAGAAAGATCAGGCCGCCTAGGCGCGCCACTTGCGCCAGCGGGCGCGTCGGTCGCGATGGATCGGCTGGACGTCAGCGTCGCTTCACGAGCCTGAAGACGTAGAGACCATCGCCGCTGCGATGCTCGGCGAGCTCGTGTCCGGTTTGCCGCGCGAAGTGTGGAATGTCGATGACGGTGAGCGGGTCGGTGCATTCGAGGACGAGCACGCCGCCGAGCGGGATATCGCGCAGCGCCTTTTTGGCGCGCAGCACCGGCTCAGGGCAGCGCAAGCCACGCAGGTCGAGCACGTGATCGGCGCTGCCGGCGGCTTGCGTCACGGCGCCACCCCGCCGTGCGCGGCGGCGCCGCGACGAGCTATTCCGGCGTGTCGATCGCGCGGAAGCGGGTGGGGGGGCCGTTGAGATCGACGCCGGTGGCCATTTCGGGCTGGTCCGCCGCTCCTTGCTGGGCGGAGGCAGACCCCGCGCCCGACGTGGCGCCCGATGTGGCACCCTTGCCGATATGCGACCCACCGGTACCGCCGGTCCAGCCGGTCGATCCCATCCCGTGCGGTGCGGTTCCGTCGCTGCCGGAATCCTGGTGCGAGGGCGTCGTTTCGCGCGGCTGGCTCTGCTGGGCGAAGGTCTGGCCGGCGCTGGCCGTTACCAGTGCAAACGACACCAGAACAGCCAGCGTCGAAGGTCCCCGCCGGGTCGGAAATCTCATCATGGCAAGCTCCTGCTCGAGACTGCCCGAGAAATCGTCCCGCGAGACGAATGGTTCCGTCATGCGCCTTCAAACCCCGCGCGCGCCGCCGTGAAGGCGCCTGCCGGCGAACGGCGGGATGCAACGACGAACGCGCGAGCAGCGCATCGAGACGCGCGCGCATGGCGCACGGACGATGTCGCGGCTCCCGGCAGCGCTCGGTTGCTTGCGCGAGGCAGGCTCCGTGCGCGGCGCGGATGCCGTTGCGGCGGCGAGCATCACGATTCGCCATTGTGGATCCCGGCGCGATAAGGCTCGGTCGAGCGTCGCCGCGACATTTGCGGCGCGGCCAAAGCAGGTCAAGTTGGAAATCGTGCAGGCGCCTGCACCCGCAGGCGAGTCCGAACGAGTCATAAGCCTTCGCTATTGCCGCATTTCAGCGAATGCGATGCCATCTGTAGAAAAATTGCTCAGACTTCGTTGGTGCAGTCACATGCACGTGACTGCTTCAATTACGGACTTTGACAGTAGACTCGTTCAAAACTACCTTCTTGCGGTGACATGGATCCTGTGAGTGGACGCTTGCATTTTGATTGCGCGTCCTTGGGAAATGTCCCCCGGCGGGGGCTCTGATGAAGGAGAACCGTCGTGAACATGGAACTCTCGCGGCGCCAATTCATGACAGGCGCGAGCGCGGGGTTGGCAGCAACGAGCTTAGGCGCGCTCGGTTTCGGAGACATCGAGTCGGCCTATGCGGCGGCGATCCGCCCCTTCAAGCTCGCGAACCTGACCGAAACGCGCAACACCTGCACCTATTGCTCCGTCGCTTGCGGCCTCATCCTGTACTCCAAGGGGAGTCTTGCGAAGGGCGAGAAGGCCGACATCACTCACATCGAGGGTGACGCGGATCATCCGACCAATCGCGGCACGCTGTGCCCGAAAGGCGCTGCGCTGCTCGATTTCGTCCATTCGGAGACGCGGCTCAAGTATCCGATGATCCGCAAGCCGGGCTCGGACAAGTTCGAGCGCGTGTCCTGGGATCAGGCGCTCGACCGGATCGCACGCCTGATGAAGGACGACCGCGACGCCAACTTCATCGAGAGCAACAACGACGGCGTGCCGGTCAATCGCTGGACGACGACGGGGTTCCTCGCGGCGTCCGCGACGACCAACGAGACGGCCTGGCTCACCTACAAGGTGGTGCGCAGCGCCGGCATGGTGGCGTTCGACAACCAAGCGCGTGTTTGACACGGCCCAACGGTAGCCAGTCTGGCTCCAACATTCGGCCGTGGTGCGATGACGAATTCGTGGACCGACATCAAGAACACGGATCTGGTCGTCATCATGGGCGGCAACGCCGCCGAGGCGCACCCGTGCGGATTCAAGTGGGTCACCGAGGCGAAGCAGAATCGCGGCGCCAAGCTGATCGTCGTGGACCCGCGCTTCACGCGCTCCGCGTCGGTCGCCGACTTCTACGCCCCGATCCGCCAGGGAACCGACATCGCGTTCCTGCTCGGCCTTCAGAACTACTGCATCCAGAACGGCAAGGTGCAGTGGGATTACGTGAAGGCGTTCACGAACGCGACGTATATCGTCAAGGAGGGCTTCGACTATAAGGACGGGCTGTTCACGGGCTACGACGAGATCCGCCGCGACTACGACCGCTCGACCTGGGACTACGAGATCGGCCCGGATGGATATCTGGTGGCGGACGAGACGCTGCAGAACCCGCGGTGCGTCTGGAACCTGCTCAAGAAGCACGTCTCGGTGTACACGCCGGAGATGGTCGAGCGGATCTGCGGAACGCCCAAGGACAAGTTCCTGAAGATCGCCGCCATGGTCGCGGAGTGCTCGTCGAAGACCAAGACGATGACGTCGATGTACGCCCTCGGCTGGACCCAGCACTCCAAGGGCTCGCAGAACATCCGCGCAATGGCGATGCTCCAGCTCATCCTGGGCAACATCGGCGTGCGCGGCGGCGGCATGAACGCGCTGCGCGGGCATTCCAATATCCAGGGCCTGACCGATCTCGGGCTGATGTCGAACCTCATCCCCGGCTATCTCACGCTGCCGACCGAGCGGGAGCCGACGATCGACGCCTACATGTCGACGCGCGGCTTCAAGCCCCTGCGGCCGGATCAGATGAGCTACTGGCAGAACTACAAGAAGTTCTTCGTCAGCTTCCAGAAGGCGATGTGGGGCTCGGCGGCGACGCCGCAGAACAACTTCGCCTATGACTGGCTGCCGAAGCTGGACGTGCCGGCCTACGACGTGCTGCGCGCGTTCGAGCTGATGCACCAGGGGAAGATGAACGGCTACTTCTGCCAAGGCTTCAACCCGCTGCTGTCGGCGCCGAACAAGAAGAAGCTCATCGCGGCGCTGTCGAAGCTGAAGTTCCTGGTGACGATGGATCCCATCGACACCGAGACTTCGCGCTTCTGGGAGAACCACGGCGAGTTCAACGACGTCGATCCTTCCAAGATCCAGACCGAGGTGATCCAGCTTCCGACCACGTGCTTTGCGGAAGACGAGGGCTCGCTCACCAATTCGGGGCGCTGGCTGCAGTGGCATTGGCCGGGCGGCACGCCTCCCGGCGAAGCCCGACGCGACAACTGGATCATGGCGCAAATCTATCTGCGCCTGAAAGCGCTCTACCAGAAGGAGGGCGGCAAGGTTCCCGAGCCGATCGCGAATCTCGATTGGCGCTACAAGAACGCGAACGAGCCGACGGCGGAGGAACTGGCCAAGGAGTTCAGCGGCTACGTCGTCGAGGACGTTCCCGATCCCAACGATCCGACCAAGCTCGTCCTGCAGAAAGGCAAGCAGGTCGTCAGCTTCGCCGCCCTGCGCGACGACGGGACGACGGCGTGCGGCTGCTGGATCTACTCCGGCGCATTCAACGAGGCGGGCAACAACATGGCCCGCCGCGACACGAGCGACCCGGACGAAACCGGCGCTTACCCGAAGTGGGCCTGGTCGTGGCCGGTCAACCGCCGCATCCTCTACAACCGCGCCTCGGCCGACCTGAACGGCAATCCGTGGGATCCGAGCCGCAAGCTGCTGTGGTGGAACGGCACGGCGTGGACGGGTTACGACGTGCCCGACATCGCGCCGGGCGCCAAGCCCGACGTGGTCGGCCCGTTCATCATGAACCCGGAAGGCACCGGACGCCTGTTCACGCGCGGCCTGATGCGCGATGGCCCGTTCCCGGCGCACTACGAGCCGTTCGAGGCGCCGATCGCGAACGTGCTGGCGCCGAAGGTGAGGGGAAATCCGGTCGCCCGCGTGTTCCGCGCGGACATGGAGCAGTTCGGCGACGCCAAGGAGTTCCCCTACGCGGCGACGTCCTACCGGCTCACCGAGCACTTCCACTTCTGGACCAAGCATGCCGAGATCAACGCCAGTCTCCAGCCGGAGATGTTCGTCGAGATCGGCGAAGAACTGGCGAAGGAGAAGGGCATCACGAACGGCGGCTGGGTCCGCGTCTTCTCGAAGCGCGGCTCGATCAAGGCGAAGGTGCTCGTCACCAAGCGCATCGTGCCCCTGACATGCGACGGCAAGCCGGTGCATATCGTCGGCATTCCGCTGCACTGGGGTTTCATCGGGCGGACGAAGAAGGGCTTCGGGCCCAACATGCTCACGCCCTATGTCGGCGATGCGAACATCGAGACGCCGGAATACAAGGCGTTCCTGGTCGACATCGAGTCGATCCCCGGTCCGGTGGCATAGGAAGGAGGCAGGCCCATGTTTCCCCCGCTTCCCAACCCCGACGTCAACGCCACGCCGAAGCTGAGCGAGAAGGACCTGATCCGTCGCTCCGCCTCGTCCGTTCCGGAGCCGGCGCAGAAGCTCACGCCGCTCGCGAAGCTGATCGACGTGTCGAAGTGCATCGGCTGCAAGGCCTGCCAGGCGGCGTGCCTGGAGTGGAACGACCTGCGCGAGCCGGTCGGCATCTTCCGCGGCTCCTACGACAACCCGCCCGATCTCACTCCCGACAGCCTGACGGTGATGAAGTTCACCGAATGGGTGAACCCGGAGACCAAGAACCTGGAGTGGCTGATCCGCAAGGACGGCTGCATGCACTGCGCCGATCCCGGATGCCTCAAGGCCTGTCCGGCGCCCGGCGCGATCGTGCAGTACTCCAACGGCATCGTGGATTTCGTGCACGAGAACTGCATCGGGTGCGGCTACTGCATCAAGGGATGTCCGTTCAACATCCCGCGCATCTCGCAGGTCGACCACACGGCCTACAAATGCACGCTGTGCTCCGACCGGGTCGCGGTGGGACAGGGACCGGCGTGCCAGAAGGCCTGCCCGACGCAGGCGATCGTGTTCGGCACCAAGGACGAGATGAAGCAGTGGGCGGATATCCGCATCAAGGATCTCAAGTCCCGCGGCTTCAACAACGCCGGCCTCTACGATCCGCCGGGCGTCGGCGGTACCCACGTGATGTACGTGCTGCATCATGCCGACCAGCCGGAGCTCTACGCCGGGCTGCCCAAGAACCCGCAGATCAGCCCGATCGTTGAAGTCTGGAAGGGAGTGACCAAGTACGCAGGACTGGCCGCGATGGGAGCCTTCGCCGTGTTCGGCGTGCTGCATCACCTCGTGATGGGGCCGAACCGGGTCACGCGTGAAGACGAGCAGAATGCCAAGCGGCTGGCGGAGGGTCAGTGATGACGACGAACACGGCCCACACGGAAGAGAGTGTCCATCGCGGCGATCCGGTGCTGGTCGATCGCTACACGACGGGCGCGCGCATCAACCACTGGATCACGGCGACGTGTCTCGTGCTGCTCGCGTTGTCGGGCCTGGCGCTGTTCCACCCGAGCCTGTTCTTCCTGACCACGCTGTTCGGCGGCGGGCAGTGGACCCGGGCGATCCACCCGTGGATCGGCGTCATCCTGTTCTTCAGCTTCGCCGGATTGTTCCTGCGGTTCTGGCGGCTGAACCTCTGGAAGGGCGCCGACACGACGTGGATGGCCCGGCTGAACGAGGTTCTGGGTAACCGCGATCACCTCGACCCGGATCTGGTCGAGATCGGCAAGTACAACGCCGGCCAGAAGGTCGTGTTCTGGGGCATGACGCTGCTGATCATCGTGCTGATCGCCACCGGCTTCGTGATCTGGGACCAGTATTTTGCGCAATTTACAACAATCACGCAGAAGCGCGTCGCCGTACTGATCCATGCGATCGCGGCGGTGACGATCATCTGCGTGTGGATCGTGCATGTCTATGCGGCGATCTGGGTGCGCGGGACGATCAGCGCCATGACGCGCGGCGAGGTGACCGGCGGCTGGGCGTGGCGGCATCACCGGAAGTGGTTGAAGGATCTTGTTGCCGGATCATCCGGTGGGAAGAAGAAGGGCATGACGCCGGCCGAATAGGCGGCCGGCATCGGGTACTGCACGTGGCCCGTGTGGTTCGTGAGTTTGCGCAATGAGTGAAACAGGCGCCTCGGCGCGCAGCCCGGTGTCGATCGGAGAGGTCGCGAATCCTCCGTTCGCACGATTGCCTGAGCCACACATCCATTTTCGGTTGCGCGCGCAGCGTTTCGCCGTGCTGTCGCAGGATCATGAGCTGCGCCCCTATCTGCGCTTCATGGCGGGCCTCGCCGAGGCGCAGCATCGCGTGCAGGAGGGGCTGCCCGCGCCCGAGCTTCCGGCCGACAAGATGGTCGAGCGCGCGCGCCGGTTCGGCATGCCGCCGCTCGACCGCCACCGCTTCACCGCGGACGCGACATTCGAGACGACGCTGGACCGGCTGGTCGCGCTGGCGACGCAGATCGAGATGCCACAGGCGGCGCGCGACGCGCTGGGGCGCGTGACGCGGATGGACGCCGCGGAGCGCACCGCGATGGCGCACGCCGTCCTGTCGGACGCCGTCCCGATCGAACAGCTCGCCGAGCACGTCTATGTGGCGGCCGCGCTACAGGTGCACGTCGCGCGCCAGGCGGCGCGGCTCGACGAGAAGCGGCTGGTGCCGGTCGGCGAGGGTGCCTGTCCCGCCTGCGGCGGCGCGCCGGTCGCCACCATGGTCGTCGGATGGCCGGGCGCGCAGAACACGCGGTTCTGCGCCTGCTCGCTGTGTTCGACGCTGTGGCACGTGGTGCGCATCAAGTGCACCCTTTGCGCTTCGACCCAGGGGATCGCCTACCAGGAAATCGAGAACGGCCCGGGCGCGGGCAAGGTCCGCGCGGAGACGTGCGAGTCCTGCGGGCGCTACGTGAAGATCCTGCAGCAGGTCGCCGATCCGGCGCTCGATCCGGTTGCCGACGACGTCGCCTCGCTCGGGCTTGACCTGCTCGTGCGCGAGGGCGGCTATCGTCGCGGCGCCGTCAACCCTTACCTGCTCGGCTATTGAGGTGCGCATGGCCGACGACGGCGCAGCCACCGTTCGCGATCGAAGCCGCACCGCCGGGAGCGCCGCGATGCGCTGGCTCGACGCGTGGACCGGCAGGCGTTCGGCGCCGGCTGCGACGGCGTCGGTTGCGGCGCAGATGGCCGCCGCCCACGAGGCGGCAGGGCGCGGCGAGCACGCGCAGGCGCTCGCGATCTGGGGTCCGCTGGCGCAGGCCGGGGTCGCGCGTGCGCAGAACAATGTCGGCGCGTGTTTCGCCGAGGGGCTCGGCGTCGACCGCGATCCCGTGCTGGCGCTGCGCTGGCTGAGCCTCGCCGCGCAGAACGCCGATCCGGTCGGACAGCGCAACCTGGCCGCCTTGTACGTCAGGGGCGAGGGCGTGGAGCAGGACTACGGCCGTGCGGCCGAACTGTATCGCGCGGCCGCGCAGGCCGGCGACGGCCCGGCCCAGGACATGCTGAGCTGGATGCTGATGGAAGGGGAGGTCGCAGTTCCCGACCATGTCGAGGCGCGGCGCTGGGCCGAGGCGGCGGCAGCGCAGGGCATCGCGTCGGCGATGACAAGGCTCGGCATGATCTTCCACAACGCATTGGGCGTCGAGCGCGACGCGCGCGCCGCGGCCGAGTGGTGGGCGAAAGCCGCCGGGCGCGGCGATGCGGACGCGCAGGCGATGCTGGGGGCGGCGTTCCATCTCGGGGCGGGCGTGCCGCGCGACGGCGTTGCCGCCTACACGCTGCTGCTGCGCGCCCGCGAGGGCGGGAGCGCGCTGGCGGCGCCGTTCTTCGATGCGGTGCGCGCGGGGTTGTCGCCGGTCGAGCTGCAGGAGGCCGAACGGCGCGCGAAGGCGCCCCTGCCCATGGTGCCGGCATGATCATCGGAACGGCCGGCCACATCGATCACGGCAAGACCGCGCTGGTGCGCGCGCTGACCGGCGTCGACACCGACCGTCTCAAGGAGGAGAAGGCGCGCGGCATCTCCATCGAGCTCGGCTTTGCCTATCTTCCCTCGCCCGACGGCGGGGTGCTCGGCTTCGTTGACGTGCCGGGGCACGAGCGTTTCGTGCACACGATGCTGGCCGGGGCGGCGGGCATCGACTTCGTGTTGCTGGTGGTCGCTGCGGATGACGGCGTCATGCCGCAGACGCGCGAGCACATGGCGATCGTCGACATGCTCGGGGTGGGGCGGGGGATTGTGGCGCTGACCAAGAGCGATCTCGTGCCGCACGAGCGCCGCGCGGAGGTGGCGGCCGACATCGCCAGCCTGCTCGCGCCGACGCGGCTGGCAGGCGCCGAGGTCGTGCCCGTCTCCGTGGTCAGCGGCGAGGGGATCGACGTGCTGCGGGAGCGGTTGTTCGACGCCGCGCGGTCGGTCGCGGCGCGCTCCGCCGAAGGTCTTTTCCGCCTGGCGGTCGATCGCTCGTTCACGCTGCAGGGCACGGGGACGGTGGTGACCGGCACGGTGCTCTCGGGACGCGTGGCGGCCGGCGACCGGGTCATCGTCAGCCCGACCGGACTTGAGGCGCGCGTGCGCTCCATCCACGCGCAGAACCGGCCGGCCGAGATCGGTCGTGCCGGCCAGCGCTGCGCGTTCAACCTTGCCGGCGCCGGCATCGCCAAAGACGCCATCTCGCGCGGGGATGTCGTGCTCGATCCGGCGCTGCACTGTCCGACCGACCGGATCGACGTGGCCTTGCGGCTGCTGCCCTCGGAGACGAGGCCGTTGCGGCAGTGGATGCCGGCGCGGCTGCACCACGCCGCCATGGAGGCCGGCGCCCATGTCGTGTTGCTGGGCGACGAACCCGTTGCGCCCGGCGCGGACGCGTTCGTCCAGCTCGTGCTCGACAAGCCGATCGCGGCGACGGCGGGTGACCGGTTCGTGCTGCGCGACACGACGGCGCAGCGCACGATCGGCGGCGGCACGCTGCTCGATCTGCGCGCGCCCGCGCGCAAGCGCCGCACGCCCGAGCGGTTGGCGCAGCTGCGCGCCTGCGCGCTCAGGGATCCGACTGCCGCCCTGTCGGCGTTGCTCGGGTGCTCGCCGCATCATATCGACCTGTCGGCGTTCGCGCGCGACCGCGCGCTGTCGGCCGACGAGATCGGGAAGATCGCCGAGGGCATGGCGCTGGTCACCATCCCCGTCGGCGGGGCCGTCGTCGCGTTGTCGCCGATATTCTGGGAGCGGTTCACGCAGACGTTGCTGGCGGCGCTGCAGGCGTTCCATCGCGACAACCCCGACCTGCCGGGCATGGCGTTCGAGCGCTTGCGGCTGCAGCTCGAGCCGCGTCTCGCGGCGCCCGTGTTTCTCGCGTTGCTCCAGCGGCTCGCGCGGGAGGCGCGGATCGCGCTCGACGGCGCCTGGATCCGCCTTGCCGGCCACGAGGCGCGCCTTGCTCCACGCGACGAAGCCGTCTGGTCGCGCATCGCGCCGCTCCTGTCGGGCGCCGAACGCTTCCGTCCGCCGCGGGTGCGCGACATCGCCAACGCGCTCGTCCTGCGCGAGACCGAGGTCCGGCGGCTGTTGAAACTGCTCGGCCGGATGGGCAAGGTGGACGAGATCGCCCACGATCATTTCTTCCTGCGCGACACGGTCGCCGAAATGACGGAGATCGCCGTCGACCTGTCGGAGGCGGGCAGCGGCGGACAGTTCACGGCGGCGCAGTTTCGCGATCGCGCCGACAACGGCCGCAAGGTCGCGATCCAGGTCCTGGAGTTCTTCGACCGCCACGGCGTCACGGTGCGCCGCGGCGACCTGCGGCGGATCAACACGCACCGGCTCGACCTGTTTCGCCGCACCGCGGGCGAGAAGGACGCGCCCTCGATTTCAGGAAGAGAACCGTCCCCGGTGGGGCGTCCAGACTTCAAATCTGGGAAGGGCCGCGAGCCGGTCTTTGGTGGGTTCGACTCCCTCTCTCTTCCGCCACGTTCCAGGAGCACGGGATGACGTCGCTCTCGTCCTACCTCGAAGGGCTGAAGGCGGATGCCGAGCGTGCCAGCACGGCCGAGCGCAGCTTCCGCAGCGAGATTGCCGCGCGCATCCGGGAACTCGAGCAGCAGCGGGCCTTCGCCTTCCGCCGGCTGAACCTGATGCGCGCGATCGGGCATGCGGTTTCCGTGGCCGACAGCGAAGAGGCCGCGACGGCCGGCGCAGCCGCCGCGCTGCGCGAACGCCTTGGCTGGTCGAGCGACAGCGAGGCCCGTGCCGAGGTGGTGGCGAGGTTCACTCCGGTCGCGCGGGCGATGTTCGCGCAATTCGCGCCGACGGATGGGGAGGGAGAGCGGGCCGGTGATGTAGCCGCCGCAATGGTCGAGTTCGAAGCCTGGTATGCCGCGACGCACCCGGTGGCATTCTGGGTGCTGTTCGAGAACGTGATGCCGGAGACGCCCGTTGTCGATTTCTGATGCCGACAAGACCGACTTCGACCTCTGGCTTGCACAGGAGTTCGCGCAGGCCGGAGAGTTCACGGTGCTGGCCGTGCTGGTCGCGATCGGAGACGCGCGCGTCGTGCCGCTCTGCTCGACCTACTTCAACGTGATCGGGGACGAGACGAACTGGGGAGAGATCGCCGTTCTGTTCGCGGGCTCGGGCCATGACTGGCAGGGCGCGTCGTTCTTTCCCGTGCGCGGGCCGCGGGGCGGTCCGCTCGACAACCCGACCGCGCGCCTGCGGCTACGCGAGCTGGAGGCGCGCATCGACGACGACCTGCTCGTGCTCAATGAAGGGAATTTCTTCGACAAGTGGGGGCGGCGGCTCAAGATCGAGGAAGTCCAGGCGCAATGACGGTCCTTCGCGTCATCGACAGCGGCGTCGCGCCCGCGCGCTGGAACATCGCGGTGACCGCCGCGCTCGCCGAATTGCATCGCGCAGGTTCGGTCCCGGACACGCTGCGCTTCCACCGCTATCCGCGATCCGTGCTGCTGGGCCGGCATCAGGTCCTCGACCGGGAGATCGATACCGAGCAATGCCGGCGGCGGAACCTGGAGATCGCGCGTCGCGTCACCGGCGGCGGCGCGGTCTACATGTGTCCGGGCATCCTGGCCTGGGACCTCGTGATGGATCGCGCGCAGCTTGGCGCGCGCCTCGGCGCGGCGGCCGAACACGTCTGCGCCACAGTGGCGGACGGACTGCGCCGCCTCGGCGTTGCCGCGCGCGTCGATCCGCCGAACGATATCGTCATCGACGGACGCAAGGTCTCCGGCTCGAGCGGCGCGTTCGACGGCCCGGCGCTGGTTCACCAGGGCACCGTCGTGCTCGAGTTCGACCGCGCCGAGATGGCCGGCGTCCTCAAGGCGCGTCCCGGGCGGCTCGCACCGGCGGCGCGGGTCACCAGTCTCGCCGAGAGTCTCGGGCGTGCGCCGACGGCGGATGAGGTGCGCGATGCGCTGACAGCGGCGATGTCGCATGCGTGGGGTGCGAGCGTGCGGGAGGCGGAGCTGAGCGCGGACGAACGGGCCCTGGCCCAGGTCCTGCTGGAGCGCGAGATCGGGACGGATGCCTTCGTCTTTGGAACGGATGCGCCGGACGCGGAACCCGCGGTCGGGCGGCGCGCCGTGCGGGGAGCGCCACGGTGACCGCGCGCCGGCTCCTGATCGTGCTGATGAACACCGATCCGCGCAACGTCGAGGAACTCGGTGCGCCGTTCTATTATGCCGCCGTCGCCGCGGCGATGGATCACCATGTCGACGTGCTCTGCACCGCGACCGCCGGCAAGCTGATGCTCAGGGGGGTCGCTGAAAAGCTGTGCGTCAAGCCGGGCGAGCCCAAGACCGTCTACGACTGGATCAAGGAAGCGCATGATCACGGCGCGAAATTCTGGGCGTGTCCGGCGAACCTCGCGCTGTTCGACAAGTCAGAATCGGATCTGATCCCCGAGTGCGCGGGCGTGATGGGCGCGGCGGCGATGATCCAGGACATCATGGACGGCGAGTGCCGTGTGCTGACATTCTGAGGCCGGCGTGGCGAAGATCCAGGAGTACGACTTTCCGGAGCACCTGCTCTACGATCTGGAGAACCAGATCTGGTACGAGCCGCTGCCGGACGGCTCCATCCGCGCGGGCTTCACGCCGCTCGCCATGAGCCTTGCGGGCGACGTGCTGGTGTTCACGCCCAAGCGGATCGGCCGCGATTTCGAGAAGGGCCGCTCGTTCGCGACGATCGAATGCGGCAAGTGGGTGGGCTCGGCGCGCGCGGCGTTCGACGGGCTCGTCGTCGCCCACAACGAACTGCTGGTTCGCAAGCCGGAATTTCTCAATCAGGATGCGTTCGGCGCGGGCTGGATGCTCGTGGTGCGCCCGTCGATCCCAAATTGGCGCGAGGGCCTCATCACCGGAGAAGCCATCTCCGACGCGTTCGAGCGGTGGCTGGCGCAAGAGGCGTATCGGGATCGGATGGAATAGGGCGGATCGCAAGCTTGCAAATCCGCATGCGCGTTCCATCCGGGCCGGACCGAGAAAGCCATGCCGGGCCCCGGCCGGGGAGGCGACCTCGGCGCGCGCGGTCGCACGCCGGCGGGAAATCGAGTAAGAAACCCGCACTATATATAAGGGGGCGGCAGCTCCCCGGCGCACCTCACGGCTCGCAAACCAGATCCGATGTTTTGATTAAGTGACTGATATCGTACGCAAAAATATGGCGCCGCGACACCGGCGCTTTTCCATCGCCCCGATGATGGATTGGACAGAGAGTTTATTGAAATCAAATAGTTAGACGTGGGTCGTGTGCAATTTCTGTGCACGCATGTTCTACGATTTTTTACTATTCGTTCTCGCAAAGTTGCCCTCTGCTGCTTTCGCTTTTGCGCCCCAGCACACTAAGCAACGTCAGCCATTTCAGATCTTACCGCGAACGCTCGCACGCGCGATGATCTCTTAGGTCGCGTTGAAGGACACTTGGCCACAATGGAGTAGCGGACGATGCTCTTCAAACGTTCCGAGGGGCTGACACCATCCGAGCGGCTTCTGGCCGAGCTTTGTGATCGTTCATTCCTGAAACTCTGGACCTATCCCAATCTTTTCAAGAAGCCGAGCAAGGAGCTCACGGACCTCTTGGTCGTCTTTGGCAACGACGTGCTTGTGTTCTCGGACAAATCCTGTGCCTTTCCCTTGACCGGCGACTCGATGCTTGATTGGTCTCGTTGGTTTCGGCGGTCCGTCGCCCACTCGGCTCATCAGGTCGACCAGGCGGAACGCTGGCTTCGCACCTATCCTGATCAGGTCTTCCTCGACACCAGATGCGCGGAGCCTCTTCCGATCCGTTTGCCGCCACTTACGGAGATGCGTGTTCACCGCATTTGCGTGGCACTGGGCGCGTTGGATCGAGCCAAGGCGGAAACCGGAGTGCGTGCGCTCAGGATCAATCCAAGAATTGTCGACGATGCCGAACCGTTCACGGTCGGCACAATAAGCCAAGCCCGCGGCTGGGTTCATGTATTCGACGAAGACAGTATCAAGGTCGTGCTGACGGAGCTCTCAACGACGTCCGACCTAATCCATTACCTGAACAGCAAGATGGCGCTCTTTGAAAACGGGAAATTTGTATACGCGGAATCTGAACTGGACATCTTGGCCTACTACCTGTGGAACGGCCGCAAGTTTCCGCAACATGACAAGGAATATCGGCTCGAACCGGATTTGTGGGCGAAAGCGCAGGCGTCTCCCGAATTCCAGGCTGGGCGAGAGCGGAACAAGATAGGGCAGTTCTGGGACGGTTTGATCGAATACGTCACCGGCCATTATTTGGCGCAGACGCTTGAGTTCGGGAACGAAATACAGATGTCCGATCACGAGCGACTGGTTAGAGCAATGGCCGGTGAGACACGTTTCTCAAGGCGCATCCTGTCAAAACTCATTCTGGAGCGCGCCGAGATTGCCCGCAATAACGCGGTAAGCACATTGCTTCCCTCCGACCAGGCAGACATCAACTACGTCCTGTTCATCGGTCGCGGCGATCAAGGGAAGGATTACGCGGCGTACCGCGCCGATCGCATGCTTCACCTGAGGTCGCGATGCATCGCTGCAAAAGCGGTAAGACCGGAAAGGCGCTTCATCGTCGGGATTGCACTCGATGCACGTGGGATACGCGGCTCGTCTGAGGATTTCATTTTCTGGGACACAGCGGATTGGACGGAGGAGTCCATCTTAAGAGCGCAAAAGCTGCGTGAGGAACTTGGATACTTCCAGCCCGGCCAGGTCATTGAAAGCCAGATGATTGAGGATGAATATCCGGCCGTGCGGACAACCAAGAATCTCGCGGCACTTGCGGACGAACTCTCCAGTCTTACGCTTGCTGAATCAGCGCAGCTTGCCGAGATGCTGCGGGACAGGTGGGCGCTGGTTTGAATTCCCTGACGTTTGACCTCGATTGAAGGCAATGGTCAGGTAGACACTGCGTGCCAGACACCTTCGTTGACTCGTCCTGCGTCAGAATAAGTAAGGCACGTAAGATTCGGCTTGAGATCCGAACAAAAATTGCTCGATCCGGTGGCCCAGCCTCGGCCAGCGAGCGTGCCATTGCAACTCCGCCCGTGTGCGATGGTAGTCGTCAAGCGTGATCGGTGTCGGACTTCCGCCGGATCGACGCGCAGGACGTCGTCTTTTCCACGAGCAAATAGGCTGACCGAGCGCGTCCAAAGATTGTACGGGCATGGCGGTGGCCGCAGTGAATACGTCGCGTATTGCGACGCAGGAACATGAATTAGCCGAAAAGTTCAATGCCGTGTTGCGGAGCACGCCCCGGTTGCACTAGCGTGGCGTTCATGCGCAAGGACGGGGAAACGGTCCATCTTACGGCGAGCGACCTGGTGGGGCATCTCAACTGCCGCTACCTGACAGCGCTCGATCTCTCTACCGCGCGCGGCGAGATCGCGAAGCCGTCCGTTTGGGATCCTGTCCTGGAAGTCCTGGCAGAACGCGGTGCGCAGCATGAAAAGGCTTACATCGATCATCTCAAAGGGAAGGGAGATGAGATACGCCTGATCGGCGGAATCGGCGTCGAAAAGGATGCCGTCAATAAGACCGTCGCCGCCATGAAGGGCGGTGCATCCATCGTTGTCCAGGCCGCCCTTCAGGATGGCGTATGGAGCGGGCGGGCTGACGTGCTTCGCCGCGTCGAGAAGCCAAGCGTCTTTGGCGCCTGGTCTTATGAAGTCGTTGACACCAAGCTTGCCAAGGAGACGAAGGGCGGCACAGTCTTGCAGCTTTCATTGTATTCGGAGCTGCTCGCATCGATGCAGAAGAAACTGCCCGAATTCAGCTACGTCGTTACCCCGGAGACAGGCTTCGAGCCGGAAATCTATCGGACGACAGATTATTCGGCTTATTACCGGCGCGTGCGCCGCAGTCTTGAACAGTCGGTCGACAATGGCACGGCCGACGATCTCTATCCCGAACCGAACCCGCACTGCGACATCTGCCGATGGCGGCGACATTGCGATGAGAAGCGACGAAAGGACGATCACCTCTCGTTCGTCGCCGGAATCTCGAAAAGCCAGATTGGCGAATTGAGACGCCATGATGTCGGCACGACCGCGACGCTGGCGGAAGTTGTTCTGCCCTGGCCGTGGAAGCCGGATCGTGGCGCCGCTCAGAGCTACGAGAAAATTCGCGAGCAGGCGCGACTGCAGGTCAAGGGACGGACGGAAGGCAAGGTCATCCATGAGGCCTTGCCGATTCAGCCCGGGTTCGGGCTTTGTTGTCTGCCCGAACCGTCGCCGGGAGACATCTTCTTCGACCTCGAAGGCGATCCCTTCGTGCGGGGCGGCGGGCTCGAATTCTTGTTCGGCTATGCCTATCAGGACGAAAGCGGACAAGCGCAGCATCGCGCGGAATGGTCGTTCACCCGGGCCGATGAAAAAGCTGCTTTTGAACGCTTCGTCGATTTCGTCTTTGAGAGCCTCAAAACATATCCGGGCCTGCACATCTATCACTTCGCGCCGTACGAACCGGCCGCCTTGAAGCGCCTTATGGGCCGATACGCAGCGCGGGAAGAGGAAATCGATCGCTTGCTGCGCGGCGGCGTGCTTGTCGATCTGTTCGCCGTGATCCGCCACAGCATTCGCGCCAGCGTCGAGAGCTATTCCATCAAGAAGCTGGAGCCGCTTTACGAATACAAGCGCGCGCAAGATTTGTCCGACGCCGGAAAGATACTTGCCAAGGTCCAGGCCTGCCTTGAGCTCGGCGATGTGCAGGGCATAGAAGATGCCGATCGCAAGGTCGTCGACGCTTACAACAAGGATGATAGTTTATCGGCATGGGCATTGCGTGATTGGCTCGAAGGATTGCGCGCCGAGCTCCTCACGGGAGGCGCGACAATAGACCGTCCCGAGCCCAAGAGCGGAGACGCAAGCGAAAAGCTCACCGCATGGCAGCAGCGTATTGCTCCGCTCGTCCAAAGCCTGACGCAAGTGGCTCCGGTCGATGTGACGGACCGGACACCGGATGAACATGCACGCTGGCTTCTGGGCAATGTTCTGGATTTCCACGGCCGCGAGATAAAGGCGACCTGGTGGGAGTATTTCCGCTTGTCGGCTCTGTCCGCAGAGGAGTTGCTCGACGAGCGTGCTGCGATCTCCGGCCTGACGTTCGCCGGCAATGTTGGAGGAACAGCAAAAGCGCCTATTCACCGCTACAGCTTCCCGGCGCAGGAAACGGAGCTGCGCGGCGATGAAGATCTGCGTGCGGTCGGAGGGAAGCCGTTTGGCAAAGTTAACGCGATCTCTCTTGACGACCGTACGGTGGACATCAAGAAGCGGCAGGATTCGGCTTCACTGCACCCGGAGGCAATTTTCTCGCATAAGGTGATTGGAACAGAGGAGCAGGCAGAAGCCCTCGTGCGTATCGCCGAATATGTCATCGCAAATGGAATGAAGGGGCCGGGACGCTATCAGGCGGCGCGCGATCTCCTTCTATTCGATGCGCCGAAGATCGGTGGGCAGCCGATCAGAAACGTGGATGAGACGACGCTCAGTGCAGCGGTTCGCATCTCGCCGGCATTCGAGCCTTGTGTGTTTCCCATTCAAGGACCTCCGGGCGCGGGTAAGACGCACACCGGCGCTCGCATGATTTGCGCCCTTGTTGCAACGGGAAAGAAGGTCGGTATCACCGCGAACAGCCATAAAGTCATCCGCAATCTGCTGGATGAGATTCAGCGCGCGTGCAAGCAGAGCGGCAAGCCAATTCAGAGCATCCAGAAGCTATCGGAAAAGGCGGACGACGTTCCCGGCATCCGGTTTACGACCGACAACGCCAAAATCTTCTCTTCGCTCGGGCCCGATTGTCCGGTGGCCGGTGGAACGTCGTGGCTATGGGCTCGCCCGGAAGCTTTCGAAGCCCTTGATGTATTGTTCGTTGATGAGGCGGCGCAGATGTCGCTCGCGAACGTCCTGGCGGTGTCGCACGCGGCAAAGACGGTCGTTCTGCTCGGCGACCCGCGCCAACTCGAACAGCCATTGCAAGGCAGTCACCCGGAAGGAACGGACGTATCGGCGCTCAAGCACATCCTGGGCGAACATGCCACCGTCACTGCCGACCGCGGGCTGTTCCTGGAAGAAACATGGCGGCTGCATCCGGAGATATGTTCGTTCACTTCTGAGCTGTTCTACGAAGACAGGCTGCGGTCGAAACCCGGCCTGCAGCAACAGGCGATCAAATCACAAAGCGGCGTGAATGGCTCTGGCTTGCGCTACCTAGCGGTCGAACATGAAGGCAATCAAAGCGCTAGCCCTGAGGAAGCGGACGTTATCAAGGCCTTGGTCGAAGAGATCCTTGCATCGAAGGCGACATGGATAGGACCGGACGGAGAAGAGGCTCCTGTTGCACTCGACAACATCCTGATTATTGCGCCGTACAACGCGCAAGTGTTCGAATTGCAAGATCGCTTGCCGGGTGCGCGGATCGGCACCGTCGACAAGTTTCAGGGGCAGGAAGCACCGATCGTCATCTATTCAATGACCACATCAAGCCACGCGGACGCGCCGCGCGGTATGGAGTTTCTTTACAGCGCCAACCGCTTGAACGTCGCCACGTCGCGGGCGCGCTGCGTTTGCATCCTTGTCGGCTCGCCGTCGCTGTTCGAAGCGGAATGCCGTACGCCGCAGCAGATGCAGCTTGCGAATGCCTTCTGCCGTTACTTGGAGATGGCGCAGGCAATATGACGCGCGGGCTAAGAATATCGGCCGTTGCTGCCTGACCATGGTACAATCGGCTATGCGACGTGATTCAATGACCAGGCGGATGTTGACCCATGCGCTTCAAGAATTTGGAGAGTTACAGGATCGGCGGGGTCGGCAGCGACATGCAGCTTGGAATTCCCCTGCCGAAAACGCCGGACGGCCGTGTCTATCGGTACTCACCGAACGAAAATGCGCATCCGCGACTTTTTCTGCTTGGCGACCGGGTGGAAGGCTTCGCTCTCCCGGAAACCATGAGCGCGCGTATGTCCCATATGCCGGGAACGCCCGGCACAATCTGTCCGTATAGCGGCACATTGGATGAAGACGATGCCTTCACACATCCGGACGACGTAGCGGCAGCGCAGGAAGTGGTCGCGCACGCCGCTGCGGCCGACGTCGCTGAGGCCTTTCATGGCATGTTCGCCGATCTTGGGCGCAAATTCGCCGGGAATAAGTTCGTCAAGATCAAGCCGGGTCCGCAGCCGCATCCGAAACCTCGACCCCGTTTCGCGCGCCGCGATTTGCTGCGCGAGTTGGTATGTGACGAATGCGGCCGCGATTACGGGGTCTTTGCGATCTCGCTGTTCTGCCCGGATTGCGGAGCGCCGAACATCCATCTGCATTTCGCCCGCGAGGCGATGCTCGTGCGGGAGCAAGTGGAGATGGCCGGCAAGCTGGGTGCAGAGCAGGGGGAACTGGCTTACCGGCTGCTCGGCAATGCGCATGAGGATGTCCTGACCGCATTCGAGGCAACTCTCAAAACCGTCTATCTCTACAAGCTCACGACGCGGCCCGCAGACGCGCCCGAGGTGAAGCCAGTCGGAAATGCTTTCCAGAACATCGAGCGGGGCCGGAAGCGTTTCGCCGAATTCGGCTTCGATCCATTCGGAAGCCTGAGTGTTGATGCGCTTGCTGTGCTCACGCTGAATATCCAGAAGCGTCATGTCATTGGGCATAATCTCGGGATTGCCGATGCGATGTTCACCGAGCACGCGGCTGATGCGCGCCTTGGCGAAACGGTGCCCTTGGTTGGCGAGGACATTCTTCAGTTCGCGGACATCTGCAAAATGACCGTCGACCACATCGATGCGTGGCTTGCGAGCGGCGCGCTGCCTCCAAGCCGCGATGTGCCGCCTGTAAAGCCGATTATCGCGCCTCCAGCGAAGGAGCCGGCGACATTGAGGGTCGGAAAATTAGGCAAGCTGGCCGTACGCATTGCACTATGGGTTGCGGAACGATCAGAAAAAGGCCTCGGTGATTTCATCGCCGAAGAGGAACTGACGAAGGCCTTTCCGGATTCCAGCATGGACGAGTTGGCGTTCGCCGTGGCCGAGCTTGCGAAGGACGGTTATCTGCGGACGAGCGCCGTAATCTCCAAACGCATTCTACGGATACGCGTCGCCGCCGAGCTGTTCATCACTTTCGATCCGCATGCGATAAAGACTGACCCGGCGTCGGATGTGGTTACGCTCGTGGACTTGGCGCTTGCCAGGAGCAACACGGTAGGCGTCGAAGAATTGCATGCAGCGACGGGATGGCCGCTTAGACGCTTCAATCCGGCCTTTGCTTATATGGTCTCGCAGATCGACGGACGGCGCGTTCTCGCCGGCGGGACCAATGATTATCCGGCTCGCGGCTTTTTTTTGATGGATGAGGATCGGGTTGATCTCAAGCGTTTTGCCGATCGCCTGAGGGGCTGAGACCCGTCCAGAGGAGGGGCGCATTGCGTCGTCCGGAGGGGAACGGCCGCCACGGCTGGCGGCCGTTGGGTTTGCATTTGTTCTCTAATTGTTCCATACTTTGGGTTCCGGGACAAGCCAGAGCTCCTGATTTGGTGCGGGTAGACCCCGCCTCAATCTTGGTGTGTGCTCACCAGGGGAAAAGCGCATCAAAAGTTGCACTCCGTAATGCCTGCAGGGGCGATCCACAGACAAATCGAATGCGTCCATGTCCGACCAGCGTTTCATTTCCGCCGATGCTGCGCCGCGCCTGACCAGCCATCTGCGAGCTCTGTCCTTGATTGCGCCCCTGCAGCGGGCCGAAGACAACAAAGGAATGCTGCACGTCTCCGCCAAGACGGCGGAGCGCGTGGACATGCGCTATCTGGCTCTTGCCGCCATCGAATTGCTGATCGACCGAATGGGCGCCGGCGGAACGGCGGGCCGCGCAGAGCTGATTGAATATCTTGCGGATTTGGCACGGCTTCAGTCGCGAAATCTCTCTGACCCGGATGCGACCGCGCTGGCAGAGCATGTGTTCGACGGCTTGACCAACGCTCGCGACCGCCGCGCGCGCTTCAAGGTCCGTCTGTTCGATCCAGATCAGCCTGAGGGGGTCTTTTTCGAATTCGCATTGCTGCGAGCGGAGCCGCTCCCGGACGGGACGGTGGGTTACCGGCTGACCCAGGAAGCGATTGAAATCCATCTCAGCTTGCTGGCGCACGATCCACTCACAGCGACGCAGGTCAGCGAGATCATCGTTGGAGAGTTTCTCAAGCGGGGACTCTACGATCATGCGGCGTCTGCGGCCGAACGGACGAGAACCAACAGTATTCGTCTTGCCGAAGCGATCCGGCTGCTTATGGCGGAAGCGCGCCGCGCCATCCTCAAGGTCATGTGGCATGAGGAGCTTGGCCCGAAGATGGAGGAGGCGCGCAGTCTGCTGGATGCGTCCATCATGCGCGAGGGCGCCATGCTGGCCCAATTGAGCGATACGGCGGCTGATGTAACGGATGAGACGGACCGCCGCCATCTCTCGCGCATCCGCACGCTGCTGCTCGATGTGCAAACGCGTCACCGCAAGCTCATCGTCGTGGTGCAGAAGACGGCAGATGAATATTTGCACCTCCAGGCTGACACCCTCAAGCTGCGGCCCTTGGCGCGATTGCCCGATCTCGAAAATGAGATTCTCGATCCTTTGTTGCGGGCTCCGGCGAACTTCTTGATTGAGAATGCATCCGGTGTTTTTGGCGCGATTTCCGGAACGCTGCCGCCGCTTGTCCTCGACATCGCAGCCGCGGTTGCCGCATTCGAGCCGGATGTTGAAGAGGCGGGCGTCTTCGATCCGATCATTGAATTCGATGATCCTACCGTGGGGCTGGAATTGCCTTTCGACGAGGCAACCATCACGCGGGCTGAACAATTTGCACGCGCGACCATCCTCGCGACGGGAGCCATCACCCTCGGTGAGCTTTTATCGCGGGCGGCCTCGGATCGACCTGATGACGCAGCCTTTCAACGCTGTCTTTTTCTTATCCTGGAACAGGCGATCGATCCGCGCACGACAGACGTTGCCGGCGGCGCGTCGATTTTGAGCACGCGTTTCGATGCGGGGTTCGTTGAGGGCACCGATGTGAGATTCTCGCGCGCCACGGGCGGAGGAGTTCATGCTTCCCAATGACGTGAAAGACGCCTCGAGACTTGTCGAATGGGGCTTGCATCCGCGTGCGCTGCCCGAAGCACATCCAGAATACCGCGATCTGGTCCGTCGTTGGATGGATGACGGAGGTTTCAAGGCCATTGTCGCTTCCGTCGCCGAAGGTCTGAAGCTGCGGGTGGTTGGTGTGAACGCGCGCACGGGCATTGTGCTGGGTACGGAAATGGAGTCCGTCTTCGCCTATACGATCTCGCGCTTCCGCCGGAACTTTTCAAATGACGACGCTGCGGTTGTGGCGCTCGTGTTGGTGGCTGCGTGCGCGACCTTTTATCCGGTACAAGATGCGCTCGACAGCGATGAGATCATGTCGCCTAGCGCGACATTGTCCGAGATCAGAGATCGTCTGACCAAGCTATGTCAGGCGTTGGAATCGCAGGATCGTACGGGCGATGCGGCAGCTGCACGCTGGCGAAAGGGCTGGCAATATATCCGGGCATTACCCGAGATCGTCGAGGATGCGCGACGGACGGCACGTAGCCACCTGCATGGCCTTGTCGGGCTGGTCCTCAATCATCTTTTTGAAACGGGTTTCGTGGCGGTCGATGAGCGTCAAGACGGAAACCATCTTTACGTTGCCACGCCGCGTTTTCGGATGATGCTCGCAGAGCATGCCTCCGTGCCGCTTCTCGATCTGGCCCGCGGCGCCAGTGAGGCGAGGGAGAATGCTCATGCTTAAGATCAGTCGCGCATATCTGGACGCCTGCGGTTATGTCGATGGCGTGTTTGAGGAGCTTCTGATCAAGCCGACAGACGCGACCGGTTCGGCACTGCATCACGTTATTCACGCGCCCAACGGCGTTGGAAAAACCACGATCCTCGCGCTCCTGTTCAGCATCTTCGAGCCGGATCGTCGCAAGTTTCTGCGCACGGAAATCAACCGCCAGCACAGGATCGAGCATTATTTCATGCCGGGACGCCTTGGCGTGGTCGCGCTTGAGCTGATCAAACCCGGCGTGAACAATAAACCGGTGCGTCATGTCATCGGCCAGGTATTTTGGCTCACGCCTGCTTCGAAGGGAGATGATGGAGAACCGGGACACCGGCGGTTCTTTGCATTCCAGGCCGACGCTGACGCCTCATTGGATACGTTGCCCTTTCGCGGGCTGTCGGGTGACACGCCATTGCGCTCGCTCGATGACTTCACGCGTTGGGCGCGCGATATGCGCAGCAAGCCGACATTCTTTTCCACCGACTCGCTCACTGCATGGCGCAAGCATTTGACCTCCGAACTCGGGGTGGAGCTGAAAGTCATCGAAGTGCAACGCCGGTTCTGCGGCACAGAGGGCGGCATCGGTGCGGCATTTCTCGATTTCAAGTCCGAGCAACAATTTCTCGAAAAGATATTCGCTTTTATGATTCCGCCGGATGCCGCCGACAGTGTCGTGCAGGCGTTGGAGACGGGACTTACGAAAATCCGCGGCCTGCCGCAGCGAAAGGACCAGCTTAAGGTTCTTACGCAGCTTGCAGATGGCTTCACGCCGTTCATTTCCGCCGCCGGAGCTCTGGAAGCCGCCGAAGCCGAGCGTGCCGACGACTTCAAGCGGCTCGGCCGTCTGTTTTCCCGCTTCAAGATCGATCAGACCAAGCTGGAAGTGGAATGGGAGATCGTCGGCGGAGAATTGGCTATCAAGGGGCAGGGTGTCGAAGACGCTCGCGCCCGCGAGCGCAAGCTCCAAGGAGAGGTTCTCTTTCTGGAGAAGGCTGCTGCCGACCGGCGATTTAGCGATGCCAAGGCGGCAGTAGAACGGGCAAAAGACAGCTCAGCAGCCGCAAGTCGCAGACTCCAAGCGGCGCGCGCCACTGATATCGGTCGCAAACTATCGTCGGCGCAAGGACAGCGAGAAGCCTTCGAGGCGGAGTTGGATCGCATCGATCGGGATCTTGCTCCTGACCGTGCACTCCTTGCGCGCGCCGGAGCGAATCTTCATGCCTTATTGGATCAGCTGGCTGCCGAGGCCGAGCGTGATGCCCATATCTACGAACAGCGGGCCCAAGAGGCAAATCAGCTGGCTGAAGCGCACGCCGAGGAGGATCGTGCGGCGAGCATTCGCGCACAGGAGTTGAAGGCCGAAGTCGAACGTCTCGCCGCACGGGTGGCGGAGCATGACCGCGAGCGCAAGGAGCTCGAGCGTCAGGGTGCCCTTCGCGCGGCAGAAAGTCCTGCTGCGGCGTTGGCGCGCATCGATAGCGAATTGAAGGTTCAAGGCGATGCCGTCGCCGATACCGAATTGCAAGACGAGCAGCGAGAAAAGGAAGCGCGCGATCTTGAAGGCCTCCGCACTGCGGCACTTGCGGATTCGCGCCGCTGCGCAGAGGAGGCTGCGCGTCTCGCAAAGCTCGGCGAGGCTGGCCGGACTTTGGAGCAGGCCATTCTTGCCAGCGAGGTACTTGCCGCAATACTGGCTGGCGAATCCAAAGACCCATATCGACCGGATTTGCCGGAGCGCGCGCGCGCCGCGCGGACGTTATCCGAAGAAGTGCACCGCAAGCTTGCGACCGAGCGCGAGGCGATCGCAGGCGAGCTTAGTTTTCTCGACGCTGAAGGCGTATCGTCCGTGCCGGCCGATGTCGCTGTGGTCGCCCAAGCCCTTAAGGAGGCCGGTATTGTCGATGCGCAGCCGGCAGAACACTATCTGGCGCAGTTCAAGCCGGATGCCGACGAAGCATTGGCGCTGTTGCGCGATGATCCGGCACGCTTTGGCGGCGTGTTCGTTGCGCGCCTTGACCGCAAGCGCCTGTCGACGCTCGCAAGTGATGGCCGTCTGAAACTCAAGGGCCCGGTGGTCGTCTCTGAAGCGACGCTGCAGACCACGGCCACGTCTGCCACGGATACGGGAATCGTCTTTGGCCCCTTCAGCGCGGCGCGCGTTAACAAACAGGCGGCTGCGGAAGAAAAGTCCCGGCTTGCGGATGCTTTGTCAGCCAAGGAAGCGGAGCTTGCGTCCTGTGTGGCACAGATCGAGGCGATTGGCACGCTCGTCGATCAACTCCGCGAGCTTCACAAGAACTATCGCGATGACCGCCCTGACGACATATTGCGCCGTTGCGAGCAGTTTAAGTCCGATAAGGAGCGCGCGGATCAGCAGGTCAAGGATGCCATTGCCCGGCAAAAGGCGATTGCGCAAGAGCGCGCGCAATTCCGCGACCGTCTGCATGAGCTTACCGATGGAATCAGCCGGCTGAAAATGGCGACTCAGGCTGTCGATCAGTTCTTACGTCGGTATGTTGATATCTCCGAAATGTCCGCGCGCATTCCGGTGGCAACTGCTGAACAGCAGCAACAGCAGGATGCCGCGCTGAAATCTCGCGGCGCTGCCGTGAAAGCGCGCGCGGCGGCGACCGATTCCGGGGGCCGTGCGGTGGCGCTTCGCGCCGATGCAAACGCACGCCGATCCGACAAGGCGCACTATCCGGAGACGGACGGTGCGGCCGCCGATCGAACGGGCACGTTTGACGATCTGCGCAGCCAATACAAAACGGCTGAACATGCCCTCGCCAGCAAGCGGGACGCGCAACAGGCGACAGTTTCGCTCCAGCTCTCGGCAGTGAAAGAGAGCATTTTTAAATTTGAACAGGAATACGCGCAGGCCAGCGACGGATTAGGGCCGGCCGATTTTGGGCCGTTTAGCGCTGTCGCCGATCTTGCGCGTGCAATCAAGGAAGCGGATCAGAATGACTTGGAATGCCGCGCGGCCGTCGTCCAGGCAGACGCGACGCTAACGTCGGCTCAATCGGCGCTTGGTCCCGTCAGTGGGAAGATCGAGCGGGCTGAAAAGAAAAGCGGTCTAAAACCCATTCCGGTTCCGGAATTCGCGCAAGCGCCAGCCGAACTGTGCGCCAATGAAGCTGCGCTGCGTGAGCAACAGGGAGAGGCGCTTGAAATTGAAATTCGCAACATGGAACGCGAGCATTCGGGTTTGCGCACGCGCCATGCTGACATCAAAGGCAAGCTGACCGGCGTCCAAGCGCTTGCCAAGCGGGCTGAAGGGCACCTCCCCGAAGCGAGCCGGGACGAATTGCCAGACCTAAGCCTGAATCATGATGAGCTCGAGCCTGCGCTCGATCAGGTTATCAGCCGGATCGGAGAAACGCGTGCCACAATCAGCCGGCTAGACGACGAGGCCGAAGCATGTTTCGAGCAAATTCGCCAACTGATTGAAAGCGAAAGCTTCCGCCGTCTTGAACCTCAAGTCGCCGATCACCTGCGCCGTTACTCGCACCGCTCGGCGGGAGCGGAGCGCGAGACGCTTCAAGCACGTATCACCGAGCGCATCGGAATTGTCCGCAGCGAGATCGAAAATCAGATGCGGGACCAAAATGCGTGTCTGGAACAGCTTCGGCTCCATGTCATACACGCCGATGATCTCCTGCTGCGCGCTGCTCGCTGTTCGAAGATTCCGGACCACATTGCCTTCTACGGCGGCGAGCGCATTTTGAAGATCAAGCGGCGCCTGCGTGACGTGCCAGTCGAAATGGTACGCAACCAACTCTCGATCTGGTTGGACGAGCAGGTACAGACCGGACGTGTTCCCTCAGATGGTGCCGTCCTGGCTGCCGAATTGCTGAATCGTGTACACGCCGGTCGTGCGCTTGAGATCGAAATTCTCAAGCCCAAGCGAGATGCAATCCAGCCGTATATGCGCGTGGACCGTATGGGTCTGTCAGGCGGTGAGGGCGTAACCGTTGCGATGATGCTCTATACGGTGATCCAGAAGCTGGCGATGGACGAGCGTACAGACGGAAAGAACGCAGCGTCGGGCGGCTTCTTGATGCTCGACAATACGTACGGCATGTCCAACATGATGGAGCACATTGTGTTGCAGAAAACGATGGCGGACCTACTGGACATTCAGCTGTTCGTGACGACGTGTAGCGAGGACAAGCACGTTCTCAACATGTTCCCCGCAATTACGCGTTTGGTGCAGGGCGAGCGCGTGCTGTTGGATGGCCAGCCGAAATACATCCGGGTGCGCTCCGGCGACTATCTCCTGAAGGGGGACGAGCGTGCCGCCTGAGGCCGCGCGTCGCTTTGTACGCGCTCTCAAGAAAACGGGGCGAAGGCGTATCCCGTTAGACATGCTCCGCCGGGAATTCGCCTCGGCATGCCCCGAGCTTGCCGAGCAGCCGGATCGGCGCACCCGCTTGGCTGAGGTGCTCCTCAATGCCGCGGATACGGGAGAGATACTTCTTCCCAAGCAAAGACGAAGCTGGGACCGCGCCGGCGGCGCGGCCCTGCCGGGATTTGTTATGCTCGCCGGGCAACGACAACCACGCCCACCCGTCGTTATCGCCGGCTATGCTTGGCATCCATTGCTTAGTTTTGCAGCAGGGGAGCGCAACCGGTTGCGGTTGGAATCGGCGAAGCGCATCAACGAGTGGCTCAAAAGTGATCCCGATTTGAGCCTCATCGTGCCGATCAAAGAACGCTCACTAGAAATTTTCGGCGACGAGAAGCGGCTCGATCACCTACGCGGCGGCACAACCAATCTCTTCGGGCAAGTCAGTCTCACTTCACTTGGTTGTCGTCTATGCCCCATTCCTTTGCCGTTCGAAGCGGGACCCGCAACTGCGCGCGGCCAGCCGATCCTCATTGTTGAGAACAACGACACATGGGCCTCGTTCTCCGCCTGGAACCGCGGTGCGGGACGCTACGCCGCCGTCGCCTATGCCGGCGGCGGTCACGGCAAGAGTCTGGCCTACGATGAGATGTTTATCGATGAGTTGATTAATCGTTTCCGGGCCGAAGGGCTTTTCTACTTTGGCGATCTCGACCCCGCGGGGCTGCGCATTGCGAGCCGAGCAGCGGAGCGCCGTGCTCAGCGCGGTGGGTTGCCGCTTGAGCCTGCTGCGTCTCTCTATGCGTGGCTTCTAAACCGAGGTGCGCGAACGGCCCTTCGCCCGAATGAAAGGGCTACGCTAGCCGATCTCGCCTGGCTTCCGGAAGATCTGCGGGGCGCGGTCGAATCTCTATTCGCCGACGGACATCGAATCCCGCAAGAATCTCTAGGTACGCGTGTGCTCACCGCTGGCGAGAGTCCATTTCATCCACGTTGAACGCGTCTGCTTGCTTGACCTGCACATGACTTGAGACGGATACCGCCACAATCAGCCGCCTGATCAGACCGATAACAATCAGATCAACGGCAGGAAAGCGTACCGGTTTAGGCTACGCAGCCGTCTCCGCTCATTTTATCGCTCCATCATGCATAAGAGCGTAGAGGCGTGTGGGAGCCTGGATCAGCAACACAGAGGGAGGTGGTCGTTCCGCCGCGAGCTGCCGAGCCGTGGCGCGGTCGAGCGCGGAAGGGCCTTGATCCGCCAGATGCGAGTGCCATGTACCGACGTCGAAAAGCGTCCCGCCGCTGGCTCGATGCCGCACTTTGATGGCAGCTTTCAAGCCGGCGGTCCCCAGCACGAAGCGGGTCGCTGAGCGCTCGCTGTCCGGCGGGGCCTCGATCAAGTCGACCACGATGATCGTTCTCAGGCGTGCGCTGCATGTGCCGATCAGGACTCCCCCGGTCTCCACGGTAGGATAGCGCGCCACCTCTTCTGCGATCTTGGTCATGACACGTGAGGAGGCCCGAACGGTCCATCCCTGCGGACCCTCAATGGTCACGACCTCGAAGGGAGCGACGCGTTCGTGCGTCCAGGTAGTGTTGGACGATCCTTCAGCTCTTGTTCCGACAACGATGCATCCCGGATCCTCATCGGCCTGCATCAGGCCGACAAGCTCTTCAGTGAGTGCCGCCGTCATCGCGGACAGACGCATGTCGGTCATCGGCATGGTGAGCGATCCGCATCCTTGACCGATTTGAATTTCCGTCAGGCCGAATTCAGGGTCAAACAACAGCTTGCGGACCCGGTCGTCCGTCACCGTGGCGTTGAGCTCGTCGGTCAGGTCGCAAAGCGTTGGATTGCGGGCAGCACCCTCAAACAGCAGGAAACCGCCATCGCCGCGCCCGAAGAGTGCCGCTTCAGCAAACCGGGCTTTGGCCTGCTTCGATCCGATCGTTGAGAGAGCTTCACGGACGGCGAGCGATGCCGTGGTATTGACAGCATAGCGCGCGTCCTTCGGCAGAAACATTTTGCGCTGCTCGTTCTTGGGAAGGTCGGCGACCAGATCGCCGTCGTGCACCGCGGGCGATTGTCCGAGCAGCCCGAGCTCACTGGCGAGCTCTTTTGCCTTTGAACCGGCGAACGATGCACGGGCCAGCGCGTGTCGCGCCATGTTGTGCGGTCGAAGCATTCCATTGTCGCTGACCGCGCTAATAGTTACGCCCGACCGCGCGAGATGCATCGCCATCTTTGAACCGACGCTGCCGCAGCCCAGCATCGACACGGGAGCAAGTTCGGGAGCGCCGGAGACGTCGCGCAACAGCGTGGGATTCGTCGCATCGATCTGCATGGCCGGCACAACGGGCTCCGCATCACCTGCCGCGAAGAGTGCGGCGCGTCCCTTCATGGCCTTGATGTCCACCAGATAAGGCAGCAACTCGATATTGGATACCGATCCCACCAGATGCTCGGGCCTCCGCGCGCAGAGGATGATTCCGATTGGAACAGGCGCCTCGAGCACATAGCCCTGCCAACAGCGGTCGAGATTTTCGAGAAAGACGTCCAACCCTCGACCGCATCCAAGTTCGTTGGCGCGCTCTTTCAGACGGGCCAGGGTGTCGACGGTCTCAGGCATGTAGGCCGCAGCGACGAACTCGTCTCCACTCGGCTTCTTATCGGGCCAGACGAGGCAACTCACCGTGTCGCCGAACCAGTATCCATCCCGCGTATTTCGCCCGAATAGCTTCTTGTCATCCCGCTTGAGTGCAGCTTGAGTCTGGCTGACGTCCAGCCACGTGGTGCCTTGCTTGTCGACGAGCGAACCGTCCCCGCCGCTACGGAAGAAGGTGGACTTGAAAACCCGATATCCACCGTTGCGATCAACGACCGCGCGGCAAGCTTCCGCATTGAGCGCGATCACGTCGTTAAGGTCACGACGTAAGGTCGGCTCCCATCCTCGTCCGTGATGGATCAGCGTGCCTTCGGCTGCGCGCTGGAGCCAGAGAATAAGCTGATGCACGAGGTTGAAGATGCCGAGCTCAACCAGGCCAAACTGGAAGAAATACTCTCGCTGGTTGCCATCGATCAGGCAGGGGCGCGGCGGCTCGGTCACCGGACCTGGCTGAACGTGGGGAAGATCCCTCGGGAAGTCCATCCGCAAGGAGAACGAGGGCGATGACCATGGGTAGCTGGGCCAGAGCCTCACGTTGACCGTCTCGACAACGCGAACGCCGTTCGGGCTCGCGCCGTCGACCTTGAACTGGAGCGGCATCTCGACGTTCAAATCGAGCTCAATACGCGAGCCGCCAGCATCGACAGATACTAGGCGGCCGCCCCGGCACTCCGGATGACGAAGCGCTGCCGCAAGAAAACGTTCGGCGTGGCCGCGAAAGTCATTTCCCGCCATGCCCGGTTCCATGCGGGCGGGCCTGCGAGGCGGTCGCGCTGATGCCGAGAGCCGGTGCGGCGAGAGCCGATGCCTTGCCGATTTTCCGCACGATGCCGTTCAACTTCACCTCGAACTCCAAGGCGACCTTCTTGTCGTTCCAGTATTCGTCGGTGCAGAAGAACCGGTCGGCATCGTCGTCGAGAATGTCGACGTACTCGCGCTTCGCCCGCTCGTGCGGCGGATTGTCGTCGTCCGCCTTGATGGGCTTGCAGCTCGCCACGACGATCGCGCCTTTGCGCGTCTGCGAGAGCGCGCTTCGCGCGTCAGGATCGACCTTGACCGCTTCGCCCATCTCGCTCCAGCGATCAAAGCTCAGACTGCGCCAGGAACAATGATGCGGTGTCTCCATGATGTCGTAGGTGAACCAGTCCGCGCGCTCTGCCTTGTGCAAATTCCACAGCCGATTCCAGATCGCGACTTCGGCGTCGCCGCCGGTCAGGAAGCGGCAACGATCGCTGATGCCGCCACCGCGCAGCGAGAAGCGGATGATGACCGACGATTGATTGTGCCGCAGCGTCTCCTCGTCGTCGTCGTCAATGGGAGGAAGGGGGGCCAGCAACCGCCCCTGGAACGAGCCGTCCTCCACCCGGTTGCAGGCGTCGATCGTCTCATCGCGCTTGATGACGATGTCGAGAATATCGTCGGTCTTCCCGTCGATGTCCTCGCCCATGATCAGAATGCGATCGCCTTCCCCCGTCGAAAACCCGTTCTCGCGGAAGAGCGCGACGCGTCGCCGTGCTTCCTTTTGCCAGGCTTTGGCATCCTCGCAGAGCGACTCGCCGTTGGCGCCGGCGCGGCGGAACACGACAGGTGACGACCACATCTCGCGGATCAGGATCTTGTCGTCGTCTTCGTCCCAGGAGTCTGGTGGCCCAAGATGAAAATGATTGCGCAGGCCCGCGACGTGGTCGCTATGGGGATGGCTGACCAGGAAGGCGTCGACGTAGAGGCGGCCCTGGTTGTCCCGCTCAAGCCTACTTCGCAGATCTTCGGCGACGTCCGGCGTGTCGTCATCGTCGTCGTCCGCCTTGCCGCGGATATTGATGTCGATGAGGATGCGCTGACCGTTGTCGAGGCACATCAGAACCATGTCTCCGTTGGAAACAGGGAAAAAGGTGAGAGAGGCGGTCATGGTCGTTCCCGTACTGGATTTGTTCTATAAACGTGGTGCGTCCCAAAAATGATGGGTCGCCGGCGCTTTGGAACCTGAGATAGGAACTCATCGGAGTTCCGCAATATTTGGTTCAATGTGATTCTTTTTCCACAAGATATTGACTCTGGGAGTGTTTGGAGTCCGCACAATTCCGCGATTCGGTAGGCTTGGTCGCTGCTCGCCTATTCGAGGTGAGTGCTCTTAAGAGCACTGAATGACCTTTTTGGTGCTCTTAAGGGCATAAGATACTTGCCGTTAAGGAGTTGCCTCCTATATGCTCTTAAGAGCACGAAAACCGGGATTTGGAGCCCTTAAGAGCCCATGACTGCCAAGAACAATCTCGTCCAGGCGCCCCCCTTCGAGGTCGATCGAACCTTGAAGAAGCTAGGGGCCGATCTGCGGACCGCCCGCCTGCGCCGCAACCTGACCGTCGACGCCACCGCCGCCAAGATCGGGACCGGCCGTCGTGCCATCCTGGACGCCGAGAAAGGCAAGGTCTCGACGCAGATCGGTGTGTATGCGGGCTTGCTGTGGGCCTACGGCCTGATCGATCGCCTTGGTGATGCAGCCGATCCGCGCTTCGATGAGGAGGGTCAGCGTCTCGCCTTGATTCAGGATCGTGTCCACGCCCGTAGCCCGAAGGGATTGGACAATGACTTCTAAGGTCACGCCGACGGAATGCTTCGTCTACATCACCTTGCCCGGTCAGACCGCGCCGGTCACCGCGGCGCGGTTTGAACTCACCAAGGACAGGCGCGACATTGCGATCGGCAGACTGGTCTACGGCCGTAGCTATCTCGCCCGCGCCGACGCGGTGCCGATCGATCCGATCGAACTCAGGCTTGCCGGCCAGACCTACGAAACTGTCGGCATGAAAGGCCTGTTCGGCGCGCTGCGCGACGCGGGACCGGACTATTGGGGGCGCCGCGTGATCGAGCGACATGTCGGTGCAGCCCAGCTCAACGAGATGGACTACCTGCTGCACTCACCCGACGACCGCGCAGGCGCGCTCGGCTTCGGACTGAATCAGCAGCCTCCAGCGCCCAAGCGCGATTTCAACAAGACGCTGAGCCTCGCTCGGCTGCAGAAGATCGCCGATGCCATCATCGATGAAGAAGATCGCCCAGACGATGCCGAAGCCGCTCAGGTCGAGGAGTTGCTGCTGGTCGGCACGTCGATGGGCGGCGCGCGGCCGAAGGCCGTCGTCGAGGACACCGACGGCCTATGGATCGCCAAGTTCAACAGGAAGGACGACAAATGGAACAGCGCGCGCGCTGAGCATGCGATGCTCGTGCTCGCACGGGCGTGCGGTGTCACAACGGCGGAGAGCAAGGTGATCGTCGTCGGCGGCCGTGACGTCCTCATGGTCAAGCGATTTGATCGCGAGCGGGCAGAAGGCGGCTATCTCCGCGCCCGCATGCTCAGCGGCCTGACACTCCTGCGCGCCGAAGAGGGGCACGACACACGCGACCGGTGGTCCTACGTTCTGCTGGTTGAAGAGCTGCGGCGAATTTCGGCCAACCCGCGTGCCGATGCTGCCGAATTGTTCCGCAGGATGTGCTTCAACGCATTGATCTCCAACACCGATGATCACCCGCGCAATCATGCGGTTATGGCGATGACGCCGGATTGGAAGCTCTCGCCTGCCTACGATCTCACGCCCACGCCGTTGATCAGCGAGGAGCGACGCGACCTCGCCATGGTCTGCGGCGACGCTGGCCGCTATGCCAACGCCGAAAATATCGTCTCGCAAAGCATGCGCTTCCTGCTTGAAAAAGACGAAGCCGAAAAAATCGTGTTGGAGATGGAAGAGCAGGTTCGAAACAAGTGGTACGAGGTCGCGCGGCGAGAGGGACTCTCGGAAGCGGACTGCAACACGATCAGCCGATCGTTTGTTTATCCTGGCTTTCGCCTCCCGATGTCGCCAGCCGCACCACCGGCCTGACCCTTCAATTCCGACTGCCTGACGGAGAACCAAGATGGCGCGCCATCCGCAACGCGATCTTTATGAATCGACGCTCGTCGAGATCGGCCGGATCACCACCACCTGGGCGAAGTTCGAGCACTGGGTCGATGTTGCAATCTGGTACTTGGCCGACGTCGAGGACCGGCGCGGCGCCTGTATCACGACGCAGCTCGGATCGATTCATGCGAAATTCCGCGCGCTCGAAGCGCTGATGGTCGAGGCCGGCCGGCCGGAGCCGATCCTCAAGATCATCCGCGGGATCGCCGGCGAAGCGGCCGAGGTGGTGAAGACGCGAAACAAGTTCGCCCATGGCCCGCTCGACATGGATGTGAACAAGGAGACCCGAGAGTTCGAAGTCTACCTCAAGCACATCAGCGTCAGGGGCAAAGGGGTGCTGACGTTGGAAAGTGAGGTGCTGACCAAGTCAGAGCTTGAGAGCGCGCAAGCGAAAGTGGCCGGCGTCTATCAGAAGCTGATCAAGCATTGGCACGAGATCATCGATATTCCGAGCGCCGAGGAACTTGCGCAGTAAGCGCCCGACACAGCGTCGAGCGTGCGACCGCGCTTTGCAAGAGAGCGCAAGGCAGCGACATACACATAGACCGCCGCTGATCTCTTGATGTGTTCAGGGTGACGGCTGTTGCGGTGCCTTCGAGCGAGATGCTGCCGCCTTCTTTGCTGGCTTTGTTGCGGCTTTTTTCGGCGTGATGAGCGTTTCGCAAGACAAGATCAGCTCTCGCGCATAAGTCCGCGCTGCGGCAATCACGCTCTTCCGGTTCACGGCCAGAAGAAAATACAGGGCATGGGCGGCAGCCACGATCAGGACGACAAGAACGCGTTTCGCGTCAGCGCTCCCGATGTCGAGCGTCCCGTGATAGACGAGCACAGCCGCACAAATAGCAACGACGATTCCGTTCAATGCGAGCGCCGTCCACTTCGCGCCCAGCAAATTCCGGCGGAAGCCATACGCGCAGTTCTCGTTGAACAAGATCGGGAATTTCTTGGCATCCCGGGTGTGCGTGCGAAGCCACGTCCCGGCAAGTTCATAAAATGCATTCGCTGCGGCGGGGTTCTGTTGCTCGTCGTTCGCGCTCGGCTCCGGCTTCTCGATCTTGGCCGCAAGAAAGGCGCGGTATCGATCCTTTGAGGCCTGGTCGATCGTGTTGTCAGAGCGATGCATCATCGTGACCGACGGCTTGCCGCCGATCTCGCTGTACAGGCCCGGCTCGAGCGCCTGTCCCTGTTTCCGTGCCCAGTCGGACAACGCATACAGCAGCGCCAGCATCGCCACCGTGGTCACCGCCACGTAGAGGTCCAGCTCCTTCCACGGCACGAGCAAGAACAGGGCGGCCAGAGCCGGTGCGACCGCGAGGATGGCGGGGATGAACCGAGCCCTCACGGTGTAGGCATCGAAGAAACGAAGCATCGAAGACCCCATTTGCTCGATCATGCCGCAACACCCGGCGCCGCCTTGTCTTCGACCTCGGCCTGGAACGGAACGGGCGTGCTCGACGGCCAACCACGGCTGCTGCCGGAATGGTGCATGATCGTGCTGCCCCGCGTCACATACACGGGATAGCCGCGGCGCAAGAAGGCGTTGCTGATCTGGCCGCGCGGATATTCGGGCTGGCCATCGCCGACCGAGCAGATCGCGCTTCCGCAGGTGACGCCACTGGCGACCTTTCCTCCCAGCCAGCGGTCGAGCACATTCGGCGTGACGTTTCGCCGGCTGCCATGATGAGGCACCTGAACCATGTTGGGGATCTTCAGCTTGCCCAGCAGCGCTGCGTAGTCGGCGGCTTCGTTGAGGCCTTCCGGTCCGACGTCGGCTGTCAGCAAGATGCGCTGCCCGTCGAGTTCGCCCAGTTGCACGACGCTGGTCTCGTTCGACGCCGATGTCGGGTCGGGGGAGTTTGAAAGCGTTTCGATGTCCCATGTCTCCAGCAACTTGTTCCGTGCCTTGCGCAGCGCTTCGAGGAGGAAGTTGCCGGCCGAATCCGCGGTGGTCATGCGCTGCGGCGTCTTCTCAAGATCCGGGACCAACCGCACATAGCGGGCGCGCGACGGCGCAAGCACCGTGAAGTTGCCAATCGTGGCGCCCTGGAACACTTCGTGCACGATGGTGCCTTGTTTGGCCGCAAGATCTTCGAGCTCCACAAGATAGGGATGCAGCTCGCGCATCTTGTTGATCAGACCCTGAAGCGTATAGCGCCCGTGGAAGTGCTGAAGCGTCTCCGCGGCGTACAGCCACGGCCGGTTCATCCAGAGATTCTGAACCTTCATCTTCTTCATCACCTCGACCAGACCGGTCGCGTGATCATCGTCGGCGTGCGAAAGCACCATGTGGTTGATGAAGTAGGAGCTGCCGTAATGTGTCTGAATGTGCGCGACGATCTTGTCGCCAACGTCCTTGTAGGCGCCGTCCACCACATGAACGAGGACGCCGCCCGGCACGCTGTACTGGACGCAAATGGCGTCGCCGTTGCTGTTGCCGACCGGCAGGAAATCAATTTCGAACATGAACTCCCCCGCTTGGGCGCAATTGCCCTAGTTTGTTCATGTAGTGTTCTGACTCCGGCGCCGCAAGGCAATGGTTCACAAGTTCTTAAGGCTGCACGAACGTTCAGAATTATCAATTAGATTCAATGGTTTGCCTGGAAGGCGGTATTAAATCGACCGAACTTCGTCGCCGGATCCGGGACTCGAACCCTGTACAGGCCGAGCCGGAACCTCGGTCTGGAGCTGCCGGGTCTGTTTCGTCGCCTGCAGACAGCGAATCCACGCCGCCAAGAGCTTATCCTCCCCAACCGCGGAGACGACCTCCCGGTTTTGCGGATGGCGCGCCGAGTCGAAGTGGCGCAGCAGGGCCTGCTCCATGCGAAAGGCATCGAACGCCGTCTCCCATATCTCGTGATAGACCGTGCGGTATCGCAACCCGCCAGCCGCAGGCATGGCCGCCTGATTGAATTGCCGCTCGCGCTGCTTCCAGTCAAAGGCCCAGCCGATCTTGAATGCGGACGTCGTCGCACCTTCTAGCCTCATGGCATAAGTAAAGGCCGGTGCGCGCCGGAGGTGCATGATGCCGGTGCGTGTCGTTGATGGGCGAGGCGCGGCTCTCCGCCGGGCGGCGTCAAGCCCTTCCACGCGGACTCTCGCGCGCAGCGGGCTGAGCAGCGGCACAGACTCGCGCGGTAAATTAAGGATCGCGTCCGCTTCGTTCGGCAGCAGCGGGACAATGCCTTGCGCGGAATCCATATGAAATTGCCGTGCCGAGATGTCGCCTAGCGCGGTTCGGGGTTCGGTGAAACGCCAGGCGGCGCGGAGTTCAAGGCCGAAGGGCCAACGATAGTTGCCGTGTTCGTCGCGATCGACCTCGCGCACCGCGTCGAGGTCGAAATAATCGAGCGAACTGACGACCACCGTCGACGGCTCCATCAGGCCGAGGATCATGCCGCGTTCCTGTTCGGGCGTATTGGCGCCGAATGTGCCGACAATGGCCACAAGATCGCCAGGTTGGAGCAAGCCACGAGCGCGGTCCCGAAATCCGCTCAGACTGAATTGCAACGGACCGCAGGGCACGCTGAAACCCCAGGTCTTGGTCATGTACATTGTCATGAGGAGCGCCCGCTCAGGCGTTCGTGTTCTCCGATAAGAAAGGTGATGTAGCTGCGGATCAGGTTGCAGTAGAGGCGGGCTTCGTTGATGTGAAGCGCGAGCCCATCGCGCAGATCGACGCCGTGGCGAACGCCGCCACCGGTCGGCGAGGACAGATAGCCATGCAGCGTCATCATCCATTGCAGGATCTGATCCTGATGGCCGCCACGACCACGTGATTTCAGTTCGCCTATGATCTTGTTGAAATACCGGCCCTGGATGGAGCCGTCGAAAATCTCGTCGCTTCGGAAAGCGGTCGAGACCGTCTCGAGAAGCCATAGAACTTCTTGCACCGCCTGCCGGCCGTTGCCTTCGGCGAGAGCTCTCTCCGTCGCTTGAAGGGCCGTGTCGATCAGGGCGCGAGCTTGAGCATCGAGGGAAGGGGCCTGCTCAGGAACCGTGATCGGAATGTGAGTCCGCGTTGCGATGAGATTCGGAAGATCGATCTGATAGCCGGCCCCATGCTCGGTCAGGATGCGGTTGATGCGCGTTGCGTCGGGCAGCGCCATTTCGGGATTGCGCTGCTGCAACTGCTCACATCCGGAGTAAAAGGCGTCGATAAACAAGGGTGCGTTAGCAGCGGCCTCGTCCATCGCCCGATCGAGATCGCTGGCGGCCCAACTCGCGTCGCTGCTCGAATGATAGGGGATGCCGGCTGCGGCGGCGAAAGCCGATTTGAAGTGTTCGAGGATAGCCTTTCGCGACCCTTGACCGCTGATGCGGTTGATCAGATTGAGAAAATCGCTGACGACGCCGGGCTCGATCGGACCGGGACTGTCAAACCGCCATTGGTTGTTGAATCTCAGCATCGGTGGTCAGCCTTGGTTGTTCAGCGGCTCGGGATCGTCAGATTCCACGAGGCCCTCCGCGATCATGAGCTTCACGGCGTGATTGAGCGCTGCGCGCTCGCGGTCGGTGAAGGCATGATTGGGATGGCGCTCGTCGTAGTCGAGGCTCAATTCCTCGATCAAATGGATCATCAGGGTGATGTGCAGCGCAAAGGATCGACGGGCCAGGCCTGTATCGGTCTCGGGAAAGTAACGGGTCATGGCCGTGGGCCCAGGAAGATCTTCCATAGGACCATCCCAGGCAGTCACGCTTTCAACGACGTCGTGCTTCGACACATGCGCCGCAGCGGTGAGATCGCCATAGAGCCGGCGCAGGGATTTCTCGAGCGCCGTCACATTGGGGGAGCCATTCGGTTTGCGCCGACCTTCGCGGACCGCCTTTAGCTGCGCCAGGATTTCCATCTCCTGTCGCAGCAGCGCGTGCGCTTGCAGATAGCGCGCTTCTTCAATGGCGCTCTCGCAGGCGTTCAGCCCAATGACAAATCCAGCGAAGAGTGCGTTGCGCTCTTCCGACGTGGCAGTGATCGGTGTCACCACGCCATTGGTGCGCAGCAATCCGGCGCCCAGCACGCCGGCGACGAGAAGGTGGGCGTCGATGAGGCGTCCATAAGCCTGCTTGGCCTTCACTCTGGCCTGATCGCCAAACATCTTCTGAACACCGTAAAGCATCGCCGCCGGATGAATCAGCGCCTGCTTATGCTCTTCAATTGACTCATTATCGTCGCCAGACGCCGCCGCCATGTTTCCCGCCCGTGGTCACTGTCCTGGTCGAACCGACAATAGATGCTTTTGGGGGCATTCGGCGGAAAGTGGCAGTCAAAGGCGCTATCCGAGATGGATCGGGCGTCTCCCTGCGGGACCGCGCCGTCGGCTGTCGCTGAAGCCCCGGCTATGCCGGGTCTTCACCCTCCGGGCTTCCGTCCCTGACGCGGCGCTTGCGGATTCGTTCGGTGAAACCGACGCCCGCGTGCGCTGCTGGTGCGCAGGAGGAGAGTGAGAGTGCCGGCCGGGTGGGCCGTGACGGGTTGGAAGCCGCGGGAGAGGCTCGCGGCGCCCGTCGCGGAGACCCGCGATGTCGAGAAATGCTTATCGTGCGCGCGCCGGCGAGGACCGGGCGAGCCTCTATGACGAAATCACCGACAAGATCATCGCCGAATTGGAGGCCGGTCGCGTACCCTGGGTCCAGCCTTGGGGTACGGCTGCCGCAAAGGCGCCCCTCGCAATGCCGCAAAACGCTTCCACTCGGCGGCAATACAGCGGCGTGAACGTCCTGATCCTCTGGGGGTCTATGATCGAGCACGGCTTCACCGGCCAGAGCTGGCTCACGTTCCGCCAGGCACTCTCGCTCGGCGGCCATGTCCGCAAGGGTGAGCGCGGCACGACTGTCGTCTATGCCGACCGCTTCATTCCCAATGATGAGAAGAAGCGCGCGGCAGAATCCGGGGAAGAACCGCAGGCGATTCCGTTCCTAAAGCGCTTTACGGTGTTTAACACCGACCAGTGTGATGCGCTGCCGGACGAGATCGTAACCATCGCGCCGCCGCCACCTCCCGGTGTGATCGAGCCGGAGGTAGAAGCGCTCATCAAGTCGACCGGCATCGACTTTCGTATCGGAGGCAACCGCGCCTTCTACATTCCATCGGAGGACTACGTGCAGGTGCCGCCGCCTGCCGCGTATTTCGAACCCATCAACTGGCACCGCACAGCCCTGCATGAATTGGGCCACGCCAGCGGCCATCGCTCACGCCTCAACCGCGACCTGTCCGGCGCGCACGGCTCGAAGAAATACGCCTTCGAAGAACTGATCGCTGAGCTGTGCGCGGCGTTCTCCTGCGCGTCGCTCGGCATCGTGCCGACCGTGCGCCATGCCGACTATATCGGCTCGTGGCTCGACGTGTTGCGCGAGGACAATCGCGCGATCGTCCGCGCCGCGTCGCAGGCAAGCAAAGCGGCTGATTGGCTGCTCGGCTTCCGTTCAGAGCCGCTTGCCAGCGCCTTCGCTGAGATCGCCGTCGGAGATCAGGAGGCCGCGTGACAGGCGTGGGTTGGGTCGCCAGAGAGGGAGAGGGGAGCGGGTTTTCCCGCGACGGGTTGGAGGTCGAGAGAGAGGCTTTCGGCCGCCCGTCGTGGAGAACTCACATGGCAAAGGCCGTGCAGAAGATCACTCTGTCGCGCTCGCGTGACATCCCATTCAACAAGCTGGTGCTCAGCCAGTCGAACGTACGCCGCGTCAAGGCCGGCGTGTCGGTCGAGCAACTGGCCGAGAGTATCGCGCAGCGCACTTTGCTGCAGAGCCTCAACGTCCGCGCCGTCCTTGATGGTGAGGGCAACGAGACCGGCATGTTCGAGGTGCCGGCCGGCGGTCGCCGCTACCGCGCCCTCGAACTGCTGGTGAAGCAGAAGCGTTTGGCGAAGACGCAGCTCGTTCCCTGCGTCGTCCGCGAAGGGGGTATCGCCGAGGACGACTCGATCGCCGAGAACGATGAGCGCGTCGGCCTGCATCCGCTCGACCAGTTTCGCGCCTTCCAGACCCTGCGCACTCTCGGCATGAGCGAGGAAGACATCGCCGCGCGGCATTTCGTGACCGCGGCGATCGTCAAGCAGCGCCTGCGCCTGGCATCCGTGTCGCCGAAACTGCACGAGGTCTATGCAGAGGACGGCATGACGCTCGAACAACTCATGGCCTTTTCCGTGACCGGCGATCACGCGCGACAGGAGCTGGTCTGGGAAAACGTCAGCAAATCTGGCTATGACGAGCCGTACCAGATCCGGCGCATGCTCACCGAGGATACGGTGCGTGCGTCGGACAAGCGGGCGCAGTTCGTCGGCGTCGCGGCATATGAAGCCGCCGGCGGAGGTGTTTTGCGCGACCTGTTCGAGCGCGACGATGGCGGCTGGTGGCAGGACGTGCCGCTGCTCGAGCGTCTCGTCACCGAAAAGCTGAAGGCGGATGCGGAGACCATTGCCGCCGAGGGTTGGAAATGGATCGAGGTCGCAATCAGCTTTCCCTATGGCCATGACAACGGTTTCCGTCAGCTCGAGGGAACGCCTGCAGACATCACGGCCGAGGAGCAGGCGATGGTGGAAGCGCTGCAAGCCGAGCACGCGAAGCTCGAGGCCGAGTATCAGGACGCCGACGAGATTCCCGACGAGGTCGACGCCCGCCTCGGCGAGATCGAGAAGGCGCTGTCCGCCTTCGACAATCGGCCGCATATCTTCGATGCGGCCGACATCACCCGCGCCGGGGTTTTCGTTAGCATCGACAGCGATGGCAGCCTGCTGATCGATCGCGGTTTCGTGCGTCCGGACGACGAAGCGCCGGTTGAGGGCGCAGACGCAAATGCCGACCCTTCTGACACGGACGCTGTCGATCCCGACGCGTCATCCGTACGGCGGACCGTCATCACGGTTAGCGGCCAGCCTGAGGCCAAGGACGAAGAAGACGACGGCATCAAGCCGTTGCCTGAGCGCCTCGTGATGGAGTTGACGGCCCATCGCTCGCTCGCGCTGCGTGACGCCGTAGCGACCAATCCCCAGGTCGCGATGACGGCGCTGCTACACAAGCTCTGCCTCGATACCTTCCAGCGTGAGATGCCGAACGGCTGTCTGCAGGTAACAGTTCGGCAGGTCCACTTCTCTGCGCAGGCATCCGACCTGAAGGACTCCCCGCCGGCGAAAGCCATCGACGAAAGGAATAAGGCCTGGGCGGCGGAGATGCCGAACGACGAAGTTGCACTGTGGGATTGGCTCGCCGCGCTCGACGACGCCAGCCGTTCGGCGCTGCTGGCGCATTGCGTGTCGTTCGGCGTGAATGCCTTGTTCGAGAAGATTGATCGATACGGCGGCACCGGCGTGTCGGCGCACGGCCTGCGCCATCGGATCGATCAGGCCGATCGCCTGGCACGTGCCGTCAATCTCGACATGGCGGAAGCAGGCTGGCGCCCGACAGTCGACAACTATCTTGGTCGCGTCACCAAGAGCCGCATCCTCGAAGCCGTGCGCGAGGCAAAGGGTGAGGCGTCGGTGCAACTCATCGACCATCTCAAGAAGAACGAGATGGCGAAGGAGGCAGAGCGGCTGCTCGATGGCATGGGCTGGCTTCCCGAGCCGTTGCGCCTTGCCGAGGTGGCTGCGGCATCAGGCGAACCCAACACCACAGGCGAACCGCTTCCCGAATTCCTCGCCGATGACGAGGACGAGGCGGGTGAAACCGGCGAGGACGAACAGCCCCACGCCGTTGCGGCTGAATGACTCCACGAGCGGGGCGGCTCCGGCCGTCCCGCTTCCTTTCAACAGCGACATTTGTTCGTCAGACCGGCCTGCGCGAACCGATGCCCACGATCAACTCGCTGTTTCTTGGAGTTGGCCCGTTCATGCGTTGGCGCAGGAGAGGGAGAGGCGGGCCGGGACGGATTTGAGCCGCCGTGGATCGAGAGAGCGTCCGGGCGGCTGATCCGTCCCCGCTCTCGCGAGGCTCCCTCCATGTCCCGCCGTTCAGTGTCCACGGCCGTCCCCGCGGCCAGCCCTGTCCCTGCCGCCGATCCGGCGTCCGCAGTCTTCGTCGCCGCGCGCCTTCTCCTTCCCCACCTCGAACACGGCCGCCGCATCGACGCGCCGATGTTGAGGACCGCGCTGGAAACCGCATTCGGCGCTTCCGACGCCGATGGCGCATGGGATTGGAAGACGGCTTACGACGCCTGCGAGGCGGCGAGCGTCCTGTTCGTGCGCAGGTTCGGGCCCGCGATGCGGGCGAGGTCCGGCTCGGACGCGGCTATGCTGCCGATGCTTGCCAAGCTCGCAAGACTTCTTCCTACCCACACGCGCCGCTCCGAAGAGAGCGAGGCATTTCAGCAGTTCTCGACACCGATCGCCTTGGGCTTCGCCGCCAGCGTCGCTGCCGCGATCACGCCAGCCGACATTGTGCTGGAGCCGTCGGCCGGCACCGGCCTGCTTGCCATCTTGGCCGAGCTGTCGGGCGCAGCGCTCGTTCTCAACGAGCTCGCAGATACCCGCGCTGGCATTCTCGAGCGGTTGTTCGCCGGCGTCTCCACGACGCGCTTCGACGCTGCGCAGATCGACGATCACCTCGATGCCGGGATCGTGCCGAGCGTCGTGCTGATGAATCCGCCGTTCTCGGCGGTCGCGCATGTCGATCGGCGCATGGCCGATGCGGCCTTGCGGCACATCGCATCCGCGCTTGCGCGACTGCCCGAAGGCGGACGCCTGGTCGCGATCACCGGCGCGAGCTTCGCGTCCGACAACCCCGCGTGGACCGACGCCTTCGTGCACCTGCAGGAGCGCGGCCGCGTCGTGTTCTCCGCCGCCATCGACGGTGCCGTCTATGCGAAGCACGGCACCACAATCGACACGCGCCTGACCGTGATCGACCGTCTGCCGGCTGACGATACGACGGTGTTTCCGCCGTATCGCGATGTCGCGCCCGACGTGACGACGCTGCTCGGCTGGGTCACGGAGCGCGTCCCGCCGCGACTACCGATCGCGGGCAACGTCATCGCTCCGACGGTTCAGCGCGCGGCCATTCCGCGGACCGTTCGCGCGTATGTCTCACGGCCGTCCGCGTCCACGACATCGACGGCCGATCCGGAGGCCGTCGAACTCGCTTATGAGCAGGTCGCGTGGGCACCCACGGAAAGCCGTAAACTCACGGATGCGATTTACGAAGAATACGGATTGCAGTCGATCCGTATTCCCGGATCGACGGCGCATCCGACGAAGCTCGTGCAGTCGGCCGCGATGGCGTCGGTCGCGCCGCCGATTCCGACCTATCGGCCGCATCTGCCGGCGAACCTCGTCCGAGGCGGGTTGCTCTCGGATGCCCAGCTCGAATCCGTCGTCTATGCCGGCGAGGCCCATTCCGACTTCCTCGCCGGGTCCTGGAGCGTCGACGAGACCTTCGATCTCGTCACGGCCGCATCGGATGATGCCGAAGATGCGGTGCGCTTCCGGCGCGGCTGGTTCCTGGGCGACGGCACCGGCGCCGGCAAGGGCCGCCAGGTCGCGGGCGTTCTCATCGACAACTGGCTGAAGGGCCGACGCCGCGCGGTTTGGATCAGCAAGTCTGACAAGCTGATTGAGGATGCCCAGCGCGACTGGTCGGCGCTCGGCATGGAGCGGCTGCTGGTAACACCGCTGTCGCGCTTCCGGCAGGGCACATCGATCCGGCTCGCCGAAGGCATCCTGTTCACGACCTATGCGACGCTGCGGTCCGATGCGCGCGACGAAAAGGCTTCGCGCGTCCGCCAGATCGTCGACTGGCTCGGCGCGGACTTCGACGGCCTGATTGTGTTTGATGAATCACACGCGATGCAGAACGCCGCCGGCGGTAGGGGCGAGCGCGGCGATGTCGCAGCCTCGCAGCAGGGCCGGGCCGGACTGCGCCTGCAACATGCCTTGCCGAACGCGCGCGTTCTCTACGTCTCGGCGACGGGCGCGACCACGGTCCATAATCTCGCCTATGCGCAGCGCCTCGGCCTCTGGGGCGGAGAAGACTTCCCGTTCGCGACGCGCGCGGAGTTCGTCGAGGCGATCGAGGCGGGCGGCGTCGCCGCGATGGAAGTGCTGGCCCGCGATCTCAAGGCGCTCGGCCTCTATGCGGCGCGGTCGCTTTCCTACGAGGGCGTCGAGTACGAACTGGTCGAGCACCGTCTGAGCGATGAGCAGATCCGCATCTACGATGAATATGCGGGTGCCTTCTCGATCATTCATAACAACCTCGATGCCGCGATGCGCGCGGCGAACGTCACCGGCGAGACCGGCACGCTGAACGCGCAGGCCAAGTCCGCCGCGCGCTCCGCTTTCGAGAGCGCCAAGCAGCGCTTCTTCAACCATCTCATCACGGCGATGAAGACGCCGACGCTGATCGCGTCCGTCGAGCGTGACCTGAAGGCGGGTCATGCCGCGGTGATCCAGATCGTCTCGACCGGCGAGGCGCTGATGGAACGCCGGCTTGCCGAAATCCCGACCGAGGAATGGGGCGACGTGCAGGTCGACATCACCCCGCGGGAATACGTGCTCGATTATCTGGCGCACAGTTTCCCGACCCAGCTCTACGAGCCGTTCACGGACAGCGAAGGAAACTTGTCGTCACGGCCAGTCTATCGCGACGGCCAGCCGGTGCAGAGCCGGGACGCAGTCGCACGCCGGGATCGCTTGATCGAGAAGCTCGCGTCATTGTCCCCCGTGCATGGCGCGCTCGACCAGATCGTGCAGCGCTTCGGCACGGACATGGTGGCGGAGGTCACGGGCCGCTCGCGCCGCATTATCCGCAAGACTGGATCGGACCGGATCGACCGCCTCGTCGTCGAGAACCGTGCCGGCTCCGCGAACCTCGCCGAGACGCAGGCGTTCATGGATGACGTCAAGCGTATTCTGGCGTTCTCGGAAGCTGGCGGCACGGGACGCAGCTATCACGCCGAACTGTCGGTCCGGAACCGGCGGCTGCGCATACATTATCTTTTGGAGGCCGGGTGGAAGGCCGACGCGGCGATTCAGGGGCTGGGCCGTACCAATCGCACCAATCAGGCGCAGCCGCCGCTGTTCCGGCCGATCGCCACCAACGTGAAGGCGGAAAAGCGCTTCCTCTCGACCATCGCGCGGCGCCTCGACACGCTCGGGGCCATCACCAAGGGGCAGCGCCAGACCGGCGGGCAGGGCCTGTTCCGCCCCGAGGACAACCTCGAGAGTCACTATGCGCGCGACGCCTTGCGTCAGCTCTATCTCCTTCTGGTCATGGGCAAGGTCGAAAGCTGCTCGCTTCAGACCTTTGAGGATGCCACGGGACTGAAGCTGACCGACGCGAACGGCATCAAGGACGAACTCCCGCCGATCACGACGTTCCTCAACCGTCTGCTGGCGCTGACCATCGACCTGCAAAACATCCTGTTCGTCGCCTTCGAGCAGTTGCTGACCGCACGGGTCGAGGGCGCGATCGCGTCCGGCACCTATGATGTTGGCCTGGAGACGCTGACGGCCGAGAGCTTCACCGTCACGGATCGGCAGACCATCTATACGCATCCCAACACCGCGGCCGAAACGCGATTGCTGACGATCACGCAACGCCAGCGCAACCGGCCGGTTACGCTCGACGAGGCGTTGGAGCATCTCTCCGATCCGCGCGCCTTGCTGCTGGTCAACACGCAATCCGGCCGCGCCGCCGTGCAGGCGCCGGCGCGCAGCGTCATGCTCGATGACGGCCAGGTCGAACGTCGCGTGCGCCTGATCCGGCCCATGGAGCACCCGGTCATCGCGCTTGCGACCATGCCACAGACCCATTGGCGTGAGGCGGATCGTGAGAGCTTCGCGCGCGTCTGGTCGGCCGAACTGGCCGACGTGCCGGCGTTCACCGACAGCGAGATTCACATTGTCGCCGGTCTCCTGCTGCCGATCTGGAAGCGGCTGCCGAATGAATCGACACGCGTCTATCGGCTCCAGACCGATGATGGAGAACGCATCATCGGCCGCAAGGTGTCACCGGCCTGGGTTGCCAGTGCGACCGCGATCGGCGCCTCGACGCTGACGCCCGATGCAGCGCATTCGGCTCTGCTCGACGGCAAGACCATCCTCGATCTCGCTGAAGGCCTTCAGCTTCGCCGTGTCCGCGTCATGGGCGCGAACCGCATCGAACTGACCGGGTTCGCCGGTGCCATGCGCGAGCGGCTCACGGCCTACGGCCTGTTCCACGAGATCATCTCGTGGAAGCTGCGCATGTTCGTGCCGACCGATGCCGCCGGCGTGGATGTCCTGCGCAAAGTGCTCGACCGATATCCGGTTGCGCGCGTTGCCGAGCGCGTGGCCTGATCATGCCGGGACATGCGGCCGAACTGGCACGCCGTCTCGCGCGCGAGGCCGAGGCGGTGTGCCGGCACTATCTCTCCAGTGGTCGCCGCGAAGGCCGCTACTGGATGGTCGGCGACGTCAACAACACGCCCGGGCGCTCGATGTTCGTGCGCCTCAGCGGCCCTGAATCCGGCAAGGGCGCTGCCGGCAAGTGGACCGACGCCGCGACCGGCGAGCATGGCGACCTGCTCGATATCATCGGCGCGACTTGCGCGCTCGACGACTTCCGCGACATCGAGACGGAAGCAAGGCGCTTCCTGAGCTTTCCGCGACCGCAACATGAACTCGCGTTGAAGCGGCGTCTGACACCAGCTCCGGTCGGATCGCCGGAATCCGCCCGGCGCCTGTTTGCCATGTCGCACCCGATTCCGCGCACACTCGTGGAAACGTACTTGCGCAATCGTGGCATCACGGCTTTGCCCGAAACCGGAAATCTCCGTTTCCACCCACGCTGCTATTATCGTCCCGATCGCGACATGCCGACCGAGACCTGGCCGGCGATGATCGCCGCCGTTACCGATCTCGACGGCCGTATCACCGGCGCGCACCGGACCTGGCTCGATCCGAACGGCTTCGACCCCACCACGCTCGGCAAGGCGCCGATCGACTCGCCGCGGCGCGCGATGGGCCATCTGCTCGGCAACGCGGTGCGCTTCGGTGTGGTGCGCGACGTTGCGGCCGCGGGCGAAGGCATCGAAACCATGCTGTCGCTTCGCTGCGTCCTGCCCGACATGCCGATGATGGCCGGGCTCTCGGCCGCTCATCTCGCCGCCATTGTATTTCCGGCGACGCTGCGCCGGCTCTATATCGTGCGCGACAACGATCCGGCAGGCGACGGCGCGATGGCCAGTCTCTTCGACCGTGCCCACGCGGCACGAATCGACGCGGTGGTCTTGTCGCCCCACGGTGACGACTTCAACGCCGATCTGCGCCGCTTCGGCACCGATGCGCTACGGATGGCCGTGCGGGTTCAACTCGTGCCGGAGGACGTCGCACGCTTCATGCGTCTGTGAGATGTGGCCGGAACGGGTGACCGGCGCGTTGCCGCTGTGTCGGTGTGTGAAGGCGCTTCCGTCGGAGAGGGCCGGGCCACGGCCTTCTTGCGAGGGCGACCGTGCGGCAAGCGGCCCGGGCCGGCAATGGCTGCGGCCGGCTATTTTCCGCCGGCGCTACGCGCCTTTGCATCGCGAAGCAAAATAGCCGTCCTCCGCCATCCTCCGCTTCGCTCCGGCCGCTGCGCCTCGCGCTGCGGTGCAGGTCCGGTCCGCCCGCCGCCCTGTGTCGCCATGAAGGCCGCGATGGGCGCGGCCGATCCGACAGAAGGAAGCACCTCATGACGACCGACTATGACGACACCGGCTACGAGTCGCACGCCGCATCCGCCACCGACACCATCCTCACCGAACTGCAACTGCATGGCTATCGCCCCTTCCAGGACGAGCCCGATCCCAGACCGCTCCCCGAAGCGCGTAATGTCGCCGGTGCCGTCGCCGACATCTTCGATGCGCTCGTGGCAACCCTGACCGACACTCGCCTCGAACCGGACCTCGAAGACTTTCTGTGGTCGACCGTCAACCTCTTCCATCGCGCCAATGGCCGGATCGAGCGCCAGCTCGACGACAACGAGCAGGCGCAGCGGCGCTGCCAGCGTGAACAGGACGGCTCCGAGATCCGCTCCGTCGAACTGGAGCGCCTCACGGCCGAGGGCATGACGCTGGTCGAACGGCGCAACGTGATGGAGTTCTTCCGCGATCAGGCCGCGGAGCACTTCGCGCGCCACACCGGATCGCATTGGCATCCGCGCAACGGATCGATGGTCAACCATCGCACCTTGACCGCGGCGATGATCGATAGCCGCGACTTCATCGCAGCCAAGCGCCGGGCCGAAACCGAAGTGATGCTACCGGCCGGTCCGAAGATCGCCTTCACGGGCGGGCTCGACTTCAACGATCACCGCCTGATCTGGGATCGTCTCGATCAGGTCCGCGCCAAGCACCCCGACATGGTGCTGCTGCACGGCGGATCGCCGAAGGGCGCCGAACGCATCGCCGCCCGCTGGGCAGATCACCGCAAGGTGCCGCAGATCGCATTCAAGCCCGACTGGACGAAGCACGCCAAGGCTGCGCCGTTCAAGCGCAACGACGCGATGCTCGAAGCGTTGCCGATCGGCGTCCTGGTCGCACCGGGCTCGGGCATCCAGGAAAACCTAGCCGACAAGGCGCGCCGGTTCGGCATTCCGGTCTGGAAACTCGGAAAGAGCGGCGCGTGAGCGCCGCCGCTTCAATCGCAGGGACTCTCGCGCTCGCGAAACGCATGTCGCGACGAAACATGGCGATGGAGCCGATCCATTGCTGTCGTTTCGCGCGAATTCTGCTATTCTGCCGACCGCGCCGTGGAGGTGGTGGAAGGCGCAACCCATGTCATTGTTGTCACGGGAGGATCCACCATGCTCGCACTCGGCATCGTCCTCAACATCATCGGCCTCGGCTTCTTCTGCTGGGTGCTGTTCACGCTCGCGATCTACGCGCTGCCGTTCTTCGTCGGCATGACGGCTGGCCCTTACGCACACGGCGTAGGCGCAGGCCCGTTTGGCGCAATCGTTCTTGGCCTAGTCGCGGCTGCCTTCACACTTGTCATCGGCCAGACGATCTTTTCGATCGTCCGCACGCCCTTTCTGCGGATCGCGGTCGCACTGATGTTCGCGGTGCCGGCTGCGCTTGCCGGCTATTATGCAACGTTTGGGCTCTCCGGCCTCACCATGACGTCCGATCTCTGGCGGCAAGTCTTCGCCGTAATCGGCGCGATCGTGATCGGCGTGACGGCCTGGACGCGGCTTGCGGCATCTCCCCCAGACGGCTCCAGCGGGCATGGAAGACCGGCACTGTCGTAGTCCGGCGACGCCGCTACCTGATGAGTCGAGTGCTGCGCCGTGTCGCTCAGTGAGGGTACTGATCGGAGCAAAGCCGAAGCAGGGTGCTTTCAGGCCTGACGTGACAGTGAGTGTGCGGCCGGCGGATCGCTTGTCGCCGCGGCGCGCCGGGCTCCGGCGGACTGATGTTGCGATGGCCGGGCGTTCTTTGCCGCCGCGTGTCTTGGGGAATGCGAGACGTCGCCTGCAGCAGGGCAGAGCGATTTCAGCATCGGCGCGCGCGTGGTCTCGTGGTGGTGACGTTCGCTGGCTTCTCCTTGCACTATTCCTGTTTCGAGCAGCGCGTCCATTCGGGTCTCTACGATGGCCAGACCTGGCCGGACAACGGCTGCGCCTCGCTCGACTAGCCGCAATGCCGGCATTCAACTTTCTTCCCCTGGGCTTCGCCCATTCCTCGCGAGACAAGAAAGTTGCCTGCCTGGCATCCTCCGCTGCGCTTCGGTCCTTTCGGATGCGGCGTCGATCGTCTCCGGCCTGTCGGTCGCCATCGAGACCGCGATGGTCGCGGCTCGGCAACAGAAAGCAAGGAGAACTATCATGGCGAACATCGGCACCTTCACCAAGACCGAGCAGGGCTTCGTCGGCGAAATCGTCACGCTCAGCTTCCAGGCAAAGAACGTCCGCATGGTCCCGGAGAGCAACGGCACCAACGAGAACGCCCCGAGCCACCGCGTCTATGTCGGCCGCGCCGAGATCGGCGCCGCCTGGGCCAAGCGGTCCACCGAGGGCCGCAACTACCTGTCGGTCAAGCTCGACGACCCGAGCTTCAACGCGCCGATCTACGCGAACCTCTTCGACGACGAAGACGGCGAGAGCTACACGCTCATCTGGTCGCGCGGCCGCAAGGCCAACGCCGACTGAGCCAGCCTTCCGACACCCCGCCCGGACCGCCGGGCGGGGTTCTGGCATGGCGTCGCGACGCCTCGCTCAGGCCGCCGGGCCCCGACATCGGCCCGGGGGGTGGGCGTCGACGCTCAACCAGACGCTCGGATTCCACGTGCATTAAACTCGCCAGCCCGACGAATCCCTAGTATACTGGGTGGCAGTATATTAGTGATCCGGCGACGTCTCCCGCATGCGATTGCGCGAGACCGTGGCCAGAAATTTGCGCCGGCTGCGGCAGGCTAAAGGTCTGTCGCAGGAGGAGCTTGCCGATCGTGCAGACATCAATCGCAACTATGTCGGAATGCTCGAACGCGAACAGCATGCGGCAACGATCGACATGCTGGAAAAACTCGCCGACGTCCTTGAAACGGATCCCGTGGAGTTCTTCCGGCGCGGAGCGTGAGGTCGGGTGCGACCCAGGTCCGCATTATAAAATACGCGGTCTGCTGGGCGAGCATGGCTCGATATCATTCGGCGATAGCGTAATGCCGCCTACGTGATGCCAGCGCGAAATCAATTCCGGTTGGCTAATTTCTGGTAAATAAGGATGAGCGCACGAGTAAACCTGTGACCATTACCCCCTTCGAAGACTGTCCTCCGCAGCTTGATCGCGTCAGTTCCTATGACGAGAAACATCTGGCGAGCTACATCCGGCTGCTGGATGCCGAGGCCGAAGGCGCGGATTGGCGCGAGGCCGTCTCGATCATTTTCGGCCTCGATCCCAACAAGCATCCGGAGCGCGCCAAGCTCGTGCACGATAGTCATCTCGCACGCGCACACTGGATGAGAGATAAAGGCTATCGGAATCTCCTCGAACCGCGCATGCAATAGCCCTCGCGTGCAGCGCACGCCGAGGTCAAACCCGACGCTATCGCGTCATTCAATCTTAATATCTAGCTGACGTTGCAATCCTCTCAATACTCAACGATTGCGATCCGTACCAAGGATCAGTCGATGGGAGGGTAGTAATCATGCCACCTGCGTCCGACTGGCGATCTGCGAGCACCGCCGAAAAACTCATGAGCCTCGATCGCCCGCAATTCGCCGCCGAGTTCCTCCGCCGCAATCACGACTACAGCGAAGATTACCGCGTCACACAGGATCAGATCGCGTCAGGCGTCGTCGAGCATGCCGCCGGAATGGACAGGCTCGCACGACGTTGGGGTTTGAGTTTTCGCGCATGCCCCGGACATCGCTGCCTGGAACTCGCCTTCCATATGGCGACCAGAACGTTCGCCATCCGCTGTTATTATTGCTCCCGCGCCTGAGACCTTCATCGCGGCGCGAACCATCCGTCTCGAAGATCTCTCGCCGATCCTGGCGAGCGTGACGACCGGCGATGGCCGTCATCTTCTCCTCGCTGACGCCGACGGCTATCATCAGGTCTGGTTCGTCGGCGGTCATCATGCGCGCGGCAGCAGTTTCATCATCCCCCGCGATGACGACCGCGCCGCGCGCATGCATGCCATTCAGCGTTTCGAGCGACGCCTGGCCGGCGAGCGGTCCGGTCCCCTGATGCGCAGCTTGCAGCTCTCGGTGCATCAGCGCAGCAGGTTCACGCTCCAACTCCGCGCGCTCGATGGTGTTCGGGATGGCGCGTCGCGTCGTGAGATCGCAGCGGTCCTTCTCGATCCGCAAGCGCGCGATATCCCCGCCATCGAATGGACTAACGCAGCACTGCGCAAGCGCATCAACCGCATCATCGCGCGCGCCACGCTTATGACAAACGGCGGCTATCTCGCGCTACTGCGCGGCGACGCCAAACGTGCGAGGCGCTTCCGCCGGCGCTAGCCGCGACCGCCCCGCCGAGCTCTCGGGCGCCAAACGAAGGGGACACTTCAGGAGGCCTCCTGGGGCGGGTCTCCCCCACGACGCCGATCTTCCGTCACGCTTGCCTCCGATCCGTTGCCTTGTCCGGCAGCGGCCGCCAATGACCCGGAGGCTCATCTTGGACACTTCTCCTCCTCGCGTTACGCCCCGTTTCTTGCGCACGCACGATGCCGCGGCGTTTCTCGGTCTCTCCGGACGCACGCTTGAGAAACATCGTTGCACCGGCACAGGCCCGATCTTCCGAAAGCTTGGCGGCCGCGTCGTCTACGCCATCGATGACCTCGAGACCTGGGCCGCCGAGCGCGCCCGCAACTCCACGTCCGATCCCGGCCCGCAGCCGTCCTCTCGCTCGGCGCGAGCCACGCCGTCGCGTAGCAGCTGACGGGTGTTCGCATGCGACGTTCCATCGACGACGATCATCAACTCGAACTCTTTCGCGCCAGGCCCGGCGATATGCCGCCGCGCGACGCGCAAGACCTCATGTCATGGCCGTTCTTCTCACTCGCCAAGACGCCGCGCGTCCGGCCCATCGACTTCCACATGGGGGACGTCACGATTGTCGTCGAAGCGACGCACGAACACGGCATGGCGACAATCTGGGACGCCGACGTGCTGATCTGGGCCGCGTCCCAAATCGTCGATGCGCGCGACCGCGGATTGCGCACATCACGGCTGATGGCTGCGACGCCATATGAGATTCTGAGCTTCATCGGACGCGGCGACTCCGCACAGAACTACGAGCGGCTCAAGGCCGGCCTCGATCGTCTGCAGTCGACAACCGTCGCCACCTCGATCCGTCAACCGACAGAACGCCGGCGGCATCGTTTTAGCTGGATCAACGAATGGAAGGAGCGTGCCGACAGCGCCGGCCGGCCGCGCGGCATCGAACTGATCCTGCCGGACTGGTTCTACGCCGGCGTCATGATGGAGGCGCTCGTCCTCACCATCGACCGCGAATATTTTGCACTCACCGGCGGACTTGAGCGCTGGCTGTACCGTCTTGTGCGCAAGCATGGCGGACGCCAGCGTCATGGCTGGATCTTCGACTTCCGGCACCTTCATCTAAAGTCCGGCAGCCTCTCGCCTTACAAGCGCTTCGCATTCGAGCTGCGCGACATCGTGCGCCGCCAGCCGCTGCCCGGCTACCAACTCGCCTGCATCGCCGGCGCCGAAAACGCGCCGTGCCTGAGCTTCCAGCCCGTCACCAATCCATTTCCGTCCGCACCACGCCTGCGCACGCCGCGGCCGCAACACGATGGGGATAAGCTGTGAAAAGAACCGTCCTATCAGGAACCCGAACACCCGTCCTATCGGGAACCGCAAACCCGTCCTATCAGGAACCCAAATCGTGCTTAACCCGCGAAGCACGCTTGCGAAATCACCCGCCTAACTTCTCTAACAGAGAATCCTTCGGATTCTTGCTAACGGCGGGCATCCGTTGCGGATTGCTAGGTGCAGCCACTCGCAACGACGTTGCCTCGCTGAGCAATGCAGAGTTCGCGGTGACGCCATGACCCGGCGACCGCGCAAAACCAAACTCAAGTTCTGGCCAGTCGACGTCAAGCGCCGGACCAAACGACGAAAGCCTCCGCGCCAGGCTCGGCGCAAGCGCAATGCCTTCTCGGCAAGACTGACCATCGACATCACGCCTGACCTGCGCGCCCGCATCAAGATCACGGCATTCGAGCGCGGCGTCACCGTCGCCTACATGCTGCGTCTCCTCCTGCTGAAGACCTTTCCTCGCGCCAGGGGAGGCCGGCGATGAAGGGCGTCACGATCACGGATGTCTCGCGCGCGCATGACACAGACGGCAGTCTCACCTTGGTCGAGTTGACCTGGCTTAAACAGCGCATTGAGAACCGCGTCCGCTTCGGGCATCCGGCAGGACAGCAGATCCTGGACCGCCATCGCCGCGTCCTCAGTTTCACTGCTGGAAGCATCTTCTGCTTCGTGCGGTGGGCAGCCAACGATTACGGCACCATCCTCTCGCGTGCCGACATTGTGCGCGCGATCGCTCCCGGCGCGCGTTACCAGACATTGCCGTTTGTGCGCCCCGGCGGCGACATCCTCCTGCGCATGGACGGTTGGCCCAAGGTCGAGCGTGTGCTGCATGCCGTTGACGCCGTCGAGGCGCTCGGCATCGATCCGGCCGATGTTGCGCCGGACTACTGGCAGCACGTCCACAACCGACTGTCCGTCAACGAGACGCCGCGCAATTACACGCGCACACGTCATCAAGCCTGGCTCAAACGGCGCGAGGTCGGCTCATGACCCGCATCGCCACGCTGCTCGCAACAGCGCTGTCTACGGTCACGGTCGGCGCGTCGGCATTCGTCGATCCGCCGATAGACCTGATCTGGAACGCCAGCGCCAGCGCGCCGATCGGCCTCTACACCGTGCAGCCGGCCGACGATCTCGACGTCACCGATCTTGTTGCGGTGGCGGCGCCGCCACTCATCGCCGAGTTCATGGCCGATCGCGGTTATCTGCCGATGGGTGTGCCCATGATGAAGCGCGTCCTGGCGCTTCCAGGCCAGACTGTCTGCCGCCACGGCCTCGACATCGTCGCCTATGGCTCGACCATCGGCCACGCCCGCGAACGCGATAATGCCGGCCGCAAGATGCCGGTCTGGCAAGGCTGCCGCCGCATCGGCGATGACGAACTGTTTCTCATGAACTTCGATGTCCCGGACAGCGTGGACGGCCGCTACTTCGGTCCGTTCCCGCGCGGTTCGGTCATCGGCCGCGTACTGCCCGTCTGGACCGACGAGGCCGGTGACGGCCGTTTCCAATGGCGCGCCGCCAGACGTTGACGCCGTGCCGAAAGACTCAACCTCACCAACAGAAGGGACCATGACATGGCGCAAATCGGCAACTTCATCCGCACCCGAAACGGCTTCTCCGGACGTCTGCGCACGCTCTCGCTAGACATCGAACTGACCATCGTGCCGGCCGATCATTCAGACACCGAGAACGCCCCGAATTACCGCATTCACGCCGGCGACGAGGAGGGACCCGAAGTCGGCGCGGGCTGGACGCGCACCGGCGAGAAGGCCGGTGAGTACGTCGCCGTGCAGATCGACGATCCTGGTTTCCCGCAGCCGGTTCGCGCCAACCTGTTCCAGTCCGGCAGCGATCGCTCCGCCTTCCATCTGCTCTGGACGCGTCCGAGCAAACGCGAGACGCGGAGCTGATCCGTGTCGCCGATGCGTGACCGGGATGTCGGACATCCGCGCACCACGCGTGAAACTGCCGTCATTCCTCTGTTCGCGAAAAGCGCGACTCATTCCTCCGTCCCGCTCAAGGCTCACGCGGCCGTCGCGCACAGCGGCGGTCAAGGGCGGCCGCAGGCCGGCGCTCGCGCCTTGCCCTTGACGGCCGCGAGCACGCTGGCATCGGCCGGTTGCTTAGCGGGCGGAGGAGCTTTGTTCATGGAGCATACGTTATGGACCTTCTTACGCTCGTGACCGCGTGCGCGCTCACTGTCGATCCGAAGTTAATGCATGCGCTGGTCTGGCACCATTCGGGCGGCGAGCCCTGGGCGATCTCAATGCCGGGCGAGGCAAACCCGCGTGTGTATCGAAACATGCGTGACGCGATCCGTGAAACGCGGGAATTGTCTGTCGACAGTATCGTGCGCGTCGGTCTCGCCGGCGTGTCCGTATCTCCATCGCGAGTCTCCGCGTCGGTCCTTTTGCCGTGCCGCAACGTCGCGATGGCGGCATCCCAACTCACCAAGCTCGCCACTCGTTGCAAAGCTCATCCGCGCTTCAAGACCGATCCGAATCTCTGCGCCGTTGCAGCCTATCGTGGCTCGTGGGATCGGCCGGACGTCAAGTTCGCGACCGACGTCGCGGCGACGGCGGCGAAGGGCGATGCACCGAACTTCGACATGCCGCGCGGCACGAGCACTGAGATCTTCGATACGGCTGATGACGCGCCGTCCGACACCGGGACGCCCATCGTCGACATCACGACGACATTCGCCGACCAGGCGCGTAGCTGGTCGAGCGCACTCTTCCCGACGAAATCCAAGCCTCCGACGGAGGGATCGGAGCACATCCCAACGGCGGCGCCATCGGCACCTGAACCGCCATCGTCCGGTTCATCTGCCACGTCTCCATTCAAGAGCAATCCGCAAGATCGCGACTTGTTCGTGCGTCGCATCGGGACCGGGCGTCCATGATGAAGCGTATCGCAGGCCATCGTCAGACAGCGAAGACCGGCGCACGAATGTGTGTAAGCGGGGAGGAGAGCGGCAACACGACCGTTGGAGGGCAAGATAAAAGGCCGCGAGGTGCGGCCCGGTTGGGGGACGGTCGGGGCATTGTTTCTGCACACGTTTCACCCCGCACACTGCGACGTGCGCGAGCATGGCGCGACATCGCGCACGCGAAGATTCCGCAATCTCTTCAACGTATATCGCACATCGCGGAGCATTCGCGATGAGCAACGAGGATGACTTCCGCATCCGCCCCGGCAAAATCCGCTCGCGTCCGAACATGCAAGCCAAGCCTTTCATCGCCCAGGCGCTCGCTGCCGCCGAACGTGCCGGGGGCCATGTTACCAGGTCGAGACGGATCACCGCGCCGCGACGTTCCCGCTTCGGCCGTGGCCGCGCCGCCAGCGTGCGGGCGAACCGACTGGTGACGTCCCGTTCGCGCCTTGCCACGGTTAAGACCCGCATCGTCCGCAACACCCGCCCCCGCGCGACGCTTCGGGCACATCTCAATTACCTGCGCCGCGAGGGCGTGACGCGAGACGGCGAGCGGGCACGTATGTTCGGTGCTGAGACCGACGACGCCGACATGAAGGCGTTCAGCGAGCGATGCGAAGAAGACCGGCACCACTTCAGAATCATCGTGTCGCCGGAGGACGCGGCGAACATGTCGGACCTGAAAGCGTTCGCGCGCGACCTGATGCGACAGGCGGAGAAGGACCTCGGCACGAAACTCGACTGGGTCGGCGTCGATCACTGGAACACCGACAACCCCCATGTCCACATCATCATCCGTGGCCGCGCCAGCGACGGCAAAGACCTCGTCATTGCGCGGGAATACATCAGCGAGGGAATGCGGGCGAGGGCGCAGGATCTCGTCACGCAGGAACTAGGGCCGCGCTCCGACCTCGACATCCGGCGCAGCCTCGAGAGCCAGGTGGAGTCCGAGCGCTGGACACGGCTCGATCGCCAGCTTGTCCGGGATGCAAACCGGCATGGCATCATCGACGTTGCGCCGATTGCGGGCAAACAACCCGACGAGTACCTCCCGCAGAAGGTCGGCCGTCTGTGCAAACTGGAGTCGCTCGGGCTTGCAAACCAGATTGCACCGGGACAGTGGATGATTGCCGACGAGGCTGAGTCCACCTTGCGCGAACTGGCCGAGCGCGGAGACATCATCAAGCGCATGAACAGGGCGCTCACCGAGCGCGGCCTCGAACGCGGCGCGTCGAGCTATGTGCTGGCTGGCGAGAGCCTCGCCGATCCCATCGTCGGGCGTCTGATTGACCGCGGCCTCGATGACGAGTTGAAGGCCTCTGCCTACGCCGTCGTCGATGGTACCGATGGGCGGACCCATCACATCAAGCTTGCCACCCTCGATGCCACGGGCGATGGCCCGACAGGATCAATCGTCGAACTGCGCCGGTTCGAGGATTCCCACGGCCGCGAGCGCGCTGCCCTTGCGGTGCGGTCCGACCTCGATCTCGATGCGCAGGTGAAGGCGTCAGGCGCGACCTGGATCGATCGGCAGCTCATCGCGCGCGATGCAACACCCCTCGGAAACGGCGGGTTCGGCGCCGAGGTGCGCGCCGCGATGGAAAGCCGGGCCGAGCATCTGATCGAGCAAGGTCTCGCTCGCCGGCAGGGGCAGCAGGTCATCTACAGTCGCAACCTCATCAACACGTTGCGGCAGCGTGAACTCGATTCCATGGGCGAGAAGCTCGCGACTGAGATGGGAATGCCGTTCCGGAAGACGGCGAGTGGTGAGTATGTCGCCGGCCTCTATCGTCAGCGATTGATGCTCGCGTCCGGCCGCTTCGCCATGATCGACGACGGTCTCGGCTTCCAGCTCGTGCCTTGGTCGCCGTCGCTGGAACGCAATCTCGGTAGGCATGTCTCAGGCATCGCCCGCGCCGATGGCGGAATAGACTGGAGTTTCGGGCGACAACGCGGATTGGGACTTTGATCCTGCGGCGGCGCGGTCAGTACGGGCAATCGACGCCTGGCCGCAGGACTCCCTCGACCACGACAAGGCCTTTGCCGACCTCATCGCCTTTCGCCGTCAGGCGGATGACAGACAGCATCTCAACCGTTGAGACCTCGATCAGGCCGGGCCGTTCGAGCATCGCGAGGCATTCTCTGACCTGCGCGCGCGGGCACGCGAGGCCCAGCCGGGTAAAGTAGCAGCCTACGATCTCTTCGTTGCTCGCATAGGACGGCTCACGCCCGAGCATCCGCAGGACGGCAAGCGCGCGATGCTCCGATTTCTGTTGTTCAAGCGGACTGGGACAATTGGCTTCGGGGACGGACATTCGGCTAACTCCACTGTCGGCATCACCGGCGAATCACACCTTCAGTATTTTTTCGCATTCCTACGCCTGTTTGCGATACGGGATTGATCGTTGTTGAAGCCCCTCACGGGCTACGCTTTGTTCGCGGTCGCCGCCGATGGCATCGGACAGGACCATGACCGCGACGAAAATCCTCTGGGGCCAGATCCTCACCGTCTTCTCGATCGCGCTTTCGACGATCTGGGGCGCGACGCAGTGGACGGCGTGGCGGCTCGGCTTCCAGCCGCAGCTCGGTTCATCGTGGTTCGACCTCGCCGGGCTACCGGTCTATCCGCCGCCGGCCTTCTTCTGGTGGTGGTACTTCTTCGATGCTTACGCGCCCGGCATCTTCCTTGAAGGCGCCGCCATAGCAGCGTCCGGCGGCTTCACGGCGATCGCCGTCGCCATCGGCATGTCGGTCTGGCGGGCGCGCGAGGCAAAGATCGCCGAGACCTACGGCTCGGCGCGATGGGCGAATGCCGACGAGGTGAGGACCGCAGGACTGCTCGGCCCGGACGGTGTGGTGCTCGGCCGGTTCGAGAGCGAATACCTGCGTCATGACGGACCCGAGCATGTGTTGTGCTTCGCGCCGACACGATCGGGCAAGGGCGTGGGCTTGGTCGTGCCGTCGCTCCTGACCTGGCCGGGCTCGGCCGTCGTCCACGATATCAAGGGCGAGAACTGGCAGCTCACCGCCGGACTGCGTTCGCGCTTCGGCCGCGTGCTTCTCTTCGATCCGACCAACGCCGAGAGCGCAGCTTACAACCCGCTGCTTGAGGTCCGGCCAGGCGAGTGGGAAGTCCGCGACGTGCAGAACGTCGCCGACGTCCTGGTCGACCCGGAAGGCTCGTTGGAACGGAGAAACCACTGGGAAAAGACCAGCCACTCGCTCCTGGTCGGTGCGATCCTTCACGTCCTCTATGCCGAGGACGACAAGACGCTCGCCGGCGTTGCTTCATTCCTCTCCGATCCTCGGCGTCCGATCGAGACCACGCTGGTCGCGATGATGACGACGCCGCATCTCGGCAGAGACGGGCCGCACCCCGTCGTCGCCTCGGCCGCGCGGGAGTTGCTGAACAAATCCGACAATGAACGATCCGGCGTCCTTTCCACCGCCATGTCGTTCCTCGGTCTCTACCGCGATCCCGTCGTAGCCCAGGTCACACGGCGCTGCGACTGGCGCATCGCCGACATCGCCGGAGACGTGAAGCCGTCCACGCTCTACCTCGTGGTGCCGCCGTCCGACATCAGCCGCACCAAGCCGCTCATTCGCCTGATCCTCAACCAGATCGGCCGCCGGCTGACAGAGGACCTGAAGGCAACCGACCGGCGGCATCGCGTGCTGCTCATGCTGGATGAATTCCCGGCGCTCGGCCGGCTCGATTTCTTCGAGTCCGCGCTCGCCTTCATGGCTGGCTACAAACTCAAGTCGTTCCTGATCGCGCAGTCGCTGAACCAGATCGAGAAGGCTTACGGCGCCAATAACTCGATCCTCGACAACTGTCACGTCCGCGTCAGCTTCGCGACCAATGACGAGCGCACCGCCAAACGCGTGTCGGACGCGCTCGGCATCGCGACCGAGATGAGGGCGATGAAGAACTATGCCGGCCACCGGCTCAGCCCGTGGCTCGGTCATCTGATGGTGTCGCGGCAGGAGACAGCCCGTCCGCTCATGACCCCGGGCGAAGTGATGCAGCTCCCACCCGACAATGAGATCGTCATGGTCGCCGGCGTTCCGCCGATCCGCGCGAAGAAGGCTCGATACTTTGAGGATCCGCGCCTGGCCGAGCGCATCCAGCCGCCGCCGAAGCCGGGTGGCTCAAAGCTGCCGCCGAAGCTCGACGACTGGTCGGCACGCGCTCCGCTTCGATCGGTCGCACCCGCAAAGGCAGACGGAGCGGCTGAGAAGGAGTCCACTTCATTCGTCAACCGCAAGTCGGCCGGCACGACCGACAGCGATCCGGCCAACGCAGGACTCCGGCGCGAGCCGGGGCTCGAACGGCACAAGGATATCGCGCCGGAGCCGGTCAAGTCCCCGGTGAACGAATTTGAGCCGGATCGCGAAGACGACGACAGCGATGCTATGCGTCTCCGTTTGGTCGGCCGCACCGTGCGGCAGGTCGCGCGGCAAGCGGCAATGGATCCTCGCGACGGCATCGAGCTCTGACATGGAAAAGAAATCCCGTCTCTCCGTCTATCTCGACCCGGACCTGATGCGCTCGCTGGCCGACTACGCCGCGCGGCGCGACCAGTCTCGCTCGCTCATTGCCGAGGCTGCCGTCGCGTCCTTCCTGTCTCCCGATGCCGACGAGCGCCGCGAGGCTGCCACCGCCAAGCGGCTCGACGGTATCGACCGGCGGCTGCAACGACTTGAGCGCGACATCGGCATTTCGGTCGAGATGCTGGCGGTGTTCATCCGCTTCTGGCTTGCCTCGACGCCGCAACTACCCGACGCCGCCCAGGCGGCAACGCGGGCCAAGGCCGGGGAGCGGTATGACAGTTTCCTCGATGCCCTAGGACGCCGCCTCGCCAAGGGGCCAAGACTTAGACAAGAAATCTGCGATGATATTTCAGAAGAGGCATGCAACCTCACACGTCGAGGTTAACCCGACAGCCGAATTAGTTCAGACATATTTGAGAATTCGCTACATCGATTTTGCTGCTAGCGCTTACGCACCTTAGTACGCGCTCTTATTGCTCCCATTGACCCTCGGTTCACCAATTCGGTTTCAACTTGACGTTCGCGATCAGCTTCCTGATGCAGCCATTCTCGAAAGGCTAGAAGTGCTGGATCCTCCCGACGAACAGGCCGATATTCTAGAAACCAGCTGTCTCGTGTGTGTGCGATGATCGGAAATGGCGCGACTAAGCGGCCCGTTGCCAGGGCGTCGCTGACGTAAGGGAATTGAGCTATGGCGACTCCGATGCCATCGAGCGCCGCCTGCATCGCCATGGCGTTGCTCTCGAATGACGCCTCCCCGGCGGGATGGGGCGGAGAGCGCAGGCGCGCCGCCTCGAACCAATGCGGCCATTCGTTGGGCATATTGGACACGACAATCAGAGTCGCGTTGCGCAAGTCGTCGGGCGAACGCAGCGTCGATGCGAGCTCCGGCGTACACACCGGTACGACGATGCTGGGGAACAGGCGCTCAGCAGTATAGCCCGGCAGCGCGTCGGTATCGCGCCGGATGGTGCAGGTCCAGTCGTCACGCACCGGACGGGTCGCGCCGCCGGTCGCCACGCGCACCTCGATGGCGGGGTGGCTGCGATAGAAAGTGGCCAGCCGCGGGATCAGCCAGCTGACCGCCAGGGTTGGTCCTACTCCCACCGTGAGCACGGGGCCGCCGCGCATCGCCTCGACGCTTTCGGTGAGGCGGGCGATTGAATCGAAAGCATCGGTCAGACCGGCCAGCAGCGCTTGCCCTTGAGCGGTTAGTTCGAGCGCACTCGCGTGGCGTCGGAACAGTGCAAAGCCGAGACGGTCCTCCAGCAGGCGAACCAAGCGGCTCACCGCGGTTTGTGTGACGTTCAGTTCTCGCGCGGCAGCGGTGAAACTGCCATGCCGGCCGGCCGCTTCGAACGCCCGCAATCCGTTCAACGAAGGCAAGCGCCGCGTCATGTTGGACCCCAACCTTTTGTTGGGCGAACATTAAGTTAAAGGCGTTTGCGGGACAATCATTTTCGCCCAATATGTCTTCCATCAATGAACATCAGAGCAAGACGCTCTATTGACTTAAGGCTCTGTTTTCAATGGGCTGATTCCAGATGGATCTGACTCGGTCAGAGTGACCGTTCGTCAGACACCCTCGCAGGGTCCGGAGGCAAAACGTGACCAAAGGTTCACTCTTCAGCATCGGCATTTTAACAGCAGGAGTTCTATGCATGCTCTACGCCCAGCCAGTTTCCGCCCAGGAAAAGCGAGGCGTGATCCCGCATGCGCCGCTGCTGAAGACGGCCGTGCCCAATACGGCGAACCAGGAAGTCGCCGTCTATCACGTCGAATACGAGCCGGGTGGCATCAATCCACGACACCTTCATCCGGCAGCGATCACCTTCCACATCCTTTCCGGCACCGCCGTCTTTCAGGAGGAAGGCAAGCCGGCAGTCACCCTACGTGCCGGCGACAGTCTGTTCGTTCCCGCCGGCACCATTCATGCGCACTGGAATCCGAGTTCAACGGAAAGTCTCCGCTTTCTCGAATTCATCGTTGCTGAAAAGGACAAGGGCCGGTCCATTCCCAAACCGTTGAAGGATTGATCGCGCCTCACGCCGGTCCGTTCGAATGAGCGGGTTTCCATCTACCGGCGGATCAAACGGGATCGCGGATATGTCTGCCCGAAACCTGTATCGCAAAGTTCTTGTTCTTGCGGGCGGAGCGATTGCTGTCACCGGATTGCTCTACTGGCAATTTGCGCCGAGTCCGCCGCCGCAGCGCAGCGGCGGATCGCAGACGCGCGCACCGGCGCCTGTGAGCGTTGCCACGGTGAAGCGACAGGATGTGCCGATCTACCTCACGGGACTGGGAACGGTGCAGGCGTCGTTTACCGTCGCTATCCGTTCCGAGGTCGATGGCAAGCTGCAGGAGGTGCTGTTCACTGAAGGGCAGCACGTCCGGAAGGGAGACGTCTTGGCGAAGATCGATGCGCGGCTGTTCCAGGCAGCGCTCGATCAGGCCGCCGCCAGAAAGCGCCAGAATGTTGCTTTGCTGACCGGCGCAGAGAAGGATCTGGCACGTTCCAAGGCCTTGGCGCAGAAGGATATCGGAACCCAGCAGAATGTCGATCAGCAGCAGAGCAAGGTCGATCAGCTGAAAGCCTCCATCGAGGCCGATATGGCGGCGATCGCCATTGCGCAAACACAGCTCGACTATACCACGATCACGGCGCCAAGCGACGGCCGCATGGGGGTTCGTCTGGTCGACCCCGGCAACCTGATACGCGTGTCGGATTCCGGACCGATCGCCACTCTCGTCCTGCCCCAACCGGCGGCAGTCCAATTCACGCTGCCGGCGCGGGCGCTGCCGGACATCCGTGAAGCCATGGCGCATGGGCCGGTCGAGGTGACGGCTTTCGACCAGGACAACAGTCGCGTACTCGGCACCGGAACGATCCTGCTCATCGACAACATCATCAATCAGGCTACCGACATGATTCGGCTGAAGGCTATGTTCGCCAATGCCGACGACCAGCTCTGGCCAGGTCAGTATGTCAATGCGCGCGTGCTGGTCACGATCAAGCGCAATGTGCTGACGATCCCCTCTAGCGCAGTGCAGCGCGGGCCGCGGGGGCTGTTCACCTGGATTGTGACCGACAAGAACACGGCGGAGCCGCGTTCGCTGCAGGTCGGCCCGACGTCGGGCGACCTGACGGTGGTTGCGTCGGGCCTGTCGGGAGAGGAGCGGGTGGTAACGGACGGGCAATACCGGCTGCAACGCGGCGGCACGGTGAGCATCACAAAGCAGCAAACCGCCGATGCACGGAGTGGATCGTGAACCTCTCCGAGCCATCGATCAGGAGACCGGTTGCGACCACGCTGCTGATGGTGGCGTTGGCATTTGTCGGAACGACGTCATTCTTCCTGCTACCTGTCGCACCGCTCCCACAGGTTGATTTCCCGACGATTCAGGTCACGGCTACGCTGGCGGGCGCCAGCCCCGAAACCATGGCTTCGTCGGTTGCAACGCCGCTCGAGCGCCAGATCGGGCAGATCGCCGGCGTCACGCAGATGACGTCCTTCAGCGCGCTCGGCGCGACGTCGATCACCATCCAGTTTGATCTGGACCGCAATATCGACGCGGCCGCGCAGGACGTGCAGGCGGCGATCGCTGCCGCCTCCAGGAACTTGCCAGACTCGATGACATCGCCGCCGACCTACCGCAAACTCAATCCGGCAGAGGCGCCAATCCTGATCCTCTCGGTGAGTTCGGAGACGTTGCCGCTGACGGCCGTCAGCGAATATGCGGACAGTTTCCTCGCGCAGCAGATTTCACAGGTGCAGGGTGTCGCCCAGGTTGCGATTGGCGGCGAGCAGAAGCCCTCCATTCGGGTTCAACTGGACCCGGGAAAACTCTCGGCGCGCGGATTGACACTTGAAGAGGTGCGAGACGCCATCGTCAATATCACCACCAACGCCCCAAAGGGCAGCCTGACCACACCGAAGGCGAGCTTCGCATTTGTCGCAAACGATCAGATCACCGAGGCAGATGAGTTCGAAGACGCGATTATTGCGTATCGCGACGGCGCTCCTGTTCGGGTACGGGACGTGGGGCGCGCGGTTTCGGCGCCATCGGACAGGAATACAGCAGCTCATTACAACAACGTTCCGGGCATCTTGCTTTCGGTCAATAAGCAGCCCGGTGCGAACGTCATCGCAACGGTCGACCAGATCAAGGCTCAACTGCCCAAGCTGACTGCGAACCTGCCGCCCGCGATTACGGTCGAGACCGTGCTCGATCGTACCATCACCATTCGGGCGTCCGTTCACGAGGTCGAATTCACGCTTGTTCTCACGGTCGCGCTGGTGGTGCTGGTGGTTCTGCTGTTCCTGCGCAATCTGTGGGCGACCCTGATCCCGAGCATCACAGTGGCGCTCGCGCTGATCGGGTCGTTCGCCGCGATGTATCTTCTCGGATTCAGTCTCAATAACGTTTCACTGATGGCGCTCATCATCGCGATTGGTTTTGTCGTTGATGACGCGATTGTGGTTGTCGAGAACATCTATCGGCACATGGAAGAGGGACAATCGCCGCTCGATGCGGCGCTGGCCGGGTCCCGCGAAATCGCCTTCACCATTGTGTCGATCAGCGTGTCGCTGGTTGCGGTCTTCATCCCGCTTTTGCTCATGGGCGGCATTGTGGGGCGGATGTTCCGCGAGTTCGCCCTCACGGTCACGGCCTCGATTCTGGTGTCGGCCATCGTCTCGCTTACGCTCGTGCCGATGCTCTGCTCGCGCTTCATGCGGCCGAATACCGACCAGCATGGGCGCCTCTATCGTGCGATCGAAAGCGCGTTTGACGGAATCCTCTCAGGATATCGCCGCACGCTCGACATCGTGCTTCGACACCAGGCAACGACTCTGGCCGTGTTCTTCGCAACCATGGCGCTCACCGTGTATCTGGCCGTTCAGATTCCGAAGGGGTTCTTTCCGATACAGGACACCGGACTGATCGGGGGCGTGGCGGAAACCGCGCAGGGGGCCTCGTCCGAGGAAATGCAGCGCCTGATGAAAGTGTTGGCCGAGGTCGTCCTGCGCGATCCCGACGTTGCGGGTGTCAGTGCAACGACCGCCAGCACGGGCGGCAACGGAAATGCGCAGACCGCCAACACCGCCCGCTTCACCATTGTCCTGAAGCCGCGCGAGGAACGCACTCAGACGGCCTCGCAGATCATCAACCGGCTGCGGCCGCAATTGGCCAAGGTCCAGGGTGCAAACCTGTCCATGCAGCCGATCCAAGACATCACGGTAGGCGGTCGAAGTTCGCGCGGAAGCTTTCAATATACACTGCAAAGCGTCGACGTCGGTGAATTGACGACGTGGTCGCAGCGCATGCTGGAAAAGATGCGCACGCTGCCGCAGATTGCGGATGTCGCAACGGATCTTCTCGCCAATGCGCCGCAAATCCAGGTGCAGATCAATCGCGATCAGGCGGCGCGTTTCGGGATTTCGCCGCAACTAATCAATGACACCCTCAACGATGCCTTCGGTCAAAGACAGGTCACGCAGTACTTTACGCAGCTCAACACCTACCCGATCATTCTGGAACTGCTCCCAGAGTTGCAGACGGATTTCTCCTCGCTTCAGCGCATCTACCTGAAGTCGCCGCTGACCGGAGCCGCTGTGCCACTTTCCGCGCTGGTGACTTTCGATACCACCAGGGTCGGGCCGCTGTCCGTGACCCATCAGGGGCAGTTTCCGTCCGTGACTTTGTCGTTCAACCTCGCGCCGGGGGGCGCTCTCGGCCAAGCTGTCGAGGCCATCAGACAGGCGGCACTTGATATCGGCATGCCCGGTGCGGTCACCGGCACGTTCCAGGGCAACGCACAGGCCTTTCAGGCCTCCCTGTCGAGCATGCCAATACTGATCATCGCCGCGCTCGTGGTGGTCTACATCGTGCTCGGGGTTCTCTATGAGAGCTTCGTCCATCCGCTGACGATCCTCTCCACGCTGCCATCCGCAGGCATCGGCGCACTGCTCGCACTGCAATTCGGCCATATGGATCTGTCGGTGATCGGAATCGTCGCCCTCATTCTGTTGATTGGTATCGTCAAGAAGAACGGCATCATGCTTGTTGACTTTGCCATCGTGGCCGAACGCGACCGACATTTGCCGCCAGTCGTCGCTATTCGCGAAGCCTGCCTCTTGCGATTTCGCCCAATTCTGATGACGACTGCCGCAGCGCTTCTCGCCGGTGTGCCGTTGGCAGTCGGGACCGGTACCGGCTCGGAGCTGCGGCAGCCGCTCGGTTACGCAATGGTCGGCGGGTTGTTGGTCAGCCAGCTGCTAACATTGTACACGACACCGGTCGTCTATCTCTATCTGGTTCGATTGCAGCAGTGGTTCACATCGCGGCAGCAAGACCTGCACTGCACGAAGAGTTCGTACAAAATACATAATGAATTCGCACAACGAAAAGATGGAGTGAAGCTGGTCAGTCGGTCAGGCGCGTGAAACTGAAACTATTATGCAACATCAATGTGGTCAGTTCAAGACAATGAAATCTGGATTGTCTGCTGTATCGGGTTCAGTTGTGAGGATCGACGGCTGTATCGCGAGTATGAAGGTAGCCCACTTCTTCTATTTCTCTATCGCGGCTAGGCACCGCAGTTTCCGTCGTGCAGCCATTGATCTAAACATCACGCAACCAACGCTGAGTAAACGAATTCGTGAACTTGAGGATCAATTCGACGTTCTACTCTTTGAGCGCCGTGCCGGCGGAGCGCGATTGACGCCCCCAGGTGAGAAGTTTGTGCAGTCGGCCGATCGCATCCTCGCCGAGTTGGAGTTTATGAAACAATCCGCGCAGGCTGCGAAGCGCGGAGATTTAGGCCGAATCGATGTCGGCTTTTATACTTCTCTATCGGCAGGAGCTTTGCGCGACACCTTGGTCGCATTCGCCAATCAGCATGCCGAAGCTGAGCTCAATATTATTGAGGAAACTCGTGCGGCACTAATTCCGCTTCTTGATCGCGGCGCGATTGATATCGCTGTGGTTTTGGGCGAGCCCGGCTATCGAGACTACGCGCATATGAGTCTGTGGTCCGAGCGGATCATGGTCGTGCTCCCCGAAACACATCGGCTTGCCGAACGTGATGTTGTGTATTGGACTGACCTGAGGAACGAGCGCTTCGTCATAAGCCACCGTGATCCAGGGCCGGAGATCAATGATGTCTTACTCAACAAGCTAGCGGCTCCTGGCGATCGTCCCCTAATCAAGCACATCAACGCCCACCATAGCGTGACGATCGGTGCCGTTCGCGGCGAGCGCGGCATTACACTGGCCTGTGAATCCTCGTTTGCCCCGTTGCCAGGGGTTGTGTTTCGAGAATTGCGCGACGGCAACGGACCAACTCGGCTTGGATTCGTCGCTTATTGGCGGCGCAATAATGACAATCCGACCCTGAAGCAGTTCTTGGCTCTGCTCCGGGCCCATCCCGCCGTTCCGCACCTCGTTAGCAGTGCATCCATGTCATAAGCGGCACCGCATCTCTCCTGTATTTTTTCGCTCCGCTACGATGACCACCTGACTCTTGTTGCGCTGCTACGTTTCCTGCCTCTTCTATTCGTCCCCGATGTCCGGCCCGACTCGACAGGCCGACGCAGCGCCGGGGGCAAGATGGGAAACGCAACTCCCAAGGCAGAAGCGGTCACGCGCGGTGCCCGCATGCTGCGCACGGCGCTCGGGCCGGACATCGCCACCTTTCTGGAAGACCCCGCCGTCGTCGAGGTGATGCTCAACCCGGACGGCCGCCTCTGGATCGATCGTCTCTCCGAAGGATTGTTCGATACCGGCGCGACGCTTCTTTCCGCCGATGGTGAGCGCATCATTCGCCTCGTCGCGCATCACGTCGGCGCCGAAGTCCATGCCGGCGCCCCGCGCGTCTCCGCCGAGTTGCCCGGAACGGGAGAGAGGTTCGAGGGACTGCTGCCGCCGGTCGTGTCCGCGGCGGCGTTCTCGATCCGCAAGCCGGCCGTTGCGGTCTTCACGCTCGATGACTATGCGGCCGCCGGGATCATGACAGTCGCCCAGGCAGGAGTCCTGCGCAAGGCCGTCACGGAGCGCCGCAATATCCTGGTCGCCGGCGGCACCTCGACGGGCAAGACCACGCTCACCAACGCGCTGCTCGCAGAAGTCGCCAAGTCATCCGATCGCGTGGTGCTGATCGAGGATACCCGCGAACTGCAATGCGCGGCGCAGAATCTTGTCGCACTGCGCACCAAGGACGGCGTGGCCACACTGTCGGATCTCGTGCGCTCCTCGCTGCGGTTGCGTCCCGATCGCATACCGATCGGCGAGGTGCGCGGCGCCGAGGCGCTCGACCTCTTGAAGGCATGGGGCACCGGCCATCCCGGCGGCATCGGCACCATCCATGCCGGCACCGCGCTCGGTGCCCTCCGGCGCCTCGAGCAACTCATCCAGGAAGCCGTCATCACGGTGCCGCGCGCTCTGATCGCGGAGACGATCAACATCGTCGCGGTCCTCGCCGGGCGTGGTGCGCAGCGCCGCCTCGCCGAACTCGCTTTCGTCGCCGGCCTCGATCCCGCAAGCGGCGACTACCTCATCCTCCCGTCTGAAGCGGGCGGAACATCAACATCCCACGGAGACCACCCATGACCGCACTGTCGCGCGGCCTGCGCTCGCAGGTCGCTCTGCTCACCGCCACGATCGCAATTGCTGCGATGTCGGCGTCCACGGCAAATGCCGCGGGCTCCTCGATGCCTTGGGAAGCGCCGCTTCAGAAGATTCTCGACTCCGTCGAAGGACCGGTCGCCAAGATCATCGCCGTGATCATCATCATCGTCACCGGGCTGACGCTGGCCTTTGGCGACACGAGCGGTGGCTTCCGGCGTCTGATCCAGATTGTGTTCGGCCTGTCGATCGCGTTCGCCGCATCGAGCTTCTTCCTGTCGTTCTTCTCGTTCGGCGGCGGAGCGTTGCTCTGATGCAGACGAGCGAGCCCATTGCCGGCTTCCATGCGCCGGTCCATCGCGCGCTGACCGATCCGATCCTGCTCGGCGGCGCGCCGCGCGCGGTCGCGATCGCCAACGGAACGCTCGCGGCCGCTGTCAGCCTCGGCCTGCGGCTGTGGCTCATTGGCCTCGTGCTCTGGGCCGTCGGTCACTTCGCAGCCGTATGGGCAACGAAGCGCGATACGCAGTTCGTCGACGTGGTGCGCCGGCATCTGCGTTATCCCGCGTATTTCCGGTCGTGAGGTTCGGTCCATGATGAACCTCGCCGAGTATCGCAATCGCACCGCAAGCCTTGCCGACTATTTGCCCTGGGCCGCCCTGGTCGCACCGGGCGTCGTCCTCAACAAGGACGGTTCGTTCCAGCGCACGGCGCGCTTCCGCGGCCCGGATCTCGACAGCGCGACGCCGGCTGAACTCATCGGCACCACGGCGCGCCTCAACAGCGCGCTCCGCCGCTTGGGCTCCGGTTGGGCCATTTTCGTCGAGGCGCAGCGCAGTCCGGCGACCGCGTATCCAGACAGCATCTTTCCTGAGGCCGCGTCCGCCCTGGTCGATCTCGAACGCCGTGAGCAGTTCGAAGCCGCTGGCGTTCACTTCGAGAGCCGGTACTACCTCACATTCCTCTGGATGCCGCCCGCCGAGGATGCGTCGCGCGCCGAGAGCTGGCTCTACGAGGGGCGGGATCAGACCGGCGTTGATGCCCGAGAGTTGCTCCGCGGCTTCGTCGACCGCACCGATCGCGTGCTGCAACTCTTCGAAGGTTTCGTACCGGAGGTCGATTGGCTCGATGATCCAGAGACGCTGACCTATCTTCATTCGACCGTCTCGACCAAGCGCCAGCGCGTTCGCGTCCCCGAAACGCCGATGCACCTCGACGCGCTGCTGATTGATCAGCCGCTGGTCGGTGGACTGGAGCCGCGCCTGGGAAACTCCCATCTGCGCACGCTCACGGTCATCGGATTCCCGACCGCGACCCATCCCGGAATCCTCGACGAATTGAACCGGCTTACCTTCCCGTACCGCTGGTCGACGCGCGCGCTCCTGCTCGACAAGACGCAGGCCGTAAAGCTGCTCACGAAGATTCGGCGGCAATGGTTCGCGAAGCGAAAGGGCATCGCCGCGATCCTCAAGGAAGTGATAACCAACGAGGCGTCGGTCCTGGTCGACAGTGATGCCGCGAACAAGGCGGCCGATGCCGACATGGCGTTGCAGGAACTGGGGGCCGATGACGTCGGCCAGGCCTACGTCACAGCGACGGTGACGGTATGGGATGAAGACCCCAGCATTGCGGCCGAGAAGCTGCGGCTGGTCGAGAAGATCATCCAGGGTCGCGACTTCACCTGCATCGCCGAGGGCGTCAACGCGATAGAGGCGTGGCTCGGCTCTTTGCCAGGCCACGTCTACGCCAATGTCCGACAGCCGCCGGTCTCGACGCTGAACCTCGCCCACATGATCCCGGTCTCCGCGATCTGGGCCGGCGAGGTGCGGGACGAACACTTCGCGGCGCCGCCATTGTTCTTCGGCCGGATCGAAGGCTCGACGCCGTTCCGCTTCTCGCTGCATGTCGGCGACGTCGGACACACGTTGGTGGTCGGTCCGACCGGCGCCGGCAAGTCGGTCCTGTTGGCGTTGATGGCGTTGCAGTTCCGGCGTTATCCGGGCTCGCAGGTGTTTGCCTTCGACTTCGGTGGATCGATCCGCGCCGCCGCACTTGCCATGCAGGGCGACTGGCACGATCTCGGCGGCGGGCTGTCCGACGGCGCGGAGACATCCGTCTCGCTCCAGCCGCTCGCCGGCATCCACCACATGCCGGAACGCGCCTGGGCCGCCGACTGGGTCGTCGACATGCTCGCGCGCGAGCAGGTCGCGCTGACGCCCGAGTTGAAGGAGCATCTTTGGGCCGCGCTCGCTTCGCTCGCCAGCGCTCCACTCGGCGAGCGGACGCTGACCGGCCTTGCCGTCCTGCTACAGTCCGCCAAGCTCAAACAGGCGCTGCGGCCGTTCTGCATCGGCGGCGCCTACGGGCGGTTACTCGACGCCGAGCAGGAGAGACTCGGCGAGGCGTCCGTACAGGCATTCGAGACCGAAGGTCTGATCGGCACCGGCGCCGCCGGCGCGGTGCTCGCCTATCTCTTCCACCGCATCGAGGGCCGGCTCGATGGTCGCCCGACGCTCCTGATCATCGACGAAGGTTGGCTCGCGCTCGACGACGGGGGTTTCGCCGCGCAATTGCGCGAATGGCTGAAGACGTTGCGCAAGAAGAACGCGTCCGTCGTCTTCGCCACGCAGTCGCTATCCGACATCGACGGCAGCCCGATCGCGCCCGCCATCGTCGAGAGTTGCCCGACGCGCATCTTCCTTCCCAACGAGCGCGCGATCGAACCACAGATCACCGCGATCTACCGGCGGTTCGGCCTGAACGATCGGCAGATCGAGATCATCGCGCGCGCGACACCCAAGCGCGATTACTACTGCCAATCCCGCCGTGGCAACCGCCTGTTCGAACTCGGATTGGGTCCGGTTGCGCTCGCTTTCTGCGCCGCCTCGTCCAAGACCGATCACGCGGACATCGAGCGCGTGATCGCTGAGTTTGGCCACGAGGGCTTCGTTCACGGCTGGCTCGCCGCACATGACCTTCTCTGGGCCGCCGATCTCATTCCCAACCTGACCAACCTGGAGTCATCATGAGCATCAAGCAGTCCGGCCGCCGTGCGGCAATTCTTGCGGCAACTGTCGCCGTCATCTTGTCGATCGCGCCGGCATCGGCACAGATCGTGTTCGATCCCAACAACTATGCGCAGAACGTGTTGCAGGCGGCACGCGCGCTGGAGCAGATCAGCCATCAGGTTACATCACTGCAGAACCAGGCGCAGATGCTGATCAACCAGGCGCGCAACCTTGCGAGCCTGCCGCAATCATCGTTGAACCAGATCGTCGGATCGATCCAGCGCACCCAGCAGCTTCTCGGTCAGGCCCAACGCATTACCTATGATGTCGGGCAGATCGACCACGCCTTTTCCACGACTTACGGCGCAGCCTCAACGACCGCCAGCGACCAGGCGCTGATCGATGGCGCGCGCGAGCGGTGGCGCAATTCCGTCGCAGGCCTTCAGGACGCCATGAAGGTTCACGCCGGAGTCGTCGCCAATCTCGAGACCAACCGCACCGAGATGTCGTCGCTCGTGACCGCGAGCCAGTCCGCGACCGGCGCGTTGCAGGCGACCCAGGCCGGTAACCAGCTCATCGCCTTGCAGACACAGCAAGTTGCCGATCTCACCGCGGCCGTCGCGGCGCAAGGCCGCGCACAGAACCTCGAAGCCGCGCAACGCGCCGCTGCGCAGGAGCAGGGCCGTGAGCAACTCCGGCGCTTCCTGACCCCCGGCGCGGGCTACCGTCCCACCACAGTGCGGATGTTCCAGTGATCAAAGTCTGGCTGCGCGACAACGGCAAAGGTGGAAACGGGCGTGATGCGGCCGTCCGCTCCTTTCTGCGCTTCACCGCGATCGCTGTTGTCGTGGCGGCCATCGTCATCGCCATCGGTGAGGCCAGCCGCACCGATGACGCAAGCCACGATGTTGTGCCTCTAACAACGAAAAGCGATCCGATGGCAGCCGATCTCGCGCGCTGCCGCGACGTCACGGCCGAGCAACTTGCGGCCGACGACACTTGCCGCCGCGTCTGGGCCGAGAACCGCCGGCGCTTCTTTGCACCCAACAACAAACCGGCTGAGGCGCGCTGATGGGCGGCACTGGCGTCATCGATCATTTCCTCGAAGTCTTCACCCGCTACATCGATTCCGGGTTCGGTCTGTTGAGCGGCGAAGTCGCGTTTCTGGCCACGACCTTGATCGTCATCGACATTACGCTCGCCGCGCTGTTCTGGAGCTGGGGCGCCGACGAAGACATCATCGCGCGGTTGGTCAAGAAGACGCTGTTCGTCGGCGTCTTCGCCTACATCATCGGCAACTGGAACGCGCTCGCGAAGATCGTGTTCGAGAGCTTCGCCGGCCTCGGCCTGAAGGCGTCCGGCACGGGATTCTCCGCCGCCGACCTTCTGCGTCCCGGTCGCATTGCTCAGGTTGGGCTCGATGCCGGCCGCCCGATCCTGGAATCGATCTCCGGCCTGATGGGCTACATCGCCTTCTTCGAGAACTTCATCCAGATCGTCGTGCTGCTGTTCGCCTGGGGGATGGTGCTGCTCGCCTTCTTCATCCTCGCGATCCAGCTCTTCGTCACGCTGATCGAGTTCAAGCTGGCCACCTTGGCGGGCTTCGTGCTGATCCCGTTCGGTCTGTTCGGTCAGACCGCCTTCCTTGCCGAGCGCGTTCTCGGCAATGTCGTCTCCTCCGGCGTCAAGGTGCTGGTGCTCGCCGTCGTCGTCGGCATCGGCTCGACCTTGTTCTCCGAATTTACGGCGGGTTTCGGCGGCAATCAGCCGACCGTCGAAGACGCAATGGCAATCGTCCTTGCCGCACTCTCGCTGCTCGGCCTCGGCATTTTTGGACCCGGCATCGCCAATGGTCTGATCTCGGGCGGCCCGCAACTCGGTGCGGGCTCCGCGGTGGGAACGGCCGTGGCCGCAGGCGGTGCCGTCATGGCGGGCGGCGCGGCAGCCGGAATGGCCGTGAGGGGAGCAGGGGCGGCGATGGGCGCGACCGCCGCGGCCGCGCGCGGCGGTGCCGCGCTCGCCGGCGGCGCGTCAACATCCTACGGCCTCGCCTCAGCCGGACAGAGCGGCGCTTCCGGTGTCGCGTCCGGTCTATCCGGCGTTGCCCGCGCAGGTGCCGCGGCCGCGACGCGCCCGGTCAGCCGCGCGGCGAGCCGGGCTTCCGGCGCGATGGCCGAGAGCTATCGCGGTGGCGCACGGAGCGCCGCCGCTGCGACCGGCGGCTCCTCGACGATGGGCACGATCGGCGGGTCGAACGCCGGTGATGCTGCTGCGAGTCCATCTTCGCCGCCCGCCTGGGCGCAACGCATGAAGCGCCATCAGACGATGAGTCACGGCGCCACTGCCGCCGCGCATGCTGTCCGCTCTGGCGACAGTCATGGCGGCGGCGCCTCCATTTCCCTCCGACAGGATGAACGCTGATGAATGTCTTCCGTCGCCCTTCTGTGCGCTACGGCGCAACCCCTGAACCCGAGACGCCCTATCAGCGCGCAGCTCAAGCCTGGGACGAGCGCATAGGCTCTGCGCGGGTGCAGGCGAAGAACTGGCGGCTGATGGCATTCGGCTCGCTGTTCCTTTCGGCGGGCCTCGCGGCGGGCCTGGTCTGGCAGTCGGCGCGCGGCTCGATCGTCCCCTGGGTGGTGCAGATCGACAAGATCGGCGAGGCGCAGGCGGTTGGTCCCGCGATCGCCGACTACAAGCCGACCGATCCGCAGATCGCCTGGCATCTCGCGCGCTTCATCGAGCAGGTCCGCGCGATACCGGCTGATGCCGTGATCGTGCGCCGGAACTGGCTGCGCGCCTACGAGTTCACGACCGACCGCGGCGCATCGGCGCTCAACGACTACGCGCGCGTCAACGATCCTTTCGCAAAGGTAGGCAAGCGCCAGATCGCCGTCGAGGTCTCGAGCGTCATCCGCGCCTCGCCGGACTCGTTCCGCGTCGCCTGGTTCGAGCGCGCTTATGAGAACGGTCAACTCGCCGGCATCGAACGCTGGACCGCGATCCTCACCATCGCCCTGCAACAGCCACGCGATGCCGACCGCCTGAAGCAGAACCCGCTCGGCATCTATGTCAACGCCATCAACTGGTCGAAGGAGCTCTCCCAATGAAGCCGCCGATCCATAAGCAAAAGCTGCTCAAGACCCTTCTTCTGATCGGCACCGCGGGACTCGGAGGGTGCGCGCAAAAGCTATTTCCGCCCGACATCACTTACGATGACTTCGTACCGGCCGTTCAGGCCGCCGAACCGCCATCGCCGGTGCAAGTGGTCGAGCTTCCAAAGCCGCTGCCGCTGCCCGGTCAGTTGAAGCCGGTGCCGGGCGCCAAGGCGCCGCCGGAGCCAAAGGATCCGAAGGACCGCATCACGCAGGCAAACAAGGCAGCGCGCGTCCAGCCGGTGCGCAACGGTTTCATCAATGCCGTGCAGGTCTATCCATTCTCGTCCGGCGCGCTCTATCAGGTCTATGCCGCGCCGGGACAGGTGACGGACGTCGCCTTGCAGCCCGGCGAGCAGCTTGTCGGCTCCGGCCCCGTTGCCGCCGGCGACACCGTGCGCTGGATCATCGGCGACACTGAGAGCGGCACGGCCGAGACCAAGCAGGTCCATATCCTGGTGAAGCCCACGCGGCCGGACCTGCAGACCAATCTCGTTATCAATACCGATCGCCGCACCTATCTCCTCGAGTTGAACTCGACCGAAAAGACCTACATGGCCTCGGTGTCCTGGCAGTATCCGCAGGACCAACTCATCGCGTTGCGGCGTCAGAATGCAGCCGCGCATGCCGCCCAGCCGGTCGCGACCGGCGTCGACATCTCGTCGCTCAACTTCCGGTACGAGATCGAAGGCGACACGCCGGCGTGGCGACCGCTGCGGGCCTTCGACGACGGCATCAAGGTCTATATCGAGTTCCCATCGGGTATCCGGCAGGGCGAGATGCCGCCACTCTTTATTATAGGGGCTGGCGGCGACACTGAACTCGTCAACTACCGCGCCCGCCAGAACTACTACATCGTCGACCGCCTGTTCGGCGCGGCCGAATTGCGCCTCGGCGACAGCAACAGCGAACGCCGCGTCCGTATCGTCCGCACCGACGGAAGGCGCCGGTCATGACCGATGGAACGCAGAATGCATCGGACGTCGCGCCCGACTTGCGTCTGCGACCTGAGCGGCCACAGGTCACGCGTTTGTCGCGCAAGGTACTGATCGGCCTCGGCGCCGTCTCTGGACTCGCGATTGCGGCGGCGCTGATCTACGCCCTTCAGACGCGACGCGCCGGCCAGGACAACAGAGAACTCTACTCGACTGAGAACCGTCCGACGGCGGATGGCCTGACGGGCCTTCCGCGCGACTATACCGGCATCCCCAAACTCGGACCGCCGTTGCCGGGCGATCTCGGCCGGCCGATCCTCAGCGCGCAGAACCAGGGACAACCGATCCCGCCGGGTGGCCCGCTGCCACAGCCGGGCGTCACGCCCGAGGAGCAGCGCCGCCTGCAGGAGATCGAAGCTGCCCGTTTGAGCAAGCTCTTCGCAGCGACGGCAATCCGCATCGCTTCGCCTGTAACGCCTGCAAGCGCGACTCCAGCGCCAGGCACGACGCTCGCGGTGCCGGCGGAAGCCCCGCCGCTCGACCCCAACGCCATGCAGAACATGCAGGATCGCAAGCTCGCATTCGTCAACGGCCCGATCGATCGCCGCACCGTCAGCCAGGATCGCTTGGCGAATCCGGCGTCGCCCTATGTGGTGCAAGCCGGCACCGTGATTCCGGCAGCGCTTCTCACCGGCATTCAGTCCGATCTTCCCGGGCAGGTCACAGCGCAGGTAACCGAACACGTTTATGATACTCCGTCTGGAAAACTCCTGCTTATCCCGCAGGGATCTCGGCTGATCGGCCAATACGACAGCCAGATTTCTTTTGGTCAGAAGCGCGTTTTGCTCGTCTGGAATCGCATCATGCTGCCTGACGGAAAGTCCATCGTGCTCGAGCGCCAGCAGGGTGCCGATGCACGTGGCTTCTCCGGCCTCGAGGACGAGGTGGACTATCACTGGTGGGATCTGATCAAGGCCGCTGCGCTGTCGACCTTGCTGAGCGTCGGCGCGGAAGTCGGGTCCGACCGCGACGAGAGCGACCTCGTCCGCGCCTTACGCCGTGGTTCCCAGGATTCGATCAACAGCACTGGCCAGCAGCTCGTGCGCCGTCAACTCAACATCCAGCCGACGCTCACCATTCGTCAGGGCTTCCCCGTGCGCGTGATCGTCAACCGCGATCTCGTGATGGCGCCCTACGGCCAGCAGGAGGCAAGCAGATGAGCAAGCTCAAGCTCGGCACGATCGAGGATGACAAGCCGGTAAAGCTCACGATCGAGTTGCCCGCCGCCGTGCATCGCAACCTGGTCGCCTACGCGGAAGCCATCGGGCGCGAGAGCGGGCAGCCGGCGCCGGATCCCAGCAAGATCGTGGCGCCGATGATCGAACGATTCATGGCGACAGATCGCGCGTTTGCCAGCGCACGAAAGTCCAAGCGAAGTATTGTGGCCAACTAACGATTTAGCACCTCGACTGTCCCAGACGGTTCGTTTCGAGATGCCGGCTCGGGCGTACTTACCCGGCGACTCCGATCACTCAGAAATTGATACGACGAGTGTGACCAGAAGTGGCGCGCCCGACACGATTCGAACGTGTGACCTCCACCTTCGGAGGGCAACGTTCGAACTAAGCAGCCTGTGATGCTTTCTTCAAATGCAATGTCTCTGGCTTCAGGTGCGTATAGCGCCGGAGCATCTTCCAGTCCTTGTGGCCGGTAACAAGTGCGACCTGTTCGATTGAGAAACCGGCTTCAAAGAGGCGGCTCGTACCTTCATGACGAAGATCATGGAAATGAAGATCTTCGATCTTGAGGTCTTTGCATTGACGGCGAAACGCCGTGCCGACCGAACGTCCGTTGTACGGAAAAATTCTACCTTCGCGAATATTTGAAAAGCGTCCTTGTTCTTCAATGATCTCGCACGCGTCATATCCCGACACGTCCAGCAGCGGGATGCGTTGATCGTTGCCTTTCTTCTTCCGAGGGTCCTTGCGATCTCGAATGAGAAGCATCTTGCTTTCGGGATCAAAGTCACGCCACTCGACGCGCGCAATTTCGTCCTGCCGCATTGCCGTTGCGACGGCAAATCTAATGATCCGGTCAACGGGGATTTGTTGCCGGTCATTGGCTGCGAGACTCGCGATGATGAGATCGAGCTCCTTTTGTGTTGGGCGACGGTCGCGCTCGTTGCCCTTGCCGACAAGACCAAGGCGTCCGAGAGCAATACGCGCGAGATTGATTGGTTCGATCGAAACGGTCACGCCATGTACCGCTGCGGCATGTGAGAGAATCGTCTTGATGTATCCCAAATCGATGCCAACCGTCACGGAACCCGCGCCCTCTTGCGCGCGCTCTTTTCCGAACTTGATGAGACGCTCGCGATCGAGTTCTCCCAAACGGAGATGTCCGAGCCTCTCGTCAAGGAATTTTAGACTCGCGTCCTTCGACCGCCCGATTTTCTTGCTGACCTCTTCAAGGTCTTGGCGGTGAAGAGCGATGAGATCGCCAAAAAGTTTGGCCTCTCGGGCTCGCGAAGTTGCAGGCTCCTGACGATCAATTCTTCGCTCGATGTCCAGTGCCCATTCCTCGGCGTCCTTACGGCGGACGAATGTCTCATTGACGTACTTTCCTTTACGTCGGACCTGAGCACGCCACGAACCTGACTTTAATCTGCTAAAGGTAGCCACGCGTGTGCGCTCCGTGTGCACTGAGGTGTCGAAAAGCCGGAAAAATCGTCGTATGACGTCGCAAAAATGAGTGCACACGACGGGACCTAACGATCTGAATGTACTGAAAAAATGCAGCTAAATCAATCACATAGATTTGCCGTGGCGCCTATGATGGACTGGACCGACCGGCACTGCCGGGCGTTCCATCGCCTGCTGACGCGGCGCGCGCTCCTCTATACCGAGATGATCACCACCGGCGCGATCCTGCACGGCAACCGCGACCGGCTGCTGCGCTACGATCCGGTCGAGCATCCGGTGGCGCTGCAGCTCGGCGGCTGCGAGCCGCGCGCGCTCGCCGAGTGCGCGCGCATCGCGGCCGACCTCGGCTACGATGAGATCAACCTCAACGTCGGTTGCCCCTCCGACCGCGTGCAGGGCGGCCGCTTCGGCGCCTGCCTGATGGCGGAGCCGGCGCTCGTCGGCGACTGCGTCGCGGCAATGAAGGCGGCGGTGGCGGTGCCGATCACCGTGAAGTGCCGCATCGGCATCGACGATCAGGATCCGGAGGCCGCGCTCGACACGATCACGCACGCGGTCGTCGCGGCAGGCGTCGACGCATTGATCGTTCATGCGCGCAAGGCGTGGCTGGCCGGCCTGTCGCCCAAGGAGAACCGCGAGATCCCGCCGCTCGACTATGACCGCGTCCACCGGCTCAAGCGCGCGTTTCCCGCTCTGCACGTCAGTCTCAACGGCGGCCTCGGCAGCCTCGAAGCGGCGCACGCCGAGCTGGCGCATGTGGACGGCGTCATGATGGGGCGGGCGGCTTACCAGGAGCCGTGGCGTCTGCTCGGCGTCGACCGCGAAATCTTCGGCGAGGCCCCGCCGTTCGAATCCGTCAAGGCGGCGGCCTATGCGTTCATTCCCTATATCGAGCGCGAACTGGCGCAAGGCACGCGGCTGCACGCGATGCTGCGCCACGTGCATGGGCTGTTTCATGCCGTGCCCGGAGCGCGCGCGTTCCGGCGGTTCCTGGCGACCGAAGCGGTCAAGCCCGGCGCAGGCGCTCATACGTTCCGGGACGCGCTTGCTCTCGTTGCCGACTCCGAAGCCGCAGCCATCCTGCCCGACGCCGCCGCGTAGGGCACCCGTCAGCGCGACCGGCGTGCGGCCGGATGCGGCGGCCGTGGTGGTCAGAACGCGAGCGAGACTTCGACCGTGCCATACCCGCCGGGGCCGCCGCGGTTGGCGTGCACGTTGGAATAGCCGCCCGATATCGAGATTTCGACCGGCGCCAGCAATGGCGTGCGGAACGTCGCGAACGCGCCGACGCGGCCTTCGTCCGTCTCCGGGTTGCCGGTCCCGACGGCTTCAGGCCCGAGGATGATGCCCGAGAAGTTATAGCCGGCGCGGCCGCGCACGTAATATCGGTGCTTGGCCGAACCGTAGCTGGAGAGCACGCTGAAGTAGTACGGCGAGTCGTAGAACGAATCGATCTCGCCGCGGAACTTCACGCCCGACTGCGCGCCGCGGTTGGAGTCGAACGGATTGTCAGGCGAGAGTCCGTGGTGCTCGTAATCGTAACCGACATAGACCCGGCCGACGAAATTCGAGAAGTACTTCTGATAACCGATCACCGCATCGTACGCGTCGAGCCGACCGTCGACCTTTCCGCCGACGACGGCCGTGCTGTCGTAATCATACGGATTGTAATATCCGAACAGCCTCACCATGAAGCCGTCGGTCGCGAGGTTGCCGTTGAGCGCGTGGATCACGCCGCCGAAGCCGTAGTAGCTGCGGTCGCGCGCGTCGAACCCCGAAAACAGGATGGTGCTGTAGATCTTGGCCGGAGCGGCTTTCGCCGGTGGGGCCTTCGACGGGAGCGTGTCCGCCGCGTGCGCCGCCGTTGTGCCGCCGATGCCGCCAATCAACGCGAATGACAGTGCCGCCGCCGTCGAGGCCCGCGTCGCCAGCATCGCGAATCGCGAGCCGCCTCCGGGTTTCCTCATGCCGGTCGCCTGATGGTCACGATGCATGTGCCGCCCCTTTTGCCGAAATCCGGTGCCGAACCAGGCCAGAACGGGGCGTCTGCGGTGCCTCACGCACAGCCCCGGCGCTTTGCAACCATTACTTACATTTGATTCTAACTCAACTTCGCGCACGTTCAAATGGAAATCCGGATTCGCTGCGCCGTCTTTCAAAAGGAAATCCTGGTTCGAACGAGAACATGGAATAGGTGAGGGTGCCCTTGTCGAACGTCGCCTGGACCTTGACCGGTCCGCGCACGCGGTCGATCTCGCACACGATCCGCGCGGGCATGCCGCGCATCGGCTCCATCAACTCGCTCTCGACCGTCAGCACGTCATGACCGGGCTCGGGGGTCCCGGTGCAATGACACCGCAGCTGCGGGAGTGAGGACCGTTTGATGAATGGCAGCATTGGCAGCAGCCACCACGCCTGCAGCCCCCACGGCGGAATCGGGATCGGCTCCTGCCAATAGATTCCCTTGTCGGCTGCGTAGGGGACCGACGGCGCCGCCAGCGCCAGCAACCTGAGCAGGGAGGAGTTGAGGTTGCGCACCTCGAGCAGCCTCCAGGCGTCGGCATCGATCAGCGTGATCAACGTTCCGCCGCCCGGAGTGCTGAACATGTGGCGGCCGGCCTCATCGAGCGCGATCCTCACCGGCACCGCGGCGCCCGACCGAGTCCCGCGGAACTTGAGGGGAATGCTGCCGGTCGTCTCGGCCTGCCAGAGCGCGGCCCCTGGCGCAAAGGCCGTGAGCGTCGCGTGGGCTTTCGGATTGACGGGGGCCGCCGCGACGATGGTTCCCGTCACGGGGACGCCGGCGGGAGTCCAGCGCAGCAATTGCGATGCCGTGTCGGCGGCGGACAGGTAGTTCGCAAGGCGGAAGGGTTTCGTGCGCGCGCCCGGTTCCGGGCCGACCTGCGCCTGCAGGTGCAGGTGCGGGGTCGGAGACCGCCCGGAATTCCCCACCTGGCCGACGTATGTGCCGATGTCGACCCGCGCTCCCGCGCCGACGGTGATGGTGCCCTGCCGCAGATGGGCCAGCATCGCCCAACTGCCCTGGTCGAGCCGGATGATGACGTAGTTGCCCCAGTTCTCCGCGAAGTTCGACACGCCGACCGGATTGTCCGCGATGTGGTTCCTCACCGATTCCACATAGCCGCTCGCCGGCGCGTAGACAGGTGCGCCCCATATGGCGTTGCCATAGTCCGCCGCTCCGGCCGCCGGCCGCTGGAAGTCCAGCGCGTGGCGCCATTGCCCCGAATGGCTGAGCTGTCCGTCGAAGCCCTGCCTGATCTGGACGGTGCCGGCGACCGGCACGATGAGCAGCGGCTCCCCATGGCCGAACCGTTGCTGCCAGTTCGTCCAGTTCCACCATGAGATCTCGGGCGAAACGTCCGGCGTGGTGTTGAGCGGAAAGGACGTGAGGTTCTCGCCCAGCGAGACGGCGCCGATGCCGATCCAGACCGTCAGTGCGGCGGGCACCGGCAGGAACGCGTAGGCCGACCCCGGGAGCAGGTACTGAAAATAGGCCGACACGATTGCAGCGGAGGCGCCGGCACAGATGCACACGACGGGCCTTGCCCATCCCGGCATGAAGATCGACGACGCGAGGATCATCGCGGCGAGGAAATAGTTGTGCGCGGCCAGCAGCCAGAGATAGCGAAGGCCCAGTCCCTGCAGAAACAGGCCGACGCTCACGCCCGCGATCCAGCCCAGGATGCCGGTCACCAGCATGGTCGGCGACCACAGCAGGATCGCCAGCAGAACCAGGGCCCCGATCTCGGGCCTGGGCATGAACAGCAGCATGCCGAGCGACCGGAGCAGGGATTGCAGCCAGCCGATCGCGTCGACGGGATAGGGCCAGTCGAGGGTCGCCTGCAGCGCGCCCTGCGCCCACAGCGGGAACAACGTGAAGGCGATCGCCGCCGCGATGCAGTAGCCCCATTGCAGGGGCGGCAGCGCGGTGTTTCTCAGGAACCACGCGAGCGCCGCCGCGATGAGCGAGGCGCCGACGGATGCCGCGATCGTCACTCCGATCTTGAGTTCGAGCGCCTGCGGCGCAGCCGTCGTGAGCCAGGCGATCGCGAGAGCGGCGAACACGGCGTTGGACCGCACGGCGCCCGAGCGCCCGACGGTGTCGTCGATGCGCAGCAGCCAGGTGATGATGTCGGCGACGAGCAGACCGGCGAAGGCAAGCAGCGGAAAGCGGATGTCGCGCAGGAGCGCGAGCCAGAGGATGCCCGCGTTCCAGGGCGACGTGATCAGGAAAGTCCCGCCCAAGGCGACCGCGAGCGAGCGGGCGAGGGCCGGGGGGCTGCTGATCACCCTCCCGAACCGCGCGTACCGGTCATAGGGGGCTGCCGCCACCGGCTTCCTCCGTCAGTTGCGGCGCAGGTGCGCCGGAAGGATCTCCGGCCCGTTCACGTCCGCGAGCGTCTCCCTGCGCCGGATCAGCTCGGGCTTTCCGTCCTCGTTGATCAGCACGGCGGCCGGCCGGTAGGCGATGAACTGCATCGACTGTGCGAGGTTGTAGGCTCCGACCGGATGCAGCGTCAGGACGTCGCCGACGTCGAGCGCGGGCAGGTCGACGCTCTCGCGAATGACGTCGATCGCCATGCACAGGCAGCCGTAGAGCCGCGTCGGCGTGACCTGCGAGTTGACGAGCTTCGACGGCCACACGCCGATCTCGAACCAGGCCGCCGTGTAGAGGAGGTTGATGCCGGCGTCGACCACGAGGCCGCGCTTGGCCTCCTCCTGAAGGATCTGCCATTCCTTCACGGCGCGCGCCGAAAGATCGTCGCTTGCGGGCGCAGGACGATCGTGGCCCTTGACCGAGACCACCGAGGTCAGGAGATAGCCCGCTTCATCGACCAGGAACCGTCCGAGCTCCAGGCGGAGCAGAGGCCGCCTCTTTTCCGGCAGCTTGTTCAGCACTTCGGTGATCGCCTCGGCGTACTCGTCGACCGGTTTGACGATGTGTTCGGCCGGCCTGGCCATTCCGTGCAGGAGGCTGTTGGATGGAAAGCCGCCGCCCAGATTGAGGCAGCTCACCAGATGGCCCTCGTCGGAATGGAGATGCTCGCGCAGGGCGACAAGCCTCTGCGTGGCGACGCGGTATGCTTCGGGCGACAATATATATGTGCCGATGTGCGTATGAAGCGTGTGCAGGCGCAGGTTGGGATTGTGGATCACGCGGCGCGCCGCGCGCACGGCCTCGCCATTCGCGAGGGCAAATCCGAACTTCGACCAGATCGGCCGGATGCCCGCGTCCAGCCAGATGCGGATGCCGACCTCAACAGGCTTCGAGAGGCCGTCCGCGATCTGCTCGACGAGGCGCAACTCGTCCCAGTTGTCGATCTGGACGAGCGCGCCTTCTTTCATGGCGCGCTCGAGGATCGCGCGCGGCTTATGCGGTCCATTGAAGACGATGTCCGCCCCGGGAATGCCGAGCGCGCGCGCTTTCTCGTATTCGAATTCGGACACGACTTCGGCCTGCCAGCCCTCGCTATGGAAGATCTGGCAGACCGCGTTGAGGTAATTGGTCTTGTAGGACCACGCGAAGCTGACCTTCTTGTATCGGGTCCGGAACGCTTCCTTGGCCAAGCGCGCCTTCAACCGCATCTCGTGCTCGGAGAAGACGAACAGCGGTGAGCCGAAATCGCGGACCAGCCGCGATACTTCCACCCCGTCGATGTCGCGGAGCGGCGGAACGAATGCGCCGCGCGAATAATAGTTGCGGTCGATGGCCGCTTCGGTCGACCTGCCCAGGTCACCGGAGATCGTCGGTGCCTCGTATTGGGGCGTCATGGCACGGCTCGTCGTTCGGGTGCGAGCGGGCCGGCGAGGTATTTGCCTTCGATCGACAGCTTGGCCAGCTCGAAGATGTCGCCCACGAGGTCGATGCTGTGGCGGATGAACATCTGGCCGGCTTCGCAGCTCGCGAGTTTGGCCGCAGGCACGGTCCCTTGCAGCATCTCGACCAGGCGCAGGGGAAGGTTGCAGCCGATCTGCGAGGGGAAGTCGCTCCATGCGGGAAAGCGAGGATTGATCTCGAACAGCGAATGCGGCTTGCCGTGCGCCTTGAGAAACTCGACCTCGAACGGACCGGTCCAGCGCAATGTCTTGATGATCTGCCGGGCCGTCCGCATCATGTCCGGATCGTCGACCACGATGCCGGAAAACCCTTTGCCGTTCGCCGTCCGCAGCATCTTGCGGATCGCGCAATGGCCGACGATCTCGCCGTCCTCGCTCAAGCCGAGCACGTCGTACTCGTCGCCGATGAGCGCCTCCTGCACGAGCACCGGCAGTCCCCAGACGCGGGCGATCTTGTCGTACCGGCTGACGAGACCGGCCGGCGAGTGCACGAGATAGGCCTCGTAGTATTTGCCTTTGACAAAGAGCGGATAGCCGATGTCATCGGCATAACGCTTGAGCCGGTCGGCGTCGTTCGCGGCGAAGGTCCTGGGGCTCGGGACATTGTTGTCCTCGCAGAATGCCGGCAGGTTTTCCTTGGCGCGTTTGTCGAGAGCCTCCTGCGTCGGCAGCATTGCCGCGATGCCGAGCTCCCGCAGCTCGGGATAGATCGTCATGAAGTTCGACAGCTCGGAATCCAGGCAGGGAACGAGGACCTGAATGCTTTCGTTCTCGTGGATGTGCAGGATGCGGTCGCGCAGGACGTCCGGCCCCTTCATGGGGAAGGGCAGCAGATAGGCCGCGTCCACCCGGTCGATGTCGTGGCTGTAGAGGCCGCTCTCGAGCGGATCGTACGAGAGTCCGATCACGCGGATATCGGGCAGAGCACGACGCAGGCTCCGGATGACGGCAGCGCCGGGCTGCGGATTGTCCCCCCGATGAAGGCCGGTGACGGCCACTGTCAAAGGCATCTCGATCTTTCGATGCATATTCAGCGCGCCGGTTGCTCGATCAGCTCAAGTGACGACAATTCGCCGAGAAACAGCTCGACGTCCCGCTCCGCCGTCGCGCGATCGGCGCCGAAGGTCTGCGCGACGACGTCGGCGAGCCTGTCCTGTTCGGTTCCTGCGATGAGCGCCTTCAGGACGAATCCGGCCACCGGCGTGAGCCGGTAAAATCGTCCGGACACCGTATCGAGCACGAACTGATCGCCGTAGAACCGCAGCTTCGAGAGGCGGCCCGTCCGCTTGGCGACGGCCTCACGCCGGGGCGCAGTCCTGTGCATGATGGCGGTCATGCGATTTGCTCCGCATCGGCGTGAGAGTACAGTTCGGACACGGCCAACGCGTTGAGGTTTTCAGTCGATTTCGACGGAAGCTGATACGTCCGAACAAATGCAACGTTGACTGCGTTTCGTTGGTGCAGGGTTTTCTTTCCGACCAAGCGGGCGGCATCGTGGACGTTCTGTCGACCAACAACCGGAAGAGGACGGCACCGCTGGCGATCCCGAGGCGGACGCTTTGCGGCGTTGTTGGGTTCATGCGACTCGCCCTGGCGTTCGGTTGCGTCATGCCGATCGCAGGGGGCCTGCTCGCAGGGCGCGCGGACGCCCAGGAGACCGTGGTCATCAAGGCCACGCGGCCCTTCGGCGCCAAGACCGCGACCCTGGCGGCCGAGCTCTATCGGCCCGCGGGCAGGGGGCCGTTCCCCGCCGTCATACTGATGCACGGCTGCGGAGGCTGGCAGCCGGCGGTTCTCCAGGCCCTGCACACCCACGCGGCCCAGTTCGTCGGGCGCGGCTATGTCGTGCTCAACCTCGACAGCTTCGGACCGCGTGGAACAAGCGGCGGGGTCGTCTGCGAAAGCTACGATCGTCTCGTCGATGCGCTCAACTACCGCACGAACGACGCGGTCGATGCGCTGCGTTATCTCCAGTCGAGAACGTTCGTGGATCCGGCGCGCGTCTTCCTGATCGGCCAGAGCAACGGCGGGAGCGTCGCGGTCATCGCGGCAAAGCTCGCCCTGACGCGAAGCTTCCGGGCGATCGCCGCCTATTACCCCTGGTGCGGCGCCTTCGGAGCGCCGCAGGTCGCTCTCATGGCGCCTTTGATCGTGGTTGGCGGAGCCAACGACGACTGGACGCCGATCGACGACTGCTTCAAGGCACGCTCCGTCGGCGCCAAGCTCACCGTCGTGCGTTATCCGAACGCGGTGCATTCCTTCGACGTCAACATCAAGGTGCAGCGATATCTCGGCAAGCTCGTCGGTTTCGACAAGTTCGCGGCCGAGGACAGCCGGGCGCGAATCCTGGCCTTCTTCGAAGAGCAGCAAGGTCGTGATGCCGTCGATCTGGTGGTGCGTGTTCAGGGCGTTCCGCCGGAGATGAAGCCGCTCGTTGCGGTGAGCGCGCCCGGCAAATAGGCCGGGCGTGCCGTTCGGGTTCAGATGATGCCGGCGATCCGGTCGCTCACTTCTTGACCCACATGTTCCAATAGAACTGAACCGGAGAGAGCTGGACGTCCTGGACGGAGCTGCGATAGGCGACCGGCAGGAAGAACTCGCCCAGAGGCGCGAACGCGCCGATATCGTACAGCCGTTCCTGCACCTTGGCTGCGAGCCGCTTCTGCTCCTGCGGGTCGGTCGCCTGCGCATACTCCGCGCGATAGCGTTCGAGCTCCTGGTCTTCCGGCCAGCCGAACCAGCCGGTGACCGGATCGCCCGAGAAGACGATCCGCGTCGGATCCCGCAGGTCGACCGCGGCCCAGAACGTGTGGAACAGGTTCCACGTCTCCGGGGAAGAGCCTCCGCGGGTGGTCCGCTGCGAGGTCATCGAGGCCCAGCCGGTGTCCCTGACTTCGACCTTCATGCCGAGCTGACGCAGCTTGTCCGCGGTGACCTTCGTGAAGGTCGCGACGACGGGCATGTCGACCGCGTTGAGGAGCACCACGGGCGTGCCGTCATAGCCGGCCGCCTGCAGCGCCTTGCGCGCATCCTCCATGGTGGCGTTCCTGAAGAACTCGCTGCCGGCGTCGGTCGCAAGCGGCGAGTTGCACGGATAGACCGAGTAGCAGGTCTTCCAGTATTTGCGCGATCCGACCGCGGCATTCATGTAGTCGGTCTGATTCATCGCCATCATCACCGCGCGGCGGATCTCGCGTTTGTTGAACGGCGGAACAAGATGGTTGAAGCGCGCGAGCCCGATGAAGGGATCTGGGCCGGTCAGCCCCGCCACGATGTCCTTGCGCTGCTCGAGCTGCGGAATGAATCTCGGATCAAGCTGCTCGAGGTAGTCGACCCTGCCGCTGGTGAGCGCGGCGACCGCCTGGGCGGAGGTGGGGAAGCTGACCCATTCGATGCGATCGACTTTCGCGACCTTGCCCCCGGCGGCCCACGACGAGGGCTCCGCACGGGGGACGTAGTTCGGGTTCTTGACGTAGGCGGATTTGACGCCTGCGACGAACTCGTCCTTCTTGAATATGAATGGACCCGATCCGGTGTAGTCGGTGATCTGCGTGTAGGGATCGGTCTCGGCGACGCGCTTGGGCATCATGAACGGGACGTAGGAGGAGAGCTGGCCGAGGGATTCGAGCACGCGGTTGTAGGGAGCCCGCAGCTTCATCGTGATCGTCTTTGGATCGGTCGCCGAAATCTCCTCGATGACGTCGAACAGCTGCTGGCCGGCACCGTCGCGCTTGGACCAGCGCCGCAGCGACGTCACGCAATCGTCGGCAGTGACGTTCTGACCGTCGTGCCATTTCAGGCCGTCGCGCAGCTTGAATGTCCAGATCAGTCCGTCGGGCGAGACGGTCCACGTGTCGACCATCTGGGGATGGACCTTGCCGTCGGCGCCGACGCCGAACAGCGTGTCGTAGATCAGGTAGCCGTGATTGCGCGTGATGTAGATCGGCGTCCAGATCGGATCGAGCCATGTGAGATTGGAGTGCGGCACGACGCGCAGTACGGATTGGGCCGGCGCGCGCGGCTTGGCCGGCTGGCTGGTGCCGACCGAAACGCCGATGATCGTCGCGGCAGCAAAGAGTCCGAGAATGCTGGCGATCTGATAAATTTTGCGATGTCGCATCGCGCCATCCCTCCGCGCTCGATTGGGCAATGGACGGGCGAGTCCATGCCGGATATCGCGCCAAAGTAGTGCGACAAGCGTTTCCGATCTGCATCGGCGAAGGCGTCAATTCTCCCGTTTGATAAAGATCACGAGTCTTTACGATGCTACCGCGCCGGCATCGGTCCTGCGCGGAGACGGCGCACAACGGATGGCGATGCAGCGGCAGCGCGCTCTCAGGGGTAGCCGCGCATCACCAGCGTGTCGCCGCGCACTTCCCAGCTCTGCAGGCGGTTGAGGAAGCTCATTCCGAGCAGGTTGCTCTTGAGCTGCCCCGGCTGCGCGACAAGGGCGGGGACCGAACGCTCGAGAATGCCTCCGACCGCCACGCGATCGAGGGTCACCGCGGCCGCACGCGCGCGGCCGTTCGCGGTGTCGACGCTGATCGTGTACTTGATCATCTCGAGCGGAAGGCCGGCGGCCTTGGCGGCTTCATTGGTCAGCACGACGGTGCTGGCGCCGGTGTCGAGCACCATGGGAATGGCCTTGCCGTTGACGTCCGTGGAAATCCGGAACTCGCCGGTGTTGCCGCGCACGAGCTCGACCGTGCGTCCTCGCGACATGGCGCGGCCGGGAGCCAGCTCGACGAGCACGCGTTCGGAGACATCCCGCAGGTCGTGGCGGTACGTGTAGCCGAGCACGAGGATCAGGCCGACCACGGCCCAGATCAGCGCGAACTCGATCGCCTGCGAGAAGCGGTCGCGAAATACCGTCATGACGGCGCCGCCGATCAGCACGAGCGCGCCGATCTTGACGGTGAGGGACGCGAGGTCCGCACGGCTCAGACTGTCGGCCAGGGTCTGGTGATTGCGCGCGGCGGCGACGACCAGCGTGAACGCGAGGATGAGCAGCAGAAGCCAGATGAACGTGCGCCGCATCAGCCGATCCCGTCGGATGTGGGCGAGGGCAGCCAGTTGCAGGCGCGCATCCGCGCCAGCCGCTCGGCGACCACCACCATCAGGTCGCGCCGCGCCGGCGGCGAGAGCGCCGGCCAGCGCTCGATCTCGCCGAGGGTGCGGCCGCAGCCCATGCAAAGTCCCGTCCCGGGGTGAAGCGTGCAAACCTTGGTGCACGGCGAATCGATCGGCAGCATCGGCTCCACGGCGAACGTCACTTGCGGCAAAGATAAGACGTCATGCGGGACCGGCGAGGGCCAGTCAACTCAGGCGCCGATCTTGAGCCAAGACGGCCGCCGGAACTTGGTGCGCTCGGCCGGGCGCGGGTCCTCGGCCACGATCGCGGACAACGGCTGCGTCGGCGGCGCTTCGTCGATGCGCGCCAGCGCCGTCATCACGCGCTCGGGCGGGAACGTCACGATGACCTCGGTGCCTTCGCGCAGCTTGGACTTGAGCGAGAACGTGCCGCCGTGCAGATCGATCAGGCTCTTGGCGATCGGCAGGCCGAGCCCTGCGCCCTGTTCCGCCGACTTGATGGCGTTCGAGCCCTGGCCGAACGTGTCGAGCACCACGGGAATCTCGTCCTCGGGGATGCCGGGCCCGTTGTCCTTGACGCTGATGTACTGTCCGCCGGCGGCGGTCCAGCCCGCCTTGAGCCAGACCTCGCCCGACTGCGGCGTGAACTTGATCGCGTTGGAGAGCAGGTTGAGACAGATCTGCCGCACCGCGCGCTCGTCCGCCCAGACCCGCGGCATGTCCTGTTCGAACACTTCGTGGATCTTGATGTTGCGGTTCTGCGCGCGCAGCTTGAGCAGGCGGTGGCAGTCCTCGGCGACGCCGACGAGGTCCACGGCCTCCTCGTTGAGCTCGTAGCGTCCGGCTTCGACGCGCGACAGGTCGAGGATCTCGTTGATGAGGCCGAGCAGGTGCACGCCGGAATGATGAATGTCGGCGGAATAGTCCTTGTAGGCCGGCGGCAGCTTACCGAACAACTCGTTCTTCATCACCTCGGAGAAGCCGAGAATGGCGTTGAGCGGCGTGCGCAGCTCGTGGCTCATCTGGGCGAGGAAGCGCGACTTGGCGACGTTCGCCGTCTCCGCGCGGCGCCGCGCCTCGTCCGACTTCGCCTTCGCCTGCTCGAGCTCGCCGATCAAGGCGTCCTTTTCGGCGCGCGCCTCGATCGTCGCCAGCGAGGATGTGTAGAGACGGAACGAGAGCATCGAGAAGTAAATGAGGGCGGTGATCGCCATGGCGGCCAGGATGAAGCCGTAGAACGTGCCCATCAGCAGGAAGTTGAGCGCCACTGCGATCGCCACCGGTCCCGACGCTGCGACGACCGCCGCAGGCAGGCTGGAGGCCAGCATGCTCGAGACCGCGACCACCAGCAGCATGACGAACAGGTTGAACGTGCCCGAGCTTTCCTCGACGCCGATCGGCTGGATCAGGTTGAACATCCAGGCGAGGCCGAAGAACAGATCGAGCAGGACGAAGCGGAAGCGCCAGGTCCTGATGTCGACTGCGTCCTGCGGCGTGTCGAGGAAGCGCCGGCAGACCATCAGGATCACGAGCTGGATGCACAGCACCGCCGCGGTCCAAATGCCGGCAGTGAGCGCGCCGGTCCACAATCCCGAGAGGACGCCGATCGACCCGACGAGGACGATGACCACGAGCGAGCCGGAGAGCCGGTTCTGGGCGAACTGGCGCAGCAGCTCGTAATCGAACGCGGGGCGCGTGCCGGTCGTCGAGGTGAGGCGGTCGCGCGCCTCGCGCACGCTCTGCGACGTGGCGCGCCGGCGCGAGGCGGCGGATTTGTCGGCAGGCGCGGCGGGCTCGCGCGCGGCTTCGGTGGGCGTCATCATTCCAACGCTTTACTCACAAACTACAGCCTCAAAATGGCGCGTATTTCTTAAGAACAGGCTTAGGAGTTACGAATTGATTATGGTTAATGAAGCCTTGCCGCCGTTCCGCAGTATGGCGGGCAAGGCGCAGGCGAGGGGACATGCATGAAGCTTTATGACGGCGGCCGGGCGCCCAACCCGCGGCGGGTGCGGATCTTTCTGGCGGAGAAAGGCATCGCCATCCCCACCGAGCAGGTCGATCTCGGCAAGTTCGAGCATACCTCGCCGGCCTACAGGGCGATCAATCCGCTCCAGCGCGTGCCGGCGCTCGTCCTCGATGACGGAACCGTGATCACGGAATCGATCGCCATCTGCCGCTACTTCGAAGCGCTGCAGCCGGAGCCCAACCTGTTCGGGCGGACCGCGCTCGAGATCGCGCTCGTGGACATGTGGAGCCGGCGGCTCGAACTGCATCTCTATGGCGCCGTGCAGCAGGTCTTCCGCCATCTGCACCCGGGGATGAAGGACTTCGAGGTCCCGCAGGTCGCCGCCTGGGGCGAGGCCAACAAGCCACGCGTCGCGGCGTTCCTGCGCATTCTGGACGAGCAGCTCGCACGGCATGCGTTCGCGGCCGGCGACCGCTTCACGGTCGCGGACATCACCGGCCTGGTGGCAGTCGACCTGATGAAGCCGGCCAAGCTCGACATCGGCGACGAGTTCCCCAACGTGCGGCGCTGGCATGCCGACGTTGGCGCGAGGCCGAGCGCCAAGGCGTGAACCGCCGGCGTGCGGCGAGGGACGACGTCGCGCCCGTCACCGGTCGAGGCGTGCGATCAGGCTCGACGTGTCCCAGCGCCGCCCGCCCATCGTCTGCACTTCCGCGTAGAACTGGTCGATGAGCGCGGTCGTCGGCAGCAGTGCCCCGTTGCGGTTGGCCTCCGCGAGACAGATCGCGAGGTCCTTGCGCATCCAGTCGACGGCGAACCCGAAATCGAACTTGCCCGCCACCATCGTCTTGTAGCGGTTCTCCATCTGCCACGACTGCGCGGCGCCCTTGGAGATCGTCGCGATCAGCTTCTCGATGTCGAGCCCGGCCTTCTTGGCGAAGTTGAGACCCTCGGCGAGGCCCTGCACGAGTCCGGCGATGCAGATCTGGTTGACCATCTTGGCGAGCTGGCCCGCGCCCGGCGCGCCCATCAAGGTGCAGGCGCGCGCATAGGCCGCGATGACCTTGTCGGCGCGCGCGAACGGCGCGTCCTCGCCGCCGCACATCACGGTGAGCACGCCGTTCTCGGCGCCGGCCTGGCCGCCGGACACCGGCGCGTCGATGAAGTCGAAGCCGCGGGTCTTGGCCTCCGCGTGCAGCTCGCGGGCGATCTCGGCCGACGCCGTCGTGTGATCGACGAGGATTGCGCCCTTGGCGATGCCGTGGAAGGCGCCGTCCTTGCCGAGCATGACCTCACGCAGGTCGTTGTCGTTGCCGACGCAGGCCATCACGAAATCCTGGCCCTCGGCTGCCGCGCGCGGCGTCCTGGCGCTGCGGCCGCCGAACTGAGCCACCCATGTCTCGGCCTTGGCGGCCGTGCGGTTGTAGACGGTGACCTCGTGGCCGCCCTTGGTCGCAAGATGCCCGGCCATGGGATAGCCCATGACGCCCAATCCCAGAAACGCCACCTTGGCCATGCGTCCCTCCGCGTTGGAAATGATCGTGTCCTGCGGGACACCTTGTCCGCCGGGTTATGTGATTGCGACGGCGAGGGGGCCTCGTCAACCCGGCGGCGGTGCACTAGATCATCGCAGTCGGAGAGGTGACCATGGCCGTAAGCAAGACAGACGTGTTGGCCGCGCTCGAACGTGTGCCGAGCCCCGAGGGAACGCCGCTGCCCAAGACGGGCAAGCTGTCGGACGTGATCGTCACGGACGGCAAGGTGTTCTTCTCGATCACGGTGGACGCCGCAGCGGTGCCGGCCTGGGAGCCGGTGCGCAAGGCGGCGGAGGCCGCGGTGAAGTCCGTGTCGGGAGTGGCCTCGGCGCTGGTCGTGCTGACCGGCGAGCGCGCATCCGGCGGTCAGCGCGCGGCGCCGCCGCCGTCCCCCGGCGGGGCGCGGCCGCGCCCGCAGCCGCAGGACACCCGCGCCCCCGGGATTCCCGGCATCGGCGCGATCATCGCGGTGGCCTCGGGCAAAGGCGGCGTCGGCAAATCCACGACCGCCGTCAACCTCGCGCTCGGGCTGCGCGATCTCGGCCTCAAGGTCGGCGTGCTGGACGCCGACATCTACGGACCGTCGGTCCCCAAGCTGCTCGCGATCAAGGGCCGTCCGGAGACGCTGGGCGGAACGCGGCTCAAGCCGATGGAAGGCTACGGCCTCAAGGTCATGTCGATCGGATTCCTCATCGAGGAGGAAACGCCGATGATCTGGCGCGGCCCGATGGTGATCTCGGCCCTCACCCAGATGCTGCGCGAAGTCGAGTGGGGAACGCTCGACATCATCGTCGTGGACATGCCGCCCGGCACCGGCGACGCGCAACTCACCATGGCGCAGCAGGTCCCGCTCAAGGGCGCGGTGATCGTCTCGACCCCGCAGGATCTCGCCCTCATCGATGCCCGGCGCGGCATCGCCATGTTCAAGCGCGTCAACGTGCCGGTGCTCGGCATCATCGAGAACATGAGCTTCTTCCAGTGCCCGCACTGCGGCACGCGCAGCGACATCTTCGGTCACGGCGGCGCGCGCCACGAGGCCGAGCGTCTCGGAGTGCCGTTCCTCGGCGAGGTGCCGTTGCACATGGACATCCGGGAGAAATCGGACGCCGGCCTGCCGGTGGTCGCCACCGATCCGGACGGCCCGCACGCGCGCATCTACCGGGATATCGCGACGCGGGTCCGCGCCGGCCTCGCCGCGTCCGGCCGGGCAGCGCCCAAGATCGTGATCGAGGCCTAGGTCGGCCGTGTGCTGCGACTTTCGGCTAAGGGCCGCGCCCGTTGCCGGGTTTTAACTCCCCGGCACGGGCGTTTCGTGCTATCCGGGCAGCCAGTTGCGACCCATCCTTCGTCGCGCTCAATCCAGCCAGGGAGGGACTGTATGAAGCGTCGTGAATTCCTCAAGGCCGCCGGCGTCGGCGCCGCCGCAACGGCGGTTGCAAGTCCGGCCATCGCCCAGGCGATGCCGGAGCTGAAATGGCGCCTGACCTCGAGCTTTCCCAAGTCGCTCGATACCATCTACGGCGCGGCCGAGATCTTCTCCAAGGCGGTGGCCGAAGCGACCGACAACAAATTCCAGATCCAGGTGTTCGCGGCCGGCGAAATCGTTCCCGGCCTGCAGGCGCTCGACGCCGTTCAGAACGGCACCGTCGAGATGTGCCACACCGCGTCCTACTACTATTTCGGCAAGGACCCGACCTTCGCCATCGCCACCGCGGTGCCCTTCGGCCTCAACGCGCGCATGCAGAACGCCTGGCAGTATTTCGGCGGCGGCATGGACCTGATGAACGACTTCTACAAGAAGTTCAACGTCTACGGCATGCCGGCGGGCAACACCGGCTGCCAGATGGGCGGCTGGTTCCGCAAGGAGATCAAGGACGTCTCCGACCTCAGCGGTCTCAAGATGCGCATCGGCGGCTTCGCCGGCACCGTGCTGCAGAAGCTCGGCGTCGTCCCGCAGCAGATCGCCGGCGGCGACATCTACCCCGCGCTGGAGAAGGGCACCCTCGACGCGGCCGAGTGGGTCGGTCCGTATGACGACGAGAAGCTCGGGTTCCAGAAGGTCGCGCGCTTCTATCACTATCCGGGCTGGTGGGAAGGCGGCGCGATGCTCCACAACATGGTCAACATCCAGAAGTGGAACGAGCTGCCGGCCTCCTACAAGTCGCTTCTGCGCACGGCGAGCGGCCTCGCCAACGAATGGATGACCGCGAAATACGACGCCGGCAATCCCGGCGCGCTCAAGCGGCTGGTCGCCGGCGGCGCGGTGCTGCGCCCCTTCACGCCGGCGGTGCTCGACGCCTGCTACAAGGCCGCGAACGAGGTCTATGCCGAAACGTCGGCGAAGAACCCCGAGTTCAAGAAGGTCTACGACTCGATGGTGGCCTTCCGCGGCGACGAATATCTCTGGTGGCAGGTCGCCGAGTACACCTTCGACAGCTACCAGATCCGCGCCCGCGCGCGCGGCTGATCGCCCGCAATCGACAGGAAAGCCCCGGAGCGTCTCCGGGGCTTTTTTGTTGCGGCCAGACCATGATCCAATCAGATCGAATCGCGATCATGGTCCAGCCTTTTGTTGAGCATGATCTTTTCCGAAAACCGGTCTCACCCCCGGATCAGGTCCGAGGGCAAGCTTTTCGGGATCACGCTCTACTGGATCTTCGGCGGCTGATTGAAATCGAACGCCGGCGGCGGCTCGATCTGCGGGATCTCGATCTTGATCGTCGAGGGATCGACCTGCGGCCCGGTTCCCTTGTAGTGCATCACCATGGCCGGGAACAGGATGACGAGCGCAACCATGATGCACTGGACGATGACGAAGGGCACGGCGCCCCAGTAGATCTGCCCGGTGGTGATCGGCTCCATCAGCTTGCCGGTGACGCGGTCGATGTATGACTCCCGCGGCGCCACGGATCGCAGATAGAACAACGCAAACCCGAACGGCGGATGCATGAACGACGTCTGCATGTTCACCGCGAGGATCACGCCGAACCAGATCAGATCGATGTTGAGGCGCTCGGCGGCGGGGGCGAGCAGGGGCACGACGATGAATGCGAGCTCGAAGAAATCCAGGAAGAACGCGAGCAGGAACACGAACAGATTCACGAAGATCAGGAATCCGACCTGGCCTCCCGGCAGCGCCACCAGCAACTCCTCGACCCAGCGGTGGCCATCGACGCCGTAGAACGTGAGCGAGAACACGCGCGCGCCGATCAGGATGAACACCACGAACGAGGACAGCTTGGCGGTGGATTGCGCAGCCTGCCGCACGAGGTCCCAGCGCAGCCGGCCTTTCGCCATCGCGAGAATCAGCGCGCCGGTCGCTCCCATGGCGCCGCCTTCGGTGGGGGTCGCGAGGCCGATGAAGATCGTGCCGAGCACGAGGAAGATCAGGAACAGCGGCGGCACCATCACGAACGTGACCTGCTGCGCCAGCGCCGAGAGGAAGCGGAAGCCGATGTACCGGCCGGTGAGCCAGTTCACGATCGCGACCGCAAAGGCGAACGTGATCCCGAAGAACATCGCGAGCACGACGAAGTCGGCGCCGTGTGCATCGGAGCCGCGCATCGCCGCCCAGCCGACGGCGGCGCTCACGAGCGCGAGGATGCCGAGCGAACCCAGTCCACGCCGCCCGTTGGCCTCGCGGAAGCCGACGGCATCCGGCGGCAGGCCGGGCGCGGCTTTTGGCCAGACCAGCGTGACCAGGAACACGTAGCTGGCGTAGAGCGCGCTCAGGACCATGCCCGGAATGAAAGCGCCTTCGTACATGTCGCCGACGGAGCGGCCGAGCTGGTCGGCCATCACGATCAGTACCAGCGAGGGCGGGATGATCTGCGCGAGCGTGCCGGAGGCGGCGATCACGCCGGTTGCCACCTGCCGGTCGTAGCCGTAGCGCAGCATGATCGGAAGCGAGATCAGCCCCATCGAGATCACCGAGGCGGCGACGACGCCCGTCGTCGCGGCCAGCAGCGCGCCGACGAAGATGACGGCATAGGCGAGGCCGCCGCGGATCGTGCCGAACATCTGTCCGATGGTGTCGAGCAGGTCCTCCGCCATGCCCGAGCGTTCGAGGATCAGGCCCATGAAGGTGAAGAACGGGATCGCCAGCAGCGTGTCGTTGGTCATCACGCCGTACACGCGCTCGGGAAGCGCCTGCAGGAAATCGGGACGGAAGAGCCCGAGCTCGATGCCCAGGAGCCCGAAGATCAGGCCGTTGGCCGCGAGCGAGAACGCGACCGGATATCCGAGCAGCAGGAACACCACCAACGACGCGAACATGATCGGCGCCATGTAGTGGATCAGCAAAGCGGTCATGTGGGGCTCGCGGCCTTAAGGCGTTTTTGTGTGGACCGCGGAGAGCAGGCGAGCGGCCTCGGCTTCGGCGCTCGTATGCGGCGCGCCGTTGCCGCCGTGCGGATCGGGGATGTCGCCGCGCATCACCGCGATGCGCTTGATCAGCTCGGAGATGCACTGGAGCAGCAGCAGCACGAAACCGATGAAGATGAGCGATTTCGCCGGCCACTGCGGCAGGCCGCCGGCGTTCATCGAGCTTTCGCGAATCTCGAACGAGCGCAGGAAGAATGGCAGCGACGTCACGATCATCACGAGCGTGAAGGGCAGCAGGAAGAAGATGTGGCCGAACACGTCGATCGCGTCACGCCATCTCTTCGGAAAGGCGGCGTTCACGATGTCGATGCGGATGTGCTCGTTGGAGAGCAGCGTCCAGGGCGAGCACAGGAGGAACACGATGCTGAACAGCACCCACTGCAGCTCGAGCCAAGCGTTGGACGACGTGTCGAAGACCTTGCGGATGGTTGCGTTGGTCGCCGCGATCAGCACGACAATGAGGATGAGCCAGCTCAGGGCACGGCCAAGGCGGGACGTGACCGCATCGATGCCGCGGCTGAGCCTGAGAAGTGCGTTCAACCGTTCCCCCTGGTCGCCGCCCCGGATGGTGTCGCGTGGGCCGTGGTGGGCGGCCCTTTGCTATTGCCGGCGTGGGCCGGATGTTGACCGAGTTATTCTGAAGTCGGTACGGCCCGTCAATCGAATTGTCCGGGCGAGGGGAAGACCGCTGCGACTTTAAGACTTTGGTCGAATCCGCGTGGCGAAGATACCGCCGCGGCAGGCGAAACAGGCGCGCAGGATGTGCCGGGTCAGCCGCCGGTGACGCTCATGTGGCGGGCCACCGCCGGGCGCTGATGGCGCCGGTCGATGATGAAGTCGTGCCCCTTCGGCTTGCGTGCGATGGCGGCGTCGATCGCGGCATGCAGCAGGTCGTCGCTTTCGGATGCGCGCAGCGCCTTGCGCAGATCGGCGGCGTCTTCCTGTCCGAGGCACATGTAGAGCGTGCCGGTACAGGTGAGCCGCACGCGGTTGCAGGACTCGCAGAAATTGTGGGTGAGCGGCGTGATCAGCCCGAGCCGTCCGCCGGTCTCGGCGACGCGCACATAGCGCGCCGGGCCGCCGGTGCGGTAATCGAGGTCCTCGAAGGTGAACTGCTCGGCCAGCCGCGCCCGCACCATCGACAGCGGCAGGTACTGGTCGAGCCGGCCTTCGCCGACGTCGCCGAGCGGCATCACCTCGATCAGGGTGAGGTCCATGCCCTTGCCATGCGCCCAGCGGATCAATGAGGGCAGCTCATCCTCGTTCACGCCCTTGAGCGCTACCGCGTTGATCTTGACGGAAATTCCGGCTTCCAGCGCGGCGTCCACGCCGGCCAGGACCTTGTTCAGGTCGCCCCAGCGCGTGACCGCGCGGAATTTCGCCGGGTCGAGCGTGTCGAGGGACACGTTGATGCGCCGCACGCCGAGGCTTGCGAGGTCCCTCGCGTATTTGTGGAGCTGCGAGCCGTTGGTGGTGATGGTCAGCTCTTCGAGCGCCCCGGAACCGAGATGGCGCGCCAGCGAGCCCACCAGGGTCATGATCCCGCGCCGCACCAGCGGCTCGCCGCCCGTCAGCCGGAGCTTGCGCACGCCCCGGTCGACAAAGGCCGAGCAGAGCCGGTCGAGTTCCTCGAGGCTGAGCACGTCCGCCTTCGGCAGGAAGGTCATGTTCTCGGACATGCAGTAGACGCAGCGGAAATCGCACCGGTCGGTGACCGAGACGCGCAGATAGGTGATCGCGCGCTCGAACGGATCGACAAGCGTGGGCAGGGACGAACTGTGCGCTGCGGCCATTGGCACCTTCCGCCGGCTCATACGGCCGGACATGTTCCCTTTCTATATAGTTGAAAGAGCAGTGGAAGGGGAGGGCTCGACAGGGAGTTCGCGCCCCCCTAGGACAAGCCTGCCTCACTTGCGGCAGGAACGCTGAAATCGTATCCCGCCCCCACTCGGAGCGTGTTCATGGCCGCCACCGACGATCTCTGGCCGACCGAGCTGCGGCTGCGCAAGGACCGCACCCACCTCCTGGTCACCTTCGACAGCGGCGAGAGCTTCGATCTTTCGGCCGAGTACCTGCGGGTGAAAAGCCCGAGCGCCGAGGTGCAGGGCCATTCGCCGGAGGAGCGCAAGACGGTTCCGGGCAAGAAGAACGTCATGCTGCTCGAGGTGCGGCCCGTCGGGAATTATGCCGTCCGCCTCGTCTTCGACGACATGCACTCCACCGGCATCTACAGCTGGGCCTATCTCGCCGAGCTGGGGCGCAATCACGCGCGCTATTGGCGCGAGTATCTCGACGAGCTCGCCGCCAAGGGGCTCACGCGCGAGCCGTAGCGGCGGACCGTCGCAACCATCGGGCCGCCGCTACGTTCCCGCGTCGGTGAGGGCCCTCAGCGCTCGACGATGACCGGCGCGCCGACCGACACCCGCTCGTAGAGGTCGATCACGTCCTCGTTGGTCATGCGGAAGCAGCCCGACGACACGGCCTGGCCAATGGTCTCCGGCTCGTTCGAGCCATGGATGCGGTAGAGCGTCGAGCCGAGGTAGATCGCGCGGGCCCCGAGCGGGTTCTCGACGCCTCCCTTCATGTGACGGGGGAGGTCCGGCCGGCGCTTGAGCATCTGTGCAGGCGGGGTCCAGTCCGGCCACTCGCGCTTGGCGGTCACCTTGTGGCGGCCGGTCCATGTGAAGCCGACACGTCCGACGCCGATGCCGTATTTGATCGCTCTGCCGCCCGGCAGCACGTAGTAGAGCCGCCGCTCGGTGGTGTTCACCACGATCGTGCCGGGGGCTTCATTGCCGTCGAAGCGCACCGTCTCGCGCGGGATGGACGAGCGCTTGGCCCCGAACAGGAACTGCAACGGTCCGCCGCCGGAGAAATCATGGATATCGGCGAAGCTCACGCCGGTGAGGACCAACAGCACGCCGCACGCGGCGACGGCACGCTTCATCACATAGGAAATCATTGCCTGGCCACTGACTCGTTTCTGGGAAGAGAGTTTCTGGGAAGAGAAGGGGGAGATTGCGGGGTGAGGACTAAACGGCACGCACCTGCTGGATAGCGCGCGGATCACAGCCTGCGAAGACCGCTCACGCAGATATTATCGCGATCAACAGACTTATGGTGTGTGACCGGTATCACCGCGCGCGGCGGTATTTTGTGCTGCCATAATCCTCCTTGCGTCTATAGGATGCGCAACTTGAGGCTGTCGCCGGCAAACAGGCGAGGCCCATGACAGGGAGGGAATGATGTCGCGAAGCGCGTTCCGCATTGCGTTTGCTCTTGCCGCCGGCACTGCACTTTCCATATCGATCGCCGGCGCCGCCGCTGCCCAGCCGTCGCAGAACGGGCGCGGAAAGTATCTCGTCGGTCTCGCGAGCTGCACCGACTGCCACACACCGGGCTATTTCTTCGGCAAGCCGGACATGGCGCGCTATCTGGGCGGCTCCGAAGTCGGCTTCGAGATCCCGGGCGTGGGCGTCTTCCATGGCCCCAACCTTACGCCCGATCCCGAGACGGGCCTGGGCAAATGGTCGGTCGGGCAGATCGTGACGGCGATCAAGACCGGCAAGCGGCCCGACGGGCGCGAGCTCGCCCCGATCATGCCCTGGCGCGCCTTCGCCATCATGACCGACGACGACGCCACCGCCATCGCGGTCTACATCAAGAGCCTCGCGCCGGTGAAAAACAAAGTTCCGGGACCCTTCGGGCCCAACGACAAGCCGACCGAATTCGTGATGAAGGTGGTGCCGGGCGAGGGCAAGAAGTAGACATCTGAGCGTCGCGATTCCGAGGCACACCGCCCTGCGCGGTGAGTTTCGGAATCCGCGGCCGGTCGGTCACGCATCCTCAATCATCCGCGGCAATGATCGCGGCAACAGGTGAGACCATGAAGCTCTATATGCATCCCGTGTCGATGACGAGCCGGCCCGTGCGGCTGTTCCTGCAGGACAACAACATCCCGGTGGAGGAGCAGGTCGTCGATCTGATGACCGGCGAGCACTACGGGGACGCCTTCACCAAGGTCAATCCGAACCGTCTGGTGCCCGTGCTCGACGACGACGGGTTCAAGCTCACGGAGAGCTCGGCGATCCTCAAATATCTCGCCGACAAGATCAACTCGCCGGCCTATCCGAAGGACCTCAAGCAGCGCGCCCGCGTCAACGAGGTGATGGACTGGCTCAACACCAACTTCTATCGCGAGTTCGGCTACGGGCTCTGCTATCCGCAGATCTTCCCCAACCACAAGCGGCGCAGCGACGAGGCCCACGCGGCCACGATCGAGTGGAGCCAGAACAACGCCAAGGTCTGGCTGCAGCTTCTCAACGACTATTGGATTGGGCCGGACAAGCAATATCTATGCGGCAACGAGATCACCATCGCCGACTACTTCGGCGCCGGCCTGGTGACCTTGGGCGAGATCATCCGCTGCGACTTTTCGAAGTACCCGAACGTCCAGCGCTGGCTCGACAACATGAAGAAGCGGCCGAGCTGGAACAAGGTCAACGAGGCATTCTACGGCCTGGCCGAGGCGGTGAAGGGTCAGCAGTTCCAGGCGATCTGACCGCCGCCTCCGGCCGCACACATGAGGAGGCAGTCATGAGCTTCTTTCGCGGCAAGGATCCGGAGGCGGGCAATTCCTGGCAGTGCGACGCGATCGCGCGCGTGATCGTGCCGCGCACGGTGGACCTCGGCGACTTCACCGTGCGCCGCGCCTTGCCGTCGGCGCAGTCGCGCATGGTCGGCCCGTTCATCTTCTTCGATCATTTCGGTCCGGCGGAGTTTCGCGCCGGCGCCGGCGTCGACGTGCGCCCGCATCCGCACATCGGCCTTGCCACCGTCACCTACCTGTTCGACGGCGAGATCATGCACCGCGACAGCCTCGGCACGCTCGCGGCGATCCGGCCGGGCGAGGTGAACTGGATGACGGCGGGCAAGGGCATCGCCCATTCCGAGCGCACCGCGCCCGAGCGGCGCGGGGGCGGCGAGCCGATCCATGGCCTGCAGATGTGGGTGGCGCTGCCGGCCGTCAGGGAGGAGATGGACCCCGGCTTCGTGCACCATGCGGTGTCGGAATTCCCGGTCGTCTCGGACGCGGGCAAGACCGTGCGCGTGGTGGCGGGCGGCCTCTATGGCGTTCGCTCGCCGCTCAAGGCGACGTCGGAGACGATCTTCGCGGACGCGACGCTCGCCCCCGGCGCGAGCCTGCCGGTCGATGCCGGCCACGAGGAGCGCGCGATCTACGTCGTGAGCGGGGAGATCGAGGTGATGGGCGACCGCTTCAAGCCGCAGCAGCTGCTGGTGTTGCGGCCGGGCGACGCGATCACGGTCACGGCCGTCGGCGAGGCCCATGTCGTCCTGCTCGGCGGCGAGCCGATGGACGGCCCGCGCCACATCTGGTGGAACTTCGTGTCGTCGCGGCGCGAGCGGATCGAGCAGGCCAAGGAACAGTGGCGGACCGGCCGCTTCGACCCCGTGCCCGGGGACACCGAGGAGTTCATACCGCTGCCCGAGCCGGGCAACCCGGTGCAGACGATGGAGGGGCGGGGGTAGGCCGCCGGCACCCGAATCCGGGCGGTCCGCGCCGTCACCAACGGCGCGCGGGCGGGCATGGTCGCTGGCACGGTCGCGAGCATGGTTCTGGGCGCTGCTTGCTTGACAGGGCGGGGGCGGACTCTATGAATAGCCCCCGACCTTCGGGCGCTTAGCTCAGCGGGAGAGCGTTCCCTTCACACGGGAGAGGTCGTAGGTTCAATCCCTACAGCGCCCACCATTCCGACTTCCTCGGACATCGATGATCTGTCGCGCGCCGCTTGCGCATCTCCGCGTGTCTTGCCCTATCCTCAAAGCCCATAGGCCGGGCGCCATCTACTCCCGACCAACACTCCGCGACGCGTAGTGGAACACGACCGCGCCCTTGGGCGAGTAGTTCGGCACGTCGGCGGCGACCTGCTGTCCGAGCGCGGATGTCATCGCCTCTTGCATCGCCTCGCGGCTGTCGAACTCCGCCTCGAACACGCAGAACTGCGGCGGGGCCTCGGGCCCCAGCGCCTCGCCGTAGCCGAACCTGATCGAACGGATGCCGGGAAGCTGCGCCGCCAGCGGAATATGCTCGCCTTCGTAGTAGCGCTTGAACGCCGCGGGATCGTCCGGCGTCGGATAGAGCACGATCAACGTGTGCATCGGGGTCTCCTACGCCTGGGAGGCTTGCGCGAGCCAGGTCTTGATCCGCGCTGGTGACGCGATCCGGTCCCACTGCCGTTCCGGAAAGTTGAAGTTCTCGGTGAACTCGTTCGCGAGCCGCCTGTTCTGGCTCATGGAATAGATCAGCGCGCCCAGGTGTTCGGAGGGCGGCCCCAGCATCATGTTGGTCCAGCGCGAGGCGGCGAGCACGCGGTCCTCGCGGGCGCGATCGACCTTTTCGCAGAACCGCTCGTCGAACACGTCGTCCGCGACGATGTTCTCTCCCACGACGCAGGCGGAATACGACGCCACGTTGGCGCCTTGTCCCATCATCGGGTCGACGACCGAGTGCACGTCGCCGACGGCGATCGCGAACTTTCCATCATCGATCGGGACGAAGCCCTGGCGGACGGTCGGCACGATGCCGCCCTGCAGGAGGTCGATCGGCTGGCACAGGTCGAAGGCCGACGTGTCGATGCGGGCATGGACCGCCGGGTGATGCCGCTCGAGCTTCTGCAGAAGCGTCTGCAGGAAGGCCTTGGGGTTCGCCTTGTAATCGAGCTTGCTCAGCTCCTCGAGGTCACCGCCGGGGACGTTCTCCATGAGCAGAGCGGTGGCCATTCCGCCGAAGGTGAGGGTCGGAATCTCGATCAGCTCGCCGTGCCCCGGCGAGACCGAGAGCGTGACGCCGCGCAGCGGCATGTCGGCGACGCCCGTGTACAGCCCGACGCACAGGCGGCGCTGCGGCTTGTCGTAGGGCGACCGTTCGGGCAGGTGCGGGAAGATCTGCCCGAGCGCGCCCTTTCCGGTCGACACCACCAGCAGGTCGAAGCGCGCGGCGAGGCTGGCGAGGTCCTTGATGCCGACCTCGCGGATCTCGATGTCGCCGTCCTGCGACGCGAAGTCCTGCATCAGCGCGGGCAGGTAGAGGCGATAGTCGACGGCGCGGCTGGGGCTGGCGAAGTCGCCCTGGAACACGATCGGCTCGGGAAAGCCGAAATGGTGATGATGGCAGAAGTAGTGGCAGTCGCGGTCCCGCCAGCGCCGGATGCCGAGCGCGGCCTCGCGTTCCAGCGTCACGTGGTGGTGCGCGACCGTGTTGAGGAGCGGCATCTTGGCGAGCGTTTCGGCGGGCCGGTCCGTGATGATCGTCGCATCGATGCCGTGCTTGCGCAGAAGCAGGCCAAGGTGCAGCCCGGCAACCCCGGCACCGAGAATCCCAATTCTCTTGGACATCCGTCGACCTCCCCGTTTTCTGGCCGTTCCCGGCCTTTCAGGAATGGTAGCGCCGGCGCGCGTGGTGCTAAAATGGAATAGATGGCATAAAATTTATTCGGAACGAGCATGGATTACTTCGAGTGCCTCGTCGCCTTCGTGCGCACCCTGGAGACGCGCAGCTTCTCGGCCGCGGCGAGAGCGCTTGGTGTGTCGCAGCCGACGGTGAGCAAGCGGCTCATCGAGCTCGAGCGCAGGCTGGGCGTGCAGCTGTTCGTGCGCACCACGCGGCGGCTTCATCCGACGGCCGAGGGGCTGCGGATCTACGAGGACGCGCGCCAGGCGATGGCGGCGGTCGAGCGCACGAAAGCCTCCGTCGCGCTCGCATCTCCGGTCGCGGGTGGAAAGCTCCGCGTGGCTGCGCCGGCCTGGTTCGGACGCGCCTGCATCCTTCCGCATCTCGATACGTACCTCGAGCAGCACCCGGCCGTGACCGTGGAGCTGCATCTGGCAAGCGAGGTCGTCGAACTCATCGGCGAGGGGATCGAGATCGCGTTCCGCGTCGGCCCGATGCCGTCGAGCTCGCTCATCGCGCGGCGCATCGCGCTGACCGAGCACAGGCTCGTTGCTCACAACAGCTATCTGAAAGGCCGCCGTTCCCCGCGATCGCCGGAAGATCTGGCCGAACACCGCTGCGTGATCCTGTCGTCGCAGAAATCGTCGAACCGCTGGGCGTTCGATTCCGACCAGGGCCGTCATGTCGTCGATGTCGAGGGCCCGTTATGGGTCGATGACGTCGACGCAGCGCGCGATGCGGTTCTCGGCGGCCTTGGCATCGGGCTGCTGCCGCTGTGGTGCGTCAGGACCGAGGTGGCGCAAGGACGGGCCAGCGTCCTGCTGCCCGACTATCACCCTGCATCGCTGCCCATCAGTGCGGTCTATTCACACGTGGACCTCTCCGTGCGCGCCAGGAGCTTCATCGACTTTCTCACCGGCTGCCTTGCCGCCGGCCAGGAGAAGGACCGCCCGGCGAGGACCCACGGCAGGTCGCGCCCGCAGCAGGGCCGGGTTCCCGGCGGCAGCGGGCGGTGAACGGAGGGGAGCGGGACAGTCGCTGCGTGGCTGCCTAATCCACCCGCCGGATCGGGGGCGGGTTCCAGCGGCCGTCCGCCACCTGCGGCCTGGGGGCATAGAGCCGCAGCGTGAGTCCCAGGTCGCCGCTTCCGGGTGCCGGCAGCCAGTTCGCTTCCTTGTCGCGGCCGGGGTTCTCATGCTGGATGTAGAGGTCGAGCGAGCCGTCGCCGTTGAACTTGAGAGGATCGCGATCCCCGAGCGCGAAGCGATTGAGCGGGTTGGCGACCTGAAATCCTTCCGCATCGTACAGGGTGAGTGACCAGAATGCCTGCACCGGCGGGAGCTCGCCCTTCTCGAAATGCAGAACGTATTTCCGACCGCCCGAGACCGGCTTGCCGTCGGCATCGGCGACGGCGAGGGGATAGACGGCATCCTCGGGTTGGTTGGCCCCGAGGCCGACCTGCGCGACGATCGCGCGCTTGAGATAGTCGTCGCCGTAAACGCCCATGGTCTCCGTGTTCATCTGCCAGCCGTTGACGATGCGGCCGATGGTCGGCGCTTTGGCCTTCATCAGCGCGAGACCGGCCGCCGCGGCGCGGGCCAGCGTGTCGGCGTCGATCTTGCTGCCATCGAAGCTCTTGCCCGGTTCAAGTCCGATCCGCTTCATGCGGGCGATGATCGACCAGTCGGTGAGGTGGGGCGGCTGCCGCTTCATGAGCTCCGCGCCGTAGGAGAAATAGTCCTTCGCCGTCATTCCGTTGACCTGCAGCAGCGGCGGAGTCTTCGTGTCCACCGAAGGGTCGATCCGCTGCTCCACCTTTCGCGGCGACTTGCCCCACTCGGCCAGCGGCGAGATGCTGTAGCCGTCCTGGATCTTGTGAACGGCGGGGTAGTCCCTCACGCCGTTGGTCTGGGTGCGCCCGATCACCCAGACGTCGGGCGTCGGCGCGTCGATGCGTTGCACGTCGGGCGGCAATCGGCCGGTCCATCCCGGCGGCACCACGGCGAAGTGCCCGGCGCCGGTGCCGGTGGTGCGCGAGCCCGGAACGGCGAACACGTCGGTCCACATGTCCAACATCGGCAGCAGGAAGTAACGGCCGTCCGTGCCCCTGGTCGAGACGATGACCGGACCTTTGCCCAGGTCGAGCCAGGCCGCCGAATAAAGCGTGTCGAAGTTCGGACGGACGACCGTGCGCATCTCGGCCGTCGGGAATGCGCGCACGTTGATGAACGTGTTCGGCGGGCCGCCGATCTGACCGGCGTCGGGTGCCAGGTTGGTGATCTGTTTGCGCGTGATGTCCATCAAGATCAGCGGATAGAGATAGATGTACGCTTCCCGGGCGATCGACTGCATGTCGTCCGTCTGCGCGCGCGCGGGACCTGCGGCGGAGAAGGTGGCAAGCCCTGCCGCGAGGACAGGACCGACGCATGCAAGTGCCGCGCGCTTCATGATCCTCTCCATCCATCTGCCGGTTGTCGGCGAACTGCGCCCATCGTGCTGCTTCCGGGCAGAAGCTCCCGTCGCCATTTTTCAAGCGAGACGCACGAGAGTCGATTGGCCCGAGGTCCAACCCGGACGATTGCGCTCGCCGCATCCGGTTTCTCGTATCGGGAGCCGCAGCGCTATCGACTAAGATTTGATTCAGCGCACGGCACGACCATTAGAAGTCCCGTAATGCGCACGGACGTAGTGTGCCGGGCGTAGGCTGGCCTCCGCAGAAGGCGACACCCCGTGAGCAAGATGAACTCCGTCGTGCAGTGCAGGCGCAATGAGACCGGAACCCTGTTGCGGCAGGCTCGCACCGTCGTCTTGCTGCTGCTGGTGTGCAGCGTGCCGAGCGTCGCATGGGCGGACGTCACGGTTCGCATCGAGCGCGCGCGCCAGCGGATGAGTGTCGATGTCGACGGCGTGCACTACGCCTCATGGCCGATTTCGACGGCGCGGCGCGGCTACATCACGCCGCCCGGCGTCTATTCGCCCTATTCGTTGCAGCGCATGCACTACTCGCGGCGATACGACTACACACCCATGCCCTATTCGATATTCTTCACCGGCGGCTACGCGATCCACGGCACCTCCGAGGTGCGCAAGCTAGGCCGGCCGGTGTCGCACGGATGCGTGCGGCTGCGGCCCGACAACGCGCGCATGCTGTTCCGCCTCGTCTCGCAGCACGGCATGGGGAACACGCGCATCGTCGTGCACTAGCAGGCCGCCGATCTCCCAATCCGGCCCCGGATCGCTCACGCGCAGGACCGTCGCTGTGTACGTGAGCAGCATCATGCGGCTTGCTCCGGGCGGCGTCGAAGGGATATTGAAACCCGGGTAAGCCGGGTAGGGGTGGGGTGAGTGAGTTGACCAACGATCGCGTGATCATTGCCGGGGGTGGCATCGGCGGGCTGGCGACGGCCCTGACCCTCCACCAGATCGGCGTGCCTTGTATCGTCTTCGAGGCCGTTCGCGACCTGCAGCCGCTCGGGGTCGGCATCAACCTGCAGCCGAACGCCGTGCGGGAGCTCTACGACCTCGGCATCTCGCGGGATGACCTGGACAAGGTCGGCGTGCCAGCCCGGGAGTGGGCGCTGGTCGGGCTCAACGGCAACGATATCTATTCCGAGCCGCGGGGTTTGGAGGCCGGCTACAACTGGCCGCAGTACGCGGTTCATCGTGGCCAGTTCCACATGCTGCTGTACCGTGAGGTGGTCAGGCGCATCGGGCCCCAGGCGGTCAAGTTGGGAAGCCGGGTCAGCGGTTACAGGAAGAACGTCGACGGGAGCGTCAGTGCGCTCATCGAGCACGCCGATGGGTCGAGTTCGGAGGCGAGCGGCGCGCTGCTCGTCGGCGCCGACGGCATCCACTCCGCGGTGAGGGCGCAAATGCATCCCTCGCAGCCGCCGATCCACTGGGGCGGCGCGATCATGTGGCGCGGCACCACCTGGGCCAAGCCGATCCGGAGCGGCTCATCCTTCGTCGGCCTCGGCACGCACCGCCACCGGATCGTGTTCTATCCCATCTCGCATCCCGACCCGACCACCGGGCTCGCGATGATCAACTGGATCGCCGAGGTCACCACCGACAGCGCCGAGGGCTGGAAGCAGAGCGGCTGGTTCCGCGAGGTCGGCATCGAGGACTTCATCCATCATTTCGAGGACTGGATCTGGGACTGGCTCGATGTCCCTGCCTTGATCCGCCAGGCCGACGGCGCCTTTGAAAATCCGATGATCGACCGCGATCCGGTGCCGACGTGGCAGGACGGTCCGGTGGTGCTCATCGGCGACGCCGCCCACGCCATGTATCCGACCGGGTCCAACGGCGGCAGCCAGGCCATCATCGACGCCCGTGTCCTGGGCGCCGCGATGGTCGAGCATGGGGTCACGGCGCGCGCGCTGGCCGCGTTCGACGACAAGCTCTGCGCCCCGATCTCGCAGCTCATCCTGCGCAACCGCGGCGCCGGACCGTTCGGGCTCCTGAACATCGTCGACGAGCGGTGCGGCGGCACGTTCGACGACATCGACGACGTCATCTCGCCGCAGGACCGTGCCGCGTTCATGGCCGGCTACAAGGCAGCCGCGGGATTCGCCATCGAGACCCTCAACAAGGCGCCGCCGACGATCCCGGCCGGCGCGCGGGTCCACGCCGCAGCGGCGATCTGAGCGACGCGGTCAGCTGCGAACGCCTCGGCGGGCGACCGGCGCCTGTGCGCCTGTGCGTCACGTCCGCGCCTGGAGCAGGACGAACCACTTCTGTCCGTTGAGCCGGCAGCCGGACTCTTCGTTCGAGGTGCCGGACTGGCCGCGCGCACAGGATCTGCCGTGCGCAACGAGATTGCCCTGCGCCCTGGACAGCACGCCCTTGCGGTTGAGGTTGAGCGTGCGCTCCGTCACCGAGTTCTGCACGTTCCCGCCGATCACCACCACCTTCTTGGCCGCATCGTCCACCCGCACGACGACATCGCAGTGGGTGCGACTGATGACGGAGGGCTGCTGCATGAGGTCGCGAAAGAGCGAACGGAACAGCGACATGCCGGGCTTCGGCAGATAGGGGTCTTTCGTGCCTTCGACGTGCCGGTGAGAGCAATAGAGGTCGCCCGCGCGCGGGCGGGTCAGGTCCGGATCGCATGCGCGATAGAAGTGCGTCGCCTCCTGCGCATCGAGATCGGCCAACGACTGCCGGATCGAGGCGACGATGTAGCGGATATGGCTCGAGCTGTAGGCGAAAGCGGACGACGAGAGCCCGGCCTGACGCATCACCGATGAAATGAACGCCGCCGACCATGCCACGTCGCTGATGCTGGCGCGGATGGCGCTCTGCTGCAGCGCCGCCTTCACGCCCGCGGCGTCCTCGCCGAACGAGGAGAAGTCCATGCGGTCGATGGCGCGGAGCAGGGTTTCGAGCTTTGCCCTCCGGCGCGGCACGTGAGGCGGCGGATTGCGGTCAGTCAGCCCCGGATAGAACCAGACCTCGAGCGCCGGATTGGGTGAGCTTTCAACCGCGTCGCCCTGCAGGTCTTCCCAGAAGCGCAGCACCTCGCGCCAGGGAATCTGCCGCGGCGTCACCGGGGCGCTGCTCTCCTGATCGCTCTCGGCCTCCGCATGCCCGAACAGGACGATGCGCCCGGCGTGGTCGACGCGGCTGCCCTGGAAGGTCTTGTACTCGGACAGCGCCACGTCGCGGATCGCGAGCGCGGCGGGGGAGGGTGGCGCGGCTGCCGTCGCCTGGCAGCGCTTCGCGAGCGCGACGAAGCGCTGGTTGTCGATCTCCTGCGCGAACGCCGACGACGCGAGCACGCAGAGCGCCACGCCGAGCAGCGCCCGGACCCCCCGCGTCGGCACGCCTCCACCTCTGCCGGACGACTGCGTCATGTACGATTGATCGTGTCGGAGCGTGCCGCTTTCACGCTAGGCGCGCGGCGGGCGGCGCCGCTCGTGGAACCACGCGCGGTACTTGGTCATCTTGGCTCGCTGCGCCTGCGGCGCAGAGCGCTTGCAGGTGGATGCCTCCTCGCTCCTCTCCGCCGCGCCCCAGCGCCGCTCGACGCAGTCGTTGACGTTGTATCCCATCTCGAGTGCGCCGGCGCGCTCGATCACGTCCTTGACCGCGAGCGTCCAGGCCGAGCCGTCGCTGCGCGTGTAGGAGAACTTGCGCGCGGCGAGCTCCGACGCCAGCACGCGCTCGAGCTCGGACTTCACCTCGGCAACACTCTTGCCCGCGGGCATCGCGTAGCGGTCTGGCTGGCGCGCGACGCGATCGGGGAAGCCGCGCACCACGTCGATCGCGATCAGCAGGCGCAGGTCGCGCGACGGCGTCGCGAAGTCTTCCCAGGCGCCCGTGGTCTCGAAGATCGCCGCACCGTCGGGCATCGCCGCCTCGCCGCGCCCGCTGTTCTGGAACTTGCGCCCGTTCTCGACGGAGGTGACGCGCGCGTTGACCTGCTCCTCGAGCGCGGTGATCGCCTCCGTCATCGCGCGCAGCGGATCGAGCGGAGCAGGGGACATGACCTCGTCCATGCGGTCGTAGAACTCTTCGACTCCGAGCTTGGCCTGCTCGAGCGAGAAGTCGCCGTATTGCGGGTTCTTCGCGATCTCCTCGTTGGAGAGCCGGCGCAGGCTCCCGTTCCTGTCGCGCACCACCGGGCGGAAACGCTTGAAGCCCGGGCTGCCGAGCGCACGATCCTGCGCGAACAGGAAATTGCCGCGCCAGAAGCGCTTGCGCGCCACGGTCCCGTCCGGCTGCCCATCGACCGCGAGGAAAACGCCGGCGCCGCCGTCCGTTTGCGGCACGCGGCGCACGAGCACCAGGATGTGGCCGTACGGGTCGGCATAGACGACGCCTGGGCGCAGCGTGTCCTGGCTCAGCGGGACGGGATAGTAATCGGTGTTGTTGTCCGCAGCCGCGGTGCGGCCCGAGCCCGAATGCACACCGCCGGCGACCGTGCGCAGGTAGCCGCCGAATGCGCCGGCCAATCCGCTTTTCTTGGATGGCGCGGAGCCGTTGGCGCTCGTCGATCCCGTGGTCTGGTCGTTCGAGGACTCGCCGTTGCCGGCGCGCGCCATGTTCAGCCACGACGGGCAGCGGGGCGGCGCTCCGCCCCCGCCGCGCGTGCAGAGCGAATAGCCGAACGGCAGGCCCATCTTGAAAGCGAAATAGGCGCGCAGGAAGTAGGGCAGGTCGGCGCAGTCGGGACGGATGATCAACCCCAGTTCGTCTTCGCGCAGCCCGAGATGGTTGAACAGGAGATTGCGCGACCGGTCGCGCAGACCCTGGTGCAGCGCGGGCCACGACAGCGTGGCGTCGAGGGGCGCCTCGAACAGCTTTTCGATCCAGGCCGAGTAGAGGTTCTCCGTCGCGCGGTTCCAGGTGTTGCGCAGCGGCCAGACGCTGCCGTTGACCGCCTGCGGGCGCGGCGGCTCGCTGTCGCGCACGGCGATCTCGCGCGTGACGGGTGGGCATTGGGCCGAGCCGCCCGCGCGCGCGAGCTGCGCGCGCCAGGTTCCCGCCACGGGGGTGGCGACTTCAGCCAGCCAGAAGTAGGGCGGTCCGCCCCGCCGCTCGGCCGACCTGGCTGCGACGTTCCCATCCGGGGAGATCAGCCGCAGCTCGGCGTCGACCGCCTTCTCCGCGGCAACGAGGACGCGCAGCGGCGCGCCCTTCCAGGGAGCGATGGGAGACGGCAGGACGGCGATGTCGGCCGCGTTGGGGCACGCGGTCTGGGCGTGCGACGCGGCGACCGAGACCACGAGAAGGGCGAATGCGCCCGCAACCGACGACCATGTGATCTGGCGCGCTGGAAACACTCGGACCCCCGTCTGCCTGTGCCGACCCGCTGACGGCCAATCATTGGCGAAAGCTTTGGCGGAATCCATGGCAGAATCGAGGGAAAAGCTCACGGACGCATATGGACGCAATGGTGTTGCGGGCCTGACAGCTCGTCGCGCCCGCCGCATGTCGACTGCGCGAGTTGCATCGGCGCGTTCCTCGTGATCACGCGCAGGCTACATCGAGGCCATTTATACCGCTTCCGAGCCGAAAATTGGCCAGCGCCGGCAAAGATCACTGGCTATTTGCGGTCAGAGAGCCCATCTTGCTGTCATCACCGGCAAGATCATCAGGGTGCCGGTGGCTGAGAGACCGCTTGTGCTCCCCCTCGAGACACGGAGACGGTCATGCGCCTTGCGGCAGCCTCAACCGACGCTATTGCGAAAGTCCCGTTTCATGCGCCGCTTCACCCGCCGGCGATGAACGACAATCAATCGGGCAACATTCAATGTCCGGTGTGCCATGCGTCGGTCGATGTCGCCCTGTCCGGGAGCGAATATCGCGGCCGGGGCCTCATTCATAACCACTGGCACTGCGGTGATTGCGGCCACGACTGGGTCACCGTCCTGCACGTATCGAGCTGACCTGCGGCGCTGCCGGGATCCGTCGGGCCCGAAAGCTCGCGGCAGGGACGCATGTCTTGCGAACCATCATGGAGGATGGACGATTTGATCGTTTTCGTGCGCGATAACAACGTCGATCAGGCTCTTCGCGTTCTCAAGCGCAAGATGCAGCGTGAAGGCGTCCTGCGCGAGCTCAAGCGGCGGCGCTTCTACGAGAAGCCGTCGGAGAAGTCCGCTCGCGAGAAGTCGACGGCGATGCGCCGCGCACGCAAGCTCGCGCGCAAGCAGGCGATCTATGACGGAGAAATTCCTGCCCCGAAGAGGAAGCCGCGCGAAGCAAACGCTCTGAGCGCACGCGGTCCGAGATTCGTCAGAGCGTCATGAGGGCATCTATGCGGATATTCGTTTTCAAATCAGGTGCGCAGGGCGACTTGCGGGCCTTCACCGATGATCAGGTCGGAAGCAAGCTGCCCGAGCAGTTCAGGCCATGGCTGGTCACGGGCGCGATTGCGGCGGACAGCAGGCCGCCTCACAATTTCTCGCGCGAGAACATCGAGTCGGCGATCCAGCAGCATGGATTCCAGCTCTGGCGCATGAAGGACAAGACGACGGCGTGAGCCGCATGTCGTTCGCCGAGACGGTCGGTCGTCTGAAGATGATTGGGCGCCTGGAGATGGCCGCCTGAATGGTTCGTCTGAACGGCGGTGCGCTCGTCCAGATATGAAAAAGCCCCGCTTCTGGGCGACCAGAGCGAGGCTTCAGCAGCTTTGCCAGTACATCCGTGGTCAAAGCGTTTGTCGATCAGGCCGCCTGAAGGTTCTCGGCCGCCGATTTGCCCGACTTGCGGTCAGCCACGAGCTCGTACGAGACCTTCTGGCCTTCGCTCAGACTGCCCATGCCCGCGCGCTCAACCGCGCTGATGTGCACGAAAACGTCCTTGCTGCCATCCTCCGGCTGAATGAAGCCGAAGCCCTTCTGATCGTTGAACCACTTAACGGTTCCCTTGGTCATGTGTCTGTTCTTTCGTTGCAATAGAATTCGGCTGCGCGCTAACGCCGCCGTTCGATTTCGAGATTTTGGGACAAGGTCGTCAGTCAGGCGCGCTGTTCGCGGCGAGGCCAAGTCGTTCGGCCGAAACTCGATGACAGGGATGTAGGGCTGTTCGTCGCAATATGCAAGGGCGATCTCAAGAAGAAGATTAACCGAATTCTGCGCGGCGTGCGCGCGCGTGCCCTGCTAACGAGCGCGACGAGGGCGCAGTGCGGGGTGCGCCGCGGCGACGTCTACGTCCACAGTTGCGACGATGCGAGGTCGGCCCCTTGCTTGAGCGCCGCGAGCTTGGCCCAGGCAAGCTGGTGGTGCAGCCGGCCGCCGAGGCCGCAATCGGTGCCGGCGATCACGTTCTCGCGCCCGACCGCATTCGCATAATTGACGAGCCGATCAGCGATCACCTCCGGATGCTCCACCACGTGGGTGGCATGGCTGACGACGCCCGGGATCAGCAGCTTGCCCTCCGGCAGCTTGGTGGTCTTCCAGACTTTCCACTCGTGCTCGTGCCGCACGTTGCCGGCTTCGACGGAATAGGCCTGCGCCTTGATCTTCAGCAGCAGGTGAACGACGTCCTTGAGCGGAACATCGGTGATGTGCGGTCCGTGCCAGCTCCCCCAGCACATGTGAAAGCGTACGCGATCCTCCGGGATGCCCTCCAACGCGTGGTTGAGCGCGGTCACCTGGAACTCGGCCCATTTGAGATAGCCGGCCATGTCGTTCTTGAGCGAGAACCACCAGTCCCAGAGGTCGACGATGGCGGGATCGTCGATCTGCAGGATGAACCCCGCGTCGACGATGGCGCGGTACTCCTCGCGGATCGCTTCCGCCAGCGCCCACGTGTAGTCCTCCGGCGATCCGTAGTGCTCGTTCGGCAGGATCTGCAGCGTCGCCGGCGACACCGCCGGCATGAAGACGTCGGCCACCCGTTTGCCGCTTGCGGCCGCCTTGAGGTTCTCGATGTCACGCCGGATGAGGTCGTGGCCGGTGTATGTCACCGGGCCTGTGCAGACGAGGCCGAAGAGATTGTTGGCGCTGCTGCCGGTTCCGGCGCCGCCGCCGCCGACACCGCCGGTGTCGCGGTAGAATTCCGCGAACTCCTTGCGCTCCTTGCTCCCGAACGTCCAGCCGCTGCGGCCCTTGTCGAGCTGACGTTGCAGAATCTCGAACCCGCCGATCCGGCTGTAGACGTACGACCACCACGCGCCGATGTCGGCGCTCGCGCGCATCGCCTTGCCGTATTCGCCGTCGTTGACGACGTCGATGCCGCATTGGAGCTGGCGGTCGACCACCTCGGCGACGGCCGACTTGAGGCGCGGCAGCAGCACGTTGTCCGGAGCGTCGGTTCGGTAGAGCTCGATCAGGTCGTTCGGACGCGGGAGGCTTCCGACGTGGGTCGTGATGATGCGGCCGTCGCTGCGTTTCATGGATGTGCTCGCCGGGGGCTGGATTGGCGCCGAGCCTGGGATTCTCGCAAAGGAGGCCCGGCTGTCTGTCCCTCTAGATGCGGGACAGGACTGCCGGTTCCGGCTAGTATGTCACCTGGAAACGCCCAATGCGCCGCGACCCGGAATGATCGCGAAGGATAACAGCCGCAAGCCGGCCGCCCGCGCCAAAGAGCGCGGGATCGTTGCCTCATGGCACCCGCTCGCCGATCTCGTCATGACGGCGGGACACGAATCCTTTCCGCGGCGGCTCGCCGCCATGCTGCAGGGCGACGTGCCCCACGACATCCTGGGCGCCTACTTCATCGACCGGCGTTCGGCCATGCGCGTGCTGTTCACAAGCGGCGGAATCCCGACCATCGCCGACTTTCCCCAGCTTGCCTCGCAGCACTACGCCGGCCGCTTCTGGCGGGACGATCCCGCCGCCAACCGCCTGCTCGGCCGCGCCTGCGACATGGATCGCTCGTTCGTCGCGCGCCAGCGCTGGGACGAGATTCCGTACGGCGAGTATCGCAGCTTCGCCTATGAAGCGCCCAGCATGCTCGAGCGCGTGTCGCTGATGCGATCCTCGCCCGACGGCTGCGTGCTGGTGAGCCTCTATCGCACGAAAGCGAGCGGCAATTTTTCCGCCGACGAGATCACGCTCGTCGAGAACCAGGCCGATATCCTGGCCGCGGCGACCGTGCGCCATTTCCAGCTCTCGCGCACGCTGGCGACGCTGCGTCCGGATCGCGAGGCGATCGCGGCCGAGCTCGGCCGTTGGGCGCAGCGGCTCAGCAACCGCGAGGTCGAGGTGTGCTCGGCCCTCCTGAGCGAGCATTCGGTGAAACAGGCGGTGCGTGTCCTCGGGATGCAGACGAGCACGTTCCTGACCTATCGCAAGCGGGCGTTCGCTAAGCTCGGCATTGCGACGCTCGTCGATCTGCGCCGCCTCTACGAACGCCAGCTGGCCGGCTGAGACACCGCCTGTCCCTTCAGGCCAGGGACAGACGCGCGCCGGCTCTTCTCGCAATGTCCAGCCCGCGTCGCCCGTGCAGCCGTCGCACGGGAAGCTGACGCCACGATCGCGGGTGCATGCATGGACCTGTCACTCTTCCAGTTGCCGACTTACCGCGAGGGATTCGCCACGAGCCTGAACGCCTTCTATGGCGAGTTGACGGAAGCCGTGAAGCTGGCGGATCGTCTCGGCTGGGCGCGGGTGCTCGTCTCCGAACATCATTTCCACTATTACGGCGGCGCCAGCACGAACCCGGCCATCCTCCTCACCGCCTGGGCACGCGAGACGACGCGCATCCGCCTCGCAGCCGGGGTGTCGCTGGTCGCGCTGCGGCATCCGCTGCAGGTCGCGGAGGATTACGCGATGCTCGATCAGCTGTCGGATGGGCGCTGCGACATGGGGGTGTCGCGCGGCTTCGTGCCGCACGAGTTCGCCGCGTTCGGGGTCGATCCGAAAGAGTCCGCGGATCGCGTGATCGAGGCGCTGGCGGTCATCGAGCAATTCTGGGCCGGCAAGCCGTTTGCGTTCGCCGGCAAGTTCACCCGCTTCGACCGCATCGAGCCGTGGCCGCAGCCGTGCCAAGCCGCCATTCCGATCTGGATCGCGGCCTCGAACGACCCGGCGAGCTTCGAACGGGCGGGGAAGGGCGGCTATCGCCTCCTGATGAACCAGTATCCGATGAGCTTCGACGTGCTGTGCGAGCGCCACGACGTGTTCAAGCAAGCCTACGCACAGGCCGGGCACGATCCCGAGCGCCGCCGCAGCTCGGTTGCCTTCATGACGCATCTCGCCGACAGCGAGGAGCAGGCGATCGAGGAGGCGCTGCTGGCGCTGCAGGAGCATGTCACCGCGCTGCGCAACGTCCAGAAAGCCAACCAGTGGGACCGCGATTACCAGGGCAGCATCCAGGCCCTGCTCGATCTGTGTGCGTCGGGGGACCATCGCGAGGTGTTCCGCCAGCGCACGCTCATCTGCACGCCCGCGCAGGCGGCGGAACGACTCGCAAAATACGTCGCGCACGGCTTCGATGAGGCGATGATCCTCTGCCGCTTCGGCAATCTCTCCAATGCCCAGTGCCTCGCCACCATCGAGCGGATGACGAGGGAGGTCATGCCGATGCTGGCGTCGCGCGCGCCGTGACGCGCACCTCCCGCGGCGATCGGGCCCTTGAGGAGTTCGCCGGGTCCTCCGTGGAACCTGTGCCGGTATGGTCATGCGTCTTCGGTGCGACCCAACGGCACGTCCGGACGGACGTGCCGGCGCATGGCGTTCATTGAACGCGGACGGAGCCCGTGCCATCTTGGCGGGCGGCAAACAGGTACGGGATTTTGCATGATCCGGCGTTCGGTGGCGGCTCTTGGCGCCGCGTTCCTTCTTGTTGCTCCGGCTCAGGCCGCGACGTGCGGGGGTGATTTCAAGCGGTTCCTCGGCGAGATGGGGCGCGAGGCGCAGGCGGCCGGCGTATCGCGGGCGGTGATCGACAGCGCCTTTGCGGGGCTCACGCCGGATCCCGCCGTGCTCGCCTTCGACCGGCGCCAGCGCGGCACCTTTCGCAAATCGTTCGAGGACTATGCCGCGACGCGGGTGACCGCCAGCCGCATCAAGCGCGGCCGCCAGATGCTGCAGAAGCACGCGGCGCTGCTCTCGCGCGTCGAGCGCCAGTTCGGCGTCCCGGCGCCGCTGATCGTGGCCATCTGGGGTCTCGAAAGCGATTTCGGCAGCGGCGACATCGGCAAGCTGCCGGTGGTGCGGGTGGTGGCGACGCTGGCGCACGACTGCCGCCGCACCGAGCTGTTCCAGAACGAGCTGCTCGCGGCCCTTCGCATTCTGCAACGGGGCGATCTCCCGCTGCGCGATCTCATCGGGGCTTACGCCGGGGAGCTCGGTCAGACGCAATTCCTGCCGTCGTCGTACATCAAGTACGGCGTCGACTATGACGGCAACGGCCACGTCGACCTGAGGCACAGCGTACCGGACGTGCTCGCGTCGACCGCCAATCTCCTCAAGACCGCGGGTTGGCGCGCGGGCGCGCCCTATGGCGAGGGCACCGCGAATTTCGAGGCGATGCGCGAATGGAACCGCGCGGTGGTCTACCGCAAGACCATCGTCTACTTCTCCGAGCGCCTGCAGGGCAGGTGAGGACGCGCGGCGGTCAGCCGCTTACGACAGCATGTCCCGTACCAGCGGAATGACCTTACGGCCGTAGAGCTCGATGCAGTGCATGAGCTTTGCATGCGGCAACGGGCCCGCGCTGTACTTGAGGTCGAAGCGGGCGACGCCGAGCGCCTTCACTGTGGCGGCGATCTTGCGCGCCACCGTTTCGGGTGATCCGAGATAGAGCGATCCCTGGCTGACCTCGCGATCGAATTCGGCGCGGTGCATGGGCGGCCAGCCGCGCTCGGCGCCGATGCGGTCGCGCATCTGCTTGTAGTCGGGCCAGAACTCCTCGCGTGCCTGTTCGTCCGTATCGGCGACGTAGCCGGGGGAATGCATGCCGACCGGCAGGCGCGGGTGGCCGAGCTGGTCGAGCGCGCGATAGTAGAGATCGACGAACGGCCGGAATCGATGCGGTTCCCCGCCGATGATGGCGAGCATCAGCGGCATCTCGTATTGCGCCGCGCGGACGACCGAGTCCGGGCTTCCTCCGACGCCGATCCAGGTCTTGAGCCTGCCGGACTCCGTCGGCGGATAGACGCGCTGGTTCTCGAGCGCGGCACGTGTCTTGCCGCTCCAGGTCACGGGCGCCTGCTTGAGCAGCGCGGCGAACAGGTCGAGCTTCTCCGTGAACAGCGCCTCGTATTGGTCGAGCGCATAGCCGAACAGCGGGAAGGATTCGATGAAGGAGCCGCGGCCGAGGATGACCTCGGCGCGCCCGTTCGAGGCCGCGTCGAGCGTCGAGAAGCGCTGGAACACGCGCACGGGATCGTCCGAGCTCAGCACAGTGACGGCGGAGCCGAGGTGAATGCGGCTGGTGCGGCCGGCGATCGCCGCCAGCACGACGTCCGGCGCGGAGATGGCGAAGTCCGGACGGTGATGCTCTCCCAGCCCGATGAAATCGACGCCGACCTCGTCGGCGAGGATCGCTTGGTCGATGACGTCGCGGATGACCTGGGCATGGGCGAGGGGCTTGCCGTCGGCGCCGCGGGTGACATCGCCAAAGGTATCCAGTCCAAGCTCGAGGTCGTGGGGCATGCGTCTCTCAGCGTTCGATGATTGTTCAGGCCTGTCCCGCCTGTTCGACGACGGGATAGGGTTTGACCTCGATGCGGGCAACGGAGAGCCGCTTGTAGAGGTCGCGGCGGCGCGCGATCGGCCACCACTCGTATAGGAAGATCTCGAGCGGCCGCCAATTGGCCACCCAGCCCAGGATCAGGAAACTTTCCTCGATGAGGCCGTGAAGGGGCGTGTTCACGAGATAGCCGCCGGCAAGGTGCGCAAGAATGAGGCAGACGATCAGGATCGTCACCCCGATCCCGAGCGAGCGCTGCCCGACCCGGAACAGTTCGTTGAGGTCACGCTGGAGGATCACGGCCCGATAGGAGAAATACTGATGCAGCGCCGGCTCGAGATCCCGCGCCGCCGCGATCTGCGCGGGGGTGTCGGGAACGTGCACGACGATCGTAATCGGCCGGTCCCGCGGCAATTCCCGGGCCCACCCGACGATGAACTCCTCGGCTTCGGCGTCGAGGTCGCGTTCCCGGAACGGGAAGGGGTCGAGGGTGTGAAAGAGCTGCTCGATCTCGTCGACGCGCAGTTCGATCGTGCTCGCGGGTTGCGGCGTGGCCATGCGGTCCTATACCACCGCGCGGCGCCGGAAACGACCGCAGGGACGCGTGGAGATGTCAGGCCTGGGCGCTGACCGGATGCGCCGCCCTTGCCCGTCCGCGTGCACCGCGCGCGTTCAGGATCATCAGCAGCGCCGCCAGCACCAGCGAGACGCCGTTCATCAGCCAGAACGAATCGTGGGCGTCCACGGGCAGGAACAGACCGATGGCGCAGGCGAACAGCAGCGCGCGGGCGATGGGATGCACGTCGGCCATGAAATAGCCGCGCAACGCGATCGCCAGTGCCATCACGCCGACCAGCGCCGAGGTGAAGTTCACAACCACCAGCCACAACGGACCTTGCGCCAGCAGCGTGGGCGAATAGACGAACACGAACGGCACGATGAAGGCGACCGCGCCGAGCTTGGTGGCCTCCCAGCCCGTGACCATGGGCGAGGCCTTGGCGATGCCGGCCGCGGCGATCGCCGCCACGCACACCGGCGGCGTGATGAGCGAGAACACGCCGAAATAGAAAATGAAGAAATGCGCCGCAATCGGCACGATGCCGTAGGCGACGAGGGCCGGCACGACGAGCGTGACCTGCATGAAGTAGATGGCGATGCCGGGCAGTCCCATGCCGAGGATCAGGCTGATGATGGCGGTTGCCAGCAGCAGCACGAACGAGCCGCCATGTCCGAGTGCGAGCAGCGGCTCGGTGAGGGTGAAGCTCAGGCCGGTCATCGACGACGTGCCGAGGACGATCCCGACCAGCAGCGCGACGATGATGATCTCGGTCGCCTGCACGCCGGCCTGCGCGATGATCTGGTACCACCAACCGACCCGTTTGGCGCGCACGTACCAATAGCCGCACACGATCAGCACCAGCGTGGCGAACATGCCGGCTTTCTCAGGCTGCCAAAGCTCCCACACGAGGGTGTAGATCAGCACGGGCAGCGGCAGCAGATAGGCCCAGCCGCGCTTGAGCACCGGCAGCGCGCGGGGAATCTCCTCGCGCGGCAGGCCCTTCATGCCGGTGCGGCCGGCCTCGAGGTCGACCTGCACGAGCAGGGCGGCGTAGTAGAGGATGGCCGGTAGGGCGGCGGCGAGGACGACCTGGCCGTAGGGGAGCTGCAGATATTCCGCCATCACGAACGAGACTGCGCTCATCACGGGCGGCATCACGAGCCCGCCGGTGGAGGCGGTCGCTTCGACCGCGCCAGCCACTTCGGGGCGATACCCGATCCGCTTCATCAGCGGGATGGTGACGGAGCCCGTGATCACCACGTTCGCCACCGCGGAGTTGGAGATCGAGCCGAACAGGGCCGAGCCGACCACCGCGACCTTGGCCGGGCCGCCGCGGAAGCGGCCGAGAGCGGCGGTCGCGAGATCGGTGAACAGCGTTCCGCCGCCCATCGAGAACAGCATGTGACCGAACAGGATGAAGACCAGGACCACCGTCGCGACGATCGCCAGGATCACGCCGAGCATGCCCTGATCCGAGAACAGGAGCTCGACCGTCATGCGCTGCCAGGGGATCGCCCGTGTCTGCAGGATGCCGGGCGCGTGATCGGCGAACAACGCGTAGATCATGAACAGGACGGCGATTATCGGCAGGATCCAGCCGAACAGCCGGCGGCAGCTCTCGACCACCAGCAGCACCGTGAGCGTCGCGAAGAAGACTTTCGAGGGAGTGAGGTCGGCGATGTGCAGGATCAGCGAGGGAAAGAACACGATGATGTAGAGGCCGCACGACAGCCCGGCGAGCGCGAGCACGATGTCGTACCAGGGCGCCCCGGTCATGCGGCAGCGCCTGTTGGCCGGGAACAGCAGCAGCGTGACGAACAGCGAGATGGCCAGGACCAGCCCGTAGAATTGCTGCGAGAGAATGCTCAGGCCCAGCGTGATGTGCACGTTGAGCGCGAACAGCGCGGCCGACACGATCAGGATGAACGCGAGGAGGTCGACCGCCGACTGCAGTCCCGGTTGCAGCGTGCGCTTGCGCAGGAACTCGGTGTCGACGGCCATCGGCGTCTCCCCTCAGGAGGTCATCGCGTCACGTTCTCCCGCCGCCGGCGTGAGGCGATCAGCTGCCGTACATGGCGACCAGCTTCTTGTGCTTCGCCTCCAGAGCCGGATTCCACTGGCCGATTTCCTTGAAGAAGCGGATGGCGCCCTCGTGCAGCGGGGCGATGATGCGGTCCGACGTCATCGTCTCGTGGGTCCAGGTCTTGTTGGCCTGGTGCATGGCGTCCATCTCGCGCACGTGCTCCCAGAGGATTTTCGTGAGCGCGTAGACCGCATCGGGCGACGCCGACGGGTTGGTGTTGATGGTGATGTCCTTGGCCCACACCGTCGTGTCGTCGAGAATGCCGGTGAACGAGCCCTTCTTGAGGGTGACGCCGTAATAGCCGGTCTTGAGCTTCGCCATGGCAGCGTTCACCGCCGGCCCCGCCGGCGGAAGCGTGAGGAAGCGCACGCCGCGGTATTTTGCGTCGGCCTGTCCGACGATGCCGCTGCCGACCGAAGCGTTGGCGGCGTCCACCTGGCCGTCGAGGAAGGCCTGATAATTCTCGCGGATGCCGGCGACGGGCAGCACGGTGACGTCGTTCCAGGTCAGTCCGTCGGCGGCGAGCGCGACGGTGGTGTCGTCGAGGAAGGCCGCCGATCCGGGGAACTTGCCCGGCACGCGCTTGCCCTTGAGATCGGAGACCTTGGTCATGCCCGACGAGATCGGCGCCATGAAGCCGCCGAACAGCGTGGGGCCGACCATGATCATGCGCAGGTTCTTGCACGGCTTGCCGGCATAGAGCGCGAGCCCGGCGTAGCAGTCGTACGAGGTCGGACCGGCTCCGAGCCCGAACTCGGCTTCGCCGGTGGCGACCAGTTGTTCGAGCTGGGTCGGAGCTTCGCGCAGCCGCATGCGCGCGCCGGAATGCTCATTGAACAGCTTGGCGATGCCTGCGGCCGTGATGTTGTAGGTCGTGCCGGGGGGCAGCGTGACGATCGAGAACGTTCCCGAAAGCTTGCCCTGGGCGACCGCGGGCGCGGTGCCGAGGATGGCGAGAGCCGCAGCGGCACACGTGGCCACAGCGACGCGAGAAATCGCTTTCGCGCGCATTGCTTCCTCCCTGACATATGAGCGAGGCCGCGTTGGGCTTCGCGTTTATCCGGCCGCTCGCCGCGCATCCCGCGGAATGCGCGGCGGCCGCCGCGTTGTGGCAAGAGTGACCGCCATGCGTGCGCTCGTCAATCCGTTCCGCGAGCAGGCCGCATGCGTTTATGGGGGAGCAGACGCAAACGTCGGCGTTGCGCCGCCGGATGTCAGGTCAACGGCGCGAGGTTTTCCAACATCGTCGGAAGATATTCCGACACGGTCGGATGAATGTGCATCGCGCGCTGCAACACCGTGTACGGGGCCTTGGCATACATGAGATCGGCAATGGCATGCACGACCTCATCGGCATTGATGCCGAGCAGAGATGCGCCGAGGATCTGCTTCGTGTCGCGATCGACGATGATCCTCATGAACCCTTGTGTCTCGCTGCGTTCGGTGGCGCGGCCGACGCGCGTCATCGGCCATGTGGCCGCGAGGGCAGGGCGTCCCGAACTGCGCACCTCCGCCTCGGTCAGCCCGCAGCGGCCCAGCGGCGGATCGATGTAGAGCGCGTAGGCGGTGATGCGATCGCCGAGCCTGCGCGGATCGTTATCGAGGAGGTTGGCGGCGACGATCTCGTAGTCGTTGTAGGAGGTATGGGTGAATGCTCCGCGGCCGTTGCAATCGCCGAGCGCGTAGATGCCGGGGACGTTGGTGCGGAGCTGATCGTCCACCACGATGTAGCCGCGCTGATCGACGGCGATGCCGGCCGTATCGAGCCCGAGATCGTCGGTGTTGGGCCGTCGGCCGATCGCGAGCAGCAGGTGCGATCCTTTGACGGTCGCGCCTCCTTGCGCGGTGTCGATCGTGACCGCGACGCTGCCCTCGCGCCCGGTGACCGCCGTCACCTTGGCGCCGGTGCGCACGTCGATGCCTTCGCCGGCGAGGATCTCCGCAATCGCCGCCGAGATGTCCTCGTCCTCGCGCGCGACCAGCCGCGGCAGCGCCTCGATCACCGTCACGCGGCTGCCGAAGCGGCGGTACATCTGCGCGAATTCGAGTCCGATGTAGCTTCCTCCCAGCACGACCAGGTGCTCGGGAAGGTCGTCGAGGTCCATCATCGACGTGTTGGTCAGGAACGGCACCTCGGCGAGGCCGGGGATCGGGGGCACCGTCGGACGTCCGCCGACATTGATGAAGATGCGGTCGGCGGCCAGGATGTCGTCGCCGACGCGCACCTCCTTCGGCGCAACGAAGCGCGCGTTTCCCAACACGACCGTGCACCCTTTCATGCCGCGCACCCAGTTCTCGACGCCGCTGCGCGACTTTGCGACGATCGCGTCCTTGCGCGCCTTGACGGCCGTCATGTCCACGCCGACCGGTCCCGAGATCGTCACGCCATAGTCCGCCGCACGGCGCGCGACGTGCGCGGTCCGGGCGCTGGCCACCAGCGCCTTGGTCGGGATGCAGCCATCGTTCACGCAGGTGCCGCCGAAATGCGTGCGCTCGATGAAGGCCACCGTCATGCCGGCGTCCGTGAGACGTGCGGCCAACGAGGGGCCAGCCTGGCCGCTGCCGATGATGATCGCGTCGAAGCGCCCCATGTACGAACTCCGCCGTGTCCGATGCCGGTGTCCCTGGGTATCACGCGCGCGGGTCACGCCCGCATCACTGCGGATCACAACGCTGCGAGACGTCCCGCTCGGGCAATTCGCCCGCGGCGCCTCATGCACGAACGTTGCCCCGGCTGGTGCAATGTTGTCTGGCGCCGCTGGCGGAGGGCGGGTTCCATCCTTAGGTCAAACGTGCGGGGGAGTGCTTGGGGCAGGAGCAAGGAGACGTGCGATGGCTCCATCCGACACGCGCCGGCGCGTCGTGATCCTTGGCGCGGGATTCGGCGGGCTGACGGCAGCCCGGGCGCTGGCCCGTGCGCCGGCCGAGGTGACCCTGATCGACCGCCACAATTATCATCTGTTCCAGCCGCTGTTGTACCAGGTCGCAACGGCGGGGCTGTCGCCGAGCGATATCGCATCCCCGGTCCGTCACATCGTCAGCGGCCAGGACAATGTCCATGTCGTCCTCGGCGAGGTGTCTGGCATCGACGTGGCTCGCGGGGAGGTCCTGGTCGAGGCGCGCCGCTTTCCCTACGACGACCTCGTCATCGCAACCGGTGCGCAGGACTCATATTTCGGCCATGACGAATGGGCGGCTGTCGCTCCGGGACTGAAAACCATCGACGACGCAACCGATCTGCGCCGGCGCATTCTGCTCGCGTTCGAGAAGGCCGAGACCGAAACGGATGCGGCCGAGCGCCGCGCGCTGTTGAACTTCGTGATCGTCGGCGGCGGGGCGACCGGCGTCGAAATGGCGGGCGCGATCGCCGAACTGGCCAAGCGCGCGCTCGCGTCGGATTTTCGCGCCATCGACCCGCGCAGTGCGCGCATCATCCTCATCGAGGCCGGGCCCCGGCTGCTGCCGGCATTCGACCCGACGCTGTCGGACGCGGCGCGCCGCTCGCTCGAAGGCCTGGGCGTCGAGGTCCGTCTCGGCGCGCCGGTGACGGCGTGCGACGACGGCGGCGTCTCCGTTGGCGGCGAACGCATTCCCGCGCGCACCATCATGTGGGCCGCCGGCGTGACGGCCTCGCCGGCCGGCCGCTGGCTCGGCGCCGAAACCGACCGCGCCGGACGCGTGAAGGTCAATTCCGATCTCAGCGTGCCGGGCCATCCCAACATCTTTGTCATCGGCGATACCGCGCTGGCGCTGCGCGAGGACGGAACGCCGCTGCCCGGCATCGCGCCGGTGGCCAAGCAGCAGGGCCAGTACGTCGCGCGGCTGATCGCGTCCGGTGTGCCGTCGGCCAAGCGCCCGCCATTCCGCTATCGTGACCTCGGCTCGCTGGCGACGATCGGGCGTAAGAGCGCCGTCGTGCAGATGGGGCGCTTTCGCATGACGGGATTCTTTGCCTGGCTGATCTGGTGCGTGGCGCACATCTACTTTCTGATCGGCTTCCGCAACCGCGCCATCGTCGCCATGAACTGGATCTGGAACTATCTCACCTTCCAGCGCGGCACGCGGTTGATCACCGGCATCAACGGTGCTCAGGACAACGCCGCGCACGGCGCACGGCCGGTGCGCGGGGCCGCGTAAGGCCTAGGACATGCAAAGGTCGACGCGCCGACCCAAGCGAGGGCCATGCGCGTTCCCGACCGACGACATCGAAAGCGTCAGCGGAACCCGGGCGGCGGCGGGGCAGGTCCCCACTGCGGGGGCTGTGCGGGGGCCGGCTGGGGCTTGGGTTTCGGCGCGGCCGTGCGCTTGGGCGGAGCACGCCGGCGCGGCGGCGGAGGCGGGGGCACGGGTTCGAGAATGGCGACCACCGGATTGGGGTCGATCGCAACCTGCTCGCCCGCTGCGCCGGACTCGGCATTGTCCCAGGTCTCGCGCATCACGTTCACTGTGACGGGCACCGCCTGCGGCTGAAATCCCTGCAGCGTAAAACTCACGGTGGTGGTGCTGTTGGCCGGAACCGCGAGGGTGCAGGGTGTGCGGCAGCCGTTGCCCGTCGGGCCTTTGGCCTCCGCGCCCTGCGGCTCGGATTCGACCCTGACATTCACGGTCTGTCGCCCGCCACCGAACGATCCCAGGTCGAAGCTGGGCGTCGACCAGTTCAATGACGAGCACGCCGACAGCGCGGCGCTACCCGCCAACAGTGCGATCACACGTTTCATCGTAAACACCCGCCCGGCTGGGTTGAGGTTGCCGGCCGTCCCATGGGCACCTTAATGGATGGGATCAAAATGGCGCAACCTGCGTGACGCGAGGCCGGCGCCGTGTGCGGGGTTGAAGTGGATATCGCGCAGCCCGAGCGGACACGCGAGGGAGGATGCAGGAGGGATGGAACTGGCTGGCGTCCCGATTTGCCGTGTGCCGGCCGTCCGCCGGTTCATCACGCCGCCGGGCGGGGCCGCTGTTAACCATGTTGGGAACAATTCGAGCCGGACGGCTCAGGCGGCCGAATGCATCAGCATGTCGACGGCGTCCGGCAGCTCGGCGAAGTCGCTGATCACTCGGTCGGGAGCGAGCGCGCTGACGGGCGTATCGGTGTAGCCGAAATCGACCGCCACCACCGGCACGTTGGCCGCGCGGGCGGTGGCGATGTCGGTGATCGAGTCGCCGACCATGATCGCCCGGGCCGGATCGCCGCCGGCGGCGGCGATCGTGCGCTGCAGCACTTCCGGGTTCGGTTTTGCGATCTTGAAGGTGTCCTGTCCGCACACCGCGACGAAACGGCGGCGCAGGTCCAGCAGGTCGAGCAGGCGCACCGAAAGCCATTCCAGCTTGTTGGTGCAGACCGCGAACCGGTATCCCCTCGCATCCAGGGTGTCGAGCGCGCGATCGAGGCCCGGGAAGGGTTTCGAGCGGTCGGCGATATGCTCGGAATAGTGGAGAAGGAAGTCCGCATAGAGCGCGTCGAGCTCGGCGGGCTCGACCGCCATTCCCTGATCCGCGAGGCCGCGTTCCAGCAAGCGCCGGGCGCCGGCGCCGATGGCGGCACGCGCACGGTCGAAGGGAATGGCGCGGTAGCCCTCCCGCGTCAGGATGACGTTCAACGTGTCGATCAGGTCGGGAGCGGTATCGATCAGGGTGCCGTCCAGATCGAAAATGACCGTGCGCATGGCTACCCGTGGAATCGAGGTCGCGAGCAGGAGAGGGCTCGCCGGTGCGAAGTTCCCGTTAGCTATCCGGGCAGGTGCACGCACGCAAGGGCTGAACCTTAATGCGAACCGGGCCCCACAGCGGCAGCGTTAGCACTGGTCGTTAAAATAAATCGTTAGTGGCGGGGCTGCAGGCCCCTCCGGTCTTGCCGCTAGGAAGCCACGGAGAACAGGGATAGAACCTGCGCCTCGGGGGAGGGTCAGGCTCGAACCATGGACATGGACAAGCTCAAACGCGCCGCCGCGGCGCGCGCCGTCGAAGAAGTGTCGTCCGGAATGCGGGTGGGACTCGGCACCGGCTCGACCGCCAGGCATTTCGTCGAACTGCTGGCCGAGCGGGTCCGCGGCGGCCTGAGCGTCGTCGGCGTGCCCACCTCCGAGACCACGCGGCTCGACGCGGAGCGGCTCGGCGTGCCGCTCACCACGCTGGAGGAAACGCCCGAACTGGACCTGACGGTCGATGGCGCCGACGAGATCGCGCCGGACCTGACCGCCATCAAGGGGGGCGGCGGAGCACTGTTGCGGGAAAAGATCGTGGCCGCGGCGTCCGCGCGGATGATCGTGATCGCCGACGAGTCGAAGTGGGTGCAGGTCCTGGGTCGCTTCTCGCTGCCGATCGAGGTGGTACCTTTTGGATTTGCGGCCACGCGCCGCGCGGTCGAGCAGGCCGCAGCCGCCGAAGGCTGTCCCGGGCCCGCGCTGTTGCGGCGGACCAAGGATGGCCATCCTTTCGTCACGGACGGCGGCCATTGGATCCTGGACGCGGCGCTCGAGCGCATCCCCAATCCGCAGCCGCTCGCGCTGCGGCTGTCGCAGATTCCTGGCGTGGTCGAGCACGGGCTGTTCATCGGGCTGGTGCGCACCGCGATCATCGCAGGTTCCGCCGGAGTGCGGGTCATCGAAAAATCCAATACGATATGACGTCAAAGGAGATCGTTATGACTGTTGCAACCTGGTTGCCCCGTCTGTTGCTGGCCGGCGCGGTCGCGCTCGTGATCGGCAGCGCGCCGGGCGCTCACGCGCAATCCTTGGTCAATCCCAATCCGTCGGCCGCGTCGGTCGCCCTCGCCAAGGACCTGCTCATCCTCAAGGGTGGCCCGCAGCTCTTCGACGGCATGGTGGAGGGCGTCATCGACCGCACGCGGGACACGTTCCTTCCCACCAACCCGAACCTGAGCGCGCCGCTCAACCAGGTGGCCGCGCAGCTGCGTAAGGAGTTCGAGCCGAAGAAGGCGGAGGTCTTCAACGAGGTCGCACGCTCCTATGCACGCTATTTCACCGAGGCCGAGCTCAAGGACCTGCTTGCGTTCTACAAGTCCAGCCTCGGCCAGAAGGTGCTCAAGGCGGAGCCGGTGGCGGTCGAGGAAGGCTTCAAGCGCGCCCAGGAATGGTCGCAGTCCTTCGCCGAGCAGGTGATGGGGCGTTACCGCGCGGAGATGAAAAAGAAGGGATACGACCTCTGATGTCCCAGCGCCGCGACGTCGATCTCTTCGTCATCGGCGCCGGATCCGGCGGCGTGCGCGCGGCGCGTATCGCGGCCGGCTACGGCGCGCGCGTCATGGTGGCTGAAGAGTATCGCGTCGGCGGTACGTGCGTCATCCGCGGCTGCGTGCCCAAGAAGCTGCTCGTCTATGCATCGCGTTTCCGGCACGAGTTCGAGGACGCGGCCGGCTTCGGGTGGAGCATGCCTGAGCCGGCTTTCGACTGGCCCACGCTGATCGCGAACAAGGACAAGGAGATCGCCCGGCTGGAGGCGGCCTACGTCGCCAACGTCGAGAAGGCGGGCGCCCAGATCGTGCGTTCGCGCGCGGTGATCGAGGACGCCAACACGATCGCCCTCGCGAACGGCGAGCGCGTGCATGCGAAGCACATCCTGATCGCGACCGGCGGCACGCCGTATCCGGGCCCGACGATTCCCGGCCTCGAGCACGTCATCTCGTCGAACGAGGCGTTCCACCTGCCGCATCTGCCTCAGCGCATCCTGGTGCAGGGCGGCGGCTACATCGCGGTGGAGTTCGCCTGCATCTTCGCGGGGCTCGGCGCGCAGGTGACGCTGGTCTATCGCGGCGAGAACATTCTGCGCGGCTTCGACGATGACGTGCGCATGCACCTGCGCCACGAGATGGAGCGTCGGGGAATCCGGGTGATTTGCGGGCGCACCGTGACCGAGGTCACCGAGTCGGGAGCGGCGCATCCCGTCAAGCTGTCCGACGGGCAGTGGATCGACGTGGACAAGGTCATGTTCGCGACCGGCCGCAAGCCGAACGTGGAGGGCCTCGGTCTCGAAGCCGTCGGCGTCAAGCTCGCGGCCACCGGCGGCATCGCGGTCGACGAGTTCTCGCGCACGTCGGTGCCGCACATCTATGCCATCGGCGACGTCACCAATCGCATCAACCTCACGCCGGTCGCGATCCGCGAGGGACATGCCTTCGCGGACACGCTGTTCGGAGGCAAGCCGACCAGGGTCGATCACAGCAACGTGCCGACGGCGGTCTTCGCCGAGCCGGAGGTCGGGGTCGTGGGATTGACCGAGGCGGACGCGCGCCGGTCCTATCCGCAGGTGGACATCTACAAGACGACGTTCCGCCCGATGAAGGCGACCCTGTCGGGCCGCGACACCCGCGTGCTGATGAAGCTCGTCGTCGACGCCGTGACCGACCGTGTGCTGGGCTGCCACATCGTCGGCGAGGCGGCCGCGGAGATGATTCAGGTGCTCGGGATCGCCGTGAAAATGGGGGCCACCAAGGCCGACTTCGACGCCACCATGGCGCTGCATCCAACCGCGGCGGAGGAACTGGTGACCCTGCGCACGCCGAGCGCCCGCCATCGCCGCGAGGCGGCCGAATAGGGCGTCCTCAAGGTCTGGTCCTCAAGGGGGCGGGTGTCTGGGCGCGGACGCCAAGAAACTGGCCTCACGGGCCTTCCCTCGTGTATAAGCCCCGTTACAACCGACAGAATTTTGGGGCGTCGGCCCCGCCGACTGGAGTTTCGCGTGATGGCTGAGCGTTGGACGCCCGAGAGTTGGCGCCGGAAGCCGATCGTGCAGGTGCCCGAATATCCCGATCCGGCTGCGCTGGCCGACGTCGAGAAGCAGCTTGCGACATTCCCGCCGCTCGTTTTTGCAGGCGAGGCGCGGGCGCTCAAGCGCGCGCTCGGCCGGGTTGCCGCCGGCGAGGCTTTCCTGCTCCAGGGCGGCGACTGCTCGGAGAGCTTCGCCGAGCACGGCGCCAACAACATCCGCGACTTCTTCCGCGTGTTCCTGCAGATGGCGGTGGTGCTCACCTTCGCCGCGGCGTCACCCGTGGTGAAGGTCGGCCGCATCGCCGGCCAGTTCGCCAAGCCGCGTTCCTCGCCCGTCGAGAAGCGCGGTGACGTCGAACTGCCGAGCTACCGCGGCGACATCATCAACGACATCGCGTTCACGAAGGAAGCGCGCCTGCCCGATCCGCGCCGCCAGCTCGAGGCCTATCGGCAGTCGGCGGCGACGCTCAACCTGCTGCGCGCCTTCGCTCACGGCGGCTACGCCAATCTTAAGAGCGTGCACAGCTGGATGCTCGGCTTCGTGAAGGATTCGCCGCAGTCGCGGCGCTATGGCGAGCTCGCCGACCGCATCTCGCAGGCGCTCAGCTTCATGGAGGCGTGCGGCCTCGATCTCGAGAGCCATCCCGAGCTGCGCGCCACCGACTTCTACACCAGCCACGAGGCGCTGCTGCTCGGTTACGAGCAGGCCCTCACGCGCGAGGACTCCACCCAGCCCGGCACGTGGTACGACACGTCGGGCCATATGGTCTGGATCGGCGACCGCACGCGCCAGCACGACCATGCCCACGTGGAATATTGCCGCGGCATCAAGAATCCGATCGGCCTCAAGTGCGGCCCCTCGCTCAAGCCGGACGACCTGCTGCGCCTCGTCGACCTGCTCAATCCCGACAACGAGGCCGGCCGGCTCACGCTGATCTGCCGCTTCGGCGCCGACAAGGTCGGCGAGCATTTGCCCGGCCTGATCCGCGCGATCGAGCGGGAAGGGCGGACCGTCGTGTGGTCATGCGATCCGATGCACGGCAATACAATCACGTCGGCGAGCGGCTACAAGACGCGGCCGTTCGACCGCATCGTGCAGGAGGTGAAGGCGTTCTTCGCGGCCCATGCCGCCGAAGGCACCTATGCCGGCGGCGTGCATCTCGAGATGACCGGCAAGGACGTGACGGAGTGCACCGGCGGTGCGCGCGCGATCAGCGACGAGGACCTCAACGACCGTTATCACACGGCCTGCGATCCGCGCCTCAACGCGGAGCAGTCGCTCGACCTCGCCTTCCTCATTGCCGATCTTCTCAAGCAGGAGCGTTCGGCGCAGCCGGTGAAGGCGCCGCTCATGGCGGTCTCGGGCCTCTGAGCGGCCTCCAAAACGCTGCGTCCGTTGTTCCCGCCAGCGCAATGACTATGTGGGTGGAGCGATCCGGCTCCCCGCAGCGAGCCGGGCCTTGCCGCTGACTCGACGAGGTCTTATGCGCACGCCGACCCTGTTCATATCCCACGGCTCGCCGATGCTCGCGATCGAGCCGTCGCCCGCCCGCGAGTTCCTGATCGATTATGGCCGGCAGCTGGCGAGGCCGCGCGCGATCGTGATCGCGTCGGCGCATTTCGGCACCAGCCGGCCCGCGGTGGTCGGCGACGCCAAGCCTGGCATGATCTACGACTTCGGCGGCTTTCCCGACGCCCTGCGCGAGATCGTCTATCCCGCACCGGGCGACCCGGTGGTGGCGATGAAGGTCGCGGGACTGCTGGAAGCCGCCGGGTTTGCGCCTGCGGTCGTCGCCCAGCGCGGCTTCGATCATGGGGCGTGGGTGCCGCTGTCCCTCATGTTCCCCGACGCCGACGTGCCGGTGGTGCAGCTCGCGCTGCAGCCGCGTCTCGGCCCGGCGCATCACGTGGCGCTCGGCCGCGCCATCGCCTCGCTCAAGACCGAGGACATCCTGGTGATCGGGTCCGGCTCGGCCTCGCACAACCTGCAGGCATTCTGGCTCAGCCGCGGCGACGACGGCGCGCCGCCCGAGTGGGTGCAGCAGTTCGACGGCTGGGTGCGCGAGCGGGTGCAGGCGGGCGACGTCGACGCGCTCGTCGCCTATCGCGATCGTGCGCCGTTCGCGCGCGACAACCATCCCAGCGAGGAACACTTCCTGCCGTTGCATGTCGCGATCGGGGCCGCCGGCGAGGGCGCCCGCGGCGAGCTCATCCACTCCAGCCATGCCAACGGCGTGCTGTCGATGGATGCCTATGTCTTCAGCTAGGCTCACGAATCCGGTGGCCCGGTCTGCGGCGCGCACGATTGCCGCCGCTCCGGGCCGGCGGTAAAGGTGACGGCATGAACACCCCTGCAGATCGCCTGGCGATCGCCATCGCGCAGCTCAATCCGATCGTCGGCGACGTGGCCGGCAACCTCGAGAAAGCGCGCCGCGCCCGCGCGCAGGCCGCGGCGCAGGGCGCCGACCTCGTGGTGTTCTCCGAGCTGCTGATCTCGGGCTATCCGCCCGAGGACCTCGTGCTCAAGCCCGCGTTCCAGGCGGCCTGCCGCGCCGCCGTCGAGGATCTCGCCCGTGAAACGGCCGAGGGGCCCGCGGCCGTGATCGGCACGCCCTGGGTCGAAGGCGGAAAGCTCTACAATGCCGTCGCGCTGCTCGACGGCGGGCGCATCACCGCGCTGCGCTTCAAGGTCGATCTGCCGAACTACGGCGTGTTCGACGAAAAGCGCGTGTTCGCCCCGGGGCCGATGCCGGGACCCGTGAACTTTCGCGGGGTGCGCATCGGCCTGCCGGTCTGCGAGGACATCTGGGGCCCGGAGCCTTGCGAATGCATCGCGGAGACCGGCGGCGAGCTGCTGCTCGTGTCCAACGGCTCGCCCTATCGTCGTGGCGTGATCGACGAGCGCTTCAACGTTGCGGTGGCGCGCGTCACCGAGAACCGGCTGCCGCTGCTCTACGTCAACCAGGTCGGCGGCCAGGATGAACTCGTGTTCGACGGCGCCTCCTTCGCGCTGCAGGCGGACGGTTCGCTCGCCGCGCAGCTCGCCGCCTTCCGCGAGGATGTCGTCACCACGCGGTGGATGCGCACGGGGGAGGGCTGGCGCTGCGAAGGGCCGATCGTTCCGGTCGATGAGGGCGACAAGGCCGATTACGCCGCCTGCGTGCTCGGACTGCGCGACTATGTCGAGAAGAACCGCTTCCCGGGCGTTGCGTTCGGCCTTTCGGGCGGCGTCGATTCGGCGCTGTGCGCGGTGATGGCGGTCGATGCGCTCGGGCCCGAGCGGGTGCGGTCCATCATGCTGCCGTATCGCTTCACCTCGCAGGGCTCGCGCGACGACGCGGCGTCGATCGCCAAGGCGCTCGGCATTCAATTCGACGTGGTTCCGATCGCGCCCGCGGTCGAAGGCATCGAGGCTGCGTTGGCGCCGCTGTTCAAAGGGCTGCCGCGCGACGTCACCGAGGAGAACCTGCAGGCGCGCGCGCGCGGCATGATCCTGATGGCGATCTCGAACAAGTTCGGGCCGATGGTGGTGACGACCGGCAACAAGTCGGAGATGTCGGTCGGCTACGCCACGCTCTACGGCGACATGAACGGCGGCTTCAACCCGATCAAGGACCTCTACAAGATGGAGGTGTATCGCCTCTCGCGCCTGCGCAACGAATGGAAGCCGGACTGGGCCCTCGGCCCGACGGGCAGGGTGATCCCCGAGCACGTGCTGGTGCGCGCGCCGTCGGCCGAGCTGCGCGAGGACCAGACCGATCAGGATTCGCTGCCGCCTTACGCGGTGCTCGATGCCATCCTCGAGCGCCTCGTCGAACGCGAGGAGCCGGTGGCGGCCATCATCGCCGCCGGCTTCGACCGCGATGTGGTGATGCGCGTCCAGCGCATGCTCAATCTGGCCGAATACAAGCGCCGGCAGGCCGCGCCCGGCGTGAAGGTGACGCTGCGCAACTTCGGCCGCGACCGCCGCTACCCCATCATCAACCGCTTCCAGGACCCGGGCACGCCGTTGCCGCAGCCCGATGACGCGCTGGTGCGCGGCGCGGTCCCCGCCGGCGAGTCGTTCGACTACTGAGACCGCTTATATTGAGGCCGCCTACTGCCGCACGGGATAGGGCGCCGGCCCGATCGTGCGGATCGAACGATGCTCGATGTTCGAAGCCGCGCTCGGGGGAGCGGCCGTGGTCGATGCGGCCGGCGCCGGCTGCGGCGTTCGCGCGGCGCGCGGATCGATCTTCGGCTGCGATAAGGCCTTGGCCTTCTCATCCGTCACGATGATGTCGCCCCGCTCGACGGTGAGGTCACGCGTCGCGCCGAGCGCATCCGCCCAGCTTTGCCCGGCTTTGCGGCAGCTGCAGGCGGCGTCGTACTGCTGACGGTAGCGGAACGCGTTCGGCAGTTCCGTGTACGGGTGGCCTGACAGCGACACGGCCTGCCGCACGTCTTCGTTGGTGCGGTGGGAATAGAGCTGCACCTCGGCGTTGGGGCAGGTGGCGCGGCAGGTGTTTTCGTCCTCGCCGAACCGCGCGGGCGTCGTCGCGAACGAGATCGGATAGTAGTAGCCGTCGCAGGTGCGAACGCAGATCGTGCGGAAGGTGCCGCCCTGCGAGACGTCGACCCCGCCGAACATCGGGTTGCCGCCGAACATGGCGCTGCCGCCGCCGAACAGGCCCTCGAAGAAACCGCGCTGCGGTGCCGCGGCCGCGCGATACTGCGGCCCGCAATTGTTCTGCGCCAAGGCCGCCAGCACGCTCTGGCGCTGCGATTCCTGCTCGCTGCCGCCGGTCGACTGCAACCGCTGAAGCTCGACCATGGCGCGGTCCATGGCGGTGCGCGCCTGGTCGATCTGCGCGTTCAGCCCGGTGCATTGCGGCGGCTGGTTGGAGAAGATCGAGAAGAAGCCGGAAGACTGGCAGCCGAGCCGGCGCTGCTGCGCAACCAGGCGGTCGAGATGGGCCTGTTGCTTGTTGACGGAATCCTCGTAGCTGCGGATCTGCGCGGCGCGGCCGGGGTCGACGTAGCCCCGGTCGATGAGGCCGAGCTGGTTTTCCAGACGCGCGCACACCGGGTTCTGGCCTTGCGCCTGCGGTGCGGCGCCGGGCGGCGGTACGCTGGCGCCCGGCGGGAGCGGAGCCGGCGGCGTGTAGGGATTGTAGCCCTGCGCCAGTACCGTGCCCGAGAGGGCAAGCGGCAGCAGTGCGGCGAGGGCGAGACGGCGCGTGCGGGAGCTAGAGGTCATGCGCGCCACCCTTGGGTAAGGGGGCGGCGACGAGCGTCTTTGGCGCCGGCATGCGGCCGCGCCGCGTTTCGGTCTTCAGGTTCCACAGTACCCCCGCGATGATGACCGCCCCGCCGACAAATACTAGCAAGTCCAGACCCTCGCCATAGAACGTCCAGCCGACGAGGGCAATCAAAGGTAGACGCATGAAATCGAGCGGAATCACGACCGTCGCGTCGCCTGCCGATAGCGCTTTCGTGAGGCAGAAATGCGCGGTCAGGCCGGAAATGCCAATTCCCAGCACGCCGGGCAGATAGCCCCAGTCGATTCGCATGAAGAACAGAGGATCGCTCCCGACATACCCGAACGGGAGCTGCATGATGTTCATCCACAGCACGATCGCGAACGTCGCCTCGGTGGAGGTCAGCTTCTTGGTGGCGATGTTGGACAGCGAATAGCCGAACGCCGCCGCCAGCACGAGCAGCGCCGCCGGCTGGAAGGCATCGAGCCCGGGCCGCAGGATGATCAGCACGCCGATGAAGCCGAGCACGACCGCGCCGATCCGGCTGCCGGTCAGGCGCTCGCCGAGGAAGAGGACCGCGAGCACCGTGGTCCAGGCCGGCATGGTGAACTCGAGCGCAAAGACGGTCGCGAGCGGAAGCAGGGTCAGGCTCATGGCCCACAGATATTGCGCGACGAAATGCGTGCTGTTGCGCAAGAAGTGCAGATGCAGCTTGCGCAAGGCGAAGCCGCGCCACAACCCGGGCCTCGCCAGCGCGACGGCGACGACGATGGCGAGCCCGAGGCCGGAGCGGATGGTCAGGATCTCGAAGATGCTGAACGCTCCGGCCAGCGCGCGGATCGACACCGCCATCGCCGAGAACGACAGCAGCGTCCCTGTCATCCACAGGACGACGCGCAGCAGCTGCGATGAAGTCACGAAGGCCTGCCGGTTGTGGCTGTGCGAACGCTATTCCGCGTCCGGCTGGTTTTCAGGCTTGGCTTTGTCGAACGCCGCCAGCTTCTGGCACGCCGCGTCGACCGCGGCGATCTTCGGATAGCGCTCGAGCGGCACCTTGAAGCGGCGCGCGTTGTAAACCTGCGGCACGAGGCAGACGTCGGCGAGCGTCACGGCGGAGCCGAAGGCGTAGGGCCCCGGGGCCAGCAACGGTTCGATGGCGTCAAACCCGGCGGTGACCCAATGGGCATACCAGGCATTGACCGCGGCGTCGGGCTGCTGGAGCTCGCGGCGCAGATAGTTGAGCACCGAGGTGTTGTTGAGCGGATGGATGTCGCAGGCGATGATCTGCGCGACCGCCCGCACCTTGGCGCGCGCCACCGGATCCTTCGGCAGCAGCGGCGGCTCCGGCTTCGTCTCGTCGAGATATTCGATGATTGCCAGCGACTGCAGCAGGATCTCGCCGCTGTCCAGCTTGAGGGCCGGCACGCGCATCTGCGGGTTGATGGCGCGGAATTCGGGCGCGTACTGCCGCCCGCCGTCCTTGGTCAGGTGGATCGACGTGAGTTCGGGCGAGATCCCTTTGAGGTTGCAAGCGATGCGCGCACGATACGCCGCCGACGAGCGGAAATAAGTGTAGAGTTCCACGGTGCCTCCGGCTCGATGCCCGCGGTGGATGCGGGGGAAGAGGCGGGACCATAGCGCCGCCCCTTCCAGGGCGCCAGCGCGGGTGGAAAACGGTGGAGCGGCGTGGAGAGCGCCGGGTCTTGCGACCGGCCTAGCGGCTGCACTCGATGGCGACGAGATCCTCGCAGACGCCGCGCAGGCAATTGCCCTTGTCGCTCGGAATGGCGCCCGTGATGTCGTCGCGGTCGACCTTGCGATAGGACACCACGGTGGTGAATTCGCGCGCCTTGCAATAGGAGTTGGCGATCGCGCGGCCGCACTTCGAGCTGTTGGCGAGGCAGCGGTCGACGCCGTAGCCGCCCGAATCGCTGGCGATGATGAAGATGCGCTTCTCCGCCTGCGCCGGCACGAGGGCGGACAGGAGGAACGTACCGGTCGCTAATGCGAAAAGGGCGCGCATGGATACTCACAGATCGACGCAGGCGGCGGGACGCAGTCCCACCGGTAGCGGTCGCCTAAAATGGGGATCAAAACGTTAAGAGGTTCTTAACCTCGGGGGCCCGGGAAGGGCTTTCTCAAAGCATGGTTTCCGCCGCCGGCCAAGCGCATCGTCCTCCCCGCCCGAGAGCGCGAATTCCGGCGTGCCGTCGCCTAAACCCTTGACGGAGGGGCGGGTTTTCACCATTGTCCCGGCCCATGAACGGCCCCAAGGCTTTCCGTCAGACTATCTGCGGCATTTGCCGGGAGATTATTGGCTAGCGCACCACGCTGGCTGCGGCCGTCTATTCTCAATTTCGAGACCATAGCACGCCCGGCCAGCCCAGGCTGGAGCATGCATGTCGCTGAAGCTCTACGATACGCTCACGCGCGCCAAGCGCGATTTCGTGCCGATCGATCGCGATCGCGTGCGCATGTACGTCTGCGGGCCCACGGTCTACGACTTCGCGCACATCGGCAACGCGCGGCCGGTGATCGTCTTCGACGTGCTGTTCCGCCTGCTGCGTCACCTCTACGGTCCGGATCACGTTGTCTACGTGCGCAACATCACCGACGTCGACGACAAGATCAACGCGCGCGCCGCCGAGCGCGGCATCGCGATCCGCGACCTCACCGAGGAAACCTACAAGAACTTCAAGGAGGACGTCGCGGCGCTCGGCTGCCTGCCGCCGACCTTCGAACCGCGCGCGACGGAATACATCTGTCGCGACGACGGCAAGCTCGACATGGTCTCGCTGATCGAGCGGCTGATCCGCAACGGCAACGCCTACGCGGCCGAGGGCCACGTGCTGTTCCACGTGCCGTCGATGCCGGACTACGGGCGGCTGTCGAAGCGCCCGCTCGACGAGATGATCGCGGGCGCGCGCGTCGAGGTCGCGCCCTACAAGCGTGATCCGCAGGACTTCGTGCTGTGGAAGCCTTCGAAGCCGAACGAGCCCGGCTGGGTCAGTCCGTGGGGCAGGGGGCGCCCCGGCTGGCACATCGAGTGCTCGGCGATGTCGGGCGCGCTCCTCGGCGAGACCTTCGACATCCATGGTGGCGGCATCGACCTCGTCTTCCCACATCACGAGAACGAGATCGCGCAGTCGCGCTGCGCCTTCCATACCGACGTGATGGCGAATTTCTGGATGCACAACGGTTTCCTGCAGGTCGAAGGCGAGAAGATGGCCAAGTCGGCCGGCAACTTCGTCACGATCCGGGAGCTGTTGGCGGACTGGCCGGGCGAGGTGCTGCGCCTGAACATGCTTCGGACCCATTACCGCCAGCCGATCGACTGGACCGAGAGTGGCCTGCGCGAAGCCCGGCGCACGCTCGACCATTGGTATGAGCTCACTGCCGATGCGCAGGCGGGTATGCTGTCGCCCGATGCGCTCGACGCCCTGACCGACGATCTCAACACGCCGAAAGCTTTGGTCGAACTGCACGAAATCCGCGCCGAGGCGGCAAAAGGCGACAAGGCAGCGGCCGCGAGTCTGAAAGCTAGCGCGCAACTGCTGGGTCTTCTGCAGGCAACGGCGGCTGATTGGAACGCGTGGCGGCCCAAGACGATCACCGTCGATGAGACCAAGATCGGGGGCCTCATCGCGGCGCGCGCCAGCGCCCGCAAGGCCAAGAACTTCGCCGAGTCCGACCGCATCCGCGACGAGCTCGCCGCCATGGGCGTGGTGCTCAAGGATGGCAAGGATCCCAAGACCGGCGAGCCCGTCACCACCTGGGAGCTAGCGCGATGAGCGCCGTGGCCAATCCGAAACTGGCGCTGCGGCCGTTCCTGCCTTCGGACACGCCGCTGCTGGCCGAGATCTTCCGCGCCAGCATCGCCGAGTTGACGGGCGAGGACTACGACGACGAGCAGCAGGAGGCGTGGAGCGCGGGCGCCGACGACGAGGCCGCCTTCGGCGAACGGCTCGCCGGGGAGCTCACCCTGATCGCGACCCTGGGGGGCTCGGCGGTCGGGTTCATCGCGCTCGAAGGCGCCGATCACATCGACATGCTCTATGTCCATCCCGCGGTCGCGCGCCAAGGCGTCGGAGCCTTGCTGTGCGACGCCGTCGAGAAGCTCGCGGCCGGTCGCGGCGCCACGCGCCTCGTCGTCGAGGCGAGCGACACCGCACAGGGCTTTTTCTCGCACCGCGGCTTCGTTGCGCAGCGGCGCAACACCGTGCTGCGCGAGGGGGTGTGGCTCGCCAACACCACCATGGAAAAGAAGCTGCCCGCCAAGGAGCGCGCATCATGAAACGTCCCGACACGCCGTTCCCGCGCCACTGGCTCTATTACATCGTGCTCAAGATCGTCATCATCGCCGCCGCGGTCGTGCTGGCGCTCAAATACTTCGACTATTGGTGATCCCATGGCCCGCGAACGTCTTTACCTGTTCGACACCACGCTGCGCGACGGCGCCCAGACCAACGGCGTCGATTTCACGCTCGCCGACAAGCTGGCGATCGCGAACATGCTCGCCAACCTCGGCATCGATTACGTCGAGGGCGGCTATCCGGGCGCCAACCCGACCGACACGGACCTGTTCGCGCAGGACCGCGGCCTCGACACGACCTTCACCGCGTTCGGCATGACGCGCCGCCCGGGCCGTTCCACGTCAAACGATCCGGGCCTCGTCTCGCTGCTCGACGCCAAGGCCGACGCCATCTGCTTCGTCGCGAAATCCTGGGACTATCACGTGCGGGTCGCGCTCGAGACGACGCTCGAGGAGAATCTCGCGTCGATCCGTGAGAGCGTTCGCGCCGCGAAGGAGAGGGGACGCGAGGTGCTGCTCGACTGCGAGCATTTCTTCGACGGCTACAAGGCCAACCCGCAGTTCGCGCTCGCCTGCGCGAAGGCGGCCTACGACGAGGGCGCGCGCTGGGTCGTGCTGTGCGACACCAACGGCGGCACGCTGCCGCACGAGGTCGAGAAGATCGTCGGCGAGGTCGTGAAGGTGGTGCCGGGCGACCACGTCGGCATCCATGCCCACAACGACACCGAGCAGGCGGTCGCCAATTCGCTGGCGGCGGTGCGTGCCGGCGCCCGCCAGATCCAGGGCACGCTCAACGGTCTTGGCGAACGCTGCGGCAACGCGAACCTCGTCTCGATCATCCCCACGCTCAAGCTCAAGTCCGAGTTCGCCGAGCGCTTCGACGTCGGCGTCAGCGACACGCAGCTCAAGGCGCTGGCGCACGCCTCGCACGCGCTCGACGAGATGCTCAACCGTGCGCCCAACCGCTATGCGCCCTATGTCGGCGAGAACGCCTTCGCGACCAAGGCGGGCATCCACGCATCCGCGATCGTCAAGGAGCCGGCGACCTACGAGCATGTCGCGCCCGAGGCGGTCGGCAACAAGCGCAAGCTGCTGGTGTCCGACCAGGCGGGGCGTTCCAACGTATTGGCCGAGCTCGACCGCATCGGACTGAAGGTCGCGCGCGACGACCCGCGCATCACGCGTCTGCTCGACGAGGTGAAGTCGCGCGAGGCCGCAGGATACGCCTACGAGGCGGCCGATGCCTCGTTCGAGCTTCTGGCGCGCCGCACGCTCGGCACCGTGCCGAGCTACTTCGACGTCGAGAAGTTCGACGTGAACGTCGAGCAGCGCGTGAACGCCAAGGGCGAGCGCGTCACCGTCACCATGGCGGTGGTCAAGGTCACGGTGGGGGACGAGCACATGATCTCCGCCGCGGAAGGCAACGGTCCGGTGAACGCGCTCGACCTCGCGCTGCGCAAGGATCTCGGCAAGTACCAGCCGTTCATCTCCGGGCTGGAGCTGACCGATTATCGCGTGCGCATCCTCGACGGCGGTACCGGGGCGGTCACGCGCGTCCTCATCGAGAGCCGGGACGAGACCGGCGAGCGCTGGACCACCGTCGGCGTCTCGCCCAACATCATCGACGCCTCGTTCCAGGCATTGATGGACTCGATCGTATTCAAGCTGGTGCGTTCGGGCGCGCCGGCATGATCGACCACGTCTCGATCGGCGTGCGCGACCTTGCGCGGGCGACGGCCTTCTACGAGGCGGTGCTGGGAACGATCGGACTGGAGAAGCTCGTGACGCGCGCCGATACGGTCGGCTTCGGCAAGCGCTATCCGGAGTTCTGGCTCAACCGGCGCGGCGCCCTTGCGCCGCGGCCCGACGACGGGACGCATGTCTGTCTGCGCGCGCCCGACGAGAAGGCGGTCCAGGCGTTTCACGCGGCGGCGCTCGCGGGCGGCGCCGTGTCGGACGGGGCGCCGGGCCTGCGGCCCGACTACAGCCCGACCTACTATGCGGCTTTCGTGCGGGACGCCGACGGCAACCGCATCGAGGCGGTGACCTTCCTCACATCTTCTCGATGACTTTCGGGAAGCCTTCGAGCTCTTCCTTTTCCTTCGGCGTCGCCGCCGCCTGCAGCAGCGGCAGGATGTCCTCGACGCGGTCCGCGACGCTCAGATCGAAGCTCAGATCGGGACGGATGAAGCCGAGCTTCTTCATGTGATCGATCAGCTCGCACAGCGGCTCCCAGAAGCCGTTGATGTTGGCGAGCGCGATCGGCTTGCGGTGATGCCCGAGCTGCGACCAGGTGAGCTGCTCGACCAGTTCCTCGAGCGTGCCGATGCCGCCGGGCAGGGCGACGAATGCGTCCGCCCGGTCGAACATGATCTGCTTGCGGGTGTGCATCGTGTCGGTGACGATCAGCTCCTGCGCCCCCGTGAATGCGATCTCGCGCGCCCGCAGGAACTCGGGGATGACCCCGATCACCTTGCCGCCGTTGTCATGGACCGATTTGGCCAGTTCGCCCATCAGCCCGTTGGACCCGCCGCCGTAGACGAGCGCCACGCCGCGCTCCGCCAGGATCTTTCCGAAGGCTCGGGCGCCGCCGAGGAAGCCGGGATCGGTTCCGGGACTGGAACCGCAATAGACGCAAACAGATCGAATCATTGTCATGGGGCACGTCTGACACTGGTGATAGGGCCGCGCAAGCCTTCCGCGCGGGCGGGACTACCGGGGAAATGCACGGAGAAGGGACTTTTTTCCGATGAATCTTGGGCGCACACGCCTTATATCAGGGCTCTTACGGCCGCCTGCCAGTGTCACCACTGACAAGGCGGCACGCTGCGGTACCTCCGCGGCAGCCGGGATGAGGAATGAACGTCCACCAATCGCCGCCCACGGCCACGCCAAAGCCGCACGTCCCCACTGACGGCGGCTCGCTCGTCGGCACGCTGGTCCATCTTTGGCCCTTCATCTGGCCCTCCGAACGTCCGGATCTGAAGCTCCGGGTAATCCTTGCCACGGCGCTTTTGTTCCTGGCGAAGGTGGCCACGATGGCCGTGCCCTTCACCTTCAAGTGGGCGACTGACGCATTGGCCTCGGGCGATGGCTTCTCGTCCACGGGCACCTGGGTCGTGCTCGGCCTCGCCGCCCCGATCACGCTGTCGCTCACCTATGGGGCGACGCGTGTGTTGATGGCGCTGATCACCCAGGCGCGTGACGGCATGTTCGCCAAGGTCGCCATGCATGCCGTGCGGCGCCTGGCGGTGCTCACCTTCGAGCACATGCACAAGCTGTCGCTGCGCTTCCACCTCGAGCGCAAGACCGGCGGGCTCGCCCGCATCCTCGATCGCGGACGGCTCGGCATCGAGACGCTCTCGCGCATGGTGATCCTGCAGCTGCTGCCGACCATCGTCGAGTTCGCGCTGGTCGTCGGGGTGCTGCTTTACGTCTTCGACTGGCGTTACGTCGCGGTCATCGTGGCGACGATCGCGGTCTATACCACCTACACCTATTATGCCACCGAATGGCGCATCGGCATCCGCCGGCGCATGAACGACAGCGACACCGACGCCAACACCAAGGCGATCGACTCGCTGCTCAATTACGAGACGGTGAAGTATTTCAATGCGGAATCGCGCGAGAGCGCCCGCTACGACCGCTCGATGGATCGCTACGAGGACGCGAGCGTCAAGTCCTACACGTCGCTTGCCGTGCTCAACGCCGGGCAGGCGGTGATCTTCACGGTCGGCCTGACCGCCACGATGATCATGAGCGTGCTCGGCATCCGGAACGGCACGCAGACGGTCGGCGATTTCGTGATGATCAACGCCATGATGATCCAGCTCTATCAGCCGCTCAACCTGATGGGCATGTTGTATCGCGAGATCAAGCAGGCCGTGATCGACATCGAGGCGATGTTCCGCATCCTCACGCGGGACGTGGAGATCGCCGATCGTCCGGGCGCGAAGCCGCTGGTGGTGACGCGCGGCATCGTGAAATTCGAGAACGTGTCCTTCGCCTATGATCCGGCCCGCCCGATCCTGCACGACGTCTCGTTCGAGGTGCCCGCCGGCGCGACCGTGGCGATCGTTGGGCCTTCGGGTGCGGGCAAGTCGACCATCTCGCGGCTGCTGTACCGCTTCTATGATGTCTCCGGCGGTCGCATCACCATCGACGGGCAGGACGTTCGCGATGTGACGCAGCAGTCGCTACGCGCCGCCATCGGCATGGTCCCGCAGGACACCGTCCTGTTCAACGATACGGTGCGCTACAACATCCGTTACGGCCGCTGGGACGCCAGCGACGCCGAAGTCGAGAAGGCGGCCGACCTCGCGCGCATTGATACGTTCATCCGCGCCACGCCGAAGGGCTACGACACCGAGGTCGGCGAGCGCGGCCTCAAGCTGTCCGGCGGAGAGAAGCAGCGCATCGCGATCGCACGGACGATCCTCAAGGCGCCGCCCATCCTGCTGCTCGACGAGGCGACCTCGGCGCTCGACAGCCACACCGAGAAGGAGATCCAGGATGCGCTCGAGCTGGTGTCGGCCAATCGCACGACGCTCGTGATCGCGCATCGCCTCTCCACCATCGTGCGCGCGCACGAGATCATCGTGCTCGACAAGGGCCGCATCGCCGAGCGCGGCACGCACCAGGCGCTGCTCGCCCGGGGCGGACTCTATGCCGGCATGTGGAACCGCCAGCGCGAGGCCGACGAGGCGCGCGAGAAGCTCGCGCTTGTCGAAGACGAGCCGCAGGCGCCCAACCGCAATCCTCCGCCCGCCGCCGACGCCGAAGGCGAGGGCGAAGCCGCCGACGAGACCCCCACGGATGCGCGCACCCCGCGCGCGCCCGTCGATGCCGCCGAGTAAGACGATGTCGATTGCAGCCTCGATCCGTTCCCAAATGGTCCCGATCCATCCCGAAGGCTATCCGTTCATCGGCGCCTTCGCGCTGGCCAGCCTGATCCTGTTCTGGCTGTGGCCGCCGCTCGGCTGGATCGGCTGCGTGCTCACGGTGTGGTGCGTCTACTTTTTCCGCGACCCTCCGCGCGTGACGCCGGTGCGCGAGGGGCTGGTCATCTCGCCCGCCGACGGCCGCGTCAGCCAGGTCACGGTGGTGCTGCCGCCTCCCGAATTGCAGCTCGGCAGCCGGCCGATGACACGGGTGTCGGTCTTCATGAGCGTGTTCGACTGCCACATCAACCGCAGCCCGGTGTCGGGCAGGATCGAACGCATCCACTACACGCCGGGCGTCTTCCTCAACGCCGATCTCGACAAGGCGAGCGAGGACAACGAACGCAACGGCTTCGTCATCGCGACGGCGGGAGGCGTGCGCATCGGCGTGGTGCAGATCGCGGGGCTGATCGCGCGCCGCATCGTCAAGTTCGCGTCGGAAGGCCAGACGGTCGCGGCCGGCGAGCGCATCGGCATGATCCGCTTCGGCTCGCGCCTCGACGTGTACCTGCCGGAGGGCGTGCGGCCCCTGGTGGGGGTGGGCCAGACCGCGATCGCGGGGGAAACCATCCTCGCCGACCTGCAGGGGCGGGACGGGGCCTGGAACCACCGCACCGGTTAACGACTTCACCCGCAGCTGCTGCGGCCACCATGGCGGCGGCGCGCCGCAGCCGCTATATTCGAACGATGCGCGACAAGTTCAATTTCTCCTTCGAATACGACGGTACGGGCCAGCGGCGCCGGCGCTTCCGGGGAATCCCCATCCGCACCCTGCTGCCGAACCTGATCACCCTGCTGGCGCTCTGCGCCGGCCTGACGGCCATTCGCCTCGCCGCCGAAGGGCGCTTCGAATGGGCGGTCGGCTTCGTGGTGGCGGCGGCGGCGCTCGACGGCATCGACGGGCGCCTGGCGCGGCTCCTGAAGGGCACATCCAAGTTCGGGGCGGAACTCGACAGCCTCGCCGATTTCGTCAGCTTCGGCGTGACGCCCGCGCTCATCCTCTACATGTGGGACCTGCACGTCCTCAAATCCGCCGGCTGGATCGCGGCGCTGGTGTTCGCCATCTGCGCGGGCCTGCGTCTGGCGCGCTTCAACGTGATGCTCGAGGAGAAGCGTCCGGCCTGGGCGAGCAACTTCTTCACCGGCATGCCGGCGCCCGCCGGCGCCATCACGGTGATGCTGCCGATCTACGTGCAGTTCCTCGGGTTGTCGTGGCTCGCGATCCCCTCGGTGCTCGTGTTCCTCTATACGCTGCTCATCGCCGGGCTGATGGTGTCGCGCCTGCCCGTCTATTCCGGCAAGAAGGTTGGCACGCGCGTGCCCCCGGACAAGGTGCTGTGGCTGATGGTGGCGGTGGTCGCGTTCTTCGCGCTGCTGATCAGCTATCCGTGGGAGGTGCTCACCATCGGGACGGTGCTGTTCCTCGGCAGCCTGCCGCTCGGCTGGTTCTCCTACCAGGAGCACCTGAGGAAGGATGCCGAGGCCGCCGCGTCGGCGGGTCACGGCGGGCCGCATGCGGAGAATGAGCCGCCCGCGCCGCGGGAGTCTTCGCTCCAGGATCGGCCCGAGGAACGGCCGACCCGCCTGAACTGACCCGTGCCGCGCGCCGTCAAGCGCATTGCGCCGGGCAGCGGACATCCCGCGCCCGTCGACACGCTCATCCTGACCTGCGACCAGCGTCGCAGCCAGCGCGGCGCCATGCAGGGCAGCAACGGCATGGCGATCGAGTTCGATTTTCCCGAGCCGATGGTGCTGCGAACCGACGATCGGCTGCTGCTCGACACCGGCGAGGTCGTCGAAGTGGTGGCTGCCGCCGAGCCGCTCATCGAGCTGCGGGGTGGCCCCGCGATGCTGGCGCGGCTCGCCTGGGCGCTGGGCGACCGCCATGTGCCCGTGCAGATCCTCGCCAACCGGATCAGGCTGCGTCGCGAGGAGACCTTGCTGCCTTTGATCGTGTCACTGGGAGTCCGGCCGTCGTTCATCGATGCGCCGTTCGATCCGGAGGGCGGCGCCTATGACAGGGCGCACCCGCACGCTCACGACCATGGGCATGAGCACCCTCACGACCATGCACACGACCACGACCACGGTGCCCATCACCACCATGACGGTCCCGGCCACGGTCACGCGCACGCCCATGCGGGCGCGCACGGGCGCCGCCGCGGCTAGCGCGCCGGGCGAGCCGGCTGCAGCGCCGCGTTGAGGACGATCGCGCCCCGCACTAGGCCAATGGGTAACCGGGCATCAGCTCGTAGGGATGCTTCCAGTTCGGCAGCGCCTTGATGCGATCGAGCCAGGGACCGATCGCCGGATGGTCCTTGCGGATGTCGAAGCCGAACTCCTCGACCGGATAATAGAGATAGCCGACCATCGAGATGTCGGCCGTGGTCGGCCGCTCGCCGAGGAGGAACGGCGATCTTTCCAGCCGCTTGTTGACGATCGCCAGCGCGCCGTCGATGCGGCCCTTCAGGAAGGCGAAAACGTTAGCCTCGGGCGCGGGTTTCGCGAAGTTCTTGAGAAAGCGGTAGGGGCCGAGATAGCCGTTGACCTTCTGGTTGTCGAAGATGATCCAGCGCAGCGCCTCCAGCTCCTCGTCCTCGCCCTGCGGCGCGTATTTGTTGAAGCGCTTCGCGAGGTAGGTGAGGATCACGCCCGACTGGCTCAGCTTCCTGTCGCCGTGAGCCAGGACAGGGGCTTCGCCCATCTCGTTCACCTTCGATCGGAACTCGGGCGTGCGCTGGACGCCGGACTTGAAGAAGTCGACCCACACCGGCTCCCAGTCCGCGCCGACGAGATTGAGCATCAGCGCCGCCCGGTACGAGTTGCCGGACTGGGCGAAGCAGTAGAGTTGGTACTCGGCCATGGAATCTCCCTCGGCGCCACGGAACGGCCGCCACTCTAGAGAGAAATGCCGAGCGTTTCCAACAGTCCACGTCGTCCGGCGGGTGTGATGACCAGTGCGCGCTGGTCGTGTATGCGCTCGACCCACTTCAGGTCGAAGCAACGCTGCGCAAGAGCCGCGCCGACGGCGCCTCCGATGTGCGGGCGGCGTTCGGTCCAATCCACGCAGGGACGGCAGAAGATGCGCCGTCTCGCGCGCGCGGCGGACAGGTCGACCCCGAGTCGAGCGAGAAACCGTCCGCCGCTGTCGGTCACTTCCCCGCCGTCGGTCGTCAGCACGACGTAGTCGCGCGCAACGAGATGGTCGGCGATGCCGACGCCGAGCCGGCCGGCCAGATGATCGTAGCAGGTGCGCGCCTGCCGCAGCTGATCGTCGATGCGCGATCGGGGCTGGTGACGTGGAGGGCCTGCAATCGCCACGGTCATGATGCTCTCGAGCATCTGCCCAACCTGAGCGCCTGCCAGACGATAGTAGCGGTGGCGGCCTTGTCGGACGAGCGCGATCAGGCGGGCGTCGGTGAGCTTCGCGAGATGACTGCTCGCAGTGGAGGCCGATACCCCCGCGCGATAGGCGAGCTCGCCCGCCGTGAGGGACCGTCCGTCGAGCAGTGCGCACAGAATGTTCGCGCGCGCAGGATCGCCCACCAGCGCTGCGACTTCCGCCAAATGAGGAACTGGTTGCATGTGCGCAATATGCGGCTGGCGGGGCGCAATCGCCACCCCTGTTGCTTCGACCGCGATCGAAACGATTTGCCTGGGTGTCAGCCGCGAGCGCCCCGATGTTCGCGCGTATGAGCCCGGACAAATGTGCCTGCGCACCACCTGCCGTCCGTCCCGCTCCACCGCTGGAGCGGCAACGGCTGTCCCGCCAATCGCTTGTGCTGTTGGCGACGTGCGTCGCGGTTTTCGTGGCGCAGCTCGACACCTCGGTCGTGAACCTGGCGCTCAAGCAGGTCGGTGGAGATTTGAACGTCGGGCTCAACGGCCTCCAATGGGTGCTCGATGCCTACAATCTTGCTTATGCCAGCTTCCTGCTCACCGGCGGAACGCTCGGCGACGCCTATGGCCGGCGGACGATCTTCCTGACAGGACTTGGGCTATTCACGGGCGGCTCGCTGATCTGCGGCCTTGCGCCGGACGAGACAACCCTCATCGCCGCGCGGGGCCTGACGGGGCTGGGGGCAGCCTTCGCCGTCCCCGTCTCGTTGGCGATCCTGTCGGAAACCTTCACCGGTGCCGCCGAACGGACTCGCGCCATCGGCATTTGGGCGAGCTGCAACGCTCTCGCCTGGCTGGTGGGCCCGGCCGCAGGTGGTTTTGCAGTGGGTTATGCCGGTTGGCGGAGCCTGTTCATTCTGGTGGTGCCGGTTGGCATCGCCGGCTTTTTCCTGGCGCGCCGATGCATTCCGCAGTCCCATGCCACTGGCAGCCGCGAGCTTGATCTGCCCGGTCAGGCGTTGGCCATCGTTGCGCTCGGAGCGTTTGCGCTCGCCGGCATCGAAGGACCCCATTGGGGCTGGGGGAGCCCGTGGACGTTGAGCAGCCTCCTCCTGGCGGCCATGGCCTTCGCGGGTTTCGTGGTCGTGGAGCTTCGCAGCCGCGCGCCGCTCCTGCCGCTCGCGATATTCCGTGCCGCACCGTTTTCCGCGGCGACGGCCGTGGCGGCAACGATGACCTTCGGCATGTACGGGATGCTGTTTCTGGTCCCGCTCTATCTGCAAAGCGCGCGCGGCGCGACGGCGGTCGTTGCCGGACTCGCGTTGTTGCCGATGGCGCTGATCTTCGCGCTTCTGTCGCAGAAATCCGGCAAGCTCGCCGTGCGCTTCGGCGCGCGGGCGATGATGGCGGCGGGAACGGCCTGCATGGGCTCGGGGCTGGCGATGCTGGCCATGGTGTCGCTTCAAACCAGCATCGTCGTCGTCATGCTGGCGCTCGTCGTGATCGGGGTGGGGCTCGGGCTCAACACGGGGCCGACGTTGTCGGTCGCCGTCGAAACGCTCCCGAAGACTCTCGCCGGCACGGCGGCCGGTGTCGTCAACACGTCACGGATGACGGGCGCGACGCTCGGGGTCGCGCTGCTCGGCAGCCTGTTTGCGGCATATGCCGGGCCGATGCCCGAGAGCCCGCAAGCCCTCGTGGAGGGGATGAGGCTTGCGTTGATCGTCGGCGCGTTCGTCGAGTTCGCCGGGACCGTGGTCGCGGTCCTGTTCATTCCACGGCTCGCGTTGGTGAAGGCGTCGCGCTAGCGCATCGTGGGGATGACGAACTCGGCGCCTTCCTTGGTGCCCGAGGGCCAGCGCGCCGTGACGGTCTTGGTCTTCGTATAGAAACGGATCGAGTCCGGCCCGTGCTGGTTGAGGTCGCCGAAGCCCGAGCGCTTCCAGCCGCCGAACGTGTAGTAGGACAGCGGCACCGGGATCGCAAAGTTCACGCCGACCATGCCGACGTTGACGCGCGAGGTGAAATCGCGCGCGGTGTCGCCGTCGCGCGTGAAGATGGCGACGCCGTTGCCGTACTCGTGCTCGGACGGCAGCCGCACCGCTTCCTCGTAGTCCTTCGCCCGCACCACCGACAGCACCGGCCCGAAGATCTCCTCCTTGTAGATGCGCATCTGCGGCGTCACCTCGTCGAACAGGCAGCCGCCCATGAAGTTGCCGTTCTCGTAGCCCTGCAGCTTGAAGCCGCGGCCGTCGACGCGCAGCTTGGCGCCTTCCTTGATTCCGAGGTCGACATAGTCCTTCACCTTGTCGAGGTGGGCGCGCGTGACCAGCGGCCCGTAATCGGCCTGCGGGTCGGTGGAGAGGCCGACCTTCAGGCTTTCGACGCGCGGGATGAGCTTCTCGACCAGAAGGTCGGCGGTCTTCTGTCCGACCGGCACGGCGACCGAGACCGCCATGCAGCGCTCGCCGGCCGAACCGTAGCCGGCTCCGATCAGCGCATCGACGGCCTGGTCCATGTCGGCGTCAGGCATGACGATCATGTGGTTCTTGGCGCCGCCGAAGCACTGCACGCGTTTGCCGTGCGCGCAGCCGGTTGCGTAGATGTACTCGGCGATCGCCGACGAGCCGACGAACCCGATCGCCTGGATGTGCGGATCGGTGAGCAGGGCGTCGACCGCCTCCTTGTCGCCGTTGACCACGTTGAGGACCCCGGGCGGCAGTCCCGCCTCGATCATGAGCTCGGCAAGGCGCATCGGCACCGACGGATCACGCTCTGACGGCTTGAGGATGAACGCGTTGCCGCAGGCGATCGCCGGCGCGAACTTCCACATCGGGATCATCGCTGGGAAGTTGAACGGCGTGATGCCGGCGACGACGCCGAGCGGCTGACGGAACGAATACAGGTCGATGCCGGGACCGGCGCCTTCGCTGAACTCTCCCTTGAGCAGGTGAGGGATTCCGCAGGCGAACTCGGCCACCTCGAGCCCTCGCTGGATGTCGCCTTTGGCGTCGGGAATGGTCTTGCCGTGCTCGGACGACAGCAGCGCCGCCAGGCTGTCGAAGTCGCGCTGGAGCAGGTCGACGAACTTGAACATGACGCGCGCGCGACGCTGCGGGTTGGTCGCCGCCCACGCCGGCTGCGCGGCGCGCGCATTAGCCACGGCCTGCGCGACCTCGGCGCGTGAGGCGAGCGCCACCTTGGCCTGTACCTCGCCGGTGTTGGGATTGAAGACGTCGCCCATGCGCCCGGACGCGCCCGCGATCTCCTTGCCGCCGATGAAGTGGCCGATGGTGCGCATCGTCTTGTTCCTCCTTGGTCGTGCAGGCGGCTGCCGCTAATGGGCGCGCCCGGATTGTGTTGGCGGGGACGGGGGCGGGTCAAGCCGCGCCATCGCGGCGCGGACCGGTCAGAACGAGACACAAGTCGCCGGATTTGCTCGGGAAAATCAAGGGTCGGGCCTTTAAGCGGTCCTTAATCGGCCACCGCCTAGAGTGCGGCGTGCGCTGATTGGCGCACATGGAGTGCGGCGGACCCTCAAGCTCCTCCAGGATTCCGGGGGCTGCGGCGCGGATCACCATCCACGTCGCGCTCGAGCGACAGTGGGCGTTGGGGAATTGCATGGACATCGCAACCGGCATAGGTCTCGCCGCCGGCGCAATGGTCGTCGTTACGCTCATCCTGATGGGCGGCGACTTCCGGATGTTCTACGACATCCATGCCGTCATCATCATTTTCGGCGGCTCGATCTCGGCAACCCTGATCCGCTTTCCGCTCGCGGCGATGATCCATGGTCTGCCGCTGGGGATCAAGTTTGCCTTCACGCTGCGCTCGATCGGGCCGCGCGAACTGGTCGACGAGATCGCCGGACTGGCCGAGATCGTGCGCAAGCAGGGGCCGATCGGCCTCGAAGCCGTCCAGATCGACGACGTGTTCCTGGCCAAGGGCGTGCGGTTCGTCGCCGACGGCTATGACGCGGACTTCATCCGGGACAATCTCGAGCGCGACCGCGACAACTTCCTCACGCACCTCGACGAAGGCCAGAAGATCTATCGCGCGGTCGGGGACTGCGCGCCGGCTTTCGGCATGATCGGCACGCTGATCGGCATGGTGCAGATGTTCGCCAACATGACCGACCCGTCCAAGCTCGGCCCCTTCATGGCGGTCGCGCTGCTCGCCACGCTCTACGGCGCCGTGGTCGCCAACCTGTTTTGTCTCCCGATCGCCGACAAGCTGCACGTGAAGCTGGTCGAGGAAGAGATCAACCGGACGCTGATCATCGACGGAATCCTGATGATCCGCGATTCCAAGAGTCCCGCGCTCGTGCGCGAGATGCTGCTGGCCTATTTGCCCGAGAAGCATCGGGACGAGGAGACGGTGGAGGCGACCGCCTGATCGGCGAACCAGAACGGGTTCGGCGCATCGGGATGGACAACGGACGGGCGATCGGCAACGGCCGAACGGCTTGAGCGGATTGCGCTCTAGAACAGAGCAGAGTTGCGAGCGTCATGGCGAAGAAGCGCGGGGGTGCACACGGAGGTCACGGCTGGTTCGTGACGTTCGCCGATCTCATGGGCCTGCTCATGAGCTTCTTCGTGATGCTTGTCGCGTTCTCCAATCAGGACCAGCACAAGCTTCAGATCGTCGCAGGTTCGATGCGCGACGCCTTCGGCGTGCAGAACAACGTGCGATATTCCGGGATCATCGAGATTCCGGGGCTGCCCACGCGCCCGAAGCTCAAGAACGTCGAGCACATCCCGCCCGAGGAGGCGACCGGCAATCCGGCGCCCGAGCCGCACGACCGCGACCGCAGCAACGCCATGCGGCTCAAGAAGGATCGCGCCTTCGCCCTGGCCGCTGCGTCGCTGCGCCAGGCGCTGCAGGATCTTCCCGAGATCTCCGAAGTGTCGAAGAACATCGTGATCGAGGAGACCAAGGACGGCCTGAACATCGAGATCGTCGACCAGGACGGGCGGGCGATGTTCCCCGAGAACGGCCGCCAGCCCTACGAGCGCACGCGTCGGGCCCTCGTGAAGATCGCAAGCGCGCTCAAGGCGGTGCCCTACCGCATCACGATCACCGGACATTCCGCCGCTTCGCGGGTGCCCCCGCGTTCCGGCTATGGACCCTGGGAATTGTCCACAGACAGGGCCACCGTGGTTCGCCAGATTCTCGAGGCGGAGGGCGTGCCCGCGTCCAATTTCTACATGGTCAGCGGGCGCGCGGACACGCAGCCGCTGTTCCCGGACGATCCGTATATTGCGGCAAACCGCCGCGTGACGATCACATTGATGCGCGAAGAGCCGCCGATTCCGATCGATTTCAAGCCGTAGCGCCATACCCGCCGGGCGCCGAAAAAAATGGTTGCGGCCCACGGGGGTAAACACGCAACCCGATAGGACTAAATTGCATTTTTCTTCGCGACAGCGGGTGCTATAAGGGCGCCCGTTTCCACGGCGGCGGCAACAGCGCTGTAGTACATGGCACATGCTATTCGCGCGGCGGGCTCGCCCGGAGACCCATCGGCCGCGCACGCCAAGCCGACCCGGCAGTTCGGCTTGATCATCGGCAGCGTCGGCGTCGTCTACGGCGACATTGGCACCAGCCCGCTGTACGCCTTCCGCGAGGCGCTCACCGCCGCGACCGGAGAGCAGCCGATCTCGCTCGCGCCGGTTCTGGGCGTCCTTTCCCTCATGTTCTGGTCGCTGATCATTACGGTCACGATCAAGTACGTGCTGATCCTGCTGCGCGCCGACAACAACGGGGAGGGCGGCACCCTCTCGCTGACCGCGCTGGCTTCGCGCGCGGTCGGGCGACGCACCGCAATGATCTTCATGCTCGGGACGCTCGGCGCGGCGATGTTCTACGGCGATTCCGTGATCACGCCCGCCATTTCGGTGCTCTCCGCCGTGGAGGGCTTGAACGTCGTCGCACCGGCGATGGAGCATTTCGTGGTGCCCATGACGGTGGTCATCCTGGTCGCGCTGTTCGCGGTGCAATCGCACGGCACGGCGCGGGTGGCGGCGCTGTTCGGTCCCATCATGGTGATCTGGTTCGTCTCCATGGCGGTCGCCGGCTTTACCCATCTGTTCGACGACCCGCGGGTGTTCGCCGCGGTCAACCCGCTGCACGCGGTCCGCTTCATGCTCGACCATGGCGTGATCGCGCTCGTGACCCTCGGGCTTGTGTTCCTCACGGTGACCGGCGGCGAGGCGCTCTACGCCGACCTCGGTCATTTCGGACGCCGCCCGATCCAGACCGCCTGGCTGCTGCTGGTTCTGCCGTCGCTGGTGATCAATTATTTCGCGCAGGGCGCGCTGGTGCTCGCGCACCCGGGGGCGCTCAAGAATCCGTTCTTCCTGCTGTTTCCGGAGTCAATTCTCCCGGGCGTCGTCATCCTCGCGACGCTCGCCACCATCATCGCCAGCCAGGCCGTGATTACGGGCGCCTATTCACTCACCCAGCAGGCGATCCAGCTCGGACTCATTCCACGCCTCGCGATCCGCCACACGTCTGAAACACGGCTGGGCCAGATCTACATCCCGCGCGTCAATTGGGCGCTGTTGACCGGCGTGCTGCTGCTGGTGGCGATGTTCCGCACGTCCAGCAACCTCGCGTCGGCCTATGGCATCGCCGTGACCACCACGATGGTGGTGGACGGCGTGCTCGGGTTCATCGTGATCTGGAAGCTGTGGGGCTGGCGTCCCTGGAACGCGGCCCTGCTCATGGTGCCGCTGGTCGCGCTCGACTTCACGTTCCTGTTCGCGAATCTGCTCAAGCTGCTGCAGGGGGCCTGGGTGCCGCTGGTATTCGCGGCGGCGATCGTGGTCATGATCGTTACGTGGCGGCGCGGCACTCTGCTGCTCGCCAGCAAGACCCGCCGCACCGAAGTGCCGCTCGAGTCGCTCGTCAAAAGCCTCGAGAAGAAGCCGCCTCATATCGTTCCAGGGGCGGCGATCTTTCTGACCAGCGATCCAGACTCCGCGCCGACCGCGCTGCTGCACAATCTCAAGCACAACAAGGTTCTGCACGAGCACAACGTCATCATGACGATCGTGACCGCCGACACGCCGCGCGTGTCGCACGAGGACCGTATCCGCACGATCGAGCTGTCGCCGCGGTTCTCGCGGCTCGAGCTCAAGTTCGGCTTCATGGAAACGCCGAACGTGCCGAACGCGCTGGCCATCGCCCGCAAGCAAGGCGGCTGGCCCTTCGACATCATGTCGACATCGTTCTTCCTGTCGCGCCGCGCGCTCAAGCCGGCCGTCCATTCCGGCATGCCGCGCTGGCAGGACCGCCTGTTCATCGCATTGGCCAAGAGCGCGAACGACGCCAGCGACTTCTTCCACATCCCGACCGGCCGGGTGGTCGAAGTGGGCACGCAAGTGACGATCTGACGGAATGCGTGCCGCGATTTGCGAGCCGCGGCCGCCGGCAGTCGCAGTTGAGGGCAGCCGGGCCGCCCGGGCATGCGGAGGAGGCAGATGACAACCGTACGCGATCTCGCGCCGCAGGAGGTCGAGCGCGGCCTCGCCGAGGGCACGATGCTGATCGTCGACGTGCGCGAGCCTCGCGAGATCGAGATGGAGCGGATCGCGGGCGCGCACGTTATGCCGATGTCGGTGTTCGATCCGGGCGGGCTTCCCGACCCGCAAGGCCGCCTGGTGGTGTTTTCCTGCGCTTCGGGCATTCGCTCGGTCGCCGCCTCGCAACTCGCGCAGGCCGCCGGACTGCCGTACGATGCCCATCTGGCGGGTGGATTGAAGGCGTGGAAGGCCGCGGGCCTTCCGGTCGAGCGATGAGGTGACGCCGTGCAGCGAGGATCGATCGTCGGAATTGCGTTGGTGGCAGGTCTGCTGCTGGCAGGCGGCACGGCGCAGGCCGGCTACCGCGTCCAGTCGAACAACTGGTTCTGGAACTATTACGGCCAGAAATGGTGCCTGAGCGCGATGACGGAACTCTTCGAATGCGGCTATGCGACGTTCGAGCAATGCAACGTCGCGCAGCGCGGCGTCGGCGGGACCTGCCGGCTCAATCCCTACTACGTCGAGCGCGCGCAAAGGCGCGGCAAGCGCGTTTATCGCTGATCATGCGGGGAGCGGTGAGGGCACTCGTCGCGCTCGCGTTCATGGGCGCTGCGACATCGCCGGCCGGCGCGCAGGAGCGCGTCGTCAACTTCTACAACTGGTCGGACTACATCGGCCCGACGGTCCTCGACGGATTCACCAAGGAAACCGGCATCAAGGTCCGCTACGACACCTTCGATTCCAACGACACGCTCGAGACGAAGCTGCTGGCGGGCAAATCCGGTTACGACGTGGTGGTGCCGACAGGCTATTTCCTCGAGCGCCAGATCAAGGCCGGCGTTTTCCTCAAGCTCGACAAATCCAAGCTTCCCAACATCGCAAATCAGTGGCCGGAGATCGCCAAGCGGCTCGCGAGTTACGACCCGGGCAACCAGCATGCCGTGAATTACATGTGGGGCACGACCGGCATCGGCTACAACGTCGCGAAGGCGCGTGACGCGCTGGGCGGAGCGGCGATCGACAGCTGGGCGATCGTGTTCAAGCCGGAGAACATTGCCAAGTTCAAGGATTGCGGCGTCCATATGCTCGACTCGGCCGACGACATCATGCCGGCCGCGCTGCACTACCTCGGTTTCGACCCCAATTCGCTCGACGCCGCCAACCTGCAGAAGGCGGCCGACCTTCTTGAGAGCATCCGGCCCTCCGTGCGCAAGTTCCATTCGTCGGAGTATCTCAACGCGCTGGCCGGCGGCGAGATCTGCCTCGTCGTGGGGTGGTCCGGCGACATCAAGCAGGCGCAGAAGCGCGCCGCGGAGGCCAAGGCCGGGGTCGAGGTCGGCTATGCGATCCCCAAGGAAGGGGCGCAGATGTTCTTCGACAATCTCGCCATTCCCAAGGACGCCAGGAACGTCGAGGAGGCGCACGCGCTGATCAACTACCTGATGCGCCCGGATGTCGCCGCCAAGAGCACGAATTATCTCGGCTACGCCAATGGCGTGACGCCGGACATCCAGCCGATCGACCCATCCGTGCGCAACGATCCGACGGTCTATCCCGACGCCGCCACGATGGCGAAGCTCTACACCATCTCGGCACGCGACCCGCGCGCACAGCGCACGATCAATCGCCTGTGGACGCGGATCAAGACCGGGCGGTGAGCATTCTCTATTCGCCGGTGTAGCCGCTCGCCCGCACCGGTTCGAGCCACATCTTCATCTCGGCGAGCTGCGCCTGCGCGAGCTCTTGCGGCGTCGAAGGCGCGATCACGACGCCATAGGTGGAGAGCTTGCTGCGCGTCTCCGGGACGTTCAGCGCCTGGACGATATTGGCATTGATCCTCTTGACGAGGTCCGGCGCCATGCTGGCCGGGCCGTAGACGTCGACCGCGATGTCGGCGTCGACCTCGATCCCCAGCTCCTTCAGGGTCGGGGCCTCGGGCAGCAGGGGCGAGCGCTTGGCGCCCGTCACCGCGACCACGGTGAGCTTGCCCGCCTTGTGGTTCGGCATCATGTCGGCGAGGCCGTTGATCAGCATCGGCAGGTGCCCGCCGATGAGGTCCGTCTGCGCGGGGGTGCCGCCGCGGTACGGTACGTGCGCGAGTGGCACGCCGATCGCCTTGCCGATCATGACTCCGATGAAGTGCGACGAGGTTCCCGCGCCGGGCGTTCCGAACGCGGCCTGGGACGGGTTGGCTTTGCACCACGCGACGTAGTCGGCGAAGCTTTTGGCGTTCACCTTCGGCCCGGTGGCGATGCCGATGTCGAACTTCACCACGCGTGCGATCGGGGTGAAGTCCTTGACCGCGTCGTAGCCGACCTTCGAGCCATAGACCGCCGGCAGGATCGAGAAGGGAGTATTGGTCGCCAGCAGGAGCGTGCGCCCGTCGGGTTCGGATTTCTTCACCTCGCCAAGCGCGATGCGCTGCGTGGCCCCCGGCTTGTTTTCGACGACGTGCGGTTCGCCGGTGATGGCGCGCAGCCGCTCGGCGAGTTCGCGCGCGATCAGGTCGTTGGTGCCGCCGGCGGCGAGGCCGACGACGATGCGTACGGGAGGCTTGTCGCCCTGGGCGAAGGCCGGCGTCGACATCGCGACCGCGCTTGCCCCGATGACAAGAAGAGCGGCAGCGCCGCGGCGCGTGACACGCATGAGCCTTTCCTCCGATGTTGTCCGGCGCAGGCGGGCGCCCTTGCCCGGCATATTAGCGCGCCTGCATCGGCCGGCTACCGGATTCGCCTGAAGGCAAACCGCGCGTTCGGTTGCGTGGCGAACTACCGGGTCCTACAATCCCAGCGCGAAGGGCGGGGGGTTTCTTCAATGCAAGTCTGGTGTGAACGCGCGCCTCGGGCGCGCCTGGGTGCTGTTCTGTCCCTGATGATCGCGCTCTTGATCGGCGGGTGCGCAAGCCTCCCGAGCGGTCCGGCGTTCTCATCGATGCACAGGCCCGGCAACGGGACGTCACGCGTCGTCGTCTATCCCAACCACTGGACGACCGATTTCACGGTCAACCTCGACGGCCGGCCCATGGGCACCTTGCGCAGGGGAGGCTTCGTCTATCGCGACGTGCCGGCCGGCGTGCACCAACTCGCGTCCGAGAAGTCGTTTGGCTATGGCGTCACCACGCACGATTTCCGGACTCAGCCCGGAAAGACCTATTATTTTTCCACTGTGATGAGCGATCGCGCAAAGGCGCTGGTGGTCGGGATGGCGGTCGGAGGTGTCGCCGGCGGTGTGATCGCCGGATCCGTGGCGTCGAGCGAAGGCCCCATCAGGTTCGTCCCGGTCGATGAAGCCACGGGACGGTCCGCCTTGGCAGACGCGAAGCAGTCGACGGACTGAGGACCAGTGCGGCCGAAAAGAAAAAGGGCGCGGCACGCGCCACGCCCTTCGCAGATCGCAAGTGTTGTTGATCAGGAGCGCGGCTGCGGCACGATGCGCAGGTAGGGGCGCAGCGCCTTCCAGCCTTGCGGATAGGTCTTCTTGGCTTCCTCGTCGGTGACCGAGGTGGAGATGACGACGTCGTCGCCGTGTTTCCAGTTCGCCGGGGTCGCCACCTTGTGCTTGGCGGTGAGTTGCAGCGAGTCGATGACGCGCAGGATCTCGTCGAAGTTCCGGCCGGTCGTCATCGGGTAGGCAAGGTGGAGCTTGATCTTCTTGTCGGGGCCGATCACGAACACCGTACGGACGGTCTGGTTGTTGGCGGCGGTGCGCCCCTCGGAAGTGCCGGTCTCGGCCGCCGGCAGCATGCCGTACAGCTTCGCGACCTTGAGGTCGGTGTCGCCGATCATCGGATAGTTCGGCGCAAAGCCCTGGGTGTCCTTGATGTCCTCGGCCCACTTCGCGTGGTTGTCGACCGGATCGACCGAGAGGCCGATGATCTTGACGCCGCGCTTGTCGAACTCGGGCTTGATGCGCGCCATGTAGCCGAGCTCGGTCGTGCAGATCGGGGTGAAATCCTTGGGATGCGAGAACAGCACGGCCCAGGAGTCGCCGATCCAATCGTGGAACTTGATCTTGCCCTGCGTCGTCTCGGCCTCGAAGTCCGGTGCCGTATCGCCAAGTGCGAGTGCCATGTCTACCTCCAAATCAAAAAATCCGGCCGCAGCAGCCCGTTGATGTTCGCACAGGATATAGAGAGTCCGGAGGACCGGCGCCAGCCACGCCACCGGCGAGATTATTCGTCTGCGACTTTCGTCGCAATTGGAACAACCGCGTCGCACGAGCGGGCGGACGCGGAATTATTTTGCCAGGCGGCCGCGAGCACGAATTGACAACCGGCCGCCGAAGCCGCAATCGAAGACCGTCAGCGTCCAGCGGGGCCGGTGTCGCGGCATGTTCAAGCGCATTCTGATCGCCAACCGCGGCGAGATCGCGTGCCGCATCATCAAGACCGCGCGGCGCATGGGCATCGCGACCGTTGCCGTCTATTCCGATGCCGACCGCGACGCCCTGCACGTGAGCATGGCGGATCTGGCCGTGCCGATCGGTCCTGCGCCCGCCGGCGAGAGCTACCTGGTCATCGAGCGGATCGTCGCCGCCTGCCGCAGCACGGGGGCGGAGGCGGTGCATCCCGGCTACGGGTTCCTGTCCGAGCGCGCGGAGTTCGCGCAGGCGCTCGCGTCGGCGGGCATCGCCTTCATCGGCCCGAACCCGGCGGCGATCGCAGCCATGGGTGACAAGATCGAGAGCAAGAAAGCGGCGGCCCGCGCCGGGGTCTCGACCGTGCCCGGCCATCTCGGCGTGATCGACGACGACAGGCAGGCGGTCGAGATCGCCACGTCGATCGGCTTTCCGGTCATGATCAAGGCCTCCGCGGGCGGCGGCGGCAAGGGCATGCGCATCGCCAATTCCGCGGCCGAGGTCGCCGAGGGATTTGAGCGCGCACGCTCTGAGGCGCGCGCCTCGTTCGGCGACGAACGCGTCTTCATCGAGAAGTTCATCGAGAACCCGCGCCACGTCGAGATCCAGGTGCTCGGCGACAAACACGGCAACATCATCCACCTCGGCGAGCGCGAATGCTCGATCCAGCGCCGCAACCAGAAGGTCCTGGAGGAGGCGCCGTCGCCGCTGCTCGACGAGGCGACGCGGCGCAAGATGGGCGAGCAGGCGGTCGCGCTCGCAAAGGCGGTCGGCTACGACAGCGCCGGCACCGTCGAGTTCGTCGCCGGTCAGGATCGCAGCTTCTACTTCCTCGAGATGAACACGCGCCTGCAGGTCGAGCACCCGGTCACCGAATTGGTCACCGGCATCGACCTCGTCGAGCAGATGATCCGCGTGGCGGCGGGCGAGCGCCTCGCCATCAGGCAGGCCGATGTGACGATGACGGGGTGGGCGGTCGAGAGCCGTGTCTACGCCGAGGACCCCTACCGCAACTTCCTGCCGTCGGTCGGCCGTCTCACACGCTATCGCCCGCCGCCGGAGGGTACTGCCGACGGTGTCACCGTGCGCAACGACACCGGCGTCTACGAAGGCGGCGAGATCTCGATCTACTACGATCCGATGATCGCCAAGCTGGTGACGCACGCGCCCACGCGCGCCGGCGCGGTGGAGGCGCAGGCGCGTGCGCTCGACGCGTTCACCATCGAAGGCATTCGCCACAACATTTCGTTCCTCTCCGCGATCATGCAGCATCCGCGCTGGCGCGAGGGCAAGCTCTCGACCGGCTTCATCGCCGAGGAGTTTCCCGGCGGCTTCGGCCTCGCGGCTCCGACCGACGAGCAGGCGCGCGTTCTGGCCTCGGTGGCTGCGGCCATGGACTTCGTCATGGGCGAGCGCAAGCGGTGCATCTCGGGCCAGGCGGGCGGGCGCCCGGTGACGCGCGAGCGGCGGCGGTCGGTGTGGCTCGGCGAGATCCAGGTCGGGCTCGCGGTCGGGCGCGACGGCAATGCCATCGAGGTGCGTCCTCTCGCCGGCGGGACGGAGAGGCCGCCGTCGCTGCTGCGGTCATCGTGGCAGCCCGGCGATCCCGTCTGGATCGGCGACGTGGACGGCGACGACGTGGCGGTGCAGGTGCGCCCCTTGCTCAACGGTTTCCTGCTCGCGTTCCAGGGCATCGAGGCGCGCACGTTCGTCTATACCGAGCGCGAGGCGCATGCGCTGCGCGTCATGCCGGCGAAACCGCCGTCCGACACCACCAGGTTCGTTCACTGTCCGATGCCCGGGTTGGTGCGATCGGTCGCCGTCGCCGAAGGCCAGGAGGTCAAGGCCGGCGAGACGCTGGCGGTGGTCGAGGCCATGAAGATGGAGAACGTGCTGCGCGCGGAGCGCGACGGAGTCGTCAAGAAGATCATGGTGAGGCCGGGCGACACCTTGCCGGTCGATGCCGTCATTCTGGAGTTCGCCTGAGGGACTTGCGTGCACGAAGACGGCGGAACCCGCCGTTTGCTCGCACGTTGCGCTCCGGGAGCTGATGGGATCAGCTTTTGGAGAGGCGGATGAACGAACACCTGCAGCCCCCGCAGCAGCAGCAGCGCCAGCCCGGTCACGAGAGCGAGATGCGGCCGCAGCCGGACTACCGTCCGCGCTTTCCAGGCGTCGGCAGGCTCAAGGGCAAGGTGGCTCTGATCACCGGCGGCGACAGCGGCATCGGCCGCGCCACCGCCGTCGCCTTCGCGCGCGAGGGCGCCAACGTGGCGATCGCCTACCTCAACGAGGGCGAGGACGCGGCGCAGACGGTCGACCTCGTGGAAGGGGAGGGCGGCCGTGCAATCGGGATCGCCGGCGACGTGGGCGATCCGCAGTTCTGCGCCCGGGCGGTGGAGCGCACGGTGAAGGAACTCGGGCGGCTCGACATCCTCGTCAACAATGCGGCCGAGCAGCACGAGACCAAGGACCCGCTCGACATCGATCCGCAGCAGGTCGAGCGCACCTTCCGCACCAACATCTTCAGCATGTTCTACCTGACCAAGGCGGCGCTGGCCCACATGAAGCAAGGGGCGGCGATCATCAACACCACGTCGGTGACGGCCTACCAGGGCCACAAGACGCTGCTCGACTATGCCGCGACCAAAGGGGCGATCGTGGCCTTCACCCGCGCGCTCTCGCAGGCGGTGATCGACAAGGGCATCCGCGTCAACGCCGTCGCTCCCGGTCCGATCTGGACGCCGCTGATCCCGGCCTCGTTCGATCCCGAGCACGTGGCCAAGCACGGCGGCTCGGTGCCGATGAAGCGGGCAGGGCAACCCAACGAGGTCGCTTCCTGCTTCGTGTTCCTGGCGAGCGAGGACGCCTCCTACATGAGCGGGCAGGTGCTGCATCCCAACGGCGGCGCGATGGTCGACTCCTGACCCTCCGGCCGCCGCTCGACGCGGGCGGCGCTTGGGCGCTATAAGCCCGCCGCGCAGTCTGGAACGCTCGCGGCATGCTGTTGCACTTCGCCTATGGCTCGAACATGGACCGCGCGCTCATGCGCGCGCATTGCCCGTCGGCGCGCCCGCTCGGGCTCGCGACGCTCGCCGGCCATCGCTTCGTCATCGCGCGCTGCGGCTATGCCTCCGTCCAGCCCTGCGCCGGAGGGCTGGTGCATGGCGTGCTATGGCGGCTCACGTCGCGCGATGTCGATGCGCTCGACCGCTACGAGAGCGTGAGGACGGGTCTCTACGATCGCGCAATGCTCCGCGTGCACGCCGGTGCGGGGCAGATGCCGGCGCTGATCTACATTGCCGGGGCGCGCGCTCCCGGACGCCCCAGGCCCGGCTATCTCGAGCTCGTGACGGACGCCGCGCAGGCTTGGCGGCTGCCCGTGCGCTACATCGACAGCCTGCGGCGCTGGAGCCGCGGCGCGGGCCAACGTCGGGAGGTTGCGTGATGCCGCAGCTTGTGCGCCGGGTCGTGTTTCGCGGACGGGTGCAGGGCGTCGGCTTCCGCGACTTCGTCGAGCGTCAGGCGATGCGGCTCGGCGTCGAGGGCTGGGTGCGCAACCGCAGCGACGGGTCGGTCGAGGCCGTGTTGGCAGGCGACGCGGCGGCGCTCGATGATGCCATCGCGGCTTGCCGGGCGGGGCCGCGCCTCGCGCGGGTCGATGCGGTCGACGTCGCCGAAGCCGATGCGGACGCGCTTGCCCTACGCCCCGCCGGCCTCGCCTTCGCGACCTTGCCCACTCTGTGAGGCCATCGGCGCGATCGCGCCGAACAGCGGCACGAACGTGCGCCGCAATGTCACGTCCACGTCGGCCATGGTCACGGGGTGGCCGAGATCGACGAGGCTGGTGACCCCGTAGCGCGGGCTCGTCACGCCGCAGGGCACGATTCCGGAGAAATGCGACAGGTCCGGCTCCACGTTGAGCGCGAGCCCGTGCAGCGTCACCCAGCGCCGCACGCGCACGCCGATGGCCGCGATCTTGTCCTCGTGATCGGGACCTTTGTCGGGCCGGCGCACCCACACGCCGACGCGGTCGGCGCGGCGCTCGCCCCGCACGTTGAAGCTGGCCAGCGTCCGTATGATCCACTCTTCGAGGCTCGCCACGAACCGCCGCACATCCGGCTGCCGCCGCTTGAGATCGAGCATCACGTAGACCACGCGCTGGCCCGGCCCGTGATAGGTGAACTGGCCGCCGCGCCCGACGTGGTGGACCGGAAACCGCGCCTCCACGAGGTCCTGCGCGCGTGCGCTGGTGCCGGCCGTGTAGAGCGGCGGATGCTCGAGCAGCCAGATCAGTTCCGGCGCGGTGCCCGCCGCGATCGCGGCAACGCGCGCATCCATCTGCGCGAGCGCGTCGGCATAGGGCACGAGCCCCTCGCTCTGCCGCCACTCCACGGCAGGTCCATCGCCGCTCTCGGGCAGCAGGACATCGCGATCGATGCCGGCCTGAACGCTCATGACCTGCGTGTTAACCTCTTGGTAACCATGACGGGGCCAGTGTCGCTTCACACTCTGCTGGAAGGCATCCCGTGGCACGCATTGAAAAAGTCTCGCTCGATCTCGCTGTCGTTCTCGGCTCTGCCACCATGCCCATACACCAGGTGCTGCGCCTCGGCCGTGGTGCCATCATCGAGCTCGAAGGCGGCGACAACGACGAAGTCCAGATCCTCGCGAACAACTTCCCGATAGCCAAGGGCGCCGTGGTGATCAACGGCAACCGCATCGGCGTCGAAGTGCGCGAGATGCTCCCGCGCCCGACGCACCTGCGCTGACACGCTCCGTCCGCCCCGCACGCCTGCATGTGGCGCCGCTTCAGCGCAGCGCCGCCGCGATGTTGCCGCCGTCCACCGTCGTCACGCTGCCCGTCGTCTTGAGCGCCAGCGCCTGCGCGAGGAAGGCCTGCGCCACGTCCTCGGCCGTGACCTCGCGGCCGAGCAGGTTGCCGCTCATATAGTCCTTCTCGGAAACGCCGCGAGCCTTGGCGCGCGCGGATATCATCTCGCCGGTGAGCAGTCCGGAGCGCACGCGGTCGGCGTTCACCGCGTTGGCGCGGATGCCCTCGCTGCCGTAGTCGAGCGCATACTGCCGCATCAGGAACAAGGTCGCCGCCTTGGGCAGGCCGTAGGGGCCGAAGTTCGGTCCCGGATTGACCGCTTGCTTGGAGACGTTGAACAAGAGGCAGCCGCCGGTGCCCTGCGCGCGCATGATCCCCACGGCCGCCTGTGCGACGCGCTGGTGGCCGTAGAAATTGAGCTCGAAACTCTGGCGCAGCACGGCCTCGTCGACCTCGCCGATGCGGCCCTGCCAGGCCGCCCCCGCGTTCGAGACGAGGATGTCGACCCCGCCGTAGGCCGCGACCACGGCGTCGAACGCCGCGCGCACGGAGGCGGGGTCCGTCACGTCGCAGCGGATCGCGATCGCGCCGAGGGATTTGGCCGTCGCCTGGGCCGCGGCTTCGTCGAGGTCGAGCAGCGCCACCTGCGCGCCGGCCGCTGCGAACGCCTTCGCCGTCGCAGAGCCGATGGCGCCGGCGGCGCCGGTGATGACGGCGACCTGGCCGGCGAGGGGAGCCTCCGGCTGCTTGCCGAGCTTGGCCTGTTCGAGCGACCAGTACTCGACATCGAACATGTCGGCTTCCGAGATCGACTCGAACCGGCCGATCGCCTCGGCGTCGGTGATGCCCTCGACTGCGGCTTCCGCGAGGTCGGCGGCGATGCGCGCGTCCTTGCGGCTGCGGCCGAGCCCGAACAGGCCGAGCCCGGGCACCAGCACCACGCGCGGAGCGGGATCGAGCATCCGCCGCGCGCCGCCAAAGCGGGCATTGTGCCGCTCGAAATAGGCGCGGTAGCGCTCGACGAAGGCGGCGACGGCATCACGCATCGCGTCGCGGAACGCTTCGGGCTTGGCGTGATCGGGCGCCGGCGCCACCAGGGGCCAGTTCTTGGTGCGGATCGTGTGGTCGGGGGTGATGACGCCGGCCTGGCTGTAACGCTCAACCTCGGCGCCGTTGACGTAGTTGAGGACGGCGGGGCTGGTGCGGAACTCGAGGACGAAGCGGCGCCAGGCGCCTTCGTTGGTGGGATCCGTGAGCGCGCAGGCGCCGCGCACCACCGGGGCGACCTCGGCGAGCGGCGCGCTGCGCTGGGGCAGTTGCGCCGTCGCGAACACGGCCTTGCGTGCGCGCGTGAGCCTCGCTTCGGCGAGCGACACCATCTCGATCATGCGCTCGTACGCTTCGCGCGCGGTTGCGCCGAAGGTGAAGATGCCATGCTTGTGCAGGATCAGCCCGATCGCCTGCGGGCTGGCCTCGTAGACTTCCGCCGCGCGCTTGGCGAGCGCGAAGCCGGGCATGATGTAGGGAACGATGCCCATGCGGCCCTCGTAGACGTCGGCGCAGATCGCTTCGCCGTCAGGCTGGTCGACGAGGCTGAGCACCGCCGTCGCGTGCGTGTGGTCCACGAACTTGTGCGGCACGAAGGCGTGCAGCAAGGTCTCGACGGACGGTGTCGGCGCGCCGGGGTCGATCAGGTTGGCGCGCTGGGCCGCCACCATCTCTTCATCGCCGAGCGCATCGCGCTCGCGCAGGCGGCGCAGCGGCGCGAGCCGAACGGCGGGCAGACCGGCCGGCTCGATCACCGCCATGTCCCAGCCCGAGCCCTTGACGCACAGCACGTCGGTGTCGTCGCCCATCAGGTCGCGCACGCGCGTCTTCACCGACGTGTTGCCGCCGCCGTGCAGGACGAGCTTGGGATCCTGGCCCAGCAGACGCGTCGTATAGACGCGCAGGGCGATATCCTCATTGATGCCGGCCGCGGCGTAGGTCTCCACGGCGGCCTTGGCGTCGTGCTCGTGGAAACGGCTTTGCATCGCGCTCTCGGCTGGCTGGTGTGGCGGCTTGCGGGTCTGCGGTCGGCCCGTTCAGGCAGGACCTTCGAGGCCGAAAGCCACACGCGGATGACATGCTGCGGCCGTCCCGCTGAATTCCGAGGCCTGCATCGCCGATGCAGGCCTCGAACGGCAGGCGCTAGCCACGATCGCCCAGCAGCCGCTTCGCCCACCAGCCCGTGCGGCGGGGCCTGTCCGTCTGTTCGCCGGCAGCCTCGGATTCGCCGTCCGGTGCGGCGGCAACAGGTCTTTCGGCCGACGAAATGGGCGAGGGGGCGGGGCTCGGCGCGCTGGTGAGGTTCTCGATCGAGACGCGCTCGCGCACCGTCGAGCGTCGCCGCGAGGCCGCGCTCGGCGTGGGGGTGTCCTGGGCAGGACTTTCCGTCAGTTCGCGCGGGGGTCCGCCAAAGTCGGCGACGGCCGTGGCGACTTCCGGCTCGACGCGCGCTTCATGGTCATGAGCTTCCTCGATCTCGTCCGCGCGGGCCGGTTCAGCGGCGGCGCCCGATTCGTCGGCGTAGCCGTTTGCCTCGGAGCCCTCCGACTCCTCATCGGAGGTGGTGGCCTGCTCTTCGCCCCGCCGGTTGCGCCGTCCGCCGCGGCGGCCGCGCCGGCGGCGGCGCCGGGGCGCCTCCGCGCCTTCAGGGCCGCCGGACTGTTCCGGGTGTTCCTCGCCTTCGGTTTCGGCGCCGGTCTCCTCGGCTTCGCCCGCGGCCTCTTCGGCGGCATCATGCTCCGCAGGCGCTGCCTGTTCGCCCTGGCGGGGGCCACCGCGCCGGCGCCGCCGGCGCCGCCGCCGGCCGCCCTCGCGCGGCTCTTCTGCGGTTTCCTCGTCGGCCTCCAGGGCCGCTTCGCCTTCGACGGGCTCTTCGCCTTCCAACGGCTCCTCGAGAGCTTCGCCCTCGGGTTCCTCTTCTTCCGCGATGGCCGGTGCCACGCCGAACGGCTCGGCCGCGATGGCGCGCGCCTGCTCGGGGGAGTGGACCTGCTCGCCCTTCTCGACCAGGAACGGCTGCTGCCCGCCCATTGTCGCATCCGCGGTCACGGTGATGGTGATGCGGAAGCGGCTCTCGAGATCGCGCAGATGGCCGCGTTTGTGGTTGAGGATGTAGAGCGCGACTTCGTTGTTGGTGCGCACGATGAGGTCGTGCGTCGCGCCGCGCAGCAGCGTCTCCTCGATGACGCGCAGGAGCTGCAGCGAGAGCGAAGCCACCGAGCGCACGTGCCCGCTGCCGCCGCAATGCGGGCATTTGTCGGTCGAGCTTTCCAGCACGCTGGTGCGGATGCGCTGGCGTGACATTTCGAGCAGGCCGAAGTGCGAGATGCGGCCGACCTGGATCCGGGCGCGGTCGTTCTTGAGCGCGTCCTTGAGCCGCCGTTCCACGGCGCGGTTGTTGCGGTTCTCGTCCATGTCGATGAAGTCGATCACGACGAGGCCCGCGAGGTCGCGCAGGCGCAACTGGCGGGCGATCTCCTCGGCTGCCTCGATATTGGTCTTGAGCGCGGTGTCCTCGATGTGGTGCTCGCGCGTGGCGCGGCCCGAGTTCACGTCGATGGAGACCAGCGCCTCGGTCTGGTTGAGCACGATATAGCCGCCGGACCGCAGGGTCACGACGGGGGAGAACATCGCGTCGAGCTGGCTCTCGATGCCGAAGCGCGAGAACATCGGCGTGGTCTCGTGGTAGAGCTTCACGTTCTTGGCATGCGTGGGCATCAGCATGCGCATGAAGTCCTTGGCCTCGCGATAGGCGGCTTCGCCCGCCACGAGCACCTCGTCGATGTCCTTGTTGTAGAGGTCACGGATGGCGCGCTTGACCAGCGAGCCTTCCTCGTAGACGAGCGTCGGGGCCGTCGATTTGAGCGTCAGGTCGCGGACGTTCTCCCACACCCGCAGCAGGTATTCGAAGTCGCGCTTGATCTCGGTCGGCGTGCGCGCGGCGCCGGCGGTGCGCAGGATGACGCCCATGCCCTCCGGGACCTCGAGCGCGGAAGCGACTTCCTTGAGTCGCGATCGGTCCTGCGCGCTGGTGATCTTGCGCGAGATGCCGCCCCCACGCGCGGTGTTCGGCATCAGCACCGAATAGCGGCCGGCGAGCGAGAGGTAGGTCGTGAGCGCCGCGCCCTTGGTGCCGCGCTCCTCCTTCACCACCTGCACCAGCATGATCTGCCGGCGCTTGATGACTTCCTGGATCTTGTACTGGCGGCGCAGGCGCGGGGCGCGCTCGGCCACCTCTTCCATGGCGTCGGCGCCGCCGACGGATTCGACGACGTCTTCCTCTTCGGCGGCGGGCTCGCCTTCGCCGTCCGATGCCTCGTCGGCGGCTTCGCCGTCGTCGTGCGCCTCGTCCGCCTCGTCCGTCTCATTGGCGGCGGCATCCTCGGCGGACGCCTCGTGCCGCTCGTCGTGCTGTTCGTCGCCAGGCTCGTGCCGCTCGTCGCCAGGCTCGTGCTCGTCGTCGCCAGGCTCGTGCTCGTCGTCGCCGGCGGCCTCATGGTCGGAATGGTCGTCCTCGATCGAGGACAGACCGGAGTCGGCCGGCGCGGATTCGCTCGCGGGATTTTCGCCGAGGGCCAGGTCTGCTGCGGAGGGGCTGATGAGGACTTCGGTTGCGACCTCTTCGGCCTGCGCTTCGACGAGCCGGGCGTCGGAGATGTCCTCTCCGGCCTGGGCCTCTACGTGAGCTTCGACCGGCGCGCTGCGCACCACGTCCTGGGCGCGGCGTGCGCCCCGTCCGCGACCGCGGCCACGTGAACGTTCGGCGCGGCTTTCGTGCTCGGCCTCGGCGGCGCGATGCGCGCGTTCTTCCTCCGCGATCAGAGCCTGCCGATCCGCGACCGGGATCTGGTAGTAGTCGGGATGGATTTCGCTGAATGCCAGGAAGCCGTGGCGATTGCCGCCGTAATCAACGAAGGCGGCTTGCAGGGACGGTTCGACGCGGGTGACTTTGGCGAGATAGATGTTACCGCGCAGCTGACGCCGGTTGGCGGATTCGAAGTCGAATTCCTCGACGCGATTTCCACGCAGCACCACGACCCGAGTTTCCTCCGGGTGGGCCGCGTCGATGAGCATTTTGTTGGCCATTGAATATTCTCTTCGCGGCGTGACGCCGCGCGTCGACGAGGGCCCGGGGCAATCGCCGCCGGATGTCGCGCGAGGTAGGGTCCGCCGAATGTGAGGTTGAACGCAGAAATACGGGCGTCCAGTCACTGTACGCGCCTGCGCACGCGGCCACGCGTCCGCTGCCTGAGGCGGCAGCAACGGCGACCATTGCGTAAAGTGGCGGCATGACTTTCAGCCCTCGACAGGGCGGCAGCGCGGGCGCTGCCTATGGGTTCGTTCTGACTGTCCCGAGCGAACGGGAGCACCGCGCGCAGACCGGTCGTCCTTCGAATGGGGCAGCGGGGCGCCAGCTTGCGGCTCAATCGGCTCCTCGGCCTCGATCTGAGCGCTAGGCTGCCGGCGTGCCGGATGCCCGAGCGTGGCAAGACCGGAATCGGGAACCGTCAGGACTCTTACATAGGGCGGAGCGCAGGGGGTTGGCAAGCGCTTGATTCGAGCCGGGAAAACCCGTGATTTGTGGCGAAATGCACGCTGGACCGGGGCTGTTCGCAACCGGACGGGGATTACCGCGGGTGAATCCTTAAATGAGGATTAACCATGGGCGCCTAATGCAGTAAGAGGCGGAGCGCGTTCCAGCAAAAAGGTGGGGGCTCTGGCGGGGATGCAATCGAGCGCGGCCCAGCGGAACGGCGACCCGAGGTCCGGGCGGCGGCGCAGTCCTGGCCGGCTTGCCGTCGCGCTTGTCCTGGCGGTGCTCACGTCCGCGCTGGCGGGCGGGCGCGCCGGGGCGACGGAGCCCGCCAATGCGTCCGCTCCATTCCCGGTCGCCACCGATTACCGTCTGGGAGGCGATGCCAAGCGGACCCGTTTCGTGGTCGATCTGACCCGTAAGATCGATCTGCGCGCATTCACCCTGGCAGATCCCTATCGTGTGGTCGTCGACCTGCCGCAGGTGACGTTCCAACTGCCGCCGCGGGCCGGGGAGTCCGGCCGCGGGTTGATCAAGGCTTTCCGCTATGGACTGGTCATGCCGGGCGGCTCGCGGATCGTGCTCGACCTGGCCGGACCGGTGCGGGTGGAGAAGGCCTTCGTGCTGGACAGGTCGGAGGGGCAGCCCGCTCGCCTGGTGCTCGATCTTGCAGCGGTGGACCGGGCCACCTTCCTGCGCGCCAGCGCGATCGACAATCGCCTGCCGCGCGCAACGGAAACCGCGCGCCGGGTGGAGCGAGATCCCGTGAGCACCGGCGATCCGCGGCCGATCATCGTTCTCGACCCCGGCCATGGCGGGATCGATACCGGGACCCGGGCCTCGAACGGCGTGCACGAGAAGAACCTGGTGCTCGAATTCGCCCTGATGTTGCGCGACAAGCTCGAGCGCACAGGCAAGTACCGCGTGGTGATGACGCGCACCGACGACAGCTTCATAACCCTGGCCGACCGGGTGAAGCTGGCGCGCAACCGCAACGCGCAGCTTTTCATCTCCATCCATTGCGACGCGCTGGCGCGCGGCGACGGCGATGCCCGAGGGGCGACGGTCTATACTCTGTCGGAGCGTGCCTCGGACTCGGAGGCAGCCCGGCTGGCGGACGCCGAGAATCGCGCCGACGTCATCGCGGGCGTCGACCTGACGTCGGAGCCCAATGACATCGCGGATATCCTGATCGATCTGGCGCAACGCGAAACCAAGGCATTCTCGGCGCAGTTCTCGCGGGTGCTGGTCGGAGAGCTGAAGTCGGCCGCCCGCCTGCATAAGAATCCACTCAAGTCGGCGGGTTTCCGCGTGCTCAAGGCTCCGGACGTGCCATCGGTCCTGCTGGAACTCGGCTACGTGTCGAACGCCAGCGACCTCAAGCAGCTCACGTCCGACACGTGGCGCCGCCGCACAGGCGACGCGATCGTGGATGCGGTCGGCAATTATTTCAGCACGCGGGTCGCCGGGGCCGGAGCGGCCGGCCTGACCCGCGCACAACAAGAGTGAGCAGGGCCCGCCGGCCCAAGTTTCAACATAAACCGGGGCGAGTAAGTTGCCGTATCCGTTATATTCTGTGCGTCGCGCTACCCGCGCGCAGATCGTGTGTTGGGGGTGGACGGCTTCTCGGCCGTCCGGATTGAGGTCGGTGGGCAGGAACAACGCATGAAGCTCGTCCTTCGCTTCCTCGGCTTCCTGTTCGCAGCCGGGACGACGCTGTTCATCGTCGGGGTCGGGGCCGTCGCCGGCCTGCTTTGGCATTTCTCCAAGGACCTGCCGGACTATTCCCAGCTCAAGGACTACGAGCCGCCTGTGATGACGCGCGTGCATGCGTCGGACGGCTCGCTGCTCGCCGAATACGCCACCGAGCGGCGGCTTTACCTGCCGATCCAGGCGGTGCCCAAGCTCGTCACCAATGCGTTCATCGCGGCGGAGGACAAGAATTTCTACGAGCACGGCGGGCTCGACTTCCAGGGCATCATGCGCGCCGGCGTTCTCTATCTGCAGAATCTCGGCACCAACCGGCGGCCGCAGGGCGCCTCGACCATCACCCAGCAGGTCGCCAAGAACTTCCTGCTCACCAACGAGGTCTCCTTCGAGCGCAAGATCAAGGAGGCGCTGCTCGCGCTCAAGATCGAGCGCACCTATCCCAAGGACAAGATCCTCGAGCTCTATCTCAACGAGATCTATCTCGGCTTCTCTGCCTACGGCGTGGCCGCCGCCTCGCTACTGTATTTCGACAAGTCGGTGCACGAGCTGACCATTCCCGAGGCGGCCTATCTCGCGGCGCTGCCCAAGGCCCCGAGCGAGCTGCATCCGTTCCGCAACCGCGAGCGCGCGATCGAACGGCGCAACTACGTCATCGACCGCATGCGCGACGACGGCTACATCAGTGCCGCCGACGCGGAAAAGGCCAAGAAGGCTCCGCTCAACGTCGCCAACCGCACGCGCGGCGCGCATATCCATGCCGCTGAATATTTCGCCGAGGAAGTGCGGCGCGTCGTGCTCGAGAAGTACGGTGAGAAGAAGCTCTACGAGGGCGGCCTCTCCGTGCGTACCACGCTCGATCCGAAGATTCAGGCCGTGGCGCGCAAGGCTTTCGTCGACGGCGTGGTGAAGTTCGACGAGACGCAGGGCTACCGCGGGGCGGTCGCGCGCATCGACGTCTCCGGCGACTGGGGCGTCAAGCTCGCCGACGTGAGGGCTCTGTCGGACGTCTCGCCGTGGCGGATGGCCGTCGTGCTCGACGTCAGCGATCAGGCCGCGCGCATCGGGTTTCAGCCCTCGCGCGAGCCGGGCGGTGCGGTCGTGCGCGAGCGGGAGGTCGGCAACATTCCGCTCGAAGGCGTGAAATGGGCGAAGCCGGCGAGCGGTCCGACGCCAAAGGGCGGAATCACCAAGGTCGGTCAGGTGCTCAGTCCCGGCGACGTGATTTACGTCGAGCCGCTTGCCAATGATCACTCGCAGTACCGTCTGCGCCAGGTGCCGGAGATCTCCGGCGCCATGGTGGTGATGGACCCGAACACCGGTCGCGTGCTGGCGATCGTCGGCGGTTTCTCATTCGATCAGAGCCAGTTCGACCGGGCGACGCAGGCCATGCGTCAGCCCGGCTCCTCGTTCAAGCCGTTCGTCTACGCCGCGGCGCTGGACAACGGATACACGCCGTCGACCGTGGTGATCGACGCGCCGGTGGAGATCGACCAGGGGCCGGGGCTGCCGCCCTGGCGCCCGGAGAACTATGCGACCGGCAAATACTACGGCCCTCAGACGCTGCGCTTCGGCATCGAGCACTCGCGCAACGTCATGACGGTGCGCCTCGCGCAGGACATCGGCATGCCGATGATCGGCGAGTACGCGCGCCGCTTCGGCGTCTACGACAACCTGCCGAACTACTTGTCGTTCGCGCTCGGCGCCGGCGAGACCACGGTCATGCGCATGACCACGGCCTACTCGATGTTCGCCAATGGCGGCCGCCGGGTCATTCCGACATTCATCGACCGCATCCAGGACCGTTACGGCCATACGATCTTCAAGCATGACCAGCGCGAATGCCGCGGCTGCGAGGCCGAAGGTTGGAAGAATCAGCCCGAACCGGCGCTGATCGATCGGCGCGAGCAGGTGCTCGATCCGATGACCGCCTATCAGATCACCTCGATGATGGAGGGCGTCGTCCAGCGCGGCACCGGCACGGTGGTGCGCGCGGTCGGCAAGCCGGTGGCCGGCAAGACCGGCACCACCAACGACGAGAAGGACGTGTGGTTCATCGGCTTCACGCCCGAACTCGCCGTCGGCGTCTATCTCGGCTACGACAAGCCTCGTCACATCCGGCGTGGCGCGACCGGCGGCCATCTTGCCGCGCCGATCGTGCGCGACTTCCTGCAGGTGGCGCTCGCCGATCGCCCGGCGGTGCCGTTCCGCGTGCCCCCGGGCATCAAGCTGATCCGCATCGATCCCAAGAGCGGCCTCCGGGCGGGACCGGGCCAGAACGCCATCCTGGAGGCTTTCAAGCCGGGCACGGCGCCGCCGGACAGCAACTCGATCATCGGGGTGGTGCAATCCGACGGCTCGCCTGTCGCTGTGACCCCTGACGTCGACCGCGCGGTGCGCACCGGCAGCGGCCTGTACTAGCGGCGGATCGCAAAGGGCCGCGTGCCCGGCGCGCCTGTTGCGCCCGCGCCGCGCAATCGCTACATCCCCACTTTCCTTCCGGAATCGAAAGACAGATGCGCGCGGAAACCGAAAACCTCGTCGAAGACATCAAGCGGTCGGTCGGGCTGCTGAGGAGGCATCTTTGACGTCCCCAAGGCCCGCGAACGCCTGGACGAGCTGAACAAGCTCGCCGAGGACCCCAGTCTCTGGAACGACACCCAGCGCGCGCAGCGCCTGATGCAGGAGCGCACGGCGCTGGAGGGCCAGCTCGACGTGATCCAGAAGGTCGAGCGCGAGCTCGACGACCATATCGGCATGATCGAGCTTGGCGAGGCCGAGAAGGATCAATCGGTGGTGGCGGAGGCCGAGGAGGCGCTGCGCGAGCTGCGCGCGGAAGTCGGCCGCCGCGAGCTCGAGGCGCTGCTGTCGGGCGAAGCCGACACGAACGACACTTACCTCGAGGTTCACGCCGGATCGGGCGGCACCGAGAGCCAGGACTGGGCGAACATGCTGCTGCGCATGTACACGCGCTGGGCCGAGAAGCACGGCTTCAAGATCGAGTATCTGGAAGAGACCGCGGGCGAGGAGGCCGGCATCAAGTCGGCGACGATCCAGGTCAAGGGCCGCAATGCCTACGGCTGGCTCAAGACCGAGAACGGCGTGCACCGGCTCGTGCGCATCTCGCCGTTTGATTCCAACGCGCGCCGCCACACGTCCTTCGCAGGCGTGACGGTGTATCCCGTGGTCGACGACCGCATCGTCATCGACATCAAGGAAGCGGACGTGCGCGTCGACACGATGCGGGCGGGCGGGGCGGGCGGCCAGCACGTCAACAAGACCGAGTCCGCGGTGCGCCTGACGCACATCCCGACCGGCATCGCGGTGGTGTGTCAGAACGACCGCTCGCAGCACCGCAACCGCGCGCAGGCCTGGGACATGCTGCGGGCGCGGCTCTATGAGCGCGAGCTCAAGCGCCGCGAGGAGCAGGCGGTCGCCGATCAGGCCGCCAAGACCGACATCGGCTGGGGCCATCAGATCCGCTCCTACGTGCTGCAGCCCTATCAGATGGTGAAAGATCTGCGCACGGGCGTGCAGACCTCCAACACCGCCGCCGTGCTCGATGGCGACCTCGACCAGTTCATGGAGGCGACGCTGGCGCAGCGCGCCTTCGGCGAGGGGCCGAAGGAAATCGAGGACGTCGAGTAGGGACCGCGGGCAGAGGACGGCCAACGGAGGACGGCGAACAGAGGACGTGGAGCAGGTGTGGCTCCGCCTCGGCTCGCATCCGGATTGAGATCAGCTACATCCAGATTGTTCGATCCGTCACGGCCGGGCTTGGCGTGACGCGCAGGCTCGGTCATGCTTGGCTCGCACAACAGCGGGCGGCCGGGCTCGACTCGCGCACGCCCCAGCACAAAGGGAGGACGTATGCGCGCTCTGCGATCGATGATGCCTGCCCTGGGACTACTGTTCCTGTTCTCGTGCGCGGCCAACGCGCAGAGCGATTATCCCAATCGTCCGGTGAAATGGCTGGTCGGCTACCCGGCCGGCGGCTCGACCGACATTCTCGCGCGCATCTTCGCGCAACGGCTCTCGGACCGGCTCGGCCAGCAGTTCATCGTCGAAAACCGCCCCGGCGCGGGCAACAACATCGCGACCGAGGCCGTCGCGCATGCGCCGCCGGACGGCTACACGCTGCTGCTCGTCAATCCGGCCAACGCGATCAATGCCACGCTCTACCAGAATCTGAAGTTCAACTTCCTGCACGACATCGCGTCGGTCGCCGGTTTCATCCGCGTTCCCAACGTCATGGAGGTCAACCCGTCCGTGCCGGTGAAGACCGTGTCGGAGTTCGTGAAGTACGCGACGTCCAATCCCGGCAAGGTCAACATGGCCTCGTCCGGCAACGGAACGTCGATTCATCTCTCGGGCGAGCTTTTCATGCTGATGACCGGGGTCAAGCTCGTGCACGTGCCGTACCGCGGGTCCGCGCCCGCGCTGACCGACCTTCTCGGCGGGCAGACGCACGTGATGTTCGACAACATGCCGTCCTCGATCGAGCACATCCGGGCGGGCAAGCTGCGGCCGCTGGCCGTCACCACCGCCAGACGCTCGGACGCATTGCCGGACGTGCCGACGGTGGCGGAGAGCGTGCCGGGCTATGAGGCGAGCGCCTGGTTCGGGCTCGGCGTTCCCAGCGGCACGCCGCGCGCGATCGTCGACAAGCTGAACAAGGAAGTGAACCTCGCGATGGCGGACCCGAAGATCCAGGCCAAGATGGTCGAGCTCGGCGGCATGCCGATCGTCGGCTCGCCGGAGGACTTCGCGAAGATCAACGCCGACGAAACCGAGAAGTGGGCCAAGGTGGTGAAGGCGTCGGGCGCGCGCGTCAATTAGAGCGCCTCTAGAAGGCCAGCCCCAGCTTCGCGCCGGCGCGCAGGAACCTCGTCGGGTCGACGGCGTCGCCGTCGCGGCGGGTTTCATAGTGCAGATGCGGCCCGGTCGAACGCCCGGTCGAGCCGACGCGTCCGACGATCTGCCCGATCCTCACGCTCTGGCCCTCGCGCACGAGAATCTCCGACAGGTGTCCGTAGCGCGTCGACAGCCCGTTGCCGTGCCGGATTTCGACCATCTTGCCGTAGCCGCCGCTCCAGCCGGCCTGCGTGACGGTGCCGGTCGCGGTCGCGCGCACCGGATCGCCGGTGTCGCCGCGGAAGTCGACGCCCGTATGCATGGCGGGCCGCCCCAGGAACGGATCCACGCGCACGCCGAAGCCGGAGCTCTGATCGAGCTCGCCCGCCAGCGGCCGCCGCAGGGGTACGCTCATCAGCTTGTGGGTGAGGCGGTCGACGTGCGAGCGGGCGACGTTGACGCGCTCGATATAGCGGTCGAATGCGTTGCGCTCGGACGACGTCTTGAGCGGCACGAACGGTCCCCCCGTCGCCGGCGGCAGCGGCTTGCCCGCTTCCACGCCGAGCTCGACGAGCACGCCGCGGATGCGCCGCGCCTTGCCGTTGAAGCCTTCCTCGATGTTGGCGAGCGCCGAGGCCTGCCGCGTCTCGACGCGGTCGAGCGATTCCTGCAAACGCGCCAGCGTTCCGGTGAGCCCGCCGGAATTGTTGCGCCCGGTGAATCGCGCGACGATTGCCGCCAGCCCGCGTTCGACCTTGGCGCCGCGATCCGACAGCGGGATGGGCTTGTGCGAAGCCGGGGGCACCGAGCCCTTGATCGAGCCGGTGATCGTAGGGTCGGCGAGCGTGCTCAGGGTGGTCGTGCGGGACTCGAGCGTCGCCTGCCGCCGCGCGATCTGGTCGAGCTTCTGCTCGAACTGTTCCTGATCGAGCAACTGCCGGCTGGTGACGCGGTCGATCTGCGTGCGCATCTCCGCGATGCGGTCCTCGTAGGCGTGCTGCATCTCGCTCTGGCGGGCGAGCAGCCGCTTGAGCACGTCGTCCTTGAACGCGAAATAGGTGGCCGTGACCATGGTCCAGCCCGCCATCACGACCAGCGTGCCGACGCAGATCCAGAACGCCACGGGACCGATGCGGACCCGGCGCTTGCCATGCGTGAACGTGTAGTCGGAGGCCGCCGGCCGCGCGTGCGCATGGCGCGCGTGCGCGGGACGATGTCCGTGATCACGATGCTCCGGCGCCTGCGCGGGAAAATCGGCGGCGCGCGCGACATGCTCGCCCGGCCGGCGGACGGTGGAGGACCTGTACGACATCGATGTTCCCGCGCCGGCCGCGGTCGAGGCGGGTGAATCGCCCGCAACCGCCGCCAGCGGCGCGCCATCTCGCAAAAGTGGTCACCGGTTTTGCGTGCGGACGCGCGCAAGCATTGACGTGACGCAGGCAGAAGGCGAACCGGTTGCCACTTCGCCCGACCAGCGCTCACGCGATTAGAGCCGCTCGTGGTTAATTTTCCTCAAACTGTCAGAGCGCGCGCGGCCTCGAGCACGGCTTCGGCGTGCCCGTCGACCCGCACCTTGGGCCACACCTGCGCGACGCGGCCCTTCGCATCGATCAGGACGGTCGAGCGGATGATGCCCATGAACTTGCGGCCGTAGAGCGAGCGTTCGCCCCAGGCGCCGTAGTCCTTGAGCATCTTGCGGGTTGTGTCGGAGCCGAGCGGCACCTTGAGGCGGTGCTTCTTCTTGAACGCCTCCTGCGCCTCCACTTCGTCTGCCGAGACGCCGAGGACCGCCGTGCCGGCCTTCGCGAATGCGTTCTTGAGCTCCGAAAAGGCGATCGATTCGCGGGTGCACCCGGGCGTGTCGGCGCGCGGGTAGAAGAAGATGACCAGCTTCTTGCCCTTGAAGTCCCGCAGGCGGACGGTCTCGCCCTCGTCCGTGGGCAGCTCGAAGTCGGGGGCGGGGCTGCCGGGGACCAGTTTTGCGGCCATATGCCTTCCTTTCGTCGCTTTCGCACGGCCATTGTGGGGGCCTGGGGTCGCGTGCTCAAGTCGAGCCTGCGGGGTGCGAATCGTGGGGTTAAGGTCTGGTGCCGGCCGGGGCTGGCGCCGACAGATGCGCTGATTGCCGACGGATCGGCGCAGAGGGGACATCCGCCGGGGAATGGCCGACAACAGGCATAAGCTCGACGCGCTGCGGGGACTCGAGGCGAGTCTGGACGAGCATCGCCGCGAGCGTGCGCGCTGCGGGCAGACGTCCGCACACCGGAGCTACGTCTTCGGTCCGCTGCTTCATCTGCTGCGGCCGCTCAATCGTCTGCGCCATCTCCACTTCGCGCCCCGGCGCCGCAAGCCCGCACCCGCACATCGGTTCGACGCCGATTTCGATGCGCACCCGGACATCCGCGCACACGATGCGCCCCGTGCGCAGCGGCCCGCGCGCGCGGGCGCGTCGTCACGGCGCTACTCCTTCGGTCCGCTCGTTCACCTGCTGCGCCCGTTCAATCGGTTCCGTCACCTCGACCGCCTCGGGGGAGCCGGCACCCGCTATCGTCTCGCGATGATATGGCCGCACCTGCGGCGCGCGGGCATGGTGCTTGGAGCGACCGTGATCGTCGTGGCGCTCGGCCTCGGCGTACTCTGGTGGCGGCTCTCCTCGGGTCCCATCTCGCTCGACATCGCCACCCCCTGGATCACAGCCGCGATCGAGCAGAACTTCGGCATGCGCCACAAGGTGGAGGTCGGCGGCACGGTCATCGAGCGTGACGAGCAGGGACGCACTGCGGTGCGCATCCGCGACATCGTGGTGCGCGAGCCGGACGGCAAGGTGGTCGCCAGCGCGCCGCGCGCCGAGGTCGGGCTGTCGCATTCCAGCCTCCTGACCGGCTCTCCGCGCGCCGAGAGCCTCAACCTCGTCGGGGCGGAGATTTCAGTGCGCATCAGCGCCGATGGTCAGTTCACGCTGCTCGCCAACGACGCCACGCCGTCCGGGGCCAAGGTCGTGCCGTCCACGCCCACCGCGGTCACCGAGATCATCGCGCAGCCGTCGAAGACCTTCCTGCGCGACTCGCCGCGGAATTTCTCCGGCTTCCTGGCCTGGATCGACAGCCTGAGCGCGCTCGGGCTCGACGGCTACGATCTCAACGAGATCGGCCTCAAGAACGGGCGCGTGGTCGTCGACGACCAGCGCAACGGCCAGCGCTCGGTGTTCGAGCACATCAGCCTGAGCATCACGCGTCCGCGTCCAGGCGAGGTCGTCTTCAGCATCGGGTCCGAGCACCACGAGCGGCCCTGGGTGCTGCTGGCCGGCGTCAAGCCGCTGGGCGAGGGGCGGCGCGCCGTGAGCATCGAAGCGCGCAAGATCGCGCTGCGCGACGTCCTGCTTGCGCTGCGGTTCGGCGACGGTCATTTCGAAGCCGATGTTCCGTTCTCCGCCGCGATTCGCGCGGAGATCGCGCAGGACGGACACCCCACCGTCGCCGGCGGCCGCATGGTGGTGGGACCCGGCGTGATCGGCGGCTCGGGCGACGAGGACAGCCGCATCCCGATCGAGCGTGCGGAGATCACCTTCGAATGGGACGGCGCGCGGCGTCTTCTGGCGGTGCCGTTCCAGGTCGTGGCCGGCGGCAATCGGTTCACGTCGTCGCTGCGCGCCGAGGCGCCGCCGATCGAGACCGGCGGCACGTGGAACGTCTCGGTCGCGGGGGGGACCATCGTTGTCCCGCCGCACAACCCGGATGGCGAAACCCTTCTGTTCAACCGCATCTCGATGCGCGGACGTTTCAACGCGCAGGCGCAGCGCATCGACCTCGATCAGGCGGACGTCAGCGGCAAGGGCGTCGGTTTCGCGTTCTCGGGCAACCTCGACTATTCGGGGCCCGAGCCCAAGCTTGCGGTCGGGCTCGCCGGCCAGCAGATGTCGGTGGCGGCCTTCAAGCAGGTCTGGCCTCCGATGATCAATCCGAAGGTCAGGAAGTGGGTGCTCGCGCATTTCGACGGCGGGACGATCGAGCGGGTCGAGATCGCCACGAACGCGCCGCTGCCGACCTTGCAGTCGGGCGGGCCGCCGGTTCCGGAGGACGGCCTGGCGATCGAGATCGTGGCCAACGGCGCGGTGATGACGCCGATCGACGGGCTGCCCGCCATTCGTGATGCCGACATCGTCACGCGCATTTCCGGCCGCAGCGCGACCATTGCGCTGGGGCGGGGAACCGTCGACCTGCCGTCGGGCCGCAAGCTCACGGTGAGCGATGGATTGTTCGAGGTGCCCGATACCCATCAGGACAAGCCGCCCGCGCGGGCGCGGCTGCGCATCGACGGCCAGGTTCCTGCGGCCGCCGAACTGCTCGCATCGGATCGCCTCAAGGATTTCTCGGGCTCGCCCGTCGATCCCGCCACCAGCCGCGGCACCGTCACCGCACAGGTCGGCCTCGCATTCTCCATCGATCCCGACGCGCCCAAGGGATCCACCAACTACAACGTCGTCACCGACGTGACCAACTTCGCCATCGACCGCTTCGTGATGTCGCAGAAGCTCGAGGCGCAGACATTGCGTATCACCGCCAACAACGACGGCTACCAGGTCAAGGGCGACGTGCGCATCGGCGGCACGCCGGCCTCGGTCGAGTACCGCAAGCTGCGCGACGATCCGGACGCCTCGTTCAAGCTGCAGGCGACGCTCGACGATGCCGCGCGCAACCGCCTGGGGTTCGACCTGTACGGCGCGGTCGCCGGCCCGATCCCCGTACGCGTCGCCGGTAAGCTGAGCGCCTCGCCGGAGCAGGAGACGCGCTTTGCGGTCGATGCCGACCTCGCGCCGGCCAGGATCGAGAACCTGCTGCCAGGCTGGTCCAAGGCGCCGGGCAAGCCGATGCGCGCGAGCTTCGTCTATGTCGGCAAGCAGAAGGCGACGCGGCTCGAGGACATCCTCGTCGAGGGGTCCGGCACTCAGCTCAAGGGAACCCTGGAACTCGACGGCGAGGGCGATATCACGGCGGCGCATCTGCCGGTGTTCGCGCTGTCGGACGGCGACAAGGCCTCGCTCAAGGTCGACCGCGGCTCCGACGGCATGCTCAAGGTCGTCATGCGCGGCGAGGTCCTCGACGGGCGCGGGTTCGTGAAGTCCTCGCTGGCGGGGGGCACCGCCAGCCACCGCAGCAAGCCGATGCTCGACCTCGACATCGACCTCAAGCTCGGAGCGGTCGCCGGATTCAACGGCGAGGCGCTCAGGTCGGTCGATCTCAAGTTCGTGCGGCGCGCGGGCGTTGTGCGCACCTTCGGGCTCAACGGCAAGCTCGGCGTGGATGCGCCGCTGCTCGGCGACCTGCGCGGCCGCACCGGCACCGGCAGCAAGCCGGTGATGTATTTCGAGACGAATGACGCGGGCGCGCTGTTCAGGTTCACCGACACCTATCCGCGCATGGTCGGCGGGCAGATGTGGGTCGCGATGGATCCGCCCACGGGCATGCCGACGCCGCAGGATGGCGTACTCAACCTGCGGGACTTCTCGATCCGCGGCGAGGCGGCGCTGGATCGCGTGGTGGCCGGCGCGGCCGGCGGTGCGCCCAACGGGGTCGAGTTCACGCGCATGCGCGTCGAGTTTACGCGCCAGCCCGGGCGGCTGACGGTGCGCGAAGGCGTGGTGCGCGGTCCGGTCGTGGGTGCCACCATCGAGGGAACCATCGACTATGCCGCCAATGACGTGCGCATGCGCGGCACCTTCGTTCCGCTCTATGGGCTCAACAATGCCTTCGGTCAGATCCCGATCGTGGGGTTGTTTCTCGGGGGCGAGAAGGAAGGGCTGCTCGGCCTGACCTATGAAGTCGTCGGCCCGCCCGGACGCTCGATCCTGCGCGTCAATCCGATCTCGGCGGTCGCGCCCGGCCTGTTGCGCAAGCTGTTCGAGTTCCCCAATGCGATGAGCGAGCGGCTGCCGAGCACGTATCGGCCGCCGGATCCGAGCCGCTGAACGTTAGCGTGCGTCACACCGGCTTGAGCAGCACGTGGCGCTTGCGCCCGAGCGACAGCTTGATCACGCCTTCGGGCGTCAGGTCGCGCTCGCTCAGCACCAGCTTTTCGTCCGTCACGGCGGCGTCGTTCACGCGCAGCCCGCCCGCCTTCACCTGACGACGGGCCTCGCTCGTGGACGACACGAGGCCGGCGCGCACGCCGGCGGCGAGAACGCCGAGCCCGGCGCCAAACTCGCCGCGCGGGATTTCGATCGTCGGCAGTGTCTGTGCCAGCGCGCCTTCCTCGAAGGTCTTGCGCGCGGTCTCTTCCGCCTGCTCGGCGGCGGCGCGGCCGTGCACCAGCGCGGTCGCCTCCGTCGCCAGCACTTTCTTGGCGTCGTTGATCTCCTGGCCGCGCAGCGCCGCGAGGCGCGCGATCTCGGAGAGCGGTAGGGTCGTGAAGAGCTTGAGGAAACGCTCCACGTCGCCGTCTTCCGTGTTGCGCCAGTACTGCCAGTAGTCGTAGGGCGACACCATGTCGGCGTTGAGCCACACTGCGCCGGCCGCGGTCTTGCCCATCTTCGCGCCCGAGGACGTGGTGATGAGCGGCGCCGTGAGCGCGAAGAGCTGCACGCCTTCCATGCGGCGGCCGAGATCGATGCCGTTGACGATGTTGCCCCACTGGTCCGAGCCGCCCATCTGCAGCACGCAGCCGGTGCGCTTGTGCAGCTCCACGAAGTCGTAGGCCTGCAGGATCATGTAGTTGAATTCGAGGAACGACAGTTCCTGCTGGCGATCGAGCCGCAGCTTCACGGAGTCGAAGCTCAGCATGCGGTTGACCGAGAAATGCCGGCCCACGTCGCGCAGGAAGTCGATGTAGTTGAGCGTGTTCAGCCACTCGGCGTTGTTCGACATGATTGCGCCGCCAGGGTCGCCGAACGTCAGGAAGCGGTCGAAGATGGCGCGGATGCCCTTCAGGTTCTCGGAGATGATCTCCTCGGTGAGGATCTTGCGGCTCTCGTCCTTGCCGGACGGGTCGCCGACGCGCGTCGTGCCGCCGCCCATCAGCGCGATCGGACGGTGGCCGGTCTGCTGCATCCAGTGCAGCATCATGATCGGGAGCAGCGAGCCGACGTGCAGCGACGGCGCGGTGCAGTCGAAGCCGATATAGCCGGTGATCGGCCCGCGCGCGGCGAGGGCATCGAGCGCTTCCGGCTCGGACACCTGGTGGATGAAGCCGCGTTCGGCGAGAACGCGCAGAAAATCGGATTTATAGGTACTCATGGCTTGCCCTGGCCGGTTGGTGTAACAGGTCCGCCGCAGGTTTCAACAACGGATACCCCGATGGAATCGGTCCGGGCAGTGGGCATGATGAGCGGTACCTCGCTCGACGGGGTCGACGTGGCGCTGATCGAGACCGACGGCGAGCGCATCGCCGGGTTCGGGCCGACAGGATATCGGGCCTACGCCGAGGACGAGCGCGCGCTGCTGCGGCAGGCGCTGGCGGAAGCTGCTGCGCTCACCGACCGCCGTGAGCGGCCGGGCACGGTCGGGCAGGCGGAGGCTCTGGTCACGCAGGCGCATGCCCAGGCGCTCGAGCGCTTCCTCGCGGATCACCGCATCGAGCCCGCGCAGATCGCGATCGTCGGGTTTCACGGCCAGACGGTGCTGCATCGCCCCGAGCGGCGCCTCACCATTCAGATCGGCGACGGGCCCGGCTTGGCGCGACGCATCGGTCGCCCGGTGGCGTTCGATTTCCGCGCGGCGGACGTCGCTGCCGGCGGGCAGGGCGCTCCATTCGTGCCGGTCTATCACCGCGCCCTGGTGAAGATGCTCTCCGGTCCGGGGCCCGTCGCCGTGCTCAACGTCGGCGGTGTCGCCAACCTGACCTATTGCGACGGCGACGCGCCGCCGATCGCCTGCGACACCGGGCCGGGCAACGCGCTGATCGACGACTTCCTGCGCGCGCGCGGCGGTCCGGCCTTCGACGACGACGGTGCGCTGGCGGCCGCGGGCAAGGCGGACATGGCGCTGGTGAAGCGCGTCCTCGAAAAACCGTTCTTCAACCTGCCGCCGCCGAAGTCGCTCGACCGCAATGACTTCGCCGAGGTCGCGGGCGAGGTCGCCTCGTTCTCGCTCGAGGACGGGGCGGCGACGCTCGCGGCGCTGACCGCCATGGCGGTGGCCCGCGCGGGGCTTCATCTGCCGCGCCGCCCGGCGCGCTGGATCGTCGCCGGCGGCGGTGCGCGCAACCGGACACTCATGAGGCTGCTCGGCGAACATCTCGCGCCCGCGCGGGTCGACACGGCCGATGCCGTCGGCTGGTCGGGCGATGCGCTGGAGGCGCAGGCGTTCGCGTACCTCGCGGTGCGCACGCTCAGAGGGCTGCCGATCACGTTCCCGACGACCACGGGCGTGCTCCGGCCCATGACCGGCGGGCTCGTGAGCTACGCGACGTAACGCTGCGAAGCCCCGCGCGTCCTTCACACATCGAGCGCCAGCAGCGCAAAGCTCGCCAGCCAGTGGCTGCCGGCGTAGTCGTCGGCGATATGCGGCAGGCTCGCGGCGACGTGGGCTCGCGCGGCGGCGGCGGCATGCGCGCGGCGCGCATCGTCGTCGGCAAAGGTCTGCGCAAGATGGCGCCAGCACCACGCGCGGCTCAGGTTGAGCCCGTCGAGATGGCTGATGCGCAGGTCGGTGCGGTCGCTGACCTCGGCCGGCGCGAACAGCGCGGCCGGCTGCTGCTCCCTGAGCCGCGGCAGGAACCGCTCGCGCCATTGCGCGAATTCATTATTGGGCAGCACGCGCGCCATGCACAGCGCTTCGGTCAAGGCCGGCGACAGGAAGTCCTCGCCGTCCGGCTCCCAGGCGGGGCAGTCGGCATCGTCCGCGTACCAGGTGCGCGCCTTGGCGCAGATCGCGTCGGCGAGCGTGCCGTCGCGGCTCGCGCGCGCGTACTCGAGGGCAAGGATCAGCGCGAAGGCGCTGTTTGAATGCACGCCCGCACGCACGGGATAGCGTGCTGCGGCAAGGTAATCGCGCAGGCGGTCGGCGAAGGCCTCGAGCAGCGGCGTCAACACGCGCCGCCAGCGCGTCGTTTGCTCATCGTCGCCGCGCATCAGCTCGCTCCCGAGCATCAGCAGCCAGGCCATGCCGTAGGGCCGCTCGAATGTGCGGCGCATCGGTTGGTCCAGATAGGCGAGCTCGGCTTCGACGTTTCCCGGCGTGATGTGCTCATCGACCAGCGCGGCGATGCCCGCGCGTTGCGGCAGGTCGGGGAAGCGCCGGTGCAAGCGGACCAGCGTCCAGTAACCGTGCACGCAGGAGTGCCAGTCGAACGAGCCGTAGAAGATCGGATGCAGATCGCGCGGACGGCGCAGGTCGTGCGGGCCTGTCAGCACATGATCGAGCTTGTTGGGGAATTCGCGTGTGACGCCGGAGAGGGCGACCTCCGCCAGCCGCGCGGCCATCTCGGAGGTCAGGAGGGGCGTCATCGGCCGGTCGGTGGCCGGTGCGCGGCGGCCTGCCGCGCCCCGCGGTCGCGCCGGCCGGCGACCGGCGCGCGCATCAGCCGGCGCCGGTGCGGCGGCCGCGCGGCTCGGGCTTTGCCGGTGCGCCGGCGGCAAGACGCTTGTCGAGATAGGCGCCGACCTCGGTGATCAGCGGTTCGACCTTGCCGTCGAAGAAGTGGTTGGCGCCGGGCAGCACGCGATGATCGATCACGATGCCCTTCTGGGTCTTGAGCTTGTCGACGAGGGCGTTGACGTCCTTCTGCGGCACCACCGCGTCCTTGTCGCCATGGATGATCAGGCCCGAGGACGGGCATGGCGCAAGAAACGAGAAGTCGTACAGGTTCGCGGGCGGCGCGATGGAGATGAAGCCTTCGATCTCGGGGCGCCGCATCAGCAGCTGCATGCCGATCCAGGCGCCGAAGGAGAAGCCGGCGATCCAGCAGCTGCGCGCCTCCGGATTGATGCTCTGGGCCCAGTCGAGCGCCGACGCGGCGTCCGAAAGCTCCCCGGTTCCGTGATCGAAATTGCCCTGGCTGCGCCCGACGCCGCGGAAATTGAAGCGCAGTACCGCAAAGTTGCGCGCGGCAAAGCAGTAGTACAGCTGGTAGATGATCTGATGGTTCATCGTGCCGCCGAACTGCGGGTGCGGATGCAGGATGATCGCGATCGGCGCATTCCGCGTCTTGGCGGGATGGAAACGGCCCTCAATCCGGCCGGCTGAACCGGTGAAAATGACTTCAGGCATGTGTTCGAACCTCTTGGCGCGGGCCTCTGGGCGCGCGTGCCCACGACGTCGTGCGCGCTTGACGCGGTGGGTCGGGAATCGTAGGTCTTTTTAGAACAATTCCAACCCTTTAGAACCGTTCTAAAGATGGAGTTGGCCGGGCCGCATGCGGCTGGACCGCTGCCGTAAGCGGCGTTTTCTAGCATAGCAGGCGGGGCAAAAAGCAAGTGTTTCATGGGCTTGGACCGCGGGTCCGGCCAGATCGCGGATTGTGATGACCGACAGGCGGTATCTCGACTGGAACGCCACGGCCCCGCTGCGGCCGGAGGCCAGGGCGGCGATGACGGCCGCACTGGACGTCATCGGCAATCCGTCCTCGGTCCATGCCGAGGGGCGCGAGGCCCGGCATCTGGTCGAGAGCGCCCGCGAGGCAGTCGCTGCCCTGGTCGGGGCTGAGTCGCGCAACGTGATCTTCACGGCCGGCGGCACCGAGGCCAATGCGTTGGCCCTGACCCCGCAGATCGTCGATGGCGCCGACCGCCGCACGTGCGACCTGCTGCTGATGTCGACCATCGAGCACGCCTCCGTCCGGTCCGGCGGCCGGTTTCGGCCGGACCAGATCGAAGACATTCCCGTCGATGGCGGCGGTCGGGTCGATCTTTCCGTCCTCGCCGAACGGCTGGCCGGCCTGAAGGCGCGCAACGCCGGCTTTCTCGTCTCGGTCATGCACGCCAACAATGAGACGGGCGTGATCCAGCCGATCGCCGAAGTGGCGGAACTGGTCCATGCCGCCGGCGGGCTCCTGCACGTCGATGCGGTGCAGAGCGCCGGCAAGATTTCCTGCCGCATCGGCGATCTCGGCGCGGACCTGATGAGCGTCTCGGCACACAAGATCGGCGGTCCCAAGGGCGTCGGCGCCCTGGTCAAGGCCCGCGAGGCGCTGCAGATCGCGCCGCTGGTCAGTGGCGGCGGCCAGGAGCGCGGCGCGCGGGCGGGGACGGAGAATGTGATCGGCATCGCCGGCTTCGGCGCGGCGGCGGCGGCAGCCCAGGACCTTCCCGCGACACGCCTGGCCAGCCTGCGCGACCGGCTCGAGCAGGGCCTGCTCGCGCTGCATCCGCAGACCCGGATTTTCGGAGCAGTTGCGATGGATGGCAGCCCGCAGCCGCGGCTGCCCAACACCACCTTGTTCGCGGTGCCGGGGGTCAAGGCCGAAACCGCCCTGATCGCGCTCGATCTGGAGGGGGTCGCGGTCTCGTCGGGATCGGCGTGTTCATCGGGCAAGGTGGCGGCCTCGCAAGTGCTCAAGGCAATGGAGGTGCCGGCGGATCTGGCGGCGGGAGCGCTCCGGGTCAGCATCGGGCCGACGACCACACCGGAGGACCTCGATTTCTTCCTGAAAGCTTGGGAGAAGCGCCTTTCGGGACTATCTAGTAAGGAGAAACGCGGCCTCGCCGCCTGAATTTACGAGGTGCCCGGAACAAGGTACCACGACCACCACTGTCCAACCCGCGGTCCTTGAAACCGCAGCGGAGGGAATGAAATGCCGGCCGTGCAGGAGACCGTCGAGCAGGTTCGCCGCATCGACGTCGATCAGTACAAGTACGGGTTCGAGACGCTGATCGAATCCGAGAAGGCCCCCAAGGGCCTTAACGAAGACACTATCCGCTTCATTTCGGCGAAGAAGAACGAGCCGGCGTGGATGCTGGAATGGCGCCTGGGCGCTTATCGCCGCTGGCTGACCATGCGCGAGCCGACCTGGGCGCGCGTGAGCTACCCGAAGATCGATTACCAGGACATCTATTATTACGCGGCGCCCAAGCGGAACGCCGCGCCGAAGTCGCTCGACGAGGTCGATCCCGAGATTCTCAAGACCTACGAAAAGCTCGGCATCCCGCTGCGCGAACGCGAGATACTGGCGGGTGTCGTGCGCGAGCCGGGCGAGGATGCCGACGGCGCTGACGGCGAGGGCGCCGCGCGCGGCCGCGTCGCGGTCGACGCCGTGTTCGACTCGGTGTCTGTGGCCACCACCTTCCGCGAGGAGCTCAAGAAGGCCGGCGTGATCTTCATGCCGATCTCCGAGGCGGTGCGCGAGCATCCCGAGCTCGTACAGAAGTATCTCGGCTCGGTCGTGCCGGTGACCGACAACTTCTTCGCCACGCTCAATTCGGCGGTGTTCTCCGACGGTTCGTTCGTCTACATCCCGCCGGGCGTGCGCTGCCCGATGGAGCTGTCGACCTATTTCCGCATCAACGAGCGCAACACCGGCCAGTTCGAGCGCACGCTGATCATCGCCGACAAGGGCTCCTACGTCAGCTATCTCGAAGGCTGCACCGCGCCGATGCGCGACGAGAACCAGCTTCATGCGGCCGTGGTGGAGCTCGTCGCGCTCGACGACGCCGAGATCAAGTACTCGACCGTGCAGAACTGGTACCCGGGCGACGCCGAAGGCCGCGGCGGCATCTTCAACTTCGTGACCAAGCGCGGCGACTGCCGTGGCCGCAACTCGAAGATCTCCTGGACCCAGGTCGAGACCGGCTCGGCGATCACCTGGAAATATCCGAGCTGCATTCTGCGCGGCGACAATTCGCGCGGTGAGTTCTACTCGATCGCGATCTCGAACGGCTATCAGCAGGTCGACAGCGGCACCAAGATGATCCACCTCGGCAAGAACACGACGAGCCGGATCATCTCCAAGGGCATCGCGGCCGGGCGCTCGAACAACACCTATCGCGGCCTCGTCTCGGCGCACCGCCGCGCCGCCGGCGCGCGCAACTTCACCAACTGCGACTCGCTGCTGATCGGCGGCAAGTGCGGCGCGCACACCGTGCCCTACATCGAAGCGAAGAACGCCTCGGCCGTGTTCGAGCACGAGGCGACGACCTCGAAGATCTCCGAGGAGATGCTGTTCTACTGCATGCAGCGCGGGCTCTCCGCCGAGGAGGCGACCGCGCTCGTGGCCAACGGCTTCGTCAAGGACGTGCTCCAGCAACTGCCGATGGAGTTCGCGGTCGAGGCGCAGAAGCTGATCTCGATTTCGCTCGAAGGCTCGGTGGGCTGACGTTTGGAGCGCCGCGCGCGGGACGGCGGGCGGCGGGGCGAGGGGCATGACGGTGTCGGAGATCGACAAGGCGCTGACGGCAATCGAGGCCCGGCGCGCGCGCGAGGAGGCGGCGCGCCGCAAGCGGCGCGATGCGGCCTGCGCGTTTTTGAAGGGCTTTTACGAGAAGGACGTGAAGCGCTCGCAAAAGCTCAAGGAATACGGGATCGAGGCGGCGTTCGAGGACGGCCGCCTCGTGTTCCAGCGTCCCGCCGCAGGGCACTTCTCCGACGGTCTGATGATCGTCGTCGGGGAGCACGGCGAGATCGATGCGGGCGGCAAGTCGCTTGGCCGGTTTCAGGCCAAGGACGAGCAAGCCAGGAAGAAGGAATTGATCGAAGAGATCATCCTGCATTTCAGTCTGTGAGGTTTGAACGTGGCGATGCTTGAAATCAAGAACCTGACGGTGGTCGTGGACGGTCGGCAGATCCTCAACGGTCTCGACCTGACCGTGGGGAAAGGCGAGGTCCACGCCATCATGGGCCCGAACGGCGCCGGCAAGTCGACGCTGGCGCATGTGCTCGCGGGCAAGTCGGGATACGAGGTCGTCGGCGGCGAGGTGCGGCTCGACGGCCAGGACCTGCTCGCGCTTGGGCCCGACGAGCGCGCCGCGCACGGCGTCTTCCTCGCGTTCCAGTATCCGCTCGAGGTGCCGGGCGTCGCCACCATGACGTTCCTGCGCACCGCGCTCAACGCGCAGCGCAAGAAGCGGGGCGAGCCCGAGCTCACGACGCCCGAGTTCATGAAGCGCGTGCGCGACGCCGCCGGCAAGCTCGGCATCGAGCAGGACATGCTGCGTCGCGGCGTCAACGTCGGCTTCTCGGGCGGGGAGAAGAAGCGCAACGAGGTGCTGCAGATGGCGCTGCTGGAGCCGCGCCTGTGCGTGCTCGACGAAACCGACTCGGGCCTCGACATCGACGCGCTCAAGGTGGTGGCCGACGGCGTCAACCGCCTGCGCTCGCCCGAGCGCTCGTTCGTCATGATCACGCACTATCAGCGGCTGCTCAATTACATCGTGCCCGATGTCGTGCACGTGCTGTGGAAGGGCCGCATCGTCAAGTCGGGCGGGCCGCAGCTCGCGCTCGAGCTCGAGGCGAACGGTTATGCGGCCTACCAGAGCGAAGCCGCGTGAGAGTTGAGGCATGAGTGTAGAGGTGACCCCGATAAGGACTGCAGCCGAGGCGGCGCTCGCCTCGGCCTTTGCGGCGGCGGCGCTGCCCGGCGGCGCCGCGGTGGCGCGTGAGCGCAAGTCCGCGTTCGAGATGTTCGAGCGGACCGGGCTGCCGCACCGGCGGATCGAGGAGTGGAAATACACGGATCTGCGCGCGCTCATGCGCGACGCCAAGCCGCTGGCGCCCCCTCCCGACGCCAGGGCGAAGGAGCGGGCCAAGAGCGCGGGCGCCATTGTCTCGGGCGTTGCGGCCCACCGCATGGTCTTCGTCGACGGCAGCTACGTGCAGAAGCTGTCCGACACCGCGCTGGAGCCGGGCGTCACCGTCACGTCGCTCTCCGCCGCGCTGGCGGCAGGCCAAGGCATTGACGGGCGCGCCGTGGAAGGCAGCGGCGCGGCCGACGACCCGGTGTTCGCGCTCAACACCGCCTTCATGACCGACGGCGCGCTGATCCGCGTCGCGCGCAACACGCAGGCCGCAAAGCCCATTCACCTCGTGTTCGTTCACAGCGGAACGGCCGCGACCGCCACCTTCACGCGCTCGCAGGTCGTCGTGGAGGAGGGCGCCCAGCTCACGCTCATCGAGAGCCACGAGGGACCCGACGCGCTCGATTATCAGGTCAACGCCGCGCTCGAGCTCGATGTCGCGGACGACGCCCACCTCGAGCACGTCAAGCTCGCCTGCGAGGGCAACGGCGCGCTGCACGTGGCGACCCTGATCGCCGCGCTTGGGGCGCGCGCCAGCCTCAACGCTTTCACCTACACCCTGGGCGGCGCGGTGAGCCGCAACCAGTTGTTCGTGCGCTGCGGCGGCAAGGGCGCCGACGTGACCATCGCGGGCGTCAACCTCCTGCGCCGCAAGGAACACGCCGACCTCACGCTGGTGCTCGATCATGCGGTCGGCGGCTGCACCAGCCGCGAGATCCTCAAGTCGGTGCTCGACGACGAGAGCCGCGGTGTCCTGCAGGGCCGCATCGTCGTGCGTCAGGATGCGCAGAAGACCGATGCGCGCATGCTGATGCGCGCGCTCCTGCTCTCGCAGGAGGCCGAGGCCGACCACAAGCCGGAGCTCGAGATCTTCGCGGACGATGTCCAGTGCGGCCACGGCTCGACCGCCGGCGAGCTCGACAAGAACCTGAAGTTCTATCTGATGGCGCGCGGCATTCCGGAGCCGGAAGCCGAGGCGCTGCTGATCCAGGCCTTCATCGGCGAGGCGGTGGAGACGGTCCGGCACCAGGGCTTGCGCGATGCGCTGATGTTCGCGAGCGGACGCTGGCTCGGGTCGCGGACATAAGGATTGGGATGATGGACCAGAGCGTGACCGGCAGCTACGACGTCACCCGCATCCGCGCGGATTTTCCCGCGCTGGCGATGAAGGTCTACGGCAAGCCGCTCGTCTATCTCGACAACGCGGCCTCGGCGCAGAAACCGAAGGTGGTGCTCGACCGCATCCAGCGAGCCTACACCGAGGAATACGCCAACGTGCACCGCGGGCTGCACTATCTCGCCAACGCCGCCACGGAGGCTTACGAGAACGCGCGCGAGACGGTGCGCGCGTTCCTGGGTGCCGCGCGCTCCGAGGAGATCATCTTCACGCGCAACGCCACCGAGGCGGTGAACCTCGTCGCCTATACGTTCGGGCGCGACCGGATCAAGCAGCCCGGCGACGAGATCGTGCTCTCGATCATGGAGCATCACTCCAACATCGTGCCGTGGAATTTCCTGCGCGAGCGCCACGGTGCGGTGATCAAGTGGGCGCCGATCGACGACGACGGCAACTTCCTGCTCGACGAGTTCGAGAAGCTGCTGACGCCGCGCACGAAGATGGTGGCGCTCACCCACATGTCGAATGCGCTCGGCACGGTGGTGCCGGTCAAGGAGGCCGTGCGCCTCGCCCATGCCCGCGGCATTCCCGTCCTCATTGACGGCGCGCAAGGGGCGGTGCACCTCGACGTCGACGTGCAGGACATCGACTGCGACTTCTATGTCTGCACCGGTCACAAGCTCTATGGGCCGACCGGCATCGGCGCGCTCTACGGCAAGCACGCGCACCTTGCCGCGATGCGGCCGTTCAACGGCGGCGGCGAGATGATCCGCGAGGTCTTCGAGGACCGCGTCACCTACGGCGATCCGCCGCACCGCTTCGAGGCGGGCACCCCGCCGATCGTGCAGGCGATCGGGCTCGGCGCCGCGCTCGACTACATCACCGGCATCGGCAAGGCGCGCATCCGCGCGCACGAGGCGGAGCTCGTCCGTTACGCCCACGACCGCCTTGGCGAGATCAACTCGCTGCGCATCATCGGCAAGGCCAGGGACAAGGGCGCCATCGTGTCCTTCGAGATGAAGGGCGCGCACCCGCACGACGTGGCGACCGTGATTGACCGCGCCGGCGTGGCGGTGCGGGCCGGCACGCATTGCGTGATGCCGCTGCTGGCCCGCTACGGCGTCAACGCGACCTGCCGCGCCTCCTTCGGCCTCTACAACACCCGCGAGGAAGTCGATGCCCTCGCGAGCGCCCTGATCAAAGCCCAGAGTGTGTTCGCATGAACGACGAAACCAAGACCGCCACGGCCGACGTTCCCGTCCGCTCGGACCTCGAGGTCACAGCTCCCACGGGCACGTCGGAAGACCTCGCCAAGCTGACCGACGACATCGTTGCGGCGCTCAAGACGGTCTACGACCCCGAGATCCCGGCGGACATCTACGAGCTCGGCCTCATCTACAAGGTCGATATCGGCGACGACCGGCTGGTCACGATCGACATGACCCTCACGACGCCCAACTGTCCCTCCGCGCAGGAACTGCCGCAGATGGTCGAGAACGCGGTGTCGAGCGTCGCGGGCGTGGGGCCGGTCAAGGTGAACGTGGTCTGGACGCCGCCCTGGGATCCGAGCCGCATGAGCGACGAGGCCCGGGTCGTCCTGAACATGTGGTGAGTTAAAGGTCTTCCAGGCTGCGGGGGCTTCCCGCCAAGGAATTCGTAGCTATCTTAAGAGAGAATCGTCGCCGGGCCTTTGAACCCGGTTGGAGATCGGACCGATGGCAACAGCTAGTCCCCGCCCGCGCCCGCAGGTGATGCGCCTGACGGAAACCGCGGCCAGCCACATCAAGGACATTCTGGCCCGCGCGGAGCGGCCGATCGCCGGCGTGCGCGTCGGCGTCAAGAACGGCGGCTGCGCCGGGATGTCCTACACCATGGAATATGCCGAGGCCGCCAATCCGAACGACGAGGTCGTGGAGGACAAGGGCGTGCGGCTGCTGATCGACCCGAAGGCGGTGCTGTTCCTGCTCGGCACCGAGATGGATTACCGGGTCGACAAGCTCTCGTCGGGCTTCGTCTTCAACAATCCCAACCAGACCTCCGCCTGCGGCTGTGGCGAATCGGTCGCGATCGAGCCGGCCCGGGATTATGCGGCGGGCTGACCGCCGCCGGCCTCAGGTGGATTGAAGCGGGCCGCCCTGCATGCTGCAGTGGCGGCTCGATTTTATTTTGGGCAGCCGCATCTTGGATCCCGAGTTCATCCGCGACCTGTTTGCGCGCTTCCGGCCGGTGACGCTGCGCCGGATGTTCAGCGGCGCCGCCGTCGGCGCAGAGGGCATCACGTTCGGGCTCGTCTTCCGCGGGGCGATCTACCTCAAGGTCGACGCGGCGAGCATTCCCGATTTCGAGCAGGAAGGCTCGCGGCCGTTCAGCTACACCCGCAGCAAGGGGCCGCGCGCCGGCAAGCCGGTCACGATGTCCTATTGGCGCCTGCCCGAGCGGCTCTACGACGATCCGGAGGAACTGGCGCGCTGGGCGGAGCGCGCGTACGAGATCGCGCGCCGCGGCAAGCAGGCGCTTGCTCGAAAGTCGCCGCGCCGCGCGCCACGCAAACAGCGCGACGCCGCTCCGCGGCGCTCGCGCGCGCGTTCCTGACAGTTTGAAGATCGCTCGGGTTGAGGGTCACTCGGGCGGCCGTTGCCGGCCTCGTCTGGCCGCCGCGAACAACTGGCTGACCTGCGCGACGATGGAGATGCTGTCGTAGGGCTTTTTCTTGTGCGGCCCCTGTTCGCAGAGATCGCCTGCGGAATCGGCTGCGCGCGTCAGCGAGCCTGCGCGGATGATCTCCATCTGCGGGCGATGCGCACGCGCCCATTGCGTGAGTGTGAAGCCCTCGCGCGCGTCGTCCAGCTCCAGCCCGCTGAACAGGGTGTCCACCCCGGATTCGGTGTTCTCAAGGATGGTGATCGCTTCGTCCGCACTCGCGGCTTCGAGGACTTTGTATCCGCATTGCCGCAGGTAATCCGCGATCACCATGCGAATGAGAACTTCGCTCACGACGACGAGTACGACTTCACGCGTATCCGCGTCGTGGGTCAGGGTTGTGTTGGTCGTGCTCACGCCGACAGAACGACGAGCGGCGAACTTGGGTTCCGCCTGGCCGGTAACGACGGGCATGTCGCACAGGCCGACCTACTCGCCGATCAGTTCGCGCACGCGCGCCGTCACTTCCGCCACGTTGTATGGCTTTCGGATGACGGCATGCGCATCCGCTTCCCACGGCTGCAGCGAGTAGGCGGACGCCAGTACGACCTTGAGATGAGGGAATTCGTCGCGGGCGATGCGTGCGAGCGCGAGGCCATCGAGCGTTCCCGGCATCCGAATGTCGGTGAGGACGAGATCGACTTGCGTTGCGCTGCGCAGCACGGCGACGGCCTCGTCGGCGTGGGCGGCCTCGATGACGGCGTACCCTGCATCGCGCAGGGCGTCGCCGAGCATGAGGCGGACGAGCACTTCGTCTTCCACCACCAGCACGGTCGGTTTTTGCACGCAACAGTCAGGCCGCTGCGCCCTCGGCGAATCGATCACGTCAGCCCCGTACTTCACTCGCAGCGCAGATGGCAAATGCCCGGCTCGGGCTATGGTTCCGATAAGCTTTTCCGCATGGTTTACACAAGGCTTAATGAATCCGGACGAAATTACCAGACGCGTTTGCCGCGCGTGTCAGGAAATCAATCGTCGCGGTTTCGCGCAGGACGACATCCGGCGGCAGGACCGGCTGGGCGTCTGACGCGCCCGATCCGGCCTGCAAGTCTGCGCCAAGACGTCGCGCCTGTGCCATGACGCGCGTTGCAAACGGCAGGCGCTCGCGCTCGTAGCGCAGGAGGGCGCTTTCCACGTCGCGTGCGCCGGCGAGCGCATCGACCAGCCTGGCGGCGTCGTCGGCGGCCTTGGTCACTCCGATTCCGCAATGTGGCCGCGCGACGAAGGCGGCGTCGCCGACGAGCACGACCCGCCCGAACGCCAGTTGCGGCGCCAGCATGTCGTAGATCGGCTGCACGAACGGCCGGCTCGCCGCGTGCCAGCACGCCGCGAACTGCGGCGCCAGCACGCGCTCGGCGGCGGCGCGCATGTCGGCGATCGCCGCGCGCGAAACCGCGGGCGGAGGAATCGAAATCTCGTGCGTCACACCGCTCTCCTCCGTCAGCAAACCGGTGAGGGAGGCCTCGTCGGCGGGGCGGTACCAGACGAGGTTGTAGCGCCGGCGTCCCGATCTCAGGTCGTTGTGCGGGCCCGCAACGGGATATCCGAGCACCTGCTCGTGCTGCGGCAGACAGAAGGCGAGATGCATGAACAGTGCCTGGTGCACCTCCTGCGCCAGCGCCTCCTCCGGAACGAGGCCGCGCCACGCCACGTATCCCGCATAAAGCGGACGCACGCCGGGCAGCAGAAGGGCGCGCACCGTGGAGCGCAGCCCGTCGCAGGCCACCAGCAGATCGGCGCTCGCGTGCGTCCCGTCCCGGAATCCCGCCGTCACCCCACCGGCGTAGCCTTCCAGTGATACCAGCTCCTTGCCGCGATGGTGACGTTCAGCCGGAAACGCAGCACGCAGGAGATCGTAGAGCCGGTCCCACGCGGTCAGGGTCTGCGGACATTCGACTTCCGCCAGCAAACGGCCGTCGACCGCGAACAGCCGCCGCACGCCAACCTGGACCCCGAGGCTGTCCCGCCACGCGATGCCGAGGCGGTCAAGCGCGTTCCACAGCGGCGCGTGGGTGACGATGCCGGCGCCGCGTCCGGCGAGATCGCCGCGTACGCGCTCGTAGATCTCGACGGTCCAGCCGCTGCTCCGCAGCATGAGCGCGCTCAGCAGTCCCGACAGCGAGCCGCCGATCACGATCGCCCGAGGCTGTGCGCTTGCCGCCATCGTCTAGCCGGCCGCCGTTGATCCACGCATCCGCCACGGACGGATGCCACGGACGAGTATGTCACGGGACAACGCGGATGTGCGCGGATTGTGCGCAGCGAACGTGCGGGCAATTTTGCGCAGCGGCGACGCGCAAGGCGCTTTGGTGGGCTATGCGACGTTGGCGTTGGTCAGCGGGGCGACTTCCGGATCGATCTCGCAGATCACCCGATTGCGGCCGTTGCGCTTGGCCGCGTAAAGACAGTTGTCGGTGCGCTCGAGCAGGGAGGGGGGACTCTCCCCGCGGTGCAGCGAAGCCACGCCGATCGACATCGTGATGCGCCCGAGGTTCTCGCCCGTCGAGCGCTTCATCAGCTCGCGCCCCATCACGGCACGGCGGATCTGTTCGGCGACGGTCGTCGCCTGCCGCAAGGAGGTGTCCGGCAACAGCACCGCGAATTCCTCGCCGCCGTAGCGCGCCGCAAGGTCGCGTCCCTTGACGTTGTCCTTGAGCGACAGGGCCACCAGGCGCAGCACCTGGTCGCCGATCAGGTGGCCGAAGGTGTCGTTGAACGTCTTGAAGTGATCGATGTCGCACAAGAGCAGCGACAGGTGCTCGCCCGCGCCGTTCGCATCGGTGATCGCGTTCGCGAGCGCTCCATCGAAGCACTTGCGGTTGGCGAGCGTCGTCAGCGGATCGGTCAGGCTCTCCATGCGCACAGCCTCGAGGTGCGCGTGGAGTTGCGTGATCTCCTGCTTCGAGTTCTTGAGCTTGCCCTCGAGGATCTTGTTGCTTTCTTCCATGCTCCTGGCCGTCTGAGCCAGGCTCTCGACGATCACGCGCAAGGAGGTGCTGTCCGTCGCCGCGCCGATGCGGTCGCTCATGTCCGCCAGGTTCTGGCTGTGCTGCGTCGCCGTGCCGGACGCGGAATCGATCATGGACATGACCTTTTCGATCTGTTCCATGAACTTCGCGGTGGCGTTGTCGACCTTGTCCGCCTGGCGAACCGGCGAGAAATACTTGTCGTAAATGCCGTCGACGTCGGTCTGCGAAAGCTTGCCGCTCGTCTCGATGATCTCGTTGATGAGCTGGTTCACCGTCGGATGGTGACCCGACGCGTAGTGGTACCAGACCTCGTAATTGCGCGGATTGGCGGGCTGGTTGAGCGCCCGGATCTGGTCGAGCGCGACCGATGCGAAGGCGAATGTGGCCTCGGGGTCTTCGTTTTCGGACTTCATGACATCCTCAAGCCCTTACTGGACTGGGCAATTCCGAAAATCAGAGCCGGTGCCGCGCGCTCATTCGCGGACATTATGGCTCCACCCATAAATGCGAGGTAAATGGGACCTGCGACAGGCCGAGCAAAAGGCCATCATCCGGCAGTGATACGGTGGCGGAATCCCAACAATCTGTAGGGGCCGCGGGCTCGCCCACCGCGTGTGTAGCAATTCAATCTATACCATATCGCGCAGTATCCCTGGTCCGGCGGCTCGCCACCCCGGTGCGCATCCGTTTTTTAAGGGAGGACGTGGTTGGATGGCCGTGACGCCGTGGGCGCGCAGGGGCATCAATGACACGACCACGCGGATTTTCCGCATCCGGCCTGAAGCTGTCAGGGCCGCCCGGGACCAATTCCCGTGCGACCGCCCTGTTGACGGCATGCGCGGCGACCCTGGTCGTGGCGATTACTCTTGCCACCGCAACGATGATCTTGAAGGCGCGCGACCGCGCGCTCGGCAACAGCGAGCGTGAACTCGGCAACGTGGCGCTGATGCTCGCGCCGCAGGTCGATCGCATCTTCGATACCGCGGAGCGCTTGCAGCACAGCCTGCTCGAACGGTTCCACGCGCGCGGCGCCCTCGCGCTCACCGCCGAGGACTTCGAGCACACGCTCTCCGGGTACGACGTCCATCTCATGCTGCGCGACAAGATCGTCGGGCTGCCGCAGATCGGCACGTTCACGCTGTTCAACGCCCGCGGCCAGATGTTCAATTTTTCCCGATTCTGGCCGATCCCCGACATCAACGTCGCCGATCGTGATTTCTTCCAGGCGCTGCGCTCCGACGCGGCCCTGAAGACGTTCATCGGCAAGCCGATCCAGAACCGCGCCACCGGAACGTGGGTCATTCACATCGCGCACAAGGTGACCGGCCCGAACCACGAGTTCCTCGGCGTCCTGAGCGCTGCAATCGAACTCGGCGCGCTCGAGCAGTTCTTCTCCACGATCGCGCTCGGCCCGGACAGCACGATCTTCCTCGTTCACCGCGACGGCGAATTGCTGGCGCGCCATCCGCACGCTGCGAGTTTCATGGGGCGGCTTCTGGTGAGCGCGGCGGAGCTCGCGCCCGTGTTTGCCGCCGGCGGCGTGGCGGACCGGCGCATCGGCCTGGATGGCCAGGACCGTCTCATCGCCGCCCGCGCGGTGGCGAACTATCCGGTGGTGGTCGGCGCGTCGGCCAGCGTCGCAACCGTGCTCGCAGGCTGGCGGCGCGAGGCCGTCTTCCTGGGCGGCGCCGGCGGACTGTCCGTGCTGCTCGTGATGGCGTTCGCCCTGCTGATCGTGCGCAAGCTTCGGCAGAACGCGCGTCAGGTTCAGCACACGCTCGAACTGCAAAAGCTGCAGCTCGACACGGCTCTGGATCACATGTTCCAGGGCCTGTGCATGTTCGACGCCTCGGCGCGCCTCGTCGTGCGCAACCGGCGCTATCTCGAGATGTATCGGCTGTCATCCGAGCGGCTGGTGCCCGGCTGTACGCTGCTGGAGGTGCTCTACCAGCGGCAGGCCGCGGGCACGTTCCTCGGCGATCCCGAAGCTTATGCACAGGAGCTGCCCGGCGACATCAAGCAGGGCAGGATCGCGACTTACCTGGTCGAAACGGCGGACGGACGCCTGATTCAGGTGATCAACCAGCCGATGCGCAACGGCGGCTGGGTGTCGACGCATGAGGATGTGACCGAGCGGCGGCGCGCGGAGCAGGAGAGGGACCGCGACCGCAGGCTGCTCGACCTGGTGGTCGAGAACGTGCCGACCGCGATCTTCCTGCGCGATGCGCAGGAGAAGCGCTACGCGCTCGTCAACCGCGCCGCCGAATCGATCTGGGAAATCCCGCGCGAGGAGATCCTCGGCCGGACCGCGGCCGAAATCTTCCCGCAGCAATACGCAAGGACCATCGCCGATCGCGATGACGAGCTTCTGGTGTCGACCAGTGGCCTGTTCTACGACGAGCACGAGATAACGACCTTCGCCGGCAACACCCGGGTCGTGACCTCGCGGCTGCATCTGGTGCAGGGGCCCGACGAGACGCAGCAGTATGTGCTCGGGGTTATCGAGGACGTCACCGAGCGCAGGCGGGCGGACGAGCGCATCGCCTACATGGCGCGCCACAGCGGACTGACCGATCTGCCCAACCGTGTCCTGTTTCGCGAACGCCTGGAGCATGCCTTGAAATGGCGGCGCCGCGACGAGTACGTCGCCGTGATCTGCCTGGGCCTCGACCACTTCAAGACGGTGAATGACACGCTTGGCCATCCGGTCGGCGACAAGGTGCTCAAGGCCGTGGCCGGACGGCTGCGCGGCTGCGTTACGGAAACGGACGGGCTGGCGCACCTCGGCGGTGACGAGTTTGCCATCATCCTGGCGGGGCTCGCAGGACCGGCCGAGGTGACGCAGTTCGTCAAGCGCGTCGGTGAATGGGTGCGCTCGCCCTACGACCTTGACGATCAGCACATCGTGCTCACCGCGAGCTTCGGTATCGCGGTTGCGGCGGACGACGGCGCCGATCCGGACCAGCTCCTCAAGGATGCCGGTCTCGCGCTTCACCGCGCCAAGTCCGATGGCCGCGACGCCTACCGCTTCTTCGAGGCCGAGATGGACGCCAGCATGAAGGCGCGGCGGGTTCTCGAGCTCGACATGCGCAAGGCGATCGCCAACAACGAGCTGGAGCTGCACTACCAGCCTCTGGTGGATGCGCGCCGCAACCGCATCATCGGATGCGAGGCGCTGGTGCGATGGCGCCACCCGCAGCGCGGCATGATTCCGCCTGCGAACTTCATCCCGATTGCGGAGGAAACCGGCCTTATCGATGCGCTCGGCACGTGGGCGTTGCGTCAGGCCTGCGCCGACGCCGCGAGCTGGCCCGACGGGATCTCGGTGGCGGTGAACCTGTCGCCCGTGCAGTTCCGCAAGCCGAACCTCGCGCTGACCGTCACGGATGCGCTGGCGTCGTCGGGGCTTTCCCCGCAGCGGCTCGAGCTCGAGGTGACCGAGTCGGTGCTGATGCAGAACAACGAGGCCACGCTGGCTACCCTGCACCAGTTGCGAGATCTCGGCGTGCGTATCGCGATGGACGATTTCGGAACGGGCTACTCGTCGCTGAGCTATCTGCGCAGCTTCCCATTCAACAAGATCAAGATCGACCAGTCCTTCATTGCGGATCTGTCGGAGAAGGACGAAGCCGTGGTGATCGTGCAGGCGATCACGGATCTCGCCCGCAATCTCGACATGAAGACGACGGCGGAAGGCGTGGAGACGGAGCGCCAGCGCGACCTGGCGCGCGCGGCGGGATGCACGGAGATGCAGGGCTATCTGTTCAGCCGGCCTCTGCCGCTCAACGAGCTGTGGCCGCTGCTCGAGCCCGCGCGCAAGGCGGGCTGAGGCGAGGCGGGCTCATCGCCCGCCCGGGTCGTTTTCAGGCTTTCACGAAAACCGGGCGCAGCAGAAACGCCGGCAGGTGCGACGTATCGGGCTCGACGTCGGTTTCGGCGCGGCGCTGCGGCTTGCGCACGGGGTCGCCCGCGCGAACCGGCTTGTCCGCACGCACCGCTTTCTCGGCCCGTGCCGGCTTGTCGGCCCGTGCCGGCGTGTCGGCGGCAACCGGCGCACGCGCGCTGGGTGAACCGTGCCGCGGGCGCTCGCTGCGTTCGGCCTGCTGCCGCGCGCCATGAGGACGGCGCTGGCGGCCGCCACGGGAACGCTCGCGACGGGGCTTCTCCGAGGCGTCCTCGGCCTCGCCCTCGGCCACGATATGATCGCCCGCTCCGCCCGCTTCCGCCCACGGGATCGACTGGCCGATCAGGCTTTCGATCGCGGAGACGGACTTGATGTCGGCGGGAGTGACGATGGTGTAGGCGGCGCCGCTGCGCCCGGCACGGCCGGTGCGGCCGATGCGGTGGACGTAATCGTCGGCGTGGTGGGGGACGTCGAAGTTATAGACGTGGCTCACGTCGGGAATGTCGAGGCCGCGAGCGGCGACGTCGGACGCGACGAGGAGCGTGGCTTCACCCTTGCGGAAGGCGTCGAGCGCGGCCATGCGGTCCGGCTGGCTCATGTCGCCGTGCAGGGCGAGGACCGAGAAGCCGTGACGCTTGAGCGAGCGGTGGACGACGGCCACCTCGCTCTTGCGGTTGCAGAACACGATCGCGTTCTTGAGGCCCTCGGCGGAGCGGATCAGGCGGCGCAGCGTCTCGCGCTTGTCGGCGGCGTCACGGCCGCTCTTGACGAGCTGCTGGGTGATCGCGCTGGCCGTCGTCGCCGGCCGTGACACTTCCACCTTCACCGGGTTGTGCAGGAACTGCTCGGTGACGCGGCGAATCTCGGGCGGCATGGTCGCCGTGAAGAACAGCGTCTGGCGCGTGAACGGCACCAGCTTGCAGATGCGCTCGATGTCGGGGATGAAGCCCATGTCGAGCATGCGGTCGGCTTCGTCGATCACGAGCAGTTCCACGCCCGTGAGCAGCAGGCGCCCGCGCTCGTGGTGATCGAGCAGGCGGCCCGGAGTGGCGATCAGCACGTCCACGCCGCGCGTGAGCTTGAGATCCTGGTCGCCGAACGAGACGCCGCCGATGAGCAGCGCCACGTTGAGCTTGTGCTTGGCGCCATACTTGACGAAGCTTTCCTCCACCTGCGCGGCGAGCTCGCGCGTCGGTTCGAGGATGAGCGTGCGCGGCATGCGCGCACGGGCGCGACCCTGCTCCAGCATCGTCAGCATCGGCAGCACGAACGCGGCGGTCTTGCCGGTTCCGGTCTGCGCGATCCCGAGCACGTCGCGGCGCGACAGCACGTGCGGGATTGCCTGTTCTTGGATCGGGGTGGGATTGGTGTAGCCGGCGGCAGATACCGCCGAGAGGACTTTTTCGGACAGGCCGAGATTGGAAAAGGACATTAGGCCTCGATACGAACCACGTTGGGTTCAGGCAGACCGGCCTTTGGCCGCGCCGGTGACGAAAGCAAATGGTGCGCGGAAATAGGGCGGTCGAATCTTTTTCGTCGAACCGTTGGGCGCAACATAGTGTCAGACCTCGCAAAGTCAATGCTTCGCCCTGCGATAAGTTAATCAGAACGCAGCGTTTTTGGCCTCGGCATGGGAGCTTTGCGGGAGGTCTTCGGCCCGCCTTTGACGTGTCCCAAGCAACGGGAGCGTCAGGGAATTTCACCCTCGGCGGAAGTTCCGCGGCCCGGCGTTGGCCGGCGAAACCCCGGCGCCGCCAGCGCCCCCGCCATCCGATGCAAAACCCGTAGCCACTCTCGCTGATTGCACGCTAAGACGGCGCCACCCATGACGACCTTCCTCATCCTGTGGCTCCTGACCCAGGCCATCGCCGTCGCGCTGGTGTTCGCCTACAGCATCGGGCTGGGCCGGCCGGCGGCTCCGCGCGCAACCCCGCCGGTCGCCGTGATCGTGGCTGTGAAGGGCCGCGACCCCGAGTTCGACGGCTGCCTGAAGCGGCTGTTTGCCCAGGACTACCCGACGTACCGCGTCGTCTTCTCGGTCGAGTCCGCGACCGACCCGGCAGTCGGGGCGATCGAGCCATACTGGCAGGCGCATCCTGACCGCGTCACGCTCGTGGTCGCCGGCCTTGCCGAGCGGGAGGGACAGAAGACCGCGAACCTCCTGGCCGCCGTCGCGCATCTCACTCCGCGGGACGAGGTGCTCGTGTTCGCCGACGCGGACATCTGGCCCGAGCCCGACTGGCTCAATCGCTTGGTCGAGCCGCTCGTCGCGGACAAGGCGGAGATCGTGACCGGCTTTTCCTGGATGCTCGTCGAGGACGACAAGTTCACGAGCCATCTCATGACGTCGATGGCGGCATCCGTCGCCACCATCCCCCGGCTGCCCTTCCTCAACGGCGTCTGGGGCGGCTCGGCGGCGATACGCCAGCGGCATTTCCACGAGCTCGGGATGACGCGCCATTGGCGCGGCACGCTCAGCGACGATCTGCAGATGACCAACGTCGCGCAGAAGGCCGGCGACCGCATCGCGGTGCCCCGCGAGCTGCTGCTGCGCACGGCCATCCGCACCGGCGGCCTCAAGGAGGTGATCGACGGCGCACGGCGGTGGTACATGCTCGTGCGCGTCCATCTGCCCGCCGCCTATGCCATGACCGTCGCCGCGCTCACCTTCGTCACCGCCGGCTGGATCGCGGCGCTGGCGGGAGCGGCGCTCGGCCGGGCCGATGCGCTGGTCGTGCTCATCGCCGCCTTCACGCTCTCGGTCTTGCGCACCTTCGGCCGTCTGCTGCTGGTGCGGCGGCTGTGGGGCAGGGCGGGCGTCGCCGAGAATGTGCCGTATCTGAAGGTCGACTGGCTGGTCTCACCTCTGGCGACGGCGCTGAGCGCGGCCTGCGGCTGGTCTGCGCTGCTCATGCGCCGCACGACCTGGTCGGGCATCACCTACGAGCTGCGCGGCCCGCAGCAGGTCGAGATCATCGCCCGCCGGGACGCGCCGCGCGTGCAAGGTTAGCGGCCGGTAAAAGACATCGTTCGACTGTGAGTCGAATGCGGCTGCAGAGCGGAGGAGATTACAAGGAAGATTCTGGTCAACTGTGCGCGAGACTTGAGGGAAGTTGAGCGCCATGGCGGTCTCGTTTCCAGCTGTTCGCGGCATCGCCGTTCTCGCGGTGCTCGGCGTGATGACGGCCGGCGGCAAGCCCGCGGCGGCCGAGACGCTGTCGGACATGCTCAACCAGCGCATTGTCGAGGCGCAGCGGGCCGAGGCCGAGCGCCTGTTCGAGGTCGCGCTCAACAGCTACGCGCAGGCCCTGCAGATCAGCACGGATACGCCGCAGGCGCGACGCCTCGTGCTCAAGAAGCGTGCGACGCTCTACGAGCAGATCGGCATGCTCGAGAAGGCCGAAGCGGATCTCACCGCCGCTCTTTCGACGGAGCCGTTCGACCCCAAGGCCTACGCCGACCGCGGCTATTTCTACCTGCGCCATGGCCGACACAAGGAAGCCCTCGACGATTTCATCGCGGGGTCGCGCGCCGATCCCAAGAACGCGATGTTCCTCTACGGCGCCGCGCGCGTGCTGGTCGCCGCGCAGGACGACACCAACGCCGTGAAGTTCTACACCGAGGCGGCGCAGATCGCTCCGGGCGATGCCAAGATCTATCTCGGACGCGCGGAGGCGCTGCTGCGCCTGCAGCGCTTCCCCGACGCCGTGACCGACTACGACCGCGCCTTCGAAGCCGGCCTCACCGATCGCGAGCAGCGCTACTTCAGCTACGTCGGACGCGGCTACGCCAGCATGATGATGGCGGACTTCGGCTCGGCGGTGCGCTCCTTCGACCGCGCGCTCGACATCTCGTCCGATGCGTCCAACGTGCTGCTGATGCGCGCCTACGCCTACGAGCGGCAGGGCGCGCGCGACCTCGCGCTGCGCGACTACCAGCGCGCCGCGGCGGGCATGCCTGATCTCGCGGAGGCGCGCAACGGCGTGGCGCGGCTGCGCTCGCAACTCGTCGGCACCGTCACCGCCGGCAACATCACGACCGCCACCGCGGCCCGTAAGGCGGCCAGCAAGACCGCCGGCAGGGCGTCCGCGACGGTGAAGCGCTGACGCCGCCGCTCTGCGGCGCGTGGCCGATCGACCGGTTTGTGGAGGAGGGGACGGGGAGGGCCTTTCCTAGAGCATGATCCCGAAAAGTGGACACCGGTTTTCGGGCAAGATCATGCTCCGAACCTAAACGTCGAGCAGTTCCTCGCCGGCGAACTCCGCGCGCTCCTGGATGAACTCGAAGCGCGCTTCCGCCTTCGTGCCCATCAGGCGCTCGACGGCTTTCGATGTCCGCTCGCGCTCCTCGTTCACCAGCACGACCCGCAGCAGCGTGCGCTTGCGCGGGTCCATGGTGGTTTCCTTGAGCTGCGCCGGCATCATCTCGCCGAGGCCCTTGAAGCGGCTCACCTCCACGTGCGCATTGGGATGGAACTCCTTCTTGAGGAGCTCGTCCTTGTGCTTGTCGTCGCGCGCATAGAAGATCTTGCCGCCGTGCGAAAGCCGGTAGAGCGGCGGCGCGGCGAGATAGAGATGGCCCGCGTCGATCAGCCTGGGCATCTGGCGGAAGAAGAACGTGATCAGCAGCGAGGCGATGTGCGCGCCGTCGACGTCGGCGTCGCACATGATGATGACCTTCTCGTAGCGCAGGTCCTGCTCGCGGAAATGCGCGCCGGTGCCGCAGCCGAGCGCCTGGATGAGGTCGGCGAGCTGGGCATTCTGCGCGAGCTTGTCCTTGCCGGCCGAGGCCACGTTGAGGATCTTGCCGCGCAGCGGCAGCACCGCCTGTGAGGCGCGGTCGCGCGCCTGCTTGGCGCTGCCGCCGGCGCTGTCGCCTTCCACGATGAAGATCTCGGAGCCCTGCGCCGCGGTGTTGGTGCAGTCGGCGAGCTTGCCCGGCAGGCGCAGCTTGCGCACCGCGGTCTTGCGCGAGATCTCCTTTTCCTGCCGGCGGCGGATGCGCTCGTCCGCGCGCTCGACCACGTACTCGAGCAGCTTGCTGGCCTGCTGCGGGTTGCCGGCGAGCCAGTGGTCGAACTGGTCCTTCACCGCACTCTCGACGATGCGCTGCGCCTCGGCGGTGGCGAGGCGGTCCTTGGTCTGGCCCTGGAACTCGGGCTCGCGGATGAACACCGACACCATCGCGGACGTGCCGGACATCACGTCGTCGCTGGTGACCTGGGCCGCCGCCTTGGACTGGCCCACGCGCTCGGCGTGATCCTTGAGGCCGCGCAGCAGCGCGCCGCGCAGGCCCGCTTCGTGCGTGCCGCCGTCGGGCGTCGGGATCGTGTTGCAGTAGGAGGAGATGAAGCCTTCGCCGTCCGCGCTCCACGCCACCGCCCATTCGACCGAGCCCTTCGAGCCGGGCTTGCCGGAGCGGCCGGTGAAGATGTCGGGGTGGACCAGCGTCTGGCCGTCCACCGCCGCCGCGACGAAGTCCTTGAGCCCTTCGGCGAAGTGGAAGGTCTCGTCCTCGGGCACGCCCTCGACGCCGGCGAGCAGTTCCTTGTCGCAGTGCCAGCGGATCTCGACGCCGCCGAAGAGGTAGGCCTTGGCGCGCGCCATCTTGAACACGCGCTGCGGATTGAACCTCGCCTTGGCGCCGAAGATCTCCAGGTCGGGCTTGAAGCGCACGCGCGTGCCGCGCCGGTTCGCGACCTTGCCGAGCTTCTCGAGCCCGCCCTTCGGCTTGCCGCGCGCGAACACCTGGCGATAGAGCTGGCCCTGGCGCGCGACCTCGACTTCCGTCCGCTCGGAGAGTGCATTGACCACCGACACGCCGACGCCGTGCAGGCCGCCGGAGGTCTCGTAGACCTCCGAGTCGAATTTGCCGCCCGCGTGCAGCGTGCACATGATGATCTCGAGCGCGGACTTCTTGGGAAACTTTGGATGCGGATCGACCGGCATGCCGCGCCCGTTGTCGCTGACCATCAGCGATCCGTCGGCCGACATCTCCACCTCGATGAAGGTCGCGTGGCCGGCCAGCGCCTCGTCCATGGCGTTGTCGATGACTTCCGCGAAGAGGTGATGCAGCGCCTTCTCGTCGGTGCCGCCGATGTACATGCCGGGACGGCGGCGGACGGGCTCGAGCCCCTCCAGCACCTCGATGTGGCGCGCGGTATAGCCGGCCTCGGCCGAGCCGCCCGCGGCGCGCGCCGCGCCGCCGCGCTGGCCCGCCCGGCGGGCGCCGCGCCCGGAGGACTCGGTGAAAAGGTCGGATTGCTTGGCTTTGGCTGTCTTGCCCATGAGCTCGCTTGCGGTGATGTAAGGATGCCCCCGGCCCGGGAAAAGGGCCGCGAATCAGCGATCTGACTATGCCACGGCCGTGGCCGGACGGTGACTGCTGCGGCAAATTCCCCTGCCGCGCGGGCCGGCGATGCGCTAAACAGACGCCCCGCGCAACAGGCGGCCCGCCGCCGAGACCCTTTCATGAACTTCCAAACGTTCGAACAGCACGCCCTGGCCGTCGTCGAATTCGTGCGCGCCAACCAGGGATGGGCCCCTCTCATCGTCGGCCTCTTGGCCTTCGGGGAATCGCTGGCCTTCATCTCCCTGCTGATCCCGGCCACGGTCGCCCTGGTCGGGATCGGCGCGCTGGTAGGCGCGAGTGGTATTTCGTTCTTTCCGATCTGGCTCGCCGCCGGCATCGGAGCGGCCCTCGGCGACTGGGTGTCGTACTGGGTCGGCCTCAAGTTCGAGGAGCCGGTCGCGAAGGTCTGGCCGCTGTCGCGCTATCCCGACCTTGTGCCGAGCGGGCATGCATTCGTGGAGAAGTACGGCATCTACGCCGTGTTCATCGGACGCTTCTTTGGGCCCTTCCGGGCGGTGGTCCCGCTGGTCGCGGGCATCCTCGAGATGCCGTTCTGGCCGTTCCAGGTCGCCAACTTCACCTCCGCCTTCCTGTGGGCGACAGTGCTGCTCGCGCCCGGATGGCTCGGGCTCAAGATGCTGTTCTAGGTCCCGCATCGTCGCAGGCCAGGGGGGAGGCGCCCGCGCTACCAACGGTCGCGGGCGGTCTCGCGCAACCGTGATCGCGCAGCCCATGCGATCACCGTCCGCGCCTGCTAGGCGTGCGGTCGCGTTCAGATGTCCGCTTGGTCCCGCCGCAACATCACCCGAGCGCAAATCACCCAAGCGAAAATCTGGGCCGGAACGATGTCGGCTGACGCGCGGGAATAAGCGTCCCGATCGGGGGTTGTTGCCTCAGGCGTCTTTGCCGACCTCGTGTCCTTTTGACATCGCATCCGCCACCGGGAGATCACCATGACCGTACTCACCCGCCGCGCAGCGCTCGCAGGCGCGGCCGCCGTCGCCGCCGTTCCTCTCGCGGGAACCGGCCCCTCGCGCGCGGCCGCGCCGCAGATCGGCAAGCAGGCGCCCAGCTACTACCGCTACAAGGTCGGCAGCCAGGAGGTGACCGTCGTCGCCGACGGCGTCACCGTCACGCCGCGCCCCGACAATTACGTGGCCAATGCCTCGAAGGAGGCGGTCAGCGCCGAGTTCGCAGCGAACTACATGGCGCCCGACAAGGCGACCCACAGCTACGCGCCGATCGTGGTCAACACCGGCTCCAAGCTGGTGGTGATCGACACCGGCCTCGGGCCCGGCGTGTTCGCGCAGAGCAAGGGAGCGGCCGGCCAGTTCCACACCAACCTCGCCGCCGCCGGCATCGACCGCAACGCGGTGGATACGGTGATCATCTCCCACTTCCACGGCGACCACATCAACGGCCTGCTCACGGCCGACAACAAGCCGGCGTTCCCCAACGCCGAGCTCATGGTTCCCGCCGTCGAGTGGACGTTCTGGATGGACGAAGGCCAGATGAGCAAGGCGGCCGGCACGCCGCTCGAAGGCAACTTCAAGAACACGCGCCGTGTGTTCGGCCCCTTCGGCAGCAAGGTCACGCAGTACGAGGCGGGCAAGGAGCTCGTGCCCGGCATCACGAGCCTGGGCAGCCCCGGCCACACGCCCGGCCATTCCTCGTTCATCCTGGCGTCGGGCAACAGCCGCGTGCTGGTGCAGGTCGACATCACCGCCGGCGCGGCGTTCCTGTTCGTGCGCCATCCCGACTGGCAGCTCCTGTTCGACATGGACAAGCCGCTCGCGGTGCAGACCCGCCGCAAGCTCTACGACATGGCGATCGCCGAGAAGATGCCCGTGCAGGCGTTCCACGCCTCGTTCCCCGGCCTTGTCCACGTGGAGAAGGCCGGCGACGGCTACCGCTGGGTGCCCGCGCTCTGGCAGACGTCGATTTGAACCGACACGCAGTTCACGGCGGGCGGCCGCGCTGCTGCCCGCCGTGCAGACCTCATTGACGGGCAGGGCTCCCGCGACTATACGGCACGCCCATGACGACGATCCGCACCAACGCCGCAGCACGCCGCCGCCGTAGTCACCCGGCGCGCACGGCGTTCGATCGTTGCTTTTCCGCCTGATCGTTCCACGTGCCGCCGGACCTGCTCCGCGGCACGGACGTTTTTCCGACAGATCCCGCGATGCAGGTTCCGGCGGCTCCACCCCGGAGGTCCGCCATGCATGTGCCGCCTGCCTTTCGACTCGATCGCGCCACGAGCCTCGCCTTCGCCGCGCGCCGCGGCTTCGGCCTCGTGGTGGCGCATGACGGCGTGCGCCCGGTGGCCTCGCCGCTGCCGTTCCATCTCGACTATGCGAGCGACGGCACGCCGCGCGCGCAGTTCCATGTCGCGCGCGCCAACCCGCTCGCCGCGCTCGCCGCATCCGGCGGCACGTCCGGCGGCGATTGGCTCATCGCGGTCGCCGGCGCCGATGCCTATGTCTCGCCCGACTGGTACGTCAGCCCCGACCAGGTGCCGACATGGCTTTACGAGGCGGTGCATCTCTCCGGCCCCGCGCGCGTCGTGCCCGACGTGCGCGCGCATCTCGATCGCATGACGGAAGCCTTCGAGCCCAAGGCCGCGGGCGTGCAGCCGTGGCGTGCGGACCGCGTCACGCCGGGACGGCTCGCCGCCATGGCGCAGGCCATCGTCGCGGTCGAGGTCGCGGTCGAGGAGGTCGAGGGCAGCGCCAAGCTCAACCAGACCAAGTCCGACGCGGACTTTGCGGCCGTCGCCCTGCGCCTGCGCGAGAACGCGGAGCCCATGGCGCGGCAGATCTCCGATCGCATGGTCGCGCTGCGGCCGCATCTGTCGTATGAAAGGGAAAAGGACGTCTGTGATGCCTGACACTGCCAAGATCGCCATCTTCGGCGCCTCCGGCTACACCGGCTCGGAATGCGTGCGGCTCCTGCTGCGCCATCCGCGTGTGACAATCGCCGCGCTCACCGCCGACCGCCGCGCCGGGCAGAACATGCGCGACGTCTTTCCGCAGTTCTCGCCCTTCGACCTGCCCAAGCTCGTCGCGATCGAGGACCTCGACGTCGCGCGCGAGGCCTTCGACCTCGTGTTCTGCGCGCTGCCGCACGCGACGACGCAGAAGGTGGTGAAGGACCTGCTCGCCAAGGCGCCGAAGACCAAGGTCGTCGACCTGTCGGCGGACTTCCGTCTCACCCCCGAGCTTTACGCCAAGTGGTACGGCCACGAGCACGCGGCGACCGACCTGCAGCGCGAGGCGGTATATGGCCTCGTCGAGGTCTATCGCGAGAACATTAGGAAAGCGCGCCTCGTCGCCAACCCGGGCTGCTACACCACCAGCGCGCAGCTTGCGCTGCTGCCGCTGCTCAAGGCGCAGGCGATCGACCCCGCCGAGATCGTGATCGACGCCAAGTCGGGGATGACCGGGGCAGGGCGCTCGGCCAAAGAGGCGATGCTGTTCTCGGAAGTGTCGGAGGGCTTCAACGCCTATGGCGTCGGCCACCACCGCCACATGGGCGAGCTCGACCAGGAGTTCTCCAAGGCCGCCGGCAAGCAGGTGATCGCCACCTTCACGCCGCACCTCGTGCCGATGAACCGCGGCATTCTCTCGACGATCTATGTGCGCAGCGCCGGCAAGTCGGCCGAGGACCTGCATGCGATCCTCTCGAAGACCTATGCGGGCGAGCCGTTCGTGCACGTGCTGCCCTTCGGCGAGCTGCCGCATACGCGGCACGTGCGCGGCTCCAACATGACGTTCCTCGGCGTCACGAAGGACCGCATCGCGGGGCGCATGATCCTGGGCTCGGCGCTCGACAATCTCGTCAAGGGCGCCGCCGGGCAGGCCGTGCAGAACATGAACCTGATGCTCGGCTATCCCGAGAGCATGGGGATCGATCAGGTCGCGCTGTTCCCGTAACGCGGCTCGGGCTTCCGCAATCGTCTGCACCCCTCACCCGGATTGCGCGGAAGCGCGCAATCCGACCTCTCCCCGGCGGGGAGAGGTGGGGCCGTGCCATGTTGCACGCTGCATATTCGACCGCAGGCGACGCCGTTCTCATCCCTCAGTGGCACGCACGGCGTCGCCACTTGCTTACCTCTCCCCGGCGGGGAGAGGTGGGAGCCGTGCCATATTGCGCGCTGCAGGTTCGGCCGCAGGCGACGCCGTTCTCATCCCTCAGTGGCACGCGACGACGTCGCCACTTGCTCACCTCTCCCCGGCGGGGAGAGGTGGGGGCCGTGCCATATTGCGCGCTGCAGGTTCGGCCGCAGGCGACGCCGTTCTCATCCCTCAGTGGCACGCACGGCGTCGCCATTTGCTCACCTCTCCCCGGCGGGGAGAGGTGGGGCCGTGCCATGTTGCACGCTGCATATTCGACCGCAGGCGACGCCGCTCTCATCCCTCAGTGGCACGCACGGCGTCGCCACTTGCTTACCTCTCCCCGGCGGGGAGAGGTCGGCATGCGCAGCATGCCGGGTGAGGGGGTGCAGAACTCTCCCCAAGCTGTGGTCGTCGTCACACCACCTGGAAGATCGCCAGCGTGAGCACGACCTGCGCGCCGAAACCGACGACGAAGGCGAGGGTGCGCAGGACCGGAAGTCCCATCGTGTAGACGATCGCGTGGGCGAGGCGCGCCCAGAAATAGACCGCGCAGGCGATGACGGTGACCGGCGTCGAGATGTTGAGCGAGTCGAGGATCAGCACCAGCGGCGCGAAGATGATGAGATTGTCGACCGCGTTGGTGTGCGCGAAGTAGAGCCGCATCGCCCACGGCGACTGCGGCGTGTCGTGCGGCTTCGGATTGTCGAGCGTCGCCATCAGGCCGCGCACTTTCACGCGATCGATGATGTAGGGGATCCACAGCAGGCCGGTGAGAGCGACGGTGGCCGTCAGCCAGAACAGCTCGCGCGACATTCGATCCTCCAGTCCGCCGTGATGCTCAGGATTTGACCTTCACGTAGCTGCCCGGCGCGTCTTCGATCGCAGGGAACTTGCCGCCGCCGACCTCGCGCGCCGGCACCTCGCTCGCATCGTGCGCCTTGAGCCACGCCATCCAGTCCGGCCACCACGAGCCGGGATGCTCGATCGCGCCCGCGATCCAGCGCTCGAGGTTGTCCCCGCGCGGAGCCTCGCCGATCCAGTGCTGGTACTTGTTCTTGCCGGGATGGTTGACGACGCCCGCCATGTGGCCCGAGCCGGCGAGCACGAAGCGCACCGGCCCGCCGAAGAACGAGGAGCCGAGATAGACCGAGCGCGCCGGCGCGATGTGGTCCTCGCGCGCCGCCAGATTGTAGATCGGGACGGCGACGCGCTTGAGGTCGAGCTTCTGGTTGCGGATCGTCATCGTGCCCTTGGCCAGCCGGTTCTCCAGGTAGCAGGCCCGCAGGTAGAACGAATGGTTGGCGCAGGGCATGCGCGTGGAATCGGCGTTCCAGTACAGCATGTCGAAGGGAAACGGCTGCTGGCCCTTGAGGTAGTTGCCGATCACATAGGGCCAGATCAGGTCGTTGGAGCGCAGCAGGTTGAACGCGGCCGCCATCTTGCTGCCGTCGAGATAGCCGCGCTGGCCCATCTCGCGCTCGACCGCGGCGATCTGCTCCTCGTCTGCGGCGAAAACCTTGAGGTCGCCGGCATAGGTGAAGTCGACCTGCGTGGTCAGCAGCGTCGCCGATTTGATGCGCGTGTCGCCGGTCTGCGCCATGTAGGCGAGCGTCACCGCGAGCAGCGTCCCGCCCACGCAGTAGCCGAGCGCGTGGATGTCGCGCTCGCCGGTGACCTGCTCGATGATGTCGAGCGCGGCGAGCGGCCCTTCGGTCATGTAGTCGTCGAAGCCCTTGCCGGCGTGGCGCGCGTCGGGATTGACCCAGGAGATGCAGAACACCGTGATGCCCTGGTCGACGCACCACTTGATGAAGGATTTGTCCGGCGTCAGGTCGAGCACGTAGAACTTGTTGATCCAGGGCGGCACGATCAGCAGCGGCGCCTTGAGCACCGTCTCCGTCGACGGCGCGTATTGGATGAGCTGCATCAGGTCGTTCTGGTAGATCACCTTGCCGGGCGAGAGCGCGAGGTTGCGCCCGACCTCGAACTTGGAGGCGTCCGACTGGCGGATCTTCAGTTCGCCGCCGCCCGCCTGGATGTCCTCGGCGAGGTTCTGCATCCCGCGCACGAGGTTTGCGGCATGCGAGGCGAACGTCTCGCGAAGGAGCTCCGGGTTGGTCAGCACGAAGTTCGAGGGCGCGACCGCGTTGGCGATCTGCTTCACGTAGAACTCGGCCTTGTGACGCACGTGCGGATCGAGCCCTTCCGCCTCGGCGACCATCTTGTTGGCCCACTCGGTGGTGAGCAGATAGGCCTGCTTGAGGAAATCGAAGAACTGGTTGGACGACCACTCCGGGTCGTTGAAGCGTTTGTCCTTCGGGTCGGGCGTGACCACCGGCGGGGCGTCTTCGCCGGTGAGGCGTTTCGCTGCCGCCAGCCACAGCTCGAGATAGGAGCTGCCCAGCTTCGACTGGAGCTCGACCGCGCGCTGCGGGTCGGCGAGCCAGTACTCCAGCACGCGCGCGAGCGTCTTCACCACGTCGGCGATCGCCTCGGCGCGCTCGTCGCGGATCTTGCCTTCCTCGCGCGGCTTGAGATATGCGGCGAGCGCCTTGCCGCTTTCCTCGACCATCCGCGCGATGTTCTTGGCGAGCAGCTCGACGTCGATCTTCGGCGGCTGGGTGAGCGCCGGCGGCGCGGCGGGAGGCTGAGAGGCGGGCACGACCAGCGACACGGGCGCCTTGGCACGGCTCGTGCGTTTGCGCCGGGCGGCCGGGCGAGGCGCGGGGCGGGACGGGTCGGCCGGCGTTTTCTCGGGCATCGTGTTTCGACCGTAGTGCCGGTTCTGACGCCGACCTTGGTTTGGACATATTAACGAGCTACTTCGCCGCGCGATATCCTAAGCGAAGCGCTTGCGATACATGGGGGATTCCCGGGACCACACAATGGCGAACCAGGGTCCGACGGCGCAAAAATCCAACCTGTTGCCGTTGTGCCGCCAGGCGCTCGCGGTGATGGCGCTCGGGGCAACCCTGGCGGCGTGCTCGTCCACCCTCGCCAGCCTGCCGACCGAGCTCGGCGGCCTGCCGGCCGACACCCCGGCCCGGCGCGAGGCGGACCCGCTGGCCTATCCCGCGGTGCACGACATGCCCCCGCCGCGCGCCAGCACCCCGATGACCCCGCAGCAGGTCAAGCAGGCCGAGGTCGAACTGATCCTGGCCCGCGACCGGCAGGCCAAGCAGTCCTCCGAGGCCAAGGAGGCAACGTCCCGTTAGCCGCTCGCCCGCGTCACCAGCCGGCAACCGACTTCAGTGCTTAAGGTGCTTCGCGGCCCGTGCTACAACGGCCGCCTCAGTCGATTGATGAATCGCCCCAGGACCACTCAGATGGAAGAGTTTTATCGCATTCGCCGCCTGCCGCCCTACGTCTTCGAGACGGTCAACCGGGCCAAGGCAGCCGCGCGCAATGCCGGGGCAGACATCATCGACCTGGGCATGGGCAACCCGGACCTGCCGGCGCCGGCCCATGTGCTGGAGAAGCTCAAGGAGACGCTCGGCAAGCCGCGGACCGACCGCTATTCGGCCTCCAAGGGCATCCTTGGGCTGCGTCGCGCGCAGGCCGCCTACTACGCCCGCCGGTTCGGGGTGAAGCTCAATCCTGACACCCAGATCGTCGCCACCCTTGGCTCAAAGGAAGGCTTCGCCAACGTCGCCCAGGCGATCACCGCGCCGGGCGACGTCATCCTGTCGCCCAACCCGAGCTACCCGATCCACCAGTTCGGCTTCCTGATGGCGGGCGGTGTGATCCGTTCGGTCCCCGCGGAGCCGGGGCCGGAATTCTTCCATGCGCTCGAGCGCGCAGTGATCCATTCGATCCCGAAGCCGATCGCGGTGGTCGTCTGCTATCCGTCGAACCCGACCGCCTGCATCGCCGATCTCGACTTCTATCGCGACCTCGTCGCCTTCGCGAAGAAGCACAGCCTGATCGTGCTCTCGGATCTCGCCTACGCCGAGCTCTATTTTGACGACAACCCGCCGCCCTCGATCCTGCAGGTGCCGGGCGCGAACGACGTCGCCGTCGAGTTCACCTCGATGTCGAAGACCTATTCGATGCCGGGCTGGCGCATGGGCTTTGCCGTCGGCAACGAGCGCATCATCGCGGCGCTGGCGCGCGTGAAATCCTACCTCGACTACGGCGCCTTCACGCCGGTGCAGGTGGCCGCCACCGCCGCCCTCAACGGTCCGGACGACTGCATCCGCGAGATGCGCGAGATCTACAAGCGCCGCCGCGACGTGCTGGTCGAGAGCTTCGGACGCGCCGGTTGGGACGTGCCGGCTCCGCAAGCCTCGATGTTCGCCTGGGCGCCGCTCCCGGAGGGCTTCCGGGGGGTCGGCAGCGTCGAGTTCTCGACCCTGCTGGTGGAGAAGGCGGAGATTGCGGTGTCGCCGGGCATCGCCTTCGGCGAGCACGGGGAAGGGTTCGTGCGGATCGCGCTCGTGGAAAACGAGCAACGCATCCGCCAGGCCGCGCGCAACCTGCGCCGTTTCCTTGAATCCGCCCCGGAAAAATTGCACAACGTCGTCCCCCTCGCCAAACGTCGCTGACGTGGCGCTCTATTTCGGGCGCTCTTCTCGCTAGGTGCCGACGCGCATGGTCGCCTCACTCAAAGTGGGCATTGCCGGATTGGGCACCGTTGGTGCCGCGGTGGTGCGCCAGATCGCCCAGGAACGCGCGGTGCTCGCGGCGCGTTGCGGCCGCCCGATCGACATCGTCGCGGTCTGCGCCCGCTCCAAGGCCAAGAAGCGCGACCTCGACCTGCGTAAGGTCCGCTGGGCCGACAGCCCCAAGGCACTCGCCGCCGATCCGGAGATCGACGTCTTCGTCGAGCTGATGGGCGGGGAGGGCGATCCCGCCAGGACCGCGGTCGAGACCGCGCTGCGCGCCGGCAAGTCGGTCGTCACCGCCAACAAGGCGCTGCTCGCGCGCCACGGCGTGGCGCTCGCAACGCTCGCCGAAAAGAACGGCGTCGCGCTCAATTTCGAGGCGGCGGTGGGCGGCGCCATCCCGATCGTGAAGACGCTGCGCGAGGGCATGGCGGGCACTTCCTTCGCCCGCGTCTACGGCATCCTCAACGGCACCTGCAATTACATCCTCACGCGCATGGAACGCGAGAAGCTGTCGTTCGCCGAATGCCTCAAGGACGCGCAGCGCCTCGGTTACGCCGAGGCCGATCCGACCTTCGACATCGAGGGCCATGACACCGCGCAGAAGCTCGCCATCGTTGCGAGCCTTGCCTTCGGCGTGCGCGTCAATCCGGCCGCGATCTATGTCGAGGGCATCTCCTCGCTCACGCCCGAGGACCTCGATGCGGCCGACGAGCTTGGCTATCGCGTCAAGCTGCTCGGCGTCGCCATGCGCACGGACAAGGGCATCGAACAGCGCGTGCACCCCACCATGGTGCCGAAGGACTCCGCAATCGCACAGGTGATGGGCGTGACCAACGCGCTCTCGGTCGATGCCGAGGGCATCGCGCCGATCACGCTGGTCGGACCGGGCGCAGGCGGCGCAGCCACCGCCTCGGCCGTCGTCGCCGACATCGGCGACGTGGCGCGCGGGGCGCGGGCGGCGCCTTTCGGCCGGCCGGTGGCGAAACTTTTGACCAGCCAGAAGCTGCCGATGCAGCGCCACGAGGGCGGCTATTACATCCGCCTGCTCGCGCACGACCGTCCCGGCACCTTCGCCGCCATCGCGCGCCAGCTCGCCAACCAGAAGATCTCGCTGGAATCGATCGTGCAGCGGCACAAGGGTACGCAGCCGCACGGCGGCGACGACCCCAAGAGCGCGGCCGGCCCGGCGCCTGTGATCCTGATTACCTACGCGACCACCGAGGATGCGGTGCGGCGCGCATTGAAGGCCATCAAGAAACAGGGTGTTATTGCGGGTCATCCGCAGGTCATCCGCATCGAAAAGAATTAACGAGACCGCCGGCAACGAGGAATCAGTATGGAACGTACAGCCACCATCACCATCCAACCGAGCCAGGCGATCGAGCGCATCCTCACGCTCGAGATCGTGCGCGTCACCGAGCGCGCGGCGGTGTCGGCGGCGCGGCTGCGCGGGCGCGGCAACGAGAAGGCGGCCGACCAGGCCGCAGTCGACGCGATGCGGCGCGAGCTCAACAAGCTGCCGATCGACGGCACGGTCGTCATCGGCGAGGGCGAGCGCGACGAGGCGCCGATGCTGTTCATCGGCGAGAACGTCGGCACCCGGAACGGGCCCAAGGTCGACATCGCCGTCGATCCGCTCGAAGGCACCACGCTGTGCGCCAAGAACATGCCGGGCGCCATCGCCACCATGGCCATGGCGGAGGGCGGCACGCTGCTCAACGCGCCCGACGTCTACATGGAGAAGATCGCGATCGGCCCCGGTTACAGCCGCGGCGTCGTCGATCTCGATGCGCCGCCGGAAGAAAACATCCACGCGCTCGCCAAGGCCAAGGGCGTGAAGCCGGCGGAGATTACCGCGCTGGTGCTCGACCGTCCGCGTCACGCCGACCTCATCGCCGCCGTGCGCAAGGCCGGTGCCTCGGTCCAGCTCATCACCGACGGTGACGTCGCCGGCGTCATCCACACCGCCGACCCGGAGACGACGGGCATCGACATCTACCTGGGCGTCGGCGGCGCGCCGGAGGGCGTGCTCGCCGCGGCCGCGCTGCGCTGCATCGGCGGCCAGATCCAGGGCCGGCTCATCCTCGACACCGAGGAGAAGCGCGAGCGCGCGCGCAAGATGGGCATCAAGGACCCGCGCAAGAAATACGAGATGGAGGAGATGGTGCGCGGCGATTGCCTGTTCGCGGCCACCGGCGTCACCTCCGGCTCGATGCTCAAGGGCGTGCGTCTGCGCGACAAGGTGGTCGAGACCGAGACCGTGGTCATGCGCTCCGTCACCGGCACGGTGCGCTGGATCCGCGCCGAGCACCGGGAACTCGACAAGTTTCAACTTTAGAGCATGATCCCGAAAAGTGGGAACCGGTTTTCGGACAAGATCATGCTAAGACAGCCATGATCCCGAAAAGTGGGAACCGGTTTTCGGACAAGATCATGCTCACAGGTTCGCCCGAAAGAATAATGCGCAAATAATATCTGCTGCCAGGGCCTGACGAATTCTGCGGAGGAAGCGATGAAAAGCGAGAACGTCGAATACAAGGAAGGCTCAACGGTTTGCGAAGGCTTCGCCGCCTATGACGAGGCGGCGAAGAAGCCCGGCGTGCTGATCGTTCCGGAATGGAACGGCGTGTCGGACTACTCGAAGAAGCGCGCGCAGATGCTCGCCGACCTCGGCTATTCGGCCTTCGTCGCCGACATCTACGGCAAGGGCGTACGGCCGAGCACGATGGAGGCTTGCGCCGCAGAAGCGGGCAAGTACCGCGACAACCGCCCGCTGCTGCGCGCGCGGGTGCGCGCCGCGCTCGACACGCTGCGCAAGCTGCCGGGAACCGACGCCGGCAAGATCGCCGCCATCGGCTATTGCTTCGGCGGCATGACCGTGCTGGAGCTCGCGCGCGACGGCGCCGACATCCAGGGCGTCGTGAGTTTCCATGGCGCTCTCAACACGCCCAATCCCGCCGACGCCAAGAACATCAAGGCCAAGGTGCTGGCGCTGCACGGGGCGGACGATCCGCTGGTGCCGCCGCCGGAGGTCGCCGCCTTCGAGCAGGAGATGCGCGACGCCAAGGTCGACTGGCAGCTCGTCGCCTACGGCAACGCGGTGCACAGCTTCACCAACTTCACCATCCCCGAGGGCACGCCGGGCCCGGTCTCCTACAACAAGAAGGCCGACCAGCGCTCGTGGGTGGCGATGCAGGACTTCTTCAAGGAAGTGCTGCACTGAGCTCTGACCGCGCGCCTGCGATCCGCCCGCTGCGCGCAAACGAGCGCGCGGCGTGGGAGCCGCTGTGGAACGGCTATCTCGCGTTCTATGATGCCTCGGTGGCGCCTGCCGTCACCGACGCCGCCTGGCGGCGTCTGCACGATCCCGCCGAGCCCATGCATGGCCTCGGCGCGGAGGCGGACGGGCGGCTCGTCGGCATCGCACATTATCTGTTCCACCGCTCGTTCTGGACGATCGGCGACTACTGCTACCTGCAGGACCTGTTCGTCGCGCCCGACCGGCGAGGCACGGGCATCGGGCGTGCCCTGATCGCGGCGGTCGAGGCCGCCGCCCGCGCGGCGGGGGCCAGCCGGGTGCACTGGCTGACCAAGGAGGGCAATTCCTCCGCCCGCGCACTATATGATCAGGTGGCGGAGCGCTCGGGGTTCATCCAATATCGCAAGATCTTCTGACAACTGATTCGCGGCGCTGATGACGGCTGCTTTGGCACTCGCGCCACAGGCGCGGGATTTCTTCCTTGGGGTCGGGGCCTCGGTCTGCGGCCGGCCGTGGCGCGACCGTCTGGACGACCGCGGCCGCGCCATGGCCGCCGCCATCACCCAGCGCCACGCCCTGCCGGATCTGCTCGCCCGCATCATCGCCGGCCGCGGCATCGCCCTCGACGAGGTCGAGGCCTTCCTCGACCCCAGCATCAAGCGGCTGATGCCCGATCCATATTCCCTCGTCGGCATGGAGGCCGCCGCGCTGCGCCTCGCCGACGCGGTCGTGCGCGGCGAACGCATCGCGATCTTCGGCGACTATGACGTCGACGGCGCCTCCTCGAGCGCGCTGCTCGCGCGCTTCCTGCGCGCCTGCGGGCTCGACGCCGTCATCTACATTCCCGACCGCATCTTCGAGGGCTACGGACCCAACGTCGACGCCATCCGCCAGCTCGCGGAGGGCGGCGCGCGGCTGCTCGTCACCGTCGACTGCGGCACCACCAGCCTCGAGCCGCTCGCCGAGGCGAGGCGGCTCGGGCTCGACGTCATCGTCATCGACCACCACCAGGCCGACGAGCGTCTCCCGGACGTGACCGCGCTGGTCAATCCCAACCGGCTCGACGACCTCTCCAGGCTCGGCCATCTCGCCGCCGTCGGCCTCGTGTTCATGACCGTCGTCGCGGTCAACCGCGAACTGCGCACCCGCGGCTTCTGGGGCGAGGGCCGCCCCGAGCCCGATCTGCTCGGCCTCCTGCACATCGTCGCACTCGGCACGGTGGCGGACGTCGTCGCGCTTCGAGGACTCAACCGCGCCTTCGTCGCCAAGGGCCTGCTCGCCCTGCGCCGGCGCGACCACGCCGGCCTCACCGCGCTGATGGACGTGGCGCGTCTCTCGGGCCCGCCCGAGCCGTGGCACCTCGGCTTCATGCTCGGCCCGCGCATCAACGCGGGCGGACGCATCGGCCGCGCCGACCTTGGCGCGCGCCTCCTCATGGAGGACGACGCGGTCGAGGCCGCGCGCATCGCCGAGGAGCTCGACCGCCTCAACCGCGAGCGCCAGACGATCGAGCAGGCGATGGTCGCGCAGGGCGAGGCCGAGGCGCTGGCCGCGCTCGGCCTGCAGGAAAAGGGCGCCGTCGTCGTCACCGCCGCCGAAGGCTGGCACCCGGGCATCGTCGGCCTCGTTGCCGCGCGTCTCAAGGAACGCTTCGGCCGGCCCGCCTTCGCCATCGCGCTCGAGCCGGGCGAGCACGGCACCGGCTCGGGCCGCTCCATTCCCGGCGTCGATCTCGGCCGCGCGGTGCGCGCGGCGGTGGCCGAGGGCCTGCTGGTCAAGGGCGGCGGCCACGCCATGGCCGCGGGCGTCACGCTCAGGAAGTCCGCGCTCGCGGCGTTCCGCGCCTTCCTCGAAGAGCGCCTGCAGGATGCGGTCGAGGCCGCGCGCCGCGACGACGCGCTGCGCATCGACGGCGCGATCTCCGCGGCTGCCGCCTCGCTCGAGACCTACGACGTCATCGCCAAGGCGGGGCCGTTCGGCGCCGGCAACGCCGAGCCGGTGCTCGCGTTCCCGGCGCACACGATCGCCTATGCCGAGGAGGTCGGACAGGCGCACGTGCGCGTGCGCCTCAAGGGCGGCGAGGGCGCGATGCTTCCCGCGGTCGCCTTCCGCGCGGCGGGCCAGAAACTCGGCGCGGCGCTGCTCGGCGCGCGCGGGCGCGCGCTGCACGTCGCCGGCGCGCTCGTGCTCGATCGCTGGCAGGGCACCGAGCGCGTGCAGCTTCGCATCATCGACGTCGCCGATCCCGGCGGGGCGTGACGGCGCCGCCGGTCGCTCGCGCGGCCGACCGCGCCGTTGCTCAGAAGACCTATTCCGCCGGCTCGAGCCGGGCCGCTGCCCGCGGGCGTGCGAGGCCGCGGAACACGATGACCGCGAACCCGATCATCGCGCCGAGCACGATCAGCGACCCGATCACCGCGACGGGCTCCGCCGCCGGATAGCCGAGATGGATCGCGGCAACGCCGATCGCGAGCACCACCGTTCCGACGATCCAGGCGCCCACCTGTATGAGTGCGGCGCGCGTTGCGTCGAGCGCGGGATGCAGCCGGTAGAAGATGCCCATGAGGAACAGCGATACCCAGCCGAGCAGGTTGAGATGGGCGTGCGCCGGCATGACCGCATGATCATGCGACGCCGCCATCGCAATGCCGATCAGGATGCCGGTGAGCCCGAGCGCGATGGCCCACTTGAAGCTCGTCGTCGATGCCGTCATGGCGTGTCCTCCTGGTTCGATCTATGCGGCGGCGGTGAGCTGGGCGACGATGCTGCCGCCGTCCAGCCAGACGTTCTCGCGGCTGATCCTGCCGTCGCGAAACTCCCAGATGTGCAGCAGACGGAACGAGATGTGCCTGCCGCGGCCCGGAACGCCGAGGAAGCTGCCGGGAACCGTCCCGCTCCACTGATGCTCCTGCACGCAGAAGTCCTCGCCGTAGTAGCGGCGCGTCGGGACCATGGTCTCGGTGGTGATGTCGCTGATGAGATGGTCGTAGAACCCTTGCGCGGCGGCGCGCCCGTGCAGCGGGCCGTGCGGCGCACCGACCACGTCGTGCTCGACGTCGTCGGTGTACACCGACACCGCGGCCGCGCTGTCGCCGGCCATCTCCGCCCGGATGTGGGCGTCGATGAGCTGATCCATCGCCTGCGGGGTCATGCGGATACTGGCGTGCGTGTTCATGCGGTCCTCCATCCGTTGCGCCTGTCGGGGGATAGGGCTATCGAAGGAGGGCGCCGTCCGGCAGCCACAGTTTTGTCCGGCCGGGCGACAAGGTTGAATAGCCGCCCATGTTCGAGTGGGACGATCTCAAGTTCTTCGTCGCGATCGCCCGCGAGGGAAGCACCGTGGCGGCCGCGAAGGTCCTGGCCGTCAGCCAGCCGACCGTGCAGCGCCGGCTCGCGGCGCTCGAGGAGAAACTCGGCGAGGCCTTGTTCGAGCGGCGGCCGACCGGCTACCGCCTCACCCAGATCGGCAGCGATCTTCTGCCTTATGCGGAGCGCGTCGAACGCGAGGTGCTCGCGTTCACCCGTCAGGTGAGCGCGCAGAAGAAGACTCCGGCGGGCACCATCCGCATCACCTGTCCGGAAGCCGACATCGACACGCTGCTCGTGCCGGTGCTCGATCGCTTCAAGGCGAAATATCCCGGCATCCGCATCGAATTCATCATCACCGACCATTCGGTCGACCTTGCGAAAGGCGAGGCCGATGTCGCGCTGCGCGGCGGCGCGCCCAGCGATCAGGGGCTCATCTGCCGCAAGATCGCCGACTGCGAATGGCACCTCTACGCCAGCCGCTCCTATGTCGCCCGCCACGGCGCGCCGGCGTCAGCCGATGACGTCGCGGCGCATCCGGTCGTCGTGTTCGCGGGGCCGCTCGCGGCACTCAGTCCCGGCCGCTGGCTGCAGGAGGTCGCCGCCAGGTCGCCGCGCGGCGCCTACAGCAACAGCGTGATGGGCGCGCTCACCGCCGTGCGCTCGGGCGCGGGCCTCGGCCTGCTGCCGCCGCATATCGCGCGGGCGGTGCCGGAGCTCGTGCGGGTGCTGCGGCCCGATCCGCCCGTGACCGAGCCATTCTCCATGCTGGTGCACCCGGACCTGCGCCATGCGCCGGCGATCGGCGCGTTCTTCGACTTCATGGCGGGGGAGATCAAGACGATGCGGGCGCTGTTCAACGGCGAGGATCGCTGACCCGCGCACCGCCCCGCTCGGGCAGCAGCCCTTAGCCGTACCGGAACACGAGCAGGTTATCGAACGCGCGCAGTTCTCCCACGAGCCGGTGGATGAGGTCGGCGTCGCGCCGCGCGACCGCCTGCGGCACGAACGCGAGCGAGGCGAGCGTGCCGTCGATGAGACGGCGGAACTCCGGCTGCTGCCGCACCTGCGCGTCGGCGAGGCTGTCGCAGCGCCGCATCACCTCGGCCAGCGTCGTGGCGGTGGCCTCGAAGCCGGCCACGGCCTGCGGCTTGTCCCAGTCCGGCGGCGCTTCGTCGAACTTGAAGAAGGCGGCCATCGCCGCGTTGGCGTCGAGCACGCAGTCGGCGAGCACGACGATGCCGCTCGCGCGCCGCATCCGGCTGAGCGTCTCTCGGATCTCCTGCAGCGCCGCGCGCGCGAGGTCCGTGCGACCCATCTCCATGACCAGCATCGTGCCGACGATCTTGGTCGGCACGTCGACCATCGTCTCGACGAACAGCGGATTGTCGCGCAGCGCGTCGGGCGGCGTCTTGCCGAAGCGGGTGACGAGCTCGCCCCAGGCCGCCTGCATGCGTTCGAGCTCGATCACGGCGAGGTCGATGCTGTCGGTGCGCAGATAGCCGAGCGCCACGCGGTTGTGCGCGGCGGCCCGCTCGACGGCGGCATTGAAGGCGGCGAGGTCGTCGGCGAGGGCGGGCCGCGGTGGCAGCGCCAGCGCCATGGCCCCGAGCAGCGTCAACCCCAGCCCCAGGGCGCATGCGCGCAAGCCCCGCCAGACCTGCATGGGCGATCGTACCTTCGTTGGCATCACCGGCAATTGAACCTATCTCCTCCGCTGAACCAGTATATCGGCGGGCAAGCCCGGCAACGAGACGCCGGGCGCGAGGATCTCATGGACGCCACGCGACGATCGTTTCTGGCCGGGACCGGCGCGTTTCTGGCGGGGACCGGCGCGCTGGCGCTGGCCGGGCTGCCGCGTGCGGCGGCCGGCGCCACCATGACCGAGGACGGCTACTACCGCGAGGACTGGTTCATCGACAGCTTCCTCGAGCTTGCGGACGATCTTGAGGCCGCCGCCCAGCGCGGCAAGCGTTTCGCCGTCCTGTGGGAGCTGCGCGGCTGCCCCTATTGCCGCGAGATGCACCTCGTCAATTTCGCGCGCGAGGACATCCGCGATTTCGTGCGTACGCACTTCGACATCCTGCAGCTCAACATCCTGGGCGCGCGCAAGGTCACGGATTTCGACGGGGAGGTGCTGTCGGAGAAGCAGTTCGCGGCCAAGTACGGGGTCAAGTTCACGCCCACGATCCAGTTCTTTCCCGACAGCCTGCAGGGGCTCAAGGAGCTGGCGCCGCAGAAGCGCGAGGTCATGCGCATGCCCGGCTATCTGCGGCCGGACGACTTCCTCGACGTGTTCCGCTTCGTCCAGCAGAAATCCTACGGAACCAAGACCCTGCGCGAATTCCTCAAATCCGAGCGCGGCTAAAACAATTTGCTCCGTTTGAGGTGCGAGGCGAAAGCCTCGTTCTCATTTTGCGGCGGGGAATTGTCACCTCTCGCAACCCTTGCAATATGTGGACACCGGCTGGCGGATGGTCCCCTGTGGGGCCGCAATCGCAGGCCGACACGGACAATGCAGCCGGGCGCCGCGACTGGCGTTCGCGAGAAGGAACGACCATGCAAACGATCACGCGCCGCAGGGCGCTGGGGCTGGGAGCGAGCGCGGTTCTCGTTCTCACCGTCGCGGATGTGACCGGCGCGCTGGCGACGCCGGCGGAGACCGATGCCGAGATCGCCAAGTTCACCGGCGGCAAGACGCCGGTGCAGGGCAAGATCGCGATCGACCTGCCGGAGATCGCCGAGAACGGCAACACGGTTCCGCTCTCGATCGTCGTCGACCATCCGATGACCGAGCAGAGCTACATCAGCGACATCCTCGTGGTGGCCGACGGCAACCCGCGGCCCGGCGTCGCCGCGTTCCATCTCACGCCGGCTTCGGGCAAGGCGACGGCGGCGACCCGCATCCGCCTGCAGACCACGCAGAACATCATCGTGGTGGCCAAGACCAACAGCGGCCAGCTCTTCACCGACCGCAAGCAGGTCAAGGTCACGATCGGCGGCTGCGGCGGCTGATCCGCCTGCGCGCGCAAACAGACATTTCAGGAGACAGTCATGGCCGAGAAGCCGCGCCTCAAGGTCCCGAAGGAAGCCAAGAAGGGCGAGATCATCGAGATCAAGACCCTGCTCGCCCATCCCATGGAGACGGGCCTGCGCAAGGATGCGAGCGGCAAGCTCATCCCGCGCAAGATCATCAACAAGTTCACCTGCGAGTTCAACGGCAAGCCGGTGTTCTCCGCCGACATCGAGCCGGCGGTCGCGGCCAATCCCTACATCCAGTTCACGGCCAAGGTGGAGGAGAGCGGCACGTTCAAGTTCACCTGGACCGACGACGACGGCACGGTGACCTCGGTGGACCAGCAGATCAAGGTCGCCTGATCGCTCCCCTGGCGGAGCGCGGCTGCAGGAACGAAGCGGGGGAATGATGAAACGTCTGGTCACTGTTGCGTCGCTCGGTGCGGCGCTTGCCGTCGCGGCGATCGCCTTGCAGCCGGCCCGTGCGCCCGCGCAGGCGAAGAAGAAAGAGGCGCCGCTCGCACTCGAAGGGCCCGCGGCGCAATCGCCGTGGACGCGCTATTCCGGCTGGCCCAAGCGCGACATGTCCAAGTTCAACACGCTCGCCAATCTGGCGTCGCCGCCCGCGCCGAAGGAGCCGCGCAAGATCGCCGGGCCGATCACCGGCGACGCCGCCGCGGGCGAGAAGCTCGTCGCCGACCGCAGCCGTGGCGGGTCCTGCCTCGCCTGTCACGTGATGGGGCCGGCCGGCAAGGCGGACCTGCCGGGCAACGTCGGGCCGGATCTTTCGGAGATCGGCAACGCCGGCCGTGAGGACGAGTGGCTGTTCAACTACGTCTATGACGCGCGCGTCTACAATCCCGAGACGGTGATGCCGCCGTGGGGCTCGCACGGCTTGTTCAATGATGCCGAGATCAACGACATCGTCGCGTTCCTCAAGACGCTGAAGACGCCGGCCAAGTTCCGCGCCGTCGTCGATGATCCGGCCAAGCGTCCGCCGCCGGTGGAGGACCGCGACAACCTCGATGACCTCGTGAACCCCGGCATGTGGTCGACCGAGCGCGCCCAGGTGCTGTGGAAGACCAGCGGGCCGAACGGGGCGTCCTGCGCCTCGTGCCACGCGGATGCGCAGGCGTTCAAGACCTGGGCGGCCGGCATGCCCAAGTGGGAGCCGCGCCTCGACAAGGTGCTCGGGGTGGAAGAGTTCGTGTTCCGTCACGCCAAGGCCACCACTGGCGCCAGCTGGCTGATGCAGAGTGAGGAGAACACGGCGCTGTCGGTCTACCTGCGCTTCATCGCCAACGGGCAGCCGATCAAGGTCGATGTCACCAGCCCGGGTGCGAAGGAAGCGTTCGCGCGCGGCAAGGCGCTCACCATGCGCAAGCTCGGCCAGCTCAACTTCAGCTGCCTCGACTGCCACGACGCCTCGCGCGGCGGGCAGAAATGGATCCGCGGCCAGTGGCTCGGCGAGCAGCGCGGCCAGTACGATCATTTCCCCACATGGCGCACCAGCCTCCAGGCGATCTGGGATATCCGCAAGCGCTTCCAGTGGTGCCAGGTGAACATCCGCGCCAACGAGCTGCCGCCCGACGCCAAGGAATATGGCGACCTCGAGCTCTACCTTGCGTCCGTGAACGAGGGGCTCAAGCTCAGCGTGCCGGGAATTCGCCACTGAATACTGTGGCTCGCGTTCCGCGCCGCCGCGCGCTTCGCCCATCACCCGCGAAGGCGGGTGATCCTGTACTCCGCAGCCTCGGTGCTCTTGGCGCAAAGTCGGCGGCTACCGGATGCCCCGCTTTGCGGGGCATGACAGCGGAGAGGCAGGAGGGCATGACAAGCGCCCGGCGATCGTTCAGGTTGAACGTGTCCGCTTTGGCCAATGAAAGCTGAACAAGAGCCGGCATGATCACCCGCCGCGAGGCCCTGCAGGTTGCCGCCGCCACCGCCGCCCTCGGCATCGGCGGTTTCACGCGCGCCATGGCGCAGCAGCGGCTCACGCAAGCCGATCTGCTGCGGTTTCCCGCCTTCGGTAACGTCACGCTCCTGCACACCGCCGATCTGCACGGCCAGCTCACGCCCGTGTTCGCGCGCGAGCCCTCGCGCAACATCGGCGTCGGCGAGGGCAGGGGGCAGCCGCCGCACATCACCGGTGCGGAGTTCCTGCGCCGCTACAAGATTCCCGCGCGCTCCGCGCAGGCCTATGCGCTGTCGTCGCAGGACTTCGCCGCGCTTGCCAAAACGTATGGGCGGATCGGCGGCCTCGACCGCATGGCGACCGTGGTCAAGGCCGTGCGCGCCGAGCGCGGCACCGACCGCGTGCTGTTCCTCGACGGCGGCGACACCTGGCAGGGCTCCCTCGTCGCCAACCGCACCAAGGGCCAGGCCCTGGTCGATTGCATGAAGCTGCTCAAGCCCGACGCCATGACGGGCCACTGGGAGTTCACCTACGGCGAAAAGCGCGTGAAGGAGATCATCGACGATCTCGGCTTTCCGTTCCTGGCCCTCAACGTGCGCGACACCGAGTGGCAGGAGCCGGTGTTCGAGCCCTACAAGATCTTCGACAAGGGCGGCGTGAAGGTCGGCGTGCTGGGCGAGGCTTTCGCCTATACGCCCGTGGCCAATCCGCGCTGGATGATCCCGACCTGGACATTCGGCATCCGCGAGGACGACATCCGCGCCAACGTCGCCAAGGCGCGCAAGGAGGGAGCGCAGCTCGTCGTGCTGCTCTCGCACAACGGCTTCGATTGCGACCGCAAGCTGGCGGCGCGCGTCGACGGCATCGATGTGATCCTCACCGCGCACACGCACGACGCGCTCCCCGAGGCGGTCCGGGTCGGCAGGACGTTGCTCGTCGCCTCGGGCAGCCACGGCAAATTCCTCTCGCGCCTCGATCTCGACGTGCGCGGCATGGAGGTCGTCGGCTTCCGCTACAAGCTCATTCCGCTTTTTGCCGACGCGATCGCGTCCGACCCGGAGGTGGCGGCGGCGATCGCGAAGGCGCGCGAGCCCTTTGCGCCCGAGCTGGCGCGCGTCGTCGGACGCACCGACTCGCTGCTCTATCGCCGCGACACGATCACCGGCACGTTCGACGACCTGATCTGCGATGCGCTGCTCAGCGAGCGCGACGCCGAGATCGCGCTCTCGCCCGGCTTCCGCTGGGCGACCTCGGTGCTGCCGGGAAGCGACATCACGGTGGAGGACATCCACAACGCCACCGCGATCACCTATCCGCAGGTCTATCGCATGGCCATGACCGGCGCGCGCGTCAAGGAGATCCTCGAGGACATCGCCGACAACGCCTTCAATCCCGACCCGTACTATCAGCAGGGCGGCGACATGGTGCGTTGCGGCGGTCTCGGTTACCGCGTCGACGTGAACAATCCCGCCGGCTCGCGCATCTCCGAGATGGTGCACCTGAAGTCGGGCCGGCCGGTCGATCCTGCGCGCGAGTACGTCGTCGCGGGCTGGGCGAGCGTCAACCAGGGCACCGACGGCCCGCCGGTGTGGGAGGTGGTCGAGCGCCACATCGCGCGGCTCAAGTCGGTGCGCATCGCGCCCAACCGCAGCGTGAAGGTCGTCGGCGCGTAGGCGGCTTGCTTCACCGCCGCTGCCGCGCCTTGCGCGCCTGCTCCTGGCGCGCGATTTCATCCCGCGCCTCTTTAGTGCTCAACAGCACGCGGATTGCCTCTTTCGCATAGTAGTCGGCAGCCTGTCGGGCGGCGCATTCTGGGAGGTTGTTAGCAGTTCGGCAGAACGTGACTTGCGTCGGCCACCCGATCGGTGAGCCCGACACGTTCGGGTAGAAGCTGTGGGCGACGACTACGACAGCAACAGGAAAGTTGCTCGTCGGAGCTCGCGCGATGACGACATCGAAGCGCAGGCTGAGTTGACGCGCGGCGCTTGGGTCTCCCACCTTTCCGGGAAAACACTGCTGTCCGTGCTCGGTCGGGAAATTGAGACCATTCTCTACTAAGAGCCGTGCGAACTTCTCGTAAGCAAGCTGATCAACCACTTTTGGGTCGACGGTCCCAAGCTCGCTTCTCTCGATTTTGATCACCGTGCAGAGGGTTTGGAATTGTACGAATTCCGGGGCTATGCTGCGAGCGTTTGCTGGCAATAATCCGCCGACGCCGCCTGCGATCAGCAGCAACAGGTACAGCGATCCCCACAGGCAGCTTGTGCCTGGACGGTGACAAGGCTTTCGCCCGGAACCTGTTCCGGCAAATGGCGTAAGCTTTTGCTTTGCCGGCTGCGAAACCATGCGGAATAGTTTCTGGATGTCTGGGGAGTTGGCGAAGGACCGCCAAGTGGCGCCGACGGTAATTGGTCCATACCGGGTACGCAGCCTCATCACGGGTCTCATTCGCTTGTCGGGGCCTGGTCGCTTCCAACGCTTCGCGTTCAATCATACACGAGGCGTCGAGCCTTGCGGCGTTTGGCCCAGCGCCGAGCCGTAGGCGAGTTTTTCGAACACCCGGCGCCGCTTCGGCATGTGCACGAGGTCCGTCGCGCCGCTCAGGTAGAAGCGGACCCGCGCCAGCGGCCAGCTCGCGTCGACATTGGTGCGCGACAGCATGAGTGGCGGCGTGCGGGCCGTCAGAACGTGGTTCAGCGTCGTGAACGCGTAGCGATAGCGCGCCGCGACGAGCCGCGCGGCCTCGATGCTGTAGCTCCATTCCTCGCCGCCGACCCAGCAGAACACGTCCACTGGAAAATCGAGCGCCTGCTCCAGCCGCCGGTGCGAGTGGGCGATCTCTTCCACGAGCCGCGCGGGTCCGAGCGCGTCCGCGAGGCGCGAATGCGAATGGGTGTGGCAGCCGACGACATGGCCCCGCGCGCGCAGGTCCTTCATCTCGTCGAACGTCATGAACGGTCCGTCGTCCGGCGCCGCCTTTCCGTCGGGGCGCGACACGTCCCGGTCGCCGACGCGGCCGGACGAGACGAAGAACCAGCCGGTGAAGCCGTACTCTTCCAGCAGCGGCGCGGCGACCTCGTAATTGTCGGCATAGCCGTCGTCGAACGTGATGATCAGCCCCGGGCGCGACGCGGGATCGCGCTGCCCTGCGAGGCAGCGCGACAGGTCTTCGGGCGTGGCGTTGTCGAAGTGCCGGCGATAGAAGTCGAGGTGCCGGCGCAGGTTGTCGGCCAGCGACGCGGGCGTCGCGTGATAGATGACGGCGCGGATGTAACGGCCGCGGTGACGCAGGTGGCGCAGCATCTGGCCGATGCCGAACGCGCCGAGCCGGTCGCCCGATGTCCACACCGCCCTCTTGAAGCGCGTCTGCGCGCCGGCTTTGCCGCCGCCGTCATCGGCCGGTCTTGATCGGCCTGTTAGAGAGTGGGCGGTGGCCCGTTCGATGTCGCGCGCCACGGCGCTCGCTGGCGGCACGATCCGGTCGCCGCCGCGCCGGCACGCGGCCGATCGTGCCGGAACCCGTGTGTGCAGGCGAAGCGCATCGTGATCGGTCACGGGGGATCGTCGCCTCTCAAGCGGCCGCGCCAGGCCGCGCCGGATCGGCGGCCGGCGGTCCGGCGGGCGGGGACGCCCAATCCGTCAGTCTGGCGGGGAAACGGGGCATCGCAGACTACCTGTCGCACGTGTCATGGCAGCGTCACGCCGCCGGGGCGAGCCGGCGACATCCGCCTGCGCAGGGATGCGCGCCGCCCAGCCGCTCGATCGCGTGTGCGCGGCGTGCGTCTCCGCGCTTTCGAATGTTATGATAATAATAACATGATGATGGTAACGTAACATGGCAGATTGCCGCTGATCACGTGTTCGACATCGCGCGCGTGGGCAGTCGCCGCGATGGCCTCGTCGTCCCATCGCCGTGCTTGCGAAGCGCGCCGCCGCTTCCGCGCGCTCAGATGACACGGCGGCCGCGGCACCCGCCGACAGATCCCGCCGACAAATCCCGCCGACAGATCCCGCCGGCCGACGTCGCGCCCGTCCTCGTTCGCCGTTTCCCCGGCGCGTCAGCCGCCTTGCCAACCCGCCCGATCCGTGGAGCATGGCCGCAGGAACGTCTGGCTCCAGCCGGGCGCAGGTGGGGAAACGCAGGGAATGTCGAAGCTCAAGCTGTCCGTGGCCATCGGCGACTACGATCGCAACCGGCCGCTCATCGCCGGCGCCGTGCAGGTGGACGGGGTCGATCCGGTGTTCATGACCCTCTCGCCCGAGGAGATATTCTTCCGCGCGCTGCGCACGCACGACTTCGACATCTGCGAGCTGTCGCTGTCGAGCTTCACGGTGAAGACGGCGGCGGGCGACAATCCTTATGTCGGCATTCCCTGCTTCCTGTCGCGCGCGTTCCGCCACACCTCGATCTACGTGCGCACCGACCGCATCGCCAAACCCGAGGACCTCAAGGGCAAGCGGGTCGGCGTGCCGGAATATCAGCTGACGGCCAATGTGTGGGCGCGCGCGATCCTCGAGGACGATTTCGGGGTGAAGCCGTCCGATATCCATTGGGTGCGCGGAGCGATCGAGCATGCCGGACGCATCGAGAAGATCTCGATCAGGCTGCCGGAGGGCGTGAAGCTCGAGAACGCGCCGGAGGGCCGCACCATCTCCGACCTGATCGACACGGGCGAGATCGACGGCTTCATCGCGCCGCGCCCCCCGTACCTCGCCAAGCCCAACCCCAACGTCGGCTGGCTGTTCCGCGACCCGACCGCGGCGGCCAAGGACTACTACAAGCGCACCGGCGTGTTCCCGATCATGCACCTCGTCGGCGTGCGGCGCAGCCTGGTCGAGCAGCATCCCTGGCTGCCGGCGGCGGTGATGAAGGCGTTCGAACAGTCGAAGCGTCTCGCGGTCGAGGCGCTCGCCGATACGTCGGCGACCAAGGTCACGCTGCCGTTCGTCGAGGAGAGCCTCAAGGCCGCGCGCGAGCTGATGGGTGAGGACTACTGGGCCTACGGCATGGAGGCCAACCGCAGGACGCTGGAAACATTCCTTCGCCATCACCACGTGCAGGGCTTGTCACCGCGGCTGGTGACCGTGGAGGAGCTGTTCCATCCTTCGACCCACGAGACGTTCAAGATCTAGCGGCGTGGTTCGAAATTCGCTTCATTTCCGTCGCGGTCGCTCAGCGAACTTCTGAACCACGACACCAGCGCGCAATCCGGGCTGGTTTTTCCCGGGGAGGGGCCGGGAGCGGCCGGCTTTTTGATGCAGCGGCACGCGCAAGGGAGCTTGAGGTCGGCGGATATATCTATATCGTTGGGGCAGGACACGACGGGCAAAGAACCCGCGGTTTCATGATCAGAGGGAGGAATGGCGATGCTTCGGAATACGGCAATCGTGTCGTTGGCCGCGGGCGCTATGCTTGCGTTCGGCGTGACGGCGGCTTCGGCGCAAAAGCAGACGCTGCGGATGGCCTACTGGGCCGGGCCGAGCCACCACATGGTGCAGACCCAGGAGGCCTGGGCCAAGGCGGTGCTCGAGGCGTCCGGCGGCAACCTCGTCATCGAGATCGACAAGGCGCCGCTCGCCAAGCCCGACGGCCAGTACGATCTCGTCAAGAACGGCGTACGCGATCTCGTCTGGCACGTGGCCGGCTACACCGGCGGCCGTTTCGATCTGTTCCAGATGACCGAACTGCCCTTCCTCTGCCCGAGCTCGTCGGTGTGCAGCTCGGTGCTCTGGAAATGGTATGCCAAGCACGGGCTGGCCAAGAAGGAATTCACCGACGCGACGCTCGTCAACGCATTCGTCGGCGGTCCCTTCCACATCCATCTGACGAAGCCGGCGCACACGCTCGAGGAGCTGCGCGGCATGAAGCTGCGCGTGGCCGGCGCCAGCGTGCCGATCGCGAAGGCGCTCAGCCTGCCGGTCGCGGTGCTGCCCGCCACCGACGCCTATGAATCCATGCAGCGCGGCGTGGTCGACGGAACGGTGTTTCCCTACGAAGCGGTCAACAGCTTCCGCCTCAACGATCTCACGAAGTTCCACCTCGAGGTTCCCGGAGGCCTGCTGACCTCGGCCTTCATGATCGTCGGCAACACCAAGGCCATCGACGCGCTTTCGCCCGGCAACAAGGCGGCGCTGATGAAGGCGAGCGGCGAGGCCGGCTCCGCCATGTTCGGCAAGTATTGGGACGCGGCCAACGAGAAGGGCCGCGCCGACGCCAAGGCGCGCGGCCATACGATCGAGACCATCGCGCCGGCCGAGCTCGACAAGTGGCGTCCGCTGCTGCAAGGCGCCACCGACGAATGGCTCAAGAAGGCCAAGGCGAAGGGCGAGGACGGGCAGAAGCTGCTCGACGACTTCAAGGCGATGGTGAAGGCCGCCTCGAGCTGAGGCGGCCATGAGGGATGTGCTGACGGGGCCGGTCGGCCGGCTCAACGGGCGAGTCACGCAATGGCTCGCCCGTGTCGCCACGGTCGTGCTCGTGCTGATCGCGGTGGTCACCTTCTGCGACGTGATCGCGCGCAAGGTGTTCAACAGCGGCTTCACGTTCACGGTCGAATTCACCGAGATGGCGATGGCCCTCATCGTCTTTCTGGGGGTCGGTCTCGTCACCCACCAGCGCGGGCACATCATGGTGGACGTCGTGACGCTGCGGCTGTCCGACCGTCTGCGCGTGTGGCTCGGGCTTGCCACGACCGTGCTGTCCTTCGTGTTCGTCGCCATCATGGTCTGGCGTCTGTGGCTGCAGGCCATGTTCATCTACGCGAAAGGCGACACGACTCCGATCTGGGCGGTGCCGCTCTGGCCGATCGCCTTCACGGTCGCGATCGGCAGCCTGTTCCTGCTGACCGGCCTTGCCCTGCACATGCTCGATGCGCTCGGCCGTGCACGGCATCCCGATCGGGCGGTCCAATCGGACGGGCCCGCACAGCCCTTCCGCGAATGACCAGCGACAAGCCGGGCGGACCAAAGTGATGACTCCCTCGTTGATCGCGATCCTGACCCTGTTCCTCCTGTTCGTGCTGCTCGCGGGGGGCATGCCCATCGGCTTCGCCATGGGACTGACGGCGTTCCTCGGCACGCTGCTGCTCATCGACGGCGGCGCCGCGCTCGCGCTGCTCGGACAGACCGCCTACGAGACCGGCCTGACCTACAGCCTCTCGGTCATCCCGATGTTCGTGCTGATGGGCTACATCGCGGGCGAGGCCGGGCTCAACGAATCGCTCTACCGCGCATGCAACGCCTGGCTCGGCCACCGGCGAGGGGGCCTCGCGCTCGCCACCATCGGCGCCTGCGGCGCCTTCGCCGCGATCTGCGGATCGAGCCTGGCGACGGCGGCGACGATGGCGCAGATCGCGCTGCCGGAGATGCGCAAGTACAAATACGACGATCGCCTCGCCACCGGCGCGGTCGCGGCGGGCGGCACCATCGGCATCCTGATTCCGCCCAGCGTCGTGATGGTGATCTACGGTCTGCTCACCGAGACCAGCATTTCCGCGCTGTTCCTCGCCGGCTTCGTGCCCGGCGTGCTGACCGTGCTCGGCTTCATGGCCGCCATCGCGATCATGACGCGCAGAAACCCCAATCTCGGACCGCCGGCGGCGCGCACGCCGATGGCCGAGCGCTTCAAGGCGCTCGGCAGCGTGTGGGGCACGGCGGTGCTGTTCCTCTTGGTGATCGGCGGGCTCTACGTGGGCTGGTTCTCGCCGACCGAGGCGGCGAGCGTCGGCGCCTGCGGCGCCTTCGTGCTCGGGCTGGTCAACGGCAAGACGCCGCGCCAGCTGCTGGCCGGCTCGCTCATCGATACCGTGAAGACGACGGCGATGATCTTCACGGTGCTGATCGGCGCCATCCTGTTCAACAATTTCCTGATCCTGGCGTCCGTGCCCAACCTCGTGAGCGACTGGATCTCCGGCCTGCCGCTCGGCAAGACCGCGATCCTGCTCGTCATCATCGCGATGTACTTCGTGCTCGGCTGCCTGCTCGACTCGCTTGCGATGATCCTGCTCACGATCCCGATCGTGTTTCCGATCGTGAAGGCGCTCGGCTACGACCCGGTCTGGTTCGGCATCATCGTCGTGATGGTGGTCGAGCTCGGGCTGATCACGCCGCCGATCGGCATGAACGTCTTCGTCATCAAGGGCATGGCCAAGGACGTGCCGCTCGAGGCGATCTTCCGCGGGGTGACGCCCTTCATCATCGCGCAGCTCATCCTGATCGCGCTGCTGATCGCGTTTCCGCCGATTGCGCTGTGGCTGCCCTCCACCATGAGCGGGCCGTAGAGCGCGATCCCGAAAAGTGGAGCGGTTTTCGGTCAGCGCTGCCGGATGGCCTCGAAGCGCCCGAGGCGCCCCACCAGCGCGTTGGCGCCGATGGCGATGACGAACAGCACGATCAGCATCGCGTACATGCGCGGCATGTCGAACAGGCTGTAAGCCTGGATGATCAGGAAGCCGATGCCGCGGTTGGAGAGCTTGGTCTCGGCGAGCAGCGTGCCGATGATGGCGACGCCGAGGCCGAGCCGCACGCCGTTGACGACGGGCAGGCGCATCGCCGGCAGGTAGATCTTCGTCGCCATCTGCCAGGTGTTGGCGCGGAAGCTCCTGCCGACGCGGATCAGCACCTTGTCGATCTGGCGCATGCCGGCGGCGGCGGAGAGCGCGATCGGGAAGAAGCACGAGATCGCGCCCATGGCGATCTTGGAGCCCGGTCCGACACCGAACCACATGATCATGATCGGGAAGAAGATGATCTTCGGGGTCGGCCCGAGATAGTAGAGGAACGGCTCGTAGGCGCGCGCCAGCAGGCGGTTGGCGCCGAGCGCGATGCCGGCGACGAGCCCCGAGAGGCCGCCGATGACGAGGCCGATGCCGACCTCGCCGGCGGTGACGCCGAGGTGCCAGTAATAGTCCGGGCTGGCCAGCAGCGCGGCAAGCGCCTTGGCGATGGCGCCGAGCGAGGGCACGACGTCGCGATAGAGCAGGCCCGAGGCCGCCGTCGCCTCCCAGGCGAGGAGCACGGCGAGCACGATCGCGACGCGCACGCGCAGCACCGGGTCGGCCCAGAAGCGCGGCGGCGCGGGCGCCGCCGTCAGTCGACCGGCCTGAGCCATCGTTCCACCCATTCGGTCAGCACGAAGAAGCACACGCTCACCAGGATCACGAAGCAGATGGTGGCGTAGGTGCCCGGCAGGTCGTAGCGCTCGGCGAGGTCGTTGATGAGCTGGCCGAGCCCGCCGAAATTGATCAGGAACTCGATGCCCACGACGTTGATCAGCATGAAGATGAGCCCGAGCCGCAGGCCGACGAAGATGGTCGGCAGCGCGGAGGGCAGCAGGATCTTGGTGAACTGCTGCGTCGGCGTGAGGTTGAAGCTGCGCCCGACGTTGACGAGCACGCGCCGCGTGCCCGCGAGCCCCTCGACCGTCTTGAGGATGACCGGCGGCAGGCCGGCGACGAACCCCATCATGATGATGGTCCAGGCGCTGCGTCCGAAGATCACCAGGAACAGCGGATACATCAGCACGGTCGGCGCCGAGGCCATGGCGGCGATCCAGGTCTCGGTCGCGCGCCGCAGCAGCGCGAAGCGGTGGAGCGCGATGCCGGTGAGGATGCCGACCACGGCGATCATCAGCCCGGCGCGCAGCGCCTCCGAGAACGTGAGCTGGAAGCGCCCGAGGATGTCCTCCTCCAGGATGATGCGTTCGAAGGCGGCGGCGATCTGCGAGGGCATCGGCACGATGTAGCGGTTGATCGCGCCGATGCGGATCAGCCCTTCCATGACGAGGAGGAACGCGAGGAAGCTGCCCAGTCCGAGCGCGAGCGGCGCGAAGCGGCGCGCGAGGTTCCGCCGCGCCGCGCCCGCCGCGCCGCCGGTCCCGACGACGGCGGCGTCCGTCATGCCTTGCTCCCGGCGCGCAGCCGCTCGTCGTCGCGCATGCCGCGGCTCGCCTCCTCGCGCAGGTCCGCCCAGATCTGCGCGACGTAGCGCCCGAACGCCTCGCTCGAGACGATCTCGGACGAGCGCGGACGCGGCAGGTCGATCGGCACGATCCGCTTCACCTTGCCCGGCCGGTAGGTCATCACCAGCACGCGGTCGGCGAGCTGCACCGCCTCGGTGATGTTGTGCGTGATGAGCAGCGTCGTCTGCCTGAGCTCCTGCTGGATCTGCAGCACCTTGTCGCCGAGCAGCAGCCGCGTCTGCTCGTCGAGCGAGGCGAACGGCTCGTCCATCAGCAGGATCTTGGGCTGCGAGGCGAGGGTGCGCGCGATCGCCACGCGCTGGCGCATGCCGCCGGAAAGTTCGGCCGGATAGCGCCGCTCGAAGCCGTCGAGCCCCACCAGCGAGATGAAATGCCGTGCGCGCGCGTTGCGCTCGGCCTTCGCGATGCCCGCGATCTCGAGCGGGAAGGCGACGTTGTCGATCACCGTGCGCCAGGGGAAGGTCGATTCCTCCTGGAACACCATGCCGATCGCGGGATGCGGTCCGCGCACGGTGTCGCCGGCCACGCTCACGCGCCCCTCGTAATGGTCGACGAGGCCGCCGATGATGTTGAACAGGGTCGACTTGCCGCAGCCGGACGGCCCGATCACCGCCATGAACTCGCCCTGGCGGACGCCGAGCGAGACGCCGTCGACGGCGGTGAGCTGGCCTTCCGGCGTGTCGAAGCGCTTGGTGATCTCGTCCACGACGAGGATGTCGTCGCTCGCGGGGACCTCCCGGGCAATCGCTCGGCTGGCGGCTCGCATGTCCTCCCTTTCATCGCGCGCGTGCGGCGCTCGATCTTCGTCGCGTCGTCGCGCATGTCCGTTTTCGGATCATGCGCGACGGCTTTTCAGCCGGCGCGGTCCGACTTGGCGGCAATCATGGCAGCCGCCATGTGCGGTGCATAGCCCGGTTCGATGTGAACGTCGATCACGGCGACCTCGCCGGCCTCGACCGCCGCGATCGCGTCCGCATAGACCTTGGGCAGATCGGCGATTGTCGTCACCGGGCCGAAGCCGCGCGCGCCCTGCGCCCGCGCCATGCCGGCGATGTCGGGGTCGGGATCGCTGATGCGCTGGCCGATCCACTTGTTCTCGACCGGCCGGTTGCGCATGCGCGCGACCCGTTCCTGGTGCACCTCGTCGTTGTAGAACGAGCTGTTGTTGGCGACCACCATGAGCAGCGGGATGCGGTAGTGCGCCGCCGTCCAGATCGCGGTCACGCCCATGAGGTAGTCGCCGTCGCCGCAGATCGCGACCGGCAGCCGGCCGCTGCCCTTGAGCGCCAGCGCGGAGCCGACCGAGGTGCCCGGTCCGCCGCCGAGCCCGCCGCCGCCGTCGTTGCCGAGGTAGTCGAGCGGATGGCGGAACGGCCACCAGTCGCCGCCCCAGGAGATCGGCAGGTGCGTGAGCGCGGTCGCGCGCTCGCCGACGGCCTCGCGCAGCGCGAGCACGAGATGGCGCAGGGTGATGCGGCCCTCGTCCTGCGCGTTGAACTTCGGCGGCGCGGGATGCGCCGGCAGGCTCGCGCGCGCGCCGCGTGCCGGCAGCGCCTCGATGAGGCCGCGCACCACGACGTCCGTGTCCGCCGCGATGTGGATGTCGGCGTAGGGCAGGGCCATGTAGTCCATGCTCCAGCCGTTGTGCACGTGATGGTCCATCGACACCTGGATCACCTTGGCGGTCGGCGGCCCGCCGAGCGCCTTGAGCGTTCCGCCGAGATCGACCCAGTCGAGGCTCAGGATCACGTCGGCCTCGCGCAGCGCCTTGGTCAGCGTCGGGCCGTGGAAGGTCGAGGGCGGCTCGAGGTGCAGCGGATGGTCGGTGGGAAAGCCCGCCCCGCAATGCAGCCCCGTCGCCACGCGCGCGCCGATCGCTTCCGCCAGCGCGACGCGCCGGTTCCACGCCTCCATGTCGCGCGACACGCGCCCGATCAGCATCACGATCTGCTTGGCGTCGGCGAGCAGCTCGGCGGTGGTCTTGAGCAGATCGGGCGGCGCGCCGGTTGCGACCTGCGGCATCAGCCGCTTGGGATCGGCGGGCGGCAGCGGCTCGGCGATCTTGGCTTCCTGCACCTCGGCGTCGAGATTGACGTACACCGGGCCCATCGGAACCGTGTTGGCGATCCAGCCGGCGCGCAGGATGGCTTCGCGCGCGGCCGCGGGCGAGGCCGGCTGGTCGTCCCATTTCGTGTAGTGGCGCACGAGCGCGCCCTGGTCGCGCGAGGTGTGGATCCAGTCGATCCACGGCCTGCGCTTGGCGGCGTCGACAGGGCCGGTGGCGCCGAGCACGATCACGGGCAGGCGGTCGCACCAGGCGTTGAACATCGCCATCGAGGCGTGCATCAGCCCGACGTTGGAGTGCACCGCCGCCGCCATGGCGCGGTCGGTCACCTTGGCGTAGCCGTGCGCGATCGCGACCGCCGCCTCCTCGTGCAGGCACAGCAGCATCTGCGGCGTCGTGTTGCCGAGATAGTTCACGATCGAATCGTGCAGGCCGCGGAAGCTCGCACCCGGATTGAGCGCGATGTAGGGCACGTTAAGATCGCGCAGCGCTTCGGCGGCGACGTCGCTGCCGTAGGCGGGCGCGTTCACGCCGGCCGGCGTCGGGCGCTCGAGGGCTGCGGTGGCGGGCAAGGTGGAGGACGCCTTGCGGGCGGCGCCCGCGTTGCGGCTGCTGGCTGACATGCGATCCGGCTCTCTGCGTGACATCGGGCCGCGATCCAAGCCGATCACGTCCCCTTGCGCAACCGGGACAGCACGCCGAGCCCTGGATAGCCGTCCGCCGGCTCCATGCCCACCTTGCGCTGGAACGCGCGCACGGCCCGCATGGTGTCGCGGCCCACGCGGCCGTCGGTCCCGTTGGTGTCGAAGCCCATCTCGGTCAGCCGCCGCTGGATCTCCTGCACCTCTGCGAGGGTCGGCGCCCGCTCGCCGCCGGGGAACTGCTGGACGAACGGGCCGTCGCCGCGGATGCGGTCGGCCAGGTGACAGACGGCGAGCGCGTAGCTGAACGCCGGATTGTAGCTCAGCACGGCCGAGAAATTCTGTCCGACCAGGAACGCGGGTCCGCCGCGTTCGGGAACGCGCAGCCGCGCGTGGTCGCCGGGACGCGGGAACGGTTGGCCGTCGGCGCGGCGGACGCCGAGGTCGTGCCACTTGGCGTAGCTGCGCGTGCCGCTCGGGTGGCGGCGCTTGCCGGCGGGCAGCCGCACCTCGTAGCCCCAGGCTTCGCCGCGGCGGTAGCGTCCGCGCTGGACGAGATAGCGCGCGGTGCCGGCGAAGGCGTCGTCGGGCTTTCCGAACGGGAAGATGCGTCCGTCCTTGTCGTAGTCGACCCCCATGTTGAGCCACACCTCGGGCATCCACTGCGTGTGCCCCATGGCGCCGGCCCACGATCCGATCATCTGCCTGGGTTCGGCGTAGCCGCGCTCGACGATGCGCAGCGCATTGATCAGCTCCTGCTCCCAATACTTGCGCCGGCGCGGCGCGCCGTAGGCGAGCGCCGCGAGCGCGGGAATCACCGGCCGCATGTATTTCGGGTTGTCGACGACGTCGCCGTAGCTCGATTCGTTGCCCCACAGCGACAGCATGATGTGGCGGTCGACGCCGTAGTCGCGCTCGATCCGGTCGAGCAGGGGCGCGTACTCCTTGGCGCGTGCCTGGCCGGTCGCGATCCGCACCTCGGAGACGCGGCGGTTGAGATATTGCCAGAGCGCTTCCTTGAACTCGTCCTGGTTATTGAGGAGCCCGTACACCGAGGTATCCGGCTTCAGGCCGCGCATCACTCGTATGTACGTTGGCTCCGACACGCCGCGCGCGAGAGCTTTTGGACGGAGCCGATCGACCCACCTTTCGAACGCCGGACTTTGCGCCAGCGCGAGGCTTGGACAGGCGAGCTGCGCAGCCGCGCTGGCTGCCCCCATGAGAAAGCTTCGCCTTGCAATCACCAGTGGAACCCGCGGATTTCGATTTGCCTTTGCGTGATCGGTCACCTGTCTTTCCCTTGGACGCTGTGGCTTTGGTGGATGCGAGCCGCTTCGCCTTGCGGCGGTCCGATTCCGCTATAGCACGCGTCGCCGCGCGGTCCTCGGAGACCACTGGTCGCACCGGCGGCAACGGAGTAGTGAGCGCGACGTCGCCCGGCGCGGCTTCCGCGACCACGCCGGCCGAAGGAGCCTCGACGGCCGGCGCCGCCGCGATCGTCTCCTCGTCGTCCACCATGCGTCCGCGCCCGCCGATCAGGCGCTCGTAGGATGCAACCAGCGTCATGTAGGGGTTGACGAACACCCATCCGTCGCGCGTGGGCACCTGCAGCTCGAAATGCAGATGATAGGTGGTGCCGTTGGGGATGCGGTCGTAGTTGCCGACCTTGCCGAGAACCTCTCCTTCACGCACCACGCGGCCGCTGACGACGCCGTCGCCGTCCAGCATCTTCGGGTGCATGTGCAGATAGCGGACGCGCAGGCGCTCGCCCGGCGCGTTGACGAACAGATAAACGGACTCGCGCCGGGGGATGCGCAGCAGCGTGCCGTCGCGCACGGCGACGATCTCGTCGCGGAAGGGGCTGCAGCGGTCGGACGCGTGGTTGCGCAGGTCGCAGGTCGCCGGCCGGATGTCCTGGCCCTGATGGCCGCGGCCGGCGCCGCACTGCCCGACGAAATAGCCGCGGTGTTCGCAAAAGTTGTCGCGCCACGGATACGACCTGTTCTCCGCCGCGCTCTCGTCGAAGACCAGCGGCTTGGAATTGACGCGGCAGCGGTACGACGCGCCCTTGCTCAGGCCGCTGCGGGTGCGCCCGGTGAAGTCGCAGTTGCCCCAGTGCATGAACGACTGTGAGTTGGCGTAGGCGGGCGCCTGCGCCAGCGGGAACCTGATGTGGCCGTACACGGTCGTGTCGCGCTTGCCGTCGTGGCCGCGCAAGCCCGTGTTCGGCAGCAGCTTGCCCGGCGGGGCGAAGGTGAATTCCGCATCCTGTGCCGCTGGGCGCTCGATCGGGTCGGCCTCGGCGACGACGGGCTGTGGCGTGCCGCCGACGAGGCGCAGCGATTTGATGAGGCGCACGATGACGTTCGCCGCGTCCGCGCAGGAGACCCAGTGTCGCCGCGGCCGTCCCTCATAGCAGAGCATCGACGCCGTATAGGTCACGCCGTAACGTTCGAACGAATAGCGCAGGTAGCTTTCGAGCCAGCGCCGGCGGATGCCGGGCACGAGATCCTGCAGTTCATTGGAACTCCTCGGCGCTTCCGCCGCCGGCGGCCCGATGTCGTAGTGGATCGCGGAGGCCGTGATCAGGATGAGCGGCTCCTCCTTGCTTTCGAAATTCGAGATGTCGGCGGCCGCCGCGGAGGACAGCGTGAACGCGGCGTCGTAGCCCGTCGGCCCGGCTTGAAAGAAATGCGGGCGAAAACCCGCACCGTCGATCGCACCGTCGCCCTGCAACAGCGCGTCGGAGGCGAGCGGAAGCAGCACGGGCACGGAGCTTCGTTCGATCCCGGCGAACGTCCGGCCGGCGGCGGCGTTGAGGCGGTCGAGGGATGCGTCGGCCGCATCGCCGGCGGCGTCCGATGGCAGCGCGGCGATGTCCGCGCGGGCGGCGTCCCAATCGACGGTCGCGGCGATGATCCGCGGCGGCGTCATCTCAGGGGTCGCGCTCTCGCTCTGCGCGCCGGCTCGCTCGATGCCGGCCGGCGCACCGGCGAGCAGCATGCACGCGATCCATGCGGCACGCCTCACGCCGGAGCGCCTCCGGCCGCCGTTGGGATGCACGACGGCCGCCGGTGCCAGGCTGGTCCAGTTTCGTCCGCCCATGCGCATGCGATGTATCTTACTACCCGGGCGCGCGTTCTACGAGCCAACCGTGGCAACGCGTCCCACCCCGTGGGGTTCTGCACCGCTGGTCGCCGCCGCCGCGTTGATTTAGCAGGAGTTAACAGGATCACTCGGTGTGTGCAGTTCCACTTTCGCCATATCATGCGGTAGTGTTTCGCCAGGGCGACCTTCAGTCGAGAGAATCCCGATGTCTTCCGTCGGCGATTGGGAATTTCCCCGATCCGTGCAACCCAAGCCCGAGACCTACACCTACGATCTCGAACGGGCACTCAACGCGGTCGTCGGCCTCCACGCCATCGTTCCCGCGGATGCCTTCACGGCCGAAATCCTGGGCACCGAGCGCGCCGGCAACGGGGTGTTCATCCGCGACGGCGTGGTGCTCACGATCGGATACCTGATCACCGAAGCCGAAACCGTCTGGCTGACATTGAACAGCGGACGTTCGGTGCAGGGCACCGTGCTCGCCTACGACCAGGAGACCGGGTTCGGACTGGTGCAGGTGCTTGGACGCGTCGAGGTTGAACCGCTACCGCTCGGCAACTCGAGTGGCGTGCGTGTCGGCGAATCGGTGGTCATCGGAGGCGCGGGCGGTCGCAGGCATTCGCTGTCGGCGCGCGTGGTCGCGCGCCAGGAATACGCCGGGTACTGGGAGTACCTGATCGAGGACGCGCTGTTCACGGCGCCCGCGCATCCCAACTGGGGCGGCACCGCGATGATCGGCGCGGGCGGCGAGCTGCTCGGCATCGGATCGCTGCAGTTGCAGCAGGCGACCGAGCGCAAGGGCGCGGAAGAGCATCTCAACATGATCGTTCCGATCGATCTGCTCAAGCCGATCCTGGACGACCTCCTGACGATGGGCCGGCCCAACCATCCGCCGCGGCCATGGCTCGGTCTCTATGCCAGCGAAGCCGAGGAGCACGTGGTGATCGTCGGCATGGCGCAGCGGGGGCCGGCGCAGCGCGCGAACCTGCGCACGGGCGACATCGTGCTCGCCGTCGGGGGCACCGAGGTGTCGGGCCTGAGCGAGTTGTTTCGCCGCATCTGGGCGACCGGCAGCGCCGGCGTGGAAGTGCCGATGACGGTCAGCCGCGAGGGCCACGTCTTCGACGTGCGGGTGCCCTCGATCGATCGCAACCGTCTGCTGAAGGGGCCGACCCTGCAATGAGCGGCCGAAGCCGGCGATGTCCGGCGCCGCGTACGCGCCGACGGGCGGCATAATTCCTGGAATCTCCAGCCAATTCCCGGCGCGGCGATTGACCCTCTTCGCCCGCCATCCGACAATCACCCAAACACCGCCATCCAGGGAGGTTTCCGTGTCCATCACCCGTTACAGAATCAATCGCCGCGCGCTGCTCTCGGGCGCGTCCGCGGCCCTCGTCACCGTCGGCCCCGTCAGCCGGGCGCTGGCCCAGGCCGCCCCGCTCAAGGTCGGCGTCCTGTTGCCGCGCTCGGGCGCGCAGGCCGGCATCGGTCAGGACTGCTACCGCGGCGTCGAGATCGCGGGGCCCATCCTCAAGGGCCTTGGTCTGCCCGCGCTGACCATCATGAGCGGCGACACCGAGACGAACGTCGATACGGCGCGCTCGCAGGCCGAGAAGCTGATCAACCAGGGTGCCCAGCTGCTGGTGGGCGCCTTCGATTCCGGCCAGAGCTCGGCCATCGCCCAGGTCGCCGAGCAGAAGGGCATTCCCTTCGTCATCAACATCGCGGCCGCGCCCCCGATCACGGAGCAGGGCTACAAGTTCGTGTTCAGGAACTTCCCGACCGCGCCGATGATCCTGACCGATGCCTTCGCGAACCAGAAGGAGATCTTCGAGGCCGCCGGTTCGGCGCCCAAGTCGGTCGTCTTCATGCACGTCAACGACACGTTCGGGACGGCGATGCAGAAGGGCGTCGGCGCGGTGATGCCGAAGTTCAACATGCCGTACCAGATCGCCGAGACGATCTCCTACGATCCGACCGCGCGCGACCTGTCGGTCGAGGTCGCCAAGGCCAAGGCCACGGGCGCCGAAGCCCTGATGATGGTCAGCCGCCTCAACGACGCCATCCTGATCACGCGCGAACTGGTCAAGCAGCGCTGGACGCCGAAGGCGGTGCTCAGCATGGGTCCGGGCTGGTACGAGGACCAGTACCTCAAGACTCTCGGCAAGCTGGCCAACGGTCCGCTCAGCTTCGTGCCCTGGTACGATCCCAACAAGAAGGTGAGCAAGCAGCTCGAGGCCGCGCTCGCCAAGGCCTACCCGGGCATCAACCTCAACACCAACCACATCTACACGTTCGAGGCGCTGATGGTCGCGGCCGATGCCTACAAGCGGGCGGGATCCGCCGATCCGAAGGCCCTGGCCGACGCCATCCGCAAGACCAACATCAAGGACAACGTGAGCACCGGCCCCGGCATCCAGTTCAACGAGAAGGGGCAGAACGACAAGCTCAAGAACTCGGCCATTCAGAACCGCGATGGCAAGCTGGTGGCGGTCGCCCCCAAGGCTGCGGCCAACGCCAAGGCCGAGTATCCCATGAAGCCCTACGACAAGCGGTGAGGCCGCCGGTCTGATACTAATCGTTCCGGCCGCCTGAGCAGGGACGCGGTCGAATGGAGTCTCGGGTGTCATGCCCCTTCGCGGGCCATGATGCCCGAGAGGCCGTCCGACCGGGGTTGTCCCAAGCCGGCGGCGGAGCTTCTTGAGACGGGGCCATCGTTGCCAGCCGAGATCTATTTCAATGTCGCCGCCAGCGGCGTTCTGACCGGGCTCGTCTACGGTCTGATGGCGCTCGGCCTCTCGGTCATCTTCGGCGTCATCCGCGTCGTCAACTTCGCGCACGGCGAGATGATGGCGATTGCCATGTACATCGCCGTGGTGCTGTTCTCGACGCTCGGCCTCGACCCGCTCGTGATGATGGTGCCGATCGCGGCGGTTCTCTTCTGCTTCGGTTACGTGCTGCAGGCCCGCCTGATCAATCCGTTCATCAACCGGCCCGAGCACAGCCAGTTCATCCTGCTGGTCGGTGTCGCGATCATCATCGTCAACGTCCTGCTGCTGATCTTCGGACCGGACGCCCAGAGCGTGCAGACGTCCTATTCGTTCGACAGTTACCAGATCGGTCCGCTCATCATCGACGCGACGAAGGCCTATGCGGCGGCAGCCGCGGTCCTCGTCTCGGCGGCGCTGTTCGCCTTCTTCCGCTTCACGCTCGTGGGCCAGGCGATCCGGGCCTGCGCCGACAACTACACCGGCGCGCTCGTGGTCGGGCTCAACGTGCAGCGGCTCTATGCGCTCACCTTCGGGCTCGGCTCGGCCTGCGTCGGCGCGGCGGGTGCGATGACCGTGCTGTTCATCGACGTCACCCCGCCGCTCGGGCCCGCCTATACGCTCGTCGCCTTCATCATCGTGATCACCGGCGGGCTCGGCTCGATGCCGGGCGCGCTGGTCGGCGGCGTGCTGATCGGGGTGACCGAGGCGATGGCCGGCTTGCTGTTCTCGCCCTCCGCCAAGAGCATGTTCTCGTTCGCGCTGCTCGTGCTGGTGCTTCTGTTCCGGCCGCAGGGCCTGCTCGGGACCGCCACGCGATGAGGGAGCTTCTGTTCGAGGGCGTTCCTGCGCGTGGCTGGGTGTTGCTGGCGCTGACGGCTGCGGTGCTCCTGCTGCTGCCGCTCATTGCCAACGATTACGTCATCACCGTTCTCGTGCTGATCTTCTACTTCGCCTATGCCGGCCAGGCGTGGAACATCATGATGGGGTTTGCCGGGCAGCTCTCCCTCGGCCATGCACTCTATGTCGGCCTTGGCGCCTACACGGCGGCGGCGCTCTACGTGCATTTCGGCATCGGACCCTGGGTCGGAATGCTGGCCGGCTTCCTCATCAGCGCCGCCTGCGGCGCGGTGATCGGCTTCCTCGCGTTCCGCTTCGGGGTCGGCGGGGTGTATTTCGCCATCCTGACCATCGCCTTCGCCGAATTCGCGCGCATCGGCTTCGATCATTTCAGGTGGGTGGGCGGCTCGAGCGGGATCTTCCTGCCGGTCGCGCAATTCAGCCGCAACGACCTTTTGTACCTGCGCGGCAATCCGACCATGTTCTATTACGTCATGCTGGCGCTGACGGTGCTCGCGCTCGTGGTCTGCCGCATGCTCATGCGCAGCCGCCTGGGCTTCTACTGGCTGGCGATCCGCGAGGACGAACAGGCGGCGAGGGCGCTGGGGATCGCGACCTTCCGCTGCAAGATGTACGCGGTGGTGATCTCGTCGGCGATGACCTCGATCGCCGGCGTCGTCTATGCCTTCTATTACAACAACCTGTTCCCCGAGCAGGTCTTCCACATCTCGCGCTCGATCGAGCTCATCCTCGGCCCGATCATCGGCGGCATCGGCACGCTGATCGGCCCGATCATCGGTGCTTTCGTGCTCACCGGGCTCTCGGAAGGGCTTCTGGAACTGCTCGCCCTGGCCGATGTCAACGCGCCCGGCGCCAAGCAGGTGTTCTACGGCATCTGCCTCATGGCCGTGGTCATCCTGATGCCGCACGGGATCTGGCCGCCGCTCGCCCGCAAGCTGGGCCTCACACGCCGGAAGGGCGGCGCGCCATGACCGTGCTGCTCGAGGTCAACGACGTCTCGAAACGCTTCAAGGGCCTGCGTGCGGTGCAGGAGGTGAGCTTCTCCGTGCGCGAGGGCGAGATCTTCGCGGTGATCGGACCCAACGGGGCCGGCAAGACGACGCTGTTCAGCATGATCGCGGGCGCGCTGCGGCCGGACGAGGGCACGATCACGTTTCAGGGCGGACGCATCGAGGGCCTTCCGCCCGACGAGATCTGCCGGCGCGGGATCGGACGCACGTTCCAGATCGTGCGGCCGTTCCCGGCGCTCAGCGTGCACGACAACGTCATGGTCGGCGCGCTGCTGCGGCGGCCGCACCGTGCGGCCGCGCTGGCCCACAGCGACGAGATCCTGCGCAGGCTCGATCTCTACGACAAGCGCGACGTCGTCGCCTCGGCGCTCACGCTGCCCGACCGCAAGCGCCTCGAGGTGGCGCGCGCGCTCGCCACCGATCCCAAGCTCATGCTGCTCGACGAGGTCATGGCCGGACTGCGGCCCACTGAAACCGACCGGATGGTGAGCATCCTCACCGAGCTCAATCGCTCGACCGGCCTGACGATCGTGCTGATCGAGCACGTCATGCGCGCGGTGATGGCGCTCGCGCAGCGCGTGCTCGTGCTGCACCACGGCGCCGTCATCGCCGAGGACGTCCCCGCGGTGGTGGTGCGCGATCCGGCGGTGGTCAAATCCTATCTCGGCACGGAAGCGGTCGGCTGATGCTCAAGGTCGAGAACCTCGATGTGTTCTACGGCGACGCGCAGGCGCTCGACGGCGTGTCGCTGCAGATCGACGAGGGCGACACCGTCGCCATCGTGGGCGCCAACGGTGCGGGAAAGACGTCGCTCATCCGCACCATCGCGGGCATGTTGCGGCCGCGCCGCGGCAGCATTCTCTATCGCGGGCAGGACATCGCGGGGTGGCCCAGCCACCGCGTGTGTAACCTCGGCATTGGGCAGGTCGCCGAAGGGCGGCAGGTGTTCCCGACGCTGAGCGTGTCCGAGAATCTCGACATGGGAGCCCTGCTGCCGCGCGCGCGCGCCCAACGTCTAAGGAACCGCGAGCGCGTGCTGGCGCTGTTTCCCATTCTTGCCGAGCGCGCGCGCCAGCCCGCCGGAACGCTGTCGGGCGGCGAGCAGCAGATGCTCGCGATCGCGCGCTGCCTGATGGGAGCTCCCGAGCTCGTCATGTTCGACGAGCCGTCGCTGGGTCTTGCTCCGGCCATCGTGCAGGAGGTGCTGTCGACCATCGTCGCGCTCAACCGCGAGGGTCTGACATGCATTCTCGTGGAGCAGAACGTCGCTGTGTCGCTGAAGATTGCAACGCAGGCCTATGTGCTGGAGAATGGCCGCATCGCCATGTCGGGGCGAGGCGAAGACCTGTTGCACAACGATAAGGTCCGCGAGGCCTATCTCGGGCTCTGACGCCGGGTTTGCGACACGCAACGCCCGGCGCCACGAGCTGTCGGGGGCTGCGGATCGCACTCCGGAGGAAAACGTCAGTCATGTCCATCACGCACACGTCCGCAATGTCTCTCGTGCTGGTTGCGCTCGCGGCGGGCCTCGCACCTGGGCGCGCGCAGGCCCAGGCCTATCCCAGCCAGGACATCCACTTCATCTCCGGCTTTTCGGCCGGCGGCGGCGCGGACGTGATGGTGCGCTATTTCGCCGACAAGATCCGCCCGCTGGCCGGACAGGCCATCATCGTGGAGAACAAGCCGGGCGCGACCGGCGCCATCGCCATCGAATACACGGCGCGCTCCAAGCCCGACGGCTACACGATCCTCGTGCATGCCGGCAGCGGCATCGGCGCCAGCCAGGCGCTGCTCAAGAACCCCTCGTTCGACGCCGCCAAACAGTTGCGCATCGCGGCGACGATCAACCGCCAGGCCTTCATGCTCGCCGTGCCCGCGAACTCGCCCTACAAGACCCTCGCCGAGCTCACCGCCGCGATGAAGGCAAAGGGCGACAAGGCGAGCTACGCCACCAACAACACGCAGAGCCGCATCGCCGGCGCCATCTACAAGAAGGCGGCGGGCCTGCAGGCGGTCGAGGTGCAGTACAAGAGCGGGCAGGACGTGCTGCGCGAGATGCAGAGCGGCGTCATCGACTATTCGTTCCAGGATCCGCAGACGGCCTCGGTGCAGGCCAAGCAGGGGCGGCTGCGCCTGCTGGCGGTCTGCTCCGGCACCCGCCTCGAGATGGCGCCCGAACTGCCGACGATGGCGGAGCTGGGCTACCCGCAGTTCGATCTGGTCGGCTGGTTCGCCGCGACCGTGCCCTCGGCGGTGCCCGACGACGTGGTGCAGAAGATCAACGGCTGGTTCAACCAGGTGCTGGCCACCCCGGAATCGCGGCAGTTCCTGATCAACTTCGGCAGCGACGTGTGGATCAGCAAGCCGGCGGAAGGGCAGGCGTTCTTCCTCAAGGACATCAAGACCTGGGAGCGCAACGTCGCGGAGGCGGGCATCGAGCGCCAGTAGGGCCGGGGGCTGGCCCGCATCCGCGCCTGTGGTCCGGCGATGAAGGCGGCGCGTTTCCGCGAAGTTCACAGGGTGAGCGGCGCGCCGTGACTTTCCCGGGCGCGGGGGCAGACTGCGGCTGGGCACATCCGCCCGATCGACGCGGCCGGTCGCGCAGAGATCGCGCGCCCGGGCTGGCGGAGCTTTGCCTGCGGCAGGGCGGCGGGGTGACGGATGGGGGCTTGATGGCGCGCGTGGTGTGCCGATGCCGGGCCCGCGCGGCGTGCGGGGGGTGGCCGCGTGGACGTGCGGGGAATATTGCCGGGAGGGCCAGGGCGGCGGCGCCGCGCCGACTATATCAATATCCCTCCGGTCTCTCTCGTCGCGCCCCGCTAGGCCTTCTTCACGAACTCCGACTTCAGGTTCATCGCGCCGATGCCCTCGATCCGGCAGGAAATGTTGTGTCCGTCGGCGGCATCCACCAGCCGGATGCCCTTGACCTTCGTGCCCACTTTCACGATCGACGACGAGCCTTTGACTTTCAGATCCTTGATCACCGCGACGGTATCGCCGTCGCTGAGCACGGTTCCGTGCGCATCCCGCACGACCGGACTGTCAGCCTGGGTTTCGGCGGCCGTCGTGGCCGGGTTCCACTCATGCGCACACTCCGGGCAGACCCACAGGTTGCCGTCCTGATAGACGTGCTCGCAGTTGCATTGAGGGCACTTGAGTGCGTTGTCCACGATTGACCTCTGAAACAGGGGCGTCGCCGCCCGGCCCACTGGACCGTCGTCTGCCCCGAATATCCGAAGACGGATGGCCCCGGCTCGCCGACCCGCCACGTGTCGCCTGGCGGGCTGGCGTCCCCACGGGGATTCGAACCCCGGTCTTCACCGTGAAAGGGTGATGTCCTAGGCCTCTAGACGATGGGGACCGCGCCGCGAGCCTACCTTTGGAGAAGGCCGCTTGAAGCGGGGGCAGATATAGAGAGCTTTGCTTGCGGGGGCAAGCAAGGCCACTACCAGTGGCCGACGTTGGGCATCGAGGTCCAGGGCTCCTTCGGGGGCAGCGCGTTACCCTTCTGCAGCAACTCGATGGAGTGCCGGTCCGGTGAGCGCACGAACGCCATCTGGCCGTCCCGGGGCGGCCGGTTGATGGTGACCCCGGCCTTCTGCAGCCGCTCGCAGGTCGCATAGATATCGTCGACTTCGTAGGCGAGGTGGCCGAAATAGCGCGCCTCGCCGTAATCTTCGGTGTCCCAGTTATAGGTGAGTTCGACCAGCGGCGCGGGGCGACCCTTCTCCTTGGACCCGTCGACCAAGCCCTCGTCTTCGGGCGCAGCGAGAAACACCAGCGTGAAGCGTCCCTTTTCGCTTTCGACGCGCCTTGCCTCCTTGAGCCCGAGCTTGTTGCAATAGAAATCAAGGGCGGCGTCGAGATTGCGGACGCGCAGCATTGTATGCAGATATCGCATGGAGACCTCGCGCAAGCGCCGGTGTCGAAGGCCGGCAAGGCGGACTTTATATACGAAATCCATTTGACCGCGGAATGGCGTCCATGATCGCTCCGGACTTTCAGACGGGCGTCGAACGGCTTGCCGAACTCATCGAGCGGGCCGATGTGGTGGTTCCGTTCACGGGCGCGGGAATCTCGACGGAGTGCGGCATTCCCGACTTTCGTTCCCCCGGCGGGCTCTGGACCAAGCATGCACCCATCCCGTTCGATCAGTTCCTGGCCAGCCGGGACGCCCGTGACGAGTCATGGCGGCGGCGTTTCGCCATGGACGAGACCCTGTCCAAGGCGCGCCCCGGGCGGGGGCATCGTGCCATCGCGAGCCTCTATCGCGCCGGCAAAGTTCCGGGCGTGATCACCCAGAACATCGACAACCTGCACCAGGCTTCCGGAATCCGGCCGGTTGACGTCTGCGAACTGCATGGCAACACCAGCTATGCGACGTGTCTGGACTGCGGAAAGCGGTACGAGCTCAAATGGGTGAAGGACAGCTTCGAGCAGTCGGGACGGGCTCCCGAATGTGTCGAGTGCGACGGGTACATCAAGACGGCGACGGTGGCGTTCGGACAGTCCATGCCGCCCGCCGCAATGCAGCATGCGGAGGAGCTCGCGCTGTCAGCGGATCTCGTCTTGGCGATCGGCTCCTCGCTCGTTGTCTGGCCGGCCGCGGGCTTCCCGCTGATGGCCAAACGAAACGGCGCCAAACTCGTCATCCTCAATCGCGAGCCCACCGATTTCGACGATGTGGCCGATCTCGTCGTGCAGCACGACATCGGAGACGTGCTGGCACGGTTCGTTGCCAACTAGCTGCGCACTCGCGGTCTGCATTGCTGCGGAAATCCTGCAAGGAGCGGGATGGATTTTCGCCTGATCGGGTCGGCAGCGAATCACCCGATGGGAAATTCACAAAATCAATTCGCAAGCTGTGCACAGTTTGGTTTCGGCGCGGTCGAAACGAAAAATAGTCTTTTCCATTGCGATGCCGATGTTATCGTTGATTTACAGATTCGTTTAAGCGCCCAAAAGAGGCGCCGAAAGATGCGGACACGCGGGGTCATGGCGGCCGATGACGTCGGACCAAAAGGTCCAGGAATAACGAGTGGGCCGCATGAGGCGCTCCCGAACGACGCCGCAGGCGTTGTCGAGATCAGCGGCGTCATCAAATGGTTCGATGTCTCTAAGGGCTACGGCTTCATCGTTCCGGACAACGGCCAGGGTGACGTTCTGTTGCACGTCACGTGCCTACGGCGCGACGGTTACCAGACGGCCTATGAGGGTGCCCGCATTGTCTGCGAGGCGGTTCCGCGGCAACGTGGGATGCAGGCCTTCCGAATCCTGTCGATGGATGAGTCGACTGCGGTCCACCCGGCTCAGCTGCCGGCACGCACCCACGTCAATGTCACGCCGACGAGCGGCCTGGAGCGGGCTCAGGTCAAGTGGTTCAATCGCCTGCGCGGTTTCGGATTTCTGACGCGGGGCGACGGGACTCCGGACATCTTCGTGCACATGGAAACCCTGCGCCGCTATGGCATCACGGAACTGCGGCCCGGGCAGACGGTTCTGGTTCGCCACGGGCCTGGGCCCAAGGGCCTGATGGCAGCCGAGGTCCAGCCGGACGGTGGGCCGCACGGGCCGTCCTCCCACTGATCCCTTGGTCTTGATTTTGGGGCGGGCTTCACACCCGTCTATCGACCAGAGATAATCGCGCTGTTGTTCGCCTCGTTCGAAGGAGCGCGGGATGGCGCGTGGCCGTCGACTGACATTCGTCGCATTGCTGCTCGGCCTCGCCGGGTTATTGCTTCAATCGGTGCCGTTGACCGGCGCCACGATGGATTCCCTCGAAATTGCCACCCGGTCGGGCGTGCATAGCTTTTCGGTTGAGGTGGTCGCCACCGAGGAAGAGCGTCAGAAGGGCTTGATGTTCCGCAAGCAGTTGCCAGAGGGCACGGGCATGCTGTTCGACTTCAAGGTCGAGGCGCCCGTTTCGTTCTGGATGAAAAACACCTACATCCCACTCGACATGATCTTTATCCGAGGTGATGGACGTATCGCGTCGATCGCCGAGAACACTGAACCTTTGTCCGAGCGCCTGATTCCGTCCAACGGGCCTGTCAGGGGCGTCCTTGAGGTCATCGGAGGTACCGCCAAGAAGCTCGGCATACGCCCGGGCGACCGGGTGGCGCACCCGATCTTCTCCCCCAAATAAGCCGCTGAATCGCGTGCGCGAGGCCGCTTGCTGCCCTCGGCGCAAGCGTGTACGACAGGTCGCGCCTGCGCTCTTGCCGGAGCATAGCGCAGCCCGGTAGCGCATCTGCTTTGGGAGCAGAGGGTCGCAGGTTCGAATCCTGCTGCTCCGACCAGGGCGCAGGCGCGACGGCGAAGTCGGACCTGAGGACATGACCGCACGCATCTACAAGCCCGCCAAGAACGCCATGCAGTCTGGTAAGGCGAAGACCAAGGACTGGCAGCTTGAGTACGACGCGCAGGAGCCGCGCCAGATCGAGTCGCTGATGGGCTGGACCTCTTCAGCCGACATGCGTCAGCAAATCCGCCTTCGCTTCTCGACCAAAGAGGAGGCGGTGGCCTATTGCGAACGGCACGGTATCCCCTATCGGGTCCTCCCGGAGAAACATGCGGTCCGGCAGGCGATGGCCTATTCAGACAACTTTGCGTTCAACCGGCGCAGCCCCTGGACGCACTGAAAGCCGGTGCTCGGCAGATTTTTTACCGCTGACACGGCGTGACGATGCCGGACGTTCGAAGGAATTCGGGCATCTCGCGACGCGGCCAGTTCCCGGCCGACAGCGGACCCGATGGGGTCACGAACCCTTCGGAAGCGTAAACAAACCGGTAACATCGCGGCGCCCTGTGGCAGTGGGGAGGGCCCCAATACCCGCCGCGAGGTTGGCCCGGGCCGGTTACAACCATTGGTAATTCCAGGGCCTCGTTACCATTTGATCTTTATAAACCTGCGCTTTGTACGGTTCCTGCATCGTTCCGCCCGGCCGCAGGATCATGACAAACCGTGAGCGCAATCTGACGTTCCGCAGTCTCATCTGCGTGGCGGCTAGCGTGCTGGCGCTATCGGTCGTCGCCATTGCTTTTACGATCTGGGCGTTGCGCGTCGATGCGGCTGATAACGCTATGCGCGACACCGGCAATATGGCGACGGTGCTGGCGGAACAGACGGCACGTACGGTGCAGTCCGTCGATATCGTGTTGACCGACCTGCGCGAGCGGCTTCTCGCCCTCGGTCCTGCCGATGCCGATGACTTTCGGCGCCAAGCCGGGCACAAGGCCGTTTACGGCCTGCTGGTTGACCGGCTGGCGCAGTTGCCACAGGTCTCCGCCATCGGCCTGATCGACAATGAGGGGCAACTCCTGGCCGGCACACAAGGCTGGCCGCGGCCCAGCGCGGATTTCTCCGACCGCGACTATTTCGCCGAGCACAAGCGGTCGCGGGACTACGGTCTGTACGTGAGCGCGCCCGCTCGCGATCAGTTCAGCGGCGTCCAGAGCATGCAGTTCAGCCGCCGCGTCGAAGGCGTCGACGGCAGGTTTCTTGGTGTTGTCTTTGCGAGCATCGAAATCGGCTACTTTGAAAAAGTGTATCGCGGACTGCAGGTGCTCGACCAGCAGGCTATCACGCTGCTGCGCGACGACGGCACGATCTTGGTACACTACCCGCAGATGGATGAATTGATCGGCCGGAGGCTGCCGATTTTGTCACCGTGGTACGCTCTGGTGGCCCGGGGGGGAGGGCAGTATCGAGCGAACGAGATGCCCGATGGCGGCTCCCGCTTCCTCGCTGCACAACGCGTGCAGGGCTATCCGCTGGTGGTCAACGTCACCCTGCCTGAAGCTGCAGCCTTTGCCATCTGGCAGCGGCGCGCGATGTTCATGGGAGCGGGAACGATCGTAATCGTCCTCTGCAGCGTTTTTCTGCTGAACGCCTTGTCGCGGCACTTCGGCAAGCTGACCGCTTCCGAGGCGTCTCTCGCGGAGCGGGAGGCGCAACTCGCCGGCCAGGCGACACAGCTTGCGGCGGCCAATATGCAAATCGACGCCGCTCTCAACAACATCACTCAGGGTCTGTGCATGTTCGACGAGAACGCACGGATCGCGGTCGTCAATCAGCGCTATGTCGACATGTATGGCCTGTCGCCGGCGATCGTGAAGCCAGGCTGTTCACTGAGCTCTCTGATCGAGCACCGAAAGGAGGTCGGATTGTTCAGGGGCGACCCCGAACAATATTGTCAGGACATCATCCACACGGTCCGTCAGGGCAGGACCTCCAGTCAGCTGATCGAAACCACGGACGGCCGGACAATCTATGCGGTTCAGCAGCCGATGGCGAATGGTGGATGGGTGGTGACTCACGATGACATCACCGAGCGACGGCGTGCCGAGGAACACATGTCCCACATGGCGCGTCACGACGCCCTGACAGGTCTCTCCAATCGCATGCTGCTTCTGGAGAAAATGCAGGAGGCGTTGGCCAGATTGCGCCGCAAGGGCGAGGTTTTCACGGTATTCGTCTTCGACCTGGATCTGTTCAAGGCCGTGAACGACTCGCTCGGTCATCCTATCGGGGATGCGCTGCTCAAGGCAGTCGCGCAGAGACTGCGCGCCTGTTCGCGAGAGGTGGACACCGTGGCGCGGCTGGGGGGCGACGAGTTCGCCCTGCTGCAGATAGTGGAAGGGAGCCAGCGCGAGAGCGCCATCATTCTTGCCAACCGACTGCTCGAGGCGATCAGCGCCCCCTATGAGGTCGAAGGCCATCAGATCGTAATTGGAACCAGCATCGGCATCGTGCTCGCTCCAGCCGACGGCACGGATCCCGACCAGCTCCTCAAGAATGCGGATCTGGCGCTCTATCGCGCAAAGTCCGAGGGCCGCAATGGGTTCTGCCTGTTTGCGTCCGAGATGGACGCTGAAGCGCGCGCACATCACGCACTTCAGACCGATTTGCGAAGCGCCATAGCTCACGAACAGTTCGAGCTGTTGTATCAAACCGTTCATGATGCGCGCACCCGGCAGCCCTGCTGCGCTGAGGCGCTGGTGCGCTGGCGGCATCCGCAGCGCGGTCTCGTCGGTCCCGCGCATTTCATACCTGTCGCGGAGGAGATCGGCATGATCGGCCCGCTCGGCGAATGGGTGCTGCGCAAGGCCTGTAGCGAAGCCGTGAGTTGGCCGGCGGACATCAAGCTTGCCGTAAACCTGTCGCCGGCGCAGTTCCGCAACTGCAATCTGGTGGACATGATCACCGGAGCCCTGCTCGAGTCGGGTCTGCCCGCGGAACGTCTTGAACTCGAAATCACCGAATCCGTTCTGCTCCAGAAGAATGCAGCCAATCTTTCAGTGCTGCACCAGCTCAAGAGTCTCGGAATATCCATTGTGCTCGACGATTTCGGCACCGGCTATTCGTCGTTGAGCTATCTTCGGATGTTCCCGTTCGACAAGATCAAGATCGATCGGTCCTTCGTCGGTGAGATCTCGAATCGTGCGGATTGCGCCGCGATCGTTTGCGCGGTGACCGGGCTTGGGCGCGGCCTCGACATCCTCACCACTGCAGAAGGCGTGGAGACCGAGGAGCAATTCGATCTGCTGCGCGCGGCTGGCGTGGATCAGGTGCAGGGCTATCTCCTGAGCAGGCCGACCCGCGCGGCAAACCTCAACTTCCACCCAACGATCGGTGAGCAAGCAGCTTGAATCTATGATCCTGTGACCGTGTATTGAGTAGCAAGGACGGACAGAATGTCCGGAAAAATGCCATGAAGGCTCGCCAAGAGCTGATTTCGGAGCTGGAAAGAGCGATCTCGCGCCGGTCGATGACGAGTCGCGCCGCCTCGCTTCAAGACGTGACCGATCTGTTCGTGGGCCGGGCGGACAGCTACACCGAAGAACAGATTGCCTTGTTCGACGATGTCATCTCACGCCTTGCCGCCGAGATCGAACTGTCGGCGCGAGTTCAACTCGCGCGCGTGCTTGCGCCAATCTCCAATGCGCCGCGCAACGTCATTCACTTCCTCGCTTTCGACGACGCGATCGAAGTCGCCGCGCCGGTGCTGATGCAGTCGGTGCGGCTGGACGAGGCGGCGCTCGTGGAGAATGCTCGCACGAAGAGCCAGTCTCATCTTCTGGCGATCTCGCACCGCGAAGCAATCGGCGAGGCCGTGACAGATGTTTTGGTCGAGCGCGGCGATAAGATCGTCGTCTTGAGCACGGTCCGCAATGCCGGTGCGAAGTTCTCCGACCGCGGATTTTCGCTGTTGGTGCAACATGCCGGCGAGGACGACAACATTGCGATGGGTGTCGGCAGCCGGGTCGAAATTCCCCGTCACCATTTCCTCAAGCTCCTTACCGTGGCGTCCGAGCAGGTTCGGATAAAGCTCGAACAGGCCAACCCCCAGGCGGCAAGCGACATCCGGCGGGTCGTGCGCGAGGTGACGGTCCGGACGCAGGCCAATTCGATCGAAGAGTCATTCGAGTATTCGAAAGCACTGCAAAACGTCGAAAACCTGATGGCCGAAGGCGCCTTGCAGGAGCATCACGTCAACACCCTGGCGGGTGCCGGCAAGTTCGAAGAAACCGTGGTCACGCTCTCGCACCTTGCGGGCGTGACGATCGCGGTGGCGGAACGTGCGCTCCTGCAGGAGCGCACGGAACTTCTGCTGAGCCTCCTCAAGTCCGCCGGACTGACTTGGCCGACCGTCAAATCCGTGCTGCAATTGCGTTCGAAGAGCCGCCCGATGACGGCAGACGAAGTGGAGCAGTGTCTCGCCGCTTACGAACGGCTCAAGCCGCAAACGGCGCAGCTGGTGGTCCGCTTCCATAGCAAGACTGGCGGTCCCGCGGCCTGATGGCGCGAGGCAGCGGCCGTTCGGAGTTCCCGACCGTCCGAGCGTTGACGCAACCCTGCGATGCGGCGCCAAATTGCAATAGCGTGCCCACCCCCACTTCGATATGCATCCGTTACAGACAAGAGTGAAGGGCGAGAGCATGAAGTTCGGTGTATTCGACCACATGGACCGGGGAGGCGAAGCTCTCTCGCAACAGTACGAGAACCGTCTCAAGCTGATCGAGGCTTATGATCGGGCGGGTTTCTTTTGCTATCACCTTGCCGAGCATCACGCGACGCCCCTGGGAATGGCGCCGTCGCCGGCCGTATTCTTGTCGGCCGTCGCGCAGCGCAGCAAGCGCATGCGGCTCGGGCCGCTCGTGTATATCCTCTCGCTGCAGAACCCGCTGCGCGCTTATGAAGACATCTGCATGCTCGACCAGATGAGCGGCGGCAGGCTCGAGCTTGGGCTCGGGCGCGGGGTATCGCCGATCGAGATCGGTTACTACGGGATCGACCCCGACGAATCTCGGCCGCGCTATCAGGAGGCGCTGGCGGTACTGATGCAGGCTTTCACGCAAGACACGCTGACGTTTCACGGCAAGCATTTTCGTTTCGATGGGACGCCGGTCGAAATCAAGCCGTTGCAGCGCCCGCACCCGCCGCTTTGGCTCGGAATCGGCTCGCCTGACAGCATTCCTCATGCGGTCGCAAACAAGATCAACATGGTGTGCAACGGGCCTTCGACCCAGGTTCGTGCGCTGACTGACCGTTACCGTGAGGAATGGGCTAAGGCCGGCGGCGCTGCAAAAGATCTGCCGATCCTTGGCATGAACCGCCACATCGTCATTGCCGAAACGGAGGCGGAAGCGCTGAAGCTTGCGAAGCCGGCCTATGCCGCGTGGTACGATCACCTCACGCTACTGTGGAGGAAGAAGGGCGTTCCGCTCCCCTCGGTGGGATATACGGACGATTACGATCTCGCGGTGAAGCGGGGGTTCGTCATCGTGGGGACCCCGAAGATGGTCCAGGAGATGATCGAGGAGCAGGTCGAGGCCTGCGGCATCAACTACCTGATGTGCAGGCTGGCCTTCGGAAGCCTCCCTTACGAAGCCTCGCTATGTTCGGTCGAACTGCTGGCAAAGGAAATCATGCCGCAGATCCGCAAGGCGGCGTAAGACACGTCTTCGCTCGGCGGTTGTGCCTTTGACTGCCATTCCGCAGATCGGGCGACGTCGGCTGTCGGCGTACAAACTTGCTCGTTGCGGATGCCGCCGGACCCGCTAGGAATAATGCAAGGTCGTCGGCCGGCAAGGCCGGCGGATAGTTGTTTCATGGGGGGAATTGATGATCCGTCGGCGTGATCTTTTGCTCGGAGCCGGGGCGGCTGCGGCCGGTCTCGGTGCCGCGCCGGGCAACTTGTTTGCTCAGCAGAATTATCCAAGCCGGCCGACGCGGGCGCTCATTGGATTCCCGGCTGGAAGCGGCGCGGACATTCTGGGGCGCTATTTCACCACGAAGCTTGGCGAACTGAGCGGGCAGTCCGTCATCGTCGAAAACAAGCCGGGCGCGAACAGCAACATCGCCGCAGGCATCGTGGCAAAGGCCAAGCCCGACGGCTATACGATGCTCTTCATCGCCAATTCCAACATGGCCGGCAGCCGGTTCCTATTCAAGGATCTGCCATTCGATACGGTCAAGGATTTCGTCCCCGCCTGCTCGTTCGCGCAGATCGCGTTCGTCGCAGTGGTCGGAGCGAAGTCGCCGATCAAGACGTTCCAGGAGTTGAACGCCTACCTCAAGTCGCGCAAGCAGAATGTCTACGGCGTGACCAACCAGATGGCGATCATCACGACAGAATATTATCGTCAGCGCGTTGGGTTCGAAGCAACTCAGGTTCCTTATCGGACCGCTCCTGAGGCGCTTCCTGACGTCGAGAACGGAACTCTGGACTTCATGATCATGGACGGCACGTTTGCCGCCGGTGCCATCAAGCAAGGAAAACTTCGGGCGCTCGCGGTGACGACGTCGCGGCGTCATCCGAGCCTGCCCGATGTGCCGACCATGCACGAGGCGGGCCTGACAAACTTCGAGCTCGCCCCCTGGTGGGGCGTCTACTTCCCGACCCGAACGCCAGACGACATCGTCACGAAGGTGGGAAAGTGGATGAACCAGATCAGCGCGACCGAGGATGCGGCTGCGTTCCTTGCGCGCGTCGGCTCGTTTCCTTTGGTCGAAGACGGCAAGACTGCCGCCGCGCGTTTGCAGGCCGACATCAATTTGTGGGGGCCGATCGTCAAGGCCGCCAAGATCGAACCGCAATGACGGGCCCACATTCACGATGAGAGCGGCCCAGACCGCACCGGGCGTGGTTCGGCTACGTGTCGGTGCGTCCGTCCCGGCGCTGTTTGTTAACGCCCGTTAAGTCCGTCCCGGCGTTGTGCGCTGCACTGCCTGCGCGGGCTTAACTGTTTATTTGAGCGCACAGAACACACTGGAGCCGCACCTGCTACGGGTGCGGGGGGATTCCAGGATGCGGTCGATCAGTTCGGCTCTGTGCGTAGCCGTTGGCGCAGTCGTGCTATGGAGCCAGGCAGCATTTGCCGAAGACGGTGTGCAGCCTGACGCTATCGTCTTTGGTCAAGCGGCCGTCTTTGACGGCCCCGCTGCCGCCCTCGGCCTCGGCATGAAGACCGGAATCACGGCGGGTTTCGAAGAAGCGAACAAGAAGGGGGGCGTCCACGGCCGCCAGCTCAAGCTCGTTGGCATCGACGACGGCTACGAGCCCGCAAAGGCCATCGCAGCGACCAGGAAGCTCATCGAAGAAGACAAGGTGTTCGCACTTGTCGGTCCGGTGGGCACGCCGACGTCCGCGGCGACCCAGCCGATCGCGACGGCGGCTAAGGTTCCATTCATCGGCGCTTTCACCGGGGCAGGTTTCCTGCGCAACCCGCAACTCGACAATGTGATCAACGTTCGCGCGAGCTACGACGCGGAAACGGAAGCGTGGGTCAAGCACCTCATCGAGGATCTGAACGTCAAGAAGATCGCCATCTTCTACCAGGATGATGCCTTCGGTCGCGCCGGATTGTCCGGATTCAAGAAGGCGATGGACAAGCGCAATATGACCATCGTCGCCGAGGGCACTTACGAGCGGAACACCACGGCGGTGAAGCGGGCTCTGCTTGCCATCAAGCGCGCGCAGCCGGAAGCCGTCGTTATGGTCGGCGCCTACAAGCCGTGTGCGGAATTCATCAAGGTGGCGCGCAAAATCGATTTCAACCCGGTGTTCGTCAATATTTCATTCGTTGGTGCGAGCGCGCTGGCCAAGGAACTCGGGACCGAGGGCAAGGGCGTGATCGTGTCGCAAGTCGTTCCATTTCCGTGGGATACGTCGCTCAAGGTCGTTGCCGACTATCACGCGGCCATCAAGGCGCTGGATTCGCGTGCCGAACCCGAATTCGTGTCGCTCGAGGGCTATCTGGTGGCTCGTCTGGTCGTGTCCGCGTTGGAAAAGATCGGTCCGGAACCGACTCGCCAAGCACTGCTGAGCGCCGTGAGGGACTCGGGCCGGTTCGAAATCGGTGGCCTCCTCATGACGTTCGGCGCTGCCGACAACGAGGGTCTCGATCAGGTGTTCCTGACGATGATCGACGCCGACGGCTCGTTCAAGGCAGTTCAAAAGCTGGTGCGACTCTCAAGTAATTGAAGACACTGGCAGGAGGCGTCTCGGTGCAAGGTCGCCGCGATCCGCTTGCCACAGAGGACCGCGGAATGGTCCATCTGGGAGAACAGAATGTTCAAGCGTAAATCGAGGACGCGCGAAGCGTCGACGGCAAGGCAGGCTGAACTCGCGGACGCTATCGTCCGCTTCGGGGTCAAAACCAAGCTGCAGATCGCGTTCGGCGCGGTTGCAGTCATGACGGTGATTGCGGCCACGGTCGCAATCTTTTCATTCTCGTCGACCGAACGGGGCTTTCAGCAGGTGGCCGGACACGAGGTGCCGGTCATGACGGATGCGCTGCGGCTGTCGGTTTCCTCTGGAGAGATCGCGGCGGCAGCCGCGCGGTTCGTCAGCGCAAGAACGATCGATGAGCAACGTGCAATAGCATCGCTCATCGGAACGCGCAGCGCCGAGTTGAACACGATCATGGAAAGGCTGCGCAAGAGCCGCGGCACAAACTCGGCATTTGCCAGCGTCGAGGCGGACGCCAAACGTCTGCATGCGAATCTCGATGCGTTGAAGACGGCGATTTCCCAGCGCATCGAGCTACGAGACAAGCTGGAGGCGAAGCTGGACGCGGTCCACAAGATGCACGGAAGCATTGCGGACAAGCTGACGCCAATTGTGAACGATACATATTTCGAGGTCGTTTCGACGGCTGAAACAGTGGGCCAGAGCAGCGCCGGGGCGATCAAGTCGCTGATCAACGACGGCCTCCAGAGACTGCAAGCGATCGTGGAAATCGGCGGCGAAACAAATTTGATCACCGGTCTTCTGACGGCCAGTGCGCTCACATCGTCGCAGCCGATTCTGGTGATGCTCGAGGATCGCTTCGTCGCTTCCGGGCACCGCGCCCAGAAGCTGCTCAAAGCTCTGCCCGACGAAGCCGAATTTGCGCCCCTCAAGACGCAGATCGCCGGCCTTCTGCAACTGGCCGATTTCAAGGCCGCCGAGCGCCACGCAAATGAGCCCGAAGCCGATCGCCTCAAACGTGTTTTCCGGGCGCACGAGTCCTTGACAGGACTTCTGATCAAGCTCGTCGACGATCTCACGTTCGATTTGGTCATCAACAGTGAAGCGACTGTAAAAAAGTCGGGAGAGATGGTCCAGGCGCTGGTTAATACCCAGATCTCCGGACTGCGCAACGCGCTGGAGATTGCCGCGCAAGCCCATCTGATTACGAGTCTCATCAGTGAAGGAGCGGGGGCCAAGGATGCAACTTCGCTGGGCGCGATCGAGGACCGCTTCCGCGCGTCGGCTGCGTCCGCAGCGATGATCGCCCGCACGATGCACGATGAGCAGATTCGCAACTCCCTGACCGAACTGATCAAAGCGGGTCTCGGCCCCGAGGGCGCATTCGCACTTCGCCGGGCCGAACTGGAGGCCGATAGTGCCGCTGACCGGACCATCAAGGAGAATTCCGACATCCAGCAGACGCTCGACCGTGCGGTCGGAACGTTGGTCAACGATGCCGAAGCCAGCATGAATCAGGGCGCAAGCCGGCTGATGGACGAACTCAGCCGCAACCGCGCGTTGCTGTTGCTGGTCGCGTCGGCCAGCTTGATCGTCGCCGGCTGTATTGGAGTCTTTTACGTACAGCGCCGGCTGGTTTCGCGCCTTAGCGCCATCGGGGATGCCATGCGCCGGCTCTCGCAGGGGGAAACCGACCTCACTGTCCCGGCTGTCCAGGATAAGGATGAAATTGGCGCGATGGCGCGGGCGCTGGTCGTATTCCGCGACGCCGCCGTGGAGAATACGCGCCTCCAGCGCGAAACCACAGAGAAGGAGCGCCGGGACGCGGAGGCCAAAGCCCAGCAGGATCGCGCGGCCGCCGACGCTCGTGCCGAGCAGGAGCGTCGCAACGTCGCGGAACGGGACGCCGCGATGGCTCGGTTGACGAGCGAGTTCGAGGCGGCGGTCGGCGGTATCGTTGCCGCAGCGGCGACGGGCGATTTCTCGCAGCGGGTGCCGTTGGAGGGCAAGAGCGGGTTCATCTTCAACCTCGGATCCTCGCTCAATTCGATGTGCACGGCCATCGAGGACGTCCTGGGCGATCTGGTGCTCATGCTTGGTTCGCTCGCGGAAGGCGACCTGACCCGACGCATTGAGGCGGACTACCAGGGCACGTTCGCCAGCCTCAAGGATGCGGCGAATGCCACAGCAGTCCGCCTTGCCGACACGATGGCGGCCGTCAAATCAGCGGCGGAAGAAGTCGCCGCCGCGGCGACCGAAATTGCCGCCAGCACGACCGATCTTTCGCAGCGCACCGAGGAGCAGGCGGCGAGCCTCGAAGAAACCTCCGCTTCCATGGAGGAGATGTCGACCACCGTACGCAAGAACGCCGACAACGCCCAGGAAGCGCATCGCTTCACCGCTTCGGCGCGGGACGTTGCCGACCGCGGCCGCTCGATCGTTACGAGCGCGGTCGAGGCGATGGCTCGCATCGAGGACTCCTCTCGCAAGATCGGCGACATCATCGGGGTCATTGATGAGATCGCCCGCCAGACCAATTTGCTCGCGCTCAATGCGGCGGTCGAGGCGGCGCGGGCAGGGGACGCCGGACGCGGTTTTGCCGTCGTGGCTTCGGAAGTGCGCAGCCTCGCGCAGCGTTCCGCGCAGGCCGCCAAGGACATCAAGGGCTTGATCGGCGGCAGCACGACGCAGGTCAAGGACGGTGTCGATCTCGTCAAGCGCACGGGCCAGTCTTTGCAGGAGATGGCTGAATCCATCAACACGGTGTCAAACTTCGTGGGCGATATCGCCAGCGCAAGCTCCGAGCAGGCCGCTGGCCTCGATCAAGTCGGAAAGGCGTTGGGACAGATGGACCAGGCAACCCAGCAGAATTCGGCGCTGGTCGAGGAAAACGCAGCCACTGCGAAGGTGCTCGAGAGTCAGGCGGCGGAGCTGACGAGGCAGGTTAAGCGGTTCCGGATCGGTGACGAAGGGCAGCCGGCATCGCCGCAGGGCGAACTGCAGCCGGCCCGTTCAAAGGCGGGTCGAACTGCTGCAGCGACGGCCAAACCCGTCAGTTCCGCGCCCCGCGTCCAAGGCAATCTTGCCCTCGCCGTGGAGGCAGACTGGCAAGAGTTCTAATCGTACTGGCGCCATTCCCGCGCAAGGGGAAGCAGTCGCCGCTGCTTGCCGCAGGCGGCGACCTGGTCGCGGCCAATATCCCCGACGGCCGGCGGGCAACCGGCCTCAGGTCGACGCCAGGAAATCGGCGCCGACCGGCTTCTGGAGCACGCCGTTCTTGACCAGATAGGCTGCTGCCTTGAGCAGGGCCTCGCGTGCCTTGGGGTCGGCCATCGTGGTCGGCTTGAACAGCAGCCGCTTGGACGTGAAGGCATTCATCAGTGCCTTCTCGGATACTTTCATCTTGGCGGCCGACAGCCGAGCTGCCTCGTCCGGGTTGGCGATGACGCCTTTGATGCAGTCGGTCATTGCCGCGGCGAGCTTGGCCGACACGCCGGGGTGGCGCTTCTCCGCCTCATCGCGCAGAGCCATGCTGAAATAGGGAAATGCGATTCCGGTGTTCTTCTGCAGATCCTGTCCGACATTGTAGATGGTCGTGAGCTTGGGCTCGCGTTCCAGGCCCACGCTGACGTTCGGCTCCCAGGTGAGCCCGCCTTGCGCGCTGCCACCGAGCACCATCGCCACTGCGCCTGCAGGGCTCTCCGTGTTCTGCACCTTGAAGTCTTTGTCGGCGTCCATCTTATGGAATGCCGACAGCGCATGCTTGGTCACCCGGTAAGCGCCAGATGAGAGAGTAGCTGACATGATCTTGCCACGCAGGTCATCCACCGTCTTTGGGCCACCCTGCATCGCAACGATGTAGAGCATGTCATATTCGGTGACGGTGCTGATGAGCTTGAGCGGTACTCCGGCGGAGAACCGCGCGGCCCAGGTATCCCAGGCGCCAATGCCGAGCTCGAATGTGCCCGCAGTAAAGTCGTTGTAGTAGTTCGTGACGGACACATATGAATTGATCACGTCGATGTTGACGCCGTGCTTGAGGTCGAAGCGCTTCGCCGCCATGTACTCGTTGAGGATGACATTGAAGCCGGTCGCGAGCGTGACGTAGGTGACGCGCGGCATTGCGGCCTGTCCCAGCAGGACCGCAGGTTTGGCGACCAGTGTGCCGCCGGCGAGGACCCCGCCAGCCTTCAAAAGTTTGCGGCGCGAGATTGAGTTGATCATGAGTTCCCCCTGGGATCTTTGTTTATGGTGAAAGTGGTCAGCGGACCGCAGCCTCGTCGCGCCACCGCAGCAGATAGCGTTCCAGCAGGCCAACGGTGCCCTGCGCCATCATGTTCATCACGACGAGCAGGACGGTCCAGGCGATCACGGACTCCATGTGGAAGGTCGCCTGTGCGAGACCCATCCGCGCCCCAATTCCGACCGAAGAGCCAATCAACTCGGCGAAGATCAGCATGCGGGTGGCGTAACCGACCGTCGACTTGGTCGTCATCAGGACATACGGCACGACGTGAGGGATGATCAGGTAGCGCAGCACTTGCAGGCGCGTGGGCCGGAAGCTCTCGCACATTTCCAGCCATTCTTTCGACATCGCGCGGATGCCGTCGTGTACGTTGAGCGCATAAATCGGCACTACGATGACGAACATGATGAAGAACATGCGCAGCTCTGGGTCTTTGAACCAGAACACCGCCATCAGCATCCACGAGAGAGCCGGGATGCCGGTGTCGATAATCACGAGTGCGCGCAGGAAGGGGCGGACGGAGGCGATTGTGCCTGTGATGATGCCGATTGCAGTCCCGACCGCTATCGAGATCAGCAGGCTGATGACGAGGCGTAGAAGCGTGATCAGGATTTGCCCGTAATCGGTCGCGAGGCTTTCCGCGAGTGATCTCATCACCGAGAGTGGCGAGGGAAGGATGTAGGCCGGAATGAAGGCTGAGCCGATCTGCATCAGCAGCACGATCGCGGCCACCACGACCACCGTGGCGACGTGATCGCTGACTTGGCGCGGTTCGTCCGCGGAATTGCGCCGGCCCAGCCCCAAGAACGGGAAGGACAGCCCGAGTTTACGAGGCTGATCGATCTCGGCGGACATGTCTCCCGGGCCCTCGGCGGTCACGCAGCAAGGCGCAGCGGAGCTTTGGCGTCCCGAAAGGTCGCGGCGGATCCTGCCCTGCAGCATTTATCGTTCTTGCCAGCCTGCGCCATCTCGAGTGAAATACCAATCGCAATTTCGATATTCCGAATAACATTTTGTTATTCGTGAGCAGTGGCGGCGAGGGATCATGCGGAAGGCCAGACAAAAAGGCGCGAGTCGCAGTCGTGTGCTCGACAGTTTCGCTGAATTTGAGGGCGACAAGCAGTTCGCGACAACCTTGGCGCGCGGACTGGAGATCCTGCGGTGCTTCACTCCCGAGGGGCCGGTGCTGGGTAATAAGGATTTGGCGGCGCGGACTGGTTTGCCCAAGCCCACGATCTCGCGTTTCACCTACACACTGTCGCGCCTAGGATACCTCAAGGCCGATCACATTTCTTCCAAGTACCAACTTGGCCCGGCGGTACTGGCGATCGGCTATCCGCTTCTCGCCACGATCATGCTGCGGCAGTTGGCGCGGCCGGCCATGAAAGAACTCGCCGACTACGCCGGGGGCTCCGTATCCATGGGCATTCGAGACCGGCTGAACGTCGTCTATGTTGAGACCAGCCGCTCCAGTTCGATGTTCTCGCGTCAACTCTCCGATATCGGCCTGTCGCAGCCGATTGCCGCCACCGCGATCGGGCGGGCCTACCTCGCGGCCTGCGCGCCAGCCGACCGCGAGGCGGTGCTCAACGAAATCCGCATCAAGACGCCGGCCGTGTGGGAGCGCCATCAAAAGAAGATCATGCAGAGCCTCGCTGACTTCGAACGTTTCGGTTTCTGCATGTCTTGGGGCGATCTGCGGCGCGATGTGCATGCGGTCGGCGTGCCGCTGCGGCTCATGTCGACCGGCGAGATCGTGGTCTTCAACTGCGCGCTGCAGTCATTCCTGGTGAAGCCCGGCCAGATCCGCTCCGACATTGGGCCGCGTCTCGCGGCGATGGTTCGCAGCCTGGCCGCGGTTTAGGCACGTTCGACATTTCAAAAATGAATTCAGAATAATGAAACTGCGCTTGCCGCCTGCCTTGCCCTCGCGCAGTCTCGCGGGCGGAAGATCGTGCAGTCCGCGCACAATGCACAACATAGGCGGGCGGCCGGGGAGGAAGCATGGCGGCGATTGGACCCGCTGAGATCGAGCTGTCGAACGTGACCCGCCGTTTCGGGGATCACGTGGCGGTCCAGGATCTCTCCTTCAGTGTTGGCCACGGCGAGATCGTTGCATTGCTGGGGCGAACGGGTGCCGGCAAAAGCACCGCCATGAACCTGATCATGGGCACGATCAAGCCGACGAGCGGTCGTGTTCGCGTCGCCGGTTGCGATCCCTACGGCGAATTCGAGCGTCTGCGTGGTAAGCTCGCCGTGAGTTTTCAGACCGATCGTCTCCTCCCGTGGCGGACTGCTGCGCAGAACATCGAACTCGGCCTGCAGATCCTCGGCGTCGAGAAGGCGGAGTCCCGCCGCCGCGCCGGCGAATGGTTGGCGCGCGTCAAGATGTCGGGGGCCGACGAAAAATATGCCCACGAATTGTCTGGCGGCATGCGCCAACGTGTTTCCCTGGCGCGCGCGCTTGCCGTCGACCCCCAGATCCTGCTGCTGGACGAGTCGTTCAGCCAGCTCGACCACGTCACGTCGAAAACTTTGCGTGAGGACGTCGCCGATCTCGTGCGCACCCTCGGCAAGACCTGCCTGTTGATCACGCACCGCATCGATGACGCGATCGAGATGGCCGACCGCATCCTCGTGCTGGCGATACCCGCGAGAGTCCTGCTGGAAGTGCGGCCGACGGCGGCCGACCGTGCCGATCCTGCGCGCGTACGCGAACTGCACCACCAGATCGCCGCCGCCATGGGCGAGCAAGACATGATTACTCACTGATACGGACAGAGCCATGTTGCGTGCCGCCGACAACGAATTGCTGACGCGAACCGGGCCCGGAACGGCAATGGGTGCGCTGTTCCGGCGCTTCTGGGTCCCCGCCCTGCTGTCCCAGCAGCTGCCCGAGCCGGACGGCCCGCCGCTGCGGATCGAGATCATGGGCGAGAGGCTGCTTGCGTTTCGCGACAGCCACAATCGGGTTGGCCTGATCGAGCCGCACTGCGCCCATCGCGGCGCCAACCTGTTCTGGGGCCGCAACGAGGAGGGCGGAATTCGCTGCGCCTTCCACGGCTGGAAGTTCGACGTGAACGGCAAGTGCCTCGAGATGGCGACCATGCCGCAGAACGAGGCCTACGAGACGCTGTGCAAGGAGGCGGCGATCAAGGCCTACCCGACGCGCGAGGCGGGCGGCATCATATGGGCGTACATGGGGCCGCCCGAGCTCATGCCGGACATGCCGAAGCTCGAATATCTTGACCTCCCGCCCTCGCACATCTTCGTCTCCAAGAAGCTGCAGCAATGCAACTGGGCGCAGGCCTGCGAGGGCGCGCTCGATACGGCGCACTTCTCGTTCCTCCATATGACGGTCGGCGAGGACGAAGACGACGACCACATCATGAAAACGCTCAATCAGTCGGAGGCGGCGGCGAGCGGCGACAAGAACCGCGTGCGTTGGCTCAAGAACGACGGCATGCCGCGCTTCACCGTGACCGAGCACGACTCTGGCCTGGTGATGGGAGCGGCTCGCACCGCCGATGGCGAGGATCTTTATTGGCGCATCAGTCAGTTCCTGCTGCCCAACCACGCGCTCGCCCCGAGTACGTTCCCGGGTGAGAACTATCATGGGCAATGCTTCGTCCCGATCACCGACGAACTGTGCTGGATCTATTGCTACACGTGGAACCCGGAGCGGCCGCTGACCAATTCCGAGCGCGATCGTTTCAGCAAAGGCCACACGGTTCACGCCAACGTGGACGAGAACTGGGTGCCCATCCGCAATCGCGACAACGACTACTTGATCGACCGCGAGGAGCAGAAATATCGCACCTATACGGGCATCAAGGGCGTATCGGAACAGGATGCCTGTATCCAGGATAGCCAGGGCTACATCGCGGACCGTACGCGCGAGCATCTCGGCCCGACGGATATCGGCATCGTGCGTTTTCGCCGGCTTATCTTGGACGCGGCCAAGGCGCTGGCGAAAGGGCACGAGCCGTCCGCGGCCAAGAAGCCCGAGAGCTTCCGTGTGCGCGCTGGCGGGACTGTCGCGCATTCCTCACAACCGCTCGCCGACGTCATGAAGGCCCGATTCGGCGATCCGGTCGGGCGGGTGGGCGCGGAGCAACAATGATGGAGCCGAAGTCAGTCGTCATGAAGCGCGCGCTGCGCGAGGGCCGCGCGCTGTTCGGCACCTTCTGCTGCCTTCCGTCGTTCCACACCATCGAGGTGATGGCGTCTTCGGGCTTCGACTTCCTCGTCTTCGACGCCGAGCATGCGCCCACCAGCGTGCCGATGATCCACATGCAGCTCGCTGCGCTCACCGCCTGCAAGACCGCCGCGGTCGTGCGCATCGCGGCGCAGGACCCGGTGCAGATCAAATACTATCTCGACGTCGGCGCCGACGCGCTGATGGTGCCGAACATCGAAACCGCCGAGCAGGCGCGCGAGGTGGTGCGCATGATGCGCTATCCGCCGCAGGGCACCCGCGGCGTCGGCGGGAGCATGCGTTCGACCGACTATTTCCGCAACGCGGCCAACTACTACGCCAACGCCAACGCCAATGTCTGCCTGATGGCGCAGATCGAGACCCCGAAGGGGCTCGCCAATCTCGACGCCATTGCAGCGGTCGAGGGCGTGGACGTCATATTCTTCGGTCCCAACGACTTCGCGGCCAATTCGGGGCTGCTCGGCCAGCCCGGCCATCCCGACGTGGTGGCGAAGATGGAGGCGGGGATGCGGCGCGTCCGCGAACTCGGCAAGGTGTCCGGCATCCTGTGCGGCGAGCCGCAGGTGGACCGCTACATGAAGGCCGGCACTCAGGTGGTCGCGGTCGGCTCGGAAGTCGGCCTGCTCGTGCGCGGCGCCGACGATCTCGTGAAACGCCTCAACGCGCTGCCGCAGCCGTGAGCCTTCCCCGCGACGCCGCGCGTGCGATCGAGTGGGACTGCGCTCAGATTCTCACTCGCTTCTTCAATCTGTTCGACCAGTGGCGCTACGAGGACATGGCCGAGCTGTTCGCGCCCGACGGTGTGTGGCACAGGCTCGGCAAGGCGCTGCAGGGCCGCGCCGCGATCATGTCCGCGCTCAACGCGCGCTCGCGCACGCAGACGGTGCGTCACGTCGTCAGCAACGTGCAGGTGGACGTGAAGGACGCGGCGTCCGCCGAGTTCCTGCTCTACATCACGGCTTATATCCACGACACCGGAAGCCGGCCGCTCGAGCCGCCGAAGATCCGCTCGCCGTATCTCGTGCTGGTCGTGCCGGGTGCGCTCGTCAAGATCGGAGAGGACTGGAAGATCGCGCGGATGACGATGAACCGCGAGTTCGAGTTCATGCGGTGAGTGGTGCCGCCGCCGCAATGCAACCTCCGGCAGGCGCAATGAGAGGTTTCGGAGGGAGCATGACATAGGTGCGGCGGGAACGCGGGCTCCTCCGGCGCCCGCGTCCGCGCGTCCGCTCGTCGCGGCGTCGATGTCCGCGAGCAGCGTGTCCAAGGTCCGCCTCGATGATCATGGCAAAGCTCCGCCCTGCGGGTGAGCGCCTTCGCTCCCCGGCCGAACCCGTCATCGTGCACGAGCGCGCGGCGACGCCGAAGGATCACGCTCCGCCCATGTGAACTTCGTGGACAACGCCGCCCTCACGCGATCTCGAACACCTGGTAGATCGGGCCGCTCGGGAGGCGGTGGCCGGAGGCGATGGCGACGATGCTGTTGAGCCAGCCGTATTTCTCCGACGCGGTCTCGAAGAACGGGGCTGCGCGCAGGTAATAGTCGGAGGCCTTCACGCTGGTGTCGCCGCGCGCGATGCGCTCCATCACCTCGGGCGGGCCGTGGCGCACGCCCTTGTAGGTCATGCCGATCAGGTGGCCGTCGTCGGTTTCCATCACCAGCCGCACGTCCAGCGTCCAGGCGCCGTCGGTGCGCACGGTCTGCCAGTCGCTGCCGCCGGTGAGGATCTTGCCGCGCAGGCGTTCGCCCTCGAAGGTGCCGCCGGTGATCTCGCCGATGCGGCGGTCGCAGCCGGGCGTGCGGCCGATCACGAACGGCTTGGCCACGGCGATCTGGAAGGCGAACAGCGGACGCCACGAAAGCTGCTCAAGCTCGGGCGGCACGAGGTTCTGGAGCGAGGACGCGGTCATGGCTTCTCCTTTCGGGACGGGAAGGATTCCTGGGAGGGATACTTTTCGGGATCACGCTCGCCTTCTGTTTGAGCGTGATCTTGTCCGGAAACCGGGACCACCCCCGGATCAAGTCCGGGGGCAAGCTTTTCGGGATCACGCTCGAGTCGGCGGCGGACCGGGAACAGCACGAGACCGTAGCGCGCGGCGACGTAGCCCCAGATCCCGCGCGGCGCGAACAGCATGACGAGAATGGCGAGCGCGCCGAGCAGGATGAGATACCACGTGCCGAAGTCGGCGAGATACGTCTGCATCAGATAGAAGATGATCACGCCGACGATCGGCCCCTCGATGGTGCCGATCCCGCCGATCACGACGATGAAGATCACATAGGCGGTCCAGTCGAGCACGGCGAAGGCCGCGTCGGGCGAGATGCGCGCCTTCTGCAGATAGATCAGCGCGCCCACCATGCCGGTGATGCCGGCGGTGATGACGTAGACCGCGAGCTTGGTGCGGAAGCCGTTGACGCCGACGCTCTGGGCGGCGACCTCGGAATCGCGGATGGCGGCGAGCGCGAGCCCGCGGCGCGAGCGCAGGATGAGATAGACCGCGAGGATGGTGCCGGCGGCGAGCGCGAGCGCGACCCAGTAGGTCACCGCGTCGCGCGCGGCGGGGGTGCGCAGTCCGAACACGGACTTGGCGAGTTCGAGCGCGGCGAACTCGTTGGTGACGGAGACGGGCAGGGACGTGCCCGTGCCGCCGCCGAGCCCTTTGAACTGCGCGAACACCAGGCGATAGACCTCGGCCACCACCCACGTGCCGATGGCGAAATACGCTCCGCGCAGGCGGAACACGACAAGCGCGGTCGGCAGCGCGAATACGGCGGCGATCACGCCGGCGAGCACGATCGCGGTGAGCGCGTCGAGCCCGGCCATGATGGTGAGCGCGAACAGGAGATAGCCGCCGAGGCCGACGAACGCCTGCTGTCCGACCGAGACGAGGCCGGCGTTGCCGGCGAGCAGGTTCCAGAGCTGCGCCAGCGCCAGCATGTAGAGGACGAAGGTGAAGTCCTGCACCAGCGCGCGGCCCGCCAGCAGCGGCAGCGCGGCGAGGGCGGCGACGACGAGCGCCATGGCGAGCGCGATCCCGCGCGCGGCGGGGCTCGCGACCTCGATGCGGTAGCGGCGCCCGCCTGCGCCCGGCTCCGCCTCCGCGCCGCTTTTATTCAGGCGCATGATCTGTTCCGAAAACCGGTTGCCACTTTTCGGGATCATGCGCCTAGTCCACCGCGCGCGGGAACAGCCCGCGCGGCCGCAGCATCAGCACGAGAAGGAACGCGACGTGGCCGGCCAGGATCTGCCACTCCGGATTGATGTGGGCGCCGACGGTCTGCGCGACGCCGATGATGACGCCGCCGGCGAGGGTGCCCCACAGGCTGCCGAGCCCGCCGATGATCACCGCCTCGAACGCATAGAGCAGGCGGGCGGGGCCGATGGTCGGATCGAAGTTCGAGCGCATGCCGAGGAAGAGGGCGGCGACGACCGCGACCAGCATGGCGACGCCCATGGCGAGCGCGAAGATGCGCTTGTTGTCGATGCCCATGAGCTGCGCGATCTCGGGATCGTCGGAGGTGGCGCGGAAGGCGCGGCCGAGCTGGGTGCGATAGAAGACGAGGTTGAGCGCCGCAATGACGAACACGGCGCTGCCGAGGGTGAGGAGCGGGACGACGCCGACCGCGAGCCCGCCGCCGAGGGCGACGGAGGCGGTTTCGAGCGCGCCGACGCCGAGCCGGCGGCTGTCGGCCGAGAACAGCTCCAGCAGCCCGTTCTGTGTGATGATCGAGAGCCCGAAAGTGACGAGCAGCGGCGGCAGGATGTCGCGTCCGAGCGTGCGGTTGAGCATGCCGGCCTGCAGCGCGTAGCCGATCGCGAACATGATCGGCGCGGCGAGCAGGAAGGCGAGGAACACGCCGACGCCGAGCGCCTGCGCCAGCGCGAAGATGACGAAGGCGCCGAGCACGATGAGGTCGCCGTGCGCGAGGTTGACGAGGCGCATGATGCCGAAGATCAGGGAGAGCCCGAGCGCGAACAGCGCATAGAGGCCGCCGAGCAGCACGCCCTGCAGGATGGTGTCGATCCAGCCGATCATGGGACGGGCCTTGGGGTAAGGAGCCGTATCGTCGGTTCCCCCTCACCCGCTCGCTTCGCTCGCGACCTCTCCCCGGCGGGGAGAGGTGCGCAAGTGGCGAAGCTGTACGCTCCATCGAAGGGTGGGATCGCGGCGTTTTCGGTTGAGCGCGGAGGGGCAAGATGGCACGGCCCCGACCTCTCCCCGGCGGGGAGAGGTGCGCAAGTGGCGAAGCTGTACGCTCCCTCGAAGGGTGGGATCGCGGCGTTTTCGGTTGAGCGCGGAGGGGCAAGATGGCACGGCCCCGACCTCTCCCCGCCGGGGAGAGGTCGCCGCGCGGAGCGCGGCGGGTGAGGGGGCGCGGACGTTTGCGGTGCCTTGCGCGTCACATCATCCCCCGAAATACGCCACATGGATCTGGTCGCGCGTCAGCTCGGACGGTTTGCCCGCGAGCGAGAGGCGGCCTTCCTGAAAACAATAGACGCGGTCGGCGGCCTTCATGGCCTGCACGATGTCCTGCTCGACGAGGACGATGCTGGTGCCGCTCGCCTTGATGCGCGGCAGGCTCTGGTAGAGGTCGCGGATCACGATCGGCGCGAGGCCGAGGCTGATTTCGTCGCACAAAAGCACGCGCGGGTTGGACATCAGCGCGCGCCCGATGGCGACCATCTGCTGCTGGCCGCCGGAGAGCATGGTGCCGGGACGGTTGCGGTGCTCGCGCAGCATGGGGAAGAGCTCGAACACGGCATCGAGCGACCATGGGCCGGACGTCTTGCGGCCATAAGCCCCGATCAGCAAGTTCTCGGTGACGGTGAGCGAGGGGAACAGCCGCCGTCCCTCCGGCACGAGCGCGATCCCGAGCTTGACGATCTGCGCGGGCGCGAGCCCGCCGATCGGCCGGTCGTCGAGCAGCACGCTGCCCGGATCGGCGCGGAGCAGGCCGGCGACGGATTTCAGATAGGTGGACTTGCCCGCGCCGTTGGCGCCGATGATGGCGATGGTCTCACCCTCGCCAAGCTCGGTGTCGATGCCGAACAGCGCCTGGAAATCGCCGTAGAACGCGGTGAGGGCTTTGGTGACCAGCAGCGGCATCGCGTCAGGCCTCGATGCCCATGTAGATCTCGCGCACCTCCTGCGAGCCCATAACCGCGTGCGGATCGCCCTCCGCGATCTTGCGGCCGAAATTGAGCACGACGAGACGGCCCACCACGGCGAGCAGCGCGTGGACGACGTGCTCGATCCAGACGATGGTGACGCCGCTTGCATGGATGGCGCGGATCGTCTCGATCAGGTCCTGGCATTCGGCCTCGGTAAGGCCGCCGGCGATCTCGTCGAGCAGCAGGAGACGCGGCTCGCTCGCGAGCGCGCGCGCCATCTCGAGCCGCTTGCGCTCCAGCAGCGTGAGCGAGCCGGCGAGGGCGTTGGCACGGCCGAGCAGCCGCGTGCGTTCGAGCACGCCGGCGCAGGCGTCGATCGCCTCGCGCTCTCGCCGTCCACGGCTCCAGACGGCAGCCGCGAGCAGGTTCTCGAACACGGTGAGGTTCTCGAACGGACGCGGGATCTGGTAGGAGCGCGCGATGCCGCGGCGGCTGCGCTCATAGGGCCGCAGGGCCGTGATCGCGCCACCGTCGAGGCGGATCTCGCCCGCGTCGGGGCGGATGTCGCCGGTGATCAGGTTGAACAGCGTCGACTTGCCGGCGCCGTTCGGGCCGATGATGCCGACCGCCTCGCGCTCCGCGACGGCAAGCTCGATGCCGTCCGCCGCGCGCAGCGAGCCGAAGGATTTTCGCAGGTCTGTGACGTCAAGGAGCATCAGGTCAGTCGTGCATGCTTGCCATTGCCGTGCAACACGGCACGGCGCAGGCCAACGATTGGGAATTCATCACCTGCGCATTGAACCCGCTCACCCGACGTGCTGCGCGCGTCGACCCTCGGGTCCAGCCCGAGGGCAGGCTCTCTCCCCGCTGGGGATACGTGGGAGCCGTGCCTTATGAGCTGCTCCATGCCCGACCTTACGCGCCATGCCATCCATCAGTCGCGTGTCCAGCGTCGCCACTTGCTCCACCTCTCCCCGCGCGCGGGGAGAGGTCGGATTGCGCGTACGCGCAATCGGGTGAGGGGGCGCAGAACGCTCGATCGAAGCGTGGCGCGAATATAGACCCGCGACGCAGAATGCGGGGCGCCGGCGCGGAGTCGCTGATTTAGCCGATCGCCTCCATCTTGCCGCCGACCGGGATCGCCGGGGCGGTGCGGTTGTCGGTGATGACGATGTCGTACTTGTTGCCGTCCTTGATGCGCCACTGGCCGCCGACGAGCGGGGTCTTGGCGACGTTCTTGGCCGCGAAGGGCGGCAGGTTGGCGCCGTTCCACGCCACCTTGCCGACGACGGTGTCGAGGTTGGTGGCCGCGATCGACTTGATCGTCGCCTGCGTGTCGCCGACCTGCGGCGTGCGCTTGAGCACGTCGACGGCGACCTCGAACAGCGCGTGCACGAAGCCGATCGGCTGCGTCCACTGCTTCTTGGTCGCGGCCTCGTAGGCGGCGGCGAGTTGCTTGGCGCTCATGCCCGTGAGCGACGACTTGAACGGGTGGTTCGGCGACCACCACACCTCCGAGGAGAGGTTGCTGCCGTCGCGCCCGAGCGCCTCGACCGCCACCGGGAACAGGATCGCCTTGCCGATCGAGGCCACCTTGGGCTTGAAGCCCTGCTGCAGCGCCTGCTTCCAGAACGTGGTGAAGTCGGGCGGCAGCACCACGCCGGTGATGATCTCGCACTTTGCGTTCTTGAACGCGGTGATCTGCGCCGAGAAGTTGTCGGTGAGGTTCTGGTAGCGGCCCGGATCGGTGAGCTTGTAGCCCTGCTTGTCGAGCACGGGCGGGAAGCCGACCTGCTTGTCGCCCCAGGCATTGCCGTCGCCGTCGTTGGGGAAGAGCCCGCCGACGGATTTGTTGGTGGGCACCTGGCCCCACATGTTGGTGAAGACGGCGATGACGTCCTCGAGGCCCCAGAAGAAGTGATAGGTGCTGCCGAACGGCTTCCAGGCGGGCGGGCCGCCGCCGGGGTTGGCCTGACGGCCGATGAACCACGGCTGCCACGGCGCGACCGTGGAGATGCAGGGCATCTCCTCGACCTCGCATTGCGTCGAGACGGGATTGGTCGTCTCCGGCGTCGAGGCGACCAGCATCAGGTCGATCTTGTCGCGGACGATGAGTTCCTTGGCGACCTCGGCGGCGCGGTTGGGATTGGACTGGCTGTCCTTCACGACGACATCGACGGGATACTTCTTGCCGCCGATGGTGACGCCGTCCTTCACCGTGGCCTTGAAGTTGCTGATGATGAAGTTGTCCGCTTCCGCGAAGGCGGCGAGGGGACCGGTCTGCGGACTGACGTAGCCGAGCTTGATGGTCTTGGCCTGGGCGATGGCCGGCGCGGCCACGCCGCCGGTGGCGAGCGTCGCGCCGGTCGCGGCGGAATATTTCAAGAGCGTGCGGCGATCGACGCCGCGTTTGCCGGATTGCGTCATCCAACTCCTCCCTGTGCTGGTCGCCGAAGTGATTCCTCGGGCGGACCTTGAATTGTCATTGGACGGATCGGCCGTCGCCGGCGTCCGTCTTGTGGTGCGTTCAGCGTCGCACGCGCCGTGCTTGACGATGTGACCCCACTGGTTCGATAATCGAACAACAGTTCGAATATCGAGCGCGTGCGCATTCTCGGAAAGCGGTGCTCCGGTGTCAACGCCGCACCGCGCGCATGTGGGCACAGGCGAGGGAACGACATGAGTGAGGAGCAGCGCCTCTCGCGAACGGGCGCGAGCACGACGCGTCCCGATCTTGCCTCCGTCGCCGCCGCCATGCGCGCGCGCCGCGCGACACCCGATACGTCGGACAAGGAGTTCATGACGACGCTGGCCAAGGGCCTCGCCGTGCTCGGCTCGTTCGGGCGCGAACGCCCGAGCATGACGCTGTCTGAGGCGGCGCAGGCGGTGGATCTGTCTCGCGCGACCGCGCGGCGCGTGCTGCGCACGCTCGCCGAGCTCGGCTATGTCGAGCAGAACGGCCGGCAGTTCACGCTGGCGCCGCGCATCCTCGACCTCGGCTTCGCCTATCTCTCGGCGCAGAACTGGATCGACCGCGCGCGGCCGCTGCTCGAGCAGGTCAGCGCGCGCCTGCACGAGACGAGCTCGGCTTCGATCCTGCAAGGCACGGAGATCGTCTACGTGGCGCGCATCCCGGCGCGCCGCATCATGTCGACGGTGCTGGCGGTCGGCAGCCGCCTGCCGGCGTTCCACACGTCGATGGGGCGCGTGCTGCTCGGCTTCCTCGACGACGCGGAGGTGTGGCGGCGGCTGCGCTCGCAGCGGATCGAGGCCTATACGCCGTCGACCATCACCGACCTGCAGGCGCTGATCGACCGCGTGCGCCTGGACCGCGAGCAGGGCTTCTCCATCGTCGACGAGGAATTGGAGCGCGGCCTGCGCTCGATCGCGGTGCCGGTCGTCACGCGCGACGGGCAGGCGCTGGGCGCGATCAACCTCTCCACCCATTCGACCCGCACGACCCGCAACGAGATGCGCGAGCAGTTCCTGCCCGAACTGCGGGCGGTGGCGGAGCAGATCTCGCAAAGCGTGGCGTGAGGGAGTGAGGAATTTTGCGAGCCTAATCGGCTTGGAGGTGATTGTTGACCCTCGGCGAAAATCGACGAAGAGGAGGAGACGGAATGGCAATGAAAAGAAGATCACGGATACGAAAGACGGATCCTGAAGGTGACGCAGTAGCGATGAAGCTCCTGGGGCACCATTTGCCCTATGAAGTGAACATGTTTCGCGCTCTTTACAGTTATGTTTCGCAGCCGTCTCCGTCGCGGCTCGTGAGAAACGCCTTCATTGAATCGTTTCACCTGCATGCCAGAGTGATCATGGAGTTCCTTAAGGACGACAGGCTTTGCGTAGTTGATCCGCGCCGATACACGACTTCCGCGTTTCTGGTGAATGGCGATTTCATCCCTCGAAAGCTCGAAGCGAAAATTAATCAGCAGATTGCGCATTTGACGCGCGAACGCACCGACGATGAGAAATATAAGCTTAGCGACCATGAACGTGAGCAGACTTTTCAGGTAATTCAAAAAGAGCTGGCTCGCTGGGAACGTGAATTGACACCCGAGTGCAGAGCTGTTTGGGAGCAAGGATTACGAGAAATGCAGGTCGACGATGGCTACGGGAGTATAGTTGCGCCCGAGCACGGGGGTGCAACCAATGTCGTCGAGAGTATTTCCAGTCAGGGAGGCACGAGCGCAATCTCATCGGTCATAGTAGTTCCTTCCGTCACTGGAAATGGGTGAGCTCCGATTCATCAGAGGCCAGACGTCGCTCGATTGTTGAGATCGTCATGCCCGCGCACGCGGGCATCCGGTAACCCGCAGTGCTCGTGATGACTGGACGCCCGCTTTCGCGGGCGTGACAGCGGGAGCCGGGGGGCATGCGTAACGGCAAAAAGAGTGCCGCGCAGAGTCGCGACGGCCGTCATCGCTTCGTCGCTTCGCTCCTCGCGATGACGTCATGCACCGGCGTTCACTCACGGCATACCGCGTGTCCCGAGACCAATGCTCCCGCTTGACCGCGGCGGAGCGCAGCACCTATCGTAGTTCGCAAAGCGCACAAGCGTTCGAATATCGAACAAAACGCAGCGGGGAGGCACGTCATGGCAGTCGCAGCCGCAAAGGCATCCGACAAGGAGAAGCAATCGTTCGCCGCCAAGGCCGACACGATCGGCAAGGTGAGCGTGAGCCGGCCGCAGAACGGCGCGGAATATCTCGAGTCGCTGCGCGACGGGCGCGAGGTCTTCATCTACGGCGAGCGCGTGAAGGACGTCACCGAGCACCCCGCGTTCCGCAACACCTCGCGCATGGTGGCGCGGCTCTACGACGCGCTGCACGACCCCAAGCGCAAGGGCAAGCTCACCGTGCCGACCGACACCGGCAACGGCGGCATGACGCATCCGTTCTTCAAGGCGCCGAAGTCGCTCGAGGACCTGATCGCGAGCCGCAACGCCATCGCCGAATGGGCCAAGCTCACCTACGGCTGGATGGGGCGGGCGCCCGACTACAAGGCGGCATTCCTGGCGACGCTCGGCGCCAACGCCGACTTCTACGCCCCGCACCAGGAGAATGCGAAGCGCTGGTACAAGTTCAGCCAGGAGCGCGTGCCGTTCGTCAACCACGCCATCATCCATCCGCCGATCGACCGCGACCGGCCGCCGAACGAGGTCGGCGACGTGTGCGTGCACGTCGAGAAGGAGACCGACGCCGGCATGGTGGTGTCGGGCGCGAAGGTGGTGGCGACGGGCTCGGTGCTCACCAACTACACCTTCATCGCGCACCACGGGCTGATCCCGGTGCAGGACAAGAAGTTCGCCGTCGTGTTCATGGTGCCGACCAACACGCCGGGCGTGAAGTTCATCTGCCGCACGTCCTACGAGATGACGTCGACCGCCATGGGCAGCGCGTTCGACTACCCGCTGTCGAGCCGGCTCGACGAGAACGACGCCGTGTTCATCATGGACAAGGTGCTGGTGCCCTGGGAGAACGTGTTCGTCTACGAGGACATGGACAAGGCCAACAACTTCTTCCCGCGCACCGGCTTCCTGCCGCGCTTCGTGGTGCACGGCTGCACGCGCCTCGCCGTGAAGCTCGACTTCATCGCGGGCCTGCTGCTCAAGGCGACGGAGGCCGCCGGCACCAAGGACTATCGCGGCGTGCAGGCCAACGTCGGCGAGGTGATCGCCTGGCGCAACCTGTTCTGGGCGCTGAGCGACGCGATGGTGCGCGATCCCAAGCCGTGGATCGGCGACTACGTGCTGCCGAACATGGACCCGGGCAACGCCTACCAGATCATCGCGACGATGGCCTACACGCGCGTGAAGTATCTCATCGAGCAGACGGTGGCGTCGGGCCTCATCTATCTCAACAGCCACGCGCGCGATTTCAAGAACCCGGAGATCCGGCCCTATCTCGACCAGTACCTGCGCGGCTCGAACGGCTACAAGGCGGAAGAGCGCGTGAAGCTGCTCAAGCTGCTGTGGGACTCGCTCGGCAGCGAGTTCGGCGGCCGCCACGAGCTCTACGAGATCAACTACGGCGGCTCGACCGAGGAAATCCGCCGCTACTGCCTGTTCGGCGCGCAGGCCTCCGGCAACGCCGACAAGTTCAAGGGCTTCGCGGAGGAGTGCATGGCCGAGTACGACCTCGACGGCTGGAAGGTGCCGGACCTCACCGATCCGGGCGAGCTGAGCTACCACGTGCTGCGCGGCGCGAAGTAGCGGCGAGGGGGCGAGCTTACTCGCGAGAGAAAAGCACGAGGCTTGCTACGAGCTGGAACATTCGTGTGACCGTTCCCTCCCCCCTTGCGGGGGAGGGACAGGAAGGGGGGGCGCAGATGCCGCACGTTGCGACAGCGCCAGCGCGCCAAGGCTCTCCGCCGCGGAATGACTCGCGCGGAGACATTGCTGTGGCGTTATCTCAAAGCTGGCCATTTGAATGGATTGGGATTTCGCCGGCAGACGCCGATGGGGCCCTACATTGTCGACTTCGTGTCGCACGCCGCGCGGGTGGTGGTCGAGGTCGATGGAGACACACATGATTTCGCGACCGAACGGCGCCGCGACGCTGTTCGCGATGTCTGGCTCGCCTCACGCGGCTATGTCGTGCTGCGTTTCACGAATGGTCAGGTGCTGCGCGAGCTCGAAGGCGTTTTAACTGTGATTGCGGCAACGGCAGCGCAATCGAGAGAGCGCGGCTCGTGACCCGCCCCCTCCCTGTCCCTCCCCCGCAAGGGGGGAGGGAACGATTACATTGATGCCCCGGGAATTGCGCGCGCTGCTTCCCGCGCGTTCTCACCCGGCGCCGTTCGGCGCCTTGCGCACCGGACGCTTTCGCCCCGCGCCGGGCTTGTCGTAGGGCGCGTTGGCCCGGATCACGATCGCCAGCAGTTCCTGCAGCTTGGCCACCTCGGCGCGCGAGAGCGCGGACAGCATGCGCTGCTGTGCGGCGAGGGCGAGCGGCACGGCGCGTTCGCGCGCCAGCCGACCGTCCTCGGTGAGCTCGAGCCGCCAGGCGCGGCGGTCGCTCGGATCGGGATGGCGTTGCACGAGGCCGCGTGCCTCCAGCGCGTCGATCATCTGCCCGGTGGTGACGACGTCGAGCCCGCCGTCGTCGGCGAGGGCGCGCTGGGTGATGCCGGGCGCGCGGCCGATGGTCACCAGCGCGCCGTAGCTTGCCGCGGTCAGGTCCTCGGCGGCCAGCGCCTCGTTCATCACCGCCACATGGATGCGATGAAAGCGGCGCGCGAGATGGCCGGGCACGCGCAGCTGCATCGGCGTCGATGCCTCCGGCGCGGGGGCGTCGGGCCGGTCGGGACGCAAGGGGCGCGGGGCGGTGACCATGCAGCCAAACCATCAGAAAACAAATCGTACGTTTTCTTATTGTTTGTCCCTGCAGCAAGGGTACGCGACTGCCGCCCCGCGCGCACGGCTCACGGCACAGTGATCCACATCGATCGCGATGCTCGCTTGACGCGGCGGAGGCTCTCCCGTATTTAACCGATACGGAAATTAACCGAACGGTTAATCAACCAAAGGTTCGCCGCCATGTCCCGCGATGCCTTGAGCCTCACCTTCGCAGCGCTCGCCGATCCGACGCGCCGCGCCATCCTGGCGCGGCTCGCGCTCGGCGAGACCACGGTCAATGAGCTCGCCAAGCCGTTCGACATGAGCGCGCCGGCGATCTCGAAACATCTCAAGGTGCTCGAACATGCCGGCCTGATCACGCGCGGCCGCGAGGCGCAGTGGCGGCCCTGCCGCATCGAGCCCGAGGCGCTCAAGCCGGTGGACGACTGGCTCGGGCACTACCGGCGCTTCTGGGAGCACAGCCTCGACCGCCTCGCCGACTACCTCGAAGAGGTGCAGGCCAGGGAGAAGGCCGCCCCGGGCAGGCGCCCCCGCGGGCGCAAGACCACGCCGCGCAAAAAGCGGAACGATAAACGGAACGATATCGGCTCGTGACGCGCGCCGCCGCCGCACTCGACAGCGATTCCAACAGGTGTCCCCCGGTAACCAGGAGAACGATCATGCACGCCTCGGCCAAAGCCGCGCCCGCCGCGGAGCTGGAATTCGTCACCTCGCGCATCATCGACGCGCCGCGCGATCTCGTCTGGACGCTGTGGACCGAGCTCGACCACCTCAAGCAGTGGTGGGGCCCCAAGGGGTTCAAGGTTTCGGCCGCGACGCTCGACCTGCGCCCGGGCGGGCTGTTCCACTACGGCCTGCGCGCGCCCGACGGCAACGAGATGTGGGGCAAGTTCGTCTTCCGCGAGATCGTGGCGCCCGAGCGCCTGGTGTTCGTCAGCTCGTTCTCGGACGCGCAGGGCGGAACGACCCGCGCGCCGTTCCCCGGGCTGGTGTGGCCGCTGCACACGCTCTCGACCGTGACGTTCGTGGACCGCGGCGCCAGGACGGAGCTGCTCCTGCACGGCCGTCCGCTCGATGCGAGCCGCGAGGAGGAGGCGAGCTTTGCGGGCATGCACGAGTCCATGCGCGGCGGCTGGGGCGGCACCTTCGACCAGCTCGCGGCCCATGCGGCCGACATGTCGGCCCGGCAGGGCTGACGCGGACCGCGCCACGATTTCGACCATCCTATTTTCGGAGAGACCCATGACCACGACCATCGTCACCATCGCCATCGTGCTCGCCCTTGCGGTCGCCGGCGTGCTCGGCTTCGCCGCCAGCAAGCCGGACCGCTTCGAGATCCGGCGCGCGGCCAGCGTCAACGCGCCGCCGGAGAAGATCTTCCCGCTGATCAACGACCTGCACGCGCAGGCGAGCTGGTCGCCGTTCGAGAAGGATCCCAACATGAAGCGCATGCACAGCGGCGCGCTGCAGGGCAAGGGCGCGGTGTACGAATGGGACGGCAACCGCGAGGTCGGCGCCGGCCGCATTTCGATCAAGGATTCGACACCCTCGCGCATCATGCTCGATCTCGAGATGACGCGGCCGTTCGCGGCGCGCAACGAGGTCGAGTTCACGCTGGTGCCCAACGGCGGCAACACCACGATCGTGACCTGGGCGATGCGCGGGCCGCAGCCGTTCCTCGGCAAGGTCATCAACCTGTTCATCGATTGCGAGAAGATGGTCGGCAAGCAGTTCGAGCAGGGCCTCGCCAACCTGAAGGCGATCGCCGAAGGCACGCGCCAGGCGCAGCTGCAGTGATCTCGGGCGGCGTCCGTCCGGACGCCGCCATCCCGGTAAACCAATGGAGACGACAATGGCGGCAACCGCTCAGGCCAAGGCAGACAAGGCCCGCGAGGTGACCATCACGCGCACCTTCGACGCGCCGCGCGCGCAGGTATTCAGGATGTGGACCGATCCGGCGCACCTCGCCAGATGGTGGGGCCCGATGGAGTTCACCAACCCGGTGTGCGAGATCGACGCGCGGCCGGGGGGCCGCATGTACATCATCATGCACGGACCCAAGGGCACGCCTTACGACGCCGATTTCCCGATGTCGGGCACCTTTCACGACGTCGTCGCGCCGGAGCGGATCGTGTTCACGGCGTTCGCGCAAGACCTCGACGGGACGAAGCAACTCGAATGCGTCACGACCGTCACCTTCGTCGAGCGTGACGGCCGCACGATCTTGACCGTGCACGCGCGCACCGTGCCGCTGATCGCGGCCGGCGAGCCGATGGTCGAGGGTATGGCGATGGGCTGGACGCAGAGCATCGACAAGCTCGAGGCCCTGCTGAAGCAGACGAGCTGAGCACGGGCGCACGCGAGCCCGCGCACAAGATGACCAACCCTGGAGAGAACGATGCCTTACGTTGATGGATTTATCGTGCCGGTGCCCAAGAAGAACCTGAAGGCCTACCGCAAGATGGCTCAGAAGGCCGCCAAGGTGTGGCGCGAGCACGGCGCGCTCGAGGTGAGGGAGGCCGTCGCCGACGACGTCAAGCCCGGTAAGTGGACCTCGTTCCCGCAGAGCGTGAAGCTCAAGAGCAACGAGACGGTGGTGTTCTCCTACATCGTCTACAAGTCGCGCGCCCAACGCGACCGCGTGCTCAAGAAGGTGATGAGCGACAAACGTCTCGCCGACATGATGAGCGCCAAGGACATGCCGTTCGACGGCAAGCGGATGATCTATGGCGGCTTCAAGATTTTCGTCAACGTTTAGCGAGACGCCGGCCGCGATTGGTCGGAATCGTTTACCGGTCCGGCGCTAGGATCGTGGACGGGCGCGCGACGCCCGTCCACCCGTGGAGCCAATCATGCGCTGGGTCCATCTCGCGATCGTGCTGCTGTTCGCCTTCGTCATCGTGGTCTTCGCGTTCCAGAACTTCGAGACCGTGAGCCTGGATTTCCTGGGTTTCTCGATCCGGGCGCCGTTGGCGCTTGCGGTGGCGGTGGTCTATCTGCTCGGGATGGCGACGGGTGGCAGCCTGCTCTCGCTGCTGCGGCGCTCGGTCGCCGGCTCGCGCATCATGGGCGATTAGCCGGAGCCGAAGTCCTCAGACCGCGCGGCGCGTCCGGGCGGGCGAGCGGCGTGCGCTCGGGCGCCCGCGACCCGGCTTGCGTCCGCCGGCGACGGCTTCGTAGGCGGCCTGCAGGCGCGCGCCGACCGAGGGCCGGTTGCGCGCGCGGCGTTGCGGCGGCGCGCCGAGATGCGTCTCGCGCAGCTCCTGCATGAACTCCCGCCAGAGCTTCGGCCCGCCTTCTTCCAGGAGCTGCGCGCGGATCGCGAGCTCCCGCGTCACCGGCTGGTGCCTGCGGCCCCAGGCGGCCATCTGCGCGAGCACGGGCAGGAGCTCGATGCCTTTCTCGGTAAGGCTGTAGATCGCCTTCTGCCTGTGGGTGGGGTCGTCGGCCCGGCTGACGATGCCCTGGTCGACGAGCATGCGCAGGCGGTCGGCGAGGATATTGGAGGCGATGCCCTCCTCGGAGCGCGTGAGCAGCTCGCGGAAGTGGCGGCGATTGCCGAAGATCATGTCGCGGATCACGATCAGGCTCCATCTGTCGCCGACCACCTCCAGCGTGAGATTGATCGGGCAGCCCGACCGGTGCGCGTCGCTCATCCACAGTCTCGCACAGTGCCTCGCATAAAACCGGTTGCATTCTGGGATCAGTCGGGTAGGAAAGCAACCGGTTGCAGAGTGCAATCAACTGACGGGTCGAGGAGGACGGCGCCATGTCGCTCAGGCTCTATTTCCATCCGTTGTCGTCGTTCTGCCAGAAGGTTCTGATCGCGCTGTACGAGACCGGCACCCCGTTCGAGCCGCACGTCGTCGACCTGATGGACCCGGCCGCGAGCGCCGCGTTCAAGCAGGTCTGGCCGATCGGACGCTTTCCCGTGCTGCGCGACGAGGCTGCCGCGCGCACGATCCCGGAATCCAGCATCATCATCGAGTACATCGCGCAGCGCACGCCCGGCTGCACCCTCGTGCCCGCCGAACCCGAGGCCGCGCGCGAGGTGCGGCTGCGCGACCGCTTCTTCGACCTCTACGTGAACGTGCCCATGCAGAAGATCGTGACCGACAAGCTGCGGCCACCGGGCCGGAACGATGCGCATGGCGTCGAGGAGGCGAGGGCGCTGCTGGCGACCGCGCTCGGCATCCTCGAGCGCGAGATGGCGGACCGGACGTGGGCGGCGGGCGAGACCTTCACCATGGCCGACTGTGCCGCCGCGCCGACGCTGTTCTACGCCGGTCATGTGATGCCGTTCGGTACGACTCACCCGCGCGCCGCGGCCTATCTCGCGCGGCTCAGGGACCGGCCGTCCTACGCACGGGCGCTGCGCGAGGCCAAGCCTTATTTCGATCTGTTTCCGGGCTAAGCTGTCCGGGCGGGTCAGATCGAGGAGTTACGGCCATGGACGCTGCTGCATCCCGAGCCGACATCGTGCGGCAATGCTTCGAGGCCTACCGCACGAACCAGCGCGGCATCCTCGAAGGGCTGTTCACCGACGACTTTACCTTCACCAGTCCATACGACGATCGCATCAACAAGGCGACCTACTTCGCCCGCTGCTGGCCCAGCAACGACGTGGAGAGGATCGTGACGCAGGGCGACGAGGCCTTCGTGCTCTACCGCTGCGTGACGAAGGATGGCCACGAGTTCCGCAATACGGAACTGTTCGCGTTTGCCGGCGACAAGATCCGGGAAATCAACGTGTACTTCGGCGCCACCTACAAGAACGGGACGTTCGTGCGGCAGGCCGGCTGACGAGTTCGCCGCCTGGGGCGTAGGAATTTCACGGCGGCGGCACCGGTCATGCCCGGCCGCCGATCGCCTGCATCGCGAGGGCCGCGGCGGCGGTGCGGTTCTCGACCCCGAGCTTGGCGTAGATCTGCTCGAGGTGCTTGTTCACGGTGCGCGGGCTGAGCTTGAGTATCTCGGCGATGTCGCGGTTCGACTTGCCGCGCGCGATCCACAGCAGCACCTCGGCCTCGCGCAGGGTCAGCGTCAGCTTCTGCTTGAGCAGCGCCTGGTCGTCGGATGCCGCGCCCTCGACCAGCCGCAGCAGGATTTCATCCGGGCCGATCTGGCCGATGTAGGAGAGGCTCAGCTTGAGGTGCGAGGCGGTCGGCTCGAGCGCGACCGCCTCGGCGGGCGCTGACCTCGCCCCGCGCGCCAGCCAGTCGCGCACGGCGGCGGGCAGCGTGAAGGCGCCGCTGTCGAAGTCCTTGAACGCCACTGCCAGCAGCCGCGCCGCCTGCGGCGTGCACCACAGGACGCGCCCGCCGCGGTCGGCGGCGAGGAGATGCCGTCCGAGCGTATCGAGCGCGGCATAGGCGCCGTGGGCGCGCCGGGCGTTGTTGAGGTGCACCCGCACGCGCGCCAGCAGCTCGTCGGGCGCGATCGGCTTGGTCACGTAGTCGACCCCGCCGGCCTCCAGCCCCTTGACGATGTGGTCGGTGTCGCTCAGCCCGGTCATGAAGATCACCGGCACGTGGCTGAGCGCGTTGTTGCTCTTGAGCCGGCGGCAGGTCTCGAACCCGTCGATGCCGGGCATGACGGCGTCCATGAGGATCACGTCCGGGGTGATCTTCTCGACCATGCTCAGGGCCTGCTCGCCTTCCATGGCGACCAGCACGGTCATGCCGGCGGCCTCGAAGGACTCGGTGAGCAGCTTGAGCGTATCGGGCGCGTCGTCGACCACCAGCACGAGGTCGCGGGCGCGTCCACTAACCGTGGCCGTCATGTGCATGTTCGAGCATTGCCATGTAGCGTTTGAGGTCGAAGCGATCGACCGCGCTGCGCATCCGCGCGACGAAATCCCTGTGCGCGGACGAGCCGCGCTCGATCTCCGCCAGCTTGTCCTGGATGCCGCGCACGTAGCCGATCTGGCCCAGCCGGATCAGGTCGTCGAGGTCCGACTGCGGCGGGATCGCGCCGCGCGTCGCGTGCTCGTCGGCGCGGGAGTCGGCGGGGGCATCGTAGATCCACTCGATCGAGAGCAGCGCATGCAGCTTGGCCAGCAGCTCGCGCAGGTGCACCGGCTTGATGAGATAGTCGTCGTAGAGGCGGTCCTGCGCCACGTTGCGGCGCTTGTCCGGGGCGAGGGCGGAGACCATGACGATGGCGGGGCGCTCGCGCAGGGTCTTGCGCACCCGCTCCGCCACCTCCCAGCCGTCCATCTCCGGCATCGAGACGTCGAGCAGGATGAGCTGCGGCTTGTGCTCGGCGCAGATCGCGAGGCACTCCTTGCCGCCGGCGGCTGCGAGCACGGTGAAGCCGAGCGGGACGAGCAGGTCGCGGACCATGTCGCGCTGGCCGGCATCGTCATCGACGATCAGCACGGTCTGGCGCGGGCCGGCGTAGCCGCGCAACTGCAGCTCGGGGGCGGGCGTGGTGCGCGGACGCGGCACCTCGGCCAGCATCAGCCGCACGCGGAAGGTGGCGCCGGCGCCGAGCGCGCTCTTGACCGTGATCTCGCCGCCCATGGTCTCGACCAAGAGGCGCGTGATCGTCAGGCCGAGGCCGGTGCCGGTCATCGCGCGGGCGGGCCCGATGAGGGCGCGCTCGAACGGACGGAAGATGCGGTCGAAGTCGTCGGAATGGATGCCGATGCCGGTGTCCTCGACGACGAACTCGGCGACCTGGTTGCGATAGCTCACGCTGAGCGCGACATGGCCGGTCTTGGTGAACTTGATCGCATTGGAGAGCAGGTTGATGAGGATCTGCCGCAGACGATTCTCGTCAGTGAACACCGCGGCCGGCAGGTAGGGCGGGGGCGAATAGCGGAATTCGATCCCCTTGTTGTCGGCCTGCAGGCGGAAGGTGTCCACGAGCTGGTGCAGGAACTCGCGGATGTGCACTTCCTTGCGGTCGAGCTGGAATCGTCCGATCTCGATCTTGGAGATGTCGAGCAGCCCGTCGATGAGCCCGGAGAGGTGCTCGGCGTTGCGGCGCACCACCTTGACCGCATCCTTGCGCCCCGCGGGGACCGACGGATCGTGCTCGAGGATCTGGGCGTAGCCCAGGATCGCGTTGAGCGGGGTGCGCAATTCGTGGCTCAGGCCCACGACGTAGCGGCTCTTGGCCTCGCTCGCGGCCTCGGCCTTCTCCTTCGCCTTCTGGAGGGCGGCATCGGTGCGCCGGTGGGCGTCGATCTCCTTCATGAGGAGATCGGTTTGATAGCGCGACTCCTCCTCGGCGACGTGGCGGCTCTGCTGCGCCAGCACGAACAGCCAGGCGACCACGCCGGCGATGATCGAGAGCACGAAGAACACGGTCCAGAGCGCGCCCTTGACCACGGACTTGTCCACGTCGGTGTCGAACGTCACCTGGAAATAGACGAGCGAGAGCACGCCGCCGATCACGCCGCCGAACAGCAGCAGGACGCCGACGTAGTGCCCGACGTCGGTGTCGAGCGCAGCCATCACGCGGGCCGGTAAAGTCTTGCGCAGGGTCGTGGCGACCTGGTGCGAGACGCGGGCGTGCGGCTTGCAGCCGTCGCGGCAGCGGGTTTCGAGCGAGCAGCACAGCGAGCAGATCGGCCCCGAGTAGACCGGGCAATGCGCCATGTCCTCGGTCTCGAACTCGAGCTCGCAGATCGCGCAGCGCACGAAACTGTGGCCCTGCCAGTCCTGGTGTGGCTTGCGCGCGATATAGTAGCGGCCCCTGGTGGCGAGCGCGATCGCCGGGGCGGCGAGGAAAGCCACCGCCAGGGTGAGGAAGGACGCCAGCGCCTGCAGCGTGGCCCCGAACGCGCCCGAGAAGGCGGCGGTGCCCACGATCACTGCCAGCAGCATCGACCCGACCCCGACGGGATTGATGTCGTAGAGGTGGGCGCGCTTGAACTCGATCATCGGCGGGCTCAGGCCGAGCGGCTTGTTGAGCACGAGGTCGGCAACGAGGGCTCCGACCCAGGCAACCGCGACGATCGAATAGAGGCCGAGCGCGTGCTCGAGCATTTTGAAGATGCCGAGCTCCATCAGCATCAGGGCAATGGCGACGTTGAAGACAAGCCACACGACGCGGCCGGGGTGGCTGTGTGTCAGGCGGGCGAAGAAGTTCGACCAGGCGATGGAGCCGGCATAGGCGTTGGTGACGTTGATCTTGAGCTGCGAGACGATGACGAATGCGCCGGTGAAGGCGAGCGCCACCCCTGGCGAGGAGAACATGTACTCGAAGGCGACGAGATACATCTGCGTGGGCTCGGCCGCCTTCTCCGTCGGCACCACGTGCTGCACGGCGAGGAACGCGAGGAACGATCCGGCGAGCAGCTTGAGCGTGCCCGGCAGGATCCAGCCCGGGCCGGCCGACAGGCAGGCCACCCACCAGCTCACGCGCCGCTCGTCGCGCGGCGGAAGGAAGCGCAGGAAGTCGACCTGCTCGCCGATCTGCGCGATCAGCGAGAACACCACGGTGGAGGCGGCGCCGAACAGGATGAGGTTGAACGTGCCGCCATGGGCGGGATCGATGCCCGGATAGTGCTGCCAGTCGCTGAAGGTCTCGATGTCGGCTGCCGCGATGAACACGAAGGGCAGCAGGTGCAGGATCACCCAGATCGGCTGGGTCCAGAGCTGGAACCGGCTGATGAACGTGATGCCATGGGTCACCAGCGGGATCACCACGACCGAGCTCACGACATAGCCCATCGCCAAGGGGAGGCCGAAGCACATCTCCAGCGCCAGTGACATGATGGCGGCCTCGATGGCGAAGAACAGGAAGGTGAAGGAGGCGTAGATCAGCGAGGTGATGGTCGAGCCGATGTAGCCGAAGCCGGCGCCGCGCGTGAGCAGGTCGATGTCGACCCCGTAGGTCGAGGCGTAATAGGCGATGGGCAGGCCGGTGAGGAAGATGAGGGCGCTCACGCACAGGATCGCGAGCGTGGCGTTGGAAAAGCCGTAGTTGATCGTGATCGAGCCGCCGATCGCTTCGAGCGCCAGGAACGAGATCGCGCCGATCGCGGTGTTGGCGACGCGCAAGCTCGACCACTTGCGCGATTTCTTCGCGGTGAAGCGGAGCGCATAGTCCTCGAGCGTCTCGTTCGCGACCCAGCGGTTGTAGTTGCGTCGCACACGGACGACTCTTTGATGCGCGGTCATGGCGATCAATCCGTCGGCGCGGCCTCGTGAACCGGGGCGCTGTCTCCCTGGATTGTCGCGCTGAGTGCCCCCGTCGCCGGCGCGTTCCGGCCTGTGCGTGCACGCACTCTAGGCCCCACCACAGGTTGCCGCGCGGCCAAATAACGGGCAGCGAGCGCCGGAAAAACATGCAGCGGGCATCGGCCCTGGCCGCTGTGGTGGTGCACGCGAGGTCCCCCTTTGCAGGTGCATGGTGCTGCGCGGTTTGGCGTAGGCCCATACGTCATTTGACGTATGCTGCGCCGCAACAATCACGGACAGCATGGATGCATCGACGGCGAGTCCTCGCCGCCACCCGATCGAACCACTTGGACAGGGGCGTCTCATGTTTTCCGACAACGGGTTGCCATCTCTTTCGCGTCGCGGACTGCTGCTGGGGACGGCAGCCGCGTCGGCCGCAGCCCTGCTGCCGCCGGCCGCACTGGCGCAGCAGTTTCCCACCGCCAAGGTCAACACTACGGGCCTGGCGGTGACGGATACCGAGGTCACAGTCGGCATCCTCCATTCCGTCACCGGCACGATGGCGATCTCGGAAACGGGCTCGGTGCAAGCCGAGAAGCTCGCCATCGAGCAGATCAACGCGCAGGGCGGGGTGCTCGGGCGCAAGATCAAGTTCATCCAGGAGGACGGCGCCAGCGACTGGCCGACCTTCGCGGAGAAGGCCAAGAAACTCCTGGTCAACGACAAGGTCGCCTCGGTGATGGGCTGCTGGACGTCGGCCTCGCGCAAGGCGGTGCTGCCGGTGTTCGAGCAGTACAACGGCATGCTCTATTACCCGACCTTCTACGAAGGCCTCGAGGCCTCGAAGAACGTCATCTACACCGGCCAGGAGGCGACCCAGCAGATCATCGCCGGCCTCGACTGGGTGGCGAAGGAGAAGGGCGCCAAGACGTTCTACCTGCTCGGCTCCGACTACATCTGGCCGCGCACCTCCAACAAGATCGCGCGCAAGCACATCGAGAATCATCTCAAGCTCAAGGTGCTCGGCGAGGAATACTTCCCGCTCGGCAGCACGCAGTTCAATTCGGTCATCAACAAGATGAAGCTGGCCAAGCCCGACGTGATCTACGCGATCATCGTCGGCGGCTCGAACGTCGCCTTCTACAAGCAGCTCAAGGCGGCGGGCATCGACCTGACCAAACAGACCCTGATGACGATCTCCGTGACCGAGGACGAGATCGACGGCATCGGCGGCGAGAACATCGTCGGCGCCTATGCCTGCATGAAATACTTCCAGTCGCTCGACAACCCGAACAACAAGGAGTTCGTGAAGGCGTTCCACAAGATGTGGGGCGACAAGACCGTGATCGGCGACGTCACGCAGGCGGCCTACCTCGGACCCTGGCTGTGGAAGCTCACGGTCGAGAAGGCGGGGTCTTTCGACATCGACAAGGTGGCGGCGGCGTCCCCCGACGTCGAGTTCAAGGGCGCGCCGGAAGGCTACGTGCGCATCCACAAGAACCATCACCTCTGGAGCAAGATGCGCATCGGCCGCGCGCGCCGCGACGGCCAGTACGACATGATCTACGAGACCGCGAACCTGCTCGAGCCCGATCCCTTTCCCAAGGGCTACCAGTAAGCACGCACACGGCCCCGGCGCGCGCCGCCGGGGCCTTCTTCTCCATTCGTCGTGAAACTGCTGGGACTTCGGGGGCTTCCGATGGGCTATTCGCTGAGCGAACTGGGCTCGATCCTGGTGATGCAGGGCTTCGCCGGCCTGATCCTGTTCTCGGTGTTCGTGCTGATGGCGCTCGGCCTTGCCATCATCTTCGGCCAGATGGGCGTGATCAACATGGCGCACGGGGAGTTCATGATCCTCGGCGCGTACATGACGTTCTTCGCGTCGCACCTGTTCCAGACCTATCTACCCGGCTTTTTCGGAGCGTACTTCTTCGTTGCGATGGCGGTCGCGTTCATCGCGTCCGGGGCGCTGGGCCTGCTGGTCGAATGGGCGATGATCCAGCACCTCTACAAGCGGCCGCTCGACACGCTGCTCGCGACCTGGGGCCTGAGCCTCATCCTGCAGCAGGCGTTCCGCTCCTTCTTCGGGGCGCGCGAGGTCGGCGTCGAGCTGCCGTCCTGGATGCTCGGGTCGCTGCCGGTCACGGACATCATCGAGGTGCAGATCAACGGCCTGTTCGTGATGGGGCTGACCGTGATCATCACGGCGGTGGTGGCGCTGCTGATGTTCCGCTCGCGCTGGGGCCTGCAGGTGCGTGCCGTGGTGACGAACCGCACCATGAGCGGGGCCTGCGGCATCGATACCCGCCGCATCGACCGGCTCACCTTCGGGCTCGGCTGCGGCATCGCGGGCATCGCGGGCTCGGCCTTCACGATGATCGGCTCGACCGGGCCGACGGCGGGCCAGCTCTACATCGTCGATACGTTTCTGGTCGTCGTGTTCGGTGGCGCGCAGAGCCTGCTCGGAACGATCGCGTCGGCGCTGACGATCTCGCAGTCGCAATCGACGCTCGAATTCTTCACCAGCGGCTCCAACGCCAAGGTGATGACGCTGCTCATCGTGATCGGCCTCCTGATGTTGCGTCCGCAGGGCCTGTTCGTTCTCAAGGTCAGAAAGTGAGAATGGCCATGTCGAATTCGCTGCTCGGCAAGCGTTCCTACGATCTCATCGGTTTCGCGCTGCTCGCCGCCCTGATCCTCGTGGTGCTGCCGCTGGCGATGGACATCTTCCGCCTCAACCTGGTCGGCAAGTACCTGACATATTCGTTCGTGGCCATCGGGCTCGTGCTGTGCTGGGGCTACACCGGCATCCTGAGCCTGGGGCAGGGCGTGTTCTTCGGGCTTGGCGGCTACTGCATGGCGATGTTCCTCAAGCTGGAGGCGTCGACCGTGGAGAACACCAAGATCCAGTCGACGCCCGGCATCCCGGACTTCATGGACTGGAATCAGCTCACGGAGCTGCCGTTCTTCTGGCAGCCGTTCCATTCGCTGCCGTTCACGCTGCTGGCGATCATGCTGGTGCCGGCTGCGCTCGCCTTCATCCTCTCCTTCGCCATGTTCAAGCGGCGGGTGGGCGGCGTTTACTTCGCGATCATCACGCAGGCGCTCTCTGCGGTGCTCACGATCCTGATCATCGGCCAGCAGGGCTACACCGGCGGGGTCAACGGCATCACCGACCTGCGCACGCTGCTCGGCTGGGACATCCGCACGGATTTCGCGAAATACGTCTTCTATTTCCTGTGCTGCGGCTTGCTGCTCGGAACCATCCTCCTGGCGCGCGCGATGCTCGCCAGCAAGTTCGGGCGCATCCTCGTCGCGGTGCGCGACAAGGAGGACCGCGTGCGGTTCTCCGGCTACTCCGTCGCCGACTTCAAGATCTTCGTGTTCTGCGCGGCGGCGGCGATCTCCGGCATCGGCGGGGCGCTGTTCACCCTGCAGGTCGGGTTCATGTCGCCCTCGTTCGTCGGCATCGTGCCGTCGATCGAGATGGTGATCTTCTGCGCGGTGGGCGGGCGCCATTCGCTGGTCGGCGCCGTGGTGGGCGCGCTCGTCATCAACTGGGCCAAGACGATGTTCTCGGAATCCTTCCCCGAGCTCTGGCTGTTCGCCATGGGCGGTCTGTTCATCGCGGTGGTGCTGGCGTTCCCGCGCGGCCTCGCCGGGCTCGTGACCGACCATGTCGTCCCGCTGGTCGGCCGGCTGCGCGGCATGGGGCCGCCGCCATCCGCGCCGCAGCCAATGCCGGTCCGCGTGCCGGCGGAATAGGGGGGCGTCATGGCCAGCAACACCGACTTCCTGCTCGCGCTCGAGAACGTGACGGTCTCCTTCGACGGTTTCAAGGCGGTCAACGGACTCAATCTCTACATCGAGAAGGGCGAGCTGCGCGTTATCATCGGCCCGAACGGGGCGGGCAAGACCACGGTGCTCGACCTCATCTGCGGGCGCACGCAGGTCAGCGACGGCTCGATCAAATTCAAGGACCAGGAGATCACCGGCCTCAAGGAGCACGAGATCGTGCGCAAGGGGATCGGGCGCAAGTTCCAGACGCCCTCGATCTACGAGGACCTCACGGTCTTCGAGAACCTGGAGATTTCGCTGCCGCGCGGGCGCAGCGTCACCGGCGCGCTGCTGTGGCAGCGCTCGGAGGAGGTGATCGAGCGGGTGCGCGAGATCGCGCGCGCCATCTATCTCGAGGATCAGCTGGACCGCCTGGCCGAGACCCTGAGTCACGGCCAAAAGCAATGGCTCGAGATCGGCATGCTGCTGATCCAGGACCCCGAGCTGCTGATGCTCGACGAGCCGGTCGCCGGCATGAGCGTCTCGGAGCGCGTGCGCACGGCCGAGCTGCTGGCGCAGATCGCCAAGGGCCGCGCCGTGATCGTGATCGAGCACGACATGAAGTTCGTCGAGAGCATCGCGCACCGCATCACCGTTCTGCACCAGGGCAAGGTGCTGGCGGAGGGCGACATGGCGCACATCCAGAACGATCCGAAGGTCAAGGAAGTCTATCTCGGCCACTGAGAAGGGGGCGGACATGCTCGAAGTGCGCAATCTCAACGTCGCCTACGGGCAGAGCGAGGTGCTGCACGGCGTCGACCTCTCGGTCGCGCCCGGCGAGATCGTGGCGGTCGTCGGCCGCAACGGCATGGGAAAGTCCACGCTGATGAAATCGCTGATCGGCGTGATGCCGGCGCGCTCGGGCAACGTGCTGGTGGACAACATCGACGTGAGCGGACTGCCGAGCCACAAGCGCGTGGCGCGCGGCCTCGCCTACGTGCCGCAGGGCCGGCAGATCTTCGGCACCATGACGGTGCGCGAGAACATCGAGACCGGCCTCGTCGTCACCGGCAAGCGTGAGGTCCCCGACGAGATCTACAGCCTGTTCCCCATCCTGTGGGAGTTCAACAAGCGGCGCGGCGGCAACCTCTCGGGCGGCCAGCAGCAGCAGCTCGCCATCGCGCGCGCGCTCGCGAGCGATCCCAAGATCCTGCTGCTCGACGAGCCGACCGAGGGCATCCAGCCGTCGATCATCAAGGACATCGCGCGGCTCCTCAAGGAGATCAGGGAGCTGCGCAACCTGTGCATCGTCGTGTGCGAGCAGGTGCTCAGCTTCGTGCTCGACGTCGCCGACCGCATCCTCGTCATGGAGAACGGGCGCATCGTGCATGCGAGCGCGCGCGCCGACGTCGACGAGGCGGCGATCGCGAAGTTCCTGGCCGTGTAGCCGCGGCCACCGCCTACCCACAACCCACAACCCTGACGCCTGATGGAGAGAGACATGAATCAGCCGATGGTCAAAGGAGCGGCGGCGCCGCGCAGCGGAAAGGCGCCCAAGGCGCTGATCGAGATCGACCTGACGGAGAGCCCGTACAAGAACGACATGATCCACAACCGCTGGCACCCGGACATCCCGATGGTGGCCTGGGTCAAGCCCGGCGACGACTTCGTGGTGCAGACCTACGACTGGACCGGTGGCTTCATCCAGAACAACGACTCGGCCGACGACGTGCGCGACATCGACCTGTCGATCGTGCACTTTCTGTCGGGGCCGATCGGGGTCGAGGGCGCCGAGCCGGGCGATCTGCTGGTGGTCGATCTGCTCGACGTGGGCGCGCTGCCCGAGAGCGTTTGGGGCTTCAACGGCTTCTTCTCCAAGAAGAACGGTGGCGGCTTCCTGACCGATCATTTCCCGCTGGCGCAGAAGTCGATCTGGGACATCTCCGGCCTTTACACGAGCTCGCGTCACGTGCCGGGCGTGAGCTTCGCCGGCCTGATCCATCCCGGCCTGATCGGCTGCCTGCCCGACCAGAAGCTGCTCGATACCTGGAACAAGCGCGAGGTGGATTTCATCGCGACCAACCCGACGCGGGTGCCCCCGCTCGCCAACCCGCCGTTCGCGGCGACGGCGCACGCCGGCCGCGCCAGGGGCGACGTCAAGAACAAGGTGGCCGCCGAGGGCGCGCGCACCGTCCCGCCGCGCGAGCACGGCGGCAACTGCGACATCAAGGACCTCTCGCGCGGTTCGAAGATCTATTTCCCGGTCTATGTGAAGGGCGGCGGGCTCTCGATGGGCGACCTGCATTTCAGCCAGGGCGACGGCGAGATCACCTTCTGCGGCGCCATCGAGATGGCGGGCTGGCTGCACCTCAAGGTCGACGTCATCAAGGACGGCATGGCCAAGTACGGGATCAAGAATCCGATCTTCAAGCCGTCCCCGATCAAGCCCAGCTACAACGACTATCTGATCTTCGAGGGCATCTCGGTCGACGAGTGGGGCAAGCAGCACTATCTCGACGTGCACGTGGCCTATCGCCAGGCCTGCCTCAACGCGATCGAATATCTCACCAAGTTCGGCTACTCGAAGGCGCAGGCCTACGCCATCCTCGGCACCGCGCCGGTGCAGGGGCACATCTCGGGCGTCGTGGACATCCCCAACGCCTGCGCGACGCTCTGGCTGCCGACCGAGATCTTCGACTTCGACGTGATGCCCAGCGCCGCCGGCCCGGTGAAGCACATCAAGGGCGGCGTCGATATTCCCATGTCGCCTGACAAATAGGTCCTCGCGCGCGGCCGGACCCCGGCTACCGACCGCGCCGGCAGGCGGCTGCTGCGGGGCGTTCCGCGCCCCGCAGTCCTTTCCGATGAAGGAGCACACCATGCCCGTCTACGAATATCTGTGCGACGACTGCGGACCGTTCACCGCCATGCGGCCGATGGCCGAATGTGACGAGCCGCACACATGCCCCGACTGCCGCAGCGAAGCGCCGCGCGTGCTGCTCACCGCGCCGCATTGCACGACGCTGTCGCCCGAGCGCCGCCGCGCGCACGCCACCAACGAGCGCAGCGCGCACGCGCCGAAGTCGCTGGCCGAGCACAAGGCCGCGCATCCGTCCGGCTGCTCGTGCTGCTCGGGGCGGAGCTCTCGCTTCGTGGCGCGCGGCAAGACCGGATCGAAGAGCTTTCCGACCAGCCGGCCGTGGATGATCTCGCATTAATCGAATGTCTTGCACCGTCGGGCTGTTGCCCTCCTCGCAATGACGGCATAGCTGCAATCAGCGCAGGCTCATGCCGTGCGGCAGCACGAAGGGCGCGCCCTGCGTCGGCAGCGCGCAGACGCCGCCCGCGACACCGAACACCGCATCGATCACGGGCTCGGTGATGGTCTGCGCCGGCGCGCCGGCCGCGCAGATGCTCCCGCGGCTCATGACCAGCACGCGGTCGGCGAACACGGCGGCGAGGTTGAGGTCGTGCAGGATGGCGAGCACCGCCACGCCGCGCTCGGCCCGGCGCGAGGCGACCCGGAGCAGGCCGAGCTGGTGGCGCAGGTCGAGGCTGGCGGTGGGTTCGTCGAGCAGCAGCAGGCCCGGCCCGTGGCTGGCCTCGCCGCAGGCGATCTGCACGAGCACGCGCGCGAGGTGGGCGCGCTGCTGCTCGCCGCCCGAGAGCGTGGTGATGATGCGCTCGCCCAAGCCCTCGAGGTCGACCTCGGTGAGCGCCTGCGCGACCAGCGCATCGACGGCGCGCCCGCGCGCATTGCCCGCGCCCATGGCGACGACCTCGCGCACGGTGAACGGAAAGGCGATGCCGACGTGCTGCGAGAGCACGGCGCGGTGCAGTGCAAGCTCGCCGGCGGGATAGTCGGCGAGGGCGCGGCCCTTGAGCCGCACCATGCCGTCGTGCGGACGCAGATGCCCCGCCAGCACGCGCAGGATCGTGGTCTTGCCCGCGCCGTTGGGGCCGACGATCGCGATACGCTCCCCGGCGCGGATGTCGAGCGAGACGCCCTCGAGGATGGTCTTGGGCCCGGCGCGCACCACGACGTCGTTGGCTTCGAGCAGGACACTCATGGCCCGAGCTGCCCGCGCTGGCGCACCAGCAGCACCAGGAAGAACGGCGCGCCGATGAGCGCGGTGAGGATGCCGATCGGCAGTTCGGCCGGCGCAACGATGGCGCGCGAGATCGTGTCCGCGCCGAGCAGGAGCGCGGCGCCGAGCAGGGCGCTGCACGGCAGCAGCCAGCGATGGCCCGGGCCGATCACCAGCCGCAGCAGGTGCGGGACGATGATGCCCACGAAGCCGACGATACCGGAGACGGACACGGCCGCGCCCGCCGCCGCGGCGACCAGCACGATGCCCAGGCGCTTCATGTGCTCGACCGCAACGCCGCTGTGGAACGCCTCGGCCTCGCCGAGCACGAACAGGTCGAGGCCGCGCGCGATGACCTGGCTGGCGGCGGCGACGAGCGCGAGGAACGGCGCGAGCGCCAGCACCTTGAACCAGGTCGCCCCGGCGAGCGAGCCGAGCATCCAGAAGGTGATGTCGCGCAGCTGGCGGTCGTCGGCGGTGTAGACCAGGAAGCCGATGGCGGCGCTGGTGAGCGCGCCGATGGCGAGGCCGGCAAGCAGCAGCACGGCGATCGAGGTGTGGCCCTCGCGCGTCGCGAACCGGTAGAGGATCGCGGTGGTGGCGAGCGCGCCGATGAAGGCCGCGAGCGGAAGCGCAAGCGGCAGCGGGAAGGAGGCCGCCGGCAGGAGGCGGTCGCCGATGACGATCGCGAGCGCGGCGGCGAAGGCCGCGCCGCCGGAGACGCCCAGCAGCCCGGGGTCGGCGAGGGGATTGCGGAACAGCCCCTGCATCATCGCGCCGGAGGTGGCGAGCAGGGCGCCGACGATCAACGCCGCGGCGATGCGCGGCAGCCGGATCGACCACAGGATCAGGCGGTCGCGCGCGACGAGCGAGGCGTCTCCGGGAATGAGGCCGAAGGCGGCCGGCAGCCGTTCGAGCGGAATGCCGGCGGCGCCGATGACCGCGGCTGCCGCGATCATCGCGAGGAGAGCGACGCCGAGCGCGGCGGCGAACATCAGCCGGCGGCGCTGGGCCTGCGGGCGTGCGGCCAGGCCGGGCGCGCCGGGGGCGACGGCGCTTACGGTCATGTCCCGCACTCGGACACACCCGACGTGGCGGATGGGCCGGCGCCGGCCTGCGGGAGCGTCGGGTAGAGCGCCCTGGCGAGATCGCCGGCCGCCGCGGGCGTGCGCGGGCCGAAGCCGAGCAGGTAGAGGCCGTCGAAGGCGATCAGCCTGCGCTGCGCCGCCGCCGGCGTCATCTTGAAGGCCGGATGGGCGAACACCGTGTCCGCTGTCAGCACCTGCCGTCCGCGCGACATGACGAGAATCGCGTCCGGCTTCGCCGCGATGATGGCTTCGTCGTTGACCGCCTTGTAGCCGTCGTAGCCGGTGATCGCGTTGACGCCGCCGGCGAGCCTGATGATCCCGTCGGCAGCGGTGCCGTTGCCCGCGACCAGCAGGCGGTCGCCCGCCATCGAGAGGACGAACAGCACGCGGGCCGGGGCCGCGACCTGATCGCGCAGGCGCGCAAGCTGATCGAGCTGCGAGGTCACCGCCGCGGCGAGGCATTCGCCCTGCTTGCGCGCGCCGGTCGCCTGCGCGATGAGGCGGATCTTCTCGACGACGCCCTGGCCGGTGAAATGGTCGGGCACCAGCACCAGCGGGACCGCCGCGCTTTCGAGCACGGCCACGGTCTCCTTCGGTCCCGTACCCTCGATCGCCAGCACCAGGGATGGGCGCATGCCGAGCACGCCTTCGGCCGACACCTGGCGCTGATAGCCGACGTTGGGATGCGTCGCGAGCGCCTGCGGCGGGTAGATGCTCGTGGTGTCGACCGCGACGATGCGCTCGCTCCGGCCGAGCGCATAGAGGATCTCGGTGATGGCGCCGCCGATCGAGACGATGCGGCTGGCGTCGGCGATGGTGACGCTGCGGCCGGCCGCGTCGGTGACCGTGACGGGGGCTGCCGCGGCGGCGCAGGCCCCGAGCCCGACCGCGAAGATGCAGGCCGCGCCGCGCAGGGCAGACGCCATCGTGCGAAGACACGTGAACATCGCTGCCTACTTGGTGAGGATGAGCTTGTTCTGCGCGGTGAGGCGCAGCGAGTAGAGATCACCGCCGTGCTCGATGGTGATCTGGCGCGAGGAGGCGAACAACTCCCGGCTGCTCACGCGGTCGCCGATGATCGTGATCGTGCGCGTGTCTGCCTTGTCGTCGTCACTTGCATTGCTCATGGCGATATCTCGTTCGAATCTGCCGTTCAACTTCGGCCCTGGCCAACAATTACAGCAGAATACTTCGCCAATGCTTCAGTTTAGACGCGTTACAAACTGAAGAGCTTGCAGTTTAGACTGTTTTTAATTTCAAGTATTCTTGCTTGAACTTAGTAATGACGGCCGATAACAATTGCAACACAGTGTCGCCACGTTCGCGCGCGGCACTCGTCAGCCAGCCCGCCAGCGTGCGCGTTTCGCGCAGCCAGCCCGCCAGCCATCCAAAGAAACAGGAATTGGGGGTTGGCTATGTCGTTCTATTCGCGCAGCGCGCGGGCTGCGCTGCTTGGGGGCGTGTCGCTGGTTTCAATCACGATCGCAGGCACCATGCGGGCAAACGCACAGGAAGCGCTGCCGGAGATCAAGGTGACGGCGGACAAAGTGGAAGGGACGACCTGGGATTCGCCCTCGACCGTTTCCGTCAAGACCGACGCCGAGATCGATCGGCAGAACATCACTTCGGCGCGCGATCTCGTGCGCGACGAGCCTGGCGTGTCGGTCGGCAACCAGCCGGCGCGCGGCGGCATGACGAACTACGTGATCCGCGGCGTCGGCGAGAACCGCGTCCGCCTCGAGATCGACGGCGTCAAGATCCCGGACTTCCCGGGCACCAACATCGGCTCGCCGACCGGATATACGCGCGACTTCGTCGACTATGATTCGCTCAAGCGCGTGGAGATCATCCGCGGCCCGGCTTCGGCGCTCTACGGCAGCGACGCGATCGGCGGCGTGGTCTCGTTCGTGACGAAAGACCCGGGCGACTACCTCGCCATGGTCAACAAGGACTGGTTCCTCTCGCAGAAGGCCGGCTTCGACACCGCCGACAGCAGCTTCTATGCGACGTCCACGGGCGCCGCGCGGATGGGCAACTGGGAATCGATGGTTCTCTACACCTATCGCCATGGACGCGAGGTGAAGCCGAACACGGTCCTCGAGCCCAACCCGCAGGAATTCCGCACCGACAATGTCCTCGCGAAGGTGGTGCATCATCACGAGACGCTCGGCGACTTCCGGCTCACCGGCGAGATCTTCCAGCGGCGGATCGAAACCAACATCAACACCGACAAGGTGGTGCTGCCGTCCTCGATCGTGCCGCCGTTCGGCGCTCGCATCTTCGATTCGACCGCGATCGACACCAACGACCGTCCGCGCGTGAGCCTCGACTGGAACGCGCCCGTCAACGCCTGGTGGGCGGACGTGTCGCTGCTCAAGCTCTACTGGACCAAGGTGCTGCGCCAGGAGCAGCAGGACCAGACGCGGTCCACCAGCGCGACCGCGCCGGCGGCCACGATCCTGCGCCATTCCGATTTCGATTTCGACCAGAACATCTTCGGCGCCGAATGGCGGCTCGACGCCAAGCGGCAGTACATGGGTTGGCACCACCACATCACGTACGGGGCGGTGGCGGACACCACCGCGACCACCCGCCCGCGCGACCGCTATCAGCTCACGTTCGCGACGGGGGCCATCACGAAGACCGTCGCGGGCGAGCCGTTCCCCAACAAGAACTTCCCCGACACCAACACGACCAACGCGGGCGCCTACGTCCAGGACATCATGCAATATGGGCCGCTGCGGCTCATCCCGGCGATCCGCTACGATTTCTTCCAGCTCACGCCGCATCCCGACGCCGACTTCATGCGCTCGAACCTGGCGGGATTCCAGATCAGCTCGCAGACCGAGCACGCGATCTCCCCCAAGTTCGGCGTCACCTACGACCTCACCGAGAACTATCGCCTCGTCGGCCAGTACACGCGCGGCTTCCGCGCGCCGCCTTACGACAACGCGAATTTCGGGTTCCGCAACCTGACCTCGTTCTACGAGATCCTGCCGAACGGCAATCTGGAGCCCGAGACCAGTGACGGCTATGAGGGCGGCTTGCGCGCGCGCTTCGCCAACGGCTCGCATTTCGAGGTCACGGCGTTCTGGAACAACTATCACAACTTCATCGAGACCGTGCTGCTGACCGACCCGCCGCCGGCGCCGCCCGCGTTCCAGCAGTTCCAGTACCAGAACGTCTCGAGCGTCACGATCCGCGGCATCGAGGGCAAGGGCGAATGGCGCTTCCATCCGACCTGGTCGCTGTTCGGGGCCTTCGCCTACGCTTACGGCATCAACAACGATCTCGACCGCCCCATCGATTCGGTCGACCCATTCACCGCGGTGGGCGGCCTGCGCTATCGCAACGGAGGATGGATCGGCGAGGGGCGCGTGCGCTACTACGCCAGCAAGAACCGGGTCAGCACGCCGGCCATCTTTACCGTGCCGGAGCACACCGTGGTGGACGCGCTGCTGTCATACGAGGTGTTCCCGCAGTTCACGATCAGCGGGGGCATCTTCAACGTGTTCGATCTCGCGTATTACGACCCGCAGGCGGTCGCCGGCGTCACCGCATTTCCCACCGGCGCAGGCGCGATTGGCGCCGTACCGATCGAGCTCTATCGCGCGCCGGGCCGCACATTCGCCCTCAACGCAATCGTTCGTTGGTAGAAACGTGATATCGTCAAGCAAAACCGCACAAGCAAGGAGCACCGCATGTTCATCGCCATGAATCGGTTCAAGGTCAAAAAGGGAAGCGAAGCGGCATTCGAGAACGTCTGGATGACGCGCGAGAGCTATCTCGACCGCATGCCGGGCTTCGTCGAGTTCCATCTGCTGAAGGGGCCCGAAGCCGAAGATCACGTGCTCTATTCCTCGCACACGGTGTGGCAGAGCAAGGCGGCGTTCGAAGCCTGGACCAAGTCGGACGAGTTCCGCGCCTCGCACGCGCGCGCCGGCAACAACACTCAGACCGGCCAGCTCTACCTCGAGCATCCGAAGTTCGAGGGCTTCGAGGTGCGACAGACCGTCGGACGCAAGGACGCGGCCGCCTGACAATCCGGAACAGGAGAGGCACCTCCATGAGTACGGCTCAGGCAGCCGCCGCGCAGGGCGTGGATCTCGCCGCCGTGATGGCGGCGGATCCCGGCGCGGTGATCGAAGACGTGGCGCGGCGTCATGGCGTCACCTGCCGGCAGGTGGTCGATGCGTTGCCGTCCGACATGCGGCGCTACGCGCCGGGTTCGGCCTTTGCGGACGCGATGGCGGACTTCACCCGCTGGGGCGACGTGACGCTGATCGTGAACACCGACGACGGCATCATGGAGTTCACCGGGCCGATCGCCGAAGGAAAGGTCGCGGGCAGCTACTATAACGTGATCGCGCGCACCGGCTTCCATGGTCATCTGCGGCACGAGCGCTGCGCCGCAATCGGCTTCGTCGAGCGCCCGTTCATGGGGCGCTCCTCGGCTTTCGTGGCGTTCTTCAACCACGAGGGCGGAATCATGTTCAAGGTTTTCGTCGGCCGCGACGAGAACCGCGAGCTCAAGCCCGAGCAGGTGAAGGCATTCCACATGCTCGCTGAACGGCTGGGCGCACGGGCACCCTAGTGCGGGCGCTCAAAATGCGGTTCTGTCAGCACAGTTCGGCTGATCACCGCTTTTCACCGAGAGCGAAAAAATGCGTGCAGCAACGTCGGAATGGGAGGACGCAATACCCCCTATGCGACAAGCGGCTTTAGACCCGGATGGCGCTCGAACCACGGCAGCCGTCCCACCCACCCGTCCAAACCCCAGACGTGACCGGCGTGCTTGGCGACCAGATACACAAGCACCCCTGCGTAGACGATGTGATAGTCGAGGATGAAATTATTCTGGTTCTCGATATACGGCCAATCCATGTGCGCCGCCCAATACATCAGCATGAGTGCGACGCCGAAGCTCGCGCTGATGCGGACCATCAGGCCGACGAGCAGTGACAGCCCGATCAACAGATGACCGTACGCCACCAGGAACGATACGATCGGCGCGACCGAGGGCGTCGTAAAGATGGCGAACAGGTCGTGAAACGTCTTGGTGTGACTGAGGAACCCGGCGACGCTCCAACCCGGAACGAATACCTGGTGCGACGCCGCGTAGAGAAACGTCCACGCCATGGCGAAACGCATGAATAGAGTGAAAGCGCGGTCGAACGTGGAGCCGTTCATCAGCATATCCGTCGAGCGACAAACGTTATGCCCGTTCGGTAGTCTTGATCCAGGTCAGACGAAAAGCAACCGGGGCGACATTCGAACCGCGCCAAATCACAAAATATTGTCGTGTCTGATGGCCCGCGTGATCTGAGGAGGCGCACCTGCGTGAGACCCCTAGTCTCGCGGACCGCCAAGCAACCCGGCGTCGCCGAAGCCAGTCGACGACAGGGCTTTTGTCTGGACGATGCAGAAGCGTTTCAACTTATTGGGTCACCGTGAGCGGCGTCCACATGCCGGCCGCATAATGACCAGGCACGTTGCAGATCAGCAGGTAGGCGCCCGGCTTAAGATCGAGCGTAATTGTTTTCTCAGCGTTCGGCTCCATCTCATGCGTCTCACCCAGCATCTTGATCTGCTTTTCGGGTATCTGGCCGGTGCTGTAGTCGTATGGCAGCGGTGCATTGGGATTGTCGACCGCGATAACGATCATCTCGTGCACGACACTGCGTGAAAGGTTGATCACATCGAAGGTGATCTGACCGGCTTTGACCGACGTGACATTCGCGCGGAGCGCCATGCCCCCCATCATGCCACGGCCCATCATGCCGTAGCCCTGACCATAGCCTTGACCCATCATGCCGGGACCCATCATGCCGTAGCCCTGGCCATATCCCGGCCCCATCATGCCGCTTCCAGGACCAGAACCAGGACCAAACATCGCGGTCATATCAATCAGAGAAACCCTCACGGTTGGTTGATCAGCCGCACCGGCGGGAGCCATGAACGTGAGCGACAACGCGAACGCGGCAGAAACCGCTTGCAGGAAAGAGCGCATCGGGGAATCTCCTGTTGGATTGTTGCTGCGATGCGTTTATGCGCTCACCCGCGCCCGGGCAGCTTGATCTGCAGCAAATTACGGTCTGCTGTCCCGGGAACGCGGAGCATCCAGTAGCTATAATCGGTCGGGTTATTGGATCGCCCATTGGAGCCTGTACCCGGGTCGAGCCCGAGGCTCGATCCGGGTACGGCAATGACATCTGAGAGCGAGGCGCATTCACACAAGAATGCGCCCTCCAGGATCAGCGCGCGTTGGCGCTGATGAACGGCGCGCTCATGCGGCCGACGCTGGACGCGCGGCTGAGCGCGGGCGAGCGCGCGACCAGCGCGGGCGCCATGTCCGAGGGCGAGGACCCGCCGATCGGCAGATCGCCGAAATCCAGATTGGCCAGGATCGGATGAGCCAGCTCGACGGTCAGGCGACCGACGATCTCGGACACCGAAGCCTGGATCAACGTGGTCAGCGTCTGGTTGTCGCCGATGTTGATCTTCCCCAGCATGCCGAAGCCGAGCTCGATGCCGCCGAAGGAGTTGACGGCGAGGGCGCTCTCGGTGGTCGCGGCCGTCGAGAACGTGTGCGCCAGGTATTTGATGGTGTTGGCCTTGGGCACGTTGATGCCGCAGCCGCGCGTGCCGCCCGCGATCTCGGCCGGCTTGCGGTACTTGAGCTTGGCGACGGTCGGCATCGCGTCGGTGCCGCCCGGATAGTACTTCTTGCCGTTGACCCACACCGGCGTCTTGAGCGACTCGTCGAACAGCAACTCGATGAACACCACGGTTGCGTTGGCGATATCCTCGTTCGAGACCGTCAGCGAGCGCTTCGGCTTCTCCAGCTTCTGGCCGAAATAGTTCACGAACTCGCCGTCGTAGTAGGCGGTGTAGTAGCCGCGCAGCCGGTCCCAGAATCCGTCTGTCGCGGGATCGCCGGTTGCGGGCGCGCTGGTCTGGCGCAGAACATGTTCCGTCACGCGCGCCGCAAAGCCGCGGAAGTCGTGCTCGGTCAGCGTCGGCAATGGCCGCCGGCCCACCGGCGCCGGCGGCTGTGCGGGTGCGGCGGCGGTGAAGGATGCAATGCTGCTCGCGGCCTGCAGCGATTGCGCGGACGTATCGGTGATGCTGGCGAAGACGGAGTCGACGACGCGGTCGGATCGCAGCGGTGGCGGCAGCGCGCGCCGGGTGCGATCGACCGCGGCTCCGGTCTGCTCGAAGCTGGCGGCAGCGGCGGCCTGGAAGCGGGCGGCCTGTCCGAACAGTTCGACACAGTTCTTCGCGCCGACCGGCGTTTCACTCGAGACGGTGGTGACGACCAGCCGATCGAGATCAATGGCCGTGCACCCGACAATTACTCCACACAGCGCGACGACCGCGCCGGATACGCGTACGCTACTCATGGTCACCCCCCTGACGCATAACAACTATGGGTAAAAACATACCCAAGGTTGTATCAGGGGGCCAGCCCTCCGCAGGGCGGTGGCGGGCTTTTTTCGGGGTGGTAAACGGCGCCGCGCCTCTGCGGGCAGAGGGAGGAGGCGGCCCGGATTTATCCGATGAGCAGCAAGCCGGCCGGTCAGCGCGCCGGCGATACCGGCGCGCTGGTTCCGTGCAAGACGCGCCGGACTAGCCGCGCGCGGCCGCCCGCGTCAGCGGCGCGGGCGCTTCCGACAGATTGCGCAGCAGCAGGACGCCGGCCACGATGACGGCGCCGACGACCGAGGATATCCATTCCGGGAAGCCGATCAGCAGCGCCGCGGGGAAGATCACCGCACGCGCCCAGGGCCGCAACAGACCGAAGCCCAGCAGCCGCCCTTCCGACGCGCCGGCGATCAGGATGATGGCGACCATGTTGATCGGCAGCCAGATCGCGGTCGACCACCACGAGCCCTGCAGAATGAGCCCGGGCTCGAACAGGAAGAAGATCGGAATGAAGTAGAGGACGATGCCGAGCCGGGCGGCGTGCCAGCTCGTCACCATCGGATCGGACTGGCTGATGCGCGAGGCGATGAAGGCGGCGAGGGCCACCGGCGGCGTGATCGCCGCGAGCATCGAGTAGTAGGCGATGAACAGGTGGATCGCGAGCGTGTTGAGTCCAAGCTGCTCGAGGGCAGGCGCGAGCGTGAGCGCCAGCATCAGGTAGGCCGCGACGATCAGTCCGAGCATGCCGAGGAACAGGCAGACGGCGACGCCGATCGCGAGCACGAGGGCGATGTTGTCGCCGCCGATGCGCACCAGCTCGGATGCGATGATCGGCGCGACGCCGGTCGCCATCAGGCCCCCGAGGATGAAGCTCGTCGGCAGCAGCAGCGCCATGGTCTGGCTGAGCAGCTTGCTGGTCTCGAACAGGATTTCTGGAACCTTATCGGCCTTGAGACGCAGGCTCTTCTTCAGGAAGGTCAGCGCGATCAGCAGCGCGGAGGCGTAGAACGGCGTCAGCCGCTCCCACTGCATGACCACGAGGCCCCACACCAGGAAGATGAGCACGGCGAGGAACGGCCACCCGTCGCGCAGGGTGTCCTTGAGCGTCGGCAGGTCCTCGCGCTTGAGGCCGCCGAGGCCGGCCTTCACCGCGTAACTGTCGACGTGCCAATAGAGCCCGAAATAATAGAGGACGCTCGGGATGATGGCGGCAACGACGATCACGCCGTATTCGGTGTTGGTGAAGTCGGCCATGATGAATGCGACGGCGCCCATCACCGGCGGCATCAGCATGCCGCCCGTCGAGGCGCAGGCCTCGAGCGCGCCGGCGTAGTAGCCCGGAAAGCCCGCGCGGCGCATGCTCGGAATGGTGATCGCGCCGGTGCTCACGACGTTGGCGAAGATGCTGCCGCTCAGGCTGCCGAAGAAGCCGCTGGAGAGCACGGCGACCTTGGCCGGCCCTCCGCGCGCCGTTCCCATCAGCGCCATCGCCAGGTTGAGGAAGAAGTCGGCCGCGCCGGTCGCGACGAGGAGCGCCGCGAGGATCAGGAACCCGATCAGCGTCTCGCCGACGACGCGCGTCGCGACGCCGAGCAGGGCGTCGTTGGAATAGACGTTGAAGGCGAGGGTGCGCGCGAGCGAGGAGGGCGGACCCCAAAGAATGCCCGGCATGTATTCGGCGAAGACCGGATAGAGGCCGAAGAACAGCACGATGAGTGCGAAGATCATCCCGCCGCCGCGGCGTGCCGCTTCCATCAGCAGCGCAAATACGATGACGGCCACCGTGAGCTGCCATTCGTTGGCGGGAATCCAGGATTGGAACGCGAGGTCGCGCCCTTTGTAGGCGAGAAAGCAGGTGACCCCGAGGGCGACGATGGCGGGCCCGTAGCTGGCCCATGTCACGCGGGTTTCCGACTTGTAGGCCGGCAGCAGCAGGAAGGCCACCGGCAGGAACATCACCATCAGGATGAAGTAGTAGGTGAGGTCGAGCAGCGGAAACAGGCTGAAGATGTAGATGACCGCAGTCGCGATGCCGGCGGCCGAGGTCGCGAGAATGTAGATCCGGACCGGCAGCGGCAGGCTGCGATAGCGCTGGAGCGTGGGATCAGGAAACGACTCGGGTGCTCCCGGGGCGCTGCCCGCCACCTGCATGTCGGTGCTCGTCATGACCTATGACCTTCTCGCCAACCGCCCGCGGCGTGGTTTGCGCCAGACGGGATGTGACTTGCTCGTCTCTTTCGCGGCGGAGCCTTTCCCCGCCGCATGTGGTGAAGCGCCGGAGGCCCAGGCCTCCGGCGCTTGTTCGCGTGCGTCGATCAAACGCCCTTACTGCATTGCGAGGACGTCCTCGCCGAACGGCTTCTCCATGCCGTTCTGCTTGCGATAGCTCGCCCAGAACGCGGCCCAGTCCTTGTTGTCGGCCGCGATCGTGATGCCCTTCGCCGTTGCCGCCGCCATCGCTGCCTTGTAGGCGTCGGCGCGCTTCTTGGCCAAGGCGACGAGCTTGTCCTGGCGTGCCTGATACTGCGGCTTCCACAGGTTCTTTTCCTTGAGGTAGCGAATGGTGCCCTCGTGCACCGGCACGAGGATGCCGTTCTCGAGATAGGCGACGAGATTGGCCACCGACATCATCCCGGCGTGGGTGAACTTGGCCTTGTACTTGTCGTGATTGACGTCCATCCACTTCGCGAGCTGATAGACGAACTCGGGGTCCTCGTCCGCCTTCACGTGGTTGGCCTGGTAGGCGTGATCCATCTGCACGCCGATCGACGATTTCACGCCGGCCTCGGTCTTCTGCAGGATGTAGCCCGGCTGGAGCTTGCGATAGCGATCGTAGGCGGCGGGGTTCTTGTCGCGGCTGGGAATCGCCAGCCAGCGGATGCCGTTCGGGTTCGCTTCGGCCTGGTAGCTCGGGCCCGAGATCGGCGAAGTGAAGGTGATGTCGGCGCGGCCCTCGACGACCACGTTGGTGTTGGCGCCGTAGCTGCCGATCTCGACGAGCTGCACGTCCTTGCGGGTCAGGCCGGCATAAGCAAGCAGCGCGTCGATGCCGGCGATGATGAACGAGGAGCCGGAATAGAACGCGACCTTGATGCCCGGCTTGATGTCCGCGATCGTCTTGATCGCGGAGTCGCCGCGCACCATGTAGCCCCACGCCGTCACGAGATTGACGTTGATCAGGCGCGTGTCGTAGGGGCCGCCGGTCTTGGTGGCATAGCCCTCGACCGCGTCCATCTGATCGAAATAGTCCGAGGGCTGATAGAGCGAGAGACGGCCCTCGTTGGTGAAGAGCCATTCGGCGCGGGCGTAGCCGGTCGGAGCGGGGAGCACGCGTGCGCGCGACCCGGTGGTGGCGCTGAACTCGGACGTCCAGGCGACGGCGAGCGAGTGGTTGGCGGTGCCGACCGTCGGCGTGATCACGTTGAAGTAAGACGGCCACTTGTATTGTGCGTGGGCCTGTTGCGGAGCCGCAGCAAGCGCGAATCCGACGGCCGCCAGTGCGGCCATGCGAACACGAAATCTGGAAAAGGCACTGCGCATCAAGCTTCCTCCCCGAATGTCCCGCTGCTGTTAGCGTATGTGGGACGCGTTTGTAGATTTTCCGGCTTCGGACGCGAAGCCGCGATGAACACGCCGATTGAAAGCTCAAAAGCCGATGGCGTCGATCTTACGATGCAGCAGCGGGCCGGTGAGGTCAATCCGTTGATGACGACAACCACTCTGTTGCGCGCGTGCGAAAAAAGCCCGCGCGTCGGGACAGGCGCGCAAGTCTGAAGCTAAAATCGTTACACGTGCCAGTTTCGGTTGCAACGGCGGCCATCGCGCCTTGCAGGGGGGCGCCGGCCGGCTCAGCGGCGGTTGCGGTTCGCGGCTGCACGCGGAGACGTCGCGGGCGGAGGCAGCACGTTGCGCTCGCATGTGCCGCCGACGCCGCTGAGGCTCGCCATGCACTGCGCATGGGTGGCGAAGCCGCAGCTGATCGCTCCGCCGAAGTCGTCGCCGCCATAGTGCGCACACCAGGGAAAGTAGGACGCCCGCGCCGACGCGAGCGGCACCTGGGCCGACAGCATCGGGGCGGCAGCCAGGACGAGGAGGAGAGATCGGTGCATGACGGCGGTCTCGGTCGCAAGCGCGCATTGGTCGAACACGGCGTCCGCCTTGGCGCCGGCCGCGTCAGTTTGTCACGGCGCACGCAGATGCGCCACACATCGCGCGTGCCAGGCGCGGCGACTGGTGCGGTGATAGGGCGACGGGCCGCGCAATGCATGAATGTCGCCCTGCGCGTAGCCATCTCCAGAAAGCGGCAGATAGAAGAGCCGTGCGTCGGGCCGAAGCCCCGATGTCCCAGTCGCAAGAAACGAAAGAGAAGTGAGACCATCTTGACCTTGATCGACGAAAAGCTCGAGCCCGTCCTTGCCGAGGTGCTGCGCCGCAACGCCGGCGAACCGGAATTCCATCAAGCCGTGCGTGAGGTGCTCGAGAGCCTTGGGCGCGTGATCGCCAAGCATCCGAACTATGCAGACAACGCCCTGATCGAGCGGATCTGCGAGCCCGAGCGCCAGATCATCTTCCGTGTTCCCTGGGTGGACGATCAGGGCCAGGTGCAGATCAACCGCGGTTTCCGCGTTCAGTTCAATTCGGCGCTGGGGCCCTACAAGGGCGGCATTCGATTCCATCCGTCGGTCAATCTCGGCATCATCAAGTTCCTCGGCTTCGAGCAGACGTTCAAGAACGCGCTCACCGGAATGCCGATCGGCGGCGGCAAGGGCGGCTCCGACTTCAATCCGCGCGGCCGCTCCGACGGCGAGATCATGCGCTTCTGCCAGTCGTTCATGACCGAGCTCTATCGCCATGTCGGCGAGTACACGGACGTTCCCGCCGGCGACATCGGAGTGGGCCAGCGCGAGATCGGCTACATGTTCGGCCAGTACAAGCGCATCACCAACCGCTACGAGGCGGGCGTGCTCACGGGCAAGGGCCTGCGCTGGGGCGGATCGCGCGCGCGCAAGGAGGCGACCGGCTACGGCGCCGTCTATTTCGTGGAGCGGATGCTGGCGACCAGGAAGACCGGATTCGAGGGCAAGCGCGCGGTCGTGTCGGGCGCGGGCAATGTCGCGATCTACACCATGGAGAAGATCCGCGAGTGCGGCGGCAAGGTGGTCGCCTGCTCGGATTCCAGCGGCTATGTGGTGGACGACGCGGGCATCGACATCGACCTTGTCAAGGACATCAAGGAGGCGCGCCGGGAGCGCATCGAGGAGTATGCGCGCGCGAAAGGCGCGGGCGTGCATTACATCGAGGGCGGCTCGATCTGGGATGTGCCGTGTGACGTGGCGATGCCGTCGGCGACCCAGAACGAACTGACGGGCAAGGATGCGCAAATGCTGGTCAGGAACGGCCTGATCGCCGTGGGCGAGGGCGCGAACATGCCCTGCACGCCCGACGCGGTCCGCATCTTCCAGGAGGCCAAGGTGCTGTTCGGGCCCGGCAAGGCGGCCAACGCCGGCGGCGTCGCCACCTCGGCGCTGGAAATGCAGCAGAACGCCTCGCGCGACAGCTGGACCTTCGAGCAGACGGAAGAGCGGCTCGCCCAAATCATGCGGCAGATCCACGACGACTGCGCGGCCACCGCGGAGGAGTACGGCGCGGCCGGCGACTACGTGCTCGGTGCGAACATCACCGGGTTCGTGCGCGTGGCGGAGGCGATGGGCGCGCTCGGCGTGATCTGACGGCGTAATCCGACACTTGGGCGGCGCGTCCGCGCGCCGTCCGCATTCGCGATGGTCCGCGATGGCCGGACGGCGGCAGGTCAACCCAGCGATCGGGCTCGGCGAGCGCCGGCGATCCGGCGCTCACGCAGACCGGGCAGTGGTTACGCCGCGGCGCTCGCGGCGGCGGGCGCACCGTAGGGCAGGCCGGTCTCGATCGGCAGCGAGGGGTCGCGCGACCACTCGTTCCACGAGCCGAAGTAGAGCGTGACGTTCTCGATGCCGGCTTCCTTGAGCGCGACGAGGGTGTTGGAGGCGCGCGCGCCCTTGAAGCAGTAGAGCACGACCGGCGTCTTGGCGGTGATGCCGACGGTCGCGCATTCGGCGAGGATCTCTTCGCGCGACTTGAACATCGGGCCGGACGGGCTCGGCTTCATCATGCGGTACCATTCGATCCAGCGCGCGCCGGGGATGCGGCCCTTGCGCGGGCAGAAGTCCTTGCCGTAGGGCGAAGAGGAATCCGCGATCCACTCGTCGACATCGCGCGTGTCGAGCTTGACGACGTTGGGATCGGAGACCGCGGCCTTCATGCCCTGCAGATCGACGAGGATGCCGGCCGCGCCCGGGTCGAGCGGGAAGGTTTGCGGTGTTGGCGCCGGCACCGCCGTGGTCGTCGGCAGGCCGGCCGCAGTCCAGGCGGCGTAGCCGCCGTGCAGGATCTTCACCTTGGGATAGCCGAGATAGCCGAGCAGCACGTAGCCGCGGCAGGATTGGCCGAAGCCGGTGTTCATCGACTGCTCGTACACGATCGCCGTCTCCTTGCCCGACAGGCCGGCGGCGCCGAAGATCTCGGCAAACTTCTCGCGCATGGCGGCGACGCCCTCGGGCGTCGAGGTCGCGAGATAGGTGAAGATGTCGTGGACGTTGACGGCGTTCGGCAAGTGGCCGGCGGCGTAGGTCGCCGGGTCGCGGGTATCGATGATGACGGCGGGTTCGGTCTTGATGAATTCGGACAGCTCGGCGGGGGACAAGAGAACTTTGTCGGCCATGGCGTGGCTCCTGTGCTCGAGGGTGAACGCGGTCCCGGCGGTGAGTGTCGTGAGGCTTGTTGGCCGCGGGCCGTGGTCCGCGGCGGAACGCGTCGGCGTGGTCAGTGCTTCATGTCGGCGAGCATCTTGCGCAGCTGCTTGGTGGCCGGCGTGACGATCGCCACGAAGTAGGCTTCGCGCAGGCGCCGCTGCGCGGCGGCGCCGGCGACATAGCCGCGCGCGCCGGAATGGAGCATCGCCGCATGCGCCGCCGCCACGGAGGCTTCGCCGGCGGCGAGCCGCGCCTCGATCACGGCGCGCCAGTAGCCGGGGTCGATCTCGAACGGCGTCGCCGCGAGACGCTCGACCTGCGCCTCCATCTCGGCGAGCTGCTCGCCGAACTGCTCGGGCTGCGCGTCGAGATACTTGTTGACGTGGCCGAGCGGGCCCTTGGTCCGGTTCATCAGCTCGATGCAGCCGCGGATCATGCCGAAGGCCATGCCCGCCTGCAGCAGGATGAAGCCGGCGCGGATGCGCTTGACGAAGGCGTCGCTCGGATCGGCGAGCACGAACGCGTCCGGGATGAAGGCGTCGCGGAACTGCACGGTGAAGGTGCGGGTGCCGTCGAGCGCGACGAATTTCGTGTTATCGACGATGCTCACGCCCTCGGATGCGCAGGCCACGACCGCCATGACGAAGCGCCTGGGCTCGCCCTCGACCTCGAACACGCAGCCGAAGTAGTGGTCGGCGCCGAGGTTGGAGACATAGGGCAGGACGCCCTTGACCGCGTAGCCGCCGTCCGCGCGTTTGGCCTTGAGGCGGATCGGCTCGATCCCGAAGAAGGTCTTCATCGGATTGGAGAGCGCCGTGCCGCCGAGCGCGGCGCCGCCCGCGACGCGCTGCCCGAGCGAGCGCGTGAGGCCGTCGTTCCCCGACGCGAAGATGTACCAGCCCAGCGCGTCCTGGCACCACATGCAGAACGCGGTGGACAGGCAGTATTCGCCGGCGACGGTCATGGCGCGGATCGCGGTGACGAGGTCGGGCTCGCCGTTATGGCCCGGCAGGTGCGCGGCGAATGCGCCGGCCCGTCCGAACGCGCGCATGACGCCGTCGGGGTAGAGGCCCTCGGCGTCGATCTTGTGCACGAGCGGCGCGAGCTCGCGCGCGGCGATCTCGCGCACGGTCGTCACCACGTCGGGGCCGCGGGCGGGGGTGGCCGAATCTTGAGCGAGAGCCAGGTTGTCGAGCATCGCGTGGGTCCGGGAATGTCCTGCGTCGAGGAAAGGAGCGGATGGCCTTTGCGGCCATCCGGGTTGGATCAGGCGAGCTTGACCTCGAGGTTGACCGGCCGCGTGAAGGTGTTGGCGACCGGCGACCACGCCTTCGCGTGGGCGATCAGCGCCTCGAGCTCGGCACGGGGACGGTCGGCCTCGAACGTCACGTTGGCGCGCACGTCCGTGAAGCCGACGGGCTTTTCGGACAGGTCGCCGGTGCCCCACACGGCGGTGATGTTGAGGTCGCCCTCGAGCTCGATCTCGAGCTTGTAGACCGTGATGCCGTGCGCCACCGCATTGGCGTGGATCCCGACGGCGAGACACGAGCCGAGCGCCGCGAGCGAGGCCTCCGACGGGTTCGGCGCGGTGTCGTCGCCGAGCAGCCCGGGCGGCTCGTCGACCACATAGGCCGGCAGGCTGCGGATGAAATTGAGATGGCGGAAGCGGCCCTCGGCAACCGTCTTGCACTTGAGCGTCTTGATCACCGTCGGGTCGGCCTTGCCCTTGGCGATGAGCTGATCGAGTCCGCCCTTGTCGATGGGCGCGAGGCAGCCCGTCAGGGCGGTTTTTGCTACGGCTTGGCTCATGGGCGTCTCTCTCCGGTTCGCGATGAGTCTGATCCGTGTGAATACAGACCGTTCTGTTTGATGCACGTGCCGTGCCAAGCCTTTCGCGATGCAAAAAGGCCAGGGGATTCAGAAAAGTCGGCTGCGCGTGGCCGGTGTGGAGACGAACGGGCGCACAAGAAGCAGTCATCGCCGCAGGCAGAATGCCCCTGCGCGATGCACAGACCGGTCAGTTCATTCTGTGATTGCGATGTCGGCGGGCGCCCGGTATTGGGAGCGACATGGACGTTGCTTCGCCCGAGCCGATGGAGTCGACGGCCGGCCTCGCCGGTGCGCTGCGGCCGTCGCCGCGTGACCGCCTGATCGAGGCGGCCAGCCGGCTGTTCTGCCGCTACGGCGTGAACTCGGTCGGGGTCGATGCCATCGTCGCGGCGGCCGACACGGCCAAGACCACGCTCTATAAGGTGTTCGGCTCGAAGGACGCGCTGGTCGAGGCGGTGCTGGAGCGGGAAGGCGCGGCGTGGCGTGCCTGGTTCATGGCCGAGATCGACGGGCCCGGCGGCTCGGCGCTCGAGCGGCTCGCGCGCGTCGGGCCGACGCTGCGCCAATGGTTCAGCCGCGAGGATTTCTACGGCTGCCCGTTCATCAACGCGGTCGGCGAGAGCGACAAGGCCGACGAGCGGCTGCGGTCGCTGGCGGTCGCGCACAAGAAGATCGTGCTCGATCGCATCGCCGCACTCTGCACGGAGGCCGGCTGCCGCGAGCCGATGCAGGTCGCGCACACGCTCGGGCTCGTCATCGACGGGGCGATCGTCGCGGCGCTGATCACGCGCGACACCGCGGTGGCCGACATGGCCGGCCACGCGTGCCAGGCCATCCTGTCAGGGGCGCGGGAGTGAGCGGGCCGCTGCGTCCTGCGCGACCATTATAAAGGAGTGCGAGCCGCTCGCCTCCGCGACGACAAGCGCACCCGCCGCGGCCGTGCTCACGAGCGTCGCCAGCGCCAGCGCGAAGCCGATCACGACCAGGCCGCCCGTTCCCGATGCGTCGCTGCGAACGCCCGAAGCAGGCCGCGACGTGCTTGCGAGGGACGGGGTTGGGTGCGCAACGGTGCTCATGATGGTCGTGTCTAGACCGGGCGTGGGCCCCGCGCTTTGACGAAAATCACAGGTCTGTCGGAAAGCTGCCCCGGCGCGCCATGCTGACGGGATCGTGATCTCCGGGTCTAATTGCGCGCGAAAGAGGTATCATGGGGAGGATTCCGTAGCCCGATGCGGTTGAATCGTACGCGCGGACACCGTGTACTCGCCGCGTCCAGGGGGGAATACGTGACCCGATCATCATGGATGACCGCCGGCGCGTGGCCGATCGTGGCTGCTGCGCTCGTGCTTGGGGGCGGGATCAGGACGGCGAGAGCCGAGAACGCACCGGCGGGCGCGGAACCCGCGCGCGTGTCGTTCTATTTCGCCGCGCACGAGGACGACTGGCAGCTCTTCATGAATCCGTCGGCGTTCATGGATGTCGCCGACGCGAAGACCAGGACGGTGTTCGTCCATGTCACGGCGGGCGATGCAGGCAACGGCATGGGCCGGCGCGGCCGCAAGCATCCGTATTATCGGGCCCGGGAGAACGGCGCGGAGGTCGCGATCCGATTCATGGCGGATGCCGGCGAGCAGCCGGCGGAGAAAGTCAGCTCGCGCTCCGGCTTCAACGGCCACGTGATCAGCCGAACGACCTACCGCAACACGGTCACCTACTTCCTGCGCCTGCCGGACGGCCATCCGACCGGCAGCGGATTTGCGGGAACGCACTACCAGTCGCTTGCGCGCCTCGCCAGGAGCGAGATCAGCACGATGACCGCGATCGACGGCAGCGCGACCTATCGCGGCTGGAGCGATCTTGCTGCCACGGTGAGGGCGATCATCGCGCGCGAACGCGGCGCGGCCGCCGACGTGCAGCTCAACCTTCCGGAGCCGGACGCGACCATCAATCCGGGCGATCACTCCGATCACCTGATGACGGCGCGGCTCGTACTCGACGCCGCCCAGGACCTGTCTTGCGCACGACGGGTGTTCTACGTCGATTACGCCAGCAGCCGGATGCCGGAGAACATCGCGGGCCAGGATCGCGACATGGAAAGCTCGGTCGTGGCGGCGACCGCTGCGGGCCTGCTGGCGCTCGATCATGCCAGCATCTGGCACCCGTATCACCGGACGTACGTCGGGCGGAATTATTTCCGGGTGCAGGAGGCGAGAGGCGCGTGCACGGCTCCGCCCGTGCAGGTGTCGCGAAAGCTCTCCATCCAGTCGGCACGCCTGCCGTCGGGCCGACGATGATCGCCGCTTGACCCACCTCAATGCGCGGCGCGCGATGCGCCGCACATTGTCCAGGAACTTCGGTCTCATCGACACGTTTCCTGCGCGCCGGCAGTTGCCGGCCACGCTGCGAATTTCCGGCTCCAGAGCACCCGCCGGTTGGCGCGGAGCCGGTTGGAGTGGACATGGCCGACCTCGCGCGCCACACCGACGAGAGAGGCTTCTGGCACGGCGCCGGGCGGTCTGCGGCGACCCATGCGCGCGTGGCGGCCACCGACGGGCGCGCAGCGGCGGCGCATCGGCGCACGGATGTCTCGACCGCTGCCGCGTCGGAGACTGCAGTCGGTCGCATAACGTCGCTCGACGCGCTGCGCGGCTTTGCGATGTTCTGGATCCTCGCGGGCGATCATTTCGCCTGGGCATTGCACGACATGGCTCACGGCAAGGAGGGGCCGCTGGCGGGCGCCGTGCAGTTCGTCAGTGAGCAGTTCATGCACGTCGACTGGGAAGGGCTGCGCTTTTACGATTTCCTGCTTCCCCTGTTCGTGTTCGTGATCGGCGTCTCGATCGTGTTCTCGCTCACCCGCCTCGTGGAACGCGAAGGACCATGGATCGCGCACAGGCGCGTGCTGATGCGCTCCGCGCTGTTGTTCGCGCTCGGCGTGATCTACTACGGCGGCGCCGGAAACCATTGGCCGGACGTGCGCCTGCTGGGCGTGCTGCAGCGCCTCGCGCTGTGCTATCTGTTTGCTTCGCTCCTGTTTCTCCACCTGCGGCCGCGCGGTCTCGTGATCGCTTGCCTTGCATTGCTCGTCGGCTACTGGGGGCTGATGACCTTCGTTCCGGTCCCCGGGGTCGGCGCCGGCTCCTACGCGAAGGGAGCCAACCTCGCGCATTGGGTCGACGCGCAGTTCCTGCCGGGCCTGCGGCTCTACGGCGACTGGGATCCGGAGGGGCTGCTCAGCACGCTGCCGGCGGTCGCCAGCTGCCTGCTCGGTGTTCTCGCGGGACTGCTGCTCAAGACGCCGCGCCTCGATCCGGTACAGAAGGCGCAATGGCTGCTCGGCGCAGGCGTCGCGCTCGTCGTCCTCGGCCACCTGTGGGGGCTGCAGTTCCCCATCATCAAGAACATCTGGACATCGTCGTTCGTTCTCGTGACCGGTGGCTACAGTCTGCTGTTGCTCGGACTGTTCTATGCGGTGATCGACGTGCGGGGACGAAAGGCGTGGAGCACGATGTTCGTATGGATCGGCGCCAATGCGATCCTGCTCTACATGCTCAACAACCTGATCGAGTACCAGGCTATCGCCAGGAAGCTGGTCGGAGGCGACATCCAGCGCTTCCTTGACGCGCATCTGGGCTACGGAGCCGGCAGCTTTGTGCGGGTCGCCGTCGCGCTGACCGTTGCCGTGGCGCTGGCGCGCTGGCTCTATCAGCGCAAGATCTTCGTGCGCGTGTGACGCATCGTGGATGGCGCACCCGCGCGTCGCCGACCTATCTCACCGCAGCGCTTGCCCGAGCACGCGGAGCGCCTGCGCGTTCATCTGCGCCACGTTGAAGCGCATGAGATCGGGTGCCGATTGCGTAACGCTGAATACGTTGCCCGGAGCGAGCACGACGCGTTCGCGCAGCGCGGCTTTGGCGACCTCAGCCGCGTCCCGTCCATCGGGCAGGCGGCACCAAAGGTAGAAGCCGCCGCGCGGCAGTGTCCAGGGGCGCACGCCGAGGCCTTCGAGCTGGCCGGTCACCTCCCGCCGCCGCTTCGCGAGGCGGCCGCGCAGGCCCTCCAGGTGCTTGCGATAGCTGCCGTCGCTGAGGGTCCTGAAAACGAGCTCGGCCGCGAGGGGACTCGGACCACCGAAATTCGTCGCCACCTGGAGATCGACGAGTCCTTCGATCCAGTCCGGCCTAGCGGCGATGTAGCCGCAGCGTATCGAGGCCGAGAGCGTCTTGGAGAAGCTGCCGATCCGGATCACGCGCGACAGCCCATCGAGCGAGGCGAGCCGGGGCGAAGGCTCCGGCTCGAAGTCGGCGAAGATCTCGTCCTCGACGATGGTGAGGTCGTGCGCCGCCGCCACAGTCAGGATGCGGTGTGCGGTCTGGGGCGAGAGCGTCGCGCCGGTCGGATTGTGGATGGCCGCGTTGGTGATGTAGAGGCGCGGGCGATGGGCCGCGAGCGCCTCGCCAAAAAGCGCGATGTCCGGCCCGGCCGGCGTATAGGGAACGCTGACGATCCTGGCGCGATGGGCGCGCAGCATGGCCTGGAAATTGAAGTAGCAGGGATCGTCGACCAGCACCGTATCGCCGGGATTGAGCAGGAAACGGCAGATCAGGTCGATGGCGCGCGTACCCGACGTGGTCAGCAGGATCTGGTCAGCGCGCGCCTCGATGCCTTCGGCAGCGAACTGGCGCACGAGCAGCCGGCGCAGGCCGAGCAGGCCGCGCGTCGCACCATAGTCCGCGAGCACCGCATCGTCGGCCTTGGCCAGCGCGCGGATCGCCCGTCGAATGGCGGCATTGGGCATCCAGGCGGACGGCAGCCAGCCGCATCCGGGCCGCAACATCTCGGGGCCGGCATCGAGCGATTGCCGCGACACCCAGAACGGATCGATGGCGCGGTCGAGCGTCGGCTCGACCTCCGTCAACGCGAGCGGCGGGACCGGACCGGCGACGTAGAAACCGGAACCGGCACGAGACCGGATCAGCCCTTCCGCCGCGAGACGGTCGTAGGCCTCGACGATGGTCGAGGGCGAGACCTGCATGTCGCGCGCGAACTTGCGGATGGACGGCAGCTTCTCGCCGGCCGTCAGGGCGCGGCTCGCCACGCGCCGGCGGATGGCGGTCATCACCGCCTCCGTGCGCGTCCCTGCGATGCCGCTATCGCTCTCACCGTTCGCCAACTGTATGGCTCCTGTCACCCATACTGTTCGGTCAAACCGTATTGGTCTGTGGCTGTCGCCGCAATCCCTCCCGCGTTATCGCCGCGAGACCGAGGGAGACCGGCATGGCGCGCGAGATGGAGGGTTGGGGGAGCGGCCTTCTCGGCGTCATCATCTTCAGCGGCTCGCTTCCCGCGACGCGGGTCGCGGTCGGGGGCTTCACCCCGGTGTTCCTGACGTCCGCGCGCGCGGTCATCGCGGCGCTGCTCGGCGCGGCTCTACTCCTCGCCCTGCGTCAGAAACGCCCCGGGACGGGCGACCTCGTGCCGCTTGCGGTGGTGGCGCTCGGGGTGGTGGTCGGATTTCCGCTGCTGACGGCCCTGGCGCTCGAGCACATCACCGCCGCCCGTTCGATCGTGTTCATCGGCCTGCTGCCGCTCGCCACCGCGATCTTCGGCGTGATCCGGGGCGGCGAGCGGCCAAAGCCCGCGTTCTGGCTCTTCTCGGTCATCGGCGCCGCGTTGGTCGCGGGCTTCGCCCTCGAGGGCGGCGGCAGCGCCCCGCCTGCCGGCGATCTGCTGATGATCGCAGCCGTTCTCGCCTGCGGCCTCGGCTATGCCGAGGGCGCCCGCCTTTCGCGCCGGCTGGGCGGCTGGCAAGTGATCTCCTGGGCCCTCGTGCTCGCGCTCCCGGTCATGGCGATCCTCGCCATCGTGACGCGGCCTGATGTCTGGATCGGGATCGGCGCTCCCGCCTGGCTCGGGCTCGGTTACGTCTCGGTCTTCAGCATGCTCGTCGGGTTCGTCTTCTGGTATCGGGGACTCGCGCGCGGCGGCATCGCCACCGTCGGCCAGCTCCAGTTGCTCCAGCCGTTCTTCGGGCTGGCGCTCGCGGCGCTGCTGCTCGGCGAGCCGGTCGCCTGGACGATGGTCGCGGTGACGGGCCTCGTCGTTCTTTGCGTCGCGGGCGCCAAGCGTTTCGCCTGAGCGGCGGGGCGGACAGAATGAAGCGTGATTCTGAACCGCGACGTCAGCGCCGTCGCTCGATCGCCTGCGCCTTCCAGAGATCCCACGGGCGCTGCATCTGCGCCTCGATGCGCTCGACGCAGGCCCGGCACTCGTTCTCGGTCAGGTAAGTGATGTCGCCCAACGCCCCGGCCTGAAGCTGATACCGCGCATTGGTCTCGGCGTAGACCGCGCGGAAGACGACGTGGGGGATCGAGCGGCCGACGACGGTCGATCCGTGCCCGCGCATGAGGACGATATCGTGCCCGTCGAAATGATCGGCGAGCGCCTTGCCGAGCGCGCTGTTGCTGATCAGGAGATCGGTGGCCGGGCCGCCGGCTTCGCGGATCTCGAATACGGGCGTGTCGGTGCCGATGAATCCCGCCATGTGGAAGAGGGCGCGCAGGCGCGCGCTCTTGCTGACGCTCAACGGCACGATCGAATGCGAATGGCTGTGCACGACGGCCATCACGTCCGGCCGCCGCCGGTACACCTCGCCGTGGATGAAGCGCTCGAGATAGACCTTGCGGCCGCGCGCGTTGACCGCCTCGCCGTCGAAGGTGAACTCGATGATGTCGTCGACGGTGACCTGTCCGGGCGCCATGTTGCGCGCGAGCAGGAAGCGTTCGGGATTGGCGTCGCTGCGCACGCTGATGTGGCCGAATGCGTCGACGACGCCCTGGTCGAACAGGATGTGGTTGGCAACCACGAGGTCGTCGATCAGAGCCGGCGAGGGAGCCGCGACCGCCGGGGCGCTGTCGCGCACGTCCACGGCGGTCGGATGCTGGTGCGGGTGGCCGCTCTTGGTGTCCATCGAAAGCGCTCCGGGAAGGACAGCGTACGAACCGACTTTGCACCGGATGCGCGTAACTCGTCAAAGACGCGCGCGCAGGTCGGACTGCGGCGGTTGTCGCCTCAGCGCCTTGCGGCCGTAGAGGCGGCGGGCGAGGGGAGCAGCAGAGGCTCCATCAGCCTGACGATCTGCCGCCGCCGGTCGGAATCGACGATCTCCATGCTCGTGAGTCCGCCCGGGCCGTCCTGGATTGCGACCTCCTGCGGCTTGCGGACAAGGTGATCGAGCCCTTCCATCGCGATTTCCAGAAGGTCGTCCTTCGCGTCGTAGGTGATGCCGAACAACGGCAGCCATTTCGCTTCGATCTGGTCGCCGAGCGCGAGCCCGGCCACCTCGACCTGCGCGCGCTGGCCGGCCAGTTCCTTCGAGATGCGGTCGAAGTAGGGATGCCAATCCTGCTTGGGCAGCGTTCGACTTGCCATCGCTTGCTCTCCTGTGCTGGAGCCCGCGTGCGCGGGCGGTGATGAAACGCGACGTTTTGGCGTCCCCAACCCGGCTGCGGCAAAGCAGCAGCTCGCTCGCGCATCCGGGCAGCATCCGCAGCCCGGATGGCCTCAACCTGCGCGACGACTTGCGGCCGCGGCGGTCAGCTCGCAGCCTTCACCTCGATCTTCTTCTCGGGCTTGATGGCCTCGGGCTTCTTGGGCAGCGTCAAGGTGAGCACGCCTTTCTTGAAGCTGGCTTCGATCTTGTCGGCATCGACGCCTTCCGGCAGCGCGAAGCTGCGCTCGAAGGAGCCGAAGCTGCGCTCGTGGACGTAATAGTCCTTCTTCTTCTCCTCCTTCTCCTCGCGCTTCTCGCCCTTGATCGTCAGGCCGCCGTTCACGAGCTTCACCTCGATGTTCTTCTCATCGAGGCCCGGCAACTCCGCGGTGATCTCGTAGGCCTTCTCCTTCTCGACGATATCGACGGCGGGCGCCGCGGCGAGCCCGAGGCCGCGCCGCCAGAACGGTTCGCTCGCAAACGGCGAACGGCGAAACGCCGCCGGCCACAGATCGCGATCGAAATCCTCGAAAACCCGATCGATCTCGCGGCGCAAGCCTTCGAAGGGACGCCATGCGTGCACCGCGCCTTCGTGCGCCATTGCCTTCTCGCCACCCTTCACTGGGACTTTGCCTCCTGCTTCAGCCATATCCAGGTCCTCCTGTGGGAATGGATTACCCATGCTGTCTAAGGCGGGTGGGAGATATCTGTGTTGTTCAAGATCAAAACCAAGCCCGCGCGGCGACGGCGCGTGCGGAGCAGATGCGCGCGGGCAGCAGTGCCGTCCTCGCCGGCCGAAAACGACGCGTGCGAGACCCAAGCGTGATTGTGCGCAGCGCTGCGACGTCGCTGGCCGGACGGTTCGATACGCGGCCTCGGCAAGTCCCTGCGTCGGGGGCCGGAGGGGTTGACCGGCGCGGCCTGGAACGGGGCGCGCGCCCTGCGCGGCTCCGGGCCGCGTCGCCTTGGGAAGACGATAATTTTAAGAGGACAATTGAAGTATAAAGGACAGTTGGAGGGTGCGAAAGGCGGCTGACGGCGGATGCCGATCAGGTAGTCTGGAATTCCATTGAATGCCGCCGTTGTTTTCATCGAGTTGGTTTCGACGTTATTTTTTGATCACAGATAGGGAAGGCCTCTTACATGGCCGTGGCAGGCAGCTCGGACGGCGCAAGGGCGGCATCTTTCGGCCCGTACCGCCTGGCCGCGGAAGAAAGGCTGCTCACGAAAGACGGCGTGCCGGTCAAGCTGGGGGCTCGCGCCCTCGATATCCTGATCGTGCTCGTGGAGCGGCCGGGCGAGGTCGTCAGCCATGCCGAGCTGATGAAACGCGTGTGGCCCGACGTCACGGTCGAGGAGTCCAATCTGCGGGTGCACGTGACCAGCCTGCGCAAGGCGCTCGGAGATGGTCGGGGCGGCGCACGTTACATCGCCAACGTTCCCGGCCGCGGCTACTGCTTCATCGCGCCCGTTCAACGTGGCGAGCCGCCGGGCCGGGCCCCGGCACCGAGCGCGGAGCCTGCCGCCAAGATGCAGATGCTGCCGCCGCGCCTGCAGCGGATGGTGGGCCGCGACGCCACCGTCGAGGACCTGAGCGCCCAGCTTCTGAGCAAGCGCTTCGTGAGCATCGTGGGGCCCGGCGGGATGGGCAAGACGACCGTCGCCATCGCCGTCGCGCACGCGCTCGCCCGCGACATCGGCGGAGCCGTCTGCTTCATCGATCTCGGCGCGGTCAATGACCCCGCGTTCGTCGTGAGCACCGTGGCGGCGGCGGTCGGCTGCCAGGTGCGGTCCCAGGATCCGCTGCCGAATCTGGTGACCTTTCTTGCGCAGACGCGGATGCTGCTGATCCTCGACAGCTGCGAGCATGTCATTTCGACCGTCGCTTTGCTGGCCGAGCAGCTCTTCAGGGAGGCGCCGCAGGTCCATCTGCTGACGACCTCGCGCGAATCGCTGCGCGTCGAGGGCGAGAACGTGCACCTGCTCCTGCCGCTGGACGTTCCGGGAGAGGAGGCGAGCCTGACCGGGGCCGAGGCCATCCGGGCGTCCGCCGTCCGGCTGTTCGTGGAGCGCGCCGCCGCAAACGGGCATCGCTCCGAACTGAGCGAGGACGAGCTGCGCGTCGTCGCCGGAATCTGTCGCCGGCTCGACGGCATCGCGCTGGCCATCGAGCTCGCCGCGAGCCAGGTGAGCGCCTATGGCCTGCAGGGCATCGCCAATCTGCTCGACCACCGTTTCAGGCTGCTGTGGCAGGGGCGCCGCTTTGCCCTGCCGCGGCACCAGACGCTGCAGGCGACGCTCGACTGGAGCTTCAACCTGCTGTCGGACCATGAGCAGAGGGTCCTGTGCAGGCTGTCGCTGTTCGCCGGGTCGTTCCCGCTCGAAGCCGCGCAGGAGGTCGCCGCCGACGACGGCGAGGACAGGGCGAGCGTGGTCGAGGCGATCGGGAACCTGGTGGCCAAGTCTCTCGTTCAAACGGCGGATCTCGGCGGGTCGGTCTTCTACCGGCTGCTCGACACGACGCGGACCTACGCGGCTGCCAAACTGGCGGACCGGGGCGACCGCGACGACGTCGCGCGCCGGCACGCGACGTACTTCTTGAATCTCGTCGGGGTCGGCGCCCCCAACGCTCACTTTCACTTCGGCAACCTGGCGCGCTATGCCCGCGAGCTCGACAACGTGCGCGCGGCGCTCGACTGGGCGTTCTCGACCAGCGGCGACGCGGAGATGGGCGCCGCACTGACGGCGGCCTATGCGCCGGTCTGGACGTACCTGGGGCTGCTGGTGGAAGAGACCGAACGCCTCGAACGCGCGCTCGCGCGGCTGGGCCGGGGCGCGAATTCGGCTCCCTCGCTTCGCTTGCGTCTGCTGCTGGCGCTTGGCGCTACGCTTTTCTTCACGGTCGGTCCGACCGAGCGCACGCGGAATGTCCTGGCCGACGGCCTCGAGCTCGCCGAGCGGGCCGACGACCTCGCCGGCCAACTGCAGACGCTGTGGGTGCTCTGGGGGCTGCATCTCAATGCCGGCGAATGCCGCTCAGCGCTGGCGACGGCCGAGAAGTTCGCAAGCGTCGCGCGGCGTACCGGCGATCCGAACGACGGGCTGCTGGCCCAGCGCCTCGTCGGCAACGCCATGACCTTCCGCGGCAACTTGTCGGACGCGCGTAGCAGGTTCGAGGGCGTGCTCGAGCGCTATGTGGCGGCGCCGAGCGAACGATTGCGCTTCCTGCCTTTGGCGCAGGACTTGCGGCTGGGCGTCCGGCTGTTCATCGCGCGCGTGAGCTGGCTGCAGGGCTTCGCGGATCAGGCCATGCGGCAGGCGCAGGCATGTCTCGCCGACGCGGAGGCGGCCGGCAACAGGTTCTCGATCTGCGAAGTCCTGCGGCTGGCGTTGGCTCCGGTTGCGATCATGACGGGCGATCTTGCCGCCGCCGACCGCGCGGTGAACATGCTGATCGACGTGGCGACGACGCACAACGTGACGTTCTGGCGCCTGGTCGGACACTGCCTGCAGGGCAAGCTGCTGATCGCACGGGGCGAACTGGAGACCGGCGTGGCGCGGCTGCGCCTTGCGCTCGAGGAGAGCGACCGGACTGGCTGGACCATCTGCGTTCCCGAGTATCTCGGCGCGATGGCCGAGGGGCTGGCCGGTCTCGGCAGGCCGTCCGAAGCGATCGAATCCATCGAAGCCGCTCTGCTGCATGCGAACGCCGGCGGAGAGGAGTGGTACAACGCCGAGCTCTTGCGCATCAAAGGCGAGCTGCTGCGCAAAGCGCAGGAGCCGTCAGGCGACGCGGAAGATTGCTTCCGCCGGGCGCTCGAGGTTGCGCGCGCGCAGGGGGCGATGTTCTTCGAGCTGCGCGGCGCGATGAGCCTGTCGCGCTTGAAGGCGGAGGAGGGCCGCGCGGAAGAGGCGTACCGCGTGCTCGCGCCGGTCTACAACAGGTTCACGGAAGGGTACGAGACGGCGGACCTGCGCGCGGCGCGCGGGCTGCTGGAGGCGCTGGCGCCGCCTGGCGCCAGTCGATCCTGATCGGAAACCACCGCAAGGTTGATCCGCGAACGCGGCGCTCCGCGGCGGCCTCACGTCACGACGTGCGCCCGAGGCGCTCAGCCGCCCTGCACGCAGTGCGCCACGAAGCTGCTCTTGGCGGCGCCGGACAACGGCTTTCCGTCCTTGCTGACAGCGCTGCTTTCGCAGCACTTTTTCATGAAACTGGATTTGGCGGCGCCGGCGAGCGGCTTGCCATCCGAGCCGATGGCTTTGCTCGCGCACGTCTGGGCCACGGCCGAACCGGCGGCGACGGAGAAGATGAGGCCGGCAAGGATGATCCGTTTCATTTGCGTCCTCCTGGGCGAAAGGAATGCCGATACTCCCAACGTGGGGACTGCGAGAAAGTGCCTTGACGAGACGATGGACCGAAGGCGCGGCGGGAGTTGACCGTCCGGGCCAAGTGTATGGGTCTTGAATTTCATTTTATCGATCGTGCCTCGCATCGATCGTGCGGCTCGATCGTGCGTGCGCCGCGCGGCCGTGGGTCAGATGTTGCGTCAACCGAAAGGCATCACTGCAGACGGTTCGATGCAGCGCTGCGTGTCCTTTCAGCGGCGCCGTGCGGCGCTTGGCGCAGCCAGGTGGCCGCCTCGCCAAGACAAGGGAGGCGGGTCCGTTATGCGCTTGTGGTGACGGCGGCTGTCAGTTGCGCGCCATGGCGCGGCGGGCGGACGGCCGAGAAGGAATGTGCGCCGGTCACCCGCGCGCGCCGGAGGCGGCGAGTCGTGCGAGATCACGAATTCGGAGTGAGGCGCGGGAGGATGGCTGGGGAACTAGGATTCGAACCTAGATTAACGGAGTCAGAGTCCGCTGTTCTACCGTTGAACTATTCCCCAAAACGCCGAAATTCCAAGGCCTTAGCGCGTGTTCCGGAGAAATCGGGACACCGGGCCGGCCAGGGTGCTTCGGCGGGAAGCGCCCCTGATTTAGGGCATGATTTTCCCTCTGCCAAGCCTGAATGAGCAGGGCCTGCCGATCGGGAAGAGCCGGCCTCAGGCCAGCGCGCCCAGCCGGTCCGCGATCGGCGGCGGCGTCCAGTCGGCCTCGATCCCGAGGTCCGCCAGCAGCACCTGCGCGGCGTTGTAGCCGGGCAGGCCGGTGACGTTGCCGCCCGGGTGGCTGCTCGACCCGCACAGATAGAGTCCGGGGATGTGCGCGCGGTAATGGCCCGCGCCGGGGAACGGGCGGTTGAACCCGACCTGGCCGTTGGTGAAGGCGCCGACCAGGAGGTCTCCCTCGCGCATGTTCGGCAGGCTGCGCTCGGTGTCGAGCGGCGAGCGCGTGAAGGCGTCGATGACCGCATCGGCGAGGTTGGGCGCGTGACGCGTCCACAGCTCCAGCATCGTGCGGCCGTGCTTCTCGCGCGCGCCATCCCAGTTCTTCGGGTCGCCGTGCAGGCGATAGGGCAGCTTCTCCCACATGAAGCCGGTGTGGAAGCCATCCGGCGCCTGGCTCGGATCGAACAGGGTCGGACAGGCACCCCACATTACCGTCGGCGGGATGGTGCCGGCCTCGTGATGCGCCACGATCTCGTTGAACTGATCGACGTGGTCTAGCCCCATGATGACCATGAAGGCGCGGTCGAGATGCGGACGCGCCTTGGCCGCGGCGTAGCGCGGCGGCTCGCGCAGGGCGAGATTGAGCGCGAACAGCGGCGCCAGCAGGTTGTACTGGAACGCCTCGGCGCGCTCGCGCCATTCGCGCGGGACGAGCGGCGCGTCGAGGAGATCGAGGAAAGTCTGGTGCGGGTTGAGCGCGGAGACCACGAAGCCGCGCGCGCGGATCTGCTCGCCCTCGCGCGTCTCGATGCCGACCGCCTTGCCATTTTCGACGATGATGCGGCGCGGCTCGGTGAGCAGGCGGATCTCGCCGCCGCTCGCGCGCACCGCGGCTTCGAGCGCGCGCGCCAGTGCCGCCGAGCCGCCACGCGACATCTGCGCCTTGGCCGGGCTCGCCAGCAGCGCTGCGATATGGTGCCCGAAGCCGCGCACGCGCAGATCGACCTCGCGCAGGCCGTTGAAGAACAGGAGCCCGGCTTTGACGGTCGGATGCTCGAACTCCTGGTGCACGAATTCGAGCGGCGAAAGCGCGCTCACCTCCAGGAGGCGGCGGCCGGCGGCGCTCTTCTGCAGCAGCGCCTGCCGCTCGTCCGGCGGCAGCGGCGGCGTGCGGCTCTCGGGTAGCAGGATCTGCTCGACGATGGGGACGAAGTCGTCGTGCCAGCGCTTGAGCGTCGCGGCATCGCGCGGGCTGAACTCCTCGAACGAGGCGATGGTGCGCGAGATGTCCGTCCACCATTCGAGCGCGCGGCCGTCCTTCGTCAGCAGCGCGACGTTGAGCTCGGGCTCGATATAGGAGAGGCCGTGCGTCTCAAGCTCCAGGTCGCGGTACCACGGCATCGCCGTGATCGCGCGCTGGAAGAAGGCGTGGGTGTTGTGCAGGAAGCCGGGGTGGCGGGGGTCTTCCTGGGTGGAGAGCCCGCCGCCGGCGATCGCCTTGCGGTCGACCACGAGGATCTTGAGCCCGGCCTTGCCGAGATAAGCGGCGAGGACGAGAGCATTGTGGCCGGCGCCGATGATGATCCCGTCGTAGCTCATTGTGTCACACCACCGTTCGAAAGCGCTCGAGGCAGACGCGCAGCACCTCGTCGGGATCGCGTGTCCACCAGTTGCTCGCCGAGAAAATCTCGACGTCGACGTGGCCGGCGTAGCCCTGCGCCTCGACCAGCTTGCGCAGGCCCTTCAGGTCGATGACGCCGTCGCCCATCATGCCGCGGTCGAGCAGGAAATCCGTGGTCGGCACCAGCCAGTCGCAGACGTGGTAGCTGATGACGCGCCGTCCGGCGCGCGCGATCTGGCGCGGCAGGTCGGGGTCCCACCACACGTGGTAGGCGTCGAGCGCGATGCCGAGGCCGTCGAGCTCGTCGCAGAGATCGTTGGCATGCGCGAGCGTATTCACGCAGGCGCGGTCGGCGGCGTACATCGGATGCAGCGGCTCGAGCGCGAGCGCGACACCCGCCTGCTGCGCGTAGGGCAGGAGGGCGGCGAGGCCGTCGCGCACCTGCGCATGCGCGCCGGCAAGATCGCGCGAGCCTTTCGGCAGCCCGCCGGCAATCAGCACCAGGCATTGCGCGCCGATGGCGGCGGCCTCGTCGACCGCGCGCTTGTTGTCCTCGATGGCGGCGCGGCGGCCGGCCTCGTCGGCGGCGGGAAAGAGCCCGCCGCGGCAGAGGCCCGTGGTGGTGAGGCCCGCGTCGCGGATGATCCTGCCCGCCTGCGCGGGGCCGGCGGCCTGCACGATGTCGCGCCAGGGCGCGATGGCGGCGATGCCGGCGCGCGCGCAGCCGTCGACAAGTTCCTTGAGCGACCACGCCTTCACCGTGGCGCTGTTGATCGCGAGGAAACGCGTATCGTTGGAGAAGTCGCGCATCAGTGGAACTTCGAATGAGCGGGGCAGGGCTCGTGGGCGCGGCACGGCGCCACCTCTCCCCGATGGGGAGAGATCGCCGCGCGACTGCGCGGCGGGTGAGGGGGAGCCGACGTCGATGAGGCGATCGGATTGATGAGACGACGCAGGAGAAGAGGCGTGTCCGCGTGTTCATTCGCAAACTTCTGCACCCCCTCACCCGGATTGCGCGAACGCGCGCGATCCGACCTCTCCCCGGCGGGGAGAGGTGCGCAAGCGGCGTTGCTCGTCGCTCCTCGCACGCCCGAACGGGCGGCCGGACGATGCGGTGCGCCACTACACGGAACGTATGGTCGCTCCTCGCGCATCAGTGGATGCCGCGGGCGGCCATGATGGTGCGCATGCGCGCGGCGGCCTCGTCGGGATCGCGCAGCAGGCCGGCGGCATCGGCGAGGCGGAACAACTCGGCCAGGTGCAGCGCGGAGCGCGCGCTCTCCTGGCCGCCGACCATGACGAAATGGTCTTGCAGGCCGTTGAGATAGGCCATGAACACGACGCCGGTCTTGTAGAAGCGCGTGGGCGCCTTGAAGATGTGGCGCGACAGCGGAACCGTCGGCGCCAGGATCTCGTGGAAGGTCTTCTCGTCGCCGCGGGTGAGCGCTCCGAGCGCGGCGGCGGCGGCGGGGGCGATGGCGTCGAAGATGCCGAGCAGCGCATCGGAATAGCCCCGCGCATCGCCGGCGATCAGCTCCGCGTAGTTGAAGTCGTCGCCGGTATACATGCGCACGCCCTGCGGCAGGCGGCGGCGCATGGCGATCTCCTTGTCCTTGTCGAGGAGCGAGATCTTCACGCCGTCGACCTTGGCGGCGTTGTCGGTGATCACGTCGACCGCCACGTCCATGGCCTTGGCGGCATCGGCATGGCCCCAGTAGCCGGAGAGGGCGGGATCGAACATGTCGCCGAGCCAATGGATGATCACCGGCTCCTTCACCTGGCCGAGGATGCGGCCATACACCTTGGCGTAGTCGTCGGGCGAGCGCGCCGCCTTGGCGAGCGCGCGGCTCGCCATCAGGATGATGCGGCCGCCGAGCTTCTCGACGGCCTCGCATTGCTCCTCGTAGGCGCGGATCACGTCGTCGATGCTGACGGACGGACCTGCTTCGAGATGGTCGGTGCCGGCGCCCGAGGCAATCACCGCCCCGGGCACCTCGCGCGCGGCCTCCAGGCTGCGGCGGATCAGCTCGAGCGAATTCGTCCAGTCGAGGCCCATGCCGCGCTGCGCGGTGTCCATCGCCTCGGCGACGCCGAGGCCGAGGGACCACAGATACTTGCGGAACGCGATGGTGCGGTCCCAGTCGATCGCAGGCGCGACCCAGGGATCGTTGTCGGCGAGCGGGTCGGCGACGACGTGGGCGGCGGCATAGGCGATGCGGTTGAACGGCGGCTGCGCCGCGGGGAAAGATTTCGCCGGCCGGGTCGTGTAGGCCTCGATCCGGCCCGTGGGAGTGGGAAGGTTGACAATCGCCATGCTCACACCTTGATCGCCGGGATGTCGATCCAGCGGCGCTCCTTCCACGAGCGCAGGCCGGCCTCGGCGAGCTGCACGCCCTTCGCGCCTTCGAGCAGCGTCCACTTGAACGGCGCGTCCTCGAACAGGTGGCGGATGAACATTTCCCACTCGGCCTTGAAGCCGTTGTCGTAGGTGCCGAGCCCGGGCACCTCCGACCAGGTCTCGAAGAAGTTGATCGGCTGCGGCACATCCGGATTCCAAACCGGGCGCGGCGTGTTCACGCGCTGCTGGCTCCAGCACTTCTGCAGGCCGGCCACCGCCGAGCCGAGCGTGCCGTCGACATGGAAGGTGACGAGGTCGTCGCGCCGCACGCGCGTCGTCCACGACGAGTTGATCTGCGCGATGACGCCGCCGGCGAGCTCGAACGTGGCGTAGGCCGCGTCGTCGACGTCGACGGTGTAGGGCTTCCCGTTCTCGTCCCAGCGCTTGGGAATGTGGGTCGCGCCGAGGCACGACACGCTCTCGACCTCGCCGAAGAGGTTGTCGAGCACGTAGCGCCAGTGGCAGAGCATGTCGAGGATGATGCCGCCGCCGTCCTTCTTGCGGTAGTTCCACGACGGGCGCTGCGCCGGCGCCCAGTCGCCTTCGAACACCCAGTAGCCGAACTCGCCGCGCACCGAGAGGATGCGTCCGAAGAAGCCGGAGTCGATCAGGCTCTTGAGCTTGATGAGGCCGGGCAGGAACAGCTTGTCCTGCACGACGCCGTGCTTGATGCCGGCCTTCTTCGCGAGCCGCACCAGCTCGACCGCGTCGGACAGCTTGTCGGCCGTCGGCTTCTCGCAATAGATGTCCTTGCCCGCCGCGATCGCCTTGCGGATCAGCTTGGCGCGCATCTGCGTGGTGGCGGCGTCGAAGAACAGCGTGTCCTCCTTGTTCTTGAGCGCCTTGTCGAGATCGGTGGTCCAGCGCGTGATGCCGTGCGCCTTGGCGAGCGCCGCGACCTTGTCGGCGTTGCGGCCGACCAGGATCGGGTCGGGCATCACGCGGTCCCCGTTCTTGAGCGCGACGCCGCCCTGGGCGCGGATGGCGACGATCGAGCGGATCAGGTGCTGGTTCATGCCCATCCGTCCGGTCACGCCGTTCATGATGATGCCGAGCCGCTGCTGCGCCATGGTGGTCCTCTTGCATTGCGTGCGCCTGGCGGCGCGCGTTATTCCATTCCGAGAAGGCGGTAGATCCGCCGAGTGTAGTCGCCGAAGCGCTCGTGGGTCTTGATGTCGAGCGTGCGCGGATGCGGCAGCTCGACCTTGAAGTTGTCGGCCATGCGCGCGGGGCCGGCAGTGAGCACGATCACCCGGGTGCCGAGGAACACCGCCTCGGTGATGCCATGGGTGACGAAGACGATGGTCTTCTTCGACTCCTGCCAGATGCGCAGCAGCTCGAGGTTCATCTTCTCGCGCGTGAGGGCATCGAGCGCGCCGAACGGCTCGTCCATCAGGATGAGCTTTGGATCGTGCACGAGGGCGCGGGCGATGGCGGCGCGCTGCTGCATGCCGCCGGAGAGCTCATAGGGGTACTTGTCCTCGCTGCCGGACAGGCCGACCAGCGCCAGCAGGTCACGCGCGCGCTCGCGGCTTTCGGCAACGGGCAGGCCGAGGATTTCCGCGGGCAGCAGGACGTTGTCGATGATGCGACGCCACTTGAGCAGCAGCGGCGCCTGGAACACCATGCCGATGTCGCGCGAGGGGTCGAACGGCTGGCTGGCGGTCCCGATGCGGACTTCGCCCGCTTCGTAGGAGTGCAGGCCGGCGAGGATCTTCAGCAGCGTGGTCTTGCCGCAGCCGGAGGGGCCGACCAGCGAGACGAGTTCGCCCGCCTCGACGTCGAAGGTCGCTTCCGACACGGCCAGGAACTCGGCGCCGCGGGTGCGGTAGATCTTCTTGACGCCAGCGACGTGGATGAACGGTTCGGACATGGCGCGCCGTCACTGCAGACGCGCGTCGCGAACGACGAGCAGCCGTTCGAGGCCGAGCACCAGGAGATAGAGCAGGCCGCCGATCAGGGTGATCAGGATCACGGCCATGAACATGGCGGCGGTGTCGAGCGTGACCTGGACCTGCAGCATCAGGTAGCCCAGACCGCGGTCGGAGCCGAGGAACTCGCCGACGATGGCGCCGGCGACGGCGAGGATCGCCGCGACCTTCATGCCGGAGAAGATGTAGGGCAGGGCGCCGGGAAGCTGGATCTTGGTGAAGATCTGCCAGCGTGAGCCCTTGAGCGTGCGCACGAGATCGAGCAGGTCGGGCTCCACCTCGCGCAGGCCCCGCGCGGTGGTCAGGATGATCGGGAAGAAGCAGATGGCGAAGGCCATCATGATATTGGGGCCGATGCCGTACTTGAACCAGACGATGATCAGGGGCCCGAGCGCCACCTTTGGGATCATGTTGAGGCTCACGAGCAGCGGCATGACCGCCATCTCCAGCGCGCGCGACCAGGAGAACACCAGCGCCAGCGCGACGCCGATCACGACGGCCAGGATGTAGCCGCCGAAGATCTCGATGGTGGTGACGGCGATGTTCTCGCCCCAGCGGTAGTTCGGCTCGAGCAACGCATTGAGCGTGTCGTAGGGCGACGGCATCACGAACTTCGGGACGTTGCCGAGTACGACGAAGAAATGCCACGCCGCCACTAGCAACAGATGGCTGGCGACCGCCCATGAATAGCGTTGCAGCGCGTCCCTGCTCACTCAGCGCTCCCCCGTGCGTGTGCGCGCAAACTATCGCACGGGGCGCCGGCCGGTGGAACCGACGGATGCTGCCGATCCCGCGACATCATGCCAGCCACGTCTCGCGGTGCTCGCGCACGAAGGCGTCGTCGTTGAGATGCGGATAGGACGCATAGACGCGGTCGATCTCTTCCTTCTGCCCGGGGCCGAGCGTCTCATGCGGGTCGAGGCACCAGATGCCTTCGAGCAGGCCTTGCCGGCGCAGAATCTCGTGGCAGCCGGCGATCACGCCGTGGAAATCGTTGGCGACATCGAAGATCGCGGCATTGCAATCGGTGACCTGCGAATCGAGCGCCAGCAGGTCGGCGGGAATGGGGCCAGCCTCGACCGCGGCGTGCACGCGGCCGAGCAGTTCGACGGCCCGCTTGACCCACACGCTCCAGTGCCCCAGCAGGCCGCCCCTGATGCGGATGGTCACGGGCGCGCCCTTCGCCATCACCGTGAATGGCGTGACGAGATCGGTGACGATGTGATCATCGTTGCCGGTGTAGAGCACGACGCGCTCGGCGGCGCCGGCCTCGGCGACGCCGCGCACCACGTCGATGGTGCGGTAGCGGTTGAACGGCGCGATCTTGATCGCGATGACGTTCTCGATGGCGGCAAAGCGGCGCCAGAACGAGGCCGGCAGCACGAGCCCGCCCACGGCGGGCTGCAGATAGAAGCCGACCAGGGGAATCTCGCGCGCGACGGTTTCGCAGTGCGCGATCAGGTCGTCCTCGCTCGCGCCCTTCATGGCGGCGAGGGAGAGCAGGCCCGCGTGGTAGCCGATGCCGCGCGCGGTCTGCGCCTCCTGCACCGCCTGGGCCGTGGGCCCGGCAAGCCCGGCGATCATCACGGGCTGCCCGTCCGTCCATTCGCGGGCCGTGGTCAGTGCGAGCTCCAGGACCGGGCGATAGAGGCCGACGTCGCGGATGGCAAACTGCGTCGTATGTACGCCGACGGCGAGACCGCCGGATCCGGCGTCGAGGTAATAGCGCGTGAGGGCGCGCTGGCGGCGCGTGTCGAGCTTTCGGCCGGCGTCGAGCGCGAGCGGATGCGCCGGAATCACCGCTCCACGGCGCAGCGTGTCCAGCACGGGCGAAGGCAGATCCTGCCAGCGGAGAGCCATGAAGCGGCGACCTCAAGTAACCAGGCGGTTACATTTTGCCGAAATCGGGCGGCAGGTCAACGCGGGCGAGGGCGCCTGCGACAGCGGTCGGTGAGGTCAGGCTCGCAGGGCGTGCAGGATCATGTCCACGTTGTGCCGCTTGCGCCGCCGCAGGGCGGCGTCGCTGTCGAGCCTGCGACCGAAGATCGCGGAGAGCGTCCAGTTGTTGGAGAGATAGAAGAATCCGACGGCGGCGATGGTGATGTACACGTCGACCGGATCGAGGCCCGGCCGGAACACGCCCTCGGCGACGCCGCGCCTGAGGATGTCGTCGATCAGCTTGACGAGCGGACTGTGCAGGTCGCGCACCTTGCGTGATTTGCGGAGCAGCCGCGCGCGGTGAAGGTTCTCGTTGTTGATCATGCTGATCAGTTCGGGATGGGCCCGCGAATAGTCGAAGTTGAACTCGACGAGGCGGCGGATCGCGACCTCGGGCGCGAGATGATCGAGATGCATCGTGCGTTCCTCGCCGCGCAAGCCTTCATAGACGCGCTCGAGGGCGGCGAGGTAGAGCCCCTCCTTGCTGCCGAAGTAGTGATAGATCATGCGCTTGTTGGCGCCGGCCTTGCGCGCGATGACGTTGACGCGTCCGCCCGCGAGCCCCTTGGCCGAGAACTCGTCCTGCGCCGCCACCAGGATGGCCTCGCGGGTGCGATCGGGATCGCGCCGCGCGCGCCGCGTCGGAGTCTTGCTCATTGATGAAATCCAGTGCCCGAAGCGCCCGCGCCGGTCTTCCGGATTCCGGGCGCCGGCCCTAAGCTACCATGCGCCCATGCGACAGGGCGCTGATTGACAGCGTTGGGACGCGCTCCTATCGTCGAGGTAACCAGGCAGTTACCACGGAGCAAAGTGGTGCGTCGAGAAAGCGCGTGCGCTGCCCGCAAATTCGGCAACGATGCCGATCGTCCTGATGGGAGGTTCGTATGAAATCGGCCTACAAGTTCATGCTGGCCGTGGGCGCTTTCGCGCTCGCGGCAGGACCGGCATCCGCTCAAAAGATCACCTTCACCCTGAACTGGGTCGCTGGCGGCGACCACGCGCCGTATTTCTATGCGCAGAAAATGGGCTGGTACAAGGACGCCGGGCTCGATCTCGACATCGAGACCGGGCGCGGCTCGGCGGCGTCCGCCCAGAAGGTGGGCGCCGGCGCCTCCCAGCTCGGCCTCTCCGACATGGCGGGCGTGCTGCTGTTCCGCGGCAAGGGTCTCGACCTCGTCGGCCTGATGAACGTCTACGCCAACTCGCCGCAGGGCATGTACTGGCTCAAGAGCTCGGGCATCACCGGGGTCAAGGATTTCGCCGGCAAGAAGATCGGCAACCCGGCCGGCGACGGCGCGCGCACCATGTGGCCTGCGTTGGCAAAGAAAGCGGGCATCGATCCGAACTCGGTCACCTGGGTGAATATCGACGCCAACTCCAAGCTGAGCGCGCTCAAGTCCAAGGCGATCGACGTCACGACGTCGTTCTTCAATCTCCACCACGTGTTCGCGCGCGAGCTCGGCAGCGACATGGGTTTCCTGGCGTGGAAGGACGCCGGCGTAAACCCCTACGGCAACTCGATCATCGCCAACGGCGCCTGGCTCAAGGCCAACAAGGACAAGGCCGCCAAGTTCGTCAAGGTCACGCAGAAGGCCTTCGCCGAATGCGCCAAGAAGCCGGAGCCCTGCATCAATGCGCTGGTGGAAGCCAATGGCGCGCTCAAGTTCCAGAACGAGCTCGACAACTGGCACCTCGTCACCATCCTGATGAGCGACGAGACCTCGCGCAAGGTGGCGCTCGGATGGCATGACGACAAGCGCATGGCGGACGACTACGCGCTCGTCGCCGAGTACCTGAAGATGGAAAAGCCTTACGACGTGAAATCGGCCTACACGAACGAATTCCTCGACAAGAACGTGAAGATGCCGCCGATCAATCCGCCGAAGCTGTACTGACGAGGTTTGTCGAGCCTCCTTGGGGGGAGGGTCACCGACGGCCGGCCGCGGGTCTCCTGCGGCCGGCTTCTTTTTTGGCGGGACGCGTCGCGGCGCGGTCTGTCAGCCGAACTCGGGACCCACGACAGCATACGTGCGGCGGCCGTCGTCGAATGCCGCGTTGCGCCGGTGCAGCATGCGGGTGAGCGGCCGCTGCGCGGCAAAGCCCGCCGCGGTGAGCTGGCCGATCAGCGCCCCTTTGGAATCGGGCACGTCGATGAACACAGGACCGGGTACCGCCGAGAGCGCCCGCGCGAGCAGGGCGCCGGCACAGGCGTCGTCCTCCGCCACGATCGGTCCGATCTGGGTGGCAACGCGGCCGTCGCGGCCGAGCATTGCGCCCACGATCTCGCCGTCGCGCTCAGCCACGCACTCGAAGGCTGGCGCGCGGCCGCGCAGGCGCGCCAACAGCCCACTGCGGTCGGCGCCGAACACGGCGGCGTCGTAAGCGCATAGCCGCGGCCAGGTGTCGTCCGAGATCGGCGCGAGGGTCACTCCCGAGGGCATCACGCGTTCCCTAGCCGGGCCGGACGCATCGCCGCGCGCATAGCGCTGGAAGCTCCAGGAATCCTCGAAGCCCAGCCCGACGTAGACCGCGCGCCCGGCGGGCGTCGCGTCCAGCACCGGCACCAGTCCTCTGGCGGTGAGATCGTCGACGCAGCGGCGCAGCAGCAGCGTGGCAAGGCCGCGGCGGCGATATGCGCCTGCAACCAGCACCATGCTGATCCAGGCGAAGCGGCCGCCATAGGGCAGGGTCGCGGCGGTCGCGATCACGCGTCCGGACGGCGTGCGGATGGCATAGACCGAGCCCAGGTCCAGAAAGGCCCGCCAGTCGGCGGCGACCTGGTTCCAGCCGGATTCACGCACCAGGGCCTCGGCATCGGCGAGGTCGGCCTCGCGCAGGGGCGAGGGGGCGAGCGTCTCCTGATCAGAAGGTGCCATCGCGCGAGTCGTAATGGGTTTCCTTGCCGAGGCTCGCCATGTCGCGCCCGACCCAGTCCGCGACCCAGTCGATCATGGTGGCGAGCGTCACGGATGGATAGCCGAACAGACCGATGGCCTGGGTGGTGTTGGTCAGCCAGCCCTGCTGGGATTCGGTGCCGGTGAACACCGGAGTCTTGCCGAGCCGCTCGCCGAGCTGCGTTGCCAGCCAGCGCACGCTGATGTGTTCCGGGCCGCTCACGTTGAGCGGGCTCGACGGCGTCGTGCAGTGCGCGAGGCAGCGCAGCGTGACCGCATTGGCATCGCCTTGCCAGATGACGTTGACGTGGCCGGCCTCGAGGTTGATCGGCTCGCCGGTCTTCACGCGCGTGGCAATGTCGTGCAGCACGCCGTAGCGCATGTCGATCGCGTAGTTGAGCCGGATGATGCGGCCGGGCGTGCCGCGCGTGCGCGAAAAATACTGGAACAGGTTCTCGCGCGCGACGCAGGAGTTGGCGTAGGTGCCGGGTGGCGGCACGGCGGGGGTCGCTTCGCCCGCGCCGCCGTGAAGGACATTGACCCAGGGATAGACGTTGCCGGTGGAGAAGGCGACGATGCGCGACGTCTCGAATGCCTCCGCGACCAGCGTTGGCACGTAGGCATTCATCGCCCAGGTGAGATCCTCGTGGCCGGTCGAGCCGAACTTGCGTCCCGCCATGAAGACGACGTTCGGCGATTTCGGCAGCGCCTCGACCTGCTTGCGGTCGAGGAGGTCAGCCGCGATGCACTCGATGCCGTGGCGCGTGAGCTCCTCGCGCAGACCCTTCTCGCTGAAGCGCGCGACGCCGATGACGCGGCGGGCGGGCGCTGCACGCTTGGCGAGCCGGGCGAGCGTCGGTCCCATCTTGCCGCCGACGCCGAGGATGATGATGTCGCCGGGCGCCTTCTCGAGGTCGGCGATCAGGGCGGGCGAGGGCGCGGTCATCACCTCCTCGAGATGATCGACGTCGCGGAAGCGGTCGGGAAGGCCTTGAGATGATGCGGGCACGGTCTGTCGCTTTCGATTGGCAGCGTGACGGCAATCGCGCTATAAGTAACCAGTTGGATACTTACGACAGGCGGCGCCGCCCGGCAAGCAGGCGATGGCCGGCGCAGCCGGATCGCCCGCCACCGCAGCCGACGCGGCGAGCCATCGCCTGATCCAGCGAGCCGCCGCTTCGCCGACCGCGCGTCCGTCAACTTCGCGAGTGAACCCATGACTTCCGAGCCCCGCATCAAGACCACCGTCGTCGGCTCCTATCCGTTTCCGGAATGGCTGGCGGCGCTGCCGTCGGAACAGGCGCTGATCGACGCCACCCGCGTCGTCATCCACACGCAGGAGAAGGCCGGCATCGACGTCGTGTGCGACGGCGAGCTGTCGCGGTTCGACCTCAACCATCCCGAGACAAACGGGATGATCGAGTACTTCGTGCGGCCGATGAGCGGAATCCGCACGGCGATCCGGTTCGACGAGCTGGTGGCCTATCGCGCCCAGCGCGGCATGGGCTTCCGTTCGCGCCCTCCGGCGGTGGTGGAAGGGCCGATCAGTGCCGGCACGCTCGACCTGCCGCAGGCCTGCGCGCGCGCCAAACGGCTGGCGACGCAACCGTTCAAGTTCACGCTGACCGGCCCGCATATGCTGGCGAAGACGCTGGTGGACAAGCACTACGGAAACCTGCCCGATCTCGCGATGGCGCTCGCCGACGCGCTGGCCGAACAGGTCAGCCACCTCGACGCCGATGTCGTGCAGCTGGACGAAGCCAATCTGCCCGGCAGCCCGGACGAGTGGGAATGGGCGGCGGCTTCGATCAACCGCGTGCTCGCGGCGGTGAAGACCGTGCCGTCGGTGCACCTCTGCTTCGGCAATTACGGCGGGCAATCGATCCAGAAGGGCACCTGGCGCAAGCTGGTCTCTTATCTCAATGCGCTCAAGTGCGACCACATCGTCATGGAGACCGCGCATCGGCCGGCAGAGGAGCTGGCGGTGTTCCGCGAGTTGCGGCCGGAGATCGGCATCGGCCTCGGCGTCGTCGACATCAAGTCCACGGTAATCGAGAGCGCCGACACGATCGCGCGGCTGATCGAACGCGCTGAGAACGTCATCGGCGCCGGGCGCATCACCTATATCCATCCGGACTGCGGATTCTGGATGCTCAAGCGCAGCATTGCCGACGGAAAAATCCGGGCGCTCGTGGAGGGCCGCAACCTCTACGAAGGACGCCCGAAGCTGCGCACCGCCTGAGGTCGGCCGGTTGCAAATGGGCCGTCAGGCGTAGCCGCGCTTGCGCGCCTCGCCGATCGTGTCCCAGAGCACGCAGGTGCCCGGCGCGAGCTTGTAGTTGCCGTCCATCACGTCCACCGGAATCCGCAGGCCTTCGTCCGCCAGCTTGAGGCGCATGGCGCGGGCTTCGGCGCGCGCGTCCGGCGGAAGCCACAACCGCTCGTGGCCCCACAGGCTCGGTCCTTCGACGACCTGGGTGGGCGTCCAGGTGTCGGGTTCGATCGAGCGGCCGCCCCAGCCGTACTCGACCATGAAGTTGGAGGGATTGGCGCAGTAGAACGACGTCATGTGATCGTTGATGTGGCGTCCCATGGTCACGCGAACGAGATCCGGCGTCATCTGCGCGATGTCGTATCCCTGGCCGACGTCGTCCAGGAAGTTCACCTCGACCATCATGTGGTGGATGCCGTTGCTGCCGGTCTCGAGGATGCCGAGCGTGTGGTGGCGCGGGTTGAGGTGGAAGAAGTGGATCTTCACCGGCCGCAGGAAATAATCGCTCAGCCGGAAGCCGAGCACATCGCGATAGAACGGGATGAGCTCGTCCGAGCGTGCGGCGGTGATGACGACGTGGCCCATGCCGAGCGGGCCGGTGCGGAAGCCCGAGATCGAGCGGCCCGGCTTGAACGCGTCGGAGGCGATCTGCGGGCCGTGGAACACCTCGATGCGGTTGCCGACTGGGTCGTTGAACACGATCAGGTCGGCAACGAGCCGCTCGTCGGCGAGGGCGCGCGCGCCGCGCGCGACGCCCGTGCCATGAGCCTCCAGGCGGGCGGCGATGCCTTCGAGCGCGGCCGCGTCCGCGACCTCGAAGCCGAGGAAGGCGGCGCCTTCGCCGCCGTCGGCCTGCACGATGAGACGCTGCTTGCGGTCGTCCATGCGCAGCGCGAGCGTGCTCGCGCTGCGCTCCGCCACCTGCATGCCGAGCAGGCGGGTACCGTAGGACTGCCAGTCCTCGATGTTCTTGGCGCGCAGACCGATGTAGCCGAGCGATTGCAGAGTCATGACCGCCCTCGCAGCAGGGTGTTGGCGCTATTCTAACGTGCGGCGGTCAGCCGGCAATCCGCGAACGCTTGCGCACCGTGACGACGGTGGCGATGGCGAGCAGGCTGCAGGCGGCCGCCACGAAGAAGACCGCGCGCGGCGAGCCGTGGTCCATCAGCGCGCCGAACACCACGGGGAAGAGCACGCCGGCGACGTTGAACCCGGTGGTGACGAAACCGAACACGGTGCCGAACGAACCGGGTGGCGTGACCTCGCGTACGATCATGTCGCGCGAGGGCATGATCACGCCGGAGGCGAAACCGCCGATGCCCATCATGAGCATCAGCACGGCGGTGCCGAAGTCCGCGATTCCGACTCCCAGGATCGCAAGCCCCCAAAGGCCGATTCCGATGGCGGCGAACAGCCCGTGATTGCCGATGCGCGTGACCAGAAAGCCGCCCACGAGGACGCCGAGCGCCGTCATCGACAGCGTGGCGGTCAGCGCGGTGTTGGCGATTTCGGGCGTGGTGCCGAACAGGTCGTGCAGGGCGACCACCGAGTAGTTCTGGATACCGACCGACCCGGCGGCCAGCATCGTGAAGAAGGCGAAGCTGCGCAGGATCGGTCCGGACGTGAGCAGCTTCCAGTTGTCGGGGGTCTCGCCGTCCTGCGCCTTGGCGCGCGCGGCGATATGGGGTCCGTGGGCGAAATCGCCGCGCAGCACTACGAGGGCGAGCGCCACAGCCAAGCCTCCGGCGGCTGCCGCAACGAAGGCGCCGCGCCAGCCGACGACCGATTGCAGGAACAACAGCGTGGCGGGCGCCACGGCGCCGCCGAGCATGCCCGCGAATGTGTGGATCGAGAACGCGCGCCCGACACGCTGCTTGCCGATGTGGTGCGAGAGCAGGGCGTAGTCGGCGGGATGGAACACGGTGTTGGCGAGGCCCGCGACCCCGAACATCGCGACCAGGAACCAGAAGGAGTGCACGACGCCGACGAGGCCGAAGGCGACGGCTTCGAGGGCAAGACCCGCCACCAGAACGAGGTACGGCCCGACGCGGTCGGCCAGGAACCCGGCCGGGGTCTGGAACAGCGCCGACACGATGTTGAACACAGCGATGGCAAAGCCAAGCTCGGTGTAGCTCACGCCGTAGTCGGCGCGCACCCAGATGAACAGCGGCGGCAGCAGCAGGAAATAAAAGTGGCTGGCGAAATGCGCGGCGCTGACGCTCGTCAGGACACGCGCCTCGGCAGCGTGCGTGGAGCGAAGCGGCAGGCTCGGAGTTTCAGCGGTCATCCGTCACCAATCCGGCAGGCAACCCAGTGTCCTGATTCCGAAGTTCGCAAAACATGATCCCAGGGCCGTCCGGCTCGGAAATTCGCTGAACTCATCGTGCCAGACCAAAGCGAATGTCCGACCACGACACTGTCACGCGCAGGTTAACCGTGTGTCATCCGGCAAGGGACAGGCCGCGACTCATGGCTCGCATGCCCCAAAGACTGCGCCGCCGTACCCGATCGGTACGGCGGCGGTAAAACTGCATCTGCCGGCGGGCTTACTTGGCCGCCTGGCCGTTCGCGCCGTGGATCGCCTGCCACACCCGTTCCGGCGTCGCCGGCATTTCCAGGTTGGCGACGCCAAGTTCATAGAGCGCATCCGCGATCGCGTTGTTCACGGCGACCAGCGATCCGGCGCAGCCGGCCTCGCCGCAGCCCTTGACGCCCAGCGGGTTGGTCTTGGCCGGGAACGGCTGACTTTCGGTCTGGAAGCTCGGCATGTCCGAGGCGCGCGGCATCGCGTAGTCCATGAACGAGCCGGTCAGCAACTGGCCCTGCTCGTCATAGACCGTGTGCTCCATCAGCACCTGGCCGATGCCCTGGGCGAGCCCGCCGTGCACCTGGCCCAGGACCATGAGCGGGTTGAGCTCGGTGCCGAAGTCGTTGACCGCGACGTATTTCACGACCTCGACCACGCCGGTCTGCGGATCGATCTCGACTTCGGCGACATGTGCTCCGTTGGGGTAGGTCGCGGGCACGCCGTCGCTGACGTGCATGACATTGAGCGATTGCGGTACGTCCGGCGGCAGCTTGAGCCCGCCGCGGATCTTCTCCGCCAGTTCCATGATGCCGACGCCCCGGTCGGTGCCCGCGATCAAGAATCGGCCCCCTTGGAACTCGATATCGCCCGCGGCCGCTTCCAGCACGAAGGCGGCGATCTGCTGGCCCTGCTCGATGACCTTCTGCGCGCCCTCGGCGATCGCGTTGCCGCTCATCATGGCCGACTTCGAACCGCCGGTGCCGCCGCCGAGCGGAAGCTTGTCGCTGTCCTCCTGCGACAGGCGGATCTTGTCGAACGGGATGCCGAGCTTGGTCGCGAGCACCTGCGCGAACGGCGATGCGTGGCCCTGTCCGAAGTCCTTGGAGCCGGTGAGGATCGTGACGGTGCCGTCGTTCTCGAAGCGGATGCCGCCGAGCTCCTTGGCGGCCGGGGCCGTCTGTTCGAGGAAGCTGCCGAAGCCGAGGCCGCGCAGCTTGCCGTTCTTTTTGCTTTCGCGCTTGCGCTTGGAGAAGCCCTTCACGTCGCCGAGCTCGAGCGCGCGCTTGAACAGCGCCGGGAAGTCGCCGCTGTCGTAAACGTTGTCACTCGGCGCCTTGTAGGGCAGGTCCTTCGGCTTGATGTGGTTGCGCTTGCGGATCTCGATGCGGTCGATGCCCATCTCGCGGGCGGCCTGATCGATCAGCCGCTCCATATAGTAGTTGCCTTCGGGCCGGCCGGCGCCGCGATAGGGCGCGATCGGCGTCGTGTTGGTGAAGACGAGCTTGGTGTTCTGCTCGATCAGCGGCGTCTTGTAGACGCCGATCGTATTCTTCATCGTGGTGATGGTCGGCTGCATCGTGCCCATCATCGACACGTAGGCGCCGGAATTGCCGTAGCCGGTGGTGCGGATCGCCAGGAAGTGGCCGTCCTTGTCGAGTGCGAGTTCGATCACCTGGTCGTGGTCGCGGCCGTGGGTGTCCGACAGGAATGCCGTCGACCGCTCGTCGATCCATTTCACGGGACGGCCGAGTTCGCGCGCCGCATGGGCGACACAGATATATTCGGGGAACACCGGCGCTTTCATTCCGAAGGAGCCGCCGACGTTGCGCAGCACGGCGCGGATCTTCTCGGGCGGGACCTTGAGCACTTCCGCCGTCGCCATCTTCTGGCCGAAGGTGCTCTGGCCGCCGGTGTAGACGGTGAAGCGCTCGGTATCCTTGTCGTAGCTGGCCACGAAGCCGCGCGGCTCCATCGAGGCCACCACGACGCGGGTATTGCGCAGCGGCATCTTCACCACGTGCGCCGCGCTCTTGAATGCGGCCTCGACCTTCTCACTGTCGCCGTAGTGCCAGTCTGCGGCGACATTGCCCGGAACGTCGTCGTAAAGCTGCGGTGCGCCGGGCTTGACCGCCTCGCGCGGTTCCGTCACCGCGGGCAGGGGATCGATCTCGACCTCGACGGCCTCGGCCGCATCCTTGGCCTGATTGACGGTCTCCGCCATGACGCAGGCGATCGGGTCGCCGACGAAGCGAACCCTGTCGGTGGCCAATGCGAAGCGCGTCGGCACCTTCATCATGGAGCCGTCGCGGTTCTTGATCGGCATGACCGTCTTGAGCGGGCCATAGCCAGCCGCGTTGATCTCCGCACCGGTATAGACCGCGAGCACGCCGGGCATGCTCCTCGCGGCGGCGGTATCGATCCTGCGGATGATGCCGTGCGCATAGGTGCTGCGCACCATCACGGCATGCGCGAGGTCAGGTAGGGTCACGTCGTCCGTGTAGCAGCCCTTGCCCTGCACCAGCGTCGGATCTTCGGAGCGCGGAACCGGCTGCCCGATGGCGAACTTTTCCGCAGCCACGATGTCTTTCGCCCAAGCCGCGGGATTGTCGTGCACGTTCATGGCTTTGCCGCAATTTCTGGAGGTTGATCGGAGGCTTCTGACATAGACGACGCCGCGGGTTGCCACAAGGATGCTGGCCGCATGTCCGGGTCCCGTGCGGCGTCCCACGCGCTGCCCACTGCGAGTTGCACGGGTGCCCTGCGCTGATACACTCGCTTCGACGGTACAGATTGGCTGCAGGCCGCGAGCTTGGAAGCGAGCCCGGCGCCGCAGGAAAGGTTTTGGATGGAAGATGGGGCCCGGGAGACCGGCGGCCTCGACCCGGTGCGCGAGCGCCAGCGCGACGAGCGCGGGCGCGGGGGTCGGCGGTCACCCTACGCACCCGAGAACACGCGTCCGGATGCGCGCCCGAACGGCGACGACCGCGGCGGGGCCACCTATGCCGCGCTTGATCTCGGCACCAATAACTGTCGGCTCCTGATCGCGCGGCCCACGGGCAACAGCTTTCGTGTCATCGACGCCTTCTCGCGCATCATCCGCTTGGGCGAGGGCGTGTCGACCTCCGGCCGCCTGAGCGGGCCGGCGGTGGCCCGTGCAATCGACGCGCTGTCGATCTGTCGGGACAAGATGCGAAACCGCGGCGTGACGCGAGCACGCCTGATCGCCACGGAGGCCTGCCGCGCGGCCACGAACGGCGGCGATTTCCAGTCACAAGTTCGCGACCTGGTCGGGCTCGACCTCGAGATCGTCGATCGCGAGACCGAGGCGGCTCTGGCGGCGACCGGCTGCACGCCGCTGATCGACCCTCAGTCGCCCGGGGTGATTCTGTTCGATATCGGCGGCGGTTCGTCCGAGCTCGTGCGGCTCGGGCCGTCGGTGCATGCCGGTCTCGGCCCGCCCAAGCCGCGCATCGAGGCCTGGGTGTCGCTGCCGGTCGGCGTGGTGACGCTCGCGGAGCGCCATGGCGGCGTGGACGTCACTCCCGACCTGTTCGAGGCCATGGTGCAGGAAGTGGCCGAGCACGTGGCGCCGTTCGCCCAGGCGCACGGACACGGCCTCGACGGCATGCATCTGCTCGGCACGTCGGGGACCGTGACCACCATTGCGGGCGTGCACCTCGACCTGCCGCGCTACGACCGTCGCCGCGTCGACGGCTGCTGGTTGAGCGAAGGCCAGATCAGCGACGTGACCGGCCGTCTGATGGAGATGGACTACCGCGATCGCGTGGCCAATCCATGCATCGGCGCGGAACGAGCCGACCTCGTGCTGGCGGGCTGCGCCATCCTCGAAGCGATCCGCCGGGCTTTCCCTTGTCCGCGCCTGCGCGTTGCGGATCGCGGCCTGCGCGAAGGCATCCTGGTCGAGCTGATGCGCGCCGACGACGCGTGGCGGGAGGCGGCGCAGCCGTGAAGCGGCCGACCGGACGTGATCTCAAGGTGCGCGTGCGCGGCGGCAAGAGCCGCACGCTCGCGCAGCGGCGCTGGCTCGAGCGGCAGCTCAACGATCCCTACGTGGCGCGAGCCAAGCGCGAGGGCTGGCGTTCACGTGCCGCCTACAAGCTGATCGAGATGGACGACAAGTATCGCTTCCTCAAGCCGGGCGCCAAGGTGATCGATCTTGGCGCTGCACCCGGCGGCTGGAGCCAGGTGGCCGCGGACCGCGTCAAGGCGGGAGCGGGCGGGCGCGTGGTCGCCATCGACCTTTTGGAGATGGACCCGGTGCCGAATGTCGACTTTCGTCAGCTCGACTTCATGGACCCGGCGGCGCCCGACGTGCTCAAGGACATGCTCGGCGGGGCGGCGGACGTGGTGCTCTCCGACATGGCGGCGAACACGACCGGTCATCGCCAGACAGATCATCTGCGCATCATCGCGCTGGTCGAGGCCGCGGCTGAATTCGCCCGCGAGGTTCTCGCGCCGGGCGGGGCGTTCCTCGCCAAGGTGTTGCAGGGCGGCACCGTCGGCGAACTGCTGACGCTGCTCAAGCGCGATTTCGCGACAGTGCGTCACGTGAAACCGGCGGCCAGCCGCGCGGACTCGGCGGAGCTTTATGTGCTGGCGACGGGGTTCCGCGCGCAGCGTCCGGCCGCGGGTTCCGACATCGACCTCGGAGAAGAATGACCATGTCGCTCGACATCACCTTTCGTCCGATCGGCCTCGTGCGCGGCGGGCGCAGGGAAGCCATCAAGGACGGGTGGGGCAACAACCGTTCACGTATCGAGCTCGACCGCGCGCGCTTTGGTCCTGACGCATTGGCCGGGGTCGAGGAACTCTCGCACATCGAGGTGATCTTCTATTTCCACCTTCACACCGACGAGCCGGTGGAGACGGGCGCGCGCCATCCGCGCGACCGGCAGGAATGGCCGAAAGTCGGGATCTTCGCGCAGCGCGGGCGCATGCGGCCAAATCGCATCGGCCTCTCGACGACGCGCGTCGTCAAGGTCGACGGCACGGCAATCGAAGTGCAAGGCCTCGACGCGGTCGACGGCACGCCCGTCCTCGACATCAAGCCGGTGTGGACAGGCAACGAGCCGCGTGGCGGCATCCGCGAGCCGAGCTGGGCGCGCGAGATCATGTCGAAGTATTGGTAAAATACTTTCCGTCGGGCACATGCCGCGGTGATCGTCGCCGTTGAAGGCGCCGAACTCGCAAGCAAAAAGCACTGCATTTTACGTGTTATCCGGGCCGAGTGTTATGCTTGTTGTAACGGAGCCGGAGCGAGTTACCGCCCGTTGACATACCTCAAGGTTGTGGGGCGTGAGCGGGCCTATCAATTCCCCATGGCGCGAAGGGCGCCTCGATCAACAATGGGGAAGACAATGTCAATTCTCTCCAAGAGCGCAACCTTTGCAGTGGTGCTGGCCTCGATAGGGCTGGCTTCCGGAGCAGGCTTCGCCCAAGGCACACAAGGCAAGGCCGTGGCGCACGCGCCGGCGGCGATGAAGAATTTCCAGGACAACTGGAACATCTCCTACATGAAGACCATGAAGGATTTCCAGGACAACTGGAGCATCTCCTACCTGAAAGCGATGAAGGACTTCCAGGACGACTGGAGCGTCTCCTATCTCAAGGACTTCCAGGACAACTGGAACGTCTCGTATCTCAAGGATTTCCAGGACAACTGGAGCGTCTCGTACCTCAAGCAGATGAAGGACTTCCAGGACAACTGGAGCATCTCCTACCTGAAGGCGATGAAGGACTTTCAGGACAACTGGAACGTCTCCTACGTGAAGAATTTCCAGGACAATTGGAACGTCTCCTACATGAAGGCGGCGAAGGACTTCCAGGACGGCTGGAGCGTCTCCTACATGAAGGCGGCGAAGGACTTCCAGGACAACTGGAGCGTCTCCTATATGAAGGGCCTGAAGGACTTCCAGGACAAGTGGGCGGTCTCCTACCAGAAGGACCCGCAGGATGCCTGGAAGGTGTCCTACATGAAGGCCCTGAGTGACTTCCAGGACGAGTGGAACGTCGGCTACATGAAGGCCCTCAAGGAGTTCCAGGATCAGTGGAACGTGAACTACATGAAGGCCGTCAAGGACTTCCAGACCAAGTGGCAGACGACCGAAAAGAAGTGACGCAATTGCCGGCTGTCGACAGGCAGCTTGGGTGAACGCGGCGTCGAGGCAGACCAGCGTCGCTGGTCTGCCTCCTGCGTGGGGAGTACGAGCGTCATGAGCGGCACAACGACGTTCGCAATGCGCGAGAAGTGGCCGTGGCGCGTTGGGTCAGGCTTGCGCTGTTGCCTTGCCGCGCTGCTGCTGGTGGCGGGCGGGGCCGTGGCGGGCGCCGAAGGGACGGGCGCAGATGCGATGCCGGTCGTCGGGGATGAGGGGCACACGAATCGTGTGCGCATCGACTACGGTCCGACGAGCACCCCCGCGCTGACGGAATTGTCCGACATGATGAAGGAGCGCGGCGCGCTCGAAAAGTTCCGCGAAATCTTCAGCCCGTTTCGCCTGCCGATCGAGATCACCTTGAGGATGAAGGACTGCGGCGGCGTCTCGAACGCATGGTACGAGCGGCCTGTGGTCACGATCTGCTACGAATACCTCGCCGACATTCGCAAGAACATGCCGACGGAAGCCATGCCCGCTTCCGGCGTGTTCGCAGGCATCACGCCGACCGACGCGGTGTTCGGCCAGTTCTTCTATGTCGTCGCCCACGAGATGGGACACGCGATATTCGATCTGCTCGACGTGCCGATCTTCGGGCGGGCCGAGGACGCGGCGGATGCTTTCGCCGCCTACATGCTGCTCGAACTCGGAAAAAACGACGCCAAGCGCCTGATCCTGGGCGCCGCCTATTCCTACCAGGAGTACATGAAGCTCCAGAACGTCTACGTTAAGACCACGGCCTTCGCCGACCCTCACAGCGCCCCGATGCAACGCTACTACAACCTGCTGTGCATCGGGTACGGCGCGGCGCCGGACATGTTCGGAGGGTTGGTCGAGAACGGGTATCTGCCCAAGACGCGCGCCGACAACTGCAAGATGGAATTCTACGAGATGAATTTCGCGTTTCAGAAATCGATTGCTCCGCATCTCGATCCGGTGCTTGCCAAGCAGGTGCTCGACAAGTCGTGGGTACCGCAGCCGGGTTCGGCGAAACCACCATCAGGCGCGCTCTGGCAGCGCCCGCATTGAGCACGCATGAAACGGATCCTCGCGGCCATCGATCACTCGGCACCCTCGCTGCGGGGGGCGCGGCTCGCTGCGGACATCGCAGCCAAGTTCGAAGCCGAACTCGTCCTCGTCACCGTGGCGCAACAGCTGAACATCCCCGAGCCCGAGCTCGAGGATTATCGTCGGATCGAGCACGTCAGCGAACCGCTCGGCGTCATCGTCGCCAATGGCGCGCAGGTCGAGCTCGAGCTTCTGCGCGATCGTCTGGCCGCCGATCACAAATTTCGGATATTGACCGACGTCCTTGTCGGCCAGCCCGCCGAGCAGATCACGTCCTATGCCCGGCGTTCGGCCGTCGATCTTATCGTGCTGGGACACGTCGGCCACAGCAGGCTCGCCAATCTCCTGATCGGCAGCGTGGCGAAGCGCGTGGTGGAGGCGGTATCTTGTCCCGTCCTGATCGTGCACTAGACCTATCGGCGTAAACGATGGGCGCGCGGATGAAGACGTTGCTGACGGCCTCGGCTGTACTCGTCCTCTGGGCGGTTCCGGCCATTGCGTCGGACCCCGGGCGCGGCCGCCAGATCGCCCAGCAGCACTGTGCGGCCTGCCACGCCATCGCACATGAGCGCGACAACGCGGTGATCGCGGACTCGCCTCCGTTCGAGGTGATCGGCCGCAAGCACGGCTTCGACGAGCCTGCGCTGGCGCTGGCCGTACGCGGCCCTCATCCCAAGATGAATTTCGCGGTCAGCGGGCGCGACGCCGACGACATCGCGGCCTACATCGCGACGCTCGCGCGCTAGCCGCGTCGCGCGCCTCACCCCATGCGCTGATCGGTCGGCTCGGTCGGGCCCGGCGTTCGTCCTGCCAGCTCGTGGCCTGCGTCGGGCGCGAGCCGCATGAACACGAGCGCGGAGGCCGCGGAAATCGCGCCGACCAGCAGGAAGGCGGGCGGAAAGTCGGCGGCGCCGATACCGGTGCCCTCCGAATGCCGCGTCGTGACTTCCACCGCCAGTGCGCCCACTGCCACGCCGGTCGCGATGGAGAGTTGCTGCGCCACGCTCACGAGCGAAGTCGCGCGGCTCATGCGACGCCGGTCGACGTCGGCATAGGCAATCGTATTGATGCAGGTGAACTCGAGCGAACGGAAGAAGCCGCCGACCACGAGCACGACGATGATGACCGCCACCGGGGTTGCGGGCGTGAAGGCGGCGCAAGCCGCGAGAAAGGCGGCGCTGATGACGGCGTTGACGACCAGCGTGTTCCGGAAGCCGAAGCGGCTGAGGATGCTCGGCACCACTGCCTTCATGCTCATGGCCCCGATGGCCGTCGAGAAGGTGATCAGACCCGACTGGAACGGCGTCATCCTGAAACCGAGCTGCAGCAGCAGCGGCAGCAGGAAGGGCAGGGCGCCGACGCCCACGCGGAACATGAATCCGCCGAGCACGCTGGCGCTGAACGTCGGCAGCGAGAACAGCGTCAGATCGAGCAGCGGCGTCGCGGTCCGTCGCGAGTGTATGAGGTAGCCGACGCCCGCCAGCATGCCGATCGCGAGCATGGCGAGCACGAATTCCACGGGGAGATAACCGATGCCGATGCTGGTCGCGCCGAAGGCGAGGCCGCCGATGCCGAGACCTGCCAGCACGAAGCCGACGAAATCGAACGGCACCCGTTCCTCGCCGCGGATGTCGGGAATGTACCGCGTCGCCAGCACGATCCCGATCAGCCCCATCGGGATGTTGATGACGAAGATCCAGTGCCAGGAGAAATAGGTGGTGATGAAGCCGCCGACCGGCGGCCCGAGCATCGGTCCGATCAGCGCGGGCGTCGTCACCCAGACCATTACTTTGACGAGCTCGCGTTTGTCGAAGGACCTCAGCAGCACGAGCCGTCCGATCGGAGACATCATCGCCCCGCCGATGCCTTGCACGAAGCGCGCGACGACGAAGTCGTCGAGCGAATGGGCGATTGCACAGCCAAGCGAGCCGGTCATGAAGACGGCGATGGCGAGGCGGAACACGTTGCGCGCGCCGAAGCGGTCGGCGGTCCATCCGCTCGCCGGGATGAAGATCGCCAGCGCCAGGAGATAGGAGGTGATGGCGAGCTTGAGCGCCAAGGGATTGGTTTGAAGGTCGGCCGCGATCGCCGGCAGGGCCGTGGCGATGACGGTCGAGTCCATGTTCTCCATGAACAGGGCGACCGCGACGATCAGCGGCACGATGCGATGCATCAGCATGCGGGGAGATTCGCCTGGGTGGCCCCGGTGGAGCCCCGCTTCCGAAGGTCGTGATGCATGGCGGCACTCTAGTGCGGACCGGGCGGCGGACAAGACGCCGCGCCGCGGGCGTGCCCAGCAATCCGGAAGGCCCGGAAAACTGCCTTTTCCGCTAGGATTCCGGGCGACGGCATGCTAACGACCCTCGCCAACTCCGCACACGGGGCCCGAGTCGCTTACCGGCCATTGCGCCGGGGCCGGCTTTGCATACCCGAGCGGGACCTGTTCTGTCGCATTTTTGACGGCTAAACCGCCCGAAAATGCGTGCTTAGGAGTTTGGCATGGCCGCATCTGCTAATGGCCCGTTTCCCGAGGCGCTGACCTTCGACGACGTGCTGCTCAAGCCGGGCCTGTCCGAAGTGTTGCCGTCCGAGGTGGACGTCCGCACCAAGGTTACCCGCGAGATCTCACTCAATATCCCGATCCTGGCGTCGGCCATGGATACTGTCACGGAAGCCGCCATGGCCATCGCCATGGCCCAGTCCGGCGGCCTGGGCGTGATCCATCGCAACATGACCCCCGACGAGCAGGCGGCCCAGGTCCGCCAGGTGAAGAAATTCGAGTCCGGCATGGTGGTGAACCCGCTCACGATCACGCCCGACGCCTCGCTCGCCGATGCGCTCGAACTGATGAAGGTGCACCGCATTTCGGGCATCCCGGTGGTCGAGCGCGCGATCCAGGGCACGCCCGGCAAGCTGGTCGGCATCCTGACCAACCGCGACGTGCGGTTCGCCACCGACCCCGAGCAGCGCGTCGCCGAGCTGATGACGAAAGAAAATCTCATCACGGTGCGCGAGGGCGTGAGCCAGAGCGAGGCCAAGCGGCTGCTGCATCAGCATCGCATCGAGAAGCTGCTGGTGGTCGACGACCGCTACCGCTGCGTCGGGCTGATCACCGTGAAGGACATCGAAAAGGCGGTGGCCAACCCGAACGCCTGCAAGGACGAGCAGGGACGTCTGCGCGTCGCCGCCGCAACCACGGTCGGCGACCGCGGATTCGAGCGTACCGAGCGGCTGATCGAGGCCGGTGTGGACCTCGTCGTGGTCGATACGGCGCATGGACATTCCAAGCACGTGCTCGACGCCGTGGCGCGCATCAAGCGGCTGTCCAACGCGGTGCAGGTCGTGGCCGGCAACGTGGCGACCACGGAGGGTGCGAAGGCGCTGATCGATTGCGGCGCCGACTCGATCAAGGTGGGCATCGGCCCGGGGTCGATCTGCACGACACGGATCGTGGCCGGCGTCGGCGTGCCGCAGCTCACGGCTATCCTCGACGCCGTCGAGATCGCGCATAAGTCGGACACGCCGGTGATCGCCGACGGCGGCGTGAAATATTCCGGAGATCTCGCCAAGGCGCTCGCCGCCGGCGCGTCCTGCGGCATGATCGGCTCGCTGTTGGCCGGCACCGACGAGACGCCGGGCGAGGTTTTTCTGTATCAGGGCCGCTCCTACAAGACGTATCGCGGGATGGGCTCGGTCACGGCGATGGCGCGCGGCTCGGCCGACCGCTACTTCCAGCAGGACATCAAGGATACCCTCAAGCTGGTGCCCGAGGGGATCGAGGGGCAGGTCCCATACAAGGGGGCGGCGGCCACCGTGCTGCACCAGCTGGTGGGCGGCCTGCGCGCCGCCATGGGCTACGTGGGTGCGCGGACGATCCCCGACTTGCACAAGAAGGCGCAGTTCGTGCGTATCTCCAGCGCGGGCCTGCGCGAGAGCCACGTGCACGACGTCGTCATCACGCGTGAGAGTCCCAACTATCGCGTGTAGCCTATGACTTTCAGGCAGGTTCGTTATTATCGGTACCGCGGCTTCCCGGCCGCGGAGAATTGAAGGAAGTTGCGCGTTCCATGACTGCAAAGCTTATCGACGGCGTCGCCGTTTCGTCCGCGATCCGCGCCGAAATCACCGAGCGTGTCCAGGCCCTGGCCAAGAAAGGCGTGGTGCCTGGTCTCGCGGTCATCATGGTCGGCGCCAATCCGGCCTCCGCCGTCTATGTGCGCAACAAGATGCGCGCCTGCGAAGAGGTGGGCATCCGTTCGTTCCGCTACGACTTTCCAGAGGACGTGGCGCCCGCCAAGGTGCTGGACCTCATCAGAGAGCTCAATGCGCGCAAGGATACGCACGGCATCCTCGTCCAGCTCCCGCTGCCGCCGCATTTCTCGATCTCACAGATCCTGCAGACCATCTCCGCCGACAAGGACGTGGACGGCTTCCATCTCTACAACGTGGGAGGGCTCGTGGTCGGCGACACGGTGTTTCCGCCGTGCACGCCCTATGGCGTGATGAAGCTGCTCGAGCACGAGAACATCCCGCTCGAGGGCAAGAACGTCGTCGTGGTCGGCGCCAGCAACATCGTCGGCAAGCCGATGGCGCTGATGCTCATGCAGCGCGACGCGACCGTCTGTATCTGCCATGCCAAGACGCGCGACCTCGCGCAGTTCACCATCCTCGCCGACATCCTGGTGGTGGCGGCCGGCAAGCCGAACCTCATCCTGCCGCAGATGGTCAAGACGGGCGCGGTCGTGATCGACGTTGGCATCAACCGCCTGCCGTCCGGCAAGCTCGTCGGCGACACCGATTTCGAAGGGCTGCTCGAGAAAGCCTCCTACATCACGCCCGTGCCGGGCGGCGTCGGGCCGATGACGGTGACCATGCTGCTCGCCAATACGCTGGCATCGGCCGAGCGCGCGGCCGGTCAGCGGCCCGCTCCGATCGGCACGACCGCCCAGCACGTCTCGAACCGCGACGTCGCCATCGCGGAGCAGGAGACCTGAGCCGCGCGGGCGGAGAGGCGCTGATGACCGATTTCGGCCGCCGCATCGTCCTGGCTTCGCGCCCTGCCGCCGAGCCCGCGCCGGAGAACTTCCGCATCGAGGAGATGCCCGTGCCGCTGCCTGGCGCCGGCGAGGTGCTGCTGCGCACGCTGTGGCTGTCGCTCGACCCCTACATGCGCGGCCGCATGAGCGACGCGCCGAGCTACGCCGCTCCGGTGCCGGTCGGCGGCGTCATGGAGGGCGGTACGGTCAGCGAGGTGATCGCCTCGAACAACGATGCATTCAGTGTCGGCGACATCGTCCTCGGCCACACCGGCTGGCAGACCCACGCGCTCTCCGGCGGCAAGGGGCTGCGCAAGCTCGACCCCAAGGCGGCGCCGGTCTCCTACGCCCTCGGCGTCCTCGGGATGCCGGGAATGACCGCCTACTTCGGCCTGTCGGAGATCGGCAAGCCGCAGCCGGGCGAGACCCTGGTCGTCGCCGCCGCCTCCGGCGCCGTCGGATCGGTGGTCGGACAAATCGCGAAGATCAAAGGTGCGCGCGCCGTCGGCATTGCGGGCGGCGCAGAGAAATGCCGATACGTGAGGGACGAGCTTGGCTTCGACGACTGCCTCGATCACCGCGCGCCGGACCTCGGCGAGCGGCTCAAGGCTGCGTGTCCGAACGGCATCGACGTCTATTTCGAGAACGTCGGGGGCAAGGTGTTCGAAGCGGTGTTTCCGCTGCTCAACGTGCACGCCCGCGTTCCGATCTGCGGCGTGATCGCGCACTACAACGCGTCGGGACCCGGTGAGGGTGTCAATTGGGTGCCGACGCTGATGCGCAGCGTGCTCTCCAAGCGCATGACGCTGCGCGGCTTCCTCGTCGGCGATTTCTACCGACGCCATGCCGAGTTCATCGCGGAGATGGCGCCGTGGGTGCGGGACGCACGCGTGAAGTACCGCGAGCACGTCATCGACGGACTGGAGAACGCGCCGCGCGGCCTGACCGGGTTGCTGCGCGGGGAGAACTTCGGCAAGACGCTGGTCCGCGTCGCAGCGGCTGCGGGCTGACCGGGCACCGGCGCTCAGTTGGACGCTGAAGCTGCGCTGGCGGTTGACGGCGCTGGATGGCGCCTTGCACGGCAATGACTTGGCCGTCATGGTGTGAGCTCGCGGAATCGAAGCGGGAAAGGCCCGAGAGATCTGATGTCGGCTGCTGCGATTCTTGCTCCGCTGTTCGTCCAGGTCGCCCTGACGTTCGTTCTGCTGTTCTGGATGGGCGGCTTGCGGGTTGGTTCCGTGCGCCGGCGCGAGACGCAGGTGAGGGACATCGCACTGCGCCAGGACAACTGGCCGCCGCGGGTGACCGAGGCGGGCAACGCCTTCGACAATCAGTTCCAGCTTCCCGTGCTGTTCTATGTGCTGGTCATTCTGGCGTTGATCTTGCGCAAGGCCGATTTTCTATTCGTCGCTATGTCTTGGGTGTTCGTGCTGCTGCGGATCGTCCATGCGGCGATCCACATCGGCTCAAACGACATCGCGCAGCGGTTCGCGACCTACACTGCAGGCGCGCTTGTGCTGCTTGCGATGTGGGTTGTTTTTGCACTGCAGTTATTGCTCAACATCTGATGACCCCATCCGCACGCATTGCCGCCGCCGTCGAAGTGATGGCTGACATCGAGGCGCATCGCCGCCCGGCGGTGGACGCGCTCAAGGATTGGGGCCTCGCACACCGTTTCGCGGGCTCCGGCGACCGCGCCGCCATCGCCGGTCTCGTCTACGACGCCATGCGCCGGCGCAGCTCCGCCGCCTGGCTGATGGGCGAGGAGACGCCGCGCGCGATCGTCCTCGGTATGCTCAGGCTCGAGCGCGCCTACGACGCAGACGCCATCGCGGCGCTGTTCTCGGGCGAACGCTTCGCGCCCGCGCCCCTCAGCGAGGCCGAGCGCGACCGGCTCGCGCATGGATCGCTTGCGGAGGCGCCGTCCCATGTCGCCGGCGACTATCCCGAATGGCTCGACCCGCATCTCGCCCGCGTGTTCGGCGAGGATCGCGCGGAGGAGGCGGCTGCGCTCGCACGACGCGCCCCGCTCGACCTGCGCGTCAACGCGCTCAAGGCGACGCGCGATGCGGTCCTTGGCGAGCTCGCGCATCTCAATGCCGTTCCGATGCGATTCTCGCCGGTGGGGCTGCGTATCGACCTGTCTTTCACGGCCCGCAATCCGGCGATCCACGCCGAGCCCGCCTACATCAAGGGTCGCATCGAGGTGCAGGACGAGGGGTCGCAGATCGCTGCGCTGCTCAGCGGCGCCCGTGCCGGAGAGACGGTGATCGACCTGTGCGCCGGCGCCGGCGGCAAGACGCTGGCGCTGGCCGCCGCGATGGCCGGGAGCGGGGAACTCTACGCCACCGACCTCGACAAGCGGCGGCTCGCGCCGATCCACGAGCGGCTGGCGCGTGCGGGCGCGGCCAACGTCGAGGTGCGCACCCCGCGAAGCTTCGACGATACCCAGACGGTCGCCGATCTTGCCGGCCGCGCCGACCTTGTATTGATCGACGCGCCCTGCACCGGCACGGGCACCTGGCGGCGCAATCCGGACGCCAAGTGGCGCATGCGGCCCGGCGCGCTCGAACAGCGAACGAGGCAGCAGGGCGAGATCCTCGACCGCGCCGCCAGGCTCGTACGGCCGGGCGGACGCATCGCCTACGTCACCTGCTCGATCCTCGCCGAGGAGAATGCCGACCAGGTGACATCCTTCATGGCGCGCCATGCCGGGTTCGGCGAGACGCAGCCCGACCTGTCGATACTCGGCGCCCAGGCGTCGGCGTTCGAGGAGGGCACCCGCGCCGGCCCCGGCCTCTTGATGACGCCCCGGCGCACGGCGACGGACGGGTTTTTCGTCTGCGTGCTGCGGCGTAAGTCCTGAGCGGCGGTCGGCGCAGGTTGGCTAGAGGCGGCCGAGAGGCAGACGATCAAACCGCCAGATCGCGAGGGTGCGTCCCTCGACCAATCCGGAGTCGTCGATCGTCCGGTCGGGTTGCGGCCAGCGGAACGGACTGCGACGCAGGTTGAGGATGCGGAAGTCGCCGCTGCGGATATCCGCGTTGAACCATGTCGCGGTGTCGGTGGTGGCGATGAACCAGCGGCGTGGCTTGCGCGCGAGGTTGCGCATCAACGTGCCGACATCGGCGAAGCTCAGGTGGAACAGGATCTCGCGGCACAGTACGGTGTCGCCGTCGGGTAAGTCGCCGTGCAATGCGTCGGCGCACATAAACTGGCGAGACGGCGAGGAGTGCCGGCGTTCGTTCTCGGCGATCACGTCTGCAACGACATCGACGCCGACATAGCGGACGGGCAACTCGATCGTGCTCATCCACGTAAGGTCGCCGCAGCCGAGGTCGACGAGCGTCGAGCTGCCGAGGTCCCGCAGAACGGAAGGCAGTTGTGCTCGTACGTTCGCCGTCCTCGCGAGCGCCGAGCCGGGTCCTGAAGGCGGCGTTTCCGTGCCGTCGCTGCCCCAGACATCATTGTCGTAGATGTGGGCGAAGCGCGCGGCGGCTGGCGCGCTTGCGTTGTAATGGGCGGTTTGAAGCCCCTTCATGACCCGAACGCGATCAATGAGACCCTGCAGGGCGAGCCGATGCGCAATATGCCGGACCATCTCCCTGACCGTCCGGCCGAGCTTCTGAGTTGGACCTGATTTGAATTCGGGCACCGCTAGCAACCTTCAGCCGTGACAAGAACGCTCGGCGTGGATCGATGCGAATTCCGCTGGCGTCACGAGTAACGGAGAAGTCGCATGACCGTCATCCAGAACGGGTAGAGCAGTGAATTGTAACTTCCATTTGACACCAATCAGAGTTGCCGATGCGCTTGGAAAATGAGGCTGCTTGTGCCTCCATGCGGAGGCACGCTTGCCGTCTGGAGCCGCTATGGTGAACGCAGTCGTTGCTAATCCGCGTTTCTTTGCAGACGCGACGGAGGCGGGGGTCCGATCCGCGTATGACGCAGCGGTTGCAACCGGTGGCGGCGTTGTAGTGCTTCCGGCGACAACAATTCAACTTACGTCGCCTCTCCCGCTCTCGCACGGCGTGTATTACGAAGGCACAGGATGGTCACCGAATTTTACACCCCAAGGACCGTACAGCGGAACGATCCTGATTGGGGACGGGACCTTCGAAGGCTTCGTTTATAATCACACATGGAACGGCGAAACTCCCATCCCAATCACTGGAGAGAATCCTGACAATAATTTTGATCTATTCAATAACGGCGGCCATAGCTCTGTCGACGGCAAAACTTATCCCGGCATGCTCCGGGGTGCTGGCATTAGCAACCTAACTTTGTTGAATTTCTCGTACGGAGTCAAAATCGGCGACATTTACAAATCGGGTTGCCAGGAGTGTTTGTTTGAGCGCCTGAATTTTGCGCACTGCAATCAATGGTCTTTCTATTGCGAGAATATGTCCGAAAGCGTCTTTCGCTGGTTCAACGTGGTGCAACCAGTTGAACTTGGGACAGGGACCCCCGCAGTTGGTACGATTTGCTTTCGGGCGTCGGGCGGAATGAATTGGAACAACGGTGTAACCACCGGCACGTCCCAAATGAATTGCGGGAATAGCTGGTTCGAGCACATTTTGTCCAACGTCCACAGCCAGGTGACGCGTGGCATTGTGTTCGAGGCGCGTGGGGAAATTTACGGCCGTCTCAACATTCTGAACTGCCACGACATTCAGGTGTTGCGGGACAATGCGGGCGCTCAGGTTCCGACAATCATAGGCGTAACGGCGACGTCGGGCAGTCCCAATCTAATGATTGGTACAGGAAATATTTCAAAACTGCGGGTCGGAATGCCGCTTACGTTCTCGAGTTCGGCCGCTGGGTTTGCCGCAACGCAACTCTACTTCGTGTCGGCATTGGATGCGCCTACTGGCGCTGTCCAAGTATCGCAGTACGTCGGTGGGCCGGTGAGCACCGCGAGCAGCAGCACAACGTTCGACATCCAGACGTTTGGATTCCCACATGTTGAGCTTTTGGGCGAGATCGGCGGCCTTACCGCCTTTGGATCGTCGATCTTTAGTGGTCTTGATCTCGAGGGGAGCGGTACGACCGCAGTGTTGTTCAATGGGGTGGATACAACACGTGTCCACTGCAACTGGGTTGACGCGCCCGGCGACGGCAACTATCGCACCTTCACGCTGCGCATCGCCGTGGATTGCGAGGTCGATTGCCCAAAGACATTCACGTTCGATGCGGACAATAGTAGCAATTCTTCGATTTTGACCGGGGCTTGCGCCGAATGGAATGCTGCCAATTCATCGGGTGTCTCGGCTCTCGGGTTTCGTGTCAACAAGCAATCGGGGATTGTGGCCCCCTTCAACACGGGCGGCCTTTATCTATCCAGCTTCGGCACGCCGGACCTCTACGTCAACCCGCTGACGTTTGGGCCGGCATTCAGCTCGAATTTCGTTCTGCCACAGCAGACGTTTGCCAGCGGCGCGGCGATATCATTCGGAGCGGGGATAAAGCAGCCCGGCACGTTCGTTTACGCCGGCAACACACCTGGAACCGTTTCGTTAGGCAGTATCACGGCCGACCTCGTTGGGTTACGGCTTTTGATGGTCAATCCGTCGGGCAGCGATCTGCTCCTGTACTGCCAGTCGGGGCAAAATTTCAATCTTGGTGCGGCCGGTCCATCACCCACGCCCTACACCATCGGGCCTCACACGTCGGTGCTCATTGAGGCGAGCACCGACGGCACCAGCCGTTTCTGGGCGCTAAGGTAGTGCCGTTGTCGGTAGTCAGGCTCATCCGGGATACTAGGGGCGACCTTGTCGTCGGCGCAGGTCTAGTGCGGTCTTGACCGCCGTCTGGCCCCGCAGCAAATAAGCTGTCCGCCCGGCTCTTTGCGTGATCGATTCCGGTTCCGGCCGCGCGGTGGGATGCATCCCCCTCAATGCACGACAAGATTCTGATCGTCGACTTCGGCTCTCAGGTTACCCAGCTCATCGCGCGGCGGGTGCGGGAGGAGGGGGTTTATTCCGAGATCGTCCCGTTCAGCCGGGCCGAGGACGCGCTGGCGGCGATGAAGCCCAAGGCCGTCATCCTCTCCGGCGGCCCGGCCTCGGTGCATGAGAAGGGGGCCCCGGCCGCGCCCAAGGCCATCTACGAGGCCGGCATCCCCGTGCTCGGGATCTGCTACGGCGAGCAGGCCATGGCCCACCAGCTCGGCGGCAAGGTCGAGGGCGGCCACCACCGCGAGTTCGGCCGCAGCGAGGTCGAGGTGACCGCTCCCTGCGCGCTGTTCGACGGCGTTTGGCAGGTCGGCGAGAAATACCCCGTCTGGATGAGCCACGGCGACCGCGTCACCGAGCTGCCCGCGGGCTTCGCTGGCGTGGCGCGCGCGCCGAATGCGCCGATCGCGGTGATCGCTGACGAGAAGCGCAAATTCTACGCTACGCAGTTCCACCTCGAGGTGGTGCACACGCCGCACGGCGCGGCGCTGATCCGCAACTTCGTGCGCAAGATCGCCGGCTGCCGCGGCGACTGGACGATGCGCGCCTTCAAGGATGAGGCGATCGAGAAGATCCGCGTGCAAGTCGGCAAGGGGCGGGTGATCTGCGGTCTGTCGGGAGGCGTCGACTCGGCCGTGGCTGCCGTGCTGATTCACGAGGCGATCGGCGATCAGCTTACCTGCGTGTTCGTCGACCACGGCCTGCTGCGGCTCGCCGAGGGCGAGAAGGTGGTGGCGCTGTTCCGCGGCGCCTACAACATTCCGCTCGTGCATGTTCAGGCGCAGGACGAGTTCCTCGGCGCGCTCGCCGGCGTGAGCGACCCCGAGGACAAGCGCAAGATCATCGGCAAGCTGTTCATCGACGTGTTCGAGCGCGAGGCCAAGAAAATCGGCGGCGCGGAGTTCCTGGCGCAGGGCACGCTCTACCCGGACGTGATCGAGAGCGTCTCGTTCACCGGTGGTCCTTCGGTGACGATCAAGTCGCACCATAACGTCGGCGGCCTGCCCGAGCGCATGAACATGAAGCTCGTCGAGCCGCTGCGCGAACTGTTCAAGGACGAAGTGCGCGCGCTCGGGCGCGAGCTCGGCCTGCCCGAAGTGTTCGTCGGGCGCCATCCGTTTCCGGGTCCCGGGCTCGCGATCCGCTGTCCGGGCGAGATCACCCGCGAGAAGCTGGACATCCTGCGCTACGCCGACGAAATCTTCATCGAGGAGATCCGCCGCGCCGGGCTCTACGACGAGATCTGGCAGGCCTTCGCCGTGATCCTGCCGGTGAAGACGGTGGGGGTCATGGGCGATTTCCGCACCTACGACTATGTCGTGGGCCTGCGCGCGGTGACCTCGACCGACGGCATGACGGCGGACTTCTATCCGTTCGACGGAAAGTTCCTGGGCACGGTCGCGACGCGCATCATCAACGAGGTGAAGGGCGTCAATCGCGTGGTCTACGACGTAACGTCGAAGCCGCCCGGCACGATCGAGTGGGAGTAGGGGCGGCGCCCAGGCTCTCGCAACTTTCCGCACCGGAGCGCATGCCATGCCTCGCTTCCTCGCCGTCTACACCATGAAGCCGGAAGACCTTGCCCGCTTCCGCGCGCTACCCGAAGCCGAGCAGAAGGCGGTCGACGCGGTCGGCCTGAAACAATGGGCGGACTGGGAAAAGGCGAACGCCGCGTCGTTTCCTGACACGGGCGGCATGGTTGGCAAGACGAAGCGGGTGACCAAAGACGGCATCAGCGACGCGCAGAATGCATTCTGCGGCTACATCGTCGTCGAAGCCGATAACATCTACGCCGCTGCGCGTCTCTTTGAGGGGCACCCACACTTCACGATCTTCCCTGGCGATGGCGTTGATATCATGCCGTTTATGACTGGGTCTCAGGACTAGCTGCGTCCATCACGGGTATCGGATACGTCATCGACCGCGGAACGGTCCCGACGACATGAGATAGACTTGATGCTGCGAATTCTCGGATCATGGGCGTCATGGTCCGAGGCTTCGTACCAGGGTCCACACCCGGCTTGGATCAGCGACGACTCTGACGAGCATCCTAAAGACAGCGCTCACGCCTGCTGCATAGCGACGTGGTCACCGCTATTGTGGTCGAAGCTGACGGTCTTTTTGCAGCCGAGCCGGCAAAGCTGTCGCGACCGACGACGCAGGAAATCGACCAATCGATGCTGATAGTCGCTGCCCCTCGAGCGGCTGCGCCGAGTCGGGCGGCGGACCCGCGGGGCACGTCATCTTGGCTTGCTTTCGCACAAAATGTCGATTAGTCTCGACATATGGAATCAGAGGCAGCCATTCTCGCGTTCGCGTCTCTCGCGCAGCCAACCCGGCTCCAAGTGTTCCGGCTGCTGATGGCGCACGAACCCGACGGCCTCGCGGCGGGAGAGATCGCGCGTCATCTCGCCGTGCCGCACAACACGATGTCCACGCATCTCGCGATCCTGGCGCGGGCGGGGCTGATCGAGGCTGAGCGACGGAGCCGGACGATCATCTACCGGGCTCGGCTCGAGGCGGTGCGCGCGCTGGCCGGATTCCTTGTCAAGGATTGCTGCGGCGGAAAGCCGGAGATCTGCGCGCCGCTGATCGCCGATCTCTCGCCATGCTGCGCGCCGCAGAACACCACGAGAAAGGAGCCCGTTCGTGGCTGACGGAATTTACAACGTGCTGTTCCTGTGCACCGGCAATTCGGCTCGCTCGATCCTTGCCGAGAGCATCCTGAGCAAGGAGGGCGCCGGACGATTTCGGTCCTTCTCCGCCGGAAGCCAGCCGAAGGGAGAGGTCCATCCCATGGCGTTGAAGGTGTTGCGGGCCTTCAATTATCCGTCAGAGGGATTCCGCTCGAAGAGCTGGCAGGAATTCGCCAAGCCCGACGCGCCGGTGATGGATTTCGTCTTTACAGTCTGCGACAGCGCGGCCGGGGAGGCGTGCCCGGTATGGCCGGGGCAGCCGATGACGGCACACTGGGGCATCGAGGATCCTGCCGCTGTCGAAGGCTCGGACGTACAGAAGGAAGCAGCCTTCGTTGCTGCGTTCAAATATCTCAAGAATCGGATTTCCGTGTTCGCCGCGCTGCCGATTGCGAGTCTCGACCGAATGACGCTCGGTTCGAGGCTCGTCGAGATCGGTCAACTCGACGGCGCCACCAAACCGCGCCCAAGCGCAGCCTGAAGATCAAGCATGTCCACCTTCGAACGTTATCTGTCCGTGTGGGTCGGCTTGTGCATCGTCGCGGGAGTGGCGCTCGGCCATCTGATGCCGGGCATCTTTCACGCCATCGGCACGGCGGAACTCGCCAAGGTCAATCTGCCGGTCGCGGCACTGATCTGGCTGATGATCGTGCCCATGCTGGTCAAGATCGATTTCGCCGCGCTCGCAAAGGTGCGGGAGCATTGGCGCGGCATCGGCGTGACGCTCTTCGTCAACTGGGCGGTGAAGCCGTTCTCGATGGCGGCGCTCGGTTGGCTGTTCATCGGTTATCTCTTTCGGCCGTATCTGCCGGAAGGCCAGATCGACAGCTACATCGCGGGCCTCATCATCCTCGCGGCCGCGCCCTGTACGGCCATGGTGTTCGTATGGTCGAATCTCACTAAAGGCGAGCCGCATTTCACGCTGAGCCAGGTCGCGCTCAACGACACCATCATGGTGTTCGCCTTTGCGCCGATCATCGGACTGCTGCTCGGGCTCTCGGCGATCAGCGTGCCCTGGGACACGCTCGTCCTGTCCGTCGCGCTCTACATCGTTGTGCCGGTGATCGCGGCGCAGCTTCTGCGCCGGCGGCTTCTGTCGGGGGGCGGCGAACCGGCTTTGCAGCGCTTCCTCGGGCGGGTTCAACCGCTTTCGCTCGTCGCTCTTCTTGCGACTCTCGTGCTGCTGTTCGGTTTTCAGGGTGAGCAGATCCTGGCACAGCCGCTCGTGATCGCGCTTCTGGCCGTGCCGATCCTGATCCAGGTCTATTTCAACGCCGGTCTTGCCTACCTGCTCAACCGCATGACCGGCGAACAGCACTGCGTGGCAGGGCCGTCGGCCCTGATCGGGGCCTCGAACTTCTTCGAGCTCGCGGTCGCCGCGGCGATCAGTCTGTTCGGCTTCCAGTCGGGCGCAGCGCTCGCAACCGTGGTCGGCGTGCTGATCGAGGTGCCGGTGATGCTCTCGGTGGTCTGGATCGTGAACCGCTCCAAGGAATGGTACGGTGAGCCGGGCGCGACGGCCCCCCTCGCGGGACATACTAGGAGCGAAGCCGAGCTGTCGTGATCGTGGCGCTCAAGATGCGGCGCTTGGGTCCGCCTCATCTGGGAAGGGCGACGCTGCGATCAAATCGCAGGCATTGGGACGCTTGTACCCCGGGATGAAACGTTCGCAGAAATCGGCGTTGACGGTCCCATACGTGGTTGCCGGCTTGTGGGCAAAGCCAGCGAAGTATTCCTCGATGAAGCCCTTTTTGAAATTCGTGCGCGGGTACCTGGCGACAATTTCCTCGCGAATGTCCTTTGGAAATTGCTCCAAACCAACCCCCAGTACATCGAGAAGAACGCCGGAGTTGAGGAGCGCCACCTCGGGCCGCATATATTTCGGGATGCCGGGGGTGGTGTGGAGCGCGATCGCCTCCCACACGGCCTGCACCTGCTCCTCAGCGATGTTGTGGGCGCTGAGGAACTGTCGGGCTGCATTCGCGCCATCGACCTCAAATCGTTCGTCCGGACTCGAGAATGTCCTGATCAGGCCGAGGTCGTGAAATACGGCGGCCACGTAGAGGAGTTCAGGGTCAAAGCGCAGGCGTCTTTGACGGCCCTGCTCAGCCGCGAAAAGGTAGACGCGAATCGAGTGATTGAAGAGCAGATCGGTGGAATGCTCACGCAGGATGCCGGTAGCTTCTTTTGCAAGAGAGGAATCCGGGATCACGAGCGCGCTGGCGAGAGCCGTCATGGCCATTGTTGCCTCCTGTTAAGGACAAACTGCGCGCACCGGAGCCGCCGCAGGTCATTCGCGCGCAATTGGCCGCTGCGCTTCAGGACGTCTTCCGGCCGAAGTACGATCCTCTTTTCGGCTGCGGGCGCAGATCATCCAGCATGAATAGACGTCGCTGTGGTCAGCAAGGGCAAGGCTGCCGTGTTTGTCGTTGGCTTGCCGCCATCGAGCAGGCGCGCGATCCGGGCCCATTGAGGTCGGCGACAGCGTCCGGTTGTCCGATCGGCCAAAAGTGGTCGGCGTATAGCCCCGCGTCGACTCGCAAAATTTGAATTGAAGCGCTCACGGTCGAACGCGTCATCACGGCTTCGGATCTGCGGATGTATGATCCAGGCACGGCGGCACAATCGCGCGACATCGGCGTTGTGTCGTGTTCGATATGCTCAACTATGTGACGGGCGTGACGCATAGGACATCCAGGACGCGCTTCCCGGCACTCGGCTGGCGCCGTTTACCGCACTCGCGTGTCGGGCCGCCGGTCATGCAGGCGAACTCGCCGAAATCTCTTCGGTCACCGACAAGGGAGAATAAATCATGAAGGTCGTCGTCATCGGCGGCACAGGGCTGATCGGCTCGAAGGCCGTCGCCATCCTGCGTCAGGGCGGTCATGAGGTCCTTGCCGCGTCGCCCGAGAACGGGATCAACACCATCACCGGCGAAGGGCTCGAAGACGCCCTGGCCGGCGCGCAAGTGGTGATCGATCTGTCCAATTCGCCTTCATTTGAAGACAAGGCGGTGCTGCAATTCTTCGAAACCTCCGGCCGCAATCTTCTCGCGGCGGAGGCCGCCGCCGGAGTCCACCACCATGTCGCGCTCTCCATCGTCGGCTCCGATCGGATGCCCGGCAACGGATACTTCCATGCCAAGGTTGTCCAGGAGAACCTGATCAAGGCGTCCGGTATTCCTTACACCATCATCCGTTCGACCCAATTCCTGGAGTTTCTGCGCGGCATCGCTGCAACGAGCGCCGACGGAAACAAGGTTCGGATTTCGCCCGGCCTGTTCCAGCCCATCGCGGCGGACGATGTCGCCGCCGTCGTCGCCGACGTTGCGGTCGCGCCGCCGCGAAACGGCACGCTCGAAATTGCGGGCCCAGAACGAGCGCCATTCAGCGAGTATATTGCGCGCTACCTGAAGGCGGTCGGCGATCAGCGCGAGGTCGTGAACGACCCCGAAGCCCCGTACTTCGGCGCTCGGGTGGAAGAGCGCTCGCTGGTGCCGTTGGGCGAGGCGCGCCTCGGCCGCATCTGCTTCGACGAGTGGTTGCGCCGGTCGCAGGCAGCGGCGTGATCAGTGCCCGCGGGCCACGGAGAGCTCCATGCAACGCATCGTCTGTTCGCTGCTTCTTGTCGCCCTGCCGCTGGGCAGCGCCTTTGCGGACGCCCCGAAGGAGAAGAACGCCAAGGTGACGCTCGTCTACCAGCACCAGCTGCCGAACGTCCCCGGCAAAAGCATCAAGGGTGTGCTCGTCGAATATGGCCCGGGCGGTTACTCGGCCGGCCACACGCATGCGAAGTCCGCCTTCATCTATGCGACCGTTCTTGAGGGAGTGATTCGCAGTCAGGTCAACGACGGACCGGTGACGACCTACTTGGCCGGACAGAGCTTCTCGGAGCTGCCCGGCGATCGCCATGGCGTCAGCGCCAATGCCAGCAAGACCAAGCCGGCCAAGCTCCTCGCGGTGTTCGTCGTGGATACGAACGAACGGGATCTGACGATCCCGTTCGGGAAGTGAAGTCGCTCGGCTGCGGAAGGTTTGCGGCGATCATGCGAGGCCGAGCACCGCGCCGCCGGCCGCGCACAGGACCACAACGAGCCAGGGCGGCGCCTGCCACATGAACAGCAGCAGGAACGCCGCCGCGCCGAGCGCGAAATCCCCGGTGCTGGAGATTCCGGCGGTCCACACCGGATTATAGAGTGCGGCGAGCAGAAGGCCGACGACGGCCGCGTTCACGCCCCTGAGGGCCGATTGCGCGGCGGGGCGGTGGCGCAACATCTCCCAGAATGGAAGCGCGCCGATGACGAGCAGGAACGACGGCAGGAACACCGCAACGAGGCAGATCGCTGCTCCGGTCCACCCGTTCGGCTGGGGACCCATGACGGCGCCGAGATAGGCGGCGAAAGTGAATAGCGGCCCCGGCACCGCCTGCGCAGCACCGTAGCCGGCGAGGAAGGCGTCGTTCGTCACCCACCCCGGCGGAACGACCGATGCCTGCAGCAGGGGCAGTACGACGTGGCCACCGCCGAAGACGAGCGATCCCGTGCGATAGAAAGCATCGAACAGCTTGATGCCTTGCGAGGGCATTGCGGATGCCAGTAATGGGAGCCCAATGAGCAGGGCAGAGAAGACGGTGAGCATCGCGATGCCGGTGCGGCGACCGACGTTGAGCGGCAGCACGGCGTGATCCGTCGGCACCGGTGCCCGGAGCAACGTGACACCGGCAATTCCCCCAAGCACGATCGCGCCGATCTGACCCCATGCGTTGGGTATGGCGAGCACGAGCGCGGCGGTGGCCACTGCGATCGTCGCACGCTCGCGATCGGGCGTGAGTGATCGCATCATGCCGAGCACCGCTTGGGCCACGACTGCGACCGCCGCCACCTTCAATCCGTGCAGCCAGCCTGCGCCCGAGACGTCGCCCAGCGCCCCGACGCCGTAAGCAAACAGAACGAGCACGATGGCGGACGGCAGCGTGAATCCGGTCCAGGCCGCCAATGCGCCAGGATATCCGGCGCGCGAGAGCCCGATGGCGAGTCCGACCTGGCTCGAGGCCGGGCCGGGCAGGAACTGGCAGAGTGCGACAAGATCGGCATAGGCCCGGTCGTTGAGCCAGCCCCGACGGACGACGAACTCGTCGCGGAAATAGCCCAGGTGCGCCACCGGGCCGCCGAACGACGTCAGGCCGAGACGCAGAAACACGGCGAACACCTCGGCCCATCGCCCCCTGGGTCCGTCCCCGATGCTGCCCGCCAATTCGGCGGGTGGGGCTTTCGCTTCCGACATTGTCATCCTCAATGGCATTCGTGCTGATGGCCTGCCAGTCCGGCCGTGCCACGCATGTACACTAATTCTGGCGCGCGGCAGGTCCAACGCGCGCGCATGCCGCTCCGCAGATATATTCACGCCGGCCGCGCTCCGGCGTCGCACTGGCATTGCTGGAGCCGGCGCGGTGCGCCATTGAAGGAAAGTAACGAGATGTCCAAAGCTACGCGTGCGACGGCAGCGCTGGCGAAGGCGGGCATCGCCTTCACGGTACACGTCTATGACTATGATCCCGACGCCGACCGGATCGGACTGCAGGCCGCGGAAGCCCTGGGTGAGCCGCCCGAACGCGTGCTCAAGACGCTCATGGCGCTCGTTGACGGAAAGCCCGTCTGCGTGATCGTGCCCTCCGACCGTGAAATCTCGATGAAGAAGCTTGCGGCTGCGTTCGGCGGCAAGTCGGCGCAGATGATGAAACCGGCCGACGCTGAACGGATATCGGGCTACAAGGTGGGCGGCATCAGTCCGTTCGGGCAGGTTCGATCTGTCCGGACGGCGATAGACGAGAATTCGATGGGGCACGAGGCCGTCTTTATCAACGGCGGTCAGCGTGGCTTGCAGGTGCGTTTGAGCCCGCGCGATGCCGCAGCCATGTTGAACGCCAGCGTCGTACCGCTCGTGGCATAGTGCGGGTCACGCGCGGTGTCTGCCGCACATGTCGTCTGTTCAGCGAAAGTGATTGACGATGCCCCTGGTTCGTTCGTCGGCAGCCTTCACGCAGATGTGCTGGCGGCGCATCGATGCCGCCGGACTGGAATTGCTGGCGCTGGCGAGGGTCGCAGACGGATTCCATGCGGAATCCTCCGTCATCTGCGGCTGGAACGGCGGATTCCGGGTGGATCATGCCTGGCAGCTGACACCCGATTGGCGTGCCCTGTCGCTGCGGATCGAACGGCGCGATGCCGATGGACGCCGGACACTGCTGTTGGAGCGCGCCGGCGGCGGCTGGCGCGTGGATGGTGTGCGTCGGGCGGATCTCGATGGTGCCGAGGAGCCGGACCTCTCGGTGACGCCGTTCTGCAACACGCTCATCGTCCGCAAGATTCCGGCGCGGGAGGGCGCAAGCCTCACGGTCGACACGGCTTATGTGAATGGCGATGATCTGACGGTCGCACGGTCGCGGCAACGCTACGATTACAAGGCACCCGGCCGTCTGCGTTACATCGACCAGGGGCTGTTCGCCGGCTTCGAGGCAGATCTTCTGGTCGACGAGGAGGGCCTCGTTCGGCACTACCAGCATCTGTTCGAGCGCGTCGATCTGGACACCTAGACCAAGGCTTCGCCCAGTGATTATATTTAGGAATTGACCTAAGTATTTCTCCGAGATATGAACCCTGCCCCAAGGGCGCGGCGGAGCGAACCCGGAGGCAAATGCGATGACACCGCGGACAGGCGGCCAGCGCCAGCGCGGCCGTCAATTCCCTGCGGCGACGGTGGTCGATGGTGTCTTTCGAGCGCTGTCCGATCCGACGCGGCGCCATGTCCTCGAGCGCCTCAGTGCGAAACCGGCGTCGGTGAGCGAACTCGCGGCACCGTATCAAATGGCGCTGCCGTCATTTCTCGAGCATCTCAAGGTGCTCGAAAAAAGCGGACTGGTGCGCTCGCGCAAAGTCGGCCGCGTGCGCACCTACCAGATCGCGCCCGGGCGGCTGAGGCTCGCGGAGGATTGGCTCGGACGCCAACGAAGCCTTTGGGAGCGCCGCCTCGACCAACTCGACAGCTATCTCATGACAATGAAGGAACAGGAGTCCAAATGACCTCATCCGTCATCAAGATCGACCCGACGCTGGATCTCGTCCTCGAGCGCGATGTCGACGTTCCGGTCGAGCTCGTCTGGAAGGCGTGGACGACCCCGGAACATCTCCGTCACTGGTTCGTGCCCAAGCCATGGACGATCACCGCCTGCGAGCTCGACCTGCGTCCGGGCGGCGTGTTCCGTAGCGTCATGCGCTCGCCCGATGGACAGGAATTCACGAACGAGGGCTGCTATCTCGAAGTCACGCCGCACGAGCGACTCATCTTCACCGACACGCTGCTTCCGGGGTATCGGCCCTCGCCGAAGCCGTTCTTCACGGCCGTGCTGCAACTCGAACGACGTGGTTCCGGGACGCGATATACGGCGATTGCCATCCACGGCAACGAAGAGACCCGCAAGAACCATGAACAGATGGGCTTCTACGACGGCTGGGGCACGGTCGTCGACCAGATGGCCGCGTATATCAAGGCGCAGATGAGCTAGCTCTGGTGCGAAGGAGGCTGCACATGATGGATCTGGCTGCACGCCGCGATGAGCCGTTGTTCTTCTCCGCCGTCGCGGCGGGCATTCTGTTCTTCACGGTATCGACGGTCGAGATGTTCGCAAGGCCCGGATTCGATATCTATCGCCATGCGATCAGCATGCTCAGCCTTGGAGAGAGGGGCTGGGTGATGGTGGCGACATTCATCATCTCGGGACTGCTCGTGCTGGCCTGCGCCGCCCGCATGCGCTCGGCGGCCGTCGGAACGGCGGGCCCCGCTCTGATCGGTCTTTACGGGATCGGACTCGTCATCGCCGGCATATTTCCCGCGCCGGCGGGCTTGGGATTTCCACCGGGCACGCCCGAGGATCAGACTCCGGTGATGACGGCGAGCGCTGTCATGCACAGCGTCGGGTTCATGGTGGCTTTCTCTGCGCTGATCCTTTCCTGCTTTGTGTTCGCAAGACAGCTTTGGCATCACAACTGGCTCGCCGGATTAAGTCTCGTCGTTGGATTCGCGCTCCCGATCCTGATCGGGCTCGGCATGGCTGGCATTGTCCTGACAGGCATCGCCTTCTACGCCGCAGCCATGCTTGGCTGGCTTTGGTTGGGATTGTTGGCATTGGAACTGGCACGAGGACGCGGAAACTCTCGCTTGCGGGCTGGTCCAGCCTGACGTCCTCTTCGTGACTCGCGACGAATCGCGGTTCGGCGCCCCGTGACCGGTAACCGGAGGGCGAGGTCAGGCAGATGCGTGGTCAGCGATCGGAGATCGGGACGAAGGAACCGTCGGCCGTGCCCGTCTGGGTGATGCTGGCGACGCTCTCGGCGGTCGCCGCTATGAGTCAGGCGTTCCGGACCGTGGCTACGGTCGTCGCGGGCGATCTGCAGGCGGAGTTCGGCGCGACCGCACAGGAACTCGGCCTGTTCGCCGGCGCTTTCCACCTTGCGTTTGCGGCAACGCAGGTTGCCATCGGGGTGACGCTCGACGTCTATGGGGTGCGGCGCACGGTTGCCGGCGCCTTCGTGCTTGCCATTGCGGGCGTCCTCGTGTCGGCATTCGCGCCGAGTCTGCCCGTGCTCATCGCGGGGCAATTGCTGGTGGGCATCGGTTGCGCACCTGCATTTCTCGGCGCGCTCGTGTTCGTGGCCAACCGATATCCGCCCGAGCAGTTCTCGCGTTTGTCGGGCCTCGTGCTCAGCGCCAGCGGCATCGGCATGCTGGCGACCGGAACGCCGCTGGCGTGGGTCGTCGCGACCTGGTCGTGGCGGGCGGGTTTTCTTGTGCTGGCCGCTTGCGCCGGCTTCGTGCTGCTGGCGGTCGTCCTGCTGGTTTCAGACGACGAGGGCCGTCACGGGCAGCCGAGGGAAACCCTCGTCGGCGCTCTTGTCAAAATCGGACCGATCCTTGCGCAGCGGCATACGCTCGGCATCCTGGTGCTTGGTCTGGTGACGTACGCCTCCTTCATCACGTTGCGCGGCCTCTGGGCTGTCCCGATGCTTGTCGAACGGCATGGTTACACCCTGGTCCAAAGCGGTCACGTCGTGCTCGCGGCCTCCGTCGCGACCCTGCTCGGGCCACCGGCGTTCGGCCTGATCGATGTTGGGCCGCGCCCGCGCCGATTTTTGATCGTCGGATGCACGCTGGCTTACGCGGCGGCTTTCGTGATGCTGGCGGTGTCCTCGCACGCGCTCGTCGACGTAGGCCTCGTCGTCCTGCTGGGATTTCTCACCGGGTACTTCGTCCTGCAATATGCCGACGTCCGTGCCGCCTATTCCGGGGAGGTGGCGGGCCGCGCGTTCGCGGTGTTCAACACGGCCGTGTTCTTGGGGGTGGCCGTCATGCAATGGCTCACCGGCCTCGTCGTATCGGCGAGCGCCGCGGAGGGGGCGGATTCTCTGATGCTGGCGTTCTTGACGATTGCCGCGCTGCTCGTGGCTGCGACCCTCGCATTCGTCCTGCTTCCATGGCCGCGCGGCGCTCGCAAAAATGTCGCCGTTTTCCGCGAGGATCCGTCCGAGCGGGCAGCCTGAAACGCCAAGCCCGACATCATCCCGCCACGCGCGAGAGACTTGAGCATGCAGCCGCGTATATCCGTTCTGACGATCGGGGTGTCTGACCTCGAACGCTCCCTGGCATTTTATCGCGATGGCCTGGGATTGCCGACCGAAGGAATCATCGGGCGCGAATTCGAGCACGGCGCAGTGGCCTTCTTCGAGCTTGCGGGCGGCTTGAGACTCGCGATCTGGGCGCAGGATGACATCGCGCACGATACCGGTCTTCCGAAAACGCAAGCAAGCCCGACGTCATTCACCATCGGGCACAATGTGGTCCGCCGCGAGGAGGTCGACGAAGTGATCGCGCAGGCGCGCCGCGCCGGTGCCGCGATTGTCAAACCGCCACAGGATACATTCTATGGCGGCTATGCCGGATATTTCCGGGATCCGGATGGGCACCTCTGGGAAGTGGTGTGGAACCCGGCATTGCTGCCGAATGGGGAGTGACATTTGTCATGCCGAGACTGCGCGTCCACGCCTTCACCCTCTCGCTCGACGGGTATGGGGCGGCCCCGGCCAGAGCCGCGACAACCCGCTGGGCAAGGGCGGGGAGGCATTGCATGAGTGGTTTATTCCGACCCGCACCTTTCAGCGCATGCTGGGGCGGGACGGCGGAACGAGCGGGATCGACGATGACTTCGCGGCGCGGGGGTTCGAGAACATCGGTGCCTGGATCCTCGGTCGCAACATGTTCGGCCCCGTGCGGGGTCCATGGCCGGACGAGTCGTGGCGCGGCTGGTGGGGCGACGAGCCGCCCTATCATGTGCCGGTATTCGTCCTGAGCCACCACGCGCGTGCGCCGATTGAAATGAACGGAGGTACGACCTTCCATTTCGTGACCGGTGGTATCCAGGAGGCGCTCGCGTGCGCGACCGATGCGGCCGGCAGCCGCGACGTCCGTGTTGGTGGCGGGGTCGCGACCGTCCGGCAGTACCTCAACGCCCGCCTGATCGATCACATGCACGTGGCGATTTCGCCCATCCTGCTGGGCAGTGGCGAGGCGCTGTTTGGGGGGATCGACCTGCCGGCGCTCGGATACGCGCTGACCGGGCACGTGCAGTCGGAGAACGCCACGCACATCGTGCTCTCGAGATCGGCTTGAGCGGCGAACAGATGCCCGTTCTCACCGCTGCAGCTTGAGCAGTTCGTATTCGACGGGGTTGTCGGCGCATGCGCCGAATCCGCATTCGAGTGCGGTCGAGACGATATTCAGGGCGGCCAAACCGATCACCAGCCACGCCGCAACACGTGCAAACGCGCCGGGACGGTTCTGCTCCCGCACATCATGCGTCTCGAACTGGCGGTCGAACAGCAGCATGAGCGCCAGCAGAACGATTGCCGACGAGAATCCGAGAAACGCCCACGTGTAGTAGTGATATCCCAAGATTGCGCTGCCATAGCCGGGATCGCCCGGCGTGATGTGCAGCAGAACCTGGCGCATGGAGAAGGCGGCGCCGACAACGGCGGCGAGGAGCGAAAGCGCATAGTGGCTGGATCGCGGACCGTAGCGGATGTTGAGCATCGGCCCGATCGCGAGCATAGCGAACTGGATGCGCTGGAGCATGCACAGCGGGCAGGGGAGTTCATGCAGCGCCAGTTGCGCCGCGAAGGCGGCCGCGAGAACAAATGCGATCGCGTAAAGGCCGAGCGCGTTCAGGGTGACGGCGAGCGGGCGGGTCACGAGTGCCTCAGAACGATAGCTTGAGAACGTCGGTCGCGTGATGCAGGTAGGTTCCGATCGAGGCGGCGAGCACTGCGGCGAACAGCAGGAGCGCGAACGGGCGCGTGCCGAGCCACGCAACCAGCATCGCGATGGTGAGGGCCACAAAGAGTGCTATGAATTCCATTGTCTCAAGACCCGCGCCAGCAACTTCGAGGACGCGTCGAGCGCCGAGGTGCCACGGTCGCCAAAGAATCAGCCCGGCGTCGTCGACCGCTCGACTATAACGAAGCGGTTGCGGGGCGCCAGCATGCGCGCTCATCGTCCCGCTGGCGCCGCCGACGGGTCCCCCGGCCTCACTGGCAGACTGGCAAGCGCCCGGATGCCGGGGCGTTCCCGCCATCTGATCTGCTGGTCGGACGCTGCGAGCTCCAGTTTTGGCCAGCGGGTCAGCAGCGCTTCCAACGCGCATTTGCCTTCGATGCGCGCGAGCTGGTGGCCGAGGCAGAAGTGGATCCCCGTGCCAAAAGCCAGGTGGCGGTTCGGCTGCCGCGTCAGGTCGAGCTTCTCCGGGTGCGAATTCGCGTGCGGGTCCATGTTGGCGGCAGCCAGCATCGCCATGATCCTGTCGCCCTTCGGCACCCGCACGCCATCGAGTTCCACGTCGGTCCGGACGTAGCGGGGCTTCGAAAACTGCACCGGCGAGACGAAACGGAGGAATTCCTCGACGGCGAGATTGGCGCGACTCCAGTCCTGCGCCAGCCAATCCCGCAGGTCGGGAACCCTGAGAAGCTCGTAGACAGAACCGCTGATCAGATGCGTGGTGGTTTCCGTACCGGCGCCGAGCAGCAGGAACACCATCGCGACCATTTCGCGCCGGCTGATGCGACCCCCGTCCTTCTCGACCCGTACGAGTTCCGCGATCAGGCCGTCGCCTCCCTCCTGGCGCGTGACATCGAGGCGGTGTTCGAGATAGCGCCGCATGGACATCATGGCGGGGATCAAGCCCAGGAAGCCGGCCGCATTGGTCAGGCGCGTGAAGCGGTTGGTCCAGGCGATGAACTTCGGGCGGTCGGCATCGGGAAGCCCGAGCAATTCGCAGATGACCGCCAGCGGCAGCCTGCGCGCAAACCGATCGACCAGATCGGCCGGCATCCCCTCGGTGAAAAGGTCATCCGCCAGCGCGCCGGCAAGCGCAAGGATCCGTGGCTCCATTGCCAGAATGGCCCGCCGGCGGAACGCCTCGTCGACGATGCTGCGCAGCCGCGTGTGATCCGGCTCGTCCATGGTGAGCATGTTGTCGGCGATCGCGCGGATCACGCCAGGCATCCACCACCGCATTCCGGCGATTGCGCCGCCGTCCTTGCGCAATGTGAAGGTGCGGCTGCCCTTCAGAACGCGCGCGGCAAGATCCTGCGTGGTCGTGATCCAGACCTTGCCGACGATCGGAAACCGGATTTCAAGAACCGGACCGGCAGCCCGCAATCGTTCGACAGCGGCGGCCGGATTGCGAAAATAGTCCTGACTGGTGAGATCGACGCTCTGGATCATAGGCAAGCCACTCCTATGTTCGTGTCGCCGATCCAAAGGCCCGCCATGCGCGCAACCCGAAGCGGCACCATATCAGTGGCGCGACCGTGTGCCTCGTCGGGTGATCCCGTGCCTGCCGGCGGCAGCCCCTCCGGATCCGGCGTCAATGGTGTCTATATATAGGGGACCAGAGTGATCGGAGTGCGCGCAGTTTGCCACAGTTCCAGCGCGAGTCACCGCAACTGCCGAGTGTTCGGATGAACGGTACGCTATCGACCAATTCCGCGGGGTCCGCTTCCGTTCGGCTCAGAAGCGCGTTTTCGTTCTCAGAATCGCTAGCGCGCCTGCGGGCGGCACTCGAAAGAAAGGGCTTTACGATCTTCGCCGTCATCGATCATCAGGCCGGGGCGAGGTCGGCGGGGCTCGACATGCCTCCCACTACCGTCCTCATCTACGGCAACCCGCGCGGAGGAACGCCACTCATGCTCGCAGCGCCGGATTTCGGTCTCGAGCTTCCCCTGCGCGTGCTGGTTCGGGAAGATCCGGATGGAGCGACCTGGGTGACATTCAATCGAGCCAGTTCGTTGGAGGGCAAGCACGGGCTGCCAGCAGGCATGGCCGAGCGGCTGGCTCCGGCGGAAGCGGTGATCGAAAGCGCGATCGCCGCGCCGGGGACCATACCTCGACCACGGACCTGAAGCCGGCGCCAGGCTGCGGTGGGACTCCCGCACGCCAAATCTGCGCGCGCTAACGTCCGATTGCGTCGTTCGCACCCGTCGCTGCTCAGTCGAGGAGCTTGTCGAGGGTAATCGGGAGGTCGCGCACCCGTTTGCCGGTCGCATGGTGGACGGCGTTGGCGACCGCGGCCGCCACCCCGACGATGCCGATCTCTCCGACGCCCTTGATGCCAAGGGGGTTGATGATGTCGTCCGGCTCGTCCACGAAGATCACCTTGATGTCATGTACATCGGCGTTCACCGGGACGTGGTACTCGGCAATGTTGGCGTTCATGACCCGGCCGAACCGATGGTCGATCAGCGTCTCCTCGTGCAGCGCCATGCCGATACCCCAGACCATCCCGCCGGCGATCTGGTTGGCGGCGGTCTTGGTGTTGAGGATGCGCCCTGCGGCGACCGCGCTCACCACGCGGGTGACCCGGATGATGCCGAGCTGCTCGTCGACCTTCACCTCGGCGAAGATCGCCGAGTGCGTGTTGGCGGCATATTTGTCGTGCTTCTTGAATTCGTGCGTCTTCTCGCGCGCGATGCGGTCGACGCCGCCGTGGCGCATCGCGTCGGCGATGGGCACCGCACGGCCGACCTCCCGCTTGTCGGCGATCATGCCGTCTGTCAGGGCGATGTCGTCCGTTTCGGCATCGGCTAGGGGCGAACGAGGCATCGACTTGGCGAGGCGCAGCAGTTCCCCGCGGAGCTCGCCGGCGGTCGCGACGATCCCGTGTGCCACCGAGGCCGCCATCCAGGAGCCGCCTTCGACGGGGGCCTGCGGCAGGCTCGAATCGCCGAGCCGGATGCTGACATTCTCGATCGGGAGGCCGAGGGCGTCGGCGGCGACCTGCGCCATAATCGTGTAGGTGCCGGTGCCGATGTCGGAGCAGGCGCAGGACACTTCCGCGTGGCCGTTGGCCGTCAGTACGATGCGCACGGCCAGCGGCATCTGCAGCGCCTCCCAGACGCCGGTGGCCATGCCCCAGCCGACGAGCTCACGTCCGTCACGCATGGAGCGGGGCGCCGCGTTGCGACGGCTCCAGCCGAAGGCCTCGGAGCCCCGCCGGTAGCATTCGCGCAACTGCTTGCTGGTGTAGGGGAGATCGTCGCCCTGCTCGATCTCTGAGTAGTTGCGCAGGCGCAATTCCAGCGGATCGACGCCGGCCGCGACCGCGAGCTCGTCCATGGCGCATTCCAGCGCATAAACCCCGCTCGCCGCTCCCGGCGCGCGCATGTCGCTGGGCGTGGGCAGATCGAGCGGCACGAGCTTGTGCCTGTAGACGACGTTGCCGCAGGTGTAGAGCTGGTCCGCCCATGCCGTGTCGTTGCGCGAGAAGTCCTCATAGCGCGACGTCTGTGCGATCGCCTCGTGGGTAATCGCGGTCAGGGCGCCGTCGCGGCCGGCGCCGAGCGCCACGTGTTCGATGGTGGCGGGTCGATAGCTCAGACCGTACATCTGCTGACGGGATAGCACGAGCCGCACCGGTCTGCGCACGGCGAGCGCCGCAAGCACCGCCAGCGGCGCGTTGTACTGCGGGCGCAACCCCGCGCCGAATGCGCCTCCGACAAACGGCGAGACCACGCGAATCTGATCGCGCGACATGCCGAATATGCTGCAGAGATATTGTTGGACGTTCTGCACGCCCTGGGTCTTGTCATAGACCGTGAGCTTGCCGTCGCCATCCCAGGTCGCGGTCGTGGCGAACAGTTCCATTGGATTGTGGTGTTCGGCGGGGAGGACGTAGTCGGCCTCGTGGCGCACCGGCGCTTTCGCCAGCACAGCTTCGGCATCGCCGCGCGGCTTGGCCGGCTTCTTGACGGTCTTGGCTCGCTCGCGTTGGCTTGCGAGATCCGTGATCTGCTTCTCCTGCTGGTATTCGACGCGCACGAGCGACGCCGCGAAGCGCGCGGTTTCGGAATCCTCGGCGAGCACCAGGGCGATCGGCTGATGATTGAACATCACGCGGTCATCATAGAGCGGGCGAAACGGGGAGCCGTCATCGGGCGCGACGTCGTCCCAGTAGGCATCGTCCCTGTCGGCCATGTCCGGTCGGTTCTCGTGGGTCAGCACGTCGATCACCCCGCGGCAGCGCAGGGCGCCGCTGGCATCGATTCGGGTGATGCGCCCCTTGGCGATGGTCGACGTAACCACACTGGCATGGACGAGGTCCGGAACATTGAACTCTGCCGCGTATCTGGCGGCGCCGGTGACCTTTGCGCGCCCGTCGACGCGCGATGTGGGAGTGCCGATGTATGTGGTCATGCCGATCACCGGATCTTCTTGTCGGATTGCGACTGCGGCGTACCGTTCGCCGCCTGGGTGAGGGCGCGCACAACGGCGCGGCGCGCCAAGTCGATCTTGAAGGTGTTGTGGGCGTAGCCACGGGCGTCGCGCAGAAGCACGTCCGCTGCGTGTGCGAACGTGGCCGCCGTCGCCGGCCGGCCCCGCAGCACGGCCTCGGCCTCCACGTCGCGCCATGGTTTGTGGGCGACACCGCCGAGCGCCAGGCGCGCCTCCGCGATCTGCTCGCCGTCGAATTCGATGCCGGCGGCGACCGACACCAGCGCGAAGGCGTAGGAGAGGCGGTCGCGGATTTTCAGGTACGTGTAGTTCGAGGCGAAGCCTTTGGCCGGCAGTTCGATCGCAGTGACGATCTCGTTCGCTCCGAGATTCGTGTCCTGGGCAGGCGTGTCGCCCGGGAGACGATGAAAATCGGCGAAGGCGATGGTCCGCGCGCCGCCGGGCCCGACCACGTGCACGACCGCATCCAGCAGGCGAAGCGCGACGCACATATCGGATGGGTGCGTGGCGATGCACGCCGGACTGGTACCGAGGATCGCGTGCATGCGATTGAGGCCATCAATGGCCGAGCAGCCGCTGCCAGGATCGCGCTTGTTGCATGGCGTGGCCGTGTCATAGAAGTAGTAGCAGCGCGTGCGTTGCAAGAGATTGCCGCCTGTGGAGGCCATGTTGCGAAGCTGAGCCGAGGCGCCGGCCAGGATCGCGCCGGCCAGCACCGGATAGCGCCGCTCGACCAGCGGGTGATAGGCGAGGTCGCTGTTGGGCACGAGCGCGCCAATGCGAATTCCGCCGGTGGACGTCGTCTCCACGTTCTTGAGCGGCAGGTGCGAGATGTCGACGAGGCGCGTTGGGTGCTCCACGTCCTCCTTCATGAGGTCGATGAGGTTGGTACCGCCGGCGATGAATTTGGCCGACGGGTCGGCGGCCACCCGGCGGACGGCATCGGCGACGTCGCTTGCGCGAGCGTATTCGAAGTTGATCACGACTTGTCTCCCATGGCGTCCATGGCCTGTCGGATGGCTGCGAGGATGTTCGGATAAGCGGCGCAGCGGCAGATGTTGCCGCTCATCAATTCGCGGATTTCGTCGTTAGAATGGGCTTTCCCCTCGGAAATCAGCCCTGCGGCCGAGCAAATCTGGCCTGGCGTGCAGTAGCCGCACTGGAAGGCGTCGTGATCGATGAACGCCTGCTGCAGCGGATGCAGCGCTCCATCGGTGGCAAGGCCTTCGATCGTCGTGATGGCGGCGCCGTCCTTCATGACGGCAAGCGTGAGGCAGGAGTTCACCCGTCTGCCATCGACGAGGACGGTGCAGGCCCCACATTGACCATGATCGCACCCTTTCTTGGTGCCGGTGAGATCGAGCCGTTCACGCAACGCGTCCAGCAGCGTGGTCCACGGCGCGACTTCGAGCCGGCGGGCAACGCCGTTGACGTTCAGAACGATGGACACCGTGGCCGGATAGGGCAGGTCCTGGTCGGGCTTCCTTGCGGTGGTGGCTTGGTCCATTGATGATCTCCGCTTGGCGAAGGATGCTTTGGGCTTGTCACGTCCCAACCGCCTCGTCTTGTACGCCCTTGCTTCGGCGCATCGGCCTCCCGACAAACGACGCGCGCGGGGGAAGGGTTCCTCACCCGGAGAGACCTGTCCGGGCGAAGGGGGCCGCCCGGACAGAGGCATTGACGTCCCGATTCAAGCCGTGCGGCGCAGCGCGGCTTCGCCCTGGACGAAGGCGAGGAGGTCGGCGTTCACGCGATCCTTCTCGGTCGTGCACATCCCGTGCGGAGCACCGGCGTACTCGATCAGCTTGGCATTCTTCACGAGCTTCACGGCCAGCCGCGCGGCGGCCGCGATCGGTACGATCTGGTCATCATCACCGTGCAGGAACAGCGTCGGCACGTCGATCTTCTTGAGGTCATCCGTCAGGTCGGTTTCGGAAAAGGCCTTGACGCAAAGATAGCAGGCCGGCATGCCCGCCATCATGCTCTGGAGCCAGAAGGAGCTGCGCACGCCCTCGGAGACCTTCGCGCCTGGTCGGTTATAACCGTAGAACTGCATGCTCAGGTCCTTGAAGAACTGCGAGCGGTCTGCCTGCACGGCCGCGCGGATGCCGTCGAACACCTCCTTTGGTGTCCCGTTTGGATTTGTCGGGGTCTTGAGCATCAGCGGAGGGATGGCGCCGATCAGCACGACTTTGCCCACGCGCCTGGTGCCATGGCGTCCGATGTAGCGGACGACCTCGCCACCCCCGGTGGAATGGCCGACGTGGATGGCATCCTTGAGGTCAAGTTTCTTCGTGAGTTCGGCGAGGTCGTCGGCGTAGGTGTCGAGATCGTTACCCTGCCAAGGCTGGCTCGACCGCCCGTGCCCGCGCCGGTCGTGGGCGATGACGCGATATCCCTGGTTGGCGAGGAAAAACATCTGATCCTCGAAGGCGTCGCCTGAAAGTGGCCACCCGTGACTGAACACGATGGGCTGCCCCGTACCCCAATCGCGGTAAAAAATGTCGGTACCGTCCTTGGTCGTGAGAATGGACATTGCAGACTCCTTTGCTTGCGGGATTACGAGATCGGACGAACGTATGGCTCAGTGCGCGCGTAGCGGGTCGAGGAGGCGTTCAAGGCCCGTCCGGCCCTTCATTCGTGAATTCAGCAGCCGCAAAAACTGTGGCGACGTTGCGCGGGGGCGGCGCGCAGCTCTGGCGGCGTGTGGCGCCGCGCGGATGAATGCAGGGTGTTGGCGCGTCGGCTCGAAACTCGTGCAGGCCATATCAATCCTGTCGCGATGCGAATGCGCGGTCACCTTCGACTTGGCAATCGATAGCGGCGGTTCAGCCCTCGCTGTGTTCACGATCGTGTGCGGCGCATCCGTTTCGCCGGCGCCTGCCGCCTTTGGCGCAAGAAAATCGCATTGGAGGCAATCGGCCGCGCTGTGCGGGAGGTCGCGCTGCTGCGAAGACGACGAAGTGCGCTGACTACATCGAATTCGACGCGAATCGATTGCGTGTGGGCGCGCGGCGACGGCTTCGCACGATCATGCTGCGCCCGCTGGATGTATCCCCGTGCTCACGGCGCCACGTGGGACGTAACAGCCCGGGCGACCGCGGCGATGGCAGCGTTGCGACCTGCACCATCGACTTTCGCCTCGGTGAGATAGACGGCGACGAGGATCGGAGCCCCGCGCGGCGGCCAGAGGACGCCGACGTCATTGGCGGTGCCGCGCGCGCCCGACCCGGTCTTGTCTCCGACGCGCCATCCGGCGGGAACGCCCGCGCGCAGGCGCGCGTCGCCGGTCTTGCTGGCGAGGAGCCAGTGCGTGAGGCGCGCACGCGAACTGCTGCTCAGTGCGTCACCAAGCACGAGCGTGTTCAGGGTAGACGCCATGGCTGCGGGGGAGGTCGTATCGCGCGGGTCACCCGGCGCGGCTTCGTTGAGTTCGGGCTCCATGCGGTCGAGTCGCGTCACGGAATCCCCGAGTGATCGGGCGTAGGCGGTCAGCCCGGCCGGTCCACCGAGGACGGTGAGCAGCAGGTTCGCGGCTGTATTGTCGCTCACGGTGATTGCCGCTTCGCAGAGATCCTCGAGCGTCACGCCAGGCGCCCCGGTATGATCCTTGGTGACTGGCGAATACGTAACGAGGTCGCGCGCTTCGAAGCGGATGCGGCGGTCAAGCCGATCTTTACCCGCATCGACGCGGGACAAGACAGCCGAGACCGCCAGCAGCTTGAACGTGCTGCAGAGCGGAAAGTGCTCGTCGGCGCGGTGACCGTGGCGCGTGCCGGACCGGGTGTCGATTACGGCTACGCCGAGCCGGCCGCCGCTGCTCCGCTCGATCGCCGCGAGCGTGCTCGCAAGGGAGGCGGCGCCGGCGCTCCGCGGCGCAAGGGCGGAGCCGAGTGCCGCGCCCGAGGCCGTTGCAACGAACTCGCGTCTCGTCATCATGTCCAAAGCCCATTCCAATCCGGGGACATCATCACAGCGCAGCAGGCCGTTTTTGGGGCACGGGGCATCCATTCAAGGGAATCTCGTGTTCAGGTCGTCCACGAGGAGAGGACTGGTTGGGCAGCATCAGCCATATGCCGGTGTTCTGCCTTTTATGGCGACCGGCGCATCCTGACCGACGAGTGCGAGCATTGTACGCGCTGTTCCGCTAAGGATATTGGCTCGTCACGAAGTTGGCAGTGCAATCTCAAAAGGGGCGCGAGCGCCTCGTCCCTGCGAGGATGCAGGATAACGGCCGCTCGCCGCGCTCGCCAGCGCGTGTCACGCCGAGGCGGGCTTTTCCTCATCGGCGGGCCGGATGACGCCGCGCAGCAGCAGTTGTCCGGCGCGAATTGCAGGCACCGGCATGCTGTAGAAATAGCCCTGTACGCTGGACGAAGGCGAGGCCGCCGTGAGGAACGACCACTCTGCCTCGGTCTCCACCCCTTGCGCCACGACTTCCACGTTGAGTTCGCGCGCGATGCTGGTGATTGCCCGAACCATTGCCGCGTTGCCCGAGTTGCGCGCGGCGGCATCCACCATTGACTTGGAGATCTTGAGGCGGCTGACGCGGTAGGTCCTGAGGTAGTCCAGCGAGGAATATTTCGTACCGAAATCGTCGATCGCGATCTTGACGCCGAGCTGTTGAAGCCGTTCGAGCACGTCGTTCTGCGACAGCGTGGCGTGGGCCAACATGGATTCGGTGACGTCGAGTTCCAGGTCGGACGGGGCCAGACGCCATTTCTGCAGCGTGCTGATGACGAACTGGTAGAATTCACCGCCGGTTTTGAGCTGCGCCAGGGAGACATTGGCAGCGATGGTCGCGGGAGCGATTCCAGCGCTCCGCCAAGCCGCCATCTGCTCGCAGGCATGGTCCAGCACCCATTTGCCGATCGCGGCCATGCTGCCTGCCTTCTCGGCGGTCGGAATGAAGGCGAGGGGATGCAGTTGCCCGCGGGTCGGGTGGTTCCAGCGAAGCAGCGCTTCCATGCCGACGATGCGGCCGGTGGCCAGTGCGACCTGCGGCTGGTAGTAGAGCTCGAATTCGTTGCGCTCGAGCGCGTTCCTCAGCTCGTCTGCCATGGCGACCTGCATGCGCACCTGCTGGTCGAGCTGCTCGGAATGAAAGCGGTATTGGTCGCGTCCCTCTTCTTTGGCGCGATAGAGCGCGAGGTCCGCGCGCGCAAGCAGATCCTCGGCGGCGAGGATCTCGGCGGTATAGATCGCGATTCCGACGCTGGCAGTGATGTGGAGCTGGTTGCCCTCGATCTCGATGGGCGCCGCGATCGCGGCGCGAAGCTTGGCGGCCAGGGCCCCGGCATCCGCTGTCTCGCTCACGTCAGACTGCAGAATGGCGAACTCGTCCCCGCCCGGCCGGGCGACAAGATCGGTTTCGCGAGCGTTCTCGGCAAGGCGGCCCGCCACCGCCTTGAGCAGCAGATCGCCGAGCGGATGGCCGAGCGTGTCGTTGATGTCCTTGAAGCGGTCGAGGTCGAGGTAAAGGACCGCGAACGGAGGTGCGCCACGTCGCGATGCGGCGAATGCGAGGCGTAATCGCTCGATGAAAGTCGCGCGGTTGGCGAGGCCGGTGAGCGAATCGGTCCGAGCGAGTTGCGCGATCTTTTCTTCCGCCAGCCGCCGTTCGGTGATGTCGACGAGGATGCCCTCGATCTCGAGCAGCCGCCCGCGTTGGTCGCGAACCGGGGTATATCGGTTCTCGACCCACCGGTGGTCGCCGTGGGTGGTCAGGATGCGGTGTTCCACCATGCCTGACTTGCTGCCGTTCTCAAGTGCGACTGTGAGCGCATCGCGCACCTTCGGCAGGTCATCCGGGTGGATGATGGTCAGGAACAGCCGCGGCGACGAGACCAGCGCCTCTGGATCGTAGCCGAACAGCTTGATGTTCTGCGAGATGTAGCTCATCGCCATCGCGGGCCCGCTCGTCAGGCGGTAGAGGATGGTGGGCGTGTCTTGCACGATCCGCATGGCGTCGCGCAGTTCCCTGACATAGCGCTCGCGCTGGATGGCGTTGCCGACCAAGTCCGTGAGCGTGCGCAGGATCTCGATCTCGAACGGCTCCCACTGCCTTTCTGCTTCACACGTGTCGAATCCGACGAAGCCCCAGTACCGGCCGTCGACTGTGATCGGAACGAGCAGCGCCGTCTTCACGCCGAGACGGTCGAGGATGGAACGGATCGCGCCTGCTGTCGTGCGCGTATCGGTCAGGACGAATTGGCCGTTACGCAGCGGCGCCAGCCACGCCATCACGCCCGGCATCTGATGAGGCTCGCTGTCGAAGAATGCTGCATTGAGCTCCGCGGGAGCAGTCGGGCCGGTCCAGCCGTGCTGGAAGGTTGGCGGTTCGCCCGGCGTCTTGGAATCCTCGACAATCGTGATGCGGTCGACTTTCAGCACGTCGTTGACGAGGTGTAGTGTGCGGCCGATCGCGTCCTCCACGCTGGCCGCGGTTGCAAGTTCGGTTGCTCCCAGCGCGACGGCGTGCAGCAGCGCATCGCGCTGCTGCAGCGCCCGCATGGCGATCTTGCGCTGCGTCATATCGCGGTCGATGCCGCGGTAGCCGCAGAAGTTGCCCGCCGCGTCAAAGAATGGCACCGCGCTCGTCTCCACGGGGACCTCACTTCCGTCCTTGCGTAGGATAGCGTTGTCGAGAATCGACAGAGGCTGCCGAGCGGCGAGAATCGGGGCCGTGGTGAAGGACACGCGACGCGCCTCTTCCGGCGACATGAAATCGAACGGGGTCTTTCCGAGCAATTCTTCCGGCTCGAATCCGAGCAGGCTCCGGCTGTTCGGGCTCACGTAGGTGAAGCGATTATCGGCATCGATCTCCCAAATGAAGTCGGGAGTGGCCTCGACGAGATTCCGGAACTTCTGTTCGCTCCTGCGCACATCGTCGACCAAGGCCTCGCGTTCGGTGATGTCGCGGAAGAACCAGATTCGTCCAAGATAGTGCCTCTGCGCATCGTAAAGCGCGCGCGAATGCCGATCGAAGATGCGGCCGTCCTTCAGGTCGATGCGATCGTGGGATGTTTCATTTGGGTGCCGATACAGATAGTCGACCCTGGCTTCGAACGCGTCGGGATCCTTGGTCCGCGACCTCACCACACCGAGAACCGGGATATCGTCGCGCGCGTCGACCAAGGCACGTGGCACGTCCCACATTTCGGCGAAGCGACTGTTGGCCGCTATGATCTTCTTGTTCTCGTCGACGATCAGGATGCCATCGGGAGCTCCGTCCATGGCCGTCGTAAGCACGGTGTTGGCAAACGCGAGCTCGCTGTCACGTTGCTGCAAGATTGTGTTTGCCCTGCGAAGGGCGTTCAGGGGGACGACATGCAGCGTAACGAAAGCTCCAGCGGCGAGCGCGACGCCGGCGATGAGTAGCCAAATGGCGTTGCGCAGCAAAGTCCGCAGGGAATAGGCGATCTCCAAACGTCCTGCTGTCGTGCTGGCATCCTGCAGCGGCACGACACGCACGATCGCCGGGTGGGAAGGGATAGTTCCAACAGATGCCACCTCGACGCCGTCGCTGTCGAATATGGCCAACCGGCCGTGGCCGATGTAGTCAGGGGGCAACGACAGCAAGGTTTGAAGGAGGTCGCGGTCCCGGGCCCAGGACTGTGGCGATGCGGCAATCGCCTGCTTGACCGCCTGGCCGCGCAGGATGGCCTCGCGGTCCATTTCGGAAGCGAGGTTGAGGTAGGAGACAACGCTGTAGCTCGCGGGAGGTAGAAGCAGGAGCACAACTGTCACAAGGCTCGCCGCTGCCGTGTTGAGCCAGGACGCGGCTCCCTCCCGAGATACCGAGCGCTCCATCGCTAATCCGTCATTTCAATCGTGATTGCCACGGTTGGCACGAGCCAAGGCGTCGCAGCGCAATAGAACGCCGCGGTTCGCGTTGGGGACGCGCGAACAGGTCGCGCTGGTGCGGTTCCTGTCATGTCCCACCTCGCCGCTTGCGGGCAGGCTCATCGCCTGAGGCCGCATTGTCCGCCGGCTGGGCGCCCGTCGCGACCGTGGCGGCGTCGGCCGGGTCAAGCCGGCCGCGACGCAACACAATCGCGGTCTCGGCCGCCGGAATGGCGCGGCTGAAGTAGTGTCCTTGGATGACCTCGCATCCCGCCGTCACGAGCACATCCAGTTGCGCCTTCGTCTCGACGCCCTCGGCGATCACCTGAATGCCCAACTCGCGGGCCAGGCTGATGGTGGCGCGAACGATGGCGGCGTCGTTCGGGTCGGTGTCCAAATGGTGAATGAACTCCTGAGCGATCTTGATGCGGCTGACCCGGTAGGCCCGCAGATATTCCAAGGACGAATAGCCGGTTCCAAAATCGTCGATTGCGATTGATGTCCCGAGCCTGCGCAGACGCTCGATCATCTGACTGTTTTCGCGCGTCGCCTGCATCAATACCGATTCTGTGAGCTCGAGCTCGATGGCGCCGGGGTCAAGTCCATGCCCGCGCAGGATTGCGATGAATTCGCGATCGAAATCGAGGCCGGGGCGCAGTTGGGCGGCTGACAGGTTGATCGAAACGGGCGGCAACCAGGGGAATTCGACGCGCCAACGGGCCACGTGATGGCAGACTGCGTCGATGATCCCGAGCCCGAGCGAGCCGATGACGCCCGTCTTTTCCGCGATCGGAATGAAGCGGCCGGGCAGGAGAAGCCCGAGCCGAGGGTGATTCCAACGCGCCAGCGCCTCGAGGCCCAGGATGCTGCCGGACGACGCCTTCACCTGCGGCTGGTAGTAGATCTCGATCTCGTGACGCTCCAAAGCGAGACGCAGATCCTCCCCGAGAGTGACGCGCTCGCGCACGACAAGATCGAGTGCGTCGGAGTGAAAATGGTACTGATTTCGCCCGGCGTCCTTGGCACGATACAATGCGAGGTCTGCGCGCTGCATGATCTCCTCCGGCCCCGATACGTCGCTGTCATAGACGGCGATGCCGATGCTGGCGGTCACGTGGATGTCGGTCCCGAGGGGGTAGGGCGATGAGAGCGCGTGCAGAATCCGGGTGGCGAGGGTGCCGGCCACGGAGGGGTCGGTAACGTCAGTCTGCAGCACCGCGAATTCGTCGCCGCCGAACCGCGCGATGACATCGTGCGCCCGGTGCACTTCGCGAAGGCGCATGGCAACCGCCTTGAGCAACTCGTCGCCTTTCGAATGCCCGTAAACGTCATTGATGTCCTTGAAATAGTCGAGGTCGAGATAGAGCACGGCGAATGCCGGGGCGCCGCGCTTGGCCGCGATAAACGCGTGCGTGAGTTGCTCCATAAAGCTCTTGCGGCTGATGAGCCCCGTGAGCTGGTCGGTCCGTTCGATCGCGAGGATCGCCGCCTGTGCCGCCTTGCGTTCGCTGATATCTGTCAGGATGCCGTCGATCGCGGTGAGGCGGCGCGCCTCGTCGTACAAGGCGCGCGTGTGGCATTCGAACCAGACGTAGGCGCCGTCAGACCGGCGCAGGCGATACTCGTTGACGATCTCGGCGGCCGGATTCGCGACGATACGGGCCAGGTCTTCGACGACCTTGGGACGATCGTCCGGATGAACGATCTTCATGTAGAGGTCGGGTTGCTGCAGGAATTGCTCGAACGAATAGCCGTAGCGCTGGACATTGATCGATATGTAGGTCGGCGCGTGGGGTGGGGCCGGTTGCAGGCGGAACAGGATGGTGGAGCTGTGCTCGATGATGCGGGCGGCGCCCGTCAGTTCGTCCAGGCTGCGCGCATGCCCGATCGCCGCGCCGACCAGTTCGGCAATCGTCTTCAATGTGTCGATCTCGACCGTCGACCACGAGCGTTCGTTGTCGCAGTCGTCGAAGCCGAGCAGGCCCCACCATTCTCCCTGCGCGAATACCGGCACCACGAGTATCGACTTGGCGCCGCGGTGACCGAGGGCCTCTCGCGCGGGGCTTGCCAACTCGTGGACCAATGCGGATTGCGACTTGCCCTGCGCCAGTCCCCGTGCCCAGTCGCCGAGGCCCGCAGCATCGAATCCAAGAGGGAGGAATACGAGGTCGTCCTTGGCCGGGCAGCTTGGGCTGGTCCACACGTAGCACTGCAAGTCGCCGGTGCGCACTTGTGTGATCTGCTGGAGATAGACCCTGCTCACATTCGTCGACTCGCCGGCAAGCCGCAGCACTTCGGGCATGGAATGATGGAGATCGAATCGGCGCAGTAGTTCGGTGGCGCTGGTCACCATCGCCCGCAGGATAGCGTCGCGACGGCTCAATTCCCTGGAGGCTGCCTCCAGGTCGGCGGCAAGCGCGGAGCGAACGATCTGAAGCCGCAAGTTGTCGACGATCCGACGGTTGATGCTGTGGCCCACACCGGCGAGAACGGTCGCGAGGGCGGTCAGCAGGAGCCCCATGATTGCGAACGCCGCGCTTGGCCGTACCAGGATCGCCGCGTAGATCGGCAGCACGGCCGGAACAAGGAATCCGATGAACGCCGGCATGTAGCCCGTGTCCGCCACGACAGCCGTCGCGATGAGGCCAGCCACGAGGAAGAATACGAGTTCATGAATCTGCGTATGGCCCGCCACCAACAACGCGGCGGCGCCCAATCCCCACGCTCCACCTGTCGCGATCGTGCCGAGCACCAGCCTCTTGCCGCTCTGCCATGGCCGGGTATCCGGCGTGCGCAAGTAGCGCTGACGGTCACGGAAACGAAGCGCGGCAATGGTGAAGATGAATGCAATCCAGGCCGCGATCGCCCAACTTGAATAGTAGGGCCAGAGGAACAGTGCGATCACGAGGGCTAGGGGGAAGTTGAGCAACATGAACGCGGGCGCACGGTAGAGGACGTCGATCTGCGCCGCGCGTACTGCCGCTCGTGTTCCGGCTTCGGAACCGTCATTCCTACGCGCTATTCGATCGATCTCCATGGCGTCCGACGCACGCTCACATGTTTTGGACAATTTGAATGGTTGCGACGCAGTGCACGCACCGCATCGTTGAGCCGCTCGCGACTGCGACCGTTGATACGTATCAACGATTGTGCCGGCGACGAAGGCTGTGCCCGCCGGGAGGCGGTGGTCAGGATGGCCAACCGAGGCGGCAAATGCAGGGACGGATAAGAAACGAAGATAAGGACGAATCCTATTTTTCTAAATTCGTCAGCGAGAGGGGCGGAGCGGATACTGCACGTCGACGACGAATGCTCCCACGCCCGATGTGCCAGCATCCGTCAGGCTGTGATGATCACCTTGAGTGACCCGGTGCTCGCGGCCTTCCCGAACGTCTCATAGGCGTCGAGGATCTTTGTGAATTCGAACCGGTGGGTAATCAGCAGCTTCGGATCGATCGTCTTCGCGCGGACGGTCTTGAGCAGCATCGGCGTCGTGACGGTGTCGACCAGCCGCGTCGTAATGGTGATGTTCCGGGACCATAGGCTCTCGAGATGAAGGTCGACCTTGCTGCCGTGCACGCCGACATTGGCGATGACGCCCCCGGGGGCGACGAGCTCCTGGCACAGCACGAATGTGGCCGGCACGCCGACGGCTTCGATCGCGGTGTCGACGCCTGGGCCGTCGACGATCGCCTTGACCTTGGCGGCTGCAGCGCCGTCGCCACTGTTGACGGTGTGGGTCGCGCCAAGCCGGCGTGCGGCATCGAGCCGATTGTTATCGAGATCGATCATGATGATCTCGGCGGGAGAATAGAAGCGGGCCGTCAGGAGCGCGGCGAGACCGATCGGCCCGGCTCCGACGATCGCGACGCTCGAGCCCGGCGCGATCTTGCCGTTCAGGACGCCGCATTCGAACCCGGTCGGCAGGATGTCGCTCAGCATCACGAGCGCTTCCTCATCGGTGCCCTCGAGAATGTGATAGAGGCTGGTGTCGGCGTGCGGCGTGCGGACGTATTCGGCCTGGGTACCGTCGATCGCGTTGCCGAGGATCCAGCCGCCGGTGGTGCAGTGGGAATACATGCCGCGGCGGCAGTACTCGCACTTTGCGCAGGCCGAGATGCAGGAGATCAGAACGCGGTCGCCGCGCCGGAACGAGGTCACCGCGGCGCCGACCTCCTCGATCACGCCGACGCCTTCGTGCCCGAGGATGCGGCCCGGCCTGCAGGTGGGCACGTCCCCCTTGAGGATGTGCAGATCGGTGCCGCAGATCGTCGTGTGGGTGATCTTGACGATGGCGTCGCCGGGGGATTTGAGCTCCGGCTTGGGCCGTTCCTCAATCGTCTTCTTGCCGGGGCCGCCATAAACCAGCGCTTTCATATTGTGCTCTCCGTTTTCCGGGCGGCAGGCTGGGATGGACGTGATCAGCCCGTCTTTCGGTCCAGGTGCGTTGCCTCCGCCTGCGCCACGTTCTGCTTCACCGCCACGAAGCTATCTGGTGTGACGGAGATCGAATCGATGCCGCAAGCCACCAGGAACTGTGCGAACTCGGGATGGTCGCTGGGAGCTTGGCCGCACAGGCCGACCTTGGCGCCGGCCTTGTGAGCCTCGCGGATGACGCTCTCGATCATCCATTTCACGGCCGCATCTTGCTCGTCGAACAGTTCAGCGAGGTCTTCGGAATCGCGGTCGACGCCGAGCGTGAGTTGGGTGAGATCGTTGCTGCCGATGGAGAATCCGTCGAAACGCTCCGCGAATGCCTTGGCGAGGATGACATTCGACGGGATTTCGCACATCACGTACACCTGCAATCCGTTCTCGCCGCGCTTGAGGCCGTTCTCGGCCATCACCGCGAGCACACGGTCGGCCTCCCCGGTCGAACGGCAGAAGGGGATCATGACGATCACGTTGCGAAACCCCATCTCCTCGCGCAGGCGCCGGATTGCGCGGCACTCCAGCGCAAAGCCCGCGCGATAGCGTGGCGAGTAGTAGCGGGACGCGCCGCGGAACCCGAGCATCGGGTTCTCCTCGGCGGGCTCGAAGGCCTTGCCGCCGAGCAGGCCCGCATATTCATTGGTCTTGAAGTCGCTCATCCGCACAATGACGGGTTTGGGATGATAGGCGGCCGCAAGGCGCGCGAGGCCGCGCGCCAGGCGGTCGACGAAATAGTCCGGCTTGTGCTCGTAGCCGCGAGTCAAATCGGCAATGGCCGATTTGGCCGCGTCATCCTTGAGATCATCGTAATGCACCAACGCCATCGGATGCACCTTGATGTGGTGGCCGACCACGAACTCCATGCGGGCGAGGCCGACGCCGTCTGCAGGGATGCGCCACCAGCGGAACGCCGCCGCGGGATTGGCGAGGTTGAGCATGACCTGGGTGCGAGTCTTGGGAATGCTGGTGAGGTCCAGCTCGGTTACCTCGTAATCGGCGTCTCCTTCGTAGACGAAGCCTTGCTCGCCTTCGGCGCAGGAGACCGTGACCTCCTGCTCGTCGTGCAGGACGTGCGTAGCATTGCCGGTGCCGACGATCGCCGGCAGGCCAAGCTCTCGGCTGACGATGGCGGCATGCGAGGTGCGCCCGCCATGATTGGTTATGATCGCGGCCGCGCGCTTCATGATAGGGACCCAATCCGGATCCGTCGTTTGGGTGACCAGGATTGCTCCGTCGGGGAAGCGCGCTATTTCGCGCGGACTGTCGATGACGCAGACCCGGCCGCTGACCACGGCATCGCCGATGCTCAGGCCGGTCACCAGCACGCGACCCTTCGACTTGACGCGATAGGACTTGAAGGCGCTGGCCTCCTTGCGGGCCTGCACGGTTTCGGGCCTGGCCTGGACGATGAAAAGCTCGCCCGTCTGGCCGTCCTTGGCCCATTCCATGTCCATCGGGCGTCCGTAGTGTCGCTCGATGACGTTGGCCCATCGGGCCAACAGCAGTATTTCCCCGTCCTGGAGCGCGAAGGCTGCCCGCTCTGCCTTGGAAGTCGGAACGTTGAGCGTCGGCGCCTGCCCGGGCCGGCCGTAGATCATCTTCCTCGCCTTCTCGCCGAGTCTCTTCTCGATGATCGGCACGAGCCCGGGCTGATCAAGCAGCGGTTTGAACACCTGATATTCGTCCGGGTCGACGGCGCCCTGTACGACGTTCTCGCCAAGACCCCAGGCCGCATTGATGAGAACGACCTTGTCGAAACCGGTCTCGGTGTCGATCGAGAACATCACGCCCGCGCTGGCGCTGTCGGATCGGACCATCATCTGCACGCCCACGGAGAGAGCGACCTTCAGGTGATCGAACCCTTTGGCGCGCCGGTAGCTGATCGCACGGTCGGTGAACAGCGAGGCAAAACAGCGGCGGCACGCGTCGAGCAGTGCGGCCGCTCCGCGGATATTCAGGAATGTTTCCTGCTGCCCCGCGAAGCTCGCGTCCGGCAGGTCCTCGGCGGTTGCGCTCGATCGGACGGCGACATCCACGTCGGGCCGGCCAATGCGGCGGCCGAGGTCGGCATAGGCTGAGGTGACTGCGTCGGCGATATCTTGCGGCCACTCGCCGCGCCCAATCGCGCGGCGGATCGCCTGGCCCGTCTCTTCGAGCGAGGCCTTGCCGGCATCGAATTCGGCGAGCGCGCGGGCAGTAACGTCATGCAGGTTGTTGTGGGTAACGTACCGCCGGTACGCATGGGCGGTTGTGGCAAATCCAGGCGGAACGCGCACGCCCTGGCCGGTTAGGTTGCGCAGCATTTCGCCGAGCGACGCATTCTTGCCACCGACGCGGGCAACGTCGTTGCGTCCAAGTTCCTCCAGCGCGATGACGAAATCCTGGGCCATGCCGACTCCATTCGCGCGCGGACCGCTGTGCGGGGAACCCGCCACGCGTCATTTTGTTCGCGGTCCGCGGGATCTCGCTTGATGGAGATCAAGTGCAATCCCACAAACGTGCAGGCCGGTAATCCTAACCGGTCTCGCCGATGGCCTTCCGAAACCGCAGCAGGGCGAGACTGAACAGCACCGTGCCGATCAGGCCGAGCGCGACGAGCTGAGGCCACACGACGTCGAGGCCGGCGCCGCGGAACAGTACCGACTGCGCCAGCATGATGTAATGTGTGGTGGGTGCGGCGAGCATCACCTCCCGCACAAACATGGGCATGCTCTCGCGTGGCGTGACGCCGCCCGACAACATCTGCAGTGGCAGGATCACGAGGATGACCAACAGGGCGAACTGCGGCATCGAGCGGGTCATGGTCGCGAGGAAAATGCCCATCGACGTCGTCGCAAACAGATGAACGGCGGCGCCGGCCAGGAATAGCGGCACTGATCCCTGGATCGGGACGGCCAGCAGACCCTCCACCACGAAGGTCAGCGACAATGCGGCCGCCGCCAGCACCACTATCGCCATGGCAACGATTTTGCTGGTCATGATTTCCAACGGGGAGACAGGCATCACGAGCAGGTGTTCGATCGTCCCATGCTCGCGCTCACGGATCAGAGCAGCGCCGGTCAGGATAATCGACAGCATCGTGATCTGGTTGATGACCTCGATGATGGAGCCGAACCAAGTCTTGCTCAGCTCGGGGTTGAAGCGCGCGCGCAGTGCGAGCTCTACCGGCAGGACCGTCGCGGCGCGGTAGCGTTGCAGGAACGCCGCGACCTCGGTTGTCACGATGGTCTGCACATATCCGCCGCCTGTGAATGCCTGACTCATGCGCGTCGCGTCAATGTTGAGCTGGATGTCGGGTCGACGCCCCGCCAGCACGTCTCGCTGGAAATTGGGTGGAATGTCGAGGGAGAACGTCGTGAGACCGGCGTCCATTCGTGCGTCCATTTCGGCGGTCGTGGCATAGACCGGCGGCGTGAAGTAGGGCGGGTAGAACGCTCCACCGATGCGGGCCGACAGCGCCGAACGGTCCTCGTCGATGATGGTGATCGGGGCCTTGTTGAGCGACTCCGGCAACGCTGTCGCTTCCGCATAGACAGCCACGCTGAACGAATAGCCGATGAGGAACAGCATGATTGGGTCGCGCATCAGGCTGCGCAGTTCCTTGACGCCGAGGTAGAAGACGTTGGCGATGCGCATGGTTCACGCCTCCTGCTTCTTGAGCAGCGCCACGCACAGGCCCATCAGTACCGGAATCGTGATCAGCAATGGAATGAATGAAGCCTGCAGATCGCCAAAAGACAGGCCCTTGGAGAAAGTACCGCGCGAGATCGTGACGAAATGGGTGGCCGGATAAATGTGTCCGATGAATGCTCCAAAGCCCTCGAGTGACGAGACCGGGTAGATGATGCCGGAGAACTGTGAGGCCGGCAGCAGCGTCGCAATCGCCGTGCCAAAGATTGCCGCGACCTGGCTGCGCATGAAGGAGGACATCAGCAGCCCCATAGCCGTGGCGCATACGGCGTAGAGCAAGGCGCCCGTGCTCAGCGCCAGGAAGCTGCCCTTCACCGGAACGTCCAGGAGCAGCGCCAGCAGCGTCAACGTCAGGAAGTTGACCATCGCCAGGCCGATATAGGGAAGCTGCTTGCCGGCAAGGAATTCGAGCGGGCTGGTGGGGGTGACGTAAAAATTGACGATCGACCCGAGCTCCTTCTCGCGCACGATGCTGAGCGCGGTCAGCATGGCCGGCAGGAGTAGAAGCAGCATTGGAATGACGGCTGGCACCATGGCGGGCAGGCTGCGCACATCGGGATTGTAGCGGTATCGCACCACGATGTTGACCGGACTTGCCAGGCTGCTCTTGCCCATCAGCCATTGCGTGTGCAGGGCCTGAACGTACCCGCGCACGGTCTCTGCGCGCATCGGCATGGCGCCGTCGAACCAGGCGCCGATCGTCACTGGCCGCCCGCGCGCCACGTCGCGGCCGAAGCCCGGCGGAATCTCGATCGCAAGGTTGAGCTCGCCCGCCCGCATGCGCCGGTCGAGGTCATCGTAGTCCGTGATTGGCGCCTGCTCCTTGAAGTAGCGCGAGCCGGCGATGTTGATGATGTAATTCTGGCTGGTGGTGGTCTGGTCGCGATCGAGCACGGCGAACGACAGGTCTTCCACGTCCATGCTCATGCCGTAGGCCATGATGAGAAGCAGGATGATGCTGCCGAGCAGGGCCATGGTGCCGCGCACGGGATCACGGCGCAGTTCGAGAGACTCGCGGTGGGCGTAGCTCCACATGCGGCGTGCATTGAACCGCGTCAGCAGGCGGCGGGTGCCGGCGCGCGGGGCAGCGGTCTGGGATTCCACCTCAGGGGCGGGGAGCTCATCCGCTCCCCGATCCGGATCGCCGACCGCATCTTCGAGGTAGGCGATGAAGGCCCCCTCGAGGTCGCTCGCCCCGCGCTTCTCTACCAGAGCCGCCGGCGTATCGCTCACGAGAACGCGCCCAGCATGCATGAACGAAACCCGGTCGCAGCGTTCCGCCTCATTCATGAAGTGGGTGGAGATGAAGATGGTGACCTTCTCGCGGCGTGACAGGTCGATCAACTCACGCCAGAAATCGTCGCGCGCAATCGGATCGACGCCCGATGTCGGCTCGTCGAGAATGAGCATCGCCGGCTCGTGGATCATGGCCACGGCCAGTGACAGCCGTTGGCGTTGGCCGAGCGGCAGGGCACCGGGCAGCGAGTCCATGATTCCGGTGAGGCCGAAACGCTCGGCGACGTCACGCACGCGCCGCACCAGGGTATCGTGTGAAAGTCCGAACAGACGGCCGTGCAGCTCGAGGTTCTGCCGCACGGTGAGCTCCCCGTAGAGCGAGAAGCCTTGCGACATGTAGCCGACACGCCGGCGGGTATCGATGTCGTGTGGGTCAACCGGCTGGCCGAACAGCCAGGCCTCGCCCTCGCTCGGCGGCAGCAGGCCCGTCAGCATCTTCATAGTGGTCGTCTTGCCGCAGCCGTTGGAGCCGAGAAAGCCGAAGATCTCGCCTTGGCGAATGCGGAAGCTGACATGGTCAACGGCGACGAAGTCGCCGAAGCGCATTGTCAGGTCCTTGGCCTCGATCGCTATCTCAGCCCCGGGCCCGTCCTGCGGCACGGTCTCGACAGCGCGATGGCCACGGCGGCGCTCTTCCGGCAGGAGCGCGATGAAGGCCGCTTCCAACGTCGTGGTGTGCGTACGCGCCTGCAGCTCGTCGGCGGTCCCGGTAGCGAGCACCCGGCCGCCGTCCATCGCGATCAGCCAATCGAAGCGGGCGGCTTCCTCCATGTAGGCGGTCGCCACGATCACACTCATGTGAGGCCGACCTGCGCGGATGCGGTCGATGAGCTCCCAGAACTGACGGCGCGAGAGCGGATCGATGCCGGTGGTCGGCTCGTCGAGGATCAGCAGGTCCGGATCGTGCACCAGCGCGCAGCACAGACCGAGCTTCTGCTTCATGCCGCCGGACAACTTGCCGGCGGGGCGGTCGACGAATGGCGCGAGCCCGGTGCTCGCGACGAGATCAGCGATGCGGTGGCGGCGCTCGCCACGCGGCTGACCGAACAGGCTGGCAAAGAAGTCGATGTTCTCGAACACGGACAGCGTTGGGTAGAGGTTTCTGCCCAGCCCTTGCGGCATATAGGCGATGCGTGGGCAGACGGTGCTTCGATGCGCGGCGCTTCCCATATTTCCGCCCAGCACTTCGACGCTGCCGCCTTGCAGTCGGCGCGCGCCGGCAACGAGCGCCAGCAGGCTCGATTTTCCGACACCGTCCGGGCCGATCAGGCCGATCACGCGGCCGGCCGGCAGGTCGAGCGTGACTGTGTCGAGCGCGCAAACCTTGCCGTATCGCAGGCCGACATCGCGCAGGCGTGCGACCATCGCGGTGTCGGCCTTTCCGCTCATTGCAGGAGATTGCCCTGCAGCTTGGCCGGCCATGGCGCTTTCGGGTCCAATTGAACGTAGGCCATTCCGGGGAGCCCGGTCTTCACGTGCTGAATGTACTTGCGCAGCAGGTCCGGCGAGATCTTCGCCTTGATGCGGAACATCAGCTTCTGCCGCTCTTCCTCCGTCTCCACGGTTTTGGGGGTGAACTGCGCAACGTCGGCCACGAAAGTCGCGCGCGCGGGAATGACGTATTGAGGCGCCGCGTCCAGGACCAGCCGCACCTCGCTGCCGATCGCGACCTTGCCGGCCGCCTCGGTCGGCAAGAAGAACGTCATGTAGACATCGCTCAGGTCCACGAGATTGAGCACCTTGCCGCCGGCGCCCACCACCTCGCCGGGCTGGGCGACGCGGTATTGCACGCGTCCGTCGCGCGGCGCGAGCAGGATGCTGTCGTCGATGTCGGCCTGAATGCGTTCGATGGTGGCTTTCGCGGCGTCCACGGCCGCCATGGCGTTGACTACCTGTGACTCGGCCGCGCTGATTGCGGAATCGGCGGCGGCCGCCTGGGCGTTTGCGGCGGCAACCGCTGCCTTCGCGCCCTCGAACCGCGCGCGATCATTGTCGAGCGTCTCGAGCGCCGCAGTGCCTCGGCTCGCCAGATCCTCGGAGCGCTTGAAGCGCTTGCTGGCGGCGTCCAGTTCGGCCTCGCGCTGGGCAATTACGGCGGCGGCCGCCTCCTTCTCCGCCTTGCGCTGGATCACCTGTGCGCGCGCCGTGTCGATGGCGATGGTCGCCCGCTTCAACTGCGCTTCGGCTTCACGACGTTGCGCTTCCAGGACCGACGTGTCCATCCTGACCAGCACTTGGCCGGCGGTGACGAAGTCGCCCTCGAAGACCAGGATTTCCTTGATCCGGCCCGCCGTCTTGGCCGCGATGTCGATCTCCGTCGCTTCGATGCGACCGTTGGAACTGGCGAAGCCGGCCGGCAGCGAGGGGGGGCTGAGCCACTGCCAGGCGAAATAGCCGCCGCCAGCGAGCGCGAGCAGCACCACCCCCCGGATGAGCCATCGTCGAGACGTTTCCATCATGCTTCCGGGTACGGTGACCTCAGCCGTTCTGAATTGCGTACGGCCGCTCCATGAAGCCGAGGACCCCAGCGTTGGCCTTGATCTGGCTCATGCGGAGGTAACAAATGCCGCTGGCGGACCTTTCATCCGATGTGGTTCAAAACTGACGGAAGTAGGCGCCTGTCGGTGGGTGCGGAGGGCAGGGCACGATGGCCAGGAAACAGGTTACGATTTACGGCATCAAGAATTGCGACACGATGAAGAAGGCGCGCGCTTGGCTCGACAAGCACGGCGTTGCCTACGACTTCCACGATTACAAGAGCAGCGGAATCGAGCGCGGTACCCTCGAGGGCTGGGCGCGCGTCGTCGGATGGGAGAGGCTGCTGAATCGGGCGGGCACGACCTTTCGCAAGCTTCCGGACAAGGACCGCGAGGAACTGACCGAGAAGAAGGCGATCGCGCTGATGCAGGCGCAGCCTTCAATGATCAAGCGGCCGGTGCTCGACGTCGGCGGGCAGCTGCTGGTGGGGTTCAAGCCGGAGGAGTACGAGGGCGCTCTGGGCTCTCGGGGCTGATTGGAGGGATACCAATTTTCCTCGTCTATTCGTTGGGTTAAGGGCATCTCTTCATCTTCAGGTCAAATCCAGGATTGTCCATGAACATCGAACTCACGAACCGTTCCGCGATCGTCACCGGTGGCAGCAAGGGCATCGGCTTGGGCGTCGCGATGCAATTTGCGCAATCGGGCGCGGACGTCGCGATCGTGGCGCGTGGGCGGGAGGCACTCGACGCCGCCGTCAAGACGATCAGCGCAAGCGCCAAGACCCGCATTCTCGGCGTGCAGGCGGATGTCGGGACCGCGGCCGACGTCACGCGCGCTTACGACGAGGTCATGCGCGCGTTCGGCAAGGTGGACATCGTGGTCAACAACGCGGGCACCGCGCGCGCGGGCACGTTCGAGAACCTGACCGACGAGGTGCTGCAGGGCGATCTCGAGCAGAAGCTGTTCGCGGCCGTGCGCATGACGCGGCTGGTCTGGCCGCAAATGAAGGAACGCAAGTGGGGTCGCGTCATCAACGTGCTCAACATCGGCGCGAAGGCGCCGCGCGCCGGTTCGGCGCCGACCACGATCTCGCGCGCCGCCGGCATGGCCCTGACCAAGGTCTTGGCCGGTGAAGGCGCGCCTTACAATATCCTCGTCAACGCGCTGCTGGTGGGGTTCATCGAGGCCGATCAGCACGTCCAGACAGCGGCGCGGATGGGGGTGCCGATCGACGAGTACATGGCGGCGCGCGCCAAGGACATCCCGCTGCGCCGCGCGGGCAAGCCGGAGGAGTTTGCCAATCTCGCGTGTTTCCTCGCGTCGGACGCCGCGTCCTACATCACCGGAACAGCCATCAACGTCGACGGCGGACATTCGCCGGTCGTGTAACGCTTCGCCGCTGCCGTTGTGCAGCGTCGGCTCCCAGCTTGCGAGCGACATACGATGCTCGAGTATGGGCGTCGGCCCACCATCTCGCCTGCGTTGCAGCCATGGAGTTCTCTTGCACAGCAGCATGCAGCGTCTCTCGCAGGGCAGCATGCGCAGCGCGCGGATGACAGGCCGGGCGCTTCGAATTAGGGTCCGCGCGAATGTTCGCGCTCACGCATATCGTGGATCGCGCAGCCGCCTACCACGCACGCCGCACGGCAGTGGAACAGGGCGCGATCCAACTGTCCTATGGGGAGGTGACGCAGCGCGCGGCGCGGCTCGCGGGCGCCATGCTGGCGCGCGGGATTAAGCCGGGCGACCGCGTCGCCATCCTGTCACGCAATAACTTCCGCTATTTCGAGGTCAACCTCGCCTGTGCCTATGCCGGCATCATCCTCATCCCGCTGAACCATCGCCTGGCGGCGAGGGAAACCGACGGGATATTGGCGCGCACCGAAACGCGGCTGCTGTTCCAGGCGCTGCCTTACGATCCGCGGGGGATCGCGTCGATCGTCTGGGCCGACGACGATCCGCCGGGCGCGCCGAACGCCTACGAGGCCATGATCGCCGGCGTCGCGGGGTTGGCCCGGCCGCATCCGGCCAAGCTCGACGACATCGTCCAGATCTTCTTTACCAGCGGTACCACGGGCGAGCCCAAGGGAGCGTGCCTCACGCACCGCAACCTGACCGCAACCGCGTTCGATACGGTCGTCTCGCTGGAACTGACCGGCGAGGACGTCTGGCTCCATGCGCCGCCGATGTTCCACCTGGTCGATGCGACGGCGATCTGGGGCGTGACGCTGGTGGGAGGCAAGCACGTCACTGGCCATTTCGATCCGGTGACCTTCGGCGCGACGGTGCGTGCGCATCGGGTGACGCAGACCGCCCTTCCGCCGACCCTGCTCGACATGGTGTTGCGCCGCGGCATCGATCGCGACGACTATCACTCGCTCAACCGTCTGAGCTTCGGCGGCGCGCCCATGCCCGAGCCGCTGTTCCGCAAGCTGTCGTCCGCCTTTGGTTGCCCGCTGACGCAATCCTATGGCGCAACCGAGGTGTCCGGCGGCGTCTGCCAGCAACTGCCGCGCGACCTGATGCGCAACGATGGCCGTTTTACAAATTCGGTCGGCCAGCCGCTGCCGCATATCAGCGTGCGCCTTATCGACGATGGCGGAAATCCGCTCCCCGCGGGTGAGATCGGGGAGATCGTGGTGAGCGGCCCGCGCGTCATGGCTGGATACTGGCGCAACGAAACTGCGACCCAGGCTGCCATCCCCGACGGCTGGTACCGCACCGGCGACCTCGGGCGCTGTGACGACGAGGGGCATTACGCTGTCGTGGGGCGCAAGAAGGACATGATCATCACCGGAGGCGAGAACGTCTATCCGATGGAGGTCGAGAACGCCCTGCTCGAACACCCGGCGGTGGCCGAAGCCGCCGTTTTCGGAATTCCGAGCGCTCGTTGGGGCGAGGAAGTGTGCGCCGTCGTGTTCATCGATGCTGGCGCGGCGGCAAGCGGTGATGAGCTGATTGCCCACTGTCGCAAGCTGATCGGTGGCTACAAGGTGCCGAAGGCCATCGAGATTGCGGCCGAGCCGCTGCCCAAGAGCGGTCCCGGCAAGATCGCCAAGACTCTCGTGCGCGCATCCTATCTGGAGAAGGGGTCGATATGACCATGAACGGAAAGGCCGATACGGAAAAGTTCCGCTTGCGCCACTTCGTCGAGCGGCTGGTGCAGCAGGGCGAGTGCGTCGTGTACGACGCGCCGATCGACCTGATCGACGTCGGCGCCGTGCTGGAAGGCAACCCGAAGGCTGTGTGGTTCAAGAACGTCGGCCCCGAGCGTGCGCAGCTCGTCGGCAATGTCATGGGTTCGCGCAAGCGCCTCGCCATGGCGCTCGAGGCGGACGAAGGGGCGTTCGGCAAGGTGCTACGAGAACGCGTGGCCGTGCCGCAGCCGCCGATCGAAGTCCCATCCGCGCAGGCACCGGTCCACGAGGTCGTGCAACTCGGCGAAGAGGCCGATTTTGCCTCGCTGCCCGTCAACCTGCAGCACGAGCTCGACGGCGGACTCTATATCTCCGCGGGGATCGACTACGCCCGCGATCCGGCCAACGGCTGGACCAACATCGGCTGCCGCCGCCTGATGCTGCGCGGCCCGCGCACCGCCGGCATCGACCTGAACGCACCGAGCGATCTGCGCGCCATCTATCTCGCCGCGGTCGGGCGCGGCGAGAAGCTGCCCGTGGCCTTCACGGTCGGCACCCATCCCGCAGATTTCCTCGCGGCGATGGCGGCGGCGCCGCCGATGGACGAGCTGCATATTGCAGGAGCGGTGCGCGGCCACGCGATGCCGATCGTCAAGTGCAAGACCATCGACGTCTTTGTGCCGGCCGACGCCGAGATCGTGCTCGAGGGCTATCTGGATGCACGCGGACTTGTAGAGCCCGAGGGTCCGTACGGCGAGTACATCGGCTACTACGGCATTCTGAAAAAGAACCCGGTGTTTCACCTCACCGCGATCACGCGGCGCAAGGATGCGCTGTTCCAGACGGTCACCATCGGCGGTAAGAGCATCAACCGCACCGATACTTCTCAGCTCGGCTCCGCCAAGACGGAGGCCGCAGTGTGGAACGCGCTGCAGACGGCGGTGCGTGAGCCGGTCGCGGTCTGCTGCACGGCCTCTTCCGGCGGCATGTACAACGTGCGCGTGTCGCTGCGCCAGCGCGTGCCGGGCGAGGCACGCAATGCCATCGCGGCAGTGTTCGGCTCACTGGGGGACGTCAAGCACGTATTCGTAGTCGATGAGGACATCGACGTGTTCTCGGACGAGCAGATCGACTGGGCGCTGTCGACGCGTTTCCAGGCCGACCGCGACATCGTGGTGGCGTCCGGCTTTCGTGCGGTGCCGCTGGATCCATCGTTGCAGGGCAACCGTGCAGGCGCCAAGGCGGGCTTCGATTGCACCAAACCGTTCGGCAAGGCGAACAGCTTCGAGTTCAAGATCCCGGTGCCGCCGACGCTCCCCGAGCGTCGCAAGGCGAGCATAGAGGCGACGCTGGCGGCCGGTCCGGCCACATGGCTAGACCTGATGGCGGCCGCCGGGACGCGCGACGGGCGCGAGCTCCTGCCGGGGATCGACAAGCTTTATGCGGAGGGCCGGCTGGGCCGGCTCGATGACGGCCGTTACGTGTTGAACGGCGCGAAGGGAGAGACGAAGTGACGAAGAACAATGCGCCGGTGATCCTGGACGAGAAGGGCCTGCCGGATGGTTTCCTGCAGCACGTGAAGGATTTTCAGACCATCAAGGTGTCGTCGCCCGAGGCCGGCATCCTGCTCATCACGCTCAACCGGCCGGAGAAGCTCAACGCCTTCGACGAGCACATGATCCGCGAGATCCGCAGCGTGGTCTGGAAGGCCAACTTCGACGACGGCATCCGCGTGGTGGTCATCACCGGCGCCGGGCGTGCGTTCTGCGCCGGGCGAGACATCAAGGGGCTCGACTACGAGAACAATCTGGAGACGCCAGGCTACCGCGCCTATGTGCGGGCCAATCACGAGATGTTCGACGACTTCGAGAACCTCGAGAAGCCCATCATTGCGGCCGTCAACGGCATCTGCGCCGGAGGAGGGGTGGAGATGGCGGTGGCCTGCGATTTCCGCATCGCCGCGAGCACTGCCGAGTTCCTGCTGCCGGAGAATCAACTCGGCGTCATCCCGGCATCGGGCGCCTGCTCGCGCATGATCCAGATGATCGGCATCGGCCGTCTCAAGGAGATGGTGATGGCGGCGCTCCCGGTGAAGGCGGATGAGGCCTTGCGCATCGGTCTCGTCAACCGCGTGCATCCTCCCGAGAAGGTGCTCGAGGGTGCGCTGGAGTTCGCCCGACACCTGCTCAAGCTGGCGCCGCAAGCAATGGGCATGGGCAAACAGATCATCAACATGTGCCAGAACGTCGACACCGAGACCGGACGTATGCTGGAACGGCTCGGACAGTCCGTCCTGATCAAGACGACCGACAACAAGGAAGGCATGAGTGCGTTCTTGGAGAAGCGCAAGCCAGCCTTCAAAGGCAAGTAGTGAAAGCCGATTGATAGCTCGCGTATCGACGGTCATGTGCCGCACGGAAGCAGCGGCAGGCGATCGTTCGGGATCGCGACGGCGCGAGAGGACAAGGAGCAGTCATGGGCAACTTCGTTGTGATCGTGGATTTCGAAGCCAAGGAAGGCGCCGCCGAAGAGGTGCTGGCGCTGGTGTCTGAGAATGCCCGCAACTCCGTCGAGAAGGAGCCGGGTTGCCTGCAGTTCGACGTGATGCAGTCGCCAGACAACCCCGATCGTTTCGTGCTGTTCGAGGTTTACCAGGACGCCGCCGCTTTCGAGGCGCACGGGAAGAGCGCCCACGTCCAGGAGTTCCTCGCTAGGGCGCGGCCGAAGCTGGGCAAGACCACGATGCACAAGCTCGCCCGCCGGACGCACCCGACGAAGCGCTGAACGGCCGGTCCCATCGCGCATTGATCAGGATCAATGCGACGGCGTGTCGCGCATTCACGGCATGCGCCGATCATAGATTTATCGGGAAGGGGAGGCGGCTATAAGAGTCGAAACGCGGGCGAACGTAAGGAGAGCGAGCCATGGCGCAGATCGTATTCGGAGCAGGGACGTCTCATACGCCCTACCTCCTTGCCGCCGACGAAACCCTTCGGCGGTTCGAGGAAACCGACAGCAAGAACCGCCATCGCGACAAGGAAGGCCGACAAGTGACGTACGGCGAGCTGTTGGAGAAGGCCGATCCCAAGCTCGCGCACATGGTGGCCCCCGAGCACCTCGTGGCGCGCCAGAACGTGGCGCGGGCGGCGGTCAAGAAACTGCGTGAGGCCGTCGCCAATGCCAAGCTCGATGCGCTGATCGTGCTCGGGGACGACCAGAACGAGAGCTACAAGGACGATTGCCACCCGACCTTCGCCATCTACTACGGCGAGACGATCCTCAACGACACCAAGCAGCACGACACCTACTCGCACCTGCCGGAGTGGTACATCAAGAACCGTGCGGCGTTCTTCGAACCGGACAAGCCGCGCGATTATCCGGTGCACGCCAAGCTCGCCGAGTTCCTGATCGACGAGCTGATGGACGCAGACTTCGACATCACTGCCTCGAAGTGCCTCCCGCCAGGGGAGGGCGAGGGCCACGCCATGGCCTACTATCATCGGCACGTGATGGATTCGCACAAGCCGATCCCGATCGTGCCGATCTTCCTCAACACCTACTTCCCGCCGAACCAGCCGCGCCCGCACCGCTGTTACGCCTTGGGTCAGGCGATCCGTCACGCGGTCGAGAAATTCCCGGGCAGGGAACGCGTCGGTATCGCGGCGTCCGGCGGGCTCAGCCACTTCCTGGTGGACGAGGATTTCGATCGCGCCATCCTCAAGGCGCTCGGCAACAAGGATGCGGAGTTCCTCAAGCGTCTGCCCCGCAACAAGCTCATGTCCGGCTCCTCCGAGATCCTCAACTGGGTCGGCGTGGCCGGCGCGGTGGAGCACCTCGACATGGGCTGGTTCGAGTACGTGCCCGGCTATCGCACGCCAGCGGGTACCGGCACGGGGATGAGCTTCGCCACCTGGACGTAGACCCGGACGTAGCCTTCGCCAACAGGATCGACCGCGCGGTTGTGCGCGCGGTAACGGGCGAAGGAACCGGAACCTTGCGATTCGAATTGGAGGGGCATGTGTCCATCCATCGAGCGCAGCGATGACCGGCTCGCAGACAGTGCAAAAAAGCTCGAGCGTTCGACCGCACGCGTCGAGGACTCGGCGGACCGCCGCACGGAACTCGCCGCCAACCGCACGGTGTTCGCAGCCGAGCGCACCTATGCGGCGTGGGTGCGCACCGGGCTACTCGCGCTGGCCAGCGGCATCGGCGCCAAAGCGCTGTTCACCGAGCCCATACCGGAATGGTTCGGCACGGTCAGCGGCACCGTTCTTGTCCTGTTTGCCGCGTTCTGCTTCGTCGCCGGCGTCTGGCGGCATCTCAATCCAGGCGCACCGCCGCCAGCCCCCGATGTGGCGCGCGTATCGCCCGCTGCGATGATCGCGATGAACGGCTTCCTTGCGCTGGTGGCTGGGGTCACGCTCGTCGGACTGTGGCTCGGTCACGCGGCGGAATAGGATCATCATGGACAACGGTCCGGGCAGCCCCAGGCGCGGGCGTGACTTGTGGCGCAACGGCAACCTCTGCATATCATCCGGATATGAAGCGGCTCGCACCGGCGATTGGCGATGACCACCCAGCAAATGCTCGCTTTCGGCGTCATCATTGGCATGATGGTGCTGTTCGTATGGGGCCGGCTGCGCTACGACCTCGTCGCGCTGGTGACTCTGTTCGTCGGGCTTGTCGTCGGAATTGTCCCTCATGATCGGGCATTTTCGGGTTTCTCCGATGACATCGTGATCATCGTTGGCTCGGCTCTTGTCGTGAGCGCGGCGGTCGCGCGTTCAGGCGTGATCGACCGTGCCGTTCGTCTTCTCGGCCCATATCTCAACCGCACCTCGACGCAGGTCGTCGTGCTGACCGGCGCCGTGATGGTCCTGTCGGGGTTCGTGAAGAACATCGGCGCCCTGGCCATGCTGATGCCGGTCGCTTTTCAGGTGGCGCGCCGTACCGAAAAGCCCGTCTCGGCGCTGCTGATGCCGATGGCGTTCGGGGCCTTGCTTGGCGGCATCGTGACCCTGATCGGGACGTCGCCCAACATCATCGTGTCGCGTGTGCGTGCCGAAATCCTCGGCGAACCCTTTCGCATGTTCGATTTCACGCCCGTGGGGCTCGGAATTGCCGTGGTCGGACTGGTGTTCCTCGCTTTCGGCTGGCGCCTGCTGCCGCGCGGCCGCAAGGGCAACGCGCCGATCGACGCGGCTTTCAATCTCGCCGGCTATACCACCGAGGCCGCCATTCCTGAGGGGACGCCGGCTGAAGGCAAGTCGGTCCGCGAACTCGAGGAGGGCAGTGAAGGTGAGGTTGACGTCATCGCGCTGCTGCGCGGCCGCAGCCGACGATACGAGCCTCCGGGGACGACCAAATTGCGCGCGAACGACATTGTCATCCTGCAGGGAGAACCGGCCGCGCTGGAGCAACTCGTCGCGGCCGAGAAGCTCAAACTGGTGCGGGATGAGAAATCGCAGGAGATCGACGCGCCCAGCGACCAGGTCGGCGTGATGGAAGCAGTGGTAACAGCGGACTCCATCGTGGCAGAGCGCTCGCCGGCCGAGATGCGGCTGTTCAGCCGGCACGGCATCAACCTGCTTGCGGTCAGTCGCGCCGGGCGGCGCATATCGAGCCGCCTGCGCGCGGTGAGACTTAAAGCGGGCGACGTCATCGTGCTGCAAGGCAACCTCACCACAATGCCCGAAACGCTGGGCGAACTGCGGCTGCTCCCGCTTGCGCAGCGCGACCTGCCGATCGGACGCGGTCGCAAGAGCTATCTGCCCATCCTTGTGCTGTTCGCGGCGATGGCTCTCGTGTCGGTGGAGGTCGTTCCAGTGGCGACCGCATTCTTCGGTGCGGCCGTGATCCTGCTGCTCACCGGGTCGCTGACGCTGCGCGAGGCCTACGAGGCCGTCGAATGGCCCATCCTCGTCATGCTGGGTGCGCTGATCCCGGTGAGCGATGCGCTGCGCGCGACCGGCGGCACGGATCACATCGCTCGCTGGCTCTCGGACGTGGCGACATATCTGCCGCCGATGGGAACGCTCGTGCTTATGATGGTCGCCGCGATGGCCGTGACGCCGTTCCTGAACAATGCGGCCACCGTGTTGGTCGTTGCTCCGATCGCCGCGGCGTTCGCGAAGAATCTCGGGCTCAACCCCGACCCCTTCCTGATGGCGGTGGCGATCGGAGCCGCATGCGATTTCCTCACGCCCATCGGCCACCAGTGCAACACGCTTGTGATGGGACCGGGTGGCTATCGATTCGGAGACTATTGGCGGCTGGGGCTGCCGCTCTCGATCATCGTGGTGGTGCTCGGCGTGCCGCTCATCGCGTTGTTCTGGCTACTGGCGCCGCGTTGATGGCACGAGCTGGTGCCGGGGCGTCGAGCGGCTCGGCCGTTGGCGCTGTCGTCGGCAGTGCGTCCACCGGGGGAATCTTGCGCTCCAGCTCGGCCGCGAGGGCACGATAGTTCCGCGCCGTCGCCAACAGTTGCTCCCGCACATGGGGCGCACAGCTCGCGGCGGATTTCTCGCGTTTGTCAGCCAGTTCACGGGCACGCCGGGCGATGTCCGCCGGGCGCATCATTCCGATTCGCATTGCATCAACTTCTGCCGCGCTCGGCGGCTTGCCGATTCTTCTCGTTCGTGCGGAAGAACGGCGAAAGCCGTCTCCCGGTGCCGGCTCGAAAGCCGGGCTAGCCTTCTCAGACGGTGCTGACGGTGCAGGGGACCGAGCGATACTTGCTCAGCTGAAGCTCAGCGACCTGGCGCTTTCCATCGAGCCAGATGCCGGGGCCGGCGTAACGATACCCGTCACCCATGGGAATCAGCCGGATGTAGGTTCCCCGCCGCGGGCCGGACATGACGAGGTATCCTGTCACCAGCTCGCCGAGGACTGTGACCCCGCGCGGTCGGATCAGATACGTGCGACCGTTCTCGCAAGACAACCTGAGGTCGTGGACCTCGAGCCCCGCGGCGCTCGCGTGGCCAGCCGGCATGGAGATGGCCGCGACCGCGCCACCGAGCCAGATCAACAGCGCGCGCAGTGACCGCATCTTAGGCCTCGCTCAAAAACCAGCAATTTCCGGTACTTGAGGACCGTTACAGGCCCGAATTACCGCGTCGTGAGCGATTCCGCCCGACATCGTTAAGCATAGCGGGGCGCTCCGTCCCCACAAGGCCGATGGTGCCGCGTGAAAGGTAAATTTGTCGCCTGTGGCCACTTAACCACAGCGTTGAAATACCAATGACTTAGCGCAACCTCAAATTGACGGTTTGCAAACCTTAAGGGTATCTTAAAACGGTAAAAAACGGGGGGTTTGTGCGCGCCCGCAATTTTTCGAGGGGCGCTGCGACCTGCTCATTACAATTTTCCTCAAATTTTGGGGCTTTTATGTACAAGCCGTTTGAAGTCGCACAGGCGTCTACTTCCGGTCAGGCACAAGCCAATCCCCCCCGAGTTATCACCCTTGCAAAACCGCAAGGCGATCAAGCGGTCAGCGTCCGGCTGGAAGGACCGACCGTTCTCAATCTGGCGAACATCGCCAACGAGAACATCACGCTCGTCCGCGTCGGCGACAAGCTGGTCATCCTCTTCGACAACAAGTCGACGATCACCGTCGAGCCGATCTTCGATGAGTCAGGCCATTTCCATGACGTCACGTTCCAGCTCGGCCCCGACCGCATCGTCACGGGCACCGATTTCGCGGGACTTTTCCCGATCACCACGGACCAGTCGATTCTTCCCGCGGCCGGCAACGGTGCAACGTCCGGCGCCAACTTCTCCGAACATGGTCCGATCGACGCCCTTGGCGGCAGCAACCCGCTGGCGCTGCTCGGCAACGAGGAGTTCGGCGGTGGCGGCATCGGCGATAACGAGGCGATCAACACCGTTCCGAGCATTGGCGCGATCGCCGTCGGCAATGCCGATGATGAGGGTCTGTCGGAAGGCAATCTCGGCGGTCCGGGTGACGAGCCGGGAGAGGCCACCAGCATCACCGTTTCGCTGAACGTCGATTTCGGCAATGACGTCACGGGTCGCTCCCTCTCGTTCTCGACGTCGCAGCCGGGGCTGGCCGGATTCACCTCTGGCGGCCAGCCGGTCAATCTCGCCTTCACGGTGCTCAACGGACTTCCGGCAATCATCGGCTATGTCGGTGGCAACCCCGCCGATGCGGCGAGCCACGTGTTCACGATCACGCTGGACGCTGGTCCCATCAACGGACAGTACACGTTCACGCTGCTGCAGCCGTTCGATCACCCGATCGCCGGGACCGAAGACACGCTCTCGCTGTTCGTCAATTTCGTCGCGACTGACGGCAATGGCGACTCGGTCAGCGGCACGTTCCAGGTGAACGTCAACGACGATTCGCCCGTGCAGGGGGAGGCGGATGCCGCTGCGCTGGACGAGGAGACCGTGCCCGGCATCGGCGGCAATGTCGGCGACAGCTATGCCACTGGCGATCTCGCCCCGGATCCGGGCTCCGACAACAGCTCGTCGCGTCAGATCAGCGGCAGCCTCGCGATCAGCTGGGGCGCCGACCGCAATCTCAAGAGCGAGGACGTCAGCGACGGCAATGCGACCGACGACGATCCCATCGGCCGCACCGTAACGTTCACGACGGGGGCAGGGGCTTTCCTCGCGGTCGGCGACGTGACGGCGGCGCAGCTCGGCCTGGCCAACCTCACGTCCGACGGGGCTGCGTTGCTCTACCGGATCGATTATCTGCTCGACAGCGGCGGCAATTGGAACGGCGGCTATGTCCTCACCGCCTACAAGACGGGCTTCGACGCCAGCAATCTCGACGGCCGCGTGTTCACCGTCACGCTCGATCCGACGTCGGCCAATGGCACCTACACCTTCGATCTGTTTGGGAACCTCGACCATACCGGCGAGGGTAGCACCAATACCGAGGACGACATCGAGCTCACCCTGAGCTTTGCCGCCACCGATGCGGACGGCGACACCGGCAACGTCGGCACGCTCGCGTTGACCGTCAATGACGACGGCCCCGTGATCGGCACCCCCGATACGCGCATCGTGGACGAAGACGATCTGTCGAATGGCAACAACGATGCTCAGTATGGCGACGACGTTTCGTCGAGCGGTTTGATCGCGCAGGGCTCCCTCGCGATCTCGTGGGGCGCCGACAACAACAATGCGGTGATCGACGGCGGCGTCAATGGCTCGCCGGTTGCGGGCGATCGTGCAGTGACCTTCGCGGCCTCGAACATCGCATTGCTCAACGCGATGAATCTGCGGTCGGATGGGGTCGCGCTGGAATATACCATCTCGCCGGACGGCACGATGCTGACGGGCGCGAAGGCAGGCGGCGGCGACGTGGTGTTCACCGTCTCGTTGTCGGACGTCGGCTCCGGCTCCTTCACGTTCACCCTGGTCGGCAACCTCGACCATCCGCAGCAGGACGATACTTCTACGGGTACGACCGAGTTGTCGTTCGAAGACAACATCGACCTCGTCTTCGACTTCATTGCGACGGATTCCGACGGCGACACGCAGACCTCGTCCTTCACCGTCACCGTCGATGACGATGGTCCGGTGTTCAGCGCCGCTCCGGCCGGTGCGACCGTCGACGAGGATGGCCTGTGGGGTGGCAACCCGGGCCTGCCGCCGGTCGATCAGCGCCCGACGCCCGACACTTACGACGGCACCGACGCGCCCGGCTCGGCAATCCAGACCGCCAACGTGTCGCTCAACATTGCGTGGGGCGCCGATGACCGCGACACCGGCGACACGGTGGTGACGCTGCCGTTCATCGGTGCGATCAACCGCCAGGACGGCGTGGTGCTCGGCGACACGACGCCGAACGATAACATGGGGCGGGCGGTCTACTTCACCGGCACCGACATCCTGGTGAACGGCTCGCCCAATTCTGGCGCCAACCTCCTCACCTCGCGCGGCGAGGAAGTCGAGATCACGCTCGTCGAGAGCGGCACGCGCATCGTCGGCACCGCCGGCGGGCGCCTGGTGTTCACCGCCGTGCTCTCCGATGACGGCAACGGTTACTACCGCTTCACGCTGCTCGACGAACTCGATCATCGGACCGACAACGCCGAAGACGATCTGCAACTCACCTTCAACGTTGCCGCGCGCGATTATGACGGCGACACGGTGTCGACCACCGTGACCATCACCGTCAATGACGACGCGCCAGAAATTGGCACGCCGGGCGGAGCCGCTGTGGAGGAGGAGGACGCCGCGGTCGCAGGCAACGGCAACGAAGACACCCAGGGTCCATCCGACGGCGACTTCTTTTTCTTCGGATTTGTCAATTCGACTCGGAATCAGGAGACGCGCTCGCTCGATATCGATTGGGGCGCAGACGATCTCGATGCGTCGGGGCGCAACGATGGGGTTGGTCGCTCGGTGGCTTTCGCCGATGCGCTGGCCGCGGACAACGTCGTGGTCCGTGACGCCGGTTCCAACATTCTCACCGGCCTCACCGCCGATGGTGATCTCATCGAATATCGCCTCGAGGACAATGGCACCAAGCTGGTGGCTTTCGCCGGGTCGCCCGAGCGCATCGTCTTCGACGTCACGCTCAACGACGACGGCTCTGGCAGCTACACCTTTACGCTCCACGACAACATCGACCATCCGGCGGGCAGCGGCGAGACCGGGCTGACCTTCACGTTCGATTTCACCGCGACCGACGCCGACGGCGACAGTGTGAGCAAGACCTTCGCGGTCAACGTACTCGACGACACGCCGGTGCAGAACAACCCGGACGACGTGACCGTCGACGAGGAGGGGACTCCTGGGGGCATCGCAGGCGCGACGCTGGGTGGAGACGTGCCTGGCACCGACACGCACGAGGGCGGCTCGCTCGACATCTCCTGGGGTGCTGACGACAATCTGAAGAACGAGGACCTGAGCGACACCGACGCCACGAACAGCGATCCGATCGGGCGCACCGTCCACTTCGTGGACACGGCCGGCAACCGTCTCGATGCCGCCGCGCTGGTGACGCCCTCGATCCGCATCGGCACTACCGAAGTGGCCTCGACGCTGACCTCGGACGGATCGCTGCTGAGCTATCAGCTCACCTATCTGCAGCCGACAGGCGGCTTCTGGAACGGCGGGTTTGTGCTGCTCGCCTACAAGCAGGGCGGCGACCCGACGAACGCCGCGGATCAGGTCTTCCGTGTCACCATCGACCCGACGTCGTCCGAGGGCTCATACGATTTCGAGCTGCTCGGCAATCTCGACCATCCGTTCGAGTTTTTACCCGGCAGCGAGAACAATCTCGATCTGCTGTTCCGATTCCAGGCCGCCGACAGCGATGGCGATCTGGGCACGATCGCCGACTTCCGCGCGCGCGTCGACGACGACTCGCCTGCACAGGGCATCGCCGACAACAGCGTGCTCGATGAGGAGCGCATCTCTGCCGCCGGCAACATCGAGTCCGAGCATCTGCCGAGCAATCCCGCCGACGATCTCGTCGTCGGTGACGACGGCACGGCGACGCGGCAGGGATCGCTGGCGATCTCCTGGGGCGCGGACGACGACAAGAAGCAAGAGACGCTGACGGGCGTGGGTGGCGCCATCGGCGCCGTCGATGACGCGATCGGTCGCACGGTCTCCTTCGTCACCGCCTCGGGGTTCGGCACGCCCTTCGCCGACAATGCAACCCCGACGGCTGCGCAGCTCGGGTTGCCGTCGCTCACGTCCGACGGCGTGGCGCTTGCCTACCGCATCGACTATCTCGAGTCGCCGCCGGGCACCTGGAACGGCGGCTATGTGCTGACGGCCTACAAGTCCGGTGGCGATGCGAGCAACGCGGCCGACCAGGTGTTCAAGGTCACGCTCGACCCGACCAGCGCCAGCGGCACCTATACGTTCGACCTCCTGGGCAACCTCGACCACCCGGGCAGCGGTGAAGACGACATCGCCCTGCAGTTCCGTTTCCGCGCCGCCGACGCCGATGGCGATCTCGCGCCTGCGGGCACATTCCAGGTCACCGTCGACGACGATTCGGCCACCTTCACCGGCGCCATCGCGTCGACCTCGGTGGACGAGGAGGGGCTCTCCGGCGGCAACCCGGGACTGCCGCCCGGCGGCCAGCGCCCGTCATCGAACGGCTATGCTGGCTCTGATCTCGGCGGCGAGAGCACCGGCACCGCCTCGCCGGTCTCGCTCGGCATCTCATGGGGTACGGACGACTCCAATACTAATGTCGACGGCGGCTTCACCGGCACGCAGGTCATGGGGGACCGTTCGGTCGTCTTCACGACGCCTGCCGGCGCCACGGGTCTGACCTCGGGCGGCCTGACCGTCAGCTATGCGCTCTTCAACAACGGCGCCATCCTGCTCGCCTATACCGGTTCGGCGCCGCTGGCGTTCGATCCCGGTTCGCCGCCGTCGAACGCGGTGTTCTTCCTCACGTTGTCCGACCAGGGGGCCGGCTCTTACACCTTCACTCTGCTCCAGCCGCTCGATCATGCCACGGCGAACACCGAGGACGATCGCACGCTGACCTTCGACGTCGCCGCGCGCGACGGCGATGGCGACGTGACGAACGGATCGTTCCAGATCGTCGTCGATGACGACTCGCCGGAGCGCACCGCTGCCGTTGCTGCGCAGTGGGTTGACGAGGATGGCATTTTCAACGGCACGATCGACGGCAACACGGACGCCGAGCACACATACGACGGCGATCGGGCAGGCTTCGACGTTGTCGCAACCGCCAGTCTCAACATCGCATGGGGTGCTGACAGCACGGATGGCGCCAACGCGGGCGTCAGCGGGGCCGACGTCGGGGGCGTGCAGGACGGCACGATCCCGGGGGCGACGGCACCGAATGCCGACATGGGGCGCGCAGTCTATTTCACCGCGGACTCGACTGCTGCTCTCACTGCCCAGAATCTGACGTCCAACGGCGTTGCGCTCGTCTATACGCTGGCGGAGAGCGGCACCAAGCTTGTCGCCACCGCGGGGGCGAGCGGTCCGACGATCTTCGAGGTCTCGCTGTCGGACGATGGTGGCGGCAGCTATCGCTTCGAGCTTAAGGGCTCGATCGATCACCCGACTGCCAATACCGAAGACAACAAGAATATCGACTTCGACTTCACCGTTCGCGATTACGATGGCGATACGGCGACGTGGGGTTTCCGCGTTCGCGTTGACGACGATGCACCGCGGTTGACGGCGGCGGAGATCAAGACCGTTGACGAGGACGATCTCGCCAACGGCACCGGCGTCCCGACCGCCGGCGATCCGCTGACCGTCACCGGCAGCCTCGGTGTCGAGTGGGGCGCCGACGACGGCTCCAACCGCCGCCTCGCCTTCGACGCTGTCACGGTCCCGATCATCGGCACCATCGCGAACATCACGTTCATCGGCAGCGACGGGAATCCGATCGTCCTGCCCAGCGGGGACGGCAACCTGATCAGCTACACGCTCGGCACCAGCGTGTCGGGTAACCCACTGCTGACCGCAAGCACATCGAGCGGCCCGGTGTTCTCGATCGAGCTCGACGATACCGCTCCGAACGGCGCCTACCACTTCACGCTGCTCGGCAACCTCGATCACCGCGTGTTCGGCGACGGCGAGAACGAAATCACGATCCGCATCGGCTTCCGTGCCTGGGACGCGGACAACGATCGTACCGACGTCGGCACGTTCGAGGTCAAGGTGGTCGACGACGTGCCGGTCGCCCCGGTCATGCCGCCCGAGCACACCTTTGTCGAAGAGAACCTGCCCGTCGCCGCCGACGGGCCGACTGACGCCACTGTGGGCAACGAGACCAGCTTCTCGGGCGATGTCGGCATTCAGTGGGGCGCGGACGACGATACATCCCCGCTGCTTCAGCGGCGCCTCGACTTCGTGACCACCGGAATCCTTCAGCCGGTCGTCGCGATCACCGATGGCAATGGCAATTCCCTGGCGGGCCTGACCTCGCATGGACAGATCGTCAATTTCATTGTCCAGCCCCTCGGCGACGGCGGACAGCTCATCGCTTACGTCGGAGGCAATCCGTTCGATTCCTCCAGCCACGTCTTCACGATCACGCTCGATCCGGATGCGTCGGCGGGCGGCCAGTACACGATCAACCTGCTCAAGGTGCTCGATCACCCTATCGACAGTACCGACGGCAGCCAGGACACGCTCTCGCTCGCCATCCAGATCCGCGCGACGGACGCCGACGGCGATCCCGTCGACACGACGCTCACGTTCAAGTTGACCGATGACGCACCGGCACCGGTGGTGGTGGTGAACCCGGTGGGAGCTGGCGGCGCGACGCTCATCCACGACGAGACCGCGGGCATCCAGTCGGGCGGACCCGATGCGGATGCTCCGGGCGACGTGAAGCCCGAGAGCGATGTCGGATCGCTGCCCGCGATCTTCGCCGGCGTGACCGAGCTCGCATCCGCGGGAGCAGCGCTGGGCTATGCCGAACGCGCTGGCGCCATCACGTTGAACGCCAACTTCGGCGCGGACGGTCCAGGCACCTTCTCCCTGCAGCTCACCAACGCCAGCGGCGGCACGTTCAGCGCCACGGCCACCAATCTGTTCGACAGCGCCAGCGGCCATCGGATATTCCTCTACACCGATCCGGTCTCCGGTATCGTGATCGGCCGTCTCGGGACCAGCAACACGACCGGCAGCGCAGATCCGGCAGGCGACATTGCTTTCGCCATCGGCGTCGACGACAGCGGCGACCTTGCGCTCGTGCAGTACCGGTCGCTGCGGGACAATCCCGCCTCGGGCGACGACCGTGACGACGCGGTGACGCTCGGCCAGGCTGGCACCGGTGACGCCATCCTGTTCGTGACCGCGACGGTCGAGGATTACGACGGCGACGTGGTGACGACGCCTCCGTCGGCGGTGACGATCCGCTTCGACGACGACGGACCGCTGGTCGGCACCCCCGACTCCGGCGCGCTGGTCGAGGACAGCGTTGCGGTTCCGCTCGCCAATGCCAGCTTCGAGGTGCAATCCCTTGCCACGGGCGCGCCGGGCGTCATCACGAACGTTCTGGGCAACTACACCCAGGGTAATCCTGCCGGTTGGACCCTCGCAAACACGAGCAACGGCGGCATCTACGCCCCGATTCCGGGGATCATTTCGCCGACCGGACACAGCGGCGATGCGGTCGCCTGGATCCGCAGTGGTAACGTGCTCTCGCAGAACACGGGCGAGGCACTGGTCGAGGGCGCAACCTATTCGGTGCGACTCAATGTCGGCGACCGTACCGACCAGACCTGGCCGGGCGGCACCGTGCGCCTCGTCGCTCTCGAGAGCAATACGGTCATCTCTACGCTCAACCTTTCCGATCCGGGCAACGGGCAATGGGCGACCATGGAGCTCAGTTCCGGTCCGCTGCCCGCGTCGCTCGCCGGTCAGCACCTGCGCGTCGAGATCGCCGTCACCAACGCGGGCGGTCAGATCCTGATCGACAACGTCGAACTGTCGACGATGCTTCCGGCCACTGACGCCGGCTCGCTCGCCATCGACTGGGGTGCGGACAACGAGTCGAGCTTGCGCACCGTCGCATTCGCGGCGAGCCTCGCCGACAACACCGGGATCCAGACAGCCGACGGTGCATTGACATCGAACGATGCCATCGTTCGCTTGGTGCGCGTTTCCGCTACCGAGTTGCTCGGCGTCGCCGACGACGACAACAACGGGGTTGTCGATGCGTCCGGCCGCGTCGTGTTCCGTCTGACGTTGGACAGCGGGGCCTCGCCCACCGACCAGGGCACCTGGACGTTCACACTGCTCGATAACATCGATCACCAGCCGGCGGCCAACGACGGCGCGATCGACCTTACGTTTGGCTTCGTCGCCACCGACGCCGACGGCGACACCGCGAATTCGAGCTTCACCGTCTCGATCAGCGACGATCTGCCGATCGCGGGCGCGGCGCAGGGCCTCATCGAGGAAGGGCCGGGAACCCCGGCGCTCGACGGAGCACTGGCCATCGATTGGGGCGCGGACGATTCCAACGCCACGAGCCCCAACCGCTCGGTACAGTTCGCCAGCCCCAACGTGGGAGCGGTCGATCAGAACGGCGACCCGCTGACCCTCACGTCGTTCGGTCAGGCCGTCTCGTACACCTTCATCGGCTCGACGCTGGTTGGCTACACGGGGCCGGCGGCGCCGACGCTGCTCAACGACGGCAGCATCGTCTTCACCGTCGCGCTGTCCGATCAAGGCAACGGCGAGTATCACTTCGAGCTGCGCCAGCCGCTTGATCATCCGGCTCCGGTCGGCACGCAGCATTTCCTCGACCTCCGGTTCAAATACGCCGCGACCGACAGCGACGGCGACACCAGCGTCCCCGCGACCTTCACCGTGCGCGTCGACGCGGCCGGATCGATCAGTTCGATCAACTACGCGACCCTGCCTGGCGGCGTGTTCGTCAACCTGTCTGACGCGGTCCAGACCGTCGGCGGCGAGAGCGTCGGTGCCGACAAGGCGACCGACCGCGCGTCGGTATCAGACAAAGTCGTCGGTATCGACGACGTCACCGGCATCGTCGATGCGATCGGCACCGATAGCGCCGACATCCTCATCGGCGGCAATGAGGCCAATATCCTCACAGGCAACGGTGGTGACGACCGCCTGGTGGGCCTCGGCGGCAATGACACGTTGATCGGCGGTGCCGGGAACGACCTCGCCATCTGGGACCTGACGGACGGCACCGACACCTTCGCGGGCGGCGCAGACAGCGACACGCTGCGCATCACCGCCACCACCGCCAACGCCAATCCGTCGCTCCAGATCGTCGGCAACACGTCGAACTTCACGGTCGATCTCACCGGTCCGGCGCTTGTCACGGCGACCAGCGTCGAAACCATCGAGCTCGCGATCGACAACAACCAGTCGAACGTGTTCGAGAGTTTCGCCGGCGGAGCCAACGCGCCGCAGATCATCGCGGCCGGCACGGCCGCAGACGGCACGCAGCTCGGCCTCGGCCACAGCCAGGACGTCTTCCGCGCCGGCTCATCGTTCGTCACCGACGAGATCGACGGGCGGGAAGGCGGCGACAAAGCCGTCTATACGACGGTGTCGAACGCGAGCGACGTCGGCACCGGCGTCCAGATCAACCTGGGCGGCGCCGCCTACAGTGACGGCGGCAGCGTCAACATTGACGCCAACACCGCGCAGTTTCAGATCGGCGGCACGGTCTACCACGACCATCTCTATAACTTCGAGAACGCGGAGGGCGGCCAGCACGGCGATTACCTCGTCGGCTCGTCGGAAAACAACCAGCTGATCGGCAATGAGGGCGACGACACGCTCGTCGGGCTCGGCGGCAATGACGACCTGCAGGGCGGTTCCGGCCAGGACACCGCGATCTACGGCGGGGACTTCGCGGGCTATTCGCTCAGCATCAGCGGCTCGACCATCACTGTCGCCGACACGGCGCCGGGCGTGCAGGGTGACGACGGCACCGACACGGTCAGTGCGGTCGAACAGATCAAGTTCGCCGACACGACGGTGCTGATCGTCGATGGACCGGGGGGGCCCACTAACTACGCCGGGGCCTATGCGACGATCGCCGACGCGCTCGCCGCGGCGAATTCCATCAGCGGGCATGTGACGATCATGGTCGCGCCCGGCACCTACAATGAGAACGTCGTCATCAGCCGCGACAATCTCGCGCTGCTGTCGTTCGACGGACGCGATGCCACGACCATCCAGGGCAATCAGCTCGGGGGCGAACTGGGTGCGATCCAGGTCACGCCGGGCACCGACAACGTCCGCATCGGCTCGACGGGCCACGGCTTCACGGTCGTCGGCATCGACGGGCCTCCAGGCCTCGAGAAGGCGGCCATCTACCTGCAGGGCAACCACGACGAGATCGACATCCAGGGCAACCGCGTCACCGCCAACGGTGACGCCGGCCTGATGTCGGAGTTCAGCGCGGCAGTCACCGATCTGCGCATCGACGGCAACATCTTCGACGGCGCGACCTTCACCGGCGGCGTGCCAGGCGGCACCGGTTTCGCCAACCAGTTCACCGATCCGAACGTGCCGCGCCAGCTCGTCGTGATCGGCAACGGCGGCTCGGGCTCGCCTCCGGGCAACTATCCGACCGAGCGGGTGTCCTTCACCAACAACGAGGTCACGGGTACCGCCGGCGGCGTCAACGGCGGCGGCGAGCAGGGCAACACGCTCGTCACCGTCGATGCCAACGATTCCGAGATCATCGGTAACCTGTTCACGGGCTTCACCAACGGCACCGCCTACGCCCTGCGCGCGCGGGGTCCCGACACCGACATCATCAACAATACGATCGACCACGACGTCTTCGCCAGCGAGACGCAGGGCTTCTTCGTCGACAACAAGGGCGTCCCCGGCATTTACAGCGGGAACATTGTTGACGGTGACGGTGCGGCCGAAATCCTGTTCGGCACCCCCGGCGGCGACCTGATGTCGGGCGACGCCAGCAACGACATCATCTTCGGTCTCGGCGGCAGCGACACGATCCTGGGTGAGGGGGGCGACGACGTCATCGACGGCGGCGCCGGCAACGACATCCTGCAGGGCGGCAGCAATACGGCGGTCGGCGACACCGTCAGTTATCTGACGGCGACCTCTGGGGTGAACGTTAACCTTGGCAATACGGGAGCGCAGAACACCGGCGGGGCAGGCATCGACACCTTGTCCGGCTTCGAGAATCTCACCGGATCTAACTTCAACGACACGCTGCGCGGCAACAACGGCAACAACGTGCTCCGCGGCATGGACGGCGACGACTTCCTGATCGGCGCGCCCGGCGACGACACGCTGGACGGCGGTGCCGGCAGCGACACGGTCGATCACACCACGGCCGGCGGCACTGTGAGGACGAATCTGTCCAACGCGGCCGTGGATGCGACCCTCTACGGTTTCACCGGCACGATTGCGGCGAATACATCGCTGGACAGCGCGGGCGGCGTCGACACGTTGATCTCGATGGAGAACTGGCGCGGCGGCGCATTCAACGATCTCGTCATCGGCTCGAGCGCAAACAACGACCTGCGCGGCAACGGCGGCGACGATACCTTCGTGCTCAACGTCGGCGATGGAGTCGACACGATCGACGGCGGAACCGAAGGAGCGAACGGCGACCTGCTCGACGTCACCAACGCTACCGGCAACGCGGTCACTTTCACGGTTTCATCGACCGGGGGCAACGACCCGATCACGATCGACACCGATGGCGTCGCGGGCGCGGAAATCACCGCCACCGACATCGAGGACATCGCGCTGCACTTCGGCAACGCTGGCGACACGCTCGTCATCGGCGATCCGCTCGGCGCGACCTCGCTCTCGGTTTCGACGATCACGGTGACGGGCGGCACGGGCAACGACACCGTCGACGCCGACGCGATCGCGTCCGGCAAGCCGATCAAGGTCGAGTTCACCGGGGGAGACGGCGCCGACACGTTCATCAGCGGCGCTGGCAATGACGTGTTCGATGGCGGCGGCGGTCCGGGTAACGACAAGGCCGTCTATTCCGGTCCGTCGGGCGACTACAATGTGACCTACGATGCCCTCACGGGCGACATGACGGTGACCGACACCAACGGGGCCGCGAATGGCGCCGACGGCAGCGACACGCTCAAGGGCGTGGAGCAGGTCGAGTTTGCGGGCGGCGTGGTCTATGACGTCACCAAATCCGTGTTCGTGTTCAACAACGGCTTCCTGGTCGGAACGTTCGACACGATCAACGATGCGGTGACGCTCGCCAACTCGCTGACCCCGAGCGGCGTGGGCCTCATGATCGAGGCCGGGCACAACGGAGGCGACGACTACACCGCAGGCGTGATCACCGTCACGCAGGCCATGACGATCCGCGGCGTCGGCGGCACGCCCGCCGACCCGATCGACATCGATGGCCAGTTCAACGTGACCGGCACGCTCGACGGCGAGTTCAAGCTGGAAGACCTCGCAATCGACGCCACCGGCCGCCAGTATGGCGTCTTCGTCTCGGCGAACTCGAACGGCTTCCAGGGCTCGGTCACGCTGGACGGAGTCTCGGTCGAGAACGCGGCACAGAACGGCTTCGCTTACATCCGTGCAGGCAACGGTTCCACGCCGACCCAGGCCGACACGATCGGCCATGTGTCGATCATCGATTCGCACTTCAACGACAACGGCCTCGGCGCGACGGGCGGGGCCGGCGACATCCTGCTGTTCGGCTACAACCAGGACCTCACGCTGACGGACGTCGAGATCAGCGGCAAGGACACCGCCGGTCCGGGCGGCGCGCAAAAGGCGATCCAGGTCCGGGGCATCCAGGACGGCGGCGACGCTGTCAATGCTGGCCCCTACGACCCGGCGGGCACCGTCACGATCGACGGCCTGAACATCACCGGCCACTACACGCAGGATCTGATCGCGTTCTACCGCATCGCGGCATTCGATCAGTTCCTCGTGTCCGGCGTCGACATCAACGCGTCGGCGCCCTGGGCTCTGTTCAATTTCGATGAGGTGGGTGATCACATCGACCTCTCAAGCGGCATTCTCAGCGCCACGAATTTGTCCGGTGGGCCGATCGCGACCCTGCAGGGTCTGGGATTGGTCGACGACTTCACCGGCACCGCGGGCAACGACATGCTGGTCGGCCGCGGCGGCAGCGACAGTCTCGACGGCGGCAGTGGCATCGACACGGTCGACTACAGCCGCGACGCGGGTCCGAATGGCGTGTTCGTGCGGCTCGGGACCGCGGGCACCTATGTACGTGGCTCCGACCACGGCAACCCAGCCTCGCCTTGGTCCGGGCTGCCTGATCTTGCGGACGGCCAGGCTTGGGATTCCCACGCCATGGAGGGCGCGGACGGCACCTTCGTCGGCTCGACCCAGTCGCTCGATACGCTGATCTCGATCGAGAACGTGGTCGGCACCAGCCAAAGCGACGTGCTGCAGGGCTCGGACGACGCCAACGTGCTTGTCGGCGGCGGCGGCCACGACTGGATCGAAGGCGCCGGCGGCGACGACATCCTCTATGGCGACGACGGCGCTGATGTCCTGATTGGCGGCGCCAACAACGACATCCTGTTCGGCGGCAATGACAATGACTCGCTCAATGGCGGCGACGGTGAAGACATCATCTTCGGCGACGCCGGCAACGACACCATCTTCGGCGGAACCGGCGATGACGGAATCGTCGGCGGGGCGGGCATCGACACCGCGCAGTATTATGCCGATCTGAACCCGAGCCAGTTCACCTACGATACCGGCGCGAATATCTGGGTGCTGACGACGGGTGGCTTTGACGGAACCGATAACCTGAACCGCGTGGAGGTCGTCGAGCAGGTCACCGGCGCCCAGGAACGCTTCCTGTTGGTGGGCGGTAGCCTCAGCGAATACGCGACCATTCAGCAGGCGGTGGACGCGGCCGCGGCGATGAAGGCCGGCGGCTACACCGGCGGCCTCACGGTGATGATCGCGCCCGGTACGTATTCTGAGAACGTCGTCATCTCCTCCGGCGTCAATCTCGTCGGCGTCGGCAATGTCGTCATCGATGGAGGTATTGGCGGTCCGGCGATCACGCTCGCGGGCGGCGGTGCCGGCCATAGCGTCTCGATCGACAACGTCGACCTGCAAGGGAGCGGCACGTCGGTCCTGCATGTGACCTCGACGGCGAACTACGACTCGGTGAGCTTCACCAACGGCACCGTGACCGGGGGCGATTATCACGGCCTGTTCCTCGAGAATGCGACCGGCGTCGAGGCGATCAACCTCGTCGACGCCGTTTTCTCGGGCAATGCCACCACCAGCTCGGGTGGGGCCGGCGAGGGCGCCGTCACGATTTACCAATACAACGGCAACGTCACGCTGCAGAACGTGACGGTGCTGAACCCCGGCGCTGCCGCGGAGAATGGCATCCAGATCCGCGGTGTCGATGCGCTCGCGCCCATGGGCACCGTCGTGTTCGACGGCGTGACAGTCACCGGCGACTACGAGAAGACCGGCGTCGCACTTTACAACTACGCCAACGCGAATGGGCTCTCCATCACGGGCGCAGGGCTCGACGTGAACGTCCTGGCCGGCTGGTTCGGCCTGAGCGTCGACAACGTCGGCGGGACTCTGAATCTGTCCGGCGTTCCGCTGACGGTGGTCAACACGAACCCGGCCGACGGCACCGACATCGGCATGCAGGGCCGCGCCTCGGGCGGTTCGGAGAATTTCACCGCCGACGCCAGCAGCGATTTCCTGCGCGGGTTCGGCGGCGGCGACACGCTTTCGGGCGGCGGCGGCAACGACATCTTCGTGCTCGGGCCGGACGTGATCGTTGGAGGTCCCGTCAACACGCGCAACCTGCTGCTTGGTGACGGCACCGATCGCGCCGTCAGCATCGTCGGCCTGGCCGGCACCTCGGATCCCGTCAGCGGCGGCAGCGGCTACGATCGGATTCTGCTCGACAAGGGTGCGGCGGCCGGCTTCGTGCACGATACGCGCACTGCACCGAGCTACATCAGCGGCGTCGAGGAGATTGACGGCACGTCGGGCAACGACGTGATCATGGTCTCGCCGAGCTACACCAGTGATGGCGGCAACGGCATTCTTATCGAAGGCTTCGGGGGCGACGATGCCCTCGGCGGTGGCGCCGGCGCGGATACGCTGCGTGGCGGCGAGGGCAATGACCTGCTCTCCGGCCTTGGCGGCGCCGACATGCTGGACGGCGGCGCGGGCAACGATGAGATCTGGGGCGGAACAGGCAACGACACGCTGGTCGGCGGCGCTGGCGCCGACAGCACGGCCGACCGCCTGATCGGCGGCGCCGGCAGCGATACGATCTACGGCAACGGCTTCGCGGCCGAGCCGCTTTCGGCCGGCTCGGATCGTGATCCGACGTCGGGCGAAGACGATCGCGCGATCTACGGTGGCACCGCCGCCCAGTACGACGTCGCCTACAACGCCGGCCTCGGTGCCTGGCAGGTGACGGCCAAGCCTGGTGCGCCGGAACACGACGCGGGCGGCAACAACACCGACACGCTCTACGGCATTGAAGGTATCGACTTCGGTAACGATGGCTCGGTCGATTTCGACCTGACTGCCGATGTCAAGCTGTTCGATTCGGCCAACAACCTGATCGGCACGTTCGCGACGATCCAGGCGGCTATTAACGCCGCCAGCGATAATGTCGGCCAGTACATCGTCGCGGGGCCCGGCACCTACGCCGAGAACCTGGTGTTCAACAAGGGCGTGGAATTGCGCGGTGCCAAGTTCGGCACCGACGGCGACGATGTCAGCCGTGGCGCAGACGAGACAGTGATCCAGGGCACCATAACCGTCAACACGACCCTGAACGCTATCAAGGTCGACGGGGTCTATATCGAGAACAACACAATCGAGGGTGTGGGCTTCAACGGCGTGCGCGTCGACAGCGGCGCCGTTGTGACCATCAGCCACAACGTGTTCTGGTCGACGGGTGACAACGGCGAGTTCGGGAACGCGAACCAGGAAGACAAGGCAATCTACCTGACCGCCGCCGCGACGGGGGCCATCGTGATCGATGGCAACATGGTCGGCGGCGACGCGGGCGTCGGCGGCATCTCGAACCTGACGAACAATGCCGCCTGGGCGCGCGGCATTTGGTCCGATGGCAACTCGAGCTCGCTGCAGATCACCGACAACACGTTCCAGAACGTGCGGTCGGGCGTGAACCTCGACTTTTACGACGACGCCACATCCAACATTTCCGGCAACGTGTTCCAGTCTGCCGGAAGTGGCATCTCGATCGGTGGCGCGACGCCGAGCGGCCTGACGGGCATCACCGACAACGTGTTCGGCACCGGCGCGCCGGCCGAATTCCCGATCGACCAGATCGTCGGGACCGAGCTCAACCTGCAGAACCTGACCGGTGGGCTGACGGTTGACATGTCCCAGGCGCCCGCAAATACGGCGGCGGACGGCCTGTTCGTGATCGAAGGCACCCAGGGCAGCGACACCATCGTCGGCACGTCTGGCACGGACTTCATCTTCGGGGATGGTGGCGCCAGCGCGGCTGCCGGCTCGAACGGTAACGATGTCATCACCGGCGGTGCAGGCGACGACCTGATCGTCGGGGGGCGGACTCGGAATCCGTCTACCGTCGATGACACCAATCCGGACACCGTCGAGTATGCGGGCACGCTTACGGAGGCCGATTTCACGGCACTGTCCGGCACCGACTACACCGACGCGCTTGCCGCCGAGTTCGGGGCGGCTGGCATCGGCGTCGGTACGCGCGGGGGCATCGACTCGGGCTGGCAGATCAACAACACCGCGAACGGCGAAGGCACCGATATCGTCACCGGCGTTTCGATCGTGGACGATGCCTCCGGCGACCGCATCCTGTTGGTCGGCAACGGCGGCTTCGCGACCATCCAGGCCGCGATCGACGCGGCCGAAGCCATGCGCGGCGGCGGATTCATCGGCGGCTTCACGGTTCTGGTCGCGCCCGGAGTCTATTCGGAGAACGTGGTTCTCGACGTCGACAATCTGACCCTCGTGGGCATGCCGGGCGCCGAGATCCAGGGCACCTTCAAGAGCGCTAACGGCCTCGACGACGGCGACTCGGTCGCGACCTTCCTGCAGACGGCGACCTCGTACAGCGTTGGCAGCGGCGGCGACACCGGGCGTGGCATCACGATCGCTGCTGACAATGTGACGATCAAGAACATCGCGATCGACGGGTTCAACACCGGCGTCGAGCTTGGCAACGGCATCGACACGGTCCGCATCGAGAACGTCCAGATCACCGACACGATCACCGGTATCCGCAAGGGAACCGAGGCCGAGGTGCACGGCCTCGACATCATCGGCGGGTCGATCACTGACGGCTACCACGGCATCTACTTCGCCAAGACGACGGATGTCGGCGAGGCCGGCGTCGGTCTGATCGACGACGTCGAGATCAACGGCACGCTCTTCCAGAACCTGGACGAGAAGGGCATCTACGTCGAAGCGCTGTCGGACGCGCTGATCACCGGCATCACGATGACCAACGTCGGAGAGTTCGGGCGCGGCCCGGCCTTCAATCCGGGCGTTCCGGCCAACTGGACTGGATTCGGCAACGGCATCGACATCAACCTGAAGAACGGCAGCTACAGCGGCATCGTCATCGACGGATTCACGTTCAACAACGTCGGCTCCTCCGATGGTGATGATGGCGGCGCACCGCATGGCTTCGGTGCGGCCATCGCCGTGAAGGTGCGCAACGACGGGCCGAGCTATGGAGGGCCGATCGCGGGCAGCTACACCGGCGACCTCGTGATCACGAACGGCACGATCGATGGAACCTCGGTCGGAATCCGTCTCGGCGAGCCGGGCAAGCCCACGACGGGTCTGGCGCTGGTCGTGACCGACGTCGGCGTGGTCAATGCCATCGTCGCCGACGGGGACAACGTGACCACCAATACGCTCGAGTGGACCATGCGGCCGGGCGATGTCGCCTTCGTAGCCGCGCCGACTACCACGGGCGAGATCGACGTGACCGGAACGACGGCTGGCGACGTCATCGTCACCGGTGCCGGCAACGACGTCGTCAATGGGCTCGGCGGCAATGACGTGATCGCCGGCGGCCTCGGCAACGACATTCTGATCGGCGCGGCCGGCAACGACGTCTTCACTCATGCCGTCGGAGACGGCGACGACCTCGTGGACGGCGGCTCGGAAACGGGCAGCATCTACCCGGATTACGATGTCCTCCAGATCTTTGGCGACGCGATCAATCGCACCGTCACGATCGACGGCGTGCTGCAGTCGGACCCGGGCAACATCGTGCCGACGGACGGCGTCGACGCGAACGACATCTTCGTCACCTACACGGGCGGCGGCGGCTCGATCCGTGCCGACGAGATCGAGCACGTCGACGTCATCGCAGGCTCCGGGTCGATGACCCTCGCCATCAACGACGTCTCCGGCACGGCCATCCTGCCCGATACAATCACCTTCATGGGTGGAAGCGGCAACGATACGCTCGACCTGTCCGGCTTTGGCGGCAACGTCCACATCGTGTTCAACGGCGGCGGCGGGACGGACAACGTCGACTTTGGTGATTTGGATTGGCAAGACATCGCCGTCAGTGAGAGCAACGGCGTCTACACCATCACGCACAACGGCCTGACGCTCGAGACATCGGGGACCGAGACCTTCACGTTCGACGGCGTGACGATCACCGCGCCGCAGCTCATCCAGCAGGCGCCGAGCGACATCAGTGGCAGTCTGTCGGTCGCTGAAAATGCGGCCAACGGTACGGTCGTCGGAGATCTCGACGCCACCGACCCGAACGGCAGCGTCGATCCGCTGACCTTCGCCTTCGTGGTGAGCGGCGCCGGCGACACCGCCGTGCTGTCCCAGGTTTCGGCCGACGGGCGTTTCCGCATCGATGCCGCCACCGGTGTCGTCACCGTCGAGAACGGCTCGCTACTCGATTACGAGACGGCCGCGCAGCACCAGGTGGACGTGCGCGTCACCGACAGCCGTGGGGGCTACCGCGATGAAGGCTTCACCGTGCAGGTGACCGACATCAATGACGGCCCGCAGATCACGTCTGCGCCGAGCAGCGGCAGCGTCACGGAGGACTATTCGTTCGTCGGCACCAACCTGCTGGCGAATAGTGGATTCGAGTCGTACTCGAGCAGTGGCGGTGTCGATTCATTCTCGAACTGGACGGTCACGGCGCCTCCAGGAACGGACTACTTCGCGAGCGGCGGAGAACATTCGGGCGTCATCGCGTTCTACGCCACGACTGCAATGACTGCGGCGCATGTGCTGCTCAGCCAGACGATTCAGGTTCCACAGGACGGCACCTACACCATCGACTTCTGGGCGGTTAGCACGATCGGCAGCGGCAACACCAATTCGCTCGTCGTGAACTGGGACGGCCAGCCAGTCGGTTCGCTCGTCCATGTCGACAATGGCAACTACTCGAACTACCAGCACTACTCATTCCAGGTGCAGGCAACCGCCGGCGTCTCGACGCTGACCTTCGATCTGACCGCCGGTCAGTGGTGGGGGATCGACGACGTCGTCTTCAAGGAGACGCTGACGTCGGGCGTGGAGATCACGACCGGCCTGATCTCGTTCGCGGATGCCGACACGACCGACAGCCACACCGTTTCCGCGCAGCCGCAAGGGGCGAACTACTACGGCACGTTTACGCCGCAGATCGTCGAACCCGCAACTGGCGACGGCACCGGCACGGTCAAATGGACCTTCACGGTCGACGACGCCGACATCCAGGAACTCGGCGCCAACGAGCAGGTGACGCAGATTTATACCGTCACCATCGATGATGGTCATGGCGGAACTGTTTCGCAGGATGTCTCCGTCACGATCAACGGCGTGAACGACGGACCGACCGCCAACGACGACACATTGGCCGCGGTCTCTGAGGATGGGACGAGCACTTTTGCGGCCAGCCTGCTGACCGGCAACGACAGCGACGTCGACGGCGACACGCTGACGGTGACGTCCGTGTCGGCGACGAGCGCCAAGGGTGCGACGATTATCTTCAACCCGCAGACCGGCCAGATCACTTACGATCCGACCAGTTCGGCGACGCTGCAGGCGCTCAACGACGGCGAGAGCACGACCGACACGTTTACCTACCAGATCAACGACGGCCAGGGCGGAACCGCCACGGCCACCGCGACGATCACGGTCAATGGGGCGAACGAGATCCTCGAGCCGGTCATCACGTCGGGACCGCAGAACGTCGACGTGACGGAGGACTTCTCCTACAGCATCCCGCTTGGAAACGCGGTCGCCAACGGCAACTTCGAGCAGGGTCTGAACGGCTGGTCCGCAACGCCGAGCGTGCACCTTGCAGGTGGCGGCTACGACGGTTCCACGACGGCCTATTTCTACGGCGGCGAGGGGGCAACACAGCTCAGCCAGATCCTGGCCACTGTCGCCGGCGTGACCTACACGCTGCACTTCTTCATCGACACCCGCTACTCGGATGCGATCAGCGGCCTCGATGTCATGTGGGACGGCGTGGAATACACGCCCACCGTGGCTGGCACGGATGGCTTCTGGACGCAGTACGCGATCGACGTCGTCGCGACGAGTGCGAACTCCACGCTGGGCTTCTTCGGAATTGCCAGCGACACCTGGTTGATGGACGCCGTCAGCGTGACCGCCAACGTCACGCCGGGCATCGAGACGGCGGCTGGACTGATCACGTTCACCGATTCCGAAATCAGCGACAACCATACGGTCGCGTTCACCCCGGACTCGGGCGGCTATGTCGGTTCGTTCAATGCCGTTGTGTCGCAGGACACGACGGGGACCGGAACCGGCGGCAAGGTCAACTGGACCTTCACGGTCGACGATAGCGAGATTCACTTCCTGGGCCAGGGCGACACGCTTACCCAGACCTACACCGTCACCATCGATGACGGCCACGGTGGGATCGCGACGCAGACGGTCACCGTCGATCTGCACGGCACGAACGACGCGCCGACCGCGGTCGCCGATCATATCGTGCTGACCGGCTATGCCGGCACGCCGCCGGAAACGGCCGCGTCGACGCCGATCTTCACCGAGACGGAGAACAACAACACTACGCCGCAGGCCAACGAGATCCTGCGTAGCGCGCTTCGGATTGCTCCAAATGCCAACCTCGGCGATGCCAGCGATCCATCGATCACCGTCAAGGGTTTGATCTCGAACTCCAATACGAATGACTATTTCAAGATCGCCCTGAAGGCCGGAGAGACGCTGAACCTCGACATCGACAACACCACAGGCACGCTGGATACGATCATCCGGCTGTACGGCCCCTCGGGTCTCATCGACAGCAACGACGATTCCGACCCGGGCTTGGGCGGCGGCGGATCGCCCGGGGATTCCTACGACTCATATCTCACGCACACGGCGACGGAAGACGGGACCTACTACATCCAGGTCACCCGCTGGGGCGGCACGGGCAACTACGACCTGCAGGTCAGCATCGACAACTTCCAGTGGCTGACTGGCAGCCCTCAGACGATCTCGACGGCCGATCTGCTTGCCAACGACTTCGATCTCGACAATGGAGACACCTTCACCTTTGTGTCGGTGAGTGGCGCGGGCGTCAGCCTGTCGGGCGATCAGATCACGATCCAGCCCGGCGTGAGCTCGTTCAACTACACCGTGCGTGACAGCCACGGGGCGGAAAGCACCGCCACGGTGCAGGTCGACCAGATCGTCGGAACCCCCAACAGTGCGCCGGTCGCGCTCGATAATCCGGCGATCGACGGCACGGTCCAGCGCGACGTGTCGTATCAGATTCCGGCCCAGTCGGTGGTCAACGGCGGCTTCGAGCAATCGCACAACAGCTTCCCGATCACCGGCCCGGGCTGGACGTTCAGCGGCTACTCGTTCCTCCTGGGCGGTGGCAGTCAATACGAAGGCGATCGGTCCCTCGTGCTTCCGGTGCAGGGGCAGGCGGCGTCGACGACGCAGACGGTCTGGACCGTAGTCGGCCAGCACTACACGCTCGATTTCTGGGTGTGGAACGGCAACGTCACCCCGGGTTCGTTCACCGTCGATTGGGGCAACCAGACGTTCGACGTCATTTCGAGCGAATCCGGTGATTGGCTCAATCCCTCTTACGTCCACTACACGCTGGACCTTGTCGGCCCGGGCGGCGCGGTTGACCTGACTTTCACAAGCGACAGCCACGGCGTCGGCGACAACAGTCAGGGCTTTGCGCTCGACGGCGTCTCGATAACGCCGGTGGGCACCGTCACTCCCGGCGCCGAGAGCGTATCCGGCGTCGTCGAGTTCACCGACGTGGATCAGCTCGACACGCACACGGTGTCATTCGTGCCGAACGAGGCAGGCTACGTCGGCACGTTCTCCGTACCGGCGACGCCGACCGCGGACTCCACGGGCGGGCAGACCGGGACCGTGAACTGGACGTTCAATGTCTCCGACGCCGACCTCGCGTTCCTCGCGCCCGGCGAGTCGAAGACGCAGACCTACACCGTCACCATCGACGACGGGCATGGCGGCACGACCACCAGCGAAGTCGCGGTCCTGCTGACCAATCCGGATCACGCTCCGACGGTCACGGGCGCGACGAACGGCCAGATCGTCCGTGACGATGCATCCGATCCTTCCGTCGGCAATTTGGTCCTCAACCCCGGATTCGAGCAGGTGTTCGCTTCCTGGGCGTTCGTGAACGGCGGACAGATCAGCGGACCGGGACCGGAGGGGGTCTTCAACCACAGCGGCAGCTACGCCTACGTCAGCGCGGATGGACGGGCTCTCGAGCAGACGTTCGCGACCACGGCCGGCACCACCTATCAGGTCAGCTTCTGGCTCGCGAACCAGTTCGGCCTCCAGCCCAATTCGGTGATCGTCAATTGGGATGGCCAGGAGGTCGGCGCGGTCGCCAACTTTGCGGGCGGCCAGGGCCCGTTCGGGCTGAATTTCACCCAGTACACATTCGAAGCGATCGCGTTCGACAGCAACACGACACTCTCGTTCTCTTTCAACGGCGAGAGTGCATTCAATTTCGACGACGTCGTCGTCACCAACAAAGTGGACGCCGAGAGCACGTTCGGCACCATCACTTTCACGGATATCGACACCATCGACAGTCACACACTGTCCGTGTTGCCGAACGACACGGGTTACGTCGGAACCTTCCGTGCGGCGGTGACCGACGCCGCGACCGGCGACGGCGCCGGCACCGTGACCTGGACGTTCACGGTGGATGATGCCGACCTGACGTCGCTTGCAGCGCAGGCATCGGTGGTCCAGACCTACACTGTCACGGTCGACGACGGTCACGGCGGGACAGTCAGCCAGGAAGTCTCGGTGACGCTCACCAATCCGGACCACGCACCGGTGGCGAACGATGACTTGCTGACATTTGAGGGGGGGGCCGGAACACCTCCGACCGGTGGCGATTGGGTGCAGTGGACAGTCGCCAGCGGCGGCAATGACCACTACTACAAGTTCGTCAGCACCACGGATAACTGGTTCGACTCTGCGGACGCGGCCGCTGCGGAGGCCGACGGCGCTTACCTCGCGACCGTCACCAGTGCAGCGGAAGAAAGCTTCATCAGGAGCATCAGCTTCAGCCAGCTGGTCTGGGTTGGCGGCTCGGATGGAGACCAGGAAGGCGTCTGGAGGTGGGTCACCGGTCCGGAGTCGGGTACGCTCATCTCCGGGTACTATGAAAATTGGGATATCGGGGAGCCGAACGATTCGGGTGGAGGCGAAGATGCACTGCTGCTCAATTTCTTCGCCGGCCCCCCGACATTCGACCAGACCCGTTGGCTGGATGGCACCGAAGGTCTGACGATCGGAGGCAACGGCGGTTACATCGCCGAATGGGGTGGCCTGTCGAATCTCGTCACCGAGGACGCCATCAAGACGTTCTCTGCTTCGTTGCTCACCGCCAACGACACGGATGCCGATGGAGACACGCTCTCCGTCGTCGGTGTCTCGGCATTCAGTTCGAACGGCGCCACGGTTACGCTGAACGGCAACGGGACGATCTCCTACGATCCGACCAATGCGCCGCACGTGCAGAAGCTCGCCGCGGGCGAGACGCTCGAGGACACGTTCCAATACACGATCAGCGACGGCCACGGTGGGACTGCTGTGGCGACCGCGACGATCGTGGTGCACGGCGCCAATGATGCGCCGACGGTCGCCAATGCGATCGCCGATCAGGATGTGACGGAAGGCGCGCCGTTCCTGTTCCAGATCCCCGCGGACGCGTTCAGCGATATCGACGCCGGCGATACACTGACCTACAGCGCGACACTCGCCGATGGTTCGGCGCTGCCCGCGTGGCTCACCTTCGATGCCGGAAACCGCACGTTCTCGGGTACCCCGGGTGCGGGCGATGGGCTGATCGAAGTCAAGGTCACGGCCTCTGACGGCGTCGCCTCTGCGTCGGATGTCTTTGCAATCAGCCCGCCCGTGCCGAACGTGGCGCCGGTGCTGCTTACGGAGGGCACGACGACCGACGTGAGCTTCGAGAATGGGTTCACCGGCTGGCAGCTCTTCGGCGCGGTGTCGCAGAGCAATGCGCAACAAACCGATGGGTTCTATTCGGCCCGGCTGGAGGCCGGCACATCCGACATCGGTACGCTGGAGTCGAACCTCGGGCTCGCTCCGGGTTCCCTGTCATCGCTCATCTCGGAGAGCGCGACGTCCGGATCGGCGATGTCTACCGCGGTCTTCCTGATGGCCGGCCAGACGATCGCGTTCGACTGGTACTTCGAGCCGCAGGACAGCCTGCCGTACGAAGACTTTGCGTTCTTCACGGTGGCCTCGAATGCCCAGCTCCTGACCAGCACCGCGTTCAACGCGACTGACGCAAACGTCTGGCATCACGAAACGTTCACGGCCGGGGCGTCCGGTCTCTACACGCTGGGGTTTGGCGTCTCGAACGCCCTCGACAACACGTTCAATTCGGTCCTGTTCGTCGACAACATCGGCGGCCTTCCCGATACGCCTGTCTTGGATCCGTACGCGCCGAATGCCGGAGATCCTGCGGGAGCCGTCGGCACGCTCGTCGCCGACATCGTGGACTTGCCGGGCAACGGCGGCGTCAACAACGTCGTCGATGCGGACGCGGGCGCTCTCGTCGGTATCGCGCTCAGCGATGTCAACTCGACGGACGGTGCATGGTGGTACACGACCGACGGCGGCAGCAATTGGCAGCTTGTCGGTTCGGTCGACGAACAGCATGCGTTGCTGCTGGCCGCCGACGCGCTCACGCGGCTGTATTTTGAGCCGAATTCCGGCTTCACGGGTACGGTGACGGACGCGATCACGTTCCATGCTTGGGATCAGACGGCGGGCACGGTCGGCGACAAGGTCGATGCCACCATCAACGGCGGTGTGACCGCGATCTCGGTCGACACCGACACGGCGGATATCTCGCAGCTCAACGCCGCGCCGACCGATATCGTCTGGAATGGCGTCGCGCCGGCGGCAGGCAACGCCTTGCCGGCTATGGGGACTGCGATTGCAAATCTGTCGGCCGTCGACCCCGACGACACGAGCGGGTTTACGTACTCGCTTCTGGCGAGCTCACACTCGTTCGGCGTCAGTTCGGATGGTGTTGTGACGAAGACCGGATTTGGCTTCCAAAACAACACGACGTACACCCTGGATATCCGGGTGACAGACCAGGCCGGCGGCACGTTCGATAAGACGTTCACCATCAAAACTGGATCGGGCCAAGCAAACAACATTGTGGGAACGTCAGACGACGATGCTCTTTATGGTCGCGAGGGGAATGACACGCTGAACGGAAGCGCCGGCAACGACACCCTGTACGGGCAGGATGGCAATGATACTTTGCGTGGAGGTTTCGGCGCCGACACACTCGTTGGCGGGAATGGCAACGACAAGTTCCGCTACAACTCGGCCGATGAGGGCGGTGACCACATCGCAGACTTTGGCACCGGCAATGACATCTTCGAGATGCTGGCTTCCGGCTTCGGCCGCACCGCTGGGACCGATGCCACCGGCATCTTCGGGACGTCCACCGACGGCATTCACGCGTCAGGTGAACTGTTCCACTACAACACGACGAGCGGGGCGCTGACCTACGACAGCGGCGGCACGCTCGTCACCCTCGCGACCCTGGACAATCACGCCAACGTTACGGCGCAGCAGATCCAGTTCGTCGCGTAAGGCACTGCACAGGTGCGACGGCCCGCCGGAGCGATCCGGCGGGCCGTTGCGTTGCAGGGGGCGTCGAAAGTCGGGTTAAGGCGTCGTGCTTGCGAGGGAGCCGGCCACACGCGCCTCCGGCGCTGCTGCAGGCTCCTCGTCCTGCTCGCTTTCATGCAGCGGGCGCATGGCGTAGGGCGCCGCCAACAGCTTCACGCCCTCGTGGTCGAGTGCGAACAGCGGCATGTAGTGGGGCAGGGCCTTGTCCTCGTAAAAGCCGAGGCGGCGGTTGTCGAGAATGAACCAACGCCCGTCGGCCTGGGCGGCGAGCACCGCATGGGCCTCGCGGGTGAGCGTGTCGCGCAAGAGCACGATGCGCAGGTTCTCGCGCGCGACGCCCACTTCGCGCAACACGCGATATTTCAGGATCGCATAGTCCTCGCAGTCGCCCATGCCACTGGCGAGCGTGGCGAGCGGGGAGGTCCAGCGGTCAGGCAAGCCGTGCTGGGCCTGGTCGGAGATGTAACGGATGGCGCCGTTGACGCTGTGCGTCACCACCTCGAGCCGGGCGCGGCCGGCCTTGGCCTGCGCCTTGGAAACCAGCGCCGCGAAGCGGAAGGCTCCACGGGTGCAGGTCTCGGCATCGACGCGGCAGCGCCGCAGCAACTCGTCCTCGCGGGCGATCTCGTTCTCGAGATCGAGCCACTTGGTCCACAAAAGGCCCGCGGGCGCGCGGAACGCCACTACGCCGAACGGGTTGGGGGCCCCCGGCGCCTCGATCGCCGTGGCGCCCACAACGGCGCTGACCGGGGTGATGCGCGGTGCCAGCGTCTCGGCGTCGTGTTTGGCCAGGACCTGGTTGATGGTGAAGAAGCGATGCGGGGTGCCGTGGTCCAGCGCGTTCGGCAGCGCCTGGATGGAAAGTGTGCTGCCTGGCGGCAGCGTCTTCTGCAGGGCCGGCTGGGCCCCTGCAGGCGATGGCATAGCCGTTGCGATGATGGTGACCAGTGCAAGCCCGATCAGCCGCAGTCCGGCCTTCTGGCCGAGGATCAGTCGCATCTTACGCCCCTGTCGTCGGGGACGTTCGGCCGCGTCTTTCGCGCGGCTTCGTCCCGTCGTCACGACAGGGGTACGCCGGGGGCTCCTGCAGGCCGGTTAAGCCCCGTTAGGATAAGGGGAAATCGTCATGGACGCGGTCAACGGCAGGGCAAGACCGGCGGTACAAATTGTCTCAAATTTTAGGATTGTGTCGCTTTGAGCTCCCCCGGGCCTGCTCGCCATGATTGTGCGATTTGCGTCGTTTCTCGCGCGTCTGATGGCGGCTGACCGAGCCCGGTCGCGCCGCATTGCAAGGCGCTCAGCCCTGCGAGGGTGAGCACCTTGCGCGCCTTGCAGACAAATCAATGATTTCGCGCCGCCGCGCGCGTCGCAAGGCGCAGCGCTGCCACAAGATGCTGGCCTTCCGAAAAACCAACACCTTGTGGAGGTTGTGCGAGTTGTGAGGATATCAATGACTTGGCACGGATCCTTGAACACCGCGCTCGGGTCCCGCTGAATCCTGCCCGCCAGGGGTCAGTGCTCGCGCAGTGCCTCGTCGCGCAGCAGCCGGGCCGGCTTGAGCAGATAGTCGAGCACGCTCTTGCGGCCCGTGAGGATCTCGACCGTCGTCACCATGCCGGGAATGATCGGCAGCCGTTCTTCCGCCGATCCCAGATAGTTTTTGTCGGTGCGCACGATCACCCGGTAGAAGGTTTCGGCGCGCTCGGTGCGTTCCGGCGATTTGTCGTCGGTGATCGTGTCGGCGCTGATCCGCTCGACCTTGCCCTTGAGCGAGCCGTAGACGGAGGAGTCATAGGCTGTGACCTTGACCACGGCCTCCTGGTTGGGACGGATGAAGGCGATGTCCTGAGGCCGGATACGGCCCTCGACCAGAAGGGTGTCGTCCAGCGGCACGATATCCATCAGGTTGCCGCCCGGCGGCACCACAGCTCCTACAGTCGTGACGTTCAGCTTGTTGACGATGCCGCGCACGGGCGATCGCAGTTCGGTACGACGCACCCGGTCCTGGGCCGACTTGATCGTCTCGTCGAGCACGGCAAGATCGCCGCGCGACTTGGCGAGGTCCTCCTCGGCCTGCGCACGGAACGTGGCCTGCGTCGTCGCATAGCGCGAGCGCGCCTCCTGGATTCCGGCCAGTGCCTTGTTTATGGAGGCCTTCATCACCTCGAGCTGGCCCTTGAGTTCGGCGGCCTGGCGATCGACCCGCAGCATCTCGATCTCGGGGACGACTTTCTCGCGGTAGAGCTTGCGTGTCAGCTCGACCTCGCGCGTGAGGAACTCGAGCGTGCGCTGGATTTTCTCCTCGTTGGCGCGGAACTCCTCCAGCTCGCGCTGGCGCTGGCGTTCCTGCTGCACGAGCACGTCGAGGTCCTGCGCCAGCTTGGTGGCGCGCGCCGCGAACACCGCCTTCTCGGCGTCCACCGCACGGGGAGCATCCGCTATCAGGTTCGGGTCGAACTCGACCCGGTCGCGTCCCAGTGTTTCCGACTCAAGGCGGGCCACCCGTGCCGCCATGGCCGCGCGGCGCTCGCGCACTTCGCCGAACTGCGAGAGGAAGTTCGTGTCGTCGATGCGCATGAGCGGCTCGCCCTGCTGCACCATGGCGCCTTCCTCCACCAGGATCTCGGTCACGAGTCCGCCTTCCAACGACTGTACGACCTGCATCTGCCGGGAAGGGATGACGCGGCCATTTCCGCGCTTCACCTCGTCCAGGATGGCGAAATGAGCCCACAGCAGGCCCAGAAACAGCAGCGCCAGGCTGACCATCAGCAGCATGCGCGAGGTACGCGGCGTGCGCAGCTCCAGCGCCGCCCGCACGTCGTTTGCAAACGCGAAATCAGACTGCCGCATGGGTTTTCCTGGCGCCGTCGTCGGATCCCGGCCGCACGGCGTTGCGGATGTTGGCCAGCACCTGGTCGCGCGGACCGTCGGCGATTACGCGGCCGCGCTCGATCCAGAGCAGCCGGTCCACCAGCGCCAGCAGCGACGGCCGGTGTGTGGAGACGATGATGGTCATGTCGCGGTTGGAGAGCGCCTTGAGCCGCTCGAGGAACTCCGCTTCGCTGCGCACATCGAAATGTGCGGTAGGCTCGTCCAGGAACAGGACGCGCGGCTTGCGGATCAGGATGCGGGCGAGACCGATCGCCTGTTTCTGGCCGCCGGACAGGCTGCGGCCACCTTCCGCGATCGGCATGTCGTAGCCGAGCGGGTGGCCGGCGATGAAGCTTTCGACGCCGGCGAGGCGCGCGGCCTCGAGCACCTGCTCGTCGGTGGCGGCAGGATTGCCCAGCGCAATGTTATCGCGCAGTTTGCCGAAGAACAGGTCAGTGTCCTGCAGTACGAACCCGATCCCAGATCGCAGATCCGCGGGATCGTACTGGCGGATGTCCACGCCATCGATCTGGATGCCGCCTTCGTCCGGCTCGTAGAAACCCACGAGCAGCCGGCCAATCGTGGTCTTGCCCGACCCGACGCGGCCGACGATGCCGACCCGCTCGCCGGGATGAACGTGGAACGACACGTTCTGCAGCGCCGGCTCCGACCCCTGCGGGTACTTGAAGGTGACGTTGTCGAAATCGATGCGGCCCTGGTTGACCTTGCGCGAAACGTACACCCGCTCGGGCGGACGCTCGCGCTCAAGCTCCATGACCTTGTCGATCGAGCGCATCGCGCTGAACGTTTGCGTGGCGCGCGTGAACACCGAGGCGATGCCTGCGATCGGCGCCAGCACGCGTCCGGCCAGCATGTTGGAGGCGACGAGCGCGCCGACGGAGAGCTTGCCGTCGAGGATGAGGAAGACGCCGACGATGATGAGAAGCAGACTGGTGATCTGCTGGGCGCCGCTGGCGAGGGTGAGGGCGAGAGACGACCAGAAATGCACGTCCTCGCTCGAGCGGGCGGTCGCGGCGACCGAACGCTCCCAGCCCGCCTGCATGCGGGCCTCGGCGCCGGATGCGCGCAGAGTTTCGATGCCCGATAGCGATTCCACCAGGATGCCGTGTCGGGCGGCCGATTCCGCCTGCAGCCGTTTCATCGCCCGCTCGAGCGGCCGCTGCAGCAGCAGCCCCGTCACGATCATGATCGGCAGCATGGCGAGCGGGATCCAGGCGAGCGGTCCTGCCACCATGAACAGTACCGTAATGAACAGGACCGCGAACAGCAGGTCGGTCGCCGATACCACCGTTCCCGATGTGAAGAACTCACGTACGGAATCGAAGTCGCGCATCTGATTGGCGAGGATGCCCACCGAGGCGGGACGCTGCTTCAGCTTCACCGCCATGATGTGTTCGAATATCTTTGCAGCAAGCACGACGTCGATCTTCTTGCCGGTCGTGTCGATGATCCAGCTTCGCACCAGCCGCAGGATGAAGTCGAAGGCGATGGCGAGCGAGACGCCAACGGCGAGCGCAACCAGCGACGCCATGGCGCCGTTCGGGATCACGCGGTCGTAGACATTCATGACGAACAGCGGCGTTGCGAGCGCCAGCATATTGACGATGAAGGCTGCAATGGCGACATGGCTGTAGTTCGGCCAGAATTTGCCGACCACGGACCAGAACCAGTGCTGGTTCGGCAGACCGCCTGCGGCGGAGACGCGGCCATCTGCGATGAGCGCCGGACGGACGAGAAAAGCCGCCCCCGTATAGCGCGTTTCGACGGCTTTCATGTTCTCGACGTGCGGTGTCGCGGAGATCGACGGATTTTGCAGGGTCACAAGGCCGGCGCGATGGTCGGTACCGAGCAGGATGCGCGTCGTGCCGTCGCGCATGACCAGTACCGCGGGCAACACCAGCGCCGGGATGTCGTCGAGCGCACGCTTCTCGAGCACGGCCTCGAGGCCCGCGCGCTGCGCGGCACGCTCATAGAGCTGGATCGAGAGCTTGCCGCCCTCGACCGGCAGGCCAGCGAGCAGTGCCTCGCGGCTCAAAGCGCGGCCGTGGTGCGCGGCGAGGAACAGCAGGCTGTCGACGAGCGAATCTGTCGACTCGTTGGCCGGGGCGGGAGGGGGGAGCGGCTCGGGCGCAACTTTTGCGGTCGCGGCTTGAAAGCTCACCGTACTGGGCCCCGTAGGTTTGGCGTCGGCAGCGCCATGAGGCGCGGCGGGGATCTGTCCACCGGGTCGCGAGGTCGCGTTACGCTGCACGAAGAGCCCCCCGTTCACTCACGCACAATCCCGCCAAGCCTGTGCTTGGATCGAGGTCACCCGTGGAGACGAATATGTTCTGGCGCGACAGGCCGCCGCCCTTAATCGTGGAACACCGGCCACTTCCGGGTTCCTGCAATCGCGCGCTGGTTGTCACTAGCACGCGGCCCGCGGGGGCGCAGTAGAAACCGCTCAATTTGACTAATAGGCCTAGGGCGATCGCTCGCCTAGCGTTAAGGAAAACAGCCAGGGGGGGGTGCTGAGATACCTATTGGGTCCGGTTCAGGAAACCCATGGAAAACAGGAACGCGCGCGGCCGGTCGCGTTCGGAAAACTCGCTATAGCGCGGCGAAAACCAGTTGGCCGGATCGTCGAGCCCTTCCTGGCGGCGGAGTGTCGCCGCGAAGGCGTCGACTGGTCCCTTGGAGACGAACGCCGGCGCGTAAGGGAGCGGCGGCACTGGTGCGGTGACTCCCAACGGTTCCGACTTTTGGGGAGGATCCTGCATGATCACCGGCGGGATCTTCATCGGAACGAAGCCGGGGGACGGAATGTTCAGCGGCTCCGACTCGGGCGGAGGCGCGGTCTTGATGAAGACCAACAAGTTGCCCATGGCCGCCAGAAGTTGATAGTCCGCGAATACGGTGACGCTGCGGCTTGAGACCAGCGACACGTTCGCGTTGAAAAGCTGGTTCTGCGAGTTGAGGAGATCGATCAGCGTGCGCTGCCCGAGCTCGTACTCCTTCCAATACGCCGTCACCACGCGCTTGGCCGCCTCGACCTCACGAATGAGGGCGGCAACACGCTCTGCAGTGATCGTCCGCGCAGCCCAGGCCTTGTCGATCGACTCCAAAGTGTCGCGCTGCAGCCGTGCGTGCCGTTCCGTCTGTTCGATCATGCGCTCGGCCGTCTCGGTCCGGCGCCAGGCGTCCTGTCCGCCCCGGAATACGTCCCAAGCGACGGTCACCTTCGCGCTATATTCGTCGCGCACCCCATCATAGATGATGGAGTTCTCGCCGCGCAGCGCACGTCCTTCGAAATAGACGTTCGGCACGAACGCGCCAGCCGTGGAGCGGAAGTTGTAGCGCGCAGCTTCCACGTCGGCTTCCGCAGCTTTGACCGTCGGATTGCCACGCAACGCCGCGGCGAGGGCGATATCCTTCGATCCCGGCATTCCGGCGAGCCGGCCCGGGAACCGCAGGTTGTACGGCTCAAGGCCAACCACCCGCCGGTACTTGGCGCGCGCCTGATCGTAGCTTGCCCGGAATTCGGCGAGCGTCGCCTCGGCGGCGGAGACCCGCTCAAATGCCTGTTGCTGGTCGCCTTCTCCAGCGCGCCCACCTGAAAAGCGCGCCTCGACGTTGGAGCGGATGCGCCGATGCACCGCGAGATTCTCTTCCGCCAAGGCAATCAGGCGGAAATACCGCACAACATCGAGGTAAGCCTCGACAGCATCAAGCGCGATCAATTCCGAGCGTTCGTGCACCCGGAATGCGGCAGCGTCGACACGCGCCGCCTGACGCCAGATCTGATTGAGCGAAGCGAAACCGTCGAACAGCAGCTGGCGAACGACGACGGAGCCTTCGTTGCTTCGACGCCACGTGTCGTTGCCGGTCGGCGGGGGAACGATATAGCGGTTCAGCTTCTCCGGCCCGGCGCTCGCCTGTAACCGCACCTGCGGGAGGAGGGCGCCCTGGCTCTGCCCCAGCTCGGCCTCGGTCGCCCGCCGATTCGCACGCGCTTCGCCGACGTTTGGATTGGTATGAACCGCCTGATTGATGGCGTCGTTGACCGTAAAGGCATCCGCAGCCCACGCGGCGGGCCCGGCAGCGACTAAAATTGCAGCTGAAATCAACAGCCCGAAACGGAGCGGACGAGGACCGGCCACCAGAACCCCCCAATTGGCACTGCAACCTAGCAAGGGTGCCTGCACGGTACAATAACGAGGGCGCCGCGGAGCCCGTCCAACTGCCCCGTTAGCGGCCCAAACTAGTGGTTTTCTGCATCTTGTTGCAGGAAAGCCGCACCCAGGGTTGAGCAAATGAAGGATTAAATTCCTTCCGGCGAGGAGGCTTTGGCCCGAATCGGTCTCCGGCCGCTACCGAATCGTTGGCCTCGTGCCTCCCGCTACGCAGGAACTTTTTCGGCGGCGGTAGGTTCACTTCACGAGGTCCTGCCGGCGAACGCTCAACAAAGTTCAAAAGTCCAACGTTTCAAAAATCCGTATCTCTCCCCTGATGGCTGCAACAGTCCTTCTGCCCCGGGCGTCAACTGGCGTAGCCGGGCTCGATCATGTGCTTGGCGGAGGCATCGCCCGCAATCGGCTCCACCTCCTGGAGGGAAGTCCCGGCACGGGAAAAACGACGATCGCGCTGCAATTTCTGCTGGCGGGCGCTGCTGTCGGCGAAATAGGCATCTACATCACCCTCGCCGAGACAGAGGAGGAACTGCGGGACGGCGCACGCTCCCACGGTTGGACGATCGGGCCAAACATCGAGGTGTTCGAACTGGTACCTCCCGAAAGCGCCCTCGACCCTGACCAGCAGCAAAGCTTGTTGTACTCGTCGGATCTCGAATTGGGTGAGGCGATCAAAAGAATCCTCGCCGCGATTGAGCGTCTCAAGCCGAAGCGCGTCGTAATCGACAGCCTGTCCGAGATCCGGCTGCTCGCGCAGAGTTCGTTGCGCTATCGCCGGCAGATCCTCGCGCTCAAGCACTATTTCGCGCAGAACAACTCGACCGTGGTGCTGCTCGACGATCTGACGAGCGAGAGCACCGATCGTGCCGTTCATAGTATTGCCCACAGTGTCATCCATCTCGACCAGTTGGCGCCGGTGTACGGCGGCGAGCGGCGGCGGCTGCGCATCGCGAAGTGCCGCGGCCAGAGCTTCCGGGCCGGCTATCATGACTTCACGATCACCGAGGGCGGGATCCAGCTGTTCCCCCGCCTGATCGCCGCGGAGCACCGCCAGCAGTTTTCCGGAAAACTGCTGCGTAGTGGCATTCCCGAGCTCGATCAACTCCTGGGCGGCGGTCTCGCCGCCGGATCGAGCACGCTGGTTATCGGGCCGGCAGGGACCGGCAAATCGCTGGTGCTGCTACACTATGTGAAGTCGGCGATCGATCGGGGGGAGCGCGCAGCGCTGTTCGTGTTCGACGAGGAGCTTGGGCTTCTGTTTGCGCGCGCCGGAGCCATGGGCATCGACCTCGAGAAGATGCGTGACGACGGCCACGTCGTCGTCGAGCAGATGGACGCGGCCGAGCTGTCGCCAGGCGAGTTCTCGCATCGGGTGCAGGCCTGCGTCGACCGAGAGAGGGTGACGACTGTCGCGATCGACAGTTTGAACGGTTACCAGGCCGCAATGCCGGAAGAGCCGTTCATCGTGCTCCATCTTCACGAGTTGCTGCAGTTCCTCAATCGGCGCGGCGTGGCGACGTTCCTGACGATCGCGCAACATGGAACGGTTGGCGAGATGCGGCAGACGGTCGACGTCACTTATCTGGCGGATACCGTCATCATGCTCCGATATTTCGAGGCGATGGGCCGCGTTCGGCGAGCGATCTCCGTCATCAAGAAGCGCACGGGCGCGCATGAGGATACGATCCGCGAATTCCAGATCAATACGTCGGGCATCAGTGTGGGTGCGCCACTCAAGGAGTTCCAAGGCGTTTTGCGGGGCATTCCGACGTATGTCGGCGGTGCCGGGACCCTGATGGAGGGTACGTGAGCGGGCCCGGGCGTTCCGAAGCGGAGCGCACGCTGATCTTGGCGCCACGCGGGCGCGATGCCCTGGTCGCGAGCCAGATTCTCGAAGACGGTCGTGTCGGGGCGGATATCTGCTGCAGCCTGGCGGAACTCCTGCGCGAGATCGCACGCGGAGCCGACGCTGCAATCGTCACGGAGGAAGCGCTGCGCGCTGAAGATCCTAGAGACCTCACGAATTGGGTCGCCCGCCAGCCGGCCTGGTCCGACTTTCCGTTCATCGTGCTGACGCGGCACGGCGGCGGCGTGGAGCGCAACCCGGCGGCCGCGCAGCTCATGCAGGCACTTGGGAACGTGACGTTCCTGGAGCGGCCGTTCCATCCGACGACCCTCATCAGTGTCGTCCAGACGGCCTTGCGAGGGCGCCGACGTCAATATGAATGCCGGCGCCTCAATGAAGAGCTCGAACTGCGGGTCGAGGAACGCACTGCGGAACTTGCCGCGGCCAATCGGCAGTTGCTCAACCAGATCGAGGAGCGGGAGCGTGTCGAGTCCACGCTGCGCCAGATGCAGCGAATGGAAGCGATCGGACAACTCACGTCTGGTGTTGCGCACGATTTCAACAATCTGCTGACAGTCGTGCTCGGGAACATCCGGTTCCTCGAGAAAGGTCTCGCAGGCGCGCAGGTTGACGGCAAGCTGGTGCAGCGGCTCGGCTACATGCGTTCTGCCGCGCAGCGCGGTGCCAAGCTCACCGATCAACTTCTGGCTTTCTCGCGCCGACAACGATTGGAGCCCAAGCCGCTCGATCTCAACGAGACGGTCGTCGGAATGCGCGATCTGCTGCAAAGCACGCTCGGCGGCAGCATTCAGATCGAGACCCAGCTATATCGCGGTCTGTGGCACGCATTGGTCGATCCCACTCAACTCGAACTCGCTGTGCTCAATCTCGCGATCAACGCGCGCGACGCGATGCAGGTGGGTGGACGTCTCGTGGTCTCGACCGGGAATGTCACGCTCGGCGAAGCGACCATGCCGGAAGAGCCGCCTCCTGGAGAGTACGTGGTCGTGTGCGTGTCCGACAATGGCGCCGGGATTAGTGAGGATGTGCGCCGGAAGGTCTTCGAGCCATTCTTCACCACAAAGGAGATCGGCAAGGGATCCGGGCTGGGACTGAGCCAGGTACTCGGATTTGCCAAGCAGTCGGGCGGGGGCGTGCGTATACATTCGTGTGTCGGTGAAGGCACGTCCGTGCACGTCTATCTGCCGCGCACCCAGGCTCGGCCCCCGCGCCAGAGCGCCGCGCCGGAGCGTGCTCCAGTCGCGACCAGCCGCACGGCGATCCATGTCCTGCTGGTGGATGACGACAACTCCGTGCGTGAGGTCACACGCGCGTTGCTGCACGAGTTCGGCTATTTCGTCTTCGAGGCCGGAAGCGGGGGCGCGGCCCTCGACGTGCTCGACCGCGAACCCAAAATCGACCTGATCATCGTCGACTTCGCCATGCCGGGCATGAACGGCGCCGAGTTGGCGCGGCTCGCGCGCGCGAAGCGCCCCGGGCTGCCCGTTCTGTTCATCACGGGCTTTGCCGATGGAGCCGCACTTGACGGTATCGGCGAGAACTCCATCGTGCGAAAGCCTTTTGGCGACAGCGAATTGGCCGATAAGGTCCGCTTTGCATTGAGTTCTCGGGCCTCCGGAGCCGCACCGGCATCCGTTGATATCTGAGCGGCACGTTACGGAAGTTTCACGAAACTCCTCAGCACCCGCGGATTTACCCCACCGTACCGTTTGTCTGCTCAGGAGTTGAGGATGCCCGCAAGAACCGTACTCGCAATGCTCGCAACCAGCGCCGTTGTGCTTACTGCCGCCGCCCCCGCGCAGGCGCAACGCTGGGGCCACCACCATCACCGGCATTATCACGGCGGTTCCGCCGCCGCAGGTATCGCCGGGTTCGCTGCCGGCGCGCTGATCGGCGGAGCGCTTGCCTCGCAGCCGCGCTACGCGCCGGGATATTATCCGCCCGCGTATCGCGCCGCGGCGGACGATGAGATCGCGTACTGCCAGTCTCGTTTCAGGTCCTACGATCCAGCCTCCGGAACGTATCTCGGCTACGACGGCCGCCGTCATCCCTGTCCATGACGAGGCCGATCGTCAGCGACGTCATGTCCCCCGGCCCAGCGCCGGGGTTCTTTTTCAGCAGGGGAGCCGGACATATCGAGTGGATGCTGGCGACCCCGGCAGGATTTGAACCTGCGACCTCATGCTTAGAAGGCACGTGCTCTATCCAGCTGAGCTACGGGGTCGTGAGCGCGACTGAACACAGGCGAAGCATTTCGTGCAAGCGCCGACCGCTAACGCTCATCAGCGAATCGCCGCAGCGAGGCCGACGGGCAGCGCGGAATTCGCCGGATATGCCCTTCGCCGCCCAATTTGGGCGGCGGTCGCCGTTCCGGACTGATTATTTTGTGATTATCGTCACTTACGCCAAACACCTGCGGCAGCTAATGCTTTACTAAAGTCTCATCGTCTCGCCGTTGAGAAATAATCGCTATCCGCCCGTTCTGCCACGCGGCTACCGCACCGGGAGGCCGGGCGAGCGGCCGGGCGCGCCGTAACGTCGACACGTTTTCACGCTGCGCTGAGACCCGATGAGCCTGTTGAGGCCAAGGAGGGGGACGATGCTTCTGTCATTTCGCGCAACTGCGGTGGCGCTGCTGCTGGTCGGTGCAACGATATCTGCCGCCGCGGCCGACAAAGCCTTTCAGCGGGACGATCTCGACGACAGCGCGATCCGACTGGAGGCGCGGATCAAGGTCGATGCGGGCCAGGTGACCAAGCCGCCTGCCACTCTCAAGCGCGAGGCCGACGCTGCCTTCCAGCGCAACGACGCGCGAGCTGGGATGCAAATTCTCGGGCAGATTGCGGCCATTGCCCCTAACGACAGTGGCAACTGGCTGCGCCTCGCACGCACGATCCTGCATATTTGGGCGCCCAAGGAACAGGAACGTATTGCACTGCTCGAACGGGCCGGAGTTGCCGCCTACATCGCCTATCAGCGCACGTCCAGCGCCACCGAGGAGGCGGAAGCCTTGGCGCTGCTCAGTCGCTCCTTCGCCGATCGCAAGCAATGGCGGCCGGCGCTTGATGCGCTGCGTATGTCGCTGGAGCTGCGCGAGGTGGCCGATCTGCGTGCCACCTACGAGCGTATGCGCGAGGACCACGGCTTCCGCTTGCGCGATTACACGGTGGATTCGGATTCGGCCTCGCCGCGCGCCTGTTTTCAGTTCTCAGAGGCATTGCCCGGTCGGCGCATCGACTTCTCGCCGTTCGTCACGGTGGCAGGACAGGACAAGCCGGCGATCTCCGTCGAAGGCAACCAGCTCTGCGTCGAAGGACTCAAGCACGGAGAGCGCTACTCCGTCACGCTGCGTCCCGGACTGCCGTCCTCGGTGAAGGAGACGCTGTCGAGGCCCGGAGACTTCAGCATCTACGTGCGCGACCGGAAACCGTTCGCCCGGTTTGCGGCTAAGGCTTATGTGCTCCCGCGTACGGGCCAGCGCGGCATTCCGGTCGTCAGCGTCAACACCACGGCCGTCAAGATCCAGATCTATCGCGTTGGTGACCGCAATCTCCTCGACGTTGTCGTCGGCGACGACTTCCAGCGCAATTTGGATCGCTACCAACTCAACCGCCTTGCCGAGGAGCGGGGAGCCCTGGTCTGGAAAGGCGAACTCGCCGTCGAGCCGCAACTCAACGTCGACGTGACAACCGCGTTTCCCGTCGACGAAACCGTCCGCGATCTGGCGCCCGGCGTATACGTGATGTCGGCGGAGCCGGCTGGAACGCCGTCCGACGATTACGATGCGCTCGCGACACAGTGGTTCATCGTTTCGGATATTGGCCTCACCGCCCATTCCGCGAGCGATGGCATCCATGTTTACGTGAACTCGCTCGCAAACGCGCAGGGCAAGCGCGATATCGAGGTGCGTCTGCTCGCGCGCAACAACGAGCTCCTGGGGACGCGCAAGACCGATGCGAACGGCTACGCAGCCTTCGAGCCAGGCTTGGCGCGCGGGGAGGGTGGCGCCGCGCCGGCCTTGCTGGTGGCGAGCGATGCGGGCGGCGACTATGCATTTCTCAGCCTGAAAGGGCCGGCATTTGACCTTACGGACCGTGGCGTGACGGGACGCAAGGTGCCGGTGGGATTGGACGCCTTCGTCTACACCGAACGCGGGGTCTATCGTACAGGCGAGACGGTGCACATCACCGCACTGGCGCGTGACGGCAAGGGTGTCGCCGCGCTCGGCGCACCGCTTACGCTCGTCATCGAACGGCCGGATGGCGTCGAGTATCGGCGCAGCACAGTGGCCGATCAGGGCCTGGGCGGGCGCAATCTCGACGTCGCCATCGCGTCAAGCGCATCGACGGGAACCTGGCGCGTGCGAGTCTACAGCGACCCGAAGGGGCAGCCGATCGGACAGACCTCGTTTCTGGTCGAGGATTATGTGCCGGATCGCATCGAGTTCGACCTGACCAGCACAGCCAAGACAATCGCCAAATCAGCGCCGGCTTTGGTGAAGGTCGACGGGCGCTTTCTCTACGGCGCGCCCGCCGCCGGCCTCGATCTCGAAGGCGAAGTCAGGATCAAACCGGCCGAAGGGCGGCGTGGCTTTCCGGGATATCAGTTTGGCGCCGTTGAAGAAGATGAGGAGGTCGCCACCATCGAGCAGCCGCTGGAGGATCTGCCGTCCACCGACGCGCAGGGCAAGGCGCATTTTCCGGTTGCGCTCGACAAGCTGCCCGATACGACCCGTCCCGTTGAAGCGCAGATTGTCGTGCGTATGGCGGAAACCGGGGGGCGTGCTGTCGAGCGCAACCTTACGCTGCCGGTAAGCCCGGCCTCGACCATGATCGGGGTCAAGCCGCTGTTCTCAGGACGCGCGCTCGGCGAGGGGGAGGCAGCGCGCTTCGAGGTGGTGGTCGTGACACCAGACAGCCGCACCGTGGCACGCAGCGGCCTGCGCTACGAGCTTCTGCAAATCGAGACGCGCTATCAGTGGTACCGGCGCGAGGGGTCATGGAATTACGAACCGATCAAACAAGTCCGGCGCGTGGCCGATGGAATCGTGGATGTGGCCGCGGGCGCGCCGGCGCGCATTTCGGTCCCCGTGACGTTCGGACGCTACCGCCTGGACGTGATGAGCGGCGATGGCGCCACGCCGACGACATCGGTTCCGTTCGACGCGGGCTTCTATGCCGAAGCGACCGCCGACACGCCCGATCTCCTCGAAACGGCGCTCGACAAGGCCGAGTACCGGCCAGGTGAGACCATGGCGCTGTCGTTGACGGCGCGCACGGCCGGCGTGGCCACCGTGAACGTGGTGGGGGATCGTTTGCTGGCCACGGTACGTACGAACGTCCAACCCGGACACAATCGCGTTCAGATCAATGTCGGCAACGATTGGGGCAGCGGCGCTTACGTGATCGCGACGCTGCGGCGGCCTCTGGACGTCGCCGCCCGGCGCATGCCTGGCCGTGCCATCGGCGTGCAGTGGTTCGCTATCGATCGCAAGGCAAAGACGCTGGCCGTCGATCTCAACCTTCCGCAGCTGATCCGGCCGAATTCGACGCTGCAGATTCCCGTCAAGATCGGCGGACTGGCTGCCGGCGAGGAGGCGCGCGTCGTCGTTGCGGCCGTCGACGTGGGCATTTTGAATCTCACCGGCTACAAGCCGCCCGCGCCCGATGACTACTATCTCGGACAGCGCGCACTGGCTGCGGAGATACGCGATCTGTACGGCCAGCTCATCGACGGTATGCAGGGAACTCGCGGGCAGGTTCGCACCGGCGGTGATATTGCGGCGGTCGAACTGCAGGGCAGTCGCCCGACGCAGGCGCCGCTGGCACTCTATTCGGGCATTGTCAGCGTCGGGCGCGACGGCGTTGCGACCGTATCATTCGACGTTCCCGATTTCGCCGGCACCGCGCGCGTCATGGCGGTGGCTTGGTCCAAGGACAAGGTTGGCCGCGCAAATGGAGACGTGACCGTCCGAGATCCGGTTGTCCTTACGGCGACGCTGCCCCGCTTTCTGCTCACAGGGGATCGCACGTCGCTCCAGATCGAGCTGGACAACGTGGAGGGGCCGACAGGCGGGTACCAGGTCAACGTGAGCACGTCAGGCCCGCTGTCCGCCGATGCGCCGAGGCGCACGTTGCCGCTGGACGCCAAGCAACGCGGTTCCGTGTCGATACCAGTCGCGGCGAACGGCGCAGGACGTGCGGATGTCACGGTGCGCGTCGATGGTCCGGCAGGCTTCGCGCTCGACCGGCGCTATGCGCTCGATGTGCGGCCGGCGACCCAGACGCTGACGCGGCGCACGGTCAAGCCGATCGCGCGCGGCGAAAGCGTCACCGTGTCGGACGATCTGCTGACGGAACTGGTGAAAGGCACGGGCAGCATCGCTCTGTCCATCGGACCATCGACGGCGCTCGACGCTGCTGCCCTGCTCAAGGCGCTCGACCGCTATCCGTTCGGATGCAGCGAGCAGATCACCAGCCGGGCGATGCCGTTGCTCTACGTCAACGAGCTTTCCAGCGAAGCGCATCTCGCGCTCGACACCACGATCGACGCGCGCATCCGCGACGCCATCGAGCGGCTGGCGGCACGGCAAGGCTCGAATGGTTCCTTCGGCCTGTGGTCGATCGGAGGCGAAGACGCCTGGCTCGACGCGTATGTGACTGACTTTCTTACGCGTGCGCGCGAGCGCGGCTTTGTGGTTCCCGATGTCACGTTCAAAATGGCGATCGAGCACCTGCGCAACTTCGTCGCCAATGCGCCTGACGTCTCCAAGGACGGCGGCAAGGAGCTTGCCTACGCCCTTTACGTCCTGGCGCGTAACGGTGCGGCGCCGGTCGGCGATCTGCGCTACATTGCCGATACCAAGCTTTCCGATGTCGCGACTCCCATCGCCAAAGCCCAGATCGCGGCGGCGCTCGGCATGCTCGGTGATCGCGTGCGCGCAGAACAGGTCTACGTTGCCGCGCTTGGCGCAATCGCGCCGTCTCAAGGCCAGGAATATGGCCGGGTCGACTACGGCTCCGCTCTGCGCGATGCGGCCGCGGTCGTCACGTTGGCGGCGGAAGGCGGCGCACCCCAGATGACCATCGTGAATGCGGTCGCTCGCGTCGAGACCGCGCGGGCCGGAACGACCTACACGTCTACGCAGGAGAATGCGTGGATGGTGCTCGCGGCCAGTGCGCTGACCAGGGACGCACGCGTGTCGCTCCGCGTTGCCGGCGAAGCGCGTCAGGGCGCGCTCTATCGTACGTACCGTGCGGCAGAGATCCCGGCTGGTGGCATCAAGGTCGAGAATCTGGGCGAGGGGACGCTGCAGGCGGTCGTGTCGGTATCAGGCGCGCCGATTGTTCCCGAACCGGCGGCCGAAAAAGGCTTCAAGATCGAGCGTGCCTACCACACGCTGGACGGCGAAAAGGTCAATCCCTCGCGAGTGAAGCAGAACACGCGGCTCGCCGTCGTGCTGCGGATCACCGAGCCGCAGCCGCAGTTCGGACGGTTGCTGGTCGCCGACTATCTGCCGGCGGGCTTTGAAATCGATAATCCCAATCTGGTGTCCTCGGGCGAGACGACGGCGCTCGACTGGATCGAACATGGAGCTGAGCCCGTGCACACGGAGTTCCGCGATGATCACTTCGGCGCCGCGTTCGATCGCTCGGCGAAGGACCCTGCGGTCTTCACCGTCGCCTACGTCGTGCGCGCGGTGTCGCCGGGCAAGTACGTCCTGCCGCAGGCCTACGTCGAAGACATGTATCGACCCGACCGCTTCGGACGCACAGCCACGGGCACGGTGGAGGTCACGCCAGCGCGATGAGCAAGCCCGCCGTCAACACGAGCGGAGCGACCGGCGCTCAAAGGCGCCGGCGCTGGCGGCGGCCGTTGGGAGCCATCGCTCTGCTGGCGTTTGCCGGCCTGTTTGCGGCGGTGCTGTGGGTTACTTCGCTCGGGCCGGCGCCACTCGGTGACAGGCTTGAGTACTCGGCCGTGGTGCTCGATCGTGAGGGGCGACTGTTGCGGCCATTCGCGACTTCGGATGGACGATGGCGATTGCCGTCTCAGATCGAGGACGTCGACCCGCGTTATGTCGATCTCCTGACCGCATACGAAGACCGCCGGTTCCGCCGCCATCACGGAATCGATCCGCTCGCTCTGTTGCGAGCGGCCGTACAGTTCGTCGCCGAACGGCGCATCGTTTCCGGGGGCTCGACCTTGACCATGCAGGTCGCGCGACTGCTCGAGCCGCGTAGCGAGCGCAGCATTGCCGCCAAGCTGCGCCAGATCGTGCGTGCTGTTGAACTCGAACGCGTGCTCAGCAAGGACGATATCCTCGCGCTCTATTTTGCGCTCGCGCCCTATGGTGGCAACCTCGAAGGCGTGCGCGCGGCGTCCTTCGCCTATTTTGGCAAGGAACCGCGGCGGCTCACCTTGGGCGAGGCTGCGCTGCTTGTAGCTCTGCCCCAGTCGCCGGAGGCGCGGCGGCCGGACCGCGCGCCGCAGGCCGCACGGGCGGCACGTGATCGTGTGCTGGACCGGATAGCTGCAGCGGGCGCTCTCGACGCATCCGACGTTGCCCGTGCCAAGAGCGAGCCGGTCGCCTCCGCGCGCCTGCCGATGCCGATGATTGCGCCCCACGCCGCGGAAGCCGCGGTGACCCGAGCGCCTGCGTTGCGCGTTCACCGGCTCACGATCGACGCCTTCTGGCAGAGCCGACTCGAAGAACTGGCACGCGAGCAGGCCCGAGCAATGGGCCCTGATGTCTCAATTGCAATCTTGGCCGTGGATCATGCAAGCGGCGAAGTTCTGGCGAAGGTTGCCTCGGCCGACTATTTCGACACGCGGCGGGCCGGTCAGGTCGATATGACGGAGGCTGTGCGGTCGCCCGGCTCCACTCTGAAGCCTTTCATCTACGGAGTCGGGTTCGAGGATGGGCTCATCCATCCCGAGACGCTGATCGAGGACCGCCGGGCGCGCTATGGCGACTACGCACCGGAGAACTTCGACACGACGTTCCAAGGCACAGTGACCGTGCGCAAGGCGCTGCAGCTTTCGCTCAATGTCCCGGCGGTCGCGGTGCTCGACAAGGTCGGCGCCAGCCGCCTCGCCGCGCGGTTGGCCCAAGCGGGTGCGCCGCTCGTACTGCCAAAGGGCGAGGCTCCCGGTCTCGCCATGGGCCTGGGCGGCGTCGGGGTCAAGCTCACCGACCTGGTGCGGGTCTATGCCGGGCTCGCGCGCCTGGGAACAACGGTGACGGTGCATGACCAGATCAACGAGGCGGATGCCGGCGAGCGGCGGCTGATGGAGCCCGTGGCGGCCTGGTATGTTGCTCACGTGTTGCTCGGCACGCCGCCGCCGGAGAATGCCGTCGGTGGCCGCATCGCCTTCAAGACGGGCACCAGCTTTGGTTATCGCGATGCCTGGGCGGTCGGATTTGACGGCCGCCGCACGGTCGGGGTCTGGGTCGGACGGGCCGATGGCGCGCCAGTGCCTGGGATGATCGGTCGTAGCGCGGCCGCTCCGGTGCTGTTCGAGGCCTTCGCGCGATCGGGCAAGCTGCCTGCGCCCCTGCCGCAAGCGCCGAAGGGAACGCTGTTCGGCGCGACGGCGAAGCTGCCCCCGCCGCTGCGGCGGTTTCAGCCGGACCGCCTGACCGGGGCGGGCACGCGCCCGCTGCGGATCATGTTCCCGCCCGATGGAGCGCGGCTTGAGCTCACCACGGGCCAGGGCAAATTCGATCCCTTGGCGTTGAAGGTATCGGGGGGAGTTCAGCCCCTGACGGTCCTGATCAACGGCATGCCGGTGGCTGCGGCCGCGGACCGGCGGACGATGTTTTTTGCCCCCGATGGCCCGGGTTTTTTACGCCTGACCGTGATGGACGCGCGTGGGGCCGCCGACAGTGTTGTCGTGCGGATACAATGATCGGCCACATGCGTGAAGGCCTGCAATCACAGTTGCAGGGTAGGGCGAATTATCTATTGTCGCCGCTGGTTTGGGCGGCGCGTGAGTAAATCAGCCGCGATCGTGACCCGAGGTGATGCCGGTCAGGGCCGCTGGTGCGCCCGCCTGTTGCGGCGCGCCTACCGTGGTCCCCGGGTCGTCGACTGGCGTGAGGGGCGAACATGACGATGAGCGTGGGGAGCCGGCCGCAGGCAAGGCCAAGCCTCGCGACATTCGTCGATATCGCCGTCGGCTCGCACAGCCGCGCCGCGGTGTTGCTGATCGCGCTATCGCTGCTGGCGTTCCTGCCGGGGTTCTTCCAGATTCCCCCTGTTGATCGTGATGAAGCGCGCTTCGCACAGGCGACAAAGCAGATGGTCGTCAGCGGGGACTACGTCGATATCCGTTTCCAGGGTGAAAGCCGCTACAAGAAACCGATCGGCATCTATTGGCTGCAGGCTGCCGTGGTGAAGACGGCCGTAGCGTTAGGAGTCCCGCACGCCACGACGCGGATAGCGCTCTACCGCATCCCCTCGCTTGCCGGCGCCATCGGCGCGGTGCTGCTCACCTACTGGGCCGCGCTTGCATTCGTGTCGCGGCGCGCGGCGGTGCTGGCCGGCCTCATTATGGCCACTTCGATCCTCCTCGGGGTCGAGGCGCGGCTCGCCAAGACCGATGCTGTGCTGCTGGCCGCCTGCGTGGCCGCGATGGGTGCGCTCGGACGGATCTATCTGCTGCAGCGTGCCGACGACCTCCAGCCGGCCGCGGGATGGGGCGCTTGGCGGCTCCCCGCTTTGTTCTGGACTGCGACTGCGGCGGGAGTGCTGCTCAAAGGTCCGCTCATTCTGATGTTTGTCGGCCTCACGGTCGCTGCGTTGATTGCGATCGACCGCAAGGCGGCCTGGCTTCGGCAACTCAAGCCTGTCGCGGGCATCGCATGGTTGATCGTTCTGGTGTCTCCCTGGTTCCTGGCGATTGCAATGCGAACCGGGTGGAGCTTCTACTCGGAATCGATCGGCGGTGACCTTTTGTCGAAGGTCGGCAGCGGGCAAGAGGCGCACGGCATGCCGCCGGGCTATTATCTGTTGCTGTTCTGGGTGACCTTCTATCCCGGATCGATTTTGGCCGGGCTCGCAGCGCCCGCCGTGTTCAGGGCGTGGCGTGAACCTGGAGCTAAATTTCTGCTCGCGTGGACGGTCCCCGCCTGGATCGTAATGGAGATCGTAGTCACCAAGCTGCCGCATTACGTGCTGCCGCTCTATCCGAGCATCGCGATCCTGATCGCCGGTGTGGTCGATTATCACGCGCTGTCGCAGCGGCGGTGGCTCGTGCAAGGCACGCTCTGGTGGCTGCTGATCGCCGGCATGCTCGCCGTACTAATCATCGTCGCGCATGTTGTGGTCGAGCACGAGATGGGGTTGCTGGCTTGGCCGTTCGCCGCAGCCGGGGTGATATTCGCGCTGCGCGCTTGGTGGCTCTATGACGAAGACGGCGCAGAGCGCGCGCTGCTGCGTGCGGGCGCTGCGGCGGTCCTGCTGTCGATTGCAGTCTTCGGAGCGACCGTGCCGCGTCTGCCGGCGCTTTTTCCGGCGGCACAGGTCGCACGCTATCTGCGTGGGTTGGAATGTACGCCCGCAGTCGCCTCGGCGGGCTATCACGAGCCGAGTCTCGTGTTTTTCGCCGGCAGCGCCACCCAGCTCACCGACGGCGTCGGAGCTGCCGACTTCCTGCGTGCCGGGGACTGCCGCGTCGCAGTGGTGGAATCAAGCCAGGAGCGCGCCTTTGCGCTTCGGGCGGAGACAATCGGGCTGCGCTACGGGCGCGGCCCGCGCATCGAGGGTTTCAATATCAGCGGGGGGCGGCGGGTGACGCTGGCGCTCTATCGGGCGGAGCGGCATTAGCGTTTCCGGGCAGGAGCCTGACGGAAAACGCGAATTCGGGGTTGCCCGGAAACGTTCCGCCCCATAAGACCTCAGCGCCCTGCGAACGAGACCATCCATGAGAACCCGCCGATGAACGATGTTCCTGCGATGCCTGGAGCGGCTTCGCCGCTCGTGTCGATCGTCGTTCCGGTCAAGAACGAGCAAGCCAATATAGGCCCCCTCGTGACCGAGATCGGTGCGGCGCTGACCGGCCGCTGGCCGTTCGAGGTCATCTGCGTCAACGACGGCTCGCGCGACGGAACCGAGGGCGAGCTCGACGCACTGATGGCGAAATATCCTTGGCTGCGCCATCTCAAGCACGTGGTCTCTTGTGGGCAGTCGGCGGCGGTGCGCAGCGGCGTGGCAGCCGCGCGCGGAACGTTCGTGGCAACCCTGGATGGAGACGGCCAAAACGATCCCAGGTTTCTTCCCGAGATGCTCGAGCCACTGGTCGCCGGTACCCAGCGTCTCGGTCTCGTGGCCGGGCAACGGGTCGGTCGGCAGGCCACCGGCTTCAAGAAATTTCAGTCGCTGGTCGCCAATGACGTGCGGCGAATCGTTCTCAGGGACGGGGCGCGAGACAGCGGCTGCGGCCTCAAGGCGTTCCCACGGGACGTGTTCCTGACGCTGCCGTTTTTCGACGGTTTGCACCGGTTCCTGCCGGCGCTGTTTCGCCGCGAAGGATACGACGTGGCGTACGTCGACGTGGTGGACCGGCAGCGCCGGCACGGAAAGTCGAACTACGGGATGATGGACCGTCTGGTCGTGGGTCTGCTCGATCTCGCCGGCGTGTGGTGGCTGATGAAGCGCCGTCGTCACGTTCCTTCGGTATCTGAGGTGAAGCGCAATGCTGGTTGACCTGTCCCACGCAGTGGGCGGCTATCTGTACGACGTGTTCGTCGTCCGCCTCGACTGGTGGGTCGTGCTCGGGTTCGTCGCCCAGATCATGTTCACCATGCGCTTCTTCGTGCAGTGGCTCGCCTCGGAGCGTGCCGGGCGCAGTGTCATCCCGCTCGCCTTTTGGATATTTTCGATCGGCGGCGGCTTGCTGCTGCTGGTCTATGCGCTCTACCGACGTGATCCGGTCTTCATCGCCGGGCAGGCATTCGGCGTCTTTGTCTATTTGCGGAACCTGCAGTTCGTGCTGCGCGAACGACGCGCAGCCTGATGTTGCGTCATCCGGCAGCCTTCGCAAAGGAGGCGAATCCACGTTCGAGATCAGCCACGAGATCGTCGGTGTCTTCGAGGCCGATGTGCAGACGCACGGTGGGCCCCCCAGGAGCCCATGTGGTTGCAGTCCGGATGCTGGTGCAGTCGAACGGGATGGCGAGGCTTTCATAGCCTCCCCAGGACGCGCCGATCCCGAACAGGGTGAGCGCATTGAGAAACGCATTGACCGCGGTTTGCGGCGCCGGCTTGAACACGATGGTGAACAAACCGCAGGCGCCCGTGAAGTCGCGCTTCCAGATTGCGTGTCCCGGATGCGTTTCGAGTGCGGGATGGAGAACGTGCAAGAGTTCGGGCCGCTGCGCGAGCCATCGCGCGAGCTTGAGCCCGGAACTGTAGTGGCGCTCCAGCCGTACGCCCATGGTGCGCAGGCCGCGTAAGCCGAGATACATGTCATCCGGACCGACGCACAGGCCCATCGTCTGCGCGGTGTCCTTGAGTCTCGGCCAGTGCTCTTCCTTCGCCGCAACGACGCCCAGCATGATGTCGGAATGCCCGCCGATGTATTTCGTGCCCGACTGAATCGCGAGGTCGACCCCCTTCGCGAGAGCCGGAAAGTACAACGGGCTCGCCCAGGTGTTGTCCATCAGCACCGTTGCGCCTCTGTCGCGAGCGACCGCCGCGATCGCCGGGATGTCCTGCATTTCGAACGAGAGTGAGCCGGGCGCCTCGGTGAAAACGGCTCGTGTATTCGGCTGCATCAGCGCGCCGATGCCTTCGGCGACCGAAGGGTCGTAGTAAGTCGTGGTGATGCCGTAGTTGACCAGGACGTTGTTGCAGAACACCCGCGTCGGTGCGTAGACGCTGTCGCTGACCAGCACGTTGTCACCGCTGCGCAGCACAGAGAGCAGGGCCACCGAGATTGCCGCGAGGCCGGACGGCAACAGCGCGACGCCCGCGCACGCCGGGCCTTCCAAGTCCCGCAGCGCCGTCTCGAGCGCTTCGGAGGTGGGCGTCCCCCGCCGGCCGTACTGATAGCGGCTGCGGTGGGCGAGATAGTCCTCGGCCGTCGGGTAGAGCAGGGTGGAGGCGTGATAGACCGGCGCATTGACATAGCCGTGGTGCGCGAAAGGGTCGCGCCCGGCAATGCTGAAGCGGGTCTCAGGCTTGACCGCGTCATGTGACGGGCCGCTCGGATGTTTTGCCATTCAGTTGCTTCCGTCGGCAAGGCGCACTATGGGATCATCGGCAAGGCTCAACCTCTTGACCTTCATAGCCAATCGTTCTGTGATGATCGACTGCAATCGTCAAATCAAGCTGGAGAGCCCCGGAATGAAACGGTCCGTGACGTCGTTCGTTGTAGCCGCGGCTGTCCTTCTTGCCTCCGCCTTGCCGGCAGGGGCAGCGACACTGGACACCGTCAAGTCGCGGGGAGTCCTCAACTGTGGCGCCAACGGCCAGCTTCCGGGATTCGGTCTTCCCGATGCCCAAGGCATCTGGACAGGCTTCGACGTCGACTATTGCCGGGCAATTGCGGCCGCGATCTTCAACGATCCCGCTAAGGTCAAATTTGTGGCGCTCACGGCCAAGGATCGTTTCACGGCCCTGCAGTCGGGCGACGTCGACGTGCTGGCCCGCAATACGACTTGGTCAAGTTCTCGTGATACGCAACTCGGGCTGCACGCGATCGGCGTGAACTACTACGACGGGCAAGGTTTCGTCGTTCGCAAGTCGCTGAAGGTAAACTCGGCGCTGGAGCTCAGCGACGCCTCGGTGTGCGTCCAGCAAGGCACCACCACCGAGCTCAACCTCGCCGATTACTTCCGCAGCAATAAAATGAAGCTGAAGTCGGTGACGTTTGCCCAGCTCGACGAGGCGCTCAAAGCCTACGACAGTGGCCGGTGCGACGCCTTCACCGCCGATGCATCTGCGCTCTATTCGGTACGGCTCAAGCTGGCCAAACCTGACGACCATGTGGTGCTGCCGGAGATCATCTCGAAGGAGCCTCTGAGCCCGTTCGTCCGTCATGGCGACGAGCAATGGTTCGACATCGTGAAATGGATCCACTTTGCCCTGCTCAATGCCGAGGAGTTCAACATCACCAAGGCGAACGTCGACGAGCAGTTGAAGTCAGACAATCCCGAGATCAAGCGCCTGCTGGGCACGGAAGGCAATTTCGGCGAGCAACTTGGGCTGACCAAGGACTGGGTCTACCGGATCATCAAGAACGTGGGCAACTACGGCGAGATATTCGAGCGCAACCTTGGTCAGGGTTCGCCGCTCAAGATTTCGCGCGGTCTCAACGGACTTTGGACCAAGGGCGGAATCCAGTACGCGCCGCCCGTACGTTGACTCCCGACGGGGGCGAGTTCCGGAGATGAGGCGCGATTCTGCGGCCGGGCCCAAGGTATCGCTATTCTATGACCCTAAGCTGCGGGGGGCGGTCTATCAGATCGTCCTGCTTGTCGTCATCGTAGCGCTCGCGGTCGCATTCATACGCAATGTGGCCGACAATCTTGAGCGCAATCACATCACGTCCGGCTTCGGGTTCCTTGACGCGACGGCGGGTTTCGATATCAGCCAGACGCTGATCGAGTACTCGATCTCCACGTCGACCTACGCGCGCACGTTCTGGATCGGCCTCCTCAACACGTTGCTGGTGGCCGGTCTGGGCATCGTCTGCGCAACCGTTCTCGGATTCCTCGTCGGCGCGGCCCAGCTCTCGGCCAACTGGCTCGTTGCGCGCCTTGCGCGCGCGTATGTCGAGATCGTCCGCAATATCCCGCTGCTGCTGCATCTCTTGTTCTGGTACAACGCTGTGCTCCGAGCGCTGCCGGACTTTCGCGACAGTTACATATTGCCCGGCGGAGGCCTGCTCAACAGCCGCGGCCTATTTCTGCCCAAGCCGGTGTTCGAGTCGGGCCTGCAGCCGCTCGTCATCGCCCTCGCTGCCGGTCTGATCGCCGCTTGGCTCTGGCGTTTCGCTGCCGGCCGGCACCGCGAGCGGACCGGGATGCAGCGGCCGCTGATGCTGCCAATGCTCGCCCTGATAGCTGCTCCGGCACTGCTCGCAATTACGGTCTTTGGCTTCAAGATGCAGTGGGATCTTCCCGAGTTGGGTCGCTTCAATGTGCGCGGCGGCAGCGAGATCCTGCCGGAGTTCGTGGCATTGCTGGTTGCACTGTCGATCTACACCGCCGGCTTCATTGCCGAGGTCGTGCGGGCCGGGTTGCAGTCAGTGCCTTACGGGCAAAGCGAGGCCGCGGCGGCCCTTGGGTTGCGGCGCGGGCAGATCCTACAGCTTGTGGTGATACCGCAGGCGCAGCGGGTGATCATTCCGCCGCTGACGAACCAGTACCTCAACCTCACGAAAAACTCGTCGCTGGCGGTTGCGATCGGTTATCCAGACCTTGTGCAGATCTTCGCGGGCACCGTGCTCAATGTGACGGGCCAGGCGGTCGAGGTCATTACCATGACGCTCGCGGTCTATCTGACGATCAGCCTGTTCACTTCGGCGGGGATGAACTGGTATCAGTCCCGCATCACGCGGGTGAACCGATAATGTCGCGCACTCCTCTCGTCGCCATGTCGGAAGACGACGCCCGCTACGTGCGTGAGGCGCCTGCACCCGCATTGGCACCTCCGATCACCAACGTGGGCGTGCTCGGCTGGATGAAGGCCAACCTCTTCTCGTCCTGGCCCAACGTGTTCCTGACCGCAGCGACGATCGCGCTTCTGGCCTGGATCGTGCCACCGACGGTGCGCTTTCTGCTGATCGATGCGGTGTGGAGCGGCACCGACCGCACCGCGTGCCTTGCGCCCGAAGGTGGTGATGCGGGTGCCTGCTGGGCGTTCGTTCGGGAGCGGATGTCGTATTTTATCTACGGCTCCTATCCCGTTGGCGAGCGCTGGCGCGTCAATCTTTTCTTTGCGCTCGTCGCTCTCGGCGGAGGTTGGATGCTGTGGCTCGACGCACCTTACCGGCGTCTTGGCGCAGTGTTCTTCTTCGCGGCAGTGCCGATCGCATCCTATGTGCTCCTCTATGGTTGGCCGACGATCGGACTCGCCACCGTCGACACCTCGTTGTGGGGCGGAGTCCTGGTGACGGTCGTGGTCACGACGGTCGGTATCGTGACCTCGCTGCCGATTGGCATCGTGCTCGCGCTGGGCCGCAGATCCGACATGCCGATCGTGCGCCTGATGTCGGTGGTGTTCATCGAATTCGTGCGCGGCGTGCCCCTGATCACGGTTCTGTTCATGGCGAGCGTGATGCTGCCGCTGTTCGTCCCGCCTGCATGGTCGCCCGACAAGCTGCTCCGCGCGCTGATCGGCGTCATGCTATTTGCCGCCGCGTACCAAGCGGAAGTGGTGCGCGCGGGACTGGAGGCGATTCCCCGCGGTCAATATGAGGCGGGCCGTGCGCTCGGGCTAGGATATTGGCGTTTGCACCGGCTGATCGTGCTTCCGCAGGCGCTGCGCATCACCATTCCGAACATCGTCAATAGTTTCATCGCGCTGTTCAAGGACACCACCCTGGTGTTCGTCGCGGGAATATTCGATTTTCTGCGGACCATCGAAGTGTCACGGGCCGATCCGAAATGGGCCACGCCCGTGACGAGCGCCACCGGGTACGCCTTTGCGGCTATCGTCTATTTCGTCTGCTGCTATCTCATGGCCCGGTACGCGGACAGTGTCGAACGACGCCTGGCGCGAGCGGACCGGCGGTGACAATGATGACGGAGCGGAGCGTCGAGACGGAGCCAACGAAGGGCGCCTTCGCCGTCGAGGTGAAAAGCCTGCACAAATGGTTTGGCGCGTTTCACGTCCTCGCGGACATCAATCTGAACGTCCGGCATGGCGAGCGCGTCGTCATATGCGGCCCGTCCGGGTCCGGAAAATCAACGCTCATCCGTTGCGTCAACGCGCTTGAGGACTATCAGCGCGGGGAGATTGTGGTTGACGGCGTGGTCCTCACGAAGAATCTCAAGCGTGTGGACGAGGTGCGCCGCGAAGTCGGCATGGTGTTCCAGCAGTTCAACCTGTTTCCGCATCTGACGGTGCTGGAGAACTGCACGCTGGCGCCCATGCATGTGCGCAAGATGCCGAAAGCGGAAGCCGAGGCGACCGCGCGTCGGCTGCTGGCGCGTGTGAAGATTCCCGAGCAGGCCGATAAGTACCCGGCGCAGCTTTCGGGCGGTCAGCAGCAGCGTGTCGCGATCGCGCGGGCCCTGTGCATGAATCCCCGGATCATGATGTTTGACGAGCCGACTTCGGCGCTCGATCCGGAGATGATCAAGGAGGTGCTCGACGTCATGGTCGAACTGGCCGAGGAAGGCATGACCATGCTTGTCGTAACCCACGAGATGGGTTTCGCGCGTCAGGTGGCGGACCGGGTAGTCTTCATGGATGGGGGGCAGATCATCGAGATCGACACGCCCGACGCGTTCTTCTCGAATCCGCAGCACGAACGAACGAAGCTTTTCCTCAGCCAGATCATCAGATGAGAACCGGGAAACGCTGCGGCTCACTCCTCTCCCGTCGCCACTGGAAGGTCCGCATGCGCACCCCATTCCGACCAGGAACCATCGTAAAGCGCCTGGGGCGTAACGCCGATCGAGTCTAGCGCCAGCCACATGGTGGCGGCGGAAACTCCGGAGCCGCAGCTTGTGATGATTGGACGATCCAGATCGATGCCGCCGGCTGCGAGTGCAGCGCGGATCCTGTCGGGCGAGGCGAGACTGCCGTTCTCGACAACAGTAGAGGAGGGCACGTTGCGCGCTCCTGGCATGTGACCGGGCCGCAGGCCGGGCCGCGGTTCTGGCGTTTCTCCACGGAACCGGTCCGCCGGACGCACGTCGAGGACTTGTGCGGACTTCGTTTCGAGCGCCTTGCGCACCTGCGAGATTCCCGCGACGATCTTGGCGGGTTCTGATGCACGAAAAATCTTGCGCGCGGGCGTCGCCGGGCCGCTCTCGATCGGACGGCCTTCCGCTTTCCATCGTGCGAGGCCGCCGTCCAGGATGAACACGCTGGATGCGCCGAACAGCCGGAATGTCCACCATACGCGCGGCGCCGAGAACAGGCCGACGCCGTCGTAGACGACGATGGTGTCCCGTTCGGCAATTCCAAGCTGGCCCCCCACCGCCCGCGCAAACTCGTCCTTGCTCGGGAGCATATGCGGCAGCGGTGACGATTTGTCGGAGATCTCGTCGACATCGAAACGAACCGCGCCGGGAATGTGACCCGCCAGGAACTCGGCTGCGGGATCACGCTTCATGGCCGGCAGATAAAACGACCCGTCGACCACGACGAAATCAGGCGATTGCAAACGGTCCGCGACCCACTGCGTGCTGACGAGCCAACGACTTTCACCCGGCATGATCACACCTTCTCGTAAGGCACCTTGATGTCCGTGCGGCGCTCGAGCCACCACGGAACGGGGAGGTCCTTCGACCTCAGGAACTTGGGATCGAACAGCTTCGATTGATAACGCGTTCCGTAGTCGGCGAGGATGGTGACGATCGTGTGTCCCGGTCCGAGTTCCTTGGCGAGCCGGATTGCGCCAGCGACGTTGATGCCGGACGACCCGCCCAGGCAGAGTCCTTCGTGTTCGAGGAGATCGAAAATGAGCGGAACTGCTTCCTCATCAGGCACCTGATAGGCGATATCGATCGGGGCACCTTCGAGATTCTTTGTGATGCGCCCCTGCCCGATTCCCTCGGTGATCGAGGAGCCTTCGGCTTTCAGCACGCCCGCAGTGTAATAGCTATAGAGCGCGGCACCGCGCGGATCCGCGAGACCAATCTTGATATTCTTGTTGCGCTCCTTGAGCGCCATGGCGACCCCGGCGAGCGTGCCGCCGCTGCCGACCGAGCAAATAAATCCATCGACCTTGCCATCAGTCTGCTGCCAGATTTCCGGCCCGGTGGTCTTGAGATGACCGTCCCGGTTGGCGACGTTGTCGAACTGATTGGCCCAGATGGCGCCGCTTGGCTCTGTCTTCGCGAGCGATTCGGCAAGGCGACCGGAAAGCTTCACGTAATTGTTGGGGTTCGAATAAGGGACGGCGGGAACTTCGACGAGTTCGGCGCCGAACAGCCGAAGCGCGTCCTTCTTCTCCTGACTTTGCGTCTCGGGGATCACAATGACGCAACGATAGCCCAGCGCATTGCCGACCAGCGTCAGCCCGATCCCGGTGTTCCCCGCAGTGCCTTCAACGATGACACCGCCTGGCCGCAGTTCTCCCTTGCGGACCGCATCCTCGATGATGAAGAGCGCCGCGCGATCCTTGACGGACTGGCCCGGGTTCATGAACTCGGCCTTGCCAAGGATGGTGCAGCCGGTCGCTTCGGATGCGCGCCTGAGCTTCACCAGCGGCGTATTGCCGATCGCGTCAACGATGCCGTCGGAAATCTGCATGGGAGTCCTGATCTGGGGAGCGAGTGGGCAACCTAACCTAATGGATGGCGAAGTGGAATCGGCTTCGCCGCGTGGCCATGAGTGTAGATAGTCGCCAGTGACGGCGAAGCAAAACGAAGCCGCAGCGCTGCGGAAGGTTGGGTGACTGGCACCGCGTTTCGCCATCGACAAGAGCGACGAACTTTCTTTCGTCGGCGGCCCGGAGAGGACAAAGCTGTCGATTTCGTCGGATTCCAAGGATGGACGTTTCGCCGCCCGAATTCCTGTGATGTTGCAGTGCGTTGTGATTGTCATGCTACTTTCGTCTAATGGGTTGCAGTGTTATCGTCGTGCCCGCGATGCGAGCCAGCGGGACGCTGGAAGACGTCGCGCGAGGAAATGCATGGTGCCGGGCCGGGGCCACTGCCAGTGGCGGGACATCGCCCTGCACACAGTCCGAACGGGGGCCACGACATGGCGATGAGCGACTCTTCTCCTTCGATGTTTTCGGCAACGGACCGGTTCGCGGCAAGTTCAACCAGCGTCCTATTGTTGGTTGGTCGCATCCTGTTGGGTTGGCTGTTCTTCGTGTCGGGCTACGGTAAGCTCATGAACATCGCGGGCACCGCCGGCTATCTGACCAACTTGGGCGTGCCAGCACCGGAATTGTCCGCCTGGATTGTCGCGATCGTGGAGTTCGCCCTAGGCGCGGTCCTCATCCTCGGACTTGCAACGCGTTACGCTTCGCTGGTGCTTTTCGTCTTCGTGCTGATCGCCACGCTCCTCGCGCATCGCTACTGGGAATATCCGGCCGCTCAGCAGCAAGCGCAGTTCAACAATTTCCTGAAGAACCTTGCGATCATGGGCGGTGCGCTCGCATTCTTTGTGACGGGCGCCGGGCGCATCTCCATCGACGGGCGCATGAAATAGCAGCTACAGACGCGGGAAGCGGCGTCTGCACGCTTCCCGCGCATTTTTAATCTGACTGGCGACGCCATCAATTTCAGAAAAATTGTCTTCAATCCGGCGCGGCCCCTTAAACCTTACGAGGCTGTAACAGCCGCTATTGGTTCGCTTTTACCGATTGTTGTGCGCCGCATCCTTAGATGGGCGGACGTTCGTTCCCCCATGCCGTCGACGCCCTGCGGACCAATGGCCACGCAATGACTATCAATATCGACGTCAGCACGCTGTTCTTCGTCACGATCTACGTCGAGTCGATTCTGGGGCTGCTGCTCCTGTTCGTGTGGGTGCAGAATCCGGGAATCCGCGCGGTGGCCTGGTGGGGATCGGCGCACCTCATGCGTGCAGCATCGGTGACGTTGTTCGGGATGTTCGGCGACCTGCCGAATTTTCTCACCATCCAGGTCGCCAATGCTTTGCTGTTGATCTCGTTCGGCGCGATGTGGACCGGAGCGCGCGTCTTCGAAGGCCGTCGCGTCCTGCCGTTCTACGCTGTCTACGGTGCGTTCGTCTGGCTCTGTCTGACTCAGATTGCCGTCGTGGCCGAGTGGCCGGACCTTCGCGGCCTGATCAGCGCTGGCATCATCGCAGCGTACATCTGGATGACCGCCTGGGAACTGTCGCGCGGGCGAAAAGAAGATGCGCTCATCTCCCGCTGGCCCACGATCTTCATGCTGTTCGCGCACGGTGCGTTGTTCCTGCTGCGAACGCCGTTGAGCGCGGTCTTGCCGTGGGGCACGGGCAACGCAATGTTCCAGAGCATATGGTTGACGGTGCTCTCGACCGAAGCGCTTTTGTTCACGATCTCGATCGCCTTCATGGTGCTCGCGATGGCGAAGGAGCGTGCCGAGCAGCGACACAAGACGGCAGCGTTGCTCGACGAGCTTACTGGCATAGCCAACCGTCGCGGATTTTTCGCGGAATGTGAAAGCATGCGCAAAAGCCGCGTGGCCGGTATGCAAACTGCTGTGCTCCTGATCGATCTCGATAACTTTAAGCAGATCAACGATCGCTTTGGGCATGCGCTTGGAGATGCAGTGATTCGCCGTTTCGCTCAGACGGTGAGCGCAATTGTGAGGCCGAGCGACCTCTTCGGTCGGATCGGCGGCGAGGAGTTCGGGCTGGTGGTCCGGAACGTCGGGCGCGACCGCGCGGGCGTCATTGCCGAACGGATCCGAGTTGCTTTCGCGCAGGCGGCGTGTGACGTGGAAGGCCAGCCCGTCCATGCGACTGCAAGCATCGGCGTTGCGATCTGCGATTCGCGCGTGTTCGACGTGGTCGCGCTTCTGGCGCAGGCCGACGAGGCCCTTTATCGGGCAAAGAAGATGGGGCGTAACCGCACCGAGCTCTCTGACGGATTAAACGCGGCGGCAATGGCGCGCGGCGAGGACGGTACGCTCGTTGCGGCAGACACGCGCTCGGCGGCTTAGCCTCGGCGAGGGACCGAGCAGGAGCGGGAGGAACAGCACCCGGACTGCGGCGTTGTGCGAAAGAACCGGCCTTGGGGCATATTCCTCGTTCCTCTTCGGTGCGCCGCATGCATATTGCCAAATTCGTGGCCATTGTCCTGACGGCGCTGGCTCTGGTGCCCGGCGGCGCGCATCTGTTTGCGTTGCCCAATAAGATAACCCTGGCCGATGAGCCCTATTTCATCGTCCAGAGCATCTATCGCGGCTGGGCCTTGTTCGGGGTCGTGCTGTTTGCTGCTATTGCCGCCAACGGTCTTCTGGCCCTGATGCAGTACCGGCGTCGGGAGCGATGGGGCTATGCCGCCGGCGCAACGATGGCCATCCTGGCGACGCTGGCGATCTTCTTCACGTGGACGTTTCCTGCCAACCAGGCAACTGCCAACTGGACACAGATTCCCTCCGGGTGGGAAAGCCTCCGCCTGCAATGGGAATATTCCCACGCGGTCAATGCGGTCGTGACGTTCTTCGCCCTGTGCCTTTCAACCTTGGCAGCGATGGCCCCCGAGCGACGCTGATCCTGCCGGCGATTGGCGTGCGCCTCGTGCGCAGACCGATTCCACTCGTGGCTGTCATGGGATAGGATCGGTCCCCATAAGAATGCGCCAACAGGAGTTGCTCGAGATGGCCACGTCCGCCGCCACCGCAGGATTGTCAGTTCCATTCGATGCCAAGCGGCTGGACACCTTGATGGACGACGCCGGCATCGACGTGCTGCTGGTGACCTCCAAACACAACGTGCAGTACCTTCTCGGAGGCCACCGCGCATTCTTCTTCGACTACATGGATGCGTTCGGGACCAGTCGATATCTGCCTGTGCTCATTTATGCCAAGGGCCAGCCGGAGAAATCCGCCTACGTCATGCATGGCATGGAGGGGTATCAGCAGCAGGTGAAACCGCTGTGGACCCCCGAGCTTGTGCGCGGTGCGACCTCCATCGACGCGATGCAGAAGGCGGTCGCGCACGTGAAGAAGATCGGCGTGAAGGCCAGGCGCGTGGGGGTGGAGATGCCATTCCTACCCCTGGATGCCGCCGACGCGCTACGCGCGGGATTGCCGGAGAGCGACCTGGTCAACGCTGTCTTCACGCTCGAGCGCTTGCGCGCACGCAAATCCCCCGATGAACTCAGGGTCCTCAAGGCGGCTTCTGAGAAGGTGATCGAATCAATGCTAGCGGTGATCGCCAGCCACGGGCCAGGTACCACGAAGCAGGAGCTTGCGGATGCCCTCAAGCGCGAAGAGGTGAATCGCGGCCTCATCTTCGAGTATTGCCTCGTCGCCTGCGGCACCAGCCACAACCGCGCGCCCTCATCGCAACGCTGGGAACAGGGCGATGTGCTTTCGCTCGACTCCGGTGGCAATTATCAGGGCTACATTGGCGATCTCGCGCGCATGGCCATCCTTGGCGAGCCGGATGCGGAACTCGAGGACCTGCTCAACGAGATCGAGGAGACGCAGCGCGCCGCCATGAAAGTAATCAAGCCTGGGACCCTCGGCGGGGAGATCTACGTCGCTGCGGAGGATCGGCTGAAGAAGTCTAAGATCCGCGACCACACCGACTTTCTCGCGCACGGGATGGGTCTTGTCACGCACGAGGCGCCGCGCCTTACGTCGACCGGACCGGTGCGCTACGACGGTTACGACGCCGACAAACCGCTGGAGCAGGGCATGGTCGTCTCCGTCGAAACGACTCTGCAACATCCCAAACGCGGATTCATTAAGCTCGAAGACACCGTCGTGGTGACCGATACAGGTCACGAGGTCTACGGCGAGGGCGGTCGCGGCTGGAACCGCGGTGGTACGGCAGTCAGGAGATAGGAAGGAACGCGAGCCGCGATCACGCGATTCGCACTGACTTCTCAATTACCGAGTGTTGCGATCTGGAGCGGCGTGTCGGGCCGAGGGGGCGCCTCGGGTCCGCCAAGCATCACATCGCCGATCGTGAGTTCCGGCACCAGCCCAGCGGTCTCGATGCGCAGCGGGACGAGCTTGGCGCGCGCCAAACAGCGATGGATCGAGGCGGTGGTATCGGGGCCATCTGCCGTTGCCGCGAGAGCGATCTGGTGATCGCGCGCCGGAACCAGGGGCTCGCCGTTGGATTCGATCGGAGTCCAGGCGATGTCGGGCAACGGACCGGGCGTATAGTCCTCACCAGGCGGCAGCAGCGTAACCTTGAATTCCGCAAGCACGCCGCGTCCCAGTCCGCCGAAATGTTTCATCGCGGCAACACTGAGGTCGAACTTGCGTCCAGGCTTGAGTGGGCCGACGTCGTTGAATTTCAGGATCGCGCGCTTTCCTGCGTATTCGGCAACCGCATAAACCGGCTGGTACAGTCGACCAAACCTGATGCCGCCAAACTTGTGTCGGATTTCGAGTTGGGCAGCGGCGGTGAAGAGGTCGGGATCGTATTGCTCGCCCGACGCGGTGGACTCGCCGGGCGTGTCGTAAAACGACGCACCACCGAGGATTACTTCGCCGGCCATGCGCAATGCGGCGTGGCCGGCGGCAATCGGCTGCGCGTGCGCAACCGACACTGTCAGAGTGAGAATCGTCGCGGCGAATGCCCCGACGACACGCAGCAACATGGATGAGACGTGCTTGTCCATGGAGCCCCCCTTGTTGTTGCAGGAAGGATCGCACGGACAGGTTGCGTCCCCCGTAAACGCCAAGAGGCGACTTGCTGGAAGGCTTAGGTCCGCCTTAAGGAGGATGCTTAAGGAGGTTTGGACAGCGCCCGCACGATTTTATTAACCGCAACGTTGCGGTGCACGCTGATGTGTGGTCGGCGCGGAATCCGAACCGTAATCAACCCCGCAAACCGGCCTGTTGCACGAGGGGGTACGTCACATCCTTGAACTCGCGCATGCCTGCGACGTAACGCGGCCACGACAGCAGCGTTCCATCGAAGCCGGCCTCGGCCAGGGTTATCAGTCCGTCTACAATCTGCTCCTTGGTTCCAACGAGCGGGTAACCGCCCCAGCCCGCCATGAAATGCTCCTTCAATTTTGTCAGCGCGGGCGCGGGTATAGATTGGGAGTTGATGCCGAGCAGATTGATGAGGTTCTCGGCGCCGGGCCAGTCACCCTTCTCAAAGACGCAGTAGTTGTAGTAGTCGCGCGCCTCTTTTTCTGTTTCGCCTTGGAAAATGTAGGAATTCGTCCAGACTTGAATCCGGCGATGATGTTCGTCCCATGCAAACTTGCGGAACGCGTCGACTCGGGCCTTTAGGCTGTCGATGTCGTAAGCGTCGAGGTTTGTGAATCCGACATCCGCGTATTTGGCGGCGAACTCGCGTCCACGCGGCGAAGCGCCGGCGCTCATCACCACCGGATGGGGCCTCTGCACCGGCTTGGGACGGGCGAGGGCGCGCTTGAGCGCGTAGAACCTTCCCACGTAGTCGAATTCCTCGTCTTCAGTCCACAGCCGCTTGATGATATCGAGCCATTCGATGGCCATATCGTAACGACTGTCATGATCGAGCAGTGGAGCCCCGAACATCTCGATCTCCGGCGCGTACCAGCCGGTCACGACGTTGAGGGTGAAGCGGCCGCGGCTGATGTGGTCGATTGTCGTGCCCTGCTTGGCCACCATGAGCGGATGCACCGTCGGCACATGGGATGTGGCGAACACCGCGGAGTAGCTGGTGAGCGCGCTGATACCTGCCGCCCATGTGAAGCATTCAAATCCACGCCCGTTGAAGTCGGTGTTCCCGCCGAAACCCTTCCACCGTCCAACCGGAACGAGTGCTTCAAACTCCATAGAATCCGCAAGCTGCGCCAGTTCGGTTGTACTGTCCCAATCGCAGTCGAGCATGCCCTCGGCCGCCGACATCGTGCAGCCACCGCTCAGGTTTGTGCAGAAGGTGCCAAGCTTGAGTTTGCGATGATTAAACAGAGGATTGCTGGCGCGCCGCTGTTCGTCGGCGCTGGCCTGAACGTCCATGACATGTCCTCCCGGCGTCGGGCGTCGCGCGTTACACCATTTGCGCGACGTCTCGCGGCTTGTCCTCGTGGCGCGCCCGGCGTCGGAAGAGGATGGCAATTTGCAGCGTCGATGACAACGCGACGATCCGCGAATTTCCGCTCAACTCCGAAGCACCACAGTCGGGATGAATTGGCGGACGGCACGCGCACGAGCCTCACCCCTGCTGGGGTCTTGCTGACGCTTGCAATCGGTCGAAAATTTCTTCGAAGCGGAGGAACATGCCGCAGTGGAGAGGATTGTGTCTGCATACTGCCGGGGCTTCATCCCTGAGCTCCCGCGTCCCAACGACGGCAGTATAGCCCCGCCCTCGGCGGGGCTTCTCATGCTCGTCGCACACCTGCGTCGTGATCCCGCGGTGATCGCCGGACTAGTGCGCATCGTGGTGCTCGCAGACTTGGTCTTCACCGCGACGCCCGCGCTGGCTCAGCCGGTGATCGGCGTGCTGCTGGCGCGCGAGGCCGGGTACGAACCCCGGCAGGGGTGGGTCGTGCTGTCGGCCATTCTCGACTGAGGCCGCCGTGCGCATCTGGCTCCTCGCGGCGGCCCCGACCATTGCCACTCCGCCGGCCAATGCAACGTACTTGCTACTATTAGCTGCATTGCTATCATTGGTTGTAATCAAAGAGACGGGGAGACGATCATGGAGACAGCCTTGAAGGGCGCCGTGTCGGCGCTCGCGTTGCTGCTGATATCGCATGCCTTCGCCCAGCCGGCCACGCAATCGCCGCCGGGAAACCTCGAAAAGCTGTCCGAGTTCAAAACCACCGGCACCCCGCTCGAGCTACCGCAGGTTCCTCAGGGCGGCAGCAAAGCCGCGGCGATCAAGAAAAACCTTTCGGCAGTGAAGCTGCCGTCGGGTTTCCACATCGATCTCTATGCGCTCGTGCCCGACGCCCGGCATATCGCCGTCGGCCCGCAGGGCGTCGTCACGTTCGTCGGCACACGCAAGACGAAGATCTATTCCGTGACGGACCGCGACAAGGATCGCGTGGCCGATGACGTGAAGGAGTTCGCACCTTCCATCGCCTTCAAGATTCCAAACGGGGTATGCTTCTCGCGTGACGGGATGCTGTACAGCGTCGAGCAGAACCGCGTGCTCGTCTTTCCGGCTGCGGAGTTTTTTTACGAGGGGCCGGACGTAGCGGCCTTTGTAGTGGTGAAACAGGGCGAACTGATCCCGACCAGCGCGGAATCCTACAATCACACGGCTCGCGTCTGCCGCGTCGGCCCCGACAACAAGCTCTACATCACCCTCGGCCAACCGTTCAACGTGCCGCCGGCCAAAGCGCTCGACGAGTACAAGAAGCATGGAATCGCCGGTGTGGTGCGCATGGATCAGGACGGCAAGAACCGCGAGGTGTTTGCCTGGGGCATCCGCAATTCCGTGGGGCTCGACTTCAATCCGAAAGACAGGAGCTTGTGGTTCACGGATAACCAGGTCGACGGCATGGGTGACGACATCCCGCCGGGTGAGCTCAATCGGGCCGATAAGCCGGGCCTGAATTTCGGTTTCCCGTGGTACGGCGGCGGGCGTGTGCGCACCAATGAGTACAAGAACGACACGCCGCCACAAGGAGTGACGTTCCCGCAAGTCGAGATGGCGGCGCATGCAGCCGATCTCGGGATGACATTCTACTCGGGCACGATGTTTCCGGCGAAGTATCGAGGCGGCATCTTCTCGGCCCAGCATGGTTCCTGGAATCGCACCACGCCAGTGGGCGCGCGCGTCATGTTCACCGGCCTGAAGGAGGACGGATCGGCCGACAAGACAGAGCCATTCGCCGAAGGCTGGCTCACCGGCGGCGGCGAATATCTCGGCCGCCCGGTCGATGTTGCGCAGCTTCCCGACGGATCAATCCTGGTGTCCGATGATCTCGCGGGCGCGCTGTATCGCATCTGGTACGACGGACGCTGATCCGGCTTTGAGCGCCCGGGCGGCACCGTCGCCCGGGCGCGGCCGCATCACACCCGGAGAGCCTATGATGACGCTGGCCGTTCGTCGCCGTATCAAAGCGGTTTTCGTTCTCATGGCTGTACTCTCTGCGTCCGTCGCTTCCGCCGGGGACCCCTTAGCGGGACGGCGCAAGGCGCTTGCTTGTCAGGCTTGTCATGGCCTCGACGGGCTGTCGAAGCTACCGGATGCTCCCAATCTGGCGGGCCAGCCGGAGCCTTATCTCGCCAAATCGCTCAACGACTTCCGCCAGGGCATTCGCAAGAACGAGCAGATGTCGATCGTGGTGGAGACGCTCAAGGACGGTGACGTCGCTGACCTTGCCGCGTATTACGCCTCGATCGAGATCAGCGTGAAGGAGAAGTGACGGATGCGGGCGGACGCGGCGCCTGCTGCTGGCGCCGATAGACGTAGCTCCGATTTTCGTGGTGGCCGGCGAGCTCTGCGAGGCGAGCGTGCTGAGGGGCGAGGTGACAGACGGGATCCGTGGCCCGCGCGTCGCCGGTCAGCAGGAATGCCTGACAGCGGCAACCTCCGAAGTCCTGGTCGCGCCGAGTGCACGTCCGGCAAGGCTCTTGCATCCATTCAGTGCCGCGGAACGCGCGGAAGGCGGGCGAATGTCGCCAGATGTCGGCCAGCGAATGCTCGCGCACGGACCAGAACTCCAGGCCGGGAATGACTTCGGCGGCGTGGCACGGCAGCACGCGTCCTGCCGGCGTGACGTTGAGCGAGCGGCGGCCCCATCCGCCCATGCACGGCTTCGGAAATCGGGCGTGATAGTCCGGCACCACGGCGTCGATGACGATACGCCCGTGGTGACGCGTGCGGAGCTTTTCGACCTCCGCCACCGCCCGCTGGACCTGATCGCGCGTGGGCATCAGCGCGGTGCGGTTCGCGAGTGCCCAGCCGTAGTACTGCGCGTGCGCGATCTCGACACGGCTCGCGTGCAGCGCCAGCGCGAGATCGACCATCGCTCCGATATGCGCGATGTTGGCGCGGTGGACGACCATATTGATTGTGAGCGGCAAGCCGAGGCAAACGACCCCTGCCGCCAGCGCTTTCTTGCGGGCATACGCGCCGGGATATCCGGCGATGCGGTCGGCCGGGCTCGGCTCGCTGTCCTGGATCGAGATCTGTACGTGGTCGAGGCCCGCGTCGGCGAGGGCGGCGAGCGCCGCCGGCGCGAGGCCTACGCCTGAGGTGATGAGATTGGTGTAGAGCGGCGCCTCGTGCGCGGCGCGCACGATCTCCACGAGATCGCGCCGCGTCGCCGGCTCTCCCCCCGAAAGATGCACCTGCAGCACGCCGAGCGCCGCCGCTTCCTGAAACACGCGGGTCCAGGTCGCGACGTCGAGTTCGTCGGCACGCGGATCGAGTGCGATCGGATTGGAGCAATAGGGGCAACCGAGCGGGCAGCGGTGGGTCAGCTCGGCGAGCAGCCCAAGCGGCACATGCAAGGCCTCCCCTGCGCGGCTGGCCATCTACAGTTCCAGCAACTTTTTGTCGGCGAGCGAGCCGAGCAGCGCCTTGATGTCGGCGAGCACCCGCTCGCGCGGCGCGGCGTAGGTCGCCGACAAGTGGTCTGCGATCGCGGCAATGGTCGTCGTTCCGTCGCAGCGCTGCAAGATGGCCAACGCGATCGCATCGGGTTTGAACGCCCGTTCCGGCGCGAGTAGCACCGTTCCGCCGTGGGCCGGGCTATCGATGAGGCGCACTCCGCGCGGCAGGCGCGGTACGCTGTCGTCGGCGACTGTGCGCGAGCCTTCGGTCATGCATCATCGTCCTTCGGAACGAATGCGCCCGGCGGCACCTCTCCGGGCACGACATAGGCGTGGTGCAGCACGTCAAGCATCGTCCATAGCACGTTGCACTTGAAGATGAGCGCGTCGAGGACGGCCTGCTGCGTCTCCGGCGTCACGGCGTGGTGCCGCACGTAATCGAGGGCAAAAGCGGAATCGCGATCCGCCTGCGGGGGGCGCTTGTCGAAATAGGCGAGGGTGTCCTTCGTGACGAACGGGTAGTTTGCCAGCATGCCGGTGACGCGCTCGCTGATGATCGCCGGCGAGAACAGCTCCGTGAGGGACGAGGCGATCGCCTCCAGGAGGGTGCGCTCGCGGACGAAATGCACGTAGGCATCAACGGCAAAGCGCGTGCCCGGAAGGATCAGCCGCGTGGACACGACGTCATCGCGCGCAAGCCCCAGGCTGTCCGTCAGGCGCAGCCAGCGGGCGATACCGCCGTCGTTCGGACCTTCGCCGTCGTGGTCGACGAGACGTCTGCGCCATTCGCGTCGAATGGCGGAATCGTCGCAGCGCGCGATGAGGCTCGCGTCCTTGATCGGGATCATGGCCTGATAGTAGTAGCGGTTGAGCGCCCAGGCCTGAACCTGGCCTTTGCTGCATTCGCCGTCATGCAGCATGCGGTGGAAGGGATGCAGTTGGTGATAGCGCTGGGCGCCAATGTCGCGTAGCGCCGTCTCGAGCTCGTCCGGCGTCATGAGCCTCACAGCACGATCTCCATGCCATCCGTCGCGACCTCGATACCCCCCGCCTCCACACGGCGCCGTTCAGGCGAGCCTGCGATGAGGATGGGGTTGGTGTTGTTGATGTGGACATAGATCCGGCGCGCCCGAAGGTTCCGCAGGGCCGCCAGGGAACCGTCGGGACCGTCGATCGGCACGTGGCCCATGCGCCGGCCGCTTTTGTTGCCCGAACCGCTGCGGATCATCTCGTCGTCAGTGAACAGGGTGCCGTCGAACAGCACGACGTCCGCACGCGCAAGCCGCGCTCGCAGCGCGGGCGTCACGGCCGCGGCGCCGGGCACGAACAGCATGCGCGCGCCGCCCGCGCTCAGCTCGAGTCCAATGGTGGCTTCGCTCTCCCGCGCCGTGATGGGACCTTCGCCCTCGAGATAGAGTGGAACCTTTCCGGGAACCGCGAAGGGCGCGATCTCGAGCCCAGCCACGGAGACGGTCTCGTTGGTTTTCATGGCGCGCCGCGTCACCAGATCCGTTGCCAGTACCTCGAACATCGGGTTGTCGGCCAGCGTTGCGAGCGTGGTGGCCGTGGCGTACAGCGCGAACGGCTGGCGTTCGCGCAGGTGGAGCAGCCCCGCAGCCTGGTCGATTTCCGCGCCGGTCAGCAGCACGGCCGCGATCGGGCTGCCCCGCACCTGCTCGTGTCCGTCCGATACGCCGGGGCGAAGGGCCGGCGTCGCCAGAATTTGCGCGCGCAGGTCGGGCGAGGCGTTGAGCAACAGCCAGCGCTCGCCGTCGCGCGAGACGGCGAGGCTCGCTTGCGTGCGCGCCTGAACCCGCGCATCGCCGTCCCACGCCAGCCGGCACACGGGGCAGCGGCAGTTCCATTGCGGGAAGCCGCCCCCGGCCGCCGAGCCGAGGACGATTGCGCGCAATCGGCTCATTCGGCCGCGACGTCGCCGCGTCAGAACTCGGCGGGCAGGTAACCGTTGATTTCCAGGCCGATCGAGATCTCCACGAGGGTCGGCGTGGTCCAGATCAGTTGGGTCGTCAGCTGGGTTGTCATGTAGCTTGCGCTCCCTGTCGGCCGCACTGTGAGAGAGGACGCGGCGTCCGCAGTGGACAACGACGAGGATAGCGCAACGGTTCAATACCCGCCAGCGTTGCAATCGGGATCGCCGCCGCTGTCGGCGCGAACGATATCGGACTGTCGGCATTCTGTTTTGAGCGCGTCATGAAATCGCGCTATAGTTGTGGTGCCGGTGAGGTACTATCATAGGCAGCGAGGAGCGTGCGATGCATCTCGTGTACACGTGCCCGTGGTCCGGACTGGAGAGGCGGCGCCTCACCTCGCTCACCCGCAAATTCGTCGAAACGACACGCCCGCCCGTATTCTCGTTCGTGTGCGAACTCTGCGAGCGCGAGCACCGCTTCCTTCTGGAGGAGGCCTTTTTCGAGGGTGACGACCTCGTGGCGCAGCGGATGCTCTATCACGGGCCGGGCTGGTGAGAGGATTGTTCTCGCGGAAGCTTGCCGCGCCCGCCGGAATGAGAGGTTCCGGAGAGAGCATGACATAGTCTGGCCGGGCGCAACGCCTGCCGCCGGAAAGATCATTCTCGAAAGCTCCGGGCCTGCGACACCCAGGCCGAACGGTCCGGCCGCAGTTGCGCGCCGGCAAGGCCGATGACGCACGCTCCGCCCGCGCGGGTGCGCGCGAGCAAAATCCCGATGCTGGTGAGGGTCTTGCCGTCATAGCGCGCGGCGCCCGCACGGCGAAGCCGCCGCATCCGGCGCTGGGAATTGTGCGGGACAACATCGGCCGGCCGCACTCCGCCCGGCCCGGGCGTCCGCGCGGGGCTCCTGCGCAATCGACGCTCGAACGCCGACATGATTGAATTGCGCGCGCGAGAAGACCTGCGCGCCCGCCCGGGACACTCGCGCACTGACACAGGAAGGACTGGAACGACATTCGGCCGGCCAAGGGGGAGGGTATCGATGCCGATCAGGATTGACGTCTCCGAATTCCGACTCGTGAACAAGGCCTCGCCGCGCGCGTCCGACGAGTTCCCATGCCGCGCCGCCATCGACGGCGTCCGGCTGGAGCGGTTCGACGTGAAGGTCGACCGCAGCGAGGAGACGTTTCCCAAGCTTTCGGGCCAGCCCGACGAGACGGACCCGGTGAAATGGCTGCAGGCCACCGGATGGCAGCCGTCCGATTTCGTCGGGGAAGCCATGGGGCCGGCGGGCGATCCCGAATGGCGGCAGGCGGCGGGCTTTCGCAAGAGCGGCGAATTCGAGACGCTCCATGTCGCCTACTGGCTGCCGGTGACGTGCACGTGCGCCTCCGGCTCCCGCACGCGCCACCTGCGCATGACCGTGGACTACGACCGCGACAGCAACGCCGGGCCCGAACTGCGCGTCGTCGAGACCGACGCCAGCGGCGCACCGGCGCCCGCGCCGCACGATCCGCAGCTTCGCCCGAAGGTGAAGTCGCAGAACGAAACCCAGGTCTATGGCCGCACCGCGTTCTACGCCGTGGTCGAGGTGGCGCTGTTCGTGCCGTGCCCGTGCTCGGAGATCAACCCGTGCCAGGCGGCGTTCGAACTGCACTACCGCTACATGCCGCAGGCGATGTGAGCGGCCGCAGCGGATCGCGGCGCCGACACGCGCGGGCCAGCCTCTCCCTTCCTGGGCAACGGCCTTGACGCCGAACGCCCTCAGCCGTCCGCCAGCGGCGGCAGGACCGCGAGGCAGAGCACCGCGAGCGCGTGCAGCGCGAGCGCGACGGCGGCGAGGGGCGCGAGCCCCTGCGCGATGAAGGGCGCGGCGAGGGCGGTGCCTGCGCCCGCGATGGCGAGGATCGCCAGGATGACGAGCGCGGCTCCGCGCGCATCGTCCCCGTGCGCGGCGACGACGGCGCGGAAGAAGCCGGGCGGCCCGCGCAGGCCGAACCCGACGTTCACCGGAACCCACAGCAGCGCGACCATGAGGGCGTCGGCGCTCCTGCCGAGCGCGTAGGCGAGGATCGCGGCGGCCCCGAGCGCCGCGATCGCGGTGCCCAGCGCGATCATGCGCTCGGTGCCGAAGCGCTGCGCCGCGAGCCCGGCGAGGTTGGCGCAGGTCATGAAGGTCGCGATGCCGCAGACCTGCATGACGATGAAGTCGGTCAGCCTGCCGCCGAGCGCGTGTACGAACACCGCCGGCATGCCGAACACGAACGTGAGCAGTCCACCGAGCGCGAAGCCCTGGCTGAGCGCGTAGCGCAGGTAGACGGGATCGCCGATCAGGCGGGCATAGCCGCCGCGCGGGCGGCGCGCCGTCTGCGGCACGAGGCCGGAGAGCACGACGGCGGCGGCGAGCGCGAGCGCCGCGACGCCGATCAGCTCGAACGAGAGCCGCCAGCCGCCGACGGCGAGCAGCCATACCCCGACGATCGGCGCGAGCGCGGGCGCCAGCGCTTCGATGCTGCCGAGGAGCCCGATGGCGCGCACCGCGCGCGCGTCGTCGAACAGCGCCTTGACGATGCCGGGCGCGAACACGGCGGGACCGGCCGCGACCGCGCCCTGCAACGCCCGCAGCGCGATCAATGTGGCGATGTCCGCGGCGGCGGCGCAGGCGAAGGAGACGACGGCGGTGGCAAGCAGCGACCCGGCGAACAGGCGCGGCGTCGCGATGCGGTCGCCGAGCGCGCCATAGGCGATCAGGCCGGCGCAGGTGCCCCCGACATAGGCCGCGAGCACGAGCTGGGCGCGCGCCGCATCGCCGCCGAGCGCCTGCGGCAGCGAGGGCACCGCCGGCAGCACGAGGTCGGTGCCCATGATCGCGAGCACGGTGCTGGCGACGACGAGGGCGAGCGTGAGGCGCGGGGCGGCGAGGGAGGAGCGTTGCATGGGTCATGCGCCCGAACAGTCGAGGAGCGCACGGCTGTGCCAGCGCGGGCCGCCGCGTGCAAGGGTTGACAGGCACGATCGGGAAAGGACGACGATGGTGCCGCTATCACACCTGACGCTTCGGGTTTGCCCCTCACCCGGCATGCTGCGCATGCCGACCTCTCCCCGCAGGCGGGGAGAGGTGGGGCCGCGCGGTGGCGTGCGCGCGGCGCCCGATCGCACGCACGGCCGCGATCTCGTGCGCCAATTCGGGTGTACAGCTAGCTTCCCCGCTTGCGCACCTCTCCCCGCAGGCGGGGAGAGGTGCGCGCGAAGCGAGCGGGTGAGGGGGCGCGACGGACGCATGCCGCCTTGCGCAATCTTGTGGGCCCTGCGGCCCACCGGCACGTTCCACGGCTGATCGGCGCCATGAACGTGAGATCAGCGAGCCCGCTACTTTTCCGACGGCGTGAAAACGTAACCGCCGCCGCGCACAGTCTTGATGACCTCGGGGCGGGCGGGATTGCGCTCGATCTTGCGACGGATGCGCATGATCCGCAGGTCTATGGCGCGATCGAAAGCCTCGGCATCGCGCGCATCGGCCAAATCCAGCAATCGTTCCCGCGAGAGCACCCGCTTTGGATTGGCGGCGAAGACACGCAGCAGATTGAATTCCGACGCGGTGAGCGAGTGCTCGTTGCCATCGTCGTCGCGAAGAACGCGGGCGTCTTCGTCCAGCCATTTCGTTCCAAAGCGCGTCATCGACGGCGCTGCCGGCGCAGCGGTCGGGGCTGCCGGCGCAGCCGGCGTGACCCGTCGCAGCACCGACCGGATGCGGGCGAGCAGCTCGCGCAACTCGACGGGTTTTGCCAGATAGTCGTCGGCGCCGAGCTCGAGGCCGACGACCCTGTCGATCGGGCTCGCGGTGGCGGTGAGCATGATGATCGCGACGCTCGACTGGCGCTTGAGGTCCCGGATGATCGACAAGCCGTCCTCTTCCGGCATGTTGAGGTCGAGGACGATCAGGTCGGGGGCATGCGTGGCGATGGCGGCGCGCAGGGATCTGCCGCCGTCGCATTGCGTCACCTCGAAACCGTGCATGCGCAGATAGTCGCCGACCATCTCGCGCGCGGGCGCTTCGTCATCGACGACGATGATATGCGGCTGGCTGCTCATGACGTGGGCAATGTAATGGTAAATGCCGTTCCGGGGCCGTCCGGGGCTTTCGACGCCGAGATGGAGCCTTCGTGCAGATCGACGATCCGCTTGACGATGGAGAGACCGAGCCCGGCTGAGCTTTCGCCGCCGGTGGGCTTGGCCGAGAGCCGCTGGAATCGCCCGAACAGCCGCGACATGTCTTCGGGTGACAGGCCCGGTCCCTCGTCGATGATGCTGATCACGGCGGCGCCTGCTTCCTCGCCGGCAACGATATCGATCCTGCCGGACTTCGGGCTGTATTTGATCGCATTGCTGACGAGATTGTCGATGGCTTCGCGCATCCGGTCGGCGTCGCACGAAATGACCAGCCGGGGCGGCGCCGTCACGCGCAGCGTCTGCTCCTTGCTCGCGGCGATCGGCTGGTTCGCCTCGGCGACGGATTGCACGACGGCGGTGAGATCGACGGACGCCTTGCGGATGCTGATATCGAGCGCGTCGGCCATCGCGTCCGAAATCAGGGTGTTGACCATCCCGGTCATGCGCGACGTGGCGTTGCGGATATGGTCGACTTGCGCAAGGAGATGTTCGACCGAGCTCTCCGGCTTTCCGATCATCTCCTTGAGGATTTCGGTGCGGCCCATGACCACGGCCAGCGGATTCTTGAGATCGTGCGCGACGGTTCCGAGGATTTCCCGCTTGAATGCATTTGCGCGTTGCAGGAGCTGCCACTGCGCGGCAAGGCGGACGTTCGCGGCGGTCAGGTCGGCGGTGCGCTGCATGACCCGCCGCTCCAGGGTCGCATTCGCCTCCTGCAGCTGCTGATAGAGGATCACGTTGTCGAAGGCGACCGACAGCTTGCTGGCAAAAAGCTCCACCAGCGTGCGATCCGTGTCGGACAAGTGGCGCGCCGCTTCCAGGAGCACGACCACCTCGCGGCCGCTTCCGGTCTCGATATACAGGATCGAGCGCTGCGCCAGGAAGTCGTGGCACCGGCGGCGAAACGCTCCTTCCACCATCTCTTTCAGATCGCCGTCCAGGACGGGCGGAGACGCGCCCGTCACGTCGCGATAGCAGCCGGAGCCGGCAAGAACGGAAAAGCCGTCCTTGCCGTTCCCGCGTTCGCGCAGCACGAGGATGCCCGCGCAATCGGCATTGAGCACCGAGGCGAGCTGGGTGAGCACGCCCTCGGCCAGCCGCTGCATCGATCTGAAATCGAACAGGGTCGGCGCCGCGTCGATGATGATCTCCAGTCCGCGCCGCGTCTCCTCCATGCGATGGAGCTGCTGATAGCTGCGCAGGGCGGCCGTCAGGGACGTGAACAGCTTGTCAGCCGTCAGCTCGGTCTTCGCCTTGTAGTCGTTGATGTCGTAATCGACGATCACGCGCCGCTCGGGCGCCTGGCCGGGCTGGCCGGTCCGCAGGATGATCCGCACCGTTTCGTTGTTGAGCTCGTTGCGGATGTAGTCGACGAGATCGAGACCCGCCGAATCGCTTTCCATGATCACGTCCAGCAGGACCGCGGCAATGTCGTCGTGCTGCCGCATCAACTCGATGCCTTCGGCCGCGGAATGGGCGGACACGATTTCGAGGCCGCGGCCGTTCAGGCTGTAGTCGCTCAGAGCGAAGCGCGTTCCCTCGTGAACCGCGGGATCGTCGTCGATCACGGCGATCTTCCATGGCCGGAGGTGGTTTTCGGCCGCGGGTTCGTCGCTGTCTTCGATAATCCGGACGATGTCGGTGTCGGTCATACGGTCACTCCGCGATCTTGATCGGGCTCGCGCGGCGCCGCGCGCGGCAGAGTTATGCGAAACACGGTCCCGCGTCCGGCGTGGGTGTCCAGGCTCAACGCGCCGCCGAGCCGTTGCCGTACGAGGGAATAGATGATGTGCAATCCAAGTCCGGTGCCGCCCTGGTCGCGACGGGTCGTGAAGAACGGATCGAAGGCGCGCTTCTGCACCTCCTCGGTCATTCCCTTGCCGTTGTCCGCGACGATGATTTCCACGTCCCTGTCGGTCAGGGCCCGCGTCGATATGATGATTCTGCTGTTCTCGCCGGGCTCGGGGAAGGCGTGAATGACGGCATTGAGGAACAGGTTGGTGAGGACCTGCCCGTAGGCTCCGGGATAGCTGTCCATCACGACGCCGGGCGCGCCATCCACCGACAGCGCGATAGGCGTTTTCCTGAGCACCGGCCGCAGGCTGGCGAGGATCTGCTCGGTCGACTCGTGCAGATCGAATGTGCGGCGGTCCTCGTGGCTGCGATCGACGGCCACCTGCTTGAATGACTGGATGAGATCGCCGGCGCGCTGAAGATTGGCGACGAGCTGTTGCGCGGCATCGAGGTTGAGCCCGATGAATTCATCGAGCTTCGACTTGCGGATCGTGCCGTCCTTGATCTCCTCGGCGAAGATCCTGCAACGGCGCGCCAGGCTCGATGCCACGGTCAGGCTGATGCCGACCGGGTTGTTCACTTCGTGCGCCACGCCGGCGACGAGCCCGCCGAGGGCTGCGAGCTTTTCCGCTTCGATCAGGCTTTGCTGCGTCTCGCGCAGCTCGGCGAGGGTGGCTTCGGCCCGGTCCTTCGCGGCCCGCAATTCCTCTTCCGCCTGGCGCTTGGCGATCGCGTTCTCGCGGAACACTTCGACGCTGCGGGCCATGTCGCCGATCTCGTCCCGGGCCTGCGTACCCCGGACCGCGCTGTCGTAGGAGCCCGCGACGATGCTGCGTGTGGCGGTCATGAGATCCCGCAGCGGCGCCGTGATGCTGCGCCCGATGATCGTGCTGCCCAGGACGATCGCGAACAGGAACAGGCCGGCGACAATGGCGATCTTGCGGTAGATGTCGAACAGCGTCTGATCGAACCGCTCTTGCGCCCGCTGCTCGCGATCGCGCATCTGCTTGGACAACTCGTCGATCGTTCCAGCCATGGCGGCCTGATTGCCGTCGATCGCGGTGCGCAGGATGACGGCGCGGTTTGCGAGGAGATCTGCGAGCGTGGTCAGGCCTCGACGAAAATTCGCAACCTGTTCGCCGAGGCTGGTCAGCGTTGCGCGCTGAACGTCGTTTTCGGCGAACTCGATCATGGCCGGGATGGATGCCTCGACGATCGCCAGGTTGCTGCGCGCAATCGAGGCGTCGTTCGAGCCGGGCAACAGATAGTAGGCGTTCGCCGCCGTCAGCACCTGCGTGAACGCCTCGCGCGAGGACGTGAGCCGGGCCGCCAGCGGGCCGTCGCGCCGCGTGAGGGCGCCGTCAAGGGCGGAATAGAGCGAGCCGATTTCCTTCGCGGGCTGGAGGATCTTGGTCTCGTAGGTCTCGGTGATCACCGACTGCTCGGCGCGCAGATCGCCAAAGCCGTCCAGAAACCGCACCGTGACGTCGACCAGCTTGTCGACGGAGCCGGAGAGCATCGGGTCGGTGCTCCCTTGGGTGCGCAAGGTGCCCAGCACGGCTTCCCGCAGCAGCAGGATTTCCGCGAAAATCTCCGGGCTTGGCTGGTTGATGTAGCGGTGAATCAGATTTTGCAGGCGGCCGGACTCGCTCTCCAGCAGGGCGAGCAGGCGGTCGGACGCTCGCACCTGTCGGACCTCGTCCCAGGCAGAATTGAGGACCTTGGCCCCGTCCCACATCAACGCGGCGAGAATGAGCACGACGCCGATGTTGAGTGCGGCAAGTGTCAGGATTCGGAATCGGATCGGCAGCGCACGCGCGATCCGAACCACGCTGTAGCGCGACACTCCGGGGACGACACGTGTGGGTTGCGGCTCCTGCTCCGACACAGCCAATTGCAGTCTCATCTCACGATGGGTAGAGCGCGAAAACCATTCGCGGCCTGGGCGAGCCGCTCTTGCCGCAGCTCCGGATCTTCGTTTTGGGTTGCGTCCCGTGAATGCGCAACATAGTACTGGAAATCCACGATTTTCGCTACCATCCGACTTTTCCGGCAAGACGATGCTTCAATCGATTGCACCGCGTTCACGAGCCATGCCGGGGCGGGCGCGCTTGCCGGCTGCCACCGGATTGTCCCGGCTGTGCGGCGCGGTGCTGGCATGGCTCGCGGCAAGCGCGCCCGCCAATGCCGAGGACATTCATCTGTGGCACGCGATGGCGGGAGAACTCGGCCGGCAGCTCGAGTCGCTGGTGAAGGATTTCAACGCCAGCCAGTCCGAATACCACGTCGTTTCGACCTACAAGGGCGGTTACAACGAGACGACGACCGCCGCGATCTTCGCGGTGCGCACGCGCGTGCACCCGGCCATCGTGCAGGTGAACGAGATCGCCACGGCCACCATGATGGCGGCGAAAGGCGCGGTCTATCCGGTCTATCAGCTGATGAAGGACCAGGGCGAAGCCTTCGATCCCGCCGCGTATCTGCCGGCTGTCGCCGGCTATTACACCGATCTCGGCGGCAACATGCTGTCGTTCCCGTTCAACGCCTCGACGCCGATCCTCTACTACAACAAGACCATGTTCAGGACGGCGGGCCTTGACGAAAACACTCCGCCGAAGACCTGGCCGGAGGTGGAGGCGGTCGTGCGCAAGCTGCGCGCGTCCGGTGCGGCGTGCGGTGTCACGACGCATTGGCCATCGTGGCTGAACGTCGAGAATTTCTCGGCTTTCCACGACATTCCCATCGCGACCAAGTCGAACGGATTCGGCGGGCTGGATGCCGAACTCACCATCAACAATCCCGTGCTGACCCGGCACATCGAAACGCTCGCCGAGTGGCAGAAGACGAAGATGTTCGACTACGGCGGCCGCGCCACCGGCGCCGAACCGAAATTCCAAAGCGGCGAATGCGGCATCTTCCTCGGCTCGTCCGCCACGCGCGCCGACATTCGCGCCAATTCCAAGTTCGACGTCGGCTACGGAATGCTTCCGTATTGGCCGGACGTCAAAGGCGCGCCGCAAAACTCCATCATCGGCGGCGCCACGCTCTGGGTGCTGAACAACCGGCCTCAAACGGAGTACAAGGGCGTCGCGAAGTTCTTCGCCTTCCTGTCGCGGCCCGAAACGCAGGCCGCCTGGCACCAGAACACGGGCTATCTGCCGATCACCAAGGCGGCCTACGAACTCACGCGCGCTCAGGGCTTCTACGACCGCAATCCCGGCACGGCCATTTCCATCGAACAGATCACCTTGAAGCCGCCGACCGCGAATTCGCGCGGGTTGCGGCTCGGCTCTTTCGTTCTGATCCGCGACGTGATCGAGGAGGAACTGGAGCACGCCTTTGCCGGGCGCAAACCGGCAGCCGCCGCACTCGAGTCTGCGACGCGGCGCGGCAATGAGCTGCTTCGGCAGTTCGAGCGTGCGACGCGGTGACCGGCAGCCGGCGGGGGAGGCCGGCGTGATCACCGAAGGCGCTGCGTGCTGGTGTTGTAACCCGATCCGTAAGCTTCGCCGGCCGGTCCGCGATGCACGAGCATCGCGGCGATGACGGTCGTCGTCACCAGCAGTGCGGCGAGCATCATTCCGATGACCTGCAGGCCGCGATAGTCCGCCGCCGCGGGCTCGCTCAAGGTATCCATCATGCCCTCGACTGGTGGGAGGCGATCAATTCGGCGAAGCGCCGCAACAGGGTGGCGGCGACGTCATCGCGGTGGTCCGAGTCGGCGAACGGGGCCAACAGCGCGCAGGCGCCGACGTGCGAGTAGAAGCCCAACACGGCATTGAGCCAGTAGACGAGAGCCATTGTCATTTCCCTTGTATCGGCCGGAGCATGGCGGGGCATCGGGTAAGGCGGTCAGCGGACCATCGAGGGGCTCGGCGCCGCCGCGACGCACACAGCGGTCGTGGACGGCGCGCAGCTCGTCGGCTCAACGACGGCGGAGCGCGGCCCGGCGGACGTACCGGCGCCATGCGACAGGCCGGCAATGACGGCGACCGCGACGAGCGGCAGGACGAAGAAGCGCGGGCTCAAGTGGATCATGGGGCTCATCCGAAATCGCGGCGGCGTTGGTTGCCGCGTGGAGTAGCCGCCCTCGGTTTCGCGAGTATGTCGTCCTTTGTTTCATTGGTTGCCTGCGGCCCGCTGCGGCGGCAAGCGCGAGGACCAGGGAGGCGGGGGCAACGGCAACCCGAGAAGTCAATGAAACGATCCGGAAATAATCCTGAAACGATGGCGTCCTACTCACCGGATGGCGGCGCAGCTGCTTTTCGGCTGCGGGCTCCCGGAATGAAAGGATCAGCCATGGCTAAGTATCGCTTGGCTCTCGAACCGTCCCGCGCTCCCCTTCCGAGCCTCGCGTTCAACGATCGGTCAGCGGCCGAGGAGCATGCGCTTCTGGTGGCCAAGCGTCTGGCATTGTCGGGCACGCCGACGCCGGACGAACGCGTCGTCGTCCTCGATGAGCGAGGCACGATCGTGCATGAGCAGTCATTGTGCGAGGCGGACCCGCTCGCGTGGCTGCGCTGAACGAAAAATCGGCATGCGCCGGAGCGCATGCCGATCCTTGTTTCCCTTGCCCGTATGTCCGCCGGCTTACGCCGGCTGCGCGGCGCGCCAGCCGCCCGGCGCATAGGCCTTGCGGGCGACTTCCGCATAGGGCGAGGGGCTGACGATCGCGCGCATGGTGGTCTGCATGTGGCGCTCGACCGTGGGCTTGCGCGTGCCGCCGTCCGGCTCGCCCCACACGAAGACGACCTCGGTGCCGGGCTCGGCGTACTCGGCATCGACCGCGGCGAGGGTCAGCATCTTGCCCTCGTTCGAGGAGTAGCCGATCCAGGTCGAGATGCCGACGGTCTTGCCGTCCACGATCACGCGGTCGAACGGATGCATCGTGTAGACCGCCGACGGCCACTCGATGAACTTGGCGCGGTTGTGCTTCTGGAAGGTGGTGCCGAGCACGCGCGTGACGTCCTCGTTCTCGAGCGCGAGCGTCACCTTCTTGCGGTGCGTCTTCTCCTTCGACATCTTCTCGAGCGCCTCGCGGCCGATGAAGTCGTGGTCGAACTTCATGAAGCCGTCGTAGGCCATGTCCCACGGGGTGAAGTAATAGTCCTCGATGTCGTCGGAGTAGAAGCTGCCGCCCATCGAGCAGGTGGCCTCGTAGCCGTTCGCCGGCAGCCACTCGCGGTAGGCCTTCATCGACGCGCCGCTGTAGACGGCCGGAAGCGGCGAGGGGATCCAGCCCGACTCCAGGGCGTTCGACGAATAGGCGCGGCCGCCGACGAGACGCAGGCCGAACTCCTCGCCCGCCTTCACGATGGCCTCGCGCACGGCGTCGCCGTCTTCCCACGGGCCAAACAGCTCGAAGCCCGGCTGGCCGGCCATGCCGTGGCGCAGCGCGTGCACGGTCTTTCCGGCGATGGTGAGCGTCGTCATGTTGAAGAACTTGAGCTCGGGCGGGGCCTTGCCGATGACCTTCGCCATCGTCTTCATCGCGTTCGGGCCCTGCACCTGGAAGCGGTAGGACTTGCGCCGCCCGTCGGTGCGCAGCGCCGAGCGCTGGTCGAGCTCGACCTTGACGTCGTACTTGCCGGTCTGCGCGTGGAACATCACCCAGTTGAGCGCGGGCGCGCGGCCGACGAGGTTGAACTTGTTGGGCGCGAGGTAGAACAGGATGACGTCGCCGATCACGTAGCCCTCGGGGCTGAGCGGGACGAACTGCTTGGCCTTGTTCGGCTCGAAGCCCTTGAAGCTGTTCATGGCCAGCATGGACAGCAGCTTGAGTGCGTCCGGGCCTTCCACGGCGAGGTCGGCCATGTGGTAGGACTGGTTGAAGAGGACGCAGGTGTTCTGCCAGGCCCACTGCTCGTCGCGCCAGTTGGAATATTCCGCCGGCACGCCGGGATAGACGTTCGGACCGGTCTGCTGATTGCGCAGCATCTCGACCGGGCTCTTCGCCGATTTCAGCAGGTCTTCGAGGGTCTTGGCAGCCATGTGTTCCTCTCCCAGAGTGGCGTTTGTCGGCCGTTCCCTTATCGCCCGGGTCTGACCTTGTCGAGGGCCGGCGCCCGCGAGCGCCGACAGGACCGATCAGTGCGATGCTGCCCGGCCAAGTTACGGACGAAGCAGGACAATTCCCTGCGCCATCGGCCCGGGCGCACCGCCCCGGAGGGACGGTATTCGCGCGGAGTCAGGTCTTTCCCAAAACGTTGTCAAAGTCAACTGTTATGCATGCTCCGTATCGCGGGTCCGCGAGCTCACGTCCGGGCCCGTTTCGCACGCGCGCGCGGCTGCGGGGCGGGCCGCGCGGCCAGGCGTCCCGCGCCGGCGAGGCGGACCATGCGGACGAACTGCGGGCATTCCATGTGGCTGCGGGCGGGGCAGGCGGCGGCGTGGCGCAGGCCGTCGCGCATCGCCGCGAGGCGGCGGATGGTGCGGTCGAGCTCGTTCGCCTTCGCCGCCAGCCGCTCGCGCCGGATGCGCGGCTGGCCGTCGGGCGCGAACATCTGCGCGATCTCCTCAAGCGAGAAGCCGCCGGCGCGGCCGAGCGCGATCAGCGCGAGCTGCTGCAGCACGCCCGCATCGAACAGGCGGCGCAGGCCGCGCCGCCCGATCGAGCGGATCAGGCCCTTCTCCTCGTAGAAGCGGATGGTGGAGGCGGGCACGCCCGCGTGCCGCGCGACCTCGGCGATGTCGAGATCCTTCATGCGATGCCTTTCGTGCGGATGCAGGTCGTGCCGTGGCTTCATGCGGAGTGTTCTTGCGGCGGTCGCCATCCGTCTGTCACGGGCACATGTGTCATGCCGTGTCTTCACACGGGTTCTTCTCGCGCGACGCCCGTCCGCCGCCCGGGCGCAAGGCCGCCGGCATCACGCGCAAACGTCCCGGCGCGCTTTCCCCTTGACCTCAAGTTCACTTGAACTGGCAGATTACCGCAAACGGCCGCCGAAGGCGAGTCCCGGGATCGGGTCATCTGGAGGCGGCGACACGGACAACAGGAGACGTGTGATGAAAGCGAAAATGACTGTCCGCCTCGCGCCGATCGAGGCTCGCGCTTCGGCGGCGGAGCCCGAGGAAGAGGCACGACCATGTTGAAGCGATTGATGGTGGAGGAACAGGTCGTCGCCGGCCGTGGAGAACGGGCATCCCGGGCCGGGTGGGTGCTCGCCAGCCTGTCGCTCTCGATGCTGCTGCCCTCGCTCGGGACCAGCATCGCCAACGTGGCCCTGCCGACCCTGGCCGAGGCGTTCGGCGCCTCGTTGCAGGAGGTGCAGTGGATCGTCCTTGCCTATCTGCTCGCCACGACCACGCTGATCGTCGGCGCCGGACGGCTCGGCGACATCCTCGGCCGCCGGCGGCTGCTGATCGCCGGGGTCTTGGCGTTCACGCTGGCCTCGCTGGTCTGCGCCGTCGCGTCCACGCTCTGGATGCTGATCGCCGCCCGCGCGGCGCAGGGGCTCGGAGCCGCCGCCATGATGGCGCTGACCATGGCGTTCGTCGGCGACACCGTGCCCAAGGAGAGGACCGGCAGCGCGATGGGCCTGCTCGGGACGACGTCCGCGATCGGCACCGCGCTCGGCCCCTCGCTCGGCGGCGTGCTGATCGCCGGGTTCGGCTGGCAGGCGATCTTCGCCGTCAGCGCCGCGCTGGGCGTCGTGACGCTGTTGCTCGCCATGCGCGTCCTGCCTGCCGACCGCCCGCCGCCGGCGGCGGAGCGCGCCGCCTTCGACGGCATCGGTACGGCGCTGCTGGCGCTGACGCTCGGCGCCTACGCGCTCGCGATGACCCTGGGGCGCGGCACGTTCGGCGCGCTCAACGCGATGCTGTTGCTCGCCGCAGCCGCAGGCGCGGGAATTTTCGTGATCGCCGAAAGGCGCGCGGCCTCGCCCTTGATCCGCCCGGCGATGTTCGGCGATCCGGTGCTCACCGCCGGGCTCGCCATGAGCGCGCTCGTCTCCACCGTGGTGATGGCGACGCTGGTGGTCGGGCCGTTCTATCTCGCGCGTGCGCTCGGGCTCGAGGCGGCGCTGATCGGCGCAGTCATGTCGGCGGGTCCGCTGGTCGCGGCGCTGGCCGGCGTGCCGGCGGGCCGCGTCGTCGATCGTCTCGGCGCATCGCGCATGACCATCGCCGGGCTGTCCGCGATGGCGGGCGGCTCGGCCGCCCTGTCGCTCGTGCCGGCGAGCTTCGGCATCACGGGCTATGTCGCCGCGGTCGTCGTGATCACGGCGGGCTATGCGCTGTTCCAGGCGGCCAACAACACCGCGGTCATGACCGACGTTGGCGCGGCCCGGCGCGGCGTCGTGTCCGGGATGCTCAACCTGGCGCGCAATCTCGGGCTCATCACCGGCGCATCGGTGATGGGCGCGGTGTTCGCGCTCGCCTCGGCGGCGGCCGGCGCGGCGACACATGCTCAGGCCGCAGCCTTCGGCCTGCGGATCACGTTCGCCCTGGCGGCGGGGTTGATGGTGGCGGCGCTTGCGATGGCGGTGGTGAGCCGCGCGATGGCGGGGCGCGAACCTCGGTGAACGCTATCGGTCGCGCTGCCATTACGGCACACGAAACGACGGCGCGGCTCTTCCGGGGAAGAGCCGCGCCGCATGTCTTTGCATCGTCGCCGTCGCGCGCGGCGACGGCGCGGTCGTCACTGCTTCTCGATCTTGGCGATGCGCACGTAGTCCGCCCAGTCCTTGATGTCCTTGAGCAGGCGCGCCTGCGCCTCCTCGGGCGTGCTCGCCCAGGGATCGCTGCCGAAGCTATTGAGGAACTTCTTCATGTCCTCGCGCTTCACGATCTCGTTGAGCCAGGCGTTGAGCTGCGCGACGACCGGCTTCGGCGTCGCCGCGGGAACCATCGCGCCGAACCACACCGGCAGGTCCATCTTGACGCCTTGCTCGCTCATGGTCGGCAGGTCGGGCGCGGCCTGCAGGCGCTCGCCCACGCCGATGCCGAGGATGCGCAGCTTGCCGTTGCGCTGCTGCGACATGGCAAAGACGGGATCGTACATGCCGAAGTCGAGCGCGCCGCTGGCGAGGTCGTTGAGGGTGTCGGCGCCGACCTTGTACGGCACCTCGACGGTGGTGAGCCCGGCCTGCTGCTTGTAGAGCTCGCCCATGATCTTCGCCGTGGCGGCGTAGGTGGCGTAGCTGCCCTTGTCGCCCTTCGCCTTCATCGCGGCGGTGAGATCGGCGACGGTCTTGTAGGGCGACTTGGCGTCGACCGCGAGCATGAACGCCTGCCGGTTGATCGTGCCGACCATCTGGATGGCGCTGGCGGCATCGACCGGCGGATTCTTGAAGAGATGCATGTTGGCGGCGAGCGCGCTGCCGGCGTGGATATAGACGGTGTAGCCGTCGGGCTTGGCCCGCGCGGTGTACTCGGTGGCGATGTTGCCGTTCGCGCCGGGCTTGTTCTCGACGATGATCGTCTTGCCCGCGAGCGGACGCATGCGCTCGGCGATGAAGCGGACGATGGCGTCGGAGCTGCTGCCGGCCGGATAGGCGGTGATGAAGTGGATGTCCTGCGACGGATAGGCCTGCTGCGCCACGGCCTGCGTGGCCCAGAGCAGCGCGATCCCGGCAAGGCTTCGTCGGGCTAGCTTCATCAGGTTTTCCCCCTTTTCGGATTTCAAAAATCAGCGGCCCGCGCGACGCGGGCCGGCGGCTGGCTTAAAGCGGGAACGGCGGCGTGACAACCCGCGCCGGCGCGCAGCGACGTCGCAGCCGCGCGCCAAAGAGGAGGCCCTCGCGCGGCCGCCAAAATCAAAGGCCCCGGACGCGCCGGGGCCTTGGTCGTCATGAGCAGACGAGAGATCGGTTACGGGCAGAACCAGAGCGGCCCGGCCTGCACGCAGTGGCGGCGGTGCCAGTTGTAGGGGCGGCTGTAGTAGCGGTACCGCCAGTTGCGTCCGCCGTGATAATAGTGATGGCGCGGCGCGACGTAGCGATAATGCCGCGACGAGCGATGGCGGTTGTACGTTCGCTTCGACCTGTACGAACGGTTGTCGCGAACGGTGACCACGTTCGATTCGACCTGCGCGGCCTTGTTGATCGCGGCGGCGGTCGTGGCGGCGGCCGGCGCCGCCCATGCGGACGATGACGCCATTACGAGCATCGCTGCGGCCGGCATCAGATATTTCAGCATTCCACACCTCTCCAGGGACCAAGTCCCGGTCAACGGATACGCCGACGATAATGTTCCGACGATTGCGCGGACAATCGGTCGCAAGCGTGGCGGCCATGCGGCGGAGCGTTTGCGGCGGAGTGGGCGATTGGCATGTCGCGTAGGCAGGGTCGCGACGCGATGAGTTTCGCGCAGCGAAATCTGCGCCGGCCCCGTTCGACAGGAGCGCTTGCCCGGTGCGAGCCTCACCGGACAACGCGACAGACCAGCGACGGGGAGGGACGACGATGACGGATATGGTGAAGGCCACGCGCCGTGGCGCGCTCGGAACGATGGCCGCGGGCGCGATGATCGCCGCGACCGGCCTGCCGGCGGCGGCGCAGGGCGCACGCAAGACCTTCGTGCTCGTGCACGGCGCCTGGCATGGCGGCTGGTGCTGGCGGCGGGTCTCCGACCTGCTCGAGCAGAAGGGCCAGAAGGTCTACGCGCCGACGCTGACCGGGCTCGGCGCGTCGTCGCATCTCCTGAGCAAGGACGTCAACGTCTCCACCCACATCAAGGACGTCGCCAACCTGATCACGTGGGAGGACCTCTCCGGCATCGTGCTGGTCGGTCACTCCTACGGCGGGATGGTGATCAGCGGCGTCGCCGAGCAGCTCGCCGGCAGGATCGCCTCGATCGTGTTCCTCGACGCCTTCGTGCCGGCGAACGGCGACAGCGTCGTCGGCACCGCCTCGCCCGCGTTCAAGGACATCATCGCGGCGGCGATCAAGCGCGGCGACGCGGCGCTCAAGCCGCCGCCCGCCGCGGTGTTCGGCGTCGCCGAGGCGGACCGGGCGTGGGTCGACGGCAAGTGCACGCCCCAGCCGATCGCCACCTACAGCGAGCCCGCGGTCTACACCGGCGGCCGCGACAAGATCGCGAGGAAGACCTACATCCGCGCCACCGGCTACAAGAGCCCGGCGTTCGACGCGGTGCTCGCCAAGCTCAAGGTCGACCGCTCATGGAAGACGCACGAGATGACCGCCGGCCACGACGCGATGGTGGTCCAGCCGAAGGAACTGGCGGAGTTGTTGTTGCAGGAGGTGTGAGGGGGGCGCGTGGTTCGCCGCACGACCGGATCAGCAATGATTGGAGCAATTGGCTCCTGGTAGCCGTCTGATGACTTAGCCATGTTGAAACTGTCAAAGCAATCGTCGAAAGCGTCGAAGCGAACGCCTACCGAAATGGCCCGAAGCTTTTTGACTGACTCGGAGGCATTTCTAGACGCGGCTAAGATAATTGAGCGATCCAATGAAGTAGCCGCATCTGGACCTAAATACTACCTAGCCTGCCAGGCCATCGAACTGATCCTTAAGGCCTTTATTCTCAACAACGGCGGCGCGGATAACGAGTTGAGGAAAATCGGACATGACCTGTCGAAGGCATGGAGCCGCGCGACCGAACTCGGACTTTCGCCGATTGATGGGCGGGTTGAGGAGCTGATTGAGATGCTCACGCCTTATCACCTCGACCACCGGTTCAGGTATCGCCAGACCGGCTTTCTAACACTGCCGGTGTCGGATGAGATGTGTGAGATTATTGGCAACCTCGTCGCGCAAATCGGTCCTGAGGTGAACCGTGCAATGAAGGCGGAGATTCAGGCAAAACGCAACTTTCAAGGACGCGCGTGAAGCAGGTGCAATCTAACCTGCTTCATGGTCGGAGAATTGCCTCGCCACCGCCGATCATGCTGGACTTTGTTGATCGACCATGCTCACGATGAACCGAACTTCACGAAGGATTTCGAGATCGCGTCACTTATGCCGGATAGCGAGACACGAATTTCCTCCAGGGCTGCATACATTTTCATTTGCCCAACCGACCAGATCGCTAGACCGACTTGATCAGTTCCCGGCCAATCTGTGTCAGCTTGAGCGCGCACAAGTGAGACAGCCTCGTCGTCATTGATCGTTCTCTGAACCTTGGCGCAAACGTACAGGTACGTTGCAGGCAGCTTGCTTCTCAGTCGCTCCCAACATTCATCGGAAAACGGATGCGCTCTGATATACGCTCTGCCGACGGTCCAACCCTCTCCACATCGTTCCACGAAGTCAGGGAGATGGGGCCGCAGAACATCGGGGTCAGCTCTTTTGGCGACCAAGGCAGCTGCCATGGAGTGATTGGTTGCCAACCAACATTTGACGATTAGATCGATATCCAAGAGATGGGCGTCGCCTGCCATTGCTTTCAACCATCGGGAGGTTGCGCCGGCTGTTCCACGGGCTATCCACCGTTCTAACACCAGCTTCCGCGTCTGCGCTGAAAAGGATGTGTAGAACTGGGACAACATAGAGTCGATTCTAACCGTGAGCTTACGGTCGGCTGGACCAAGCTCCAGCAGTCTGCTTCCGAGTTCATCCAACGATCCGCAGTAGCTCGTCTCCTGCTTCAGCCGTCGAAGATGCGAGACGACAACTGACCTGATCTCCTGATCCGCCGGAAGCAGTTCGATTGCTGCTAGCACTAGCTGATCCTCGGACAGGCAGCCGGCATAAGCGTGCATGAGGCTCCGCTCCAAGCTACCGGGCTTTCCATGCGCGGCGAGTTCTCGAATGCGGTCCAAGACTTGATGTAGCATTCTAATGCGCTCCGACTGACGGGCTTGAGGCTGTCGCGGGCGGCTCCATTCTGCCATGCCGTTTTGTCTGCGGCGAGAAGGGCGTTGAACGCTTCAACTGCCACCGTTGCTTCGGCAGTCGCCTCACAGTCGCTCAATGCTCGCGCAGCCGCGGCGGCCATGTCATTACGTCGGCGCTTTCGATGGTCTTTGGATCGACAAACATCTCCTGCACCAAACCACAGCGCAGCGTGTGTTGTTCACACACGCGTCCCTAGTTGCGCTAATTCGGCCGCAAGCTGTGGACGTAGCGGATTCAATTTGAACGCCCAAGGCGGACCGGGCGTGGGCCGACGGCAAGTGCACGCCGCAGCCGATCGCCACCTACAGCGAGCCCGCGGTCTACACCGGCGGCCGCGACAAGATCGCGCGGAAGACCTACATCCGCGCCACCGGCTACAAGAGCCCGGCGTTCGACGCGGTGCTCGCCAAGCTCAAGGCCGACGGCTCATGGAAGACGCACGAGATGACCGCCGGCCATGACGCGATGGTGATCCAGCCGAACGAACTGGCGGAGCTGTTGCTGCAGGAGGCGTGAGGGGCGTGCGCGAGCCGCTCGGACGTGCAAATCAACGGTGTTATGGAGCAAACGCCACGCTCCGCCGAGGCGTACAGCCTCGACGGTGCTTGCACGAATTGGGCCGAGGAATTCTTCAGCCGCATGCGCCGCGCCGAGATCAGCCATCATCATCACATCGCTGGCCCGTACCTGCTGCGCTACGCCCAGGAGGCGACGTGGCGCGAGGACAACCGCCGCATGGACAACGGCGCGCAGGGGGACCGCCTAACGGGTCTGGCGCTGTCCTCAAAGGCGTCGGTTGATTTCACCGGCTATTGGCAAAGGCATGTGTCGGAACGATAGACGGCTTGTTTCCTTCAGCCGAAGTGCTCTACTCTAGGCTGTAGGCAATCGGGGAACAAAAATGCCGTCGGGGGGACTCAAAGCGGCGTTGATCGCCGCATTTGAAGGCTATTCGCGCGCCCTATACCGCGCGTCAAAATTCGCAAAAATTGCGCTCGTGATTGGCGGGGCAGCTATTGCGACCATCGCCCTTGCCATAGATATCGCACACGCTAACGACGAAATCTCGGGGTGGACCATTGCTGGGCTTGCTGGCGCGTTCATGGTCGCAGTCGGTAGCATTTTTGACGCCATAAGAGAAACCGATGCAGCGAGTGCACTGAGCATAGCGGCCAGAGCCATCGACGAATTGAATGACCATGAAGAGTTTGATGGCGCCGTTACACGCGGGCTCGATCTATACAATTCAATGGACGTGATGCGTGGAGCAATCGAACAATCTCTTGATTTGCCAGATGTCGCCGCCACCAGCATTGTTCAAACCTGCCTGTCCGCAGCAAGCAATTCACTCCTAGGTGCATTCGACTTTGGCATCAAAGACATCTGGACTGTCTGCGTTTTTATGGCGCAAACAGAAGCCGACTCGGGTAAAATGATTTTGCGCTGCGTCGCTCACCTTCGCAAAATCCCGTGCGAGCTGAGTGAGGCGCGAGAGTGGCCGCAGGGCGTTGGGGTCGCTGGCATAGCCTACTCAATGAACCACGAGATCATCATCAAGGACATGTCGTCGCCCGATGCGGTCGCCATGTTCAATCTCGGGACGATGGCCCGAGATTATGACAAAGAACGTTACGCTTCTATGGTGGCCGTACCCATCACCGTCGGGACGAGCCCACGCCCCTGGGGCGTCGCTATCGCAACCTGCGACAGGCCAAACCACTTCTCGCCCGAGCCGTCCTATGGGGTAGCCACGACGGAGCCTGTTCGGGCCATAGCGGCAATGGCAGCCTTGGCCGTGAAGGCTTCAGAAGCGGCGGGGCGACGGCAAACGGACGTTGCGCCAAGGGGTTGAACGTGCCTCAATCGCAACACACCGACTTGGTAAAGTTGCGGTAAATCAAGGAACGACTGGGGGAGGAGCACATTAATGCAATGTTCAGGTGAAAGGGCCAAGATATGAGCATGGCCGAACAGATGTCCAATTTCGGTGAGTCCGCAGAAGCCGAACTAGTGCGCGAGATCGAATTGCTCATTCGAAAGCTTGCCGCTGGTCGCGCTACCCCCAATGATATCCAGACGCTCCAAGAGCTTCAGAAGCGTCGCGTTGAGTTGATGCGGCCCAGAAAGCGTGTGCCCGCCTGACGGCGCGTGCTATACTTCTAAGACGAGCCCGGTTCTCAGCCGGGCTTTTTATTTCAGCCGCCATCGCACCGGATGATGCCCCACGCCTTCGACGGTCCGCCCGTCGTGGTTTTTGAGGCTGGTATAGACCCCTTGGGCAAAGTCGATGAACGGCCCCTTGTCGGGTTCCGTGATGCCCTTCTTTTCCAGCATGGCCTTGGCGATCTCGGTAGCTGCCATGGGCTCCGTGGCGGCCCGCAACACGTCTATGCCGGCCCTGTAGCCTTGGCCCTTCTTGACCCACGGGTTGGCCTTCTTGCGCCGGATGGCGATGGGGCGAATTTCGACACCTGGGTCTAGGAGCTTCATGACGGCTTCCACCTGCTGCATCTGGGAGCCGCAGGCGGTCGCCGTCGAACTTGTTGTCAATGATCTTCCCCGCCAGTTCGGCGTGAAGCTGTTTCAGGGTGTGAATGGCTTGGCTGGAGAGGATTTCAGCGCGGGGCATTGCGTAACTCCGATACAGGTTCCTGCACCGAAGCTAGGGTTGATACGATCGTATCGCTTGTGGCGTTTGCTCCATAACACCGCAAATCAATGTACTTGATTAAAATGGCTCCCCGGGCCGGATTCGAACCAGCGACCAACCGGTTAACAGCCGGTTGCTCTACCACTGAGCTACCGGGGAACACGCGCGGCGTATAACAAGGCCAGCCGCGTTTGCAAAGCGCAATTCCCGGTGGGTACCGCGGCGCGGGTGGAAAGCGCGGCAATGGCGCACGAGCCTCGGCATACGCGAGGCCCGGGGTGTGCGCAGTCCGCTGTGCGCGAGCCCCAGCGCCGCGCGTCGAAAACCCGGTGGCGAACGGCCCCGCAGGACTGCTCCCGCGGGGCCGCCGCGTGCGCCACCATGGGCCCGCCTGGTCGTGGCTGCAGGCCGGATCCAAGGGCGGGAGGATCCGATTGCGCCGCGACGCAGGAAGGCCGTCACTCATCTAGATAGGCATTGCGAGGGCGATCGGCGAGGGTGCGTTCTCGTGCCCCGTTTGCGAAGTTCGCGATACGCAGCGGCGCTCGCTTGCACGAACTTCAGACCCAAAAAGGGGCACTGGCAACTCCATGATTCCAGTGCCGCTTCCCGGTTTGAAGGTCCTGGACGGGTGTGCGGGACGTGGCGCAGGACCTTTAAGCCGGCGGCACTAGCCCACCGAAATCACGATCTTACCGAAGTGCTGCGCCGACTGCAGATAACGGAAGGCGGCCGGCGTCTCGTCGAACGGGAATACCTTGTCGATGACGGGCTTGAGGCCGTTGGCCGCCATGGCGCGGTTCATCGCCTCGAACATCTGGGTCGAGCCGACCGAGATGCCCTGCACGTTGGCGCGCTTGCCCAGGATCAGCATCGGGTTGAGCTCGGCCTGGCCGGTGAGCACGCCGATCATCGAGACCTTGCCGTTCATGCGGATGGCGCCGAGCGAACGCGCCATGGTGCCGGCGCCGCCGACCTCGACCACGGCGTCCACGCCGCGCCCGCCGGTGAGCTCGACCGCGGCCTTGTCCCACTCGGGCGTGGTCTTGTAGTTGATGCCGTGCGCGGCGCCGAGTTTTTTGGCGTGCGCAAGCTTGTCGTCGCTGGAGGAGGTCGCGATCACGCTCGCGCCCATCATGCGCGCGAACTGCAGCGCGAAGATCGATACGCCCCCCGTTCCCTGCACCAGCACGGTGTCGCCGGCGATGACGCGGGCATGCTCGACGAGCGCGTTCCAGGCGGTGACGGCGGCGCAGGGCAGGCTGGCGCCGTCCTCGTAGGAGAGATGCGCGGGCAGCTTCACGACGCCGTCCTCCTCGAGCACGACGTACTCCGCCAGCATGCCGTCGATGCTGCCGCCGAGCGCGCTGCTGTGAGCCTCGGGGCCCGCGGGCCCGCCCATCCAGCGCTGGAAGAAGCAGCCGGCGACGCGGTCGCCCACCTTCACGCGCGCGACGCCGGGGCCGACCTCGACCACCTCGCCGGCGCCGTCGGAGAGCGGGATGAGATCCGCCTTCACCGGCGCGCGGTAGCGCCCGAGCACGATCGCAAGGTCGCGGAAATTGAGCGAGCAGGCTTTGACCTTCACCAGCACCTGGCGATAGGCCGGCTTGGGTTGCGGCAGCTCGACCTTGACGAGCGCATCGATGCCGGTGGCTTTCGGGAGCTGGTAGGCGCGCATGCGGGATGACCTTGGCGTTTCCGTGGGAGCGCCGCCACTCCTGACGCGGATGACCTTCGTCACTCCGCTTCAGGCTGGGTTGGGAGCATGATCTTTCCGAAAACCGGTTCCCACTTTTCGGGATCAAGCTCCAGGGCGGCCGTTATTTGTCAGCTTACCGGGTTATAGGAGTGAGTGGAGGCCACGGCCGGAATTGAACCGGCGTAAACGGTTTTGCAGACCGCTGCGTAACCACTCCGCCACGTGGCCAACTGCTTGAATCGCACTTGAAATGTTCGCTAAGCAGGCCCGCTGCTATACAGGAAGCCCGCCGCAGCGGCAACACGCGCGCAAGCTTGCGTTTTCGCCCACCCTGGCGCAGAAGGCAGGCGACGCGCAGGTGCCGCGACCGTCCGTTTCGCGGGATCACGCGCCCGACCACGCCTTGCCCGGATATCGCCGCCGATGACCGACTTCGCTACCGCGCGCCGCATGATGGTGGACGGCCAGGTCCGCCCCTACGACATCACCGACCAGGGCGTGCTCGCCGCCATGCTGGCAGTGCCGCGCGAGACATTCGTGCCGCCGGAACTGGCGGGCATCGCGTACATCGACACCGACGTGCCGGTCGGCAAGGGACGCCGGCTGCTCAAGCCGATGGTGCTGGCCAAGCTGCTGCAGGCCGCCGTGGTGGGCGAGGGCAGCAAGGTGCTCGTCGTCGGCTGCGCCACCGGTTACGACGCCGCAGTGCTGGCGCACATGGGCGCGCAGGTGACCGCGCTCGAGGAGGATGGCGCACTCGCCGCGCAGGCGAGGCGCGCGCTCGCCCAGGCCGGGAGCGCCGTGAATGTGGTCGAGGGCCCGCTGACGGCGGGCTGGAGCGCGGACGCGCCCTACGATGCGATCCTGGTGTCGGGCTGCGCGGAGGTGATGCCGCCCGCGCTGTTCGACCAGCTCAAGGACGACGGACGCCTCGTCGCCGTCATGGGCGAGGAGCCGGCCTGCCACGGGATGATCTTCCGCAAGACCGACGGCGTCACGAGCGGACGCTCGTTCTTCGACGCGGCCGCGACCCTGCTGCCCGGCTTCGCCAAGCCGAAGGCCTTCGCCTTTTAGGCGAGCATCGCGCCTCAACCACTCGCGGGCGTGCTCGGTTCGGTCCGCAGAGCGCCGCGGGCGGATGCGCGCCGATTCGCGCCATATCGGTGCTCGCGCGCGATCGCGCAAGTGTTGCCGCGAAGACCCATGTGCCAGTTTTCTCAAGGAGTTCTCTAGGGCTAGCGGCGTTTGGGGTTTCACGGCACCGGCAAACTGCGTATGCTCGCGCCTCAATCGATGGGGCTTGGCGCTTGGGGGATTCTACCGTCCAAGCGCGTACTGATGCGCCTGAAGGAAACCGTGGCACGCCGCGCGCGTGCGATGGGCTGGAAATAGACGGCGTCGGGGTGCGGGGAATGTCGATAGCAAGCGGACGGACGATCCGGTCGATCGCGGTCTGCGCAGTTGCGATAGCTGGCACCCTCGGGTCGTCTCACATCGCGCATGCGCAGCCGCTCGAAACCGCGCTTGTACAGGCGTACCAGAACAACCCGAGCCTCAACGCCCAGCGCGCCGCCCTGCGCGCCACCGACGAAGGCGTCGGCATCGCGCTGTCGGGTTACCGGCCGCGCATCAGCGCCACCATCAGCCAGGGCGCGACCGGGCTCGAGCTCGGCTCGCGCGGCGCCAACGGCGTGCGCAACGGCGAATTCTCCAGCCTGCAGCCGCAGACCTACGGCGTCACCGCGACGCAGACCCTCTACAACGGCATGCAGACCGGCAACCGCACGCGCCAGGCCGAAAGCCAGGTCAACGCGGCGCGCGAGACCCTGCGGCTGACCGAGCAGACGATCCTGCTCAACGCCGCGACCGCCTACATGAACGTGCTGCGCGATACGGCGATCCTCGACCTGCAGCGCCGCAACGTCGAGGTGCTGCAGGAGCAGCTGCGCCAGACGCGCGACCGCTTCAACGTCGGCGAGGTCACCAAGACCGACGTCGCCCAGGCCGAATCCCGCGTGGCCGCCGGCCGCTCGCAGATGCTGCAGGCCGAATCCAATCTGACGACCTCGCGCGCGACCTACCGCCAGGTCATCGGCGTCGATCCGGGCAAGCTCTCGCCCGGCACGCCCGTGGACCGCTTCTCGCCCAAGACGCTGCCGGGCGCCGTCGAGCGCGGGCGCGTCGAGAATCCCAACGTGACCGCCGCCGCGCTCGGCGTCGACGTCGCGCTGCTGGAGGTCAGGATCAACGAAGGCGCGCTCTACCCGACGGTGACCGTCACCGGCGGCGTGCAGAAGCAGCTCGACGTATCGCCCGCGATCCCTTCGCAGCTCACCTACTCGGTGCTCGGCACGGTGTCGGTGCCGCTCTATCAGGGCGGCGGCGAGTACGCGACGATCCGCCAGTCCAAGGAAACGCTGGGCCAGCGCCGCATCGATCTCGACACCCAGCGCGACGCCGCGCAGCAGTCGGTGGTGCAGTCCTGGGGCCAGCTCGAGGCCGCCAAGGCGCAGATCATCGCGACGCAGGCGCAGGTCAACGCGGCCGAGACCGCGCTCAACGGCGTGCGCGAGGAAGCGCGCGTCGGCCAGCGCACCACGCTCGACGTCCTCAACGCGCAGCAGGAACTCGTCAACGCGCGCGTCTCGCTGGTGACCGCGCAGCGCGACCGCGTGGTCGCGTCCTACTCGCTGCTCGCCGCGACCGGCCGGCTGTCGATCACGGCGCTGGGCCTCAAGACCCAGGTCTACGATCCGATGACGCACTACCAGCAGGTGCGCGATTCGTGGTTCGGCGTGCGCACGCCGGACGGCCGCTAGTTCTCTCCCGTTCTCCCGACCGCGACCGTTGCCACTCCCGTCGACATGCGGGCGTGCGTCATGCCGTGCAGCACGCGTTTGCGCGAGCGTGCGTGACGGCGCACTGGTTCGGACCGAAAGCGGACGCGAAACGAAGTCGTGGATGGCGCGCGGCGGCACTGGTGGCGCGCTTGCGTTCATGCCTAACATGCCATAGTCGCGTAATGTGGGGTAATAAGAAGCACGCGATTGATTCGCCGTACTATTTAGCTCTGGCTGAATGAGTTCCGGCTGAAACGTTCGCGGGCGACGGGACAGTACAATGACGCAGGCGGCCAAGGCGCAAGAGCCGTCAATGGAGGAAATTCTCGCCTCCATCCGACGGATCATCGCCGACGACGATGCAGGCAAGTCGAAGCCCGAGGCCGCGCGCGCCCGCACCCCGACTCCAGCACCGGCTCCGCCGCAGCCCGCCGTCGCTGCCGCTCCGCCACCTCCGCCTCCTGCTCCGCGCATGGAAGAGCCGCCGCCGGTGGTGAACGAGCAGCCGGTGCCGCCTCCGGTCGCGGAGTTCGAGCCGCCACCGCCGCCTCCACCACTGCCGCCCGAGCCCGAGCCCGAACCCGAGCCGGTCGCGGATGTGCTCGACCTCACCGAGGAGATGGTCGCGCCGGCCCCGCCGGCGTTCCGCAAGATCGAGCCGGCGCAGGACCTCGCCTTCGAGCCGCCGCCGCCCGAGCCGGAGCCGATGCCCGAGCCGGAGCCGATCCCGGAGCCCCCGCAGGCGACCGTGGAAGTGGCCCGCCGCCAGTTCCATCACGAGACCGGCGACGACCGTTCGCTGCTCTCGCCGTCGACGACGGCCGCTGTCGACGCCGCGTTCAACACGCTCGCGAACACGGTGCTGGTGCAGAACTCGCGCACGCTCGACGACCTCGTGCGCGAGATGCTGCGGCCCATGCTCAAGGCCTGGCTCGACGACAACCTGCCGAACATGGTCGAGCGGCTGGTGCGCGCCGAGATCGAGCGCGTCGCGCGCGGCCGCGGCTAGCGCGCCGTTCCGTCCGTCAACCGGTCCGAGCCGTGCCGGACGCTCACCGCGCCTTCGCCGCCACGCGGCTGCCGAACCACGCGCCGGTCGCGATCAGCACGCAGCCCGCGACGACGAACGCCGGCACGGCGCCGGCGCGGTCGAACACCGGCGCGATGATGGCGACGCCGGCGGTCATGCCGAGATAGAGCGCCGCCGAGAAGATGCCGACGGCGGTGCCGCGCGCCTGCGGCGACATCTGCGTCGCGTTGGTCTGCAGCGTGTTGTGCAGCATGTAGAAGCCGAGGCCGAGCAGCACGACCGCGAGCGGCGTGATCCACCACACCGGCGCGGCCGCGAGGATGAAATAGCCGACGCCGCAGGTGGCGCCGCCCCACGCCGCGAGCCCGCGCTGGCCGAGCCGCCCGACGAGCTGCGCCGACAGGAAGCTGTAGATCAGCCCGCCGATCGCGAACATGCCGATGACGAGCCCGATCGCGGTGAAGCTCAAATCGAACACCACGTGCAGGTAGGCGCCGACATAGGCGAAGGCGCCGAACATGAAGCCGTATTCGATCAGCGCGGCGAAGATGACGGTGCGCGCCCACGGGTTCGACAGCACGATCTTGTTGTCGGCGACGAGGCCGCGCGAGCGCGGCGCGTTGCCGGCGCTGGCGTGGGTGAGGGGATTGACCGCGAGCTCGCGCACGAGCCCGGCGGCGGCGAGCGCGAGGAAGGCGGCGAGCACGAAGAACACACCGCGCCAGCCGAAGATGTCGCCGAGCACGCCGCCGGCGGCCTGACCGAAGAGCTGGCCGGAGATCTGGCCGCTCAGATAGCGCGCCAGCACCTGCTGGCGCCGCTCGTAGGGCACGACGTCGCCGATGTAGGCCATGCCGAGCGGAATGATCCAGGAGGCGAAGGCGGCCGAGGCGAGCCGCGCCAGCGTGAGCGTGGTCAGCGACTGGGCGAGGCCGCACAGCGCGACGAACACCGCGGCCACCGCGCAGTTGACCGCGCAGGTGCGGTACTTGCCGAAGCGGTCGCCGACCGGACCCATGAAAAGCTGCAGCGAGCCGTGCACCAGCGTGTAGCCCGACACGATGATCGAGGCGACGCCGACCGAGACGCTCAGGTCGGAGGCGATCTGCGGCAGCAGCGAGTCCGCCGAGCGCACCATCGCCTGGCTGGCGAAGCCGGCGACGGCCAGGAACACGATGGCCCGGGTAAGGGACGGCGGGGCGGACGGGGGCGCTGACAAGGAACGGGACCGGGGACTGCCGATTGCGGGATGGCTCGTTTGGCCCCGACCGGCGTTGACAGTAAGGGCATCGCAAGGTTTCTACGCGCAAAACCATTGCCAGCACCATGATTGAAAAGACCTACCAGCCAGCCGATATCGAGGCCCGCATCGCCGCGGCCTGGGACGACGCGCAGGCGTTCCGCGCCGGGCGTCCCGACCGCCGCACGGCCGAGCCGTATTGCATCGTGATCCCGCCGCCGAACGTGACGGGCTCGCTGCACATGGGCCACGCGCTCAACAACACGCTGCAGGACGTCCTGTGCCGGTTCGAGCGCATGCGCGGGCGCGACGTGCTGTGGCAGCCCGGCACCGATCATGCCGGGATCGCCACCCAGATGGTGGTCGAGCGCCAGCTCATGGAGCGCCAGGAGCCCTCCCGCCGGGAGATGGGACGCGCGGCGTTCCTGGAGCGGGTGTGGGCCTGGAAGGCGGAATCGGGCGGGACCATCGTCAACCAGCTCAAGCGGCTGGGCGCGTCCTGCGACTGGTCGCGCGAGCGCTTCACCATGGACGAGGGCTTGTCCAAGGCCGTTCTTAAAGTTTTTGTGGAGCTTTATAAGGCGGGCCTAATCTACAGAGACAAAAGGCTCGTCAACTGGGATCCCAAGCTCCTGACCGCGATCTCGGACCTCGAGGTCCAGCAGGTCGAGGTCAAGGGGCACCTCTGGTACCTGCGCTATCCGATCGAGGGCCGCGCCTTCGATCCGGCCGATCCTGCGACCTTCATCGTCGTCGCCACCACCCGGCCCGAGACCATGCTGGGCGACACCGCGGTGGCCGTGCACCCGGACGACGAGCGCTACAAGGAGCTGGTCGGGCGCCACGTGATCCTGCCGCTGGTCGGGCGCCGCATCCCGATCGTCGCCGACAGCTACTCCGACCCCGAGAAGGGCTCGGGCGCGGTGAAGATCACACCGGCCCACGACTTCAACGACTTCGAGGTCGGCAAGCGCCACGACCTCCCGCAGATCAACGTGCTCGACGTCGAGGCGAGGCTCGACCTTGCGGGCAACGAGGCATTCCTCGCGGGCCTGCCGTCCTCGCCCGCGCTCGAGGAAACGCTGGCGCTGCACGGCACCGACCGTTTCGCCGCGCGCAAGAAGATCGTCGAGCGGCTGGAGAGCGGCGGTTATCTCGAGAAGATCGAGCCGAACACGCACATGGTCCCGCATGGCGACCGGTCCTCCGTGGTGATCGAGCCGTTCCTGACCGACCAGTGGTACGTCGACGCCAAGACCCTGGCGAAGGAGGCGATCGCTGCCGTGCGCGACGGGCGCACCGCCTTCGTGCCGAAGAACTGGGAGAAGACCTACTTCGAGTGGATGGAGAACATCCAGCCGTGGTGCGTCTCGCGCCAGCTCTGGTGGGGCCACCAGATCCCGGCGTGGTACGGACCCGACGGCACGGTGTTCGTCGAGCTGAGCGAGACCGAGGCGAAGGCTGCCGCCCGCGCGCACTACGGGCGCGAGGAGGCGCTGCGCCGCGACGAGGACGTGCTCGACACGTGGTTCTCCTCGGGCCTGTGGCCGTTCTCGACGCTGGGCTGGCCCGAGAAGACCCCCGAGCTTGCGCGCTACTACCCGACCAGCGTGCTGGTCACCGGCTTCGACATTATTTTCTTCTGGGTCGCCCGGATGATGATGATGGGCCTGCACTTCATGAAGGAGGTGCCGTTCCACACCGTCTACATCCACGCGCTGGTGCGCGACGAGCGCGGCGCCAAGATGTCGAAGTCGAAGGGCAACGTCATCGACCCGCTCGGCATGATCGACGAGTACGGCGCCGACGCGCTGCGCTTCACGCTGGCCTCGATGGCGGCGCAGGGCAGGGACATCAAGCTCTCGCCGCAGCGCGTCGAGGGCGAGCGCAATTTCGCGACCAAGCTGTGGAACGCGGCCCGCTTCGCCGAGATGAACGGCTGCGCGACGGTGCCCGGCTTCGATCCCGCCTCCGCCAAGGAAACGCTCAACCGCTGGATCGCGCACGAATGCGCGCGCACCGCGCGCGAGGCGACCGCGGCGCTGGAGGCCTATCGCTTCAACGAGGCGGCGCTCACGGTGCGCGCGTTCGTGTGGAACGTGTTCTGCGACTGGTACCTCGAGCTGGCCAAGCCGGTGCTCACCGGCGCGGACGGCCCCGCCAAGTCGGAGACGCAGGCGATGGTCGCCTGGGCACGCGACGAGATCCTCAAGCTGCTGCACCCGTTCATGCCCTTCATCACCGAGGAACTGTGGGCGGTGACGGCGCCGGCCGCGGGACGCGGACAGGTGCTGGCGCTCACGCCCTGGCCCGCCCATGCCGGGCTCGACGACGCGGCGGCCGAGGCCGAGATCGGCTGGGTGGTCGACCTCGTCACCGCCGTGCGCTCGATCCGCTCGGAGATGAACGTCGCGCCGGCGGCGCAGCTTCCGCTCGTGCTGGCCGGAGTGCCGGCGGAAACCCGCGCGCGGGCAGAGCGTTGGGCGGAGTTCCTCAGACGGCTGGCGCGCCTGAGCGAGATTTCCTTCGCCGACCGCCCGCCGGAAGGGGCCGTGCAACTGCTCGTGCGCGGCGACGTCGCCGCGCTGCCGCTCAAGGGCGTGGTCGATCTCGCGGCCGAGCGCGCGCGCCTGGAGAAGGAGCGCGCCAAGGCGGACGCCGACATCCAGCGGGTGGACGCCAAGCTGTCGAACCAGGACTTCATGCGCCGCGCGCCCGAAGAAGTCGTTGACGGGGAGCGCGAAAAGCGCGAGTACGCTCGCCTGCGGCGCGTGAAGATCGACGAGGCGCTCGATCGCCTCAAGGCAGCGATGTAGCCCGCCGCACTGCATTTTTTTAATAGTGCATTTCAAAAGCGAGGGGGCTCGCGATGACGACCTTGGCAGCGACGGCGGCCGAACCGGCCGCGCGAAACGTCGAACTCCTGAAGCAGCGATATGCCCGTTGGGCCGAGACCAAAGGCAGCAGCGTCGACGAGTGGATGACGTTCCTCGACGACAACATCAAGTTCGGCTCGCTCGCCGGCGGGGCGGCGCACGTCGCCTACATGAACAACTATTCGAACAAGGACGCGCTGCGCTCCTATTTCGACGGGCTCGCCAAGAACTGGGCGATGATCCACTACACGGTGGACGAGTTCGTTGCGCAGGGCGACATCGTGGTCGTGCGCGGAAACTGCGCCTGGCAGAACAGGCGCACGCAGAAGGTCTGCTCCACGCCGAAGATCGACTTCTGGCGCTTCCGCGACGGCAAGGCCGTGGAATATTTCGAGTACTACGACACGGCCGGCGTCCACGCCGCGGCGGCCGACTGAACGGCGGCCCGCCAAACGGGCCAGGCGCGGGCTACGCCGCCGCGTTCGGGCTGCTGAGGATGTGGCCTTTGGGCGGAAGCATGACGCTGTCGAACGTCTGCGTCAGCGCCTCGCCCGAAAAGAACGCGACCGCCAGCAACGGCGCGGTTCCGACATTGCGCAGATCGTGCCGCACGTCCTTGGGCAGGACGAAGATGCTGCCCGGGCCCGCCGCCCACGAGCCATCGTCGCGCAGCAGCTCGCCGTGGCCGGCGATGATGTACTGGGTCTCCTCGAGGCTGTCGGTGTGCCAGCCCAGATGTCCGCCCGGCGCGATCGAGAACGGGACCACGACCGTGTTGTCCGCGCCCTTGCCGCCGTAGCATGCGAACGCAGCCGTCCAGTTGATGGACGCATCGTCGGGGCTCGATATGGAGAGCATCTGCAGCGTGCTGACATCGACCGGGTTCATCGTCGCCTCCTGGGACATGGCCGTGGGTGGCCATTCCTAGGCCGACGCCGAAGCGACGGCTTGTTGTGAATTGCTGTTGAAGCGCAGCGCCGGCCGCGCGCCGCCTGCGACGTGTTGTGCGAAACGGCGATCGCATATTCAGAATTCCTTGCGCGCAACGGTGCAAATTGAAGAGGATCGGCAGCAAGTCGATCCATGGACAACGGGACAAAGAGGCATGCGCATCTTTCTGGCCGGTGCGACCGGCGTGATCGGGCGTCCGCTCGTGCGCCTGCTGGCCGCCGCCGGCCACGAGGTGACGGGCACGACGCGCTCGGCCGCCAAGGCCGACGCGCTCGTGCAGGCCGGCGCCAAGGCGGCGGTGGTCGACGTGTTCGACGGCGAGGCGCTCAAGGCGGCGGTCGTCGCCACGCGCCCGGAGGTGGTGATCCACCAACTCACCGACCTGCCGGACAGCTCGAACGCAGACGCCATCGCGGCCTCGCTCGCGGCCAATGCCCGCATCCGCATCGAGGGTACGGAAAACCTCATCGCCGCGGCCAAGGCGGCGGGCGCGCGGCGCATGATCGCGCAGAGCATCTCCTTCATCTACGCGCCGGGGCGCGAGCCGCACGTCGAGGAGGATCCGCTGGTGCCGCCCGACACCATTTCCGCGCGCGGCGTTCATGCGCTGGAGAGCGCGGTGACGGGAACGCCCGGGCTCGAGGGGATCGTGCTGCGCTACGGACGGCTGTACGGACCGGGCACCTGGGCCGAGAAGCCGACCGGCCGCGGCTTCCTGCACGTGGACGCGGCGGCGCAGGCCGCGCTGCTGGCCCTCACGCGCGGCGGAGCGGGCATCTACAACATCGCCGAGGACGACGGCGAGGTTTCGATCGCGAAGGCGCGGCGCGAGCTCGGCTTCGATCCGGCGTTCCGCGCCGGGAGCTGAGGAGGTCAGGCGGACGGGCGCCAGGCCGGTTCGTTCTTCTGCTCGTAGTCGCCGAAGGCTTTTTCCAATCCGCCAAGGACTTCGGCGGCGGTCTCAAACATTGCCTTGAGCTGCGGTTCGTCGACGGCCGCGATGTCCTCGCGCAGATGGTCTTTCAGTTCGCGCAGGCGCTGCCGCATCTTCTGGGTATGATGGTGTGGGTTCTTGCTCGCCATGGCGCTCTCCGCATTCGGGGGATGCCGGTGAACGCGCGGTGACCGCCTCGGTTCGTCAGGCGGCCGTCATCGGCCTGCTCAGGAACGGCGAGCCTTTCAACCCGTAGCGCCAGGGCAGGTCGACCGCCTTGGTGATCCCGATGCGCGGCCCCGCGACGACGTCCGCGGTTCCTTTGCGCGCGAGCAGGACGAACGGGGGATGATCGAGCGGCAGGCCGTTGTGGGCTCCGGTCACGCCGAGCGCCTCGGTGAGCTTGCCCGGGCCCGAGCAGAGGGCGCGCTCGTCGCGCAGGCCGCGCCGGCGGCGCATGCGATCGAGCCCGTCCGTCGGCGCGAGCGCGCGGAGCAGCACGGCGCTCGCGCTGCCGGCCGGCTCGCAGACGAAATTCAGGCACCAATGGATGCCGTAGGAACGATAGACGTAGGCGAAGCCGGGCGGGCCGAACATCACGGCATTGCGCGGCGTCGGGCCGCGATAGCTGTGCGCCGCCGGATCGGTGTGGTGATAGGCCTCGACCTCGACGATGGTGCCGCCGACGCCGCCGACGAGCAGCGTGGCGCCGATCAGGTCAGGCGCGACCGCATGGACGCTGCGCGCGAAGAACGATTTTCTTAAAGTGCGAGGCATTGTGGGCGTGTGGGCGGGTGCGCGCGGGCCGCCATGGTTAAGGATTGCCACACCGGCTGTGTCATTGCAGCAACAGGTGCGCAGGTTTTTACGATTTCGTGACTTAGAAAGTCAGACGCCGCTTTTCCGCCATAACACTCCGTGATTTCGATGTCCTCGTCTGCCGCCCGGGAACTGCAACTCCGGCCGTCGGATTGTGGGGCCGGGGGGCCACAACGGACATGGACGCGAAAACTTCGCTCAAGAACAAATTGCCCAGCCGTCACGTGACGGAGGGCCCGGAGCGTGCTCCGCACCGCTCGTACTATTACGCGATGGGTCTGACCAGCGAGCAGATCCACCAGCCCTTCGTGGGCGTGGCCTCGTGCTGGAACGAGGCGGCTCCCTGCAACATCGCGCTCATGCGCCAGGCGCAGGCGGTGAAGAAGGGCGTCGCGCACGCCGGCGGCACGCCGCGCGAGTTCTGCACCATCACCGTGACCGACGGCCTCGCCATGGGTCACCAGGGCATGAAGTCCTCGCTGCCCTCGCGCGAGGTGATCGCGGATTCCGTCGAACTCACCATGCGCGGCCATGCCTACGACGCGCTGGTGGGACTGGCGGGTTGCGACAAGTCGCTGCCGGGCATGATGATGGCGATGTGCCGCCTGAACGTGCCGTCGATCTTCATCTACGGCGGCTCGATCCTGCCGGGCACCTTCAAGGGCCGGCCCGTCACCGTGCAGGATGTGTTCGAGGCGGTGGGAAAATACTCCGTCGGCGAGATGTCGGACGAGGACCTCGAACTGCTCGAGCAGAGCGCCTGTCCCTCGGCCGGGGCCTGCGGCGCGCAGTTCACCGCCAACACCATGGCGACGGTGTCGGAGGCGATCGGGCTCGCGCTGCCGTACTCGGCCGGCGCGCCGGCGCCCTACGAGATCCGCGACCGCTTCTGCATGACCGCCGGCGAGCAGATCATGGAGTTGATCAAGCTCGGCCTGCGCCCGCGCGACATCGTGACGCGAAAGGCGCTGGAGAACGCGGCCGCGGTGGTGTCGGCGTCGGGCGGCTCCACCAACGCGGCGCTGCACCTGCCGGCGATCGCCCACGAGTGCGGCGTCGAATTCGACCTTTTTGATGTCGCAAAGGTGTTCGAGCGGACGCCATATATCGCAGATTTGAAACCGGGCGGCCGCTATGTCGCCAAAGATATGTTCGAAGTCGGTGGCATACCGCTTCTCATGAAAACCCTTCTCGATCACGGCTATCTGCACGGCGACTGCATGACGGTCACCGGCCGCACGATCGCGGAGAACTTGAAGTCGGTGAAGTGGAACGACCAGCAGGACGTGGTGCGTCCGGCGGACAAGCCGCTGCTCGCGACGGGCGGCGTGGTCGGCCTCAAGGGCAACATCGCGCCCGACGGCGCGATCGTGAAGGTCGCCGGCATGGACGTGCTCAAGTTCAGCGGACCGGCGCGCTGCTTCGACGGCGAGGAAGCCTGCTTCGACGCCGTGAAGAACCGCAAGTACAAGGAAGGCGACGTGCTCGTCATCCGCTACGAAGGCCCGAAAGGCGGTCCGGGCATGCGCGAGATGCTCGCGACCACCGCGGCGCTCTACGGGCAGGGGATGGGCGGCAAGGTCGCGCTCATCACCGATGGACGCTTCTCCGGCGCCACGCGCGGCTTCTGCATCGGCCATGTCGGGCCGGAGGCGGCCGTGGGCGGACCGATCGGTCTTCTCAAGGACGGCGACATCATCACCATCGACGCCGTGAACGGCATCCTGGAGACCAACGTGTCCGCCGCCGAGTTCGAGGCGCGCAAGAAGGCGTGGAAGCCGCGCGAGCACGAATTCAAATCCGGTTACCTCTGGAAATACGCACAGCAGGTCGGGGACGCGCGCAACGGCGCCGTCACGCACCCTGGCGGGTCAGTGGAAACGTCGTGTTATGCGGACATCTGATCTCGTTGCCCCGATATTCGTGGTGACGCTGGGCTTCATCGCCCCGGCGCCCGCGTTCGACGGGTCGGCGTCGAACGGCAGCGTCGCTCCGGCGGTGAGCATGGACGTCGTGACGCGCGGCGCCGTTACGGCGCCGCCGCAGCCGATGGCGACGCCGGCACTGGCCTCGCCCGGTCCGACGCTGCTGGTTCCCGGGCCTGCGCAGACGCGCGCCGTTCCCCCGAACAAGGGGCTTGAGTCCCGGACCTTCGATTCCAAGACCTTCGATATCGCGCGCAAGCCGGGCGCCAATGACGCCTTCCGCGCCGGCGCGCAGGCGCTCGCCGCCGGCGACGTGAAGGGCGCGCTCGCGGCGCTCGAATATGCCGCCGCCAACGGCCACACCATCGCGCGCTGGAAGCTCGCGCGCATGTACGCCGAGGGCCAGGACGTGCCGCGCAACGACTATCGCGCGTTCCAACTCTTCCGCGACATCGTCGAGGACCATGCCGACGACAATCCGCGCACGCAGCAGGCGCGCTTCGTCGCCAACGCCTTCGTGGCGCTCGGGCTCTACTATCTCGACGGAATTCCGGATTCGCCGATCGCCGCCAGCGCCGACAAGGCGCGCGACATGTTCCAGTACGCCGCGTCCTACTTCGGCGACGCCGACGCCCAATACAATCTCGCGCGCATGCTGCTGGACGGCAAGGTCACGCGCAAGGAGGCGAGGTTGGCGGCGCGCTGGCTGGCGCTCGCCGCCAACAAGGGCCAGTACCAGGCGCAGGCGCTGCTCGGCGCGCTGCTGTTCAAGGGCGACCTCGTGCCGCGCGAAGCCGCGCGCGGGCTGATGTGGCTGACGCTCGCGAGCGATGCCGCCGCGGCCAAGGAGGCCTGGATCCGCCAGTCGCACGACGAGGCGTTCAAGCAGGCCACCGACGACGAACGCCAAATGGCGCTGATGTACATCGAGCAGCGTCTCAACGGACGGCGCTAACCCGGTTCTGCGCACAGGCGCGCGCCGGCTGCGCGTTCGAGTGCGCGATCAATATCGCAGGCTAAACTCTTGATTGGGCGGCGCTGCGCGCCGTCAGGCGGCCTGCGCCGCTGCCTCCAGGTCGAGATCGACCCACACCGGCACGTGGTCCGACGGCCGCTCCCAGGCGCGCACGTACTTGTCGATCCCCGCCGCGCTGAGCCGGTCGGCGGCCTGCGGCGAGAGCAGCAGGTGGTCGATGCGGATACCGTTGTTCTTCTGCCAGGCGCCGGCCTGGTAATCCCAGAAGGTGTAGAGCCCGGCGTCCTCGCTCACGGCCCGCACCGCGTCGGTGAAGCCGAGATTGAGGAGGGTGCGGAAGCGGGCGCGCGTCTCCGGCTGGAACAGCGCGTCGTTGACCCAGGCCTTCGGGTTACGCGCGTCGTCGGCCGTGGGGATGACGTTGTAGTCGCCCGCAAGGACCAGCGGCTCCTCCAGCTTGAGGCGTTCACTCGCGTAGTGAAACAGCCGCTCCATCCACTTGGCCTTGTAGCTGTATTTCTCGGTGTGGATGGGGTTGCCGTTGGGCAGGTAGATCGAGGCGACGCGCAGCGCCCCGGCGGGCGTCGAGACCACCGCCTCGATGAAGCGGGCATGGTCGTCGTCCGGGTCTCCCGGCAGGCCCGGGGTCACCTCGTCGAGCGGAAGCTTGGAGAAGATCGCGACGCCGTTGAAGGTCTTCTGACCGTGGACGGCGACGTTGTAGCCGAGGTCCTCGAACCGCTGGCGCGGAAAGGACTCGTCCTGGCACTTGGTCTCCTGCAGGCAGACGATGTCCGGCTGCTGGGCGGTCAGCCAGGCCACCAGGTTTTCGGTGCGCTGGTTGATGGAATTGACGTTCCAGGTGGCGATTCGCATGCCCGTTACCGTGTGGACGAGGATTGATGGACCAAGATTAATTTGACCTGATGCCGGCCGGCCCGGATCGTGGGCTGTCCGGCATCCCTAGCGCATGATCCGGCGGCGTGGAAACCGGTTCGTGGCAGGGCTGGGACTCGCGCGGTCACCGAGAGTTCACCGCGATGCATCCGCAATCGCCGCCGGGGGCCGTGGCATCACAGGGCGCTATATGGTAGAAAAACCTGCTGTTTGGGGCGACGACAGGCCGGCACGGACCGGCGCTGCCCCCGTTTGCGGCGCTTTGGGGGAGACACACGAGCGGGCGCCGCGCCGACTGCGGAAAGCCGGCGGATAAGCCTGAATGATCAAGAGGTACCTTGGAATAGCGGTCGCTGCGGGCGTGGTGCTCGCGGCCGCCTACGCGGGTGTGCGGTGGTTCTCCGCGCCTCACGTGAATGGCGTCCCGGTCGCCGCGCAGGGCGCGCGCGCCGTTCCGGTGACGGTGACGGCGGCCGTGCGCAAGAAGACGCCCGTGGTCGTCGAGGCGCTCGGCACGGTCACGCCGATGGCCAGCGTCGCGATCAAGTCGCGCCTCGACAGCGAGATCGTCTCGGTCCACTTCGCCGACGGCGCGAGGGTGAACGAGGGCGACGTCCTCATCACGCTCGACAGCCGCGCACTCGAAGCGCAGATCCAGGCCGCGCAGGGCATGGTCGCGCGCGACCAGGCCCAGCTCGAAGGCGCCGAGCGCGACGTGCGCCGCTACACCGAGCTCGTGGCGAAGAACGCGACACCGATCACCAGCCTCGAGAACGCCAAGACCCAGGCCGCGATGTACACGGCCGCGAAGGCGGCCAACGAGGCGCAACTGCGCAACCTGCGGGTCCAGCTCAGCTACGCGACGATCCGTGCGCCGATCTCGGGCCGCATCAGCGCGGCCACCGTCAAGGTCGGCAACTTCGTGCGGTCCGCCGACCTCCAGCCGATCGCGACCATCATCCAGACCGCGCCGATCTACGTGACCTTCTCGGTGCCGCAGGCCGTGCTCCCCGACATCCGCAAGGCGCTGGCCGCGGAGACCGCGACCATCCAGGCGATCGTGCCGGGCGAGGAGCGGGCCGCGAGCGGCGTCGTCGCGATGATCGAGAACACCGTCGATTCCGGCACCGGCATGGTGGCCGTGCGCGCCAGCATGCCCAACAGCGATGAGCTGCTGTGGCCCGGCACGCTGGTGACGGTGCAGGTGACGCTGCGCGAGGACGATGCGGTGACCGTGCCGTCCGCCGCCGTGCAGGTCAGCCAGACCGGCACGTTCGTGTTCGTGGTCAAGGACGGCAAGGCGAGCGTGCGGCCGGTGAAGGTCGCGCGCGTCGTCGGCCAGGAGTCGGTGTTGGAATCGGGCGTCGAGGTCGGCGAGACCGTCGTGACGGACGGTTTCCTGCTGCTGACCGACGGCGCCCGCGTCGCCGTGCGCGGCCCGCAGGCGGGGTCGTAACGATGAACCTCTCCGAGGCCTGCATCCGCCGTCCGGTGATGACGACGCTGGTGACGGCGGCGCTCATCGTGCTCGGCATCTTCGGCTACCGGTTGCTGTCGGTCGCCGCGCTTCCGGCGGTCGACTTCCCGACCATCGAGATCCAGGCTTCGCTCCCGGGCGCGAGCCCCGAGACCATGGCCGCCTCGGTCGCTGGGCCGATCGAGCGTCAGCTCTCCACCATCGCCGGCATCACCTCGCTCACATCGAGCTCGGCGCTCGGCACGACGCGCATCACCATCCAGTTCGACCTGAGCCGCGACATCGACGGCGCCGCGCTCGACGTGCAGACCGCGCTGACCGTGGCGCAGCGGCGCCTGCCGATCGAGATGACCACCCCGCCGTTCTTCCGCAAGGTGAACCCGGGCGACTTCCCGATCATGTTCATCAGCCTGATCTCGCCGACGCTGCCGCTCTCGACCATTGACGAGTATGCGCAGCTCATGCTCGCGCAGCAGATCTCGCAGCTTCCCGGCGTCGCCCAGGTGCTGGTCTACGGCAGCCAGAAGTTCGCGGTGCGGGTGCAGGTCGACCCGGTCGCGGCGGCGGCGCGCAACATCTCCCTCGACGACGTGCGCAACGTCATCGCCAAGACCAACTCCTCCGCGCCGGTCGGCACGCTCGCCGGCGCGCGCCAGAACATCACGCTGACCGCCACCAGCGCGATGAAGAACGCCGAGGACTACAAGAAGGTCGTCGTCGCCTACCGCAACGGCACGCCGGTCAAGCTCGACGAGATCGCGCGCGTCATCGACAGCGTCGAGAACGACAAGATCGCCAGCACCTTCAACAACGAGCGCGCGATCGTGCTCGCCATCCAGCGCCAGCCCGACGCCAACACCGTGGCGGTGGTCGATGCCGTGCGCGCGCGCCTGCCGACCTACCGCGAGCTGGTGCCGGCCTCGATCCGCATGGAGGTGCTCAACGACCGGTCGAGGTCGATCCGGGCCTCCGTCTACGACGTGCAGGAGACGCTGATCATCGCCTTCGGGCTGGTGATCGCCGTCATCTTCCTGTTCCTGCGCTCGGTCTCGGCCACGATCATTCCCGCGCTCGCGGTGCCGGTGTCGGTGATCGGCACCTGCGCGGCGATGTACGCCTTCGGGTTCTCGGTCAACAACATGACCCTGCTGGCGCTCACCCTGTCGGTGGGCTTCGTCGTCGACGACGCGATCGTGATGCTCGAGAACATCGTGCGTCATATCGAGGGCGGCATGCGGCCGTTCGAGGCGGCGCTCAAGGGGGCGCGCGAGATCGGCTTCACGATCATCTCGATCACGCTTTCGCTGATCGCCGTGTTCATCCCGGTGCTGCTGATGGGCGGCATGGTCGGGCGCGTGTTCCGCGAGTTCGCGGTGACGATCGCGGTCGCCATCGTGCTGTCGGGCTTCGTCTCGCTGACGCTCACTCCGATGCTGTGCGCGCGCGTCCTGCGCGCCCATCAGGAGCACCGCAGGCAGAACATCGTGCTGCACGGCTTCGAGGCGATGTTCGCCGCCTGGCTGCGCGCCTACGAGTGGTCGCTCGACAAGGTGCTCAAGTACAAGTCGGTCGCGCTGGCCGCGACATTCGGGACCCTGATCGGCACCTTCGCGCTCTACGTCTACATCCCCAAGGGCTTCTTCCCGGTGGAGGACACCGGCTTCATCGCCGCCACCGTCGAGGGTCCGGCGGACATCTCGTTCAAGGCGATGTTCGAGCGCCAGCGCCAGATCGTGGACATCGTGCGCAAGGATCCGGCGGTCGAGTACGTGCATTCGACCGTGGGCGTGGGCGGTCCCAATCCGACCGCCAACTACGGCCGCATGTTCATCGCGCTCAAGCCGAAGGGCGAGGAGCGCAAGGACACGGTGGTCCAGGTCATCCAGCGCCTGCGCCGCAACGCCAACTCGGTGGTCGGCACGATCAGCTACTTCCAGGCGGTGCAGAACATCAACATCACCGGCCGCATCTCCAAGAGCGAGTTCCAGTACACGCTGCAATCGAGCGACACCGACGCCCTGTACCGCCTCGCGCCGATCCTGCGCGAGCGCATCGCGCAGGTGGACGGGCTGCGCGACGTGACCACCGACCTCTACGTCAAGAATCCGCAGGTGACGATCGACATCGACCGCGAGAAGGCCGCGGTCTACGGCATCTCGATCGAGCAGGTGCGCCAGGAGCTGTTCAACGCGTTCGGCAATCGCCAGGTCTCGACGATCTACACGCCGGCCAACGACTACCAGGTCATCCTCGAGGCGCTGCCCGAGGTCCAGCAGGACCCCAAGGCGCTCGACAAGATCTTCCTCAAGACCAACGCCGGCCAGCAGACGACGCGCGGCGGCGGCGTCACCGGCGTCGGCGTGCTGAGCGGGCCGACGATCCCGCTCTCGGCGGTCGCGCGCGTGGTGCCGTCGGTCGGACCGCTGCAGGTCAACCACCAGGGCCAGCAACCGGCGGTGACGATCTCGTTCAACCTCGCGCCGGGCTTTTCGCTCGGCGGCGCGGTGGACGCGATCCACGCGATCGAGCGCGAGGCCAACCTGCCGGCTTCCATCGCGACGAGCTTCCAGGGCTCGGCGGCGGTGTTCCAGGACTCGCTCAAGGGGCAGGGCATCCTGGTGCTGGCGGCGGTGTTCGCGGCCTACGTGGTGCTCGGCATCCTCTACGAGAGCTTCATCCACCCGATCACCATCATCTCGGGCCTGCCGTCGGCCGGCATCGGCGCGCTGCTGGTGCTGATGGCGTTCAAGATGGACCTGTCGGTGATCGCGATGATCGGCATCGTGATGCTGGTGGGCATCGTCAAGAAGAACGCGATCATGATCATCGACTTCGCGATCGAGCGCCGCCGGGTCGGGCTGGGCGCTGAGGCCGCGATCCGCGAGGCCTGTCTGCTGCGCTTCCGTCCGATCATGATGACCACCTTCGCGGCGATCTTCGGCGCGCTGCCGATCGCGCTCGGCACGGGCGCGGGCGCCGAACTGCGCCAGCCGCTCGGGGTCGCGGTGGTCGGCGGCCTGATGGTGTCGCAGCTCCTCACGCTCTACATCACGCCGGTGGTCTATCTCTACCTCGACCGCATCGACCGCAAGCTCAAGCGCCGCCTCGAGCCGCAGCTCGAGGAGGTCGCGGAGGCGCCGGCGCGTCCGGCCGTGGCGGCGGAGTAGGGCGCGCGCAAGCAGCCGCGCCGCATCGCCGCCGCGCCTGCGCGTCGGGAGGTTCGGATCAGATCGAGAAGCTGGTGCCGCAGCCGCAGGACGCGGAGGCCACCGGGTTGTTGATCTTGAACGAGGCGCCGATCAGGTCGTCGACATAGTCGATCTCGGCGCCGGCCATGTACTGCTGCGAGATGGCGTCGATCAGCACCACCGCGCCGTTGCGCTCGAGCACGAGGTCGTCCTCGCCCTTGGTGCGCTCGAAATCGAACTTGTACTGGAAGCCCGAGCAGCCGCCGCCCTCGACCGAAACGCGCAGCATCGAGCCGGCGGGTTCCTTCTTGAGGATGTCGCCGATCCGCTTGGCCGCGCGCTCGCTCAGGGTCACCGAGCCTATGCTCACCGATTCCGTCATGCCGTCACCGTCGCCATCGTTGCGTCGATTGGAGTTCACAACCGCCCTATAGTTAGGTACTGGGCCGGGGCGGGTCAATTCCGCCGCGCGGGGGCGTCAACACGCCTCGGGCCTTGCCGCGCCCCGCTCTTGATGCTCCGAACGCTTGCACCTACGGTTCGGCCTCCCCTGGATATGACGGCTGTCGCCATGCGTACACGCACAACCGCCTTGCTGATCGCCGCCGGCCTGAGCCTTGCCGGCTGTCTCGACCAGAAGGCAGAAGAGATCGATCCCAATCTCTTTCCCGCCGACTACAAGAAGGAGGTCATCGAGACGGTGATGAAGCTGCTCGACGATCCCACCAACATCCGCGAGGCCGCGATCTCCGAGCCCGTGCTGCAGCCGGTCGGGGGCGTGCCGCGCTACGTCGGCTGCGTGCGCTTCAATCCGCGCAACTACAATCACGATTACATCGGCCTCGTCGAGCGCATCGGCTACTACTACGGCGGCCACCTCAACCAGTTGCTGAAAGCCGAGCCGGGGCAGTGCAGCTTCGCCACCTACCAGCCGTTCCCGGAGCTCGAGAAGATTTGCCTGGGCAAGAAATGCGAGTGACGGCGCGCGCACGCGCGCCCTACGCGTCCGATCCCGCCCGCAGCCGCGGACGGCTCGTCGCCGAGCCGCCGAGCGCGACGCGCAGCGATTTTCGCCGCGACTGCGACCGCATCATCCATTCGACGGCGTTCCGGCGGCTCGCGCACAAGACGCAGGTGTTCGTCTATCACGAGGGCGATCATTTCCGCACGCGCCTCACCCACACGCTCGAGGTGACGCAGATCGCACGCTCGCTGGCGCGCGCGCTCGCGCTCGACGAGGATCTTGCCGAGGCGTCCGCGCTCGGTCACGACCTCGGCCATCCGCCCTTCGGCCACGCCGGCGAGCGTGCGCTCGACCGTTGCCTCGCCGAGCATGGCGGCTTCGATCACAACGCCCAGACGCTGGCGGTGGTCACGCGGCTCGAAGGCCGCTACGCCGCCTTCGACGGGCTGAACCTGACGTGGGAAACGCTCGAGGGACTGGTCAAGCACAACGGGCCGCTGACCGACCGGGCAGGGAACGCGCGCGTGCGCCACGGCAAGGCCAGCGTGCCGGCCGAGATCGTCGATTATTGCCGCAAGCAGGACCTCGAGCTGTGGAGCCACGCCAGCGGCGAGGCGCAGGCGGCGGCGATCGCCGACGACATCGCTTATGACGCGCACGACATCGACGACGGGTTGCGGGCGGGCCTGTTCGTGCTCGACGACCTCGCGGAGGTGGCGTTCATCCGCGACGTCCTGCGCGAGATCGACGGCGCGCATCCCGGCCTCGACCCGCTGCGGCGCGGGCATGAGCTGATGCGGCGCCTGATCACCCGCATGATCGAGGACGTGATCGCGGAAAGCCGGCGCCGTCTCGAGGCGCTGGCGCCGCCCGACGTCGCCGCCATCCGCGCCGCCGGCCATCCCGTGGTCGGGTTCTCGCCGGCCATGGCCGAGGCCGACCGGGCCATTAAGGGTTTCCTCAATCCCCGCATGTACCGTCACGCCCGGGTCACACGCATTATGACGGACGCGGAATCCATCGTGCGCGATCTCTTTGCCCAGTATCTCGCGCATCCGGATGCGCTGCCGCTCGAATGGCGTGTGAACCTCCCCTCCCAGCAGCCGGCGCGGGCCCGGCAGATCGGCGATTTCATCGCCGGTATGACCGACCGGCTGGCCCTCATCGAGCACGGGCGGCTTTTTGACTCGACTCCTGAATTACGTTAGGTCGCGCCGCTTGAAGGTATCGCCGCGCGCGGTCCGTTTTCACATCGATAAGGTCCCCAGATGGCCGCCGGCGACGACAATATATTTGCGCTGATGCTCGGGCAGGTGCGCGCCGTGATCGGCGAGCTTGCGGCCACGGGAGCGCTGCCCGCGGGCCTCGATCTCGGCCGTATCGTCGTGGAGCCGCCGCGCGATCCGGCGCATGGCGACATGGCGACCAACGCCGCGATGGTGCTGGCCAAGGACGCAGGCCGCAAGCCGCGCGAACTCGCCGACGTGATCGCCGAACGGTTGCGCGCCCACGAGCTCGTGGCGAAGGTCGACGTCGCGGGTCCGGGCTTCATCAACCTGTCGCTCGAGCCGGCGGCCTGGATGCGCGCGCTGCGCGCGGCGATCGCCGCGGCCCGCGACTATGGCCGCAGCGACATCGGGGCGGGCGAGAAGGTCAACGTCGAGTACGTGTCGGCCAATCCCACGGGCCCGATGCACATCGGTCATTGCCGCGGGGCCGTGTTCGGCGATGCGCTCGCCAACCTGCTGGCATTCTCCGGCTACGACGTCACGCGCGAGTACTACGTCAACGACGCCGGCGTGCAGGTCGACGTGCTCGCGCGGTCGGCCTACCTGCGCTACCGCGAGGCGCTCGGCGAGGACATCGGCACGATTCCGGACGGCCTCTATCCCGGCGACTACCTGAAGGAGTGCGGTGCCGAGCTCGCCAGCGACTACGGCACGCAGCTCAAGGACATGTCAGAGGCCGAATGGCTGCCGATCGTGCGCGAGCGCGCGGTCAACATGATGCTGGCCGAGATCCGCAACGACCTCGCGGCGCTGCGCGTCGTGCACGACGTCTTCTTCTCCGAGCGTTCGCTCGTCGAGGGCGCGCCCGAGCCGGTGGTGTTCACCGGCATGGCCATGGTGGAGGAGGCGAGTCCCGTCGCGAGCGGTGCGCCGGTCGATCTCGTGGCCCAGACCATCGAGGACCTGCGCGCGCAGGGCCACATCTATGAAGGCCGCCTGCCGCCCCCCAAGGGCGCCCCGGTGGACGACTGGGAGGACCGCGAGCAGACGCTGTTCCGCTCCACGGATTTCGGCGACGACATCGACCGCCCGCTCAAGAAATCGGACGGCAGCTACACCTACTTCGCGTCCGACATCGCCTATCACAAGAGCAAGTTCGACCGCGGCTTCCGCAACATGATCGACGTCTGGGGCGCCGACCACGGCGGCTACGTCAAGCGCATGCAGGCGGCGGTGAAGGCGGTCAGCGACGGCGAGGCCGTGCTCGACGTCAAGCTGATCCAGCTCGTGAAGCTGCTGCGCGCGGGCGAGCCGGTGAAGATGTCGAAGCGCGCGGGCGAGATCGTGCTCTCGCGCGACGTCGTCGCGGAGGTCGGCCGCGACGCCGTGCGTTTCATGATGCTCTACCGCAAGAACGACGCGGTGCTCGATTTCGATCTCGCCAAGGTGATCGAGCAGTCGCGCGACAATCCGGTGTTCTACGTGCAGTACGGCCACGCGCGCGGCCAGTCGATCTTCCGCAATGCGCGCGAGGTGCTGCCCGACCTGCCGGCCGACGCCGCGGCGCGCCGCGCGTGGCTCGCGGCCGCGCAACTCGACAAGCTCGAGGACGCGGGCGAACTGGCGCTGATCCGCCGCATCGCGCAGTTCCCGCGGCTGGTCGAGGCCGCCGCGCTCGCGCACGAGCCGCATCGGATCGCCTTCTACCTCTATGAACTGGCGAGTGAATTCCACGCCCAGTGGACGCGCGGGACAAATGCGCCATATTTACGCTTCATTATCCAGAATGATCCCATCATGACCGCGGCCCGCTTGGCGATCGTTCAGGGCGTGGTCGATGTACTCGCCGTCGGGCTGGGACTGCTTGGCGTCAGCGCACCGGATGAAATGCGGTGACCGCAGGCGAGATGGGGCACAGCCGGACAGAAGCGAACAGCGGTTGAGGGGTATCCCCCGGGGCAGACCGCGTAACTGGTGGGCATCCGGATGGCTGACAACAGCACCCTGCGTCACAGATATCCATCACGCAATTATCAGCCCGCCGACCGGCGGACGCCCGAGACCGATCCTCTCACCGAGCTCGCCCGGCTCATCGGGCAGACCGATCCCTTCGGCGACGGGCACGACGCGCACGCTTCGCGCGGCAATGGCCGCGACGCCCGCTGGTCGGCTCCGCCGGAGCAGGCGGCGCACTATGGCGTCGAAGCGGAGCGCTATTCGGAGCCGTTGCCGGCCGGCGCGGACTATCGCAGCGACGCGCACTACGACCAGCACGCGCAGTATGATCAGCACGCGCAGTACGATCCGCAGGCGCAGCAGCAAGACGCGCACGACCACTACGACGACCGCTATGGCTACGAGCAGCAGCCGGCGGGCGACCAGTACGCCGAGTATGCGCAGCCGCCCTACGATGCGCAGACGGACTACGGCCAGGCGCAACCGGCGGCGCCGTACTACGGCGACAACGGACAGCTCCTGCCTGAGGACCCCTACACCGCGGCCCAGTATCAGTACGAGGACTACGAGGAGCCGGCGCCGCGCCGCCGCAGCGGGCTGATCACGGTCGCCGCGGTCGTCGGCCTCGCGGTGCTGAGCACGGCCGGCGCCTACGGCTACCGCACCTTCTTCGGCAACACGGTCCCCGAGGTGCCGCCGCTCATCAAGGCCGACAGCGGGCCCAACAAGGTGGTGCCGCAGCAGAGCGCCGACGCCGGCGCCGCCAAGCAGATCTACGACCGCATCGGCGGTGGCGGACAGGCCGAGAAGATCGTGCCGCGGGAAGAGCAGCCGGTCGACGTGAAGCCGACCAACGCCCGCCCGGCCTACGTTCCGATGCCGAACGCCAGCGGCGGGCCGCCGGCCTCGATCGCCGCCGCGGCAGGGCAGTTGCCGACGGCATGGCCCAGTCCGCCGGGCACCACCGCGAGCGCGTCCGCCAATCCGCAGACCGAGCCGCGTAAGGTACGTACCGTCACGATCCGGCCGGACCAGGGCATGGGCGGACCGGCGACGCCGGCCGTGCAGTCGGCGCCGCCCGCCGCGGCGCCACGTGCCACCGCGACCGATCTCGCGCCGCCGTCCTCGCGCAGCGCGGCCGAGCCTCCCGCCGCAGCGCCACGCAGTTCGTCCGGTGGCGGTCCGCTCTCGCTGACCCCCCAGGGCGCGGTGCGCAGCGCGTCGGCGGACCCGCGCACGGCCGTTCCGCGAACCGCCGTGCATGCGGCCACCGGCGGCGGGTATGTCGTGCAGATCTCCGCCCAACGGAGCGAGGAGGACGCCGAGGCGGCGTTCCGCACCGCGCAGGCGCGGTATCCCAGCCTGCTTGGCAATCGCCAGCTCATCGTGAAGCGCAAGGACATCGCCGGGAAGGGCACCTTCTACGGTGCGCAGGTCGGCCCCTTCGCGAGCCGCGACGATGCCGCGAGCCTGTGCGAGCAGCTCAAATCGGCGGGCGGGACCTGCCTCGTCCAGAAGAACTAACTGCTTGACCCGCAAGGCGATGCCCAGCTAAGCGCGGGCATGGCAGCACGCGCCTTCATCACGGGACTGGCCGGTCCGGCGCTCACGCAGCAGGAGCGGGCATTTGTGCGCGCGGCGGAGCCCTGGGGCTTCATCCTGTTCAAGCGCAACGTCCAGACGCCGGCGCAAGTCGCTGAGCTGGTGCAGGAATGCCGCGACGTCGCCGGGCGCGACGCCCCCGTGCTGATCGACCAGGAGGGCGGGCGTGTGCAGCGCCTGGGTCCGCCGCACTGGCCGGCCTACCCGCCGGGAGCGTTGTTCGGAGCCATTTATGACGCCGATCCCGAGGCCGGACTCGCTGCCGCCCGCCTGGGGGCGCGGCTGATCGCGTCCGACCTTAAGGAGCTTGGGATCGACGTGGATTGCCTGCCGGTGGCGGACGTGCCGGCGCAGGGAGCGGACCCGGTGATCGGCGACCGCGCCTACGGCCATACCGCCGACAAGGTCGCGGCGCTCGCGGGCGCGGCGGCTCGGGGGCTGCTCGCCGGCGGCGTGCTGCCGGTGGTGAAGCACATTCCCGGCCATGGGCGCGCCAACGCGGACAGTCATCTGCGGCTGCCGGTGGTAACGACCGACCGCGCCACGCTCGAAGCCACCGATTTCGCCGCCTTTCGTGCGCTCGCCCACCTGCCTCTGGCGATGACCGCGCATGTTGTGTTCACAGCCTGTGATCCGCGCCTTCCTGCCACCACCTCGCGCTCTATGATCGACGGCGTGATTCGCGGATTCATCGGATTCGACGGCCTTTTGATGAGCGACGACGTATCGATGCAGGCGCTGGAGGGAACGATCGCGGACCGCACCGCGGCGGCGCTCGCGGCCGGCTGCGACGTCGTGCTCCACTGCAACGGCAAGCTCGACGAGATGGAGCAGGTCGCGGCCAACGCGCCCGTGCTCGCCGGCAAGGCGGCGCGGCGTGCGCAGGCGGCACTCGCCATGCGCCGCAAGCCCGAGCCCATCGACCTGATGGCGGCGCGCGCGCAGTTCGCGCGGCTCGTCGCAACGCCGGCGGGCGAAAGCGTGGCGCGCGCATGACTGCCGAAATCATTCCATTCGCGCAGGAGACGACCGAGCGCGCGGCCGACGAGCCGGCGCTGATCGTCGACGTGGAGGGCTTCGAGGGCCCGCTCGACCTGCTGCTTTCGCTCGCGCGCGATCAGAAGGTCGATCTCGCGAAGATCTCGATCCTCGCGCTCGCCAACCAGTACCTCGCCTTCATCGAGGAGGCGCGCCGGATGCGCCTCGAGCTGGCGGCGGACTACCTCGTGATGGCGGCGTGGCTGGCCTATCTCAAGTCGCGCCTGCTGCTGCCCGAGGTGCCCGGACCCGAAGGGCAGAGCGCGGCCGACATGGCGGCAGCGCTGGCGCTGCGCCTGCGCCGGCTGGAGGCGATCCGCATCGCCGCCGAGAAGCTGTTCGAGCGCCCGCAACTCGGACGCGACACGTTCGATCGCGGCTTCCCGGAGCCGATCGAGGAGATCAAGCGGCCGGAATGGTCGGCGACGCTCTACGACCTGCTGACCGCCTATGCCCGCGAGCGCCAGAAGCACGCGCTCGCGCGCGTACGTTTCCGCAAGCGCAACGTCTGGACGCTGGCGGAGGCGAGGGCGGCGGTGGAACGCATGGTGGGCGCGACGGCGGACTGGACGCGTCTCGACGAGTACCTCATCGAGTATCTCGTCGAGCCCTCGATGCGCGCCACCGTGCTGGCGTCGAGCCTTGCGGCGACGCTCGAACTCGTGCGCGAAGGCGGGATCGAGCTGCATCAGCACCAGCCCTTTGCGCCGATCTACCTGCGCAAGCGTGCCGAAGACGCCGCGCCACCGACGGGCGAAGTGCCCGAAGGGACGCAACAATAAAACAGGAAGCCGGGAGAGCTGCCCATGGCAAGCTTGGCCGAGAAGCGTGAGATGTTGGAAGAACAAGACGAGCAAATCGAGCAAGAGGCGAATGCACGCCCCGAAGAGTTCCGCCTGCTGGAGGCCCTGCTGTTCGCCGCCGGCGAGCCGCTGGACGAGAAGGCGCTCGCCAAGCGCCTGCCCGCGGACGTCGACGTGCGCGCGGCCTTGCGCCATCTGCAGACGGAATACGCCTCGCGCGGCGTGAACCTCGTGCACGTCGGCAACAAGTGGGTGTTCCGCACGGCGAACGATCTTGCCTGGCTGCTCACGCATGAGTCCGTGCAGCCCAAGAAGCTGTCGCGCGCCGCGATGGAGACGCTGGCGATCATCGCCTATCACCAGCCGGTGACGCGCGCCGAGATCGAGGAGATCCGCGGCGTGAGCGCCGCCAAGGGCACCATCGACGTTCTGCTCGAGACGGGCTGGATCCGCCCGCGCGGCCGCCGCAAGGCGCCGGGCCGGCCGCTCACCTACGGCACCAACGACGCGTTCCTGTCGCACTTCGGGCTGGAGAATCTCGGCGACCTGCCGGGGCTCGACGAGCTCAAGGGCGCCGGGCTCATCGAAGGCAGCCTGCCGACCGGGTTCGACATTCCGACGCCCTCGGACGATCCGGCGCTGCGCGACGACGAGGACCCGCTCGAGCCGGGCGATCTCGATCTCGCGCTCGCCCCGAGGGTGCAGGAGGAATAACCGCGCCGCCGAATGTCCGGCGCGGTCCACCAGACGGGTGCGACGAGAATGCCGGAACGAAGCGCGGGCGTGTTGCTCTACCGCAGGCGCGGCGGCACGATCGAGGTGTTGCTGGTGCATCCCGGCGGCCCGTTCTGGCGCAACAAGGACGAGGGGGCCTGGTCGATCCCCAAGGGCCTCCATGCCGCCGGCGAAGATCCGCTGGCGGCGGCGCGGCGCGAGTTCTTCGAAGAAACCGGACTGCAGCCCGAAGGCGAGTGCCTCGACCTCGGCAGCTTCCGCCAGCCGAGCGGCAAGATCGTCACGGCCTTCGCGCTCGAAGGCGATCTCGACCTCGCCGCGTTCAGGAGCAACACGTTCGCCCTGGAATGGCCGCCGAAGTCGGGCCGCCTGCAGGACTTTCCCGAGGCCGACCGCGCCGGCTGGTTCGCGCCCGCCGAGGCGCAGCGCAAGATCCTCAAAGGGCAATTGCCAATCCTGCAGGCGCTGCTCGCGCGCATGCAGCGGCCGCCGGCGCGCGCCCGCAATGCGCGGCCCGTCAAGCGCCGCAGGTGAGCTTCGCCGCCTGGTCCCGAGTTGCGATCAGGCGGAGACGCGCGTGCCCGGCGCGGCTTCGGCCTGCGCCGCCTCCGGGTCCCACAGCGCGATCACCGAGGTGGTGAAGCGCAGGCCGAGCATGTTGCCGCGCCGCCAGACCACACGGCACTGGATCTGCTTGCGCTCGACCGCGGTGAACTCGAGCGTGAACAGTTCCGGCACGCTGGCGGGCGTATCGAAAGAAAGCTTGGCGCCGCCCGGCGAGATGTCGAGCATGATGCAGCGTCCGGCCACCTGGCCGCCGAAGCGGAGCACCGCCGCGGGCATGCGCGTGACGACGCGCGCGCGATCGTCGGCGGAGGCGCGGCCGAGCAGGGCGCCGAAATCGGCGACGTTGAAGCGCGCACCCGGGTTGGTGGCGAGCTGGTTGATGACGGCCTGATCGCCGAGCTCGATCAGGACCTGCGACAGCGGCTCCTCGACGACCGCGCGCTGCGCGATGGCGAGCAGGTGGCGCGGGCTCGAGATGCCGGCGATCGCCACGAGCTCGGCGGTGGTCAGCAGGGGAGATTGCGCAAGCACCGGCGCGGCCACCTCGGGAACGCCGTGGCGGGCGAGCGTGGCGACGAGGCGGGGCGGGGCGCTCGGCAGCGGGGCGATGCGCGCGCTCGTCGCGGCGAGCGTGTCGGTGTCGACGCCGCCGGTCTGGCGCAGGAACACCTCGTCGAACAGCGCGGACTTCTCGCCGTCGATCGCATCGGCGTACTGCATGAAGAGGTCGGTGATGCGGGTGAAAACCCGCGCTCGCAACTGGGTCGGGGCCGGCCGCAGCGTGTCCTCGATCTCGGCCAGCAATTTGCGCAACGCCGCCGCCGATCGATCCATGCCAACCCCCGATGCCCTGGCCGGCGCGCGTCCTGCACGCCGGAACGTGCGGGGAATTTTCGGGCAGGCGCCTTAACAACTTGCATCCAAGGCGCGCGGGGAGGGACAGCGCGGGCGCGCGGACGCGGTAAGGGGCTGGGCGGGCGGTATTAACCCTGCTTGTGCCGGTTTGCCGCGGCGGCGGGGAACAGGCCCGGACAACCTTGTTTTTGCGTCCGGCCGGTCCTAGGTTCCTTAACAACCGCTAAAAAGCGCACGTGCGCCGGAATTGGTCGTGCGCTCGATCGCGCCGCAGGATCACCGCGCCGGAACGACCTCGTGCCGGAACAACAGTCGCGCTGGAACGGAATTTGCGTTAGCTTCGAGCCGAAGGGCGCGCTGAAACAAAGGGACAATCCATGGGTGGCTTGAGTATTTGGCACTGGATCATCGTCATCGCGGTGGTTCTCCTGCTGTTCGGCCGCGGCAAGATCTCCGAGCTGATGGGGGACGTCGCCCAGGGCATCAAGGCCTTCAAGAAGGGCATGTCGGACGAGGACACCGCCAAGGCGGAGCCCGGCAAGACCGAGCCCAAGACGATCGAGCACCAGTCGAGCGACGCCGGCCTGAAGTCCACCGAACGGAAGGTCGAGGGGAGCAACGTCTAGGTCCGCGGCGGCCCGCCCGGATCGCACGCCCGCGCAGGTCACACGCATGCCCTCGCTGCCGGCAGGTCTTTGACCGACCCGGCGCGCAGCGGCGCGAGGACACCGGCGAGGGGGCGGCGCCAGGCGGATTGCTTCCGGAGTTGCAGCGGCAATGTTCGACATCGGGTGGAGCGAGCTTCTCATCATCGGGGTGGTGGCGCTCATCGTCATCGGCCCGAAGGAACTGCCGGGCGTGCTGCGCTCGGTCGGCTACTGGATGGGCAAGGTCCGCCGCATGGCGTCCGAGTTCCAGAGCCAGTTTCAGGAGGCGATGCGCGAGGCGGAGATGGCCGACCTCAAGAAGCACGCCGACGATCTCAACCAGAACATCCGCTCGCTGACCTCCGACATCGATCCCTACAACATCGCGCGCGACGTCGAGGCGAGCCTCGGGTCGGGCGGAGCCAACGGCAGCGGCAGCGGCGTGTCCCCCGCGCCCGCACCGTCGACGGACGAGGTGTCCGCCGCCGCGCCGGAGCCTGCGGCTGCACCGCAGCCCACGCCGCCTGAACAGGCGGCCTCTGCCGAGCCGGCGGCCGCAACCGAGCCGGCGCCGCCCGCGAAAGGTGCGGCATGAGCCAGCAAGACATCGACGCGACCAAGGCGCCGCTCATGGATCACCTGATCGAGCTGCGCTCGCGGCTGATCAAAGCGCTGATCGCCTTCGCGATCGCATTCATCGGCTGCTTCTTCTTCGCCAAGCAGATCTACAACATCCTGGTGTGGCCGTTCGTGCTGGTTGCCGGCCCGGAGAACTCGAAGTTCATCTACACGGCGCTGCTCGAGTACTTCATCACGCAGCTCAAGCTCGCCATGTTCGGCGCGGCGTTCCTGGCCTTTCCGGTGATCGCGACGCAGATCTACATGTTCGTCGCGCCCGGCCTCTACCGCAACGAGCGGCAGGCGTTCCTGCCCTATCTCGTCGCCACGCCGATCTTCTTCGTGCTCGGCTCGCTGGTGGTCTACTTCCTGGTCATGCCCATGCTGGTGCGCTTCTCGCTCGGCATGCAGCAGAGCGGCGACGGGGTGGCGGAGATCCAGCTCCTGCCGAAGGTCGGCGAATATCTCTCGCTATTGATGAGCCTGATCTTCGCCTTCGGCGTCGCCTTCCAGCTTCCGGTGATCCTCACGCTGCTCGGGCGCGTCGGCATCATCACGTCGCAGCAGCTCAAGGATAAGCGCCGCTACTTCATCGTCGGCTGCTTCATCATCGCTGCGGTCCTGACGCCGCCCGACATCATCAGCCAGTTCTCGCTCGCGATCCCGCTGCTGATCCTCTACGAGGGCTCGATCTGGGCCGTGCGGATGGTCGAGAAGAAGGCCGCCGCCAGCCAGGCGGCCGCGGCGCCGCCGGAGGCCAAGCCGGCCGAGTGAGCCGTCCTCGGGTATCCAGCGGCCTTGGAATCAGGCACGTGGGGTGTCCCGTGAGGCGATCTCTTCCGAATCGTCATCCCGCCATAGCCTGTTGTTCGGGCATGAACTTTCCCGAAAGCCGGTTTCCACTTTCCGGGATGATGCTCTAAACCGTTGTGGCGTACTGGCTGCCCTGACCGGGCATCAGCGAAAGAACCTGCCATGCACGATATCCGCTGGATCCGCGACAACCCGCAAGCCTTCGACCGCGCCCTGGGGCGCCGCGGTCTGGCGGGCGAGTCGGCGCGGCTGATCGCCATCGACGAGCGCCGGCGCGCCGTCATCCAGCGGCTGGAGGCGGCGCAGGCGCGCCGCAACGCAGCATCGAAGGAGATCGGCGAGGCCAAGAAGAAGAAGGACGAGGCCACCGCCCAGACACTGATGACGGAGGTCGGTGCGCTCAAGGACCAGATCCCCGCGATGGAGGCGGAAGAGAAGGCCGTCTCGAAGGAACTCGACGACGCGCTCGCGCAGATTCCCAACCTGCCGCTCGACGAGGTGCCCGACGGCGAGGACGAGCACGACAACGTCGAGCATCACCACTTCGGCGCCAAGCGCGACTACGCCTTCGCGCCCAGGCAGCATTTCGAGCTCGGCGAGGCGCTCGGCATGATGGACTTCGAGGCGGCGGCGAAGCTGTCCGGCGCACGGTTCGTCGTGCTCAAGCGTGGTCTCGCGCGGCTCGAGCGCGCGCTCGCCCAGTTCATGCTCGACGTACACACCGGCGAGCACGGCTATGCGGAGATCGCGCCGCCGCTGATGGTGCAGGACGACGTCATGTTCGGCACGGCGCAGCTTCCGAAGTTCGCCGAGGACCAGTTCCGCACGACGACCGGGCACTGGCTCATCCCCACCGCCGAGGTGCCGCTCACCAACCTCGTGCGCGAGCAGATCCTCGACGAGGACGAGCTGCCGCTGCGGCTGACCGCCTGCACCCCGTGCTTTCGCGCGGAAGCGGGGGCGGCCGGCCGCGACACGCGCGGCATGATCCGCCAGCACCAGTTCACCAAGGTCGAGCTCGTCTCGATCACCACGCCCGAGCAGAGCAAGGACGAGCACGAGCGCATGCTCGCCTGCGCCGAGGAGATCCTGCGCCGGCTCGACCTGCACTATCGCGTGGTGACGCTGTGCACCGGCGACATGGGCTTCGCCTCGCAGAAGACCTACGACATCGAGGTGTGGCTGCCGGGGCAGGGCGCCTATCGCGAGATCTCCTCGTGCTCCGTGTGCGGCGAGTTCCAGGCGCGGCGCATGCAGGCGCGCTATCGCACCAGGGAGGGCCGCGCCGTGCGCCACGTGCACACGCTCAACGGCTCGGGGGTCGCGGTCGGGCGCGCCATGATCGCGGTGATGGAGACCTATCAGCAGCAGAATGGTGCGATCGCCGTCCCCGACGTGTTGCAGGGCTACATGGGCGGCATGAAGGTGATCGAGCGGGCGTAACCGAGCATGCGCATCCTGATCACCAACGACGACGGCATCCACGCGCCAGGCCTCGACGTCTGCGCCGAGATCGCGCGCCAGCTCTCCGACGACGTGTGGATCGTCGCGCCGGAGACGGACCAGTCGGGCGTCGCACACTCGCTCTCGCTCAACGACCCGCTGCGCCTGCGCCAGGTTGAGGAACGCCGCTTCGCGGTGCGCGGCACGCCGACCGACAGCGTGGTCATGGGCGTGCGCCACATCCTGTTCGAGCACGGGCCGGACCTCATCCTGTCCGGCGTCAATCGCGGCCGCAACGTGGCGGAGGACGTGACCTATTCCGGCACCATCGCCGGCGCGATCGAGGGCACGATCCTCGGCATTCCCTCGTTCGCGCTGTCGCTGTCGTTCGGGGCGCAGAGCCGCCAGAAGCCGTTCTGGGAAACGGCGATCACGCACGCGCCCGGCGTCATCCGCAAGGTGCTCGACACCGGAATCCCGCAGAACGTGCTCATCAACCTGAATTTCCCCGACTGTGCGCCGGACGAGGTGAAGGGCGTCGCCGTCACCGCGCAGGGCCATCGCGGTCCCGAGCTGCTGCGCATCGACGCGCGCCACGACGGGCGCGGCAATCCTTACTTCTGGATCGCGTACGACCGCCGCGAGCGGCCGCCGCCGGGCAGGGGCACCGACCTTGCGGCGCTCGCCGACCACCGCATCTCGGTGACGCCGCTGCGCCTCGACATGACGGACGAGCCGTTCATGACCAAGCTCGCGGGAGTGCTGTCGTGAGCGCGGGCCCCGCTGACGACAGCGTCGAGCGGATGGAGTTCCTGCTCAACCTGCGACGCAGCGGCATCATGGACGCGGACGTGCTGCGCGCGATGGACGAGGTGCCGCGCGAGTATTTCGTGCCGCCAGAGCACGTGGCGGCGGCCTACGCCGACCACGCGCTGCCGATCCCCTGCGGCCAGACGATCAGCCAGCCCTACGTGGTGGCGTTCATGACCGAGCAGCTCGCGCCCGAGCCGGAGCACCGCGTGCTCGAGATCGGCACCGGCTCGGGTTATCAGGCGGCGGTGCTCTCGCGCCTCGCGCGCGAGGTGGTTACGGTCGAGCGCTACCGCACGCTGGCGCAGGCCGCGCGCACGCGCTTCCAGACCCTGGGCTACGGCAACATCGAGGTGCTCGTCGCCGACGGCATGCTCGGCGCGCCGGATAAGGCGCCCTACGAGCGCATCATGGTCACGGCAGCGGCGGCGGAAGTTCCGCAGGCGCTGGTCGACCAACTTGCCGACGAGGGCGTGATGCTGCTGCCGCTCGGGCCCGACGGAGGCCCGCAGCACATCGTCAAGGTGACGCGCCGCGGGGAGGAGGTCGCGCGCGAGGAATTGCTGCCGGTGCGCTTCGTCCCGCTCGTGCCGGGGAAAGCGCGCGAGCTATAGAGCATGATCCCGAAAAGTGGATACCGGTTTTCGGACAAGATCATGCTCAAGGAGGCATGATCCCGAAAAGTGGATACCGGTTTTCGGACAAGATCATGCTCAAGGAGGCATGACCCCGAAAAGTGGATACCGGTTTTCGGACAAGATCATGCTCAAGGAGGCATGATCCCGACAAGGGTGCCGTCGGACTTGGTCCGAGGATGGGCACGGCTTTCGGACAAGATCCGGCGCGATGCACGTCCAGAGCGGCGACGGTCGAGCCGCTCGCCAAGCCTTAACGTTATGGTTTTCTTTACGACGCTTAAGCGGACCTTGCGCATTTAAAGTAATTTTTACCTGAACCGCCGCTTACTCACACCCCTGTGTTGTGGTGTGCGTGCGAGTGAGCAGTTCAATGCGTAAGGTCGAAGCGATTTGCCTGCGCGGCGTCGTCCTTGTCGCGCTGGCGGCCGGACTGGCAGCCTGCAGTGCCGATACGACCCGGTTCGCCGAAAATCCGTTCAATTCCCGCGGTTCGTCGCCGGAGGTGACCGGCTCGATCAACCGTGCGCAGGCGGCGCCCGTCTCGAAGGTGGAATCGCGGCCCCTGCACACCGCGCAGGCGGCGCCGGCGTCGATCCGCCACGGCGACGTGACGGGCACGGTCAAGCCCGCGACGCAGTCGCAATACACGTGGAACGGCGGGACGCCCGTGACGGTGGCTCAGGGCGAGACCATCGAGTCCCTGTCGCTGCGCTACAACGTGCCCGAGGCCGCGCTGATGCAGGCCAACGGGCTCGGCCGCAATTCCCGCCTCACGGCCGGGCAGCGGATCGTCATTCCGCGCCGCGTGACCGCGGTGCCAAGCATTGCCGCCCCGGCCACCAAGCCGGCCTCGCCCGCGCCGAAGATCGCCCGCACGAAAGCCGCGCCGGCGGCGTCCATGACGCACGTGGTGGCGCCGGGCGAGACGCTGCTCGGCCTGTCGCGGCGCTACAAGAAGAGCCCGCGCGAGATCGCGGCCGCCAACCATCTCAAGTACGATCAGCCGTTGCGGATCGGCGACCGGCTCGTCATTCCGGGCGTCGCCGCATCGACCCCGGCGAAGCCCGCCGCGGTGGCCGCGACCCCGGCGAAGCGTGCCCCGCAGCCGCATCAGCAGGTCGCGAGCGCGGCGCCCGCGCAGCCGAGCGCCCGCGTGCTCACGCCGGCGACCGACCATGTCGAGCGGACCGCCAGCACGCATGCCGCGGCACCCCAGTTCCGGTGGCCGGTGCGCGGGCGCGTGATTTCCGGCTTCGGGCCGATGACCAACGGCCAGCAGAACGACGGGATCAATCTTTCGGTGCCGGAAGGCACCGCGATCCGCGCGGCAGAGGATGGCGTCGTCGCCTATTCCGGCAACGAGCTGAAAGGCTACGGCAACCTGGTGCTGGTGCGGCACGGCAGCGGCTACGTCACCGCCTATGCCCATGCGAGCGAACTGATGGTCAAGAAGGGCGATACCGTGCGCCGCGGCCAGGTGATCGCGCGCTCGGGTGCGACCGGCACCGTGTCGGCGCCGCAATTGCACTTCGAGATCCGCAAGGGGTCGACGCCGGTCGATCCGATGCAGTTCCTGCCGGGCGCCTAGGCGCGCCTGGCGCGAAACGGACGCCGCGCTAACCGCGTGCCGCGCTAACCGCCGGCGAGGCTGACGCCCTGGCGTCCGGCGAGATCCTGGATGTATTGCCACGCCACGCGGCCCGAACGCGATCCGCGCGTGGTCGCCCATTCGAGCGCCTCGCGGCGCAGCGTCTCGGCATCGACCGGGATGCGGAAATGGCTGACATAGCCCTCGACCATGGCGAGGAACTCGTCCTGGCTGCAGCGGTGGAAGCCAAGCCACAGCCCGAAGCGGTCCGACAGCGAGACCTTCTCCTCGACGGCCTCGCCGGGATTGATGGCGGTCGAGCGTTCGTTGTCGATCATGTCGCGCGCCATGAGGTGGCGGCGGTTCGAGGTGGCGTAGAGGATGACGTTCTCGGGCCGCCCCTCGATGCCGCCTTCGAGCACCGCCTTGAGCGACTTGTAGGACGTGTCCTCGGTGTCGAACGAAAGATCGTCGCAGAACACGATGAAGCGGTAGGGCACCCCGCGCACCAGCGTCATCAGGTCGGGAAGGCTCTCGATATCCTCGCGATGGATCTCGACCAGCTTGAGCAGCCCGGCCTGCCTGCCGAGGGCGGCGTTGATCGAGGCGTGCGCGGCCTTCACCAGCGAGGACTTGCCCATCCCGCGCGCGCCCCACAGCAGCGCGTTGTTGGCGGGCAGGCCGCGCGCGAAACGTTCCGTGTTCTCGATCAGGATGTCGCGCATGCGGTCGATGCCCTTGAGCAGCGACATGTCCATGCGGTTGACGCGGGGCACCGGCACGAGCCGGCGGCCGGCCGGCTGCCAGACGAAGGCATCGGCGACCGTGAAGTCCGGCGCCGCGGGGGTGCTCGGCGCGAGGCGCTCGATCGCGTCGGCGATGCGGGCGAGCACGGCGGCGTCGGCGGGCGCGGAACCGGCGGGGCTCCTGGTCGCCGCGCGCCGTGCCGGTGCGGGGACGGACCTCGATGTGGACCTTGATCCGGATTTGGACGTTGATTTTCGGGCTTTGGCCATGGCGGTCATTTCAGCGGGGCCGCACCCTTAGCGCATGATCCGGTACAGTGGAAGCCGCGGAGCATTGGAGCAGCCAGACGGGGGGCGCGGTCGCCCGGACCCGGCCGCGCCTCTCCGGATCGTGCGACCATGTGCGGGTTTGCGCGTTGCATTCGCACCCCCGGCGGCTATAGTCCCGCGCGGCTGCAAAAAGGCGTGCCAAGTCGCTGGTTTGCCACGATTCCTAAGATTACATCTGCCAGGGGAAGTTGATGTTCATTACGCCCGCATTTGCCCAGGGTGCCGGTGCCGGAGGCAGCGACATGATCATGTCACTGCTGCCGTTCGTCGGTATTTTCGTGATCATGTATTTCCTGATCCTGCGTCCGCAGCAGAAGCGCGCGAAGCAGCACCAGGAGATGATCAAGAACGTCCGGCGCGGGGACACGGTTGTGACCTCGGGCGGAATCGTGGCCAAGGTCACCAAGGTCATCGACGACGATCAGATCGAGATCGAGATCGCCGAGGGTGTCCGGACGCGCCAGGTGCGCAGCATGGTCTCGGACGTGCGCGCCAAGGGCGAGCCGGTGAAGGACGAGGCCGCGGCGGCGAAGTCCTAGCGCCGCACGTCGCGGCGGCTCGTCGGCCGGGCGGCAGGCGCCCGGCTGTCGCCGTCGCTGACCGCACAGCGGCGCGGTTCGCGCCATAGGAGCTCGCAAGGCCCATGCTCTATTTCTCGCGTTGGAAGGCGATCGCGACGCTGGCGGCGGCGCTGCTCGTCTGCCTGTTTGCGGTGCCGAACTTCATTTCCCAGACGACCGTCGAGAGCTGGCCGAAGTGGGCGCAGCGCCACGTGGTGCTCGGGCTCGACCTGCAGGGCGGCTCCCACATCCTGCTGGAGGTCGACTCCAATGCCGTGCGCAAGGAGAAGGTCGACGCGCTGCGCGACGACGTGCGCCGCGTGCTGCGCGACGCGCGCATCGGCTACACCGGGCTGACCGCCCGCGGCAGCAGCGTCGAGGTCCGCATCCGTGACGACGCCGATTTCGATCAGGCGCTGACAAAACTGCGCGAGCTGTCGCAGCCACTCGGCGGGCTTCTGGGAGGCACCGGCCAGCGCTCCGTGGACGTCGCCGACGCCGGCAACCGCACGGTGCGGCTGACGGTGACCGAAGCAGCGATGCTGGAGCGCATCCGCCAGTCGGTCGACCAGTCGATCCAGATCATCGAACGGCGCGTCAACGAGCTCGGCACGGTCGAGCCGCTGATCCAGCGCCAAGGCGTCGACCGGGTGTTGGTGCAGGTGCCCGGCCTGCAGGATCCCTCGCGCCTCAAGCAACTGCTCGGCACGACCGCCAAGCTGACTTTCCGCCTGGTCGACATGTCGATGTCGGCCCAGGACGCGCTGGCGACGCGCCCGCCGCCCGACTCCGAGGTGCTCTACGAGGGCAAGACCGATCCCAAGACTCCGGTGTTGGTGCAGAAGCAGGTTCTGGTCTCGGGCGAGGAGCTCACGGATGCGCAGCCCGGTTTCGACCAGCGCAGCGGCGAGCCGATCGTCACCTTCCGCTTCAATACCGCGGGCGCGCGCAAGTTCGCGCAGGTCACCCAGGAGAACGTCGGCCGCCCGTTCGCGATCGTGCTCGACAACGAGGTGATCTCGGCGCCGGTGATCCGCGAGCCGATCATCGGCGGCTCCGGCCAGATCTCCGGCAACTTCACCGTCGAGAGCGCCAACGACCTCGCCATCCTGCTGCGCGCGGGCGCGCTGCCGGCGCCGCTGACCATCATCGAGGAGCGCACCGTCGGCCCCGGCCTCGGCCAGGACTCGATCCAGAAGGGCAAGTTCGCCGCCTACATCGGCTCGGCGCTGGTGATCGTCTTCATGTTCGTGACCTACGGCCTGTTCGGGCTGTTCGCGAACATCGCGGTCGCCGTCAACGTCGCGATGATCTTCGGCATCCTGTCGCTGCTCAACGCCACGCTCACCTTGCCCGGCATCGCCGGCATCGTGCTCACGGTCGGCATCGCGGTCGATTCCAACGTGCTGATCTACGAGCGCATTCGCGAGGAGGTGCGGGCGGGCCGCTCGGCCATCCAGGCGCTCGACGCGGGCTTCTCGCGCGCGCTCGCCACCATCCTCGACTCCAACATCACGACCTTCATCGCGGCGGCCGTGCTGTTCTTCATCGGCACCGGCCCGGTGCGCGGGTTCGCGGTGACGCTCGGCATCGGCATCGCGACCACCCTGTTCACCGCCTTCACTCTGACACGCCTGATCGTCGCCACCTGGGTGCGCTGGAAGCGTCCCAAGGTCGTGCCGATCTGAGGGGATAGCACCGTGCGCCTGCTCCGCATCGTACCCGACGACACCAAGTTCGATTTCGCGCGCTTCCGCCGCATCAGCTTTCCGATCTCGGCGGTGCTCTCGATCGCGGCGATCGTGCTGTACTTCACGCACGGCCTGAACTTCGGCATCGACTTCAAGGGCGGGACCCTGATGGAGGTGCAGAGCAAGGCGGGCCCCGCCGACCTCGCCGGCATGCGTTCGACGCTGGAGAGCCTCAAGCTCGGCGACGTGCAGCTCCAGCAGTTCGGCGCGCCCAGCGACGTGCTCATCCGCATCGGCCAGCAGCCGGGCGGAGAGGTGGCGCAGCAGCAGGCGGTGCAGAAGGTGCGTCAGGCGCTGGGCGATGCGGTCGAATACCGCCGCGTCGAGGTGGTCGGGCCGCGCGTCTCGGGCGAGCTCCTGTCGATGGGCACGATCGGGCTGTTCCTCGCCATCGGCGGCATCCTGATCTACCTGTGGTTCCGGTTCGAATGGCAGTTCGCGCTCGGAGCCATGATCGCGAACATCCACGACCTCGTGCTCACGATCGGATTCATGTCGCTGGCGCAGATCGACTTCGATCTCACCAGCATCGCGGCGCTGCTGACCATCCTCGGCTATTCGCTCAACGACACCGTGGTCATCTACGACCGCATCCGCGAGACGCTGCGGCGCTACAAGAAGCTGCCGATGACCGAGCTCTTGAACTATTCGATCAATTCGACGCTCTCACGCTCGATCATCACGCACGTCACGGTGACGCTCTCGCTGCTCGCGCTGCTGCTGTTCGGCGGTCCCGCGATCCACAGCTTCACCGCCACGATGATGTTCGGCGTGGTGCTGGTCGGCACCTATACGTCGATCTTCATCGCGGCCCCGATCCTGATCTACCTCGGCGTCGGCACCAACCGCGCGGAGGCCACGGAGCCCGAGCCGGGCCGGCCCGCCGCGACGCCGGCCCCCGCCGCCACCCGTCGCTGAGCGGCGGCGTGGCAGACGCGGCCCCGCATCTTCCTTACGCCGCCCCGATCGACGCCTACGGCAACGGCGGCTTCCGGTTCGCGGAGATGTCGCACCGCGGATCGCTGCTCTGCCTGCCGGACGGCATCTGGGCGGTCCCGGCCGCGCGTTTCGAGGACATCGACGAAGCGACGCTGACGCCCGTGTTCGCGCGCGCGGGGGCGGTCACGCACTGCCTGATCGGCGCGGGTGCGCGCGGCGCCATCCTGCCGGACCCGCTGCGGCGGCGCTTCCAGGAGAGCGGCATCGCGGTCGAGACCATGGCGACCGGCGCGGCGGTGCGCACGTACAACATCCTCGTCGGCGAGCGCCGCCCGGTGGCGGCGCTGCTGATCGCCGTCGACTGATGCCCGCCGACGACGAGAGCGATCGCGAGGCCCTGGTGCGCGATCAGGACCGTTTCCTGGAGACCGCCTTCGCCTATTGCGAGGCGCTGGTGCGCGAGCACGACAAGGATCGTTTCCTGGCGGGCATGTTCGCGCCGGCTGCCGACCGCCGCCGCCTGTTCGCGCTCTATGCGTTCAATATCGAGATCGGCCGCGTGCGCGCCGCCGTGCGCGAGCCGATGGCGGGGGCGATCCGGCTGCAGTGGTGGCGCGAGGCATTGCTGGGCGAACGGCCGGACGAAGCCGCGGCGACCCCAGTCGCCGCCGCGCTCGGCGCGGCCCTGGCCGAGACGGGCACCGACCCCGAGCCGCTGGTCGGCGCCATCGAGCTGCGGCGGGCGGAGCTGTTCGGCGAGCCGCTCACCTCGGTCGAGCCCAACATCTTCCTCGCCGCCGCGCGGTTGCTCGGAGCCGACGCGCAGGTCCTGCACGCCGCCGCCGAGGACGCCGGCCTCGCCTACGACTGGTCGCGCGACCCGGCGCACCGCGACGCCGCGCGCCAGCATTACGCGAAGTTCCGCGCGACGGTGGACGAGTTGCCTGCCGTCGCCTTGCCGGCATTCCTGCCGGCGGCGCTCGTGCCGCTGCGGCTCGGCAATCCGCAGCCGCCGCAATGGCGGCGTCAGCTCACGCTGCTGCATGCGGCGTGGCTGGGGTTTCCGCGCGGGTGACGCCCGCTCAAAAGCTGAAGCGGTCGCGCAGGTTCTGGCGGCCGGCGACGATGCCGGCGACGAGCTCGCGCTCGGCCGCGCTGGTGACGAGCTGGTCGATGAGATCGACCTGGTTCATGGCGACGAGCTGCAGGATCTCCAGCCGCACGCCGCCGCTTGCGTTGCGCGGCAGCGCCGGCACGATCTGCAGGCGCTCGGGTGCGGTGATCTTGCGGCTTGCGATGGCGTCGAGCAATTCGCGCTCGCACCCCGGTTGGAGCGTTTCGACGAAGGCGTAGAGGCCGGTGCCGGAGCGGCGGTCGGGATAGGCCACCACGGCGGCGTCGCGGACCTGCGCGCTGGTCTTGAGCGCAGCGACGATAACCGGCGCGTCGTGCACCAGGCGCGGCCCGCCGCCCTCGCGATCGACGAAACCGAAGACGCCGCGCGTGATCGCGCGATAGACGCGCTTGCCCGTCGCCATCCAGATGCGGGTCGGCAGGCTCTTGCGCGCGAGGATGCGCCGCTCGGCGGCGGTGAGCGCCTGGGGGGCGTAGGTGCGCTTGTGCTTGAGGGCGTGCCGCAGGTCCTCGTAGGCCGCGAGGCGGAACAGCTTGCTGCGGCGGCGGAACACGAAGGCGAGCTGGAAATCGGTGACATAGGCCTTGCCGTCGGCGCCGCGCAGCCAGTTCTGCTCCTTGGCGAGATCGTTGTGCGTGACGCCGAGGCGATGCAGCCGGCGCAGCGCGTCGCGCGCCGAGCGGAAATAGGCAAGGTCGCCGGCGGGGCGCGCGATGTGCAGCGCGACGCCGTCGATGAAGCTGCGCACCAGGAACGTGTCGTCGGCGTAGAGCAGCCGGGGCGCGATGGCGAGCGGCGCCGCGGCGGCGAGGGCGCGGCGCTCGCGCCTGAACAGGTGTCGCGCCAGCAGCCGCGACCACCAGGGCACGCCGTCCGTGCGGCGCAGCACCGCATCGATCTCGCCCTCGGGCGTGACGAAACGGCCGCGTTCGACCGTGGAGAACACGTCGCGCTTGAGCACCAGGGACGGGCGCCAGCGCTGCGCCAGCTCGGGCGGCAGGGGAGCGCTCATTCGGCGGCCGAGGCAACCTCGCCGGCGAGCCAGCGGTCGAGATCGTTGAGGGCGCGCGCGGTCAGCGCGCGTTTCTTGGCGAGGGTCTTGGCCGTGCCACGCAGGCGCTCGCCCTCCGGGCCGCGCGTCGGCGCGCGCGCCAGTGGCGGAAACAGGCCGAAGTTGATGTTCATCGGCTGGAACGACTTCGGTCCCGCGTCGATCGTCTCGACGTGGCCGCCGGTGATGTGGCCGAGCAGCGCGCCGAGCGCGGTGGTCGGCGGCGGCGGAGCGAGACGATGCCCCAGCCGCTCGGCGGCCGCGAAGCGCCCGGCGAGCAGGCCGATGGCGGCGGATTCGACATAGCCCTCGCAGCCCGTGATCTGGCCCGCGAAGCGCAGGCGCGGCATGCGCGCGAGGCGCAGCGCACCGTCGAGCAGCTTGGGCGAGTTGAGGAACGTATTGCGATGGATGCCGCCGAGGCGCGCGAACTCGGCGCGCTCGAGGCCGGGGATGGTGCGGAAGATGCGCACCTGCTCGCCGTGCTTGAGCTTGGTCTGGAAGCCGACCATGTTGAACAGCGTGGCGAGCTTGTTGTCCTGGCGAAGCTGCACGACGGCATAGGGCTTGTTCTCGGGCGCATGCGGATTGGTGAGGCCGAACGGCTTCATCGGCCCGTGCCGCAGCGTCTCGCGTCCGCGCTCGGCCATCACCTCGATCGGCAGGCAGCCGTCGAAATAGGGCGTCGAGGCTTCCCATTCGTGGAATGCGGTCTTGTCGCCGGCAAGCAGGGCATCGACGAAGGCCTCGTACTGCTCGCGGGTGAGCGCGCAGTTGATGTAGTCGGCGCCGGTACCGCCGGGCCCTTCCTTGTCGTAGCGCGACTGGAACCAGGCGGCGCTCATGTCGATGCTGTCGCGGTGGATGATCGGCGCGATGGCGTCGAAGAAGGCGAGTTCGCTCTCGCCCGTGAGTTCGCGCACGGCCGCCGCCAAGGCTGCGGAGGTGAGCGGTCCGGTGGAAATGATCACGCTGTCCCAGTCTGCCGGGGGCAAGGCGGCGACCTCCTCGCGGCGGATCTCGACCAGCGGATGGGCGGCGAGGCTGGCGGTGATCGCGGCCGAGAAGCCGTCGCGGTCAACGGCGAGGGCGCCGCCGGCGGGGACCTGGTTGGCGTCGGCGGTGCGCAGAATGAGCGAGCCGAGCCGGCGCATCTCCTCGTGCAGCAGCCCGACCGCGTTGGTCTCGCGGTCGTCGGAGCGGAACGAGTTCGAGCACACGAGCTCGGCAAGGCCGTCGGTCTTGTGCGCGTCCGTGCCGCGCACGGGCCGCATCTCATGGATCACGACAGGCACGCCGGAGGCGGCGATCTGCCAGGCGGCCTCGGAGCCGGCGAGGCCGCCGCCGACGATGTGGATCGGAGAAAGGGGATGCGAAGCAGCCATGCGCCGGTGGTCCGCGAAAACCCCCGGCAAGTCAACGCCCGAGGCGTCGCGATGGCTTTGTCGCCCTGGCGTGGTGTCACGGTAAAACGAAAGCGCCCGCCGCGAGGGCGGGCGCTTCTGCGACCAGTCGGCGGGGAGGACGCCGACCTACCGCTGGGGATTTCAGCGCTGGGCGTCTTCCCAGGCGATGCGGGGAATGTCGGACCGCGAGATGCCGATATCGGCCAGTTCGCGGTCGCCCAGACGATTGAGCTCGCGCAGGCTGGTGTTGAAACGACGCCAGGAGCGGAGCATCCGCACAACATTGGCTAGCAACATGGTTCAATCCTCATCTCTGTCGGGACCAGGCGGATCCCTGTGCACGATGCAGTGCACAATTTCGTCGGCACCGGCTGTGTTGAAGATCAAATAAGCTACTGAAACGTCTTATTAAATAGATTTTGCTGCGCCGCAGTTATGCAAATGGCGCATGCCTTGGAAAGATAATTCCAGCGAAAAACCGCCCGCCAGACTCAAAGTTCCGGGGGGAAGCGTCAAATTGGTCGAAAATTTCGGACACGGAGGTCTCGGATCTGCGTCGTCTGCACAGCCAAGGCGAATCGTCGGCCCACGCGCCGCCGCGAGCTATGCAGAGGCGGTGCGTGTGCCTGATTCACGAGCGGGCCTGAAATTTGGTCAGGTCCCCGGCGACCGGTGGAGCCTCGGGCGCGGTCGCCGACCCGGCCGGCTAGGCGGCGGCGCTGCGCTTGGTGTGGCGGCCCTCCGCGACCTCCTCGATGATCTTGGCCGAGAATGCGGCGAGATCGCCCGGGTTGCGCGAGGTGATGACGCCTTGGTCGTTCACGACCTCGGAGTCCTCCCATTTCGCGCCGGCGTTGATCACGTCGGTCTTCATCGAGTGGTACGAGGTCATGCGGCGGCCCTTGGCGATGCCGGTCTCGACCAGCAGCCAGGGCGCGTGGCACACCGCCGCGACGACCTTCTTCTGGTCGAAGAAGCCGCGGATGAACTCCAGCGCATCCGAATTGACGCGCAGCAGGTCGGGGTTGATCTGGCCGCCGGGCAATACCACGGCGTCGTAGTCATCGACCTTGGCGTCCTCGATCAAACGATCGACCTTCACCGGCCGACCCCAGTCCTTCTTGTCCCAGCCTCTGATCTCACCCTTTTCAGGCGACACGACATGCACGGTCGCGCCGGCCTCTTTCAGCTTCTGGAGCGGGACCTCGAGCTCGGACTGCTCAAATCCATGCGTGGCGAGAATGGCGATCTTCTTGCCGGAAAGTTTCATCGGGACGTACTCCTGGATTAGATTGCACGCGTGCGGCCGGGTCAGCGGCGCACCTCGCGGAGGTGCTGTGTTCCGATGTGGGCCGTACGCCGTGAGTGAATCGCATGGTCCGGACACGGCTGCCCAGGCGGCCGGCGCCATGCAGGATGAAAACGCATCTGCGAGGCGGCCGTTCCCCGATGAGGGGCACCACGGCGCGGCAACGCAGATCATACGAGCGTGAGGAACCGCCGCAGTGTCACGATCCCTTCGCGTCGCCATCATCGGGGCCGGCATCGGCGGTCTCGCCGCCGCCGGCGCACTGCGCAAGCTCGGCTGTGAGGTGCTCGTGTTCGAGCGCAGCAGCGAACTCGGCGAGGTCGGCGCCGGCCTGCAGATCGGGCCCAACGGTGTGAAGGTGCTGCGCGCGCTCGGGCTCGAGCATACGCTCGGCGGGCTGGCATGCGAGCCGACCAATATCGTCTCGCTCGCCTGGGACGATGCGCATCTGCGCTTCCGCGAGCCGCTCAAGGCGATCGCGACGGAGCGCTACGGCGCGCCCTATATCACTGCGCACCGCGCCGACCTGCACCGGCTGCTCGCGCAGGGCGTGCCGGATCACGCCATCACGCTCGACGTCCAATGCACCGGCGTCGGCGCGACCCCGCGCGGCGCGGTCGCGCGCTTCGCCGACGGCAAGGAGGTCGAGGCCGACGTGGTGGTGGGGGCGGACGGCATCCGTTCGGTGGTGCGCGCCGCGCTGTTCGGCGAGGCGCCCGCGCGTTTCACCGAGCAGACGGCGTGGCGCGGCATCGTGCCGATCGCGTGCGTGCCGACCCAGGTCGGGCCCGGCAAGTCGGTGCACGTCGATCCCGGCGAGTACGTCGGCTGGATCGGGCCGACCGGACACGTGATCTGCTATCCGATCCGCGGCGGCGAGCTCTACAACCTGTTCATCGGACGCGTGTCGCAGGACTGGGCCGAGGAATCCTGGACGGTGCCGTCCTCGAAGGAAAAGATGCTGGAGTCCTTCGCCGGCTGGAACGAGGCGCTGCTCGGCATGTTCGAGAAGGTCCAGGAGGTCTACCGCTGGGGCATCTACGATCGAGATCCGCTCACGCAGTGGACCAAGGGCCGCATGACGCTGCTCGGCGATGCCGCGCATCCGATGATGCCGACCCTGGCGCAGGGCGCATCGATCACGCTCGAGGACGCCTATGCGCTGGCGCGCAACCTCGCGCGCCGCGGCGACGACCCATCAGCCGCGCTGGCGTTCTACGAACGCGAGCGCGTGCCGCGCGCCCGGCGCGTGCAGTTGCAGGCGCGCGAGCAGTTCCAGAACAACCGCAAGGTGCCGGCGCCGCCGCCGCTGTCGCGCGACTGGATCTTCGAGCACGACGCGACCGCCGAGCCGGCGATCGCGGCGGAGTAGGCGGGGCGCGCCTCGCCTGGAATGCTCAGCGCACCTTGCGCAGCAGCCGGTCGAGGCTCAGCGGGCCGGGTCCCGCGAAGGCAATGAACAGGAACACGAAGCAGTAGAGGATCGCCGCGTCGCCGCCGTTGAGCAGCGGATAGACGCTGCGCGGCGCGTGTGAATACCAGTAGGCCACCGCCATCTCGCCGGAGAGCAGGAACGCCGCCGGGCGCGTGAACAGGCCGACAAGCACCAGCGGGCCGAGGATCACTTCCATCAGGGCGGCGGCGCCATAGAGCGAGAAGATCGCCACCGTGCTGCCGCTCGGCGGGAGCGCCGGAAATCCGAACAGTTTCTGCGTGCCGTGCGCGATGAAGATCAGTGCGGTCACGATCCGCAGGATGCTGAGCACGTACGGCGTGAATCTTTCCAAGCTCCCCATGGCCATTCCTTCTCGATCGTCGGGCGGGAAGGCGCGGACGCGCCGGCGGGGACGCTGTCATGGCGCGCGTGATTCTGCCAAGACACGAGGGTGTGAGTGCGCGGGCATGCAAGCGATGCGGTTCTCCGCACGCGCCGCAATATGATAGCGTGCCGCCGGAGCGCAGATCAGGGAGGAGAGCTTGGCGACAATCGTGCTGGCCCACGGGGCATGGTCCTCGGCGTGGGCCTGGAAGAAAGTGCGTCCGCTGATGGCGGCGGCCGGCCACCAGTTCTTCACGCCGAGCTACACGGGATTGGGCGAGCGCGCGCATTTGGCGAGCCCGTCCAACGATCTCGAGACGCACATCCAGGACGTGCTCGGCGTGCTCACCTGCGAGGACCTGCGCGACGTCGTGCTGATCGGCCACAGCTACGGCGGCATGGTCGCCACGGGCGTCGCGGACCGCGCGCGCGAGCGCATCGCGCGGCTGATCTATCTCGACGCGTTCGTGCCGAAGGACGGCCAGGCCCTGGCCGACCTCGTCCCGGCCGAGCAGCGCCAGCGCATGCGCGACAGCGTCAAGGCCGGCGACGGCTGGCGGGTGTCGCCGAATCCGTCGCCGCCGGACACCTCGCCGGAAGACCTCGCCTGGATCAACGCGCACCGCGTGCCGCAGTCGCTCAAGTGCTTCGAGCAGCCGCTCGGCCTGCAGGCGGAGCTGACGCTGCCGCGCACCTACATCCAGTGCACGCGCTACGCCGACAAGGGTCCGTTCGGGCAGTTCGCGGCGCGCGCGCGCAGCGAAGCCGGGTGGCGCCTCTACGAGCTCGACGCCAGCCACAGCCCCAACGTCACCGCGCCCGAAGCGCTGATGGCATTGCTGCAGCAGGTGCTGGCGGACCCGGCCCGCTGACGCGGCGCCGGTGTCTTGGCTCAGAAAATTCGCGGCGTTATTGCCGCGAGTTCCTCAAGCGGATGTCCGAACCAAAACGAGACTGGCGTGGCTGGCTGGCCTGCGGGAGCGCCCCCGCCTGAGCGCAGACCACCGGAGCAAAAGCGAGCGCCATACGGGCGAGAAACGTCGTCGTCGCCTGCCTCATTTCGCCGCTGCCTTGGGCACGCCAAGCTCCTCGTCGACCTGATCCTCGAACGCGCGCTTCTTGCCCGCGATGAAGCGGCGGTAGCCGTCCGGATCGATCCAGGCCTTAACGCCCTCCGTCTCCGCCCGCTTCCGCTTGCCTTCAAGGTCGTAATATTCGTTGTGCTGCGCCAGCCAGATGTCCGGCTTGATCATCTCGAGCGCGTGATGCGTGTTACGGTAGTCCTCGGTGATCCCGGGGTACGAAGGATTCTTCGCGACGCGGTAGCCCGGGTTGAACCCGGCGCCGTCCGGGAACGCCACGAGGTAAGCCTTGCCGTCGACGGCCAAGTTCGCGATCCAAGTTGTGGCGCCGCGGGTATGTCCCGGCGTGTGATAGGCGGTGAGCAGCACGTCGCCCAGCCTGACAGTGTCGCCGTCGCGCAGGACGCGATCGACCTTGACCCCCTCATAGGTCAAATCGTTACCGTACTTGAAGTCGTCGCGATCACCGCTTTCCATCGCGGCGACGTCGTCCCTCATAACGGCCAACTGAGGTCCAAACTGCTTCTTCATGAATGCAAAGGCGCCGGCATGATCGACGTGAGCGTGGCCATTGATCATGATCTTGATGTCTTCGGGCTTGAAACCGAGCTTGCGGATTGAATCCACGATCATCGGTCCGGACGAGGGCATGCCCGTGTTCATCAGGATGTGCCCCTCGGCGGTCGCGAAGAGAAATACGCCGAGGCCCCTTGTCCCCACGAAATAGATCGGGCCAACGATCCTGACCGGCTCCGTTGGCTCTTCCCACTTCAGTGCTTTCTTTGCCAACGTGATGAAAAGGTTGTTGTCGTTGGCCAATTGCTCTTTCGTTGGCAAATTAGGAGGAAGCGCTTGTGCCATCACATGCGTTGTCGTGAGCAAAGTGGCAGCGCACAGAATTGCACCAATTCGACTAGGCGAAGCCATTTTTCAACTCCGCGGAACCGGTCATCTGGTCGTTCAAGCTTAAGCTAGAAAAATAGCCACCGAAAGGGCGCTGCTGAACCTCTGCGCAGAGGAACCCGATGATCAGCGCGGTATGCCACGGATGAATGATCGTCGCGGGCTCAACGCCACTTTCTGGGTCCTGCGATCCGGGCACCGCAACGTGACCTGCCGGAGAACTTCGGTCCGTACACGACCTGGTACAATCGCGTCGTTGCTGGCGACGAGTGGCAACGCGCTACGACAAGCCCGCCGCCATATGCTTGGCGTTCGTCCAACTGGCGTCAATCGGGCTGTGGCTGCGCATCAATGTGCCCACGCCCGAATGTGCCTTTTGATTCCGGAGTTCGCATCAGATCTGCCGCGCAGCCTTGCGAACTTCGGAATCGGGACACTAGTCGCGCGTCGGCGGCGCCGTCACCTCGATATTGACCCGCAGCGGGGCCTGCGCCTCGGTGCTTTCGCCTGCGGTCTCTGTCGCCACGCGGTGCGGATGCGGCAGCGGCATCGGCAGCACGAACCTGCGCGGACGCGTGCTGTGCGCCGAAGCGGGGTTGGTCTCGAGCTCGGCGAAGGCGCGCAGCTCCGCGCACGGGACGTTGCTGCTCAGGTCGGTGTCGAAGTCGTTGCCGCGCGCGCCGCGCCACTCTTCGGCCGGCTTGCCGGTGATCTTCGCGACATACTTGCGGGTTTCGCCCGGCAGCGATTTGCCGCGCTTGAGCCAGCGGCTCACCCGCGTCGGGCCGGCGTTGTAGGCAGCCGCCGCGAGCCCATAATTGTTGTCGAAGCGGTGCAGCAGGATATTGAGGAACTTGGCCGATGCCGGCAGCGCCTCGCGCGGGTTGAACGGGTTCTTCAGGCCGACGAGGCGCTGCGTCCTCGGCATGAACTGGGCGATGCCGCGCGCGCCGGCGCGGCTGACCACGTTCGAGCGCAGGCTGCTTTCCTTGTAGATGAGGTTGCCGAAGAACGCGATCGGCAGGCGATACTTGGCGGCCGACGCCGCGAGCGTCTCGCAGACCTCGCGCGTGGAGAGGCGCACGATGGCGGGCGGGGCGGACGCGGGCCGCAGGCGCGGCAGCGGCACGCGCTCCGGCGGCGGCGACTGCTCCGACGGGGACGATGGATGGGCGGTCACTGCAGCGGCGGCCGGCGTTTCCGACCGCGCGCCCTCAGGACTGATCGCAAGACCCACGCACGCACAAACGCAACACAGAACCCAACGCATACCAGGCCGCCCCCCGTTCACGCGGCACGCTTTGGGATTGGTTGGTCTTGTTTGCTGCACCGGACCCGCGGCGGCTGCCACGGGCGCTGTGGATGACTTGTCCCAACCCCGCCACGACGATAGCAAACAACATTCTGCCCGCCCAGCGTGCCCGCACAAGGGCGGTGGTGCCGGGTTCCGGCCATTAACGTAAAGGCCGGCTGCGGCGGATGGCCAAGGAGGGCCCTGCGGACGCTCACTCGAGGTGGAAGCGACCGGTGGAATAGTCGAGCCGCACCCGCACCGTCCCCTCATTGATCATCCACGGCCGCACCCTGAAGCTGCGCGCGCCGCGCGCGTGCATCGGGTCCTGCGCCGCGATCTCGCGCGCCTCGGCGAGGGAGGCGGCACGGATCACCACCATGCCGTCGCCCTCCCAATTCTCGCCGTCGTCGGTCCAGTTCGGTCCGGCAGCGAACATGATCCCGCGGCGTTCCAAATCGATCTGATAGGCGAGATGGTCCTGGATGTTTTCGAGCACGGGGTCGAGCCCGTTCGTTGGCGTGGTGAACACGACATAGAGCTGCTTGGCCAGCATGCCGTGCTTCATGCTCATTTCGGTGAGTTCCTTGGCCGTCATTCGCGCCATCAAGGGCTCCATCATTTCCGCTGCCTGTAACCTGCGCTATCGTGACGACCCTGCCGCCGCCCGCAACCCAAATCCCGGACACATTCCATGCGAGATTCCGTGAAGGCCCTGTTCTTTGACGTGTTCGGCACACTGGTGGACTGGCGCACCAGCATTGCGCGCGAGGCACAGGCCATCCTCGGGCCGCTCGGCTACGCGCTCGATTGGCCGGCTTTCGCCGACGCCTGGCGCGCCGAATATCAGCCGGCCATGGAGGAGGTGCGGGCGGGGCGCATTCCCTTTTGCAAGCTCGACGTGCTGCACCGGCACAACCTTGAGCAGATCCTTCCGCGTTTCGGCGTGACGGGACTGGCGGAGGCGGACGCGCAGCGGCTCAACCTCGCCTGGCATCGTCTCGATGCCTGGCCGGACACCTCGCCGGGCCTGCACCGGCTCAAGCGCAAATACGCGATCGCCCCCGTCTCCAACGGCAACATCTCGCTGATGGTGGCGCTGGCACGGCGCAACGACATGCCGTGGGACGCGATCCTCGGCTCGGAGATCGCCGGCGATTTCAAGCCGAAGCCGCGGGTCTATCTGTCGGCCTGCGAGGCGCTCGACCTGCCGCCGGACGCGTGCATGATGGTGGCCGCGCATCCCAACGACCTCGCGGCGGCGGCCGCATGCGGGCTGCGCACCGCCTTCATCGGACGGCCGGACGAGCAGGGGCCGGGCAAGGGCGCCAAGCAGCCGACATCGGCCGTCGACATGCGCGCCGCGAGCGTCGAGGATCTCGCGACGCAGCTCGGGGTGTGAGTGTGACGCGAGGATCCGGTCTGCGCCCGGCCGCGCCGACAAGCCGGGTCAGGTCGTCGCCCCGAGCAGGCGCTGCACCGTCCGCTCGATCGTGTCGTAGTCGCCTTCGCCGGCGTGGGTGAATACGATCCTGCCGCTCTTGTCGATGATGTATTGCGCCGGCCAGTAGCGGTTGCCGTAGGTCTTCCAGGTGGCATAGTCGTTGTCCTGCGCCACCGGGAACGTGATGCCGTGCCGCTTGATCGCCGTTGCGACGTTCGCGGTTGACCGCTCGAATGGAAACTCCGGCGTGTGGACGCCCACGACCACGAATCCTTGGTCCTTGTATTTTTCGTAGAGCTGCGTGACGTGCGGCAGCGTGTTGACGCAGTTGTAGCAGCCATAGGTCCAGAAGGTCACCATCACGACCTTGCCGCGCAGGTCTTCGAGCGTCAGCGGCTCCGAGTTGAGCCACCGGGTGATGCCGACAAAGCCTGGAGCCTTGCCGTCCGCAACGGCGACCTGCAGCGGTCCGGCCGCATCGGCTGGAACAAGAGCGGCCGATGCGCCGGCGGCGAGCGCCGCGGCGGCCGCCAGGATGATCGAACGTCTGTGCATGGAAACCTCCTGCTTAAAGGCCGATCTGGCCGTTCGGATAAAAGCGCCCCAGCCAAAGCGTGAGTTCGACGTCGTATTGGAAGTAGGTCGCCACAGCGAAGACGATCACGGCGATCCCGAACGCCTGCTGGAGCGGCCGCGCCACGCGCCCGGCGCGGCGCAGACGCCGGCTGACTGCCTGTCCGCCATAGGCCAAGGCCAGCAGCGGCAATGCGGCGCCCACCGCATAGACGACCAGCAAGGTGCGTGCGTGTGCCGCGTCGGGGGACGTGGCGATGACGGTGAGGATCGAGCCGAGCACCGGTCCGGCGCATGGCGTCCACACGAGCCCGAGTGTCGTTCCCAGCATGAATCCTTTACCCGCGCCGCCGCCGCCGAAGCGGCCGGCGATACGTCCTGCGAGTGGCGCCACCGCGCGTGCGGCCACGCGCTCGAACGGGGCCGGCCACAGCAATGCTGCGCCAAACCCCAGCAACAGCGCGGCGGCAAAGGTGCGCACGGAATTCTGGTCGAGCCCGACGACATCGGTGATGGCGCTGAACAGCAGCGTCGCCGCCGCGAAGGATGCAACGAAGCCGAGCGCGATGAAGAGCGGGCGCAGCCGACTGGTCTGTCCGAGCGAGGTGCCGACCAGAACGGGGAGGACGGGCAACGTGCAGGGCGCTGCGATCGTCAGCACGCCGGCAGCAAACGCGAGGAGCAGGGTGGGGATCATGAGAGCCGACGAGACAGTTGCGGATGCCTGTCTTTCGGCGTCGCCGGATCAGGGGTTACGGCCGCTCGCGCGAGGTCCGGTCACGAAATCGCTAGTGCATCCCACTCACGCGCTAGGCACGCCGGCGGTGCCTGCCGTCACGGCGGCGTGACCCGCCGCGGCGGCCGGCCGGCCGCGCGAACGTCTGGCCGCTGGCCCGCACGCGCGCCAGCATGCGCTCGAACGTGTCGGTCAGCGCGCTCTCGATCTCCGGGCGATGCTCGAGCCGGCTCAGCAGGAGTGCGGCGGATTCAATGGTGGAGAGTGCATCGCGCCGCGGCTCGCGCCGCACCTTGCCGTAGCGCGAGGGCTCGCGCGGATTGAGCACGATGCGGCGGCACTTGAGCATCCACGGATTGCGCCACCACAGCGCCTTGGCCTGGCTCCACGTCCCGTCGAGCAGGACGATGCCCTCGATCTCGCGCAGCGCCGCGTCCTGGTTGCGCTCGGGCGCGCCCTTGCGGTCGACCAGCACGAGCTCGCGCTCCGGTGCGATCTCGGCCGCGCTGGTCGAGCCGAGATAGAGCACCGCCCAGCGTTGCGGGTCGACCGGCCGGCCGAGGATCTTGCCGAGGTTCGGCCACGACAACCCGACCTTGAGCTGCGCGCTCTTGAGCTGCAGCGCGGTCAGCCGCGCGGTGCCGAGCGCACGGTCCTGTTCCTGCGGATGCTGCAGGATCAGCACCTCGATATGGTTGTCGACGGGCGCGACACCGTCGCACACGCACAGCGCCGGCGGCTTGCGGCAGTGCGGACATTCGGCGGACAGGTCGGCGGGCGCTTCAATCGTCATCCGCCGCTTATACGTGCTGCCTCCGCCAAAGGCACGCGAGGCTTGCTTGATCGAGATCAAAGGTAGCCCGCGGTGCCGGACCTAGCGTGCGCCTCGAAGGAGACGCACCAATGCCGACAGAAACGATCGTCGTGCTCGCCGCGATTCTGGCGGGCTTCATCCTGTTCGCCGGCGCCCTGGCCTGGGCGGACTTCCAGTGCAGCAGGCCCGGGCGGCCGCAGCAACCGGCGGAGTAAGACAAGGGCCAAGCAAGACAAAGCCCGCCCCGGGGCAGCGTTCCCAGGGCGGGCTCCCCCCCGTGCTTTAAGCGCTGCCGCGTCAGCGCACGCCGGCGCGGTTGACCGGACCACCGCGATTGACACCGACACTCACGGCCGCGCGGCCGGCGGGCCGGGCCACGCAGCCCACGGGCACGCCCGGGCCCGTGCAATAGACGACGCGCGCCGCCGGCGCCGCCGGGCGCATCACGCAGCCTTTCGGCACGCCAACGGTCTTGCAGTAGACGACGGCCTCGGCCGGCGTGCCGGCCGCCGCGGTCAAGGCGACTGCGCCGGCGGCGATCGCGAGAATCGAGAGCTTGGTCATTGTCATTCCCCTTCTGTCGATTCGGCTGCGGCGGTCGGCGACCGCACCGCGCCGAGCATCGGCAGCCGCATAGCACGGGTCGCGACCCCGGCCCGATGACTTTTCTTGGTCGCATTTGCGCGGCAAGACCGTAGGCCCGTCGCAAACAGGAACCTTCCATGGCCCAGCTCACGCTGTTTCACGCCTCGCCGTCCCGGTCATCGGTCACGCTGTGGATGCTGGAGGAACTGGGCCAGCCCTACGACCTGCACCTGCTCAATCTCAACAACGGCGATCAGCTCAAGCCCGACTATCTGGCGATCAATCCGATGGGGAAGGTGCCCGCGCTCAGGCACGGTGATGCCGTCGTGACCGAGGTGGCGGCGATCTGCACCTATCTCGCCGACGAGTTCCCCCAGGCGAAACTCAATGTCCCGGTGGGCGATCCGCGCCGCGGCGCGTATCTGAAATGGATGTTCTTCTCCCCGAGCTGCATCGAGCCGGCGATGATCGACCGCGCCTATCCCCGCAAGGAAACGCCGCGCGCCGGCACGCTCGGCTGGCGCGATCTCGATACGGTGGCCGACATCCTCGCGCAGGCCGTCGAACGCGGACCTTACCTCCTTGGCGAGCAGTTCACCGCCGCCGACGTGGTCATCGGCTCCAGCATCCGCTGGGCAACCATGTTCAAGCTGATGCCCGAGCGGCCGCAGTTCGCCCCCTACGTCGCGCGCATCGCGGAGCGGCCTGCGGCCAAGCGCGCGGAGGCCAAGGACAAGGCCTATGCGGAGCAGTCGGCAGCGGCGAAGGCCGGATAGGCCCTCGAGCTGAGACGCAGCGGCACGAACCGCGTCAGCGTCGCTGACCCAACCTCCGATTGTGCTCGCGCTGATCTACGACTTTAGTATAATGTGCCCTCTGGAACGGCGGTCCGGCTGCCGTTTGCTGCCCTGGCCGCCGTCGGCTCTGTCCCACGGGAGGACATCATGGCAGCTATTTTCCGTAATCACCGCACTTGGGAAGACTGGGTCGCCATCGTCATCGGCGCCCTGATCGGCTTGTCGCCCTGGCTCGCGAGCGAACAAAGCAGCGAGGCCGTCATGTGGAATGCCGTCATCGTCGGCGCGATCGTGATCGCGCTGGCTGCGCTGGAACTTACCGAGCTGGCGCGCTGGGAGGGGGGGCCGAATTGCTGTGCGGCCTGTGGATCGTCGCATCGCCCTTCGCGTTCGGTTATGCGGGTTCTACGTTGGCGTTCTGGCACTTCGGGCTCGGCGGGCTGCTCGTGCTGCTGGCGCTGCTCGAGCTCTGGCAGGACTGGCACCGCAGCGAGTCCGAGATGGCGGGCTACGGCCGCTAGGCGCAGGTCAAGCGAGTAAGGCAGGCGGCGGGCGGCGGCATTGCCGCCGCCTACACCTGCCCCTCGTCGGGAATGTTGAGCAGTTCGCCGCAGGCCTTGCAGTGCACGGCGTCCGGGTCATGCCGCGACAGGCCGCATGACGGACAGCGGAAGCGCACCTTGGTGGGTTGCAGCACCGCGCGCGCGAGCTGGAAGAACAGCGTCACGCCGAAGATCATCACCACCACCGAGATCAGCCGCCCGAGCGTGCCCGACAGCACGACATCGCCGAAGCCGGTCGTCGTCAGCGCAGTGACGGTGAAGTAGAGCGCGTCGGCGTAATTCGTGATCGACGGATTCCGCAGGTGCTGCGTCTCGTAGACGATGCCCGTCATCACGTAGATGAACACTGCGAGGTTGGCGACGGCGAGGATGACGTCCTCGTGCCGGCGGAAATAGGGGAAGTCGGCGCGCAGGCGCGAAAGCAGCTCGTATGAACGCAGCAGCCGCAGGGTGCGCAGCATGCGCAGGAAGCCGGCGGCTTCGCCGACGAGAGGCGCGAGGAAGGAGACGATCGCGGCGATGTCGGTCCACGTGGTGATCCGGCGCAGATTGCGCCAACGCTCGCGGCTGATCAGCATGCGCGCCGCGAAGTCGGCGAGGATGACGAGGCCGAAGGCGACGTCGAGCCATTCGATCAGGGCGTTGCGGTTGATGAACGAGGTGGCGACGATGAACAGCAGCGTGACCAGATCGAAGATCAGCAGCGCGTAGCGGAACCGGTGCGCCTGCGCCGACCGTCCCTCGTAAAGATCGCGCAGCCTCTCCTGGAAGGCCTTCCAGCCGCGCGGCCGGCGCTTGGGGCTCATGACACGTGTTCCGATCTCGACGCGACCCGCGCGGCAAGCGGGGGCCGGCACCTGGGTTCCAAGGTACCGCACGGCGGGTGGACACAAGGTTGACGCGGCGCAACTTTCGCCGGCCGGGGGCATTCACGGGTGGCGCCGCATGCGGGTCCGCGCCTTGAAGCGGCGGGGCGGATACGCGACACTCGCCCCTTGATTTGGAAATGGAGCGGAATGCCATGTCGACGGCGACCCTGGAGGGCAAGACCCACGCATTCGACGCGGAGGACGTGGAATATCTGCGGCACGGCGACAAGCCGCTGCTGGCGCGCGTCTACCGGCCGCGCGGCGAGGGGCCGTTCCCGGCGCTTGTCGAGGTCCATGGCGGGGCCTGGTGCCTGAGTGACCGCTTCACCGAGAAGGTGCGGCACGAGGCCATGGCCGCCAAGGGGATCGTCTCGATCGCGCTCGACTTCCGCTCCGGCAACGAGGATCCCTATCCCGCCTCGGTCGCCGACGTGAACTATGCCGTGCGCTGGGCCAAGGCCAACGCGCGCATGCTCAAGACGCGGCCCGAGCTGATCGGCCTGTCGGGCCAGTCGAGCGGGGGTCACCTCGCGATGCTGGTGGCGATGCGCCCGCACGATCCGCGCTATGCCGCGATCCCGCTGCCCGCGGGCAGCGGGGAGCACGACGCCGGCGTGCGCTGCGTGGTGATGTCGTGGCCGGTGATCAATCCGCTCGGCCGTTACCGTTTCGCCAGGCACGAGCTGGAAGGCGCCAATCCGCCCGACTGGCCGAAGACAATCATGCCGCGCCAGGACGCGTATTGGCGCAGCGAAGCCAACATGGCCGAAGGCAGCCCGCTGCTCATCCTCGAGCGCGGCGAGAAGGTCGCGACGCCGCCTGCAATCTGGATCCAGGGCCGCGGCGACGTGCTGCACGACTACAAGGATCCCGAGTCGAAGTTCCCCGGCACCGAGGCGCCGCGTTTCGTCGACCTCTACCGCAAGGCGGGCGGCGAGATCACGTTGGAATATTTCGAGATGGAATCGGCGCATACCGGCCACGCGCCCGACCTGTCGAAGCGCGGGCCGGAATACGACAAGATCGTCCATTTCGTGCAGGACAAGATCCGTCCATAGTTGGCGTCTATCAGGTTCAGGTCAGGAATTCGAACGGCGAGGTGCTGTCATGGAAGATGAAGTCCGCAAGCGGCCGGGAGCGTCCGGCGACAGCCCCCGCGCGACCATCACGATGCCCAAGAGGGCGAAGGAGCGGGAGGCCGACGAGGACGAGCCGCGGCGCGTCTCGCAGGTCAAGCCGGAACTCAAGCGCTTCCGCGTCTATGTCGACCGCCAGCTCAAGTCCTCGTTCGACAAGGCGGAAGACGCCGACAAGATGGCGGCCGGCATCAAGAAGGGCTTCCCGGTGGTGACCGTGTCGGTCTACGACGCGCAGAAGAGCGTATCGAAAGACATCGACTAGGCGGGCGTGCAGAGCGCGCTGCTCGCCATGTCCGGACCGCGCTCGTTGCGGGCCTGAGCGCCGGCGCCGCGCGCAGGAGCGTGATATCATCGCGGCCTTTCGTCGGACTTCCTGATCCATGGCCGGACGGCGGCGCAGCATCAACCTCCCGGCGCCGTATCTCCGGCGCGTCTGGCTCGACGACAGCCGCATCATCGACAGACAGCTTTACCCGTTTTGTCTGCCGTTTCTGCGCGAGGGCTTTGAGCTCACGTTCGATCACCCGATCACCGTCATCGTTGGAGAGAACGGGACGGGCAAGTCGACTCTGCTGGAAGGGATCGCCGCGCTGGCGGGCTACGACGAGGCCGGTGGCGGAAAGGGATATCGGCCCGTCGACCATTCGCGTGCGCAGGAAGCCATGGGCGGGGCGCTCGCCACGTCGCTGCGGGCTAGCTGGTTGCCAAAGATCACCAACGGCTGGTTCTTCCGCGCAGAGAGCTTCTTTTCCGTCGCGCGATTTCTCGACGAAGCGGCTGTCGATGCGAACAGGCCGGCGCCGGATTTCCTCTCGCACTCGCACGGGGAAGGTTTTCTGCGATTCTTCAAGGAGCGCTGCCAGCGCCAGGGCATTTTCATTTTCGACGAGCCGGAGTCGGCGCTCTCCCCGTCGCGCCAGATCGAGTTCCTCAAGTTGCTGCGCGCGATGGAGCGCTCGCGCGTCTGCCAGGTGATCATGGCGACGCACGCGCCTCTGCTGATGGCGCTGCCGGGCGTGCGCCTGCTGCGGCTCACCCAGGCTGGACTCGAACCAGTGCGGCTGCGCGATACCGACCACTTCCGCACGCTGCGCGAGTTCTGGCGCGATCCGGAAGAATTCGTGGCCGATGCCCTGCGCGACGAGGGTCCGGGAGAGGCCTGACTTCGCGCAGCTTGCTCACCTGAACCGTTCCGCCGTGGCCGCGGCGTTGACCATGGCCGCGTAGTCGCGGCGCGTGGCGAACGAGGTTTCCGAGCTGGCGGTGAGGAACGCCTTCACCGCGCGCAGCACGTGCGGGCTGTTCTTGGCGAGCGTCGCGCGCACGCGCGCCAGCTCCGCGTCGAGCTTGGCCGCGGGCGCGACCATGCTGACGATGCCGAGCGCCTGCGCTTCGCGGCCGTCGATGGGGTCGCGCGTGAGCACGAGGCGGGCGAGGTGGTTGCGCGGCATGCGCTCCACCAGCGCGGTCATCACCAGCGTCGGCGGGATGTCGTGGTTCATCTCGGGGATCGTGAACTGTGCGTCCTCGGCGGCGATCGCGACGTCGGCGAGGCCGGCGAGGGCGGCGCCGACGCCGGCGGCGCGGCCCTGCACCGTGGCGATGACGGGCACCGGCGTGTTGCGCAGCGCCTGGTAGAGGTCGAGGATCGGCTCGATCACTCGTCTGCGCACATCGATGGCGGTGAGCTTGACCTGGCCTGCGGGCATGCCGCCGCGCCGGCCGGCGCAGAAGTCGGCGCCTTCGCCGCGCAGCACGACGGCCCTGGCGTTCTCCGGCAGCTCGCGCACGGCGTGGAGGATCGCGTCCGCCATGGCGCCGTCGAGCGCGTTGCCGTGCTCGGGCGCGGCCAGCGTGATCTCGAGCATGTCGTCGGCGGCGAGGGTGGTGCGGACGGCTGCGGTCATTGTTGTTGTCCTCTGTTGTCTTTCCTTGGGCTCTGGCGCGACCGCGATAGCAACCGCCCGCCGGCCTGACAACATCGCCCGGCGCGGGGCGCGGCTGCGCCAGGACATCCCCGGAGCCCACGGCGGAGCCGGGGCGAGCGCCCGCATGGGCTCACGCATCCTGTGCATGTCTATGCACGGGGGGCCGCGTCCCGCTGGTCCCGCCCGCGCCCGGCCGATAGCATCCGGCCTCCAGATGCTCGGCACCTTCATCACGCTGCTCGACTGGTTCGGCACCGCCGTGTTCGCGGTGACCGGCGCGCTGGTCGCCTCGCGCAAGCGCATGGACGTCGTCGGCTTCATGCTGCTCGGCGCCGCCACCGGCATCGGCGGCGGCAGCCTGCGCGACGCCATGCTGGGCGTGCTGCCGGTGTTCTGGGTCAAGCAGCCGCTCTATCTCGCGATCTGCATCGTGGTGGCGGGCGCGACGTTTTTCCTCGCGCACATTCCGGAGTCGCGCTTTCGCGTGCTGCTCTGGCTCGACGCGGTCGGACTGGCCGTATTCTGCGCGGTCGGCACCGAAAAGGCGCTGGCGGCGGGCGCCGGCGGCTTCATCGCGGTGGCCATGGGCGTCGCAACCGCGACCTTCGGGGGCGTGATCCGCGACATTCTCGGCGGCGAAAGCCCGCTCATCCTGCGCAAGGAGATCTACGCGACCGCCGCGCTGGCCGGCGCTGCGGCCTACGTCGCGCTCGCGGCGGTCGGGGCGGCGCACGAGCCCGCCGCCGTCGCGGCCTTCGTGGTCTGCTTCGCGATCCGTGCGTTGGCGCTCACCTACGGCTGGTCGTTGCCGGTCTATCGCGCGCGCACCGGGCGCAGCGCCGACGAGGCGCTCAAGGACTGACCCGGCTCAGGCCCGGACGCCTTTGCAACACTCGGCATCGTGCCGCGGCGCGGGAGCCGGCGCCCGTCATATCCGCCATGCTGCCGGCGCACGGGCAGCCATTCCCGCCGGTCGGGGGATCAGGCGCCGCGCGTGTGGAATGCTCACTGCGCGCACCGAGGCCGTGGCTGGCCGCAGGATGCCGACACAACAAACACACTGGCGGGAGGAGAAGGATGATTTCACGTCGCAAGGTTCTGGAATGGGGCGGCGCGGCGCTCTGCGCGGGCACGCTGGGCGGACGGGCGGGCGCGCAGGGGACCTGGCCGGCGCGCGACATCCACACGATCTGTCCGTTTCCGCCCGGCACCGGCGCGGATATCGTCGTGCGCTACTACGCCAAGGTGCTGCAGGACCGCGTCAACCGCACCGTCGTGGTCGAGAACCGACCCGGCGCCTTCGGCAATATCGCGACCGAGGCGATCGCACGCTCCAAGCCCGACGGCTACACCGTCGGCATCATGGCCTCGTCGGCGATCGCCGCCGCGCCGTCGCTGTTCAAGACGCTCACCTACGATCCGGTGAAGGACTTCGACCAGGTGGCGACGCTCATGCGCGTGCCGTGGTTCATGCTCGTGCCCGCCGACAGCCCGTACAAGACCGTCGCCGACCTGACCGCGTATCTCAAGCAGCGCGGCGACAAGGCGTCCTACGGCTCGGTCGCCAACAGCGGCGTGATCTCGAGCGAGCTCTATAAGGTCGCATTCGACCTCAAGACGGTCGAGGTGAAGTACAAGGATCCGTTCTCGATGTTGAACGACCTCTACGCGGGCAACCTCGCCTTCGTGCACCTCGACGCCACCACCACGATCGGCAGCATCAAGAACGGCAAGCTGCGCCTGCTCGCCTCATCCACCAAGAAGCGCGCCGCCCAGTTTCCGGACGTGCCGAGCGCCGCGGAGGTCGGCATCGCCAACTGCGATCTGGCGGGCTGGTGGGGCATCGCCGTGCCGAAAGGAACGCCGCAGGCGATCCGCGACCGGCTCGAGAAGATCTACGTCGACTTCGTCGCGAGCGGCGAACATGCCAAGTGGGTCGCTTCGATCGGCTGCGAGCCGTTCCCGGGCGATCACAAAGCGGCGGAGGACGCGCTGGTGAAGGAGATGCAGGCCTGGCAGGAGTACGTGCGGGTGGCGAAGATCGAGAAGATCTAGCCGAGACGCGTGCATCCGTGGCGCCGCCGTAGCCGTCTCGTCGGCGCAGATTCTGTCTTGGTTGCGTGGGTGCAGCCTCCCCGCTCGTCATTCCCCGCGCAGGCGGGGAATCCAGTCACCCGCAGCGTCTGTGGTTACTGGATGCCCGCGTACGCGGGCATGACAGGCTGAGAGGGCGCGTACGCGGGCGGACAGGTTGAGAGAGCCGCGCAGGTGGCGCGAGCAGGCCGCTTGCCGAAGGCAGACGAAAACGGGCCCGGCGTTGCCGGGCCCGTGCATGTCAGCAATCGCGCGTCGTAGGAACGGCAGGTCACTCCGCCGCCTGCTTGGGCGCGACGGGCGGCGTGCCGTGGGTGTGGAACGACTCGATCGTCTTGAGGCCCCAGGCCTGGCCCTTCTTGCGCTCGGCCTCGTTCCAAACGATCGTCTTCCAGTCGGGCGCAAGGATGAGGCGCGCGCCGGCGTTGGCGATCTCCACGCGGTTGCCGCCCGGCTCGTAGAGATAGAGGAAGAACGTCTGCTGGATCGCGTGCTTGTGCGGGCCGGTCTCGATGTGCACGCCGTTCTCCAGCGCGATGTCGGCGGCGCGCAGCACGTCCTCGCGGCTGTCCACCGCGTAGGTCACGTGGTGGAAGCGGCCGGGCACGCCGGTGTGGTCGAGCGAGATCGCCAGCTCGTATGACTTGTTGGTGCAGTTGAGCCAGATCGCCTGCTCGCCGCTCTCGAACACGATCTGCTCGGTCAGCCGCATGCCGAGCTTCTCCATGTAGAACTTGCGCGCGCCCGGGATGTCCACCGCGAAGAAATTGAGGTGGTCGAGCCGTCGCACCGAGATGCCGCGCGCGGGATATTTCTGCGCCTGGTTCTTGAGCGCGGGTTCGAGCTCCGGCGGTGGCTGGTACCACTCGGTCTCGTAGTAGAGCTCGATCACGTGGCCGTCGGGATCCTTGCAGCGGTAGGCCGGGCCGTGGCCGAGGTCGCCGTCGATCCAGCCGATGTGGTGGGGCGTGTCCTTGAGCGCGGCGACGCGGCGCTCCAGCGCCTCGGGACTGCGCGCGCGGAAGGCGGTGTGCACGACGCCGTTGGTGTTGGAGGCGGTGAGCTTGAGCGTCGCGCGCTCGTAGTCGTCCCAGCCGCGCAGGTAGACGCTTTCGCCCTTGCGGCCCGACTCCGTCATCCCGAAAATCTGGGTGAAGAACTTCAGCGATTCATCGGGCTTGGGCGTCAGGATCTCGACATGGCCGAGATGCGCGAGGTCCAGGATGGGTTCGGTCACTTGGGGGGCCTCCTTGGATCGTTGTGTATTGGAATATTCGCCCATGCGTAGCGCGGGGGCGGGGGCGGCGCAAGGTTGTACGCGTCAACCAATGCTGCAGCGCGTCTCCTCGTACCGGCGGCGGAGAGGGCGGGTCAGCCCTCGGGCGTAGCCGAAGCCGCGCCCGCGCGGCGTCGCCGCACCAGCGCGATCACGGCGAAGATCAACCCCGCGATGGCGAGCACGGCCGGCACCAGCGTGAGCAGGCTCATCATCACCACGCCCATGGCGAGGTTGGCGAGGCCTTCGTACCACGCGCCGCCGCACGAGAGCCCGGTATTCGCTGAATAACCTGGGCAGAGGTTGAACGCCTCGGTGAGCGCGACGACGAGCACGGCCGCGCCGATCACGGCGAGGGCGGCGTAGCAGACGAGGCGGAAGAGTTTGAGCAGCATGGAGGCCTAGCGTCCCCAGACGAGCAGGCGAAGATTGAGCGGGCCGTCGCCGACGTTCTTGATCGCGGGCAGGCGGAAGGTGTGGCCGCGAAACACCGACTGGACCTGTCCCTTCTCGTCGCTGCAGCCGGCGGTGAAATCGTGCCACGCCACCACCTCCTTCTCGGTGGCGGCGAGCACGAGATAGAGATTGTAGGGCAGGCCGAGATCGGGTCCCCGCGCGAACCGGAAGCTCAGGTCGATGCTTCCATCCTGAAAGCTCCCCTCGACGGCGAAGTCCGATTCAAACACGCCGTCGGTCTTGTGCGATTTGAGATAGTGGGAAAACGTGTCGCCCGCCGCGAGCGGCTGAACGACGTCGAGCGCGACGAACTCGGGAAGGCAGCTCGAAGCGGGCGCGGTCGCCGGTGTCATGGGATTCCCCCCCCCCTGCGGGCGGCGCGTACGAGCCGCCGCCGTCGATCCTAGCGCCGGGGGCCCAGCGCCGCCACGATGTCGTCGAAGCTCTCGAACACCGCGTCGGGCGCGCGGGCGCGCAGCGCCTGCGGCGAGGCGTAGCCCCAGGTGACCGCGCCGAAGGCGATGCCGGCCTTGCGCGCGGCTTCGAGGTCGCGCACCTCGTCGCCGATGGCGATCGCCTGCGCGGCGGGAACGCCCGCCGCCTTGAGCACGCGGTTGAAGTTGCGCGCCTTGCCGAACAGCGAGGCGCCGCAGGCGTAGTGCGAGACGAGCGCGGCGTTGCGCGGCCCGAGCGCCGCGCGCACGTTGGCTTCGTGGTCCGAGCTGACCATGGCGGTGACGACGCCCTTGGCCGAAAGGCGCGCCAGCATGTCGTCGACGCCGGGGAACAGCGGGATGTCGACAAGGTGCGCGCTCTTCATGCGCCGCATGTCGCGCGCGATGATCGGCAGCTTCCAGGCCGGCACGCCGAAGAAGCGCACGATCTCGCGCGAGCCTTTGTCGCGCAACGGCGCGATCTCATGGTCCGCGATGCGGCGGAAGCCGTGCTTGTCGGCCACCGTGTTCACGATGCGCAGGAACCACGGGAAGCTGTCGGCGAGTGTGCCGTCGAGGTCGAAGATGGCGAGGGCGTAGGGCATGGGCTGCGGTCTATCTGAGTTCCCGGCGCCGTGCACCGGGTTTCCGCGTCCGAAGTGCCGATGAGAACAGAAGTGCCGTTTGAGAACATGCATCTCGTCATGCCCGCGCGAGTCGCGGGCATCCACGTCTTCGAGCGGCTGCCGCAAGTCCAGACGTGGATGGCCGCGTCGAGCCCGGCCATGACGATGCGGAGAGGCGAAGCGCCACCGATCTTTGATCGGCTATGTCCTCACCGCCACCCGAGCGCGGGCGCGACGTGCTTCAAGATCGCCTCGATCACGTGCGCGTTGTACTCGACGCCGAGCTGGTTCGGCACGGTGAGCAGCAGCGTGTCGGCCTCGGCGATGGCCTCGTCCGACTTGAGCTGCTCGATCAGCTTGTCCGGCTCGGCGGCGTAGCTGCGGCCGAACACGGCGCGCGTGTTGTCGCCGAGGTAGCCGATCTGGTCGTCCTCCTCGCCGCCGCGCCCGAAGTACATGCGGTCGCGGTCATCCACCAGGGCGAAGATGCTGCGGCTCACCGACACCCGCGGCTCGCGCGTGTGGCCGGCTGCCTTCCAGGCCTCGCGGAACTTGCGGATCTGCACCGCCTGCTGCACGTGCAGCGGCTGCCCGCTCTCGTCGAACTTGAGGGTCGAGCTCTGCAGGTTCATCCCGAGCTTGGCCGCCCATTCCGCGGTCGCGTCCGCGCCGGCGCCCCACCAGATGCGCTCGCGCAACCCTTCGGAGTGCGGCTCGAGGCGCAGGAGGCCGCCGGGATTGGGGAACATCGCGCGCGGGCTCGGCTTGGCGAAGCCTTCGCCGCGCAAGAGGTCGAGGAAGACCTGCGTGTGGTGGCGCGCCATGTCGGCGTCGCTCATGCCCTCGGGCGGGTTGTAGCCGAAGTAGCGCCAGCCATCGATCACCTGCTCGGGCGAGCCGCGGCTGATGCCGAGCTGCAGGCGCCCGCCGCTGATGACGTCGGCCGCGCCCGCGTCCTCCACCATGTAGAGCGGGTTCTCGTAGCGCATGTCGATGACGGCGGTGCCGATCTCGATCGTCTTGGTGCGCGCGCCGACGGCGGCCAGCAGCGGGAAGGGCGAGGCGAGCTGGCGCGCGTAGTGGTGCACGCGGAAATATGCCCCGTCCGCGCCGAGCTCCTCCGCCGCGACGGCAAGGTCGATCGACTGCAGCAGGGCGTCGGACGCGGTGCGCGTCTGCGATTGGGGCGAGGGGGTCCAGTGACCGAAGGAGAGGAAGCCGATTTTTTTCATGGAGAGGACATAGGACGAGGGCGGCGGCTTTGGAATACCGCTCAGTTGTTATTGGCGGAAAAACCCGGCGACCAGCGTGTGGGCCGGGGGGCGCGGCTCACTGCGCCGCCACCGGCGTCAGTTCGAACACGCGGCCGTACTTCGCAGCCTCGGCGACGTCGCCGCGCTGCAGGGCCAAACGCACAGCTTCGAGTTTGCGTGCGTCGTCCAGCGACATGGTCGGCGACCAGCTTTCGTCACTGTACACAAGCTCGATCGTAACCTCGGCGGCATACTTGCCTTCATGGATCAATTTGGTGGAGGTCCGGGTCATCGAATTCTCCGTGCTCTAAAATTATTATCCCATATCTCGGGGTCGGGGCGATAGACTGTGATGAGGACCGCGGGCCGCCGTTCGCCCGCAGGAAGCCCCCATACGACGTGAATGGGTTGGCCTTTGCGATCGGTCTGCAGCGTCAAAACGCTCAGGCCCCGGTCGCGATTCCGGTATTCCTCGACAAGAACGGCCGTCGCAATCCCGGCAAGCACTTCGTCAAGCGCGATGTCGTCCTTGCGGAGCTCATCGTAGCCGTGCTCCGAGATGCGGATGTCATTTGCGAGAGCGAGTGTCTGTACTCGACGTAAGATCTCGCTCATCCGGCCTCAGCGTGGTCCACCGCCATCACTCCGCCGCCTGCACGCGTTTCTTCTTCCCGCTCCCCTTCGCCAGCACCGGCGCGAGATACTGCCCCGTGTAGCTGCGCTTGACCTTGGCCACGTCCTCGGGCGTGCCCTGCGCCACGATCTCGCCGCCGCCGTCGCCGCCCTCGGGACCGAGGTCGATGATCCAGTCGGCGGTCTTGATCACCTCGAGATTGTGCTCGATCACCACCACGGTGTTGCCCTGGTCGGTGAGCTCGTGAAGCACTTCCAAGAGCTTCGCCACGTCGTGGAAATGCAGGCCCGTGGTCGGCTCGTCGAGGATGTAGAGCGTGCGCCCGGTGGCGCGCTTCGACAGTTCCTTGGCGAGCTTCACGCGCTGCGCCTCGCCGCCCGACAGCGTGGTGGCCTGCTGGCCGACGTGGATGTAGTCGAGGCCGACGCGGTGCAGCAGCGCCAGCACGTCGCGCACGCGCGGCACCGCCTTGAAGAACTCCAGCGCCTCCTCGACCGTCATGTCGAGCACGTCGGCGATCGACTTGCCCTTGAACAGCACGTCGAGCGTCTCGCGGTTGTAGCGTTTGCCTTTACAGACGTCGCAGGTCACGTAGACGTCGGGCAGGAAGTGCATCTCGATCTTGATGACGCCGTCGCCCTCGCAGGCCTCGCAGCGCCCGCCCTTGACGTTGAACGAGAACCGGCCCGGCTCGTAGCCGCGCGCTTTCGCCTCGGGCAGGCCGGCAAACCATTCGCGGATCGGCGTGAACGCGCCGGTATAGGTCGCCGGGTTGGAGCGCGGCGTGCGGCCGATCGGCGACTGGTCGATGTCGATGATCTTGTCGATATGCTCCAGCCCCTCGATGCGGTCGGACGGCGCCGGCGCGTGGCTCGCATTGTTGAGCTTGCGGGCAATGGTCTTGTAGAGCGTGTCGATGAGCAGCGTCGACTTGCCGCCGCCGGAAACGCCGGTGACGCAGGTGAACAGGCCGAGCGGCACTTCGGCATTGACGTTCTTGAGATTGTTGCCGCGCGCATTGACGACCTTGAGCATGCGGCGCTTGTTCGGCGTACGCCGCTCCGGCAGATCGATGCCGCGCTCGCCGGTGAGATATTGCCCGGTGAGCGAGTCCGGGTCGTTCTCGATATCCTGCGGCGTGCCGCGCGCGACGATACGGCCGCCATGGATGCCGGCGCCGGGGCCGATGTCGAGCACATAGTCGGCGGTCTTGATCGCGTCCTCGTCGTGCTCGACGACGATCACCGTGTTGCCGAGGTCGCGCAGCCGCTTGAGCGTTTCCAGCAGCCGCGCATTGTCGCGCTGGTGCAGGCCGATGGACGGCTCGTCGAGCACGTAGAGCACGCCGGTGAGCCCCGAGCCGATCTGCGAGGCGAGGCGGATGCGCTGGCTTTCTCCGCCGGACAGCGTGCCGGAGGCGCGCGACAGCGTCAGATATTCAAGCCCGACGTCCTCGAGGAATTTCAGCCGCTCGCGGATCTCCTTGAGCACGCGCACGGCGATCTCGTTCTGCTTCTTCGACAGCTTGCCCGGCAGCGCCGTGAACCATTCGCTCGCCTTGCGGATCGACATCTCGGAAACCAGGCCGATATGCAGGCCGTCGATCTTCACGCACAGCGCTTCCGGCTTCAGGCGATAGCCGTTGCAGTCGGAGCAGGGCCGGTCGGTGAAGTATTTCGCCAGTTCCTCGCGCGCCCATTCGCTCTCGGTCTCGCGATAGCGGCGCTCGAGATTGGTGATGACACCCTCGAACGGCTTCTTGGTCTGGTAGCCGCGCAGGCCGTCGTCGTAGACGAACTTGATGACGTCGTCGCCGGAGCCGTAGAGGATCGCCTCCTGCGTCTTCTTCGGCAGGTCCTTCCACTTGGCGTCGAGCGCGAAGCGGTAGTGTTTCCCGAGCGCCTCCAGCGTCTGCAGGTAATAGGGCGAGGAGGAGCGCGACCACGGCGCGATGGCGCCCTTGCGCAGCGTGGTTTCCCGGTCAGGGATCACCAGATCGGCGTCGATGTGCTGCTCGACGCCGAGACCGCCGCATTTCGGGCAGGCACCGAACGGATTGTTGAACGAGAACAGCCGCGGTTCGATCTCGGGAATGGTGAAGCCGGAGACCGGGCAGGCGAATTTCTCCGAGAAAATGAGACGTTCGGCATTGGCGTTGCGGCCGCGATTGGCGGCGGCACCGGTCGCTTTCGAGTCGGCCAGTTCGACGATGGCGAGACCGTCGGCAAGCTTCAGCGCCTGTTCGAGCGAATCCGCCAGCCGCGTCGCGATGTCCGGGCGCACGACGAGGCGGTCGACGACCACGTCGATATCGTGGGTGAACTTCTTGTCGAGCGGCTTGACCTCGCCGATCTCGTAGAAGGCGCCGTCGATCTTGACGCGCTGGTAGCCCTTCTTCATGAACTCGGCGAGTTCCTTCTTATACTCGCCCTTGCGGCCGCGCACGACCGGCGCCAGCAGATAGAAGCGCGTGCCTTCCGGCAAAGCGAGCACGCGGTCGACCATCTGCGAGACGGTCTGGCTCTCGATCGGCAGGCCGGTCGCCGGCGAATAGGGCACGCCGGCGCGCGCCCAGAGCAGACGCATATAGTCGTAGATTTCGGTGACGGTGCCGACGGTCGAGCGCGGATTTTTCGACGTGGTCTTCTGCTCGATGGAGATGGCCGGCGACAGACCGTCGATCTGGTCGACGTCCGGCTTCTGCATCATTTCGAGGAACTGGCGCGCATAGGCCGACAACGACTCGACATAGCGGCGCTGACCCTCGGCGTAGATCGTGTCGAAGGCGAGCGAGGATTTGCCGGAACCGGAGAGGCCGGTGAACACCACCAGCCGGTCGCGCGGCAGATCGACGTCGACATTCTTGAGGTTGTGCTCGCGCGCACCGCGGATGGAAATTTGCCGGCTGTCGGGGCGAGCGGGTTTCTTGTCGAAAAGTTCGTTCATAACCGGTCCAGGCGCGCCCTAAGTCCGATGGATGGGGTGACGCGCAGCGCACGTCACAATGCCGCGTTGCGCGGCCGCGCACACGGAAGGTGATCGGAACATAGGGAGAACTTGGGCGCTGCGCCAGTGGTCGTTCGGAGGATTCCGGGGAAAGCACCGAGCAGGGCAGGTCGAAAAAACAGAGTCGAAAAAACAGAGCCGAAAAACAAAAGGGCCGGCGCGAGGCCGGCCCTTCGTCGATGCGCGCGTGAGCGCGGATCAGAAGCGGTAGTTCAGCTTGGCGCGAACGATGTTGTTCTTCGAGCGCAGGCTGACGTTCTGGCCGAACAGGTTCCAGTCGCGGTTGCCGCTGTCGAGGTAGAGATACTCGACGCCGAGGGTCCACGGGCCGGCGAAGGCGTATTCGACACCGCCGCCGAGGGTCCAGCCACCGCGGGTCGAGCTCGACGAAGCCGAACCGAACGGCGACGAGAAGTCAACCTTGATGTTCTGGTAGGCGTAACCACCAGTCACGTAGACCAGCCAGCGATCCTGCGCGATACCGAGGCGACCGCGGATGGTGCCGAAGTAGTTCAGGCGGCCGGACGAAGAGAAGGCGCCGCCGAGGAGCGGATCGAAGCCGCTCTCGCTGATCTTCTGCGACGAGCCCTGGAAGTCGGTCTCGACGCCGAACACGAAGTTGTTCACCTGCCAGTTGTAGCCGATCTGCGCACCACCGGCGAAGCCGTTGAGCGAGTCGCTGCCGAAGCCGGCCTGGCTGATGCGGCCGAACGCGCCACCGGCGTTCACACCGATATAGAAGCCGGTCCAGTTGTAATACGGCACCGCGACCGGAGCCTTGACCGGCATGTGACGGACCGGGAGGTCGGCAGCATAGGCCGAGCCGGCGAGCAGCGCGGTCATGGCGGCTGCGAGAATTGCACGTTTCATCGGAAAACCCCTTTTATTCACTCGCCGGCCCCGGTCCCCCTTGGGATTCGTCTCCAGCGTCATGACGCTCCTGTAACCCTCGCGGGAAGTTCCTTCAACGAGAAACGTCGTAAACAACTGGTAAATGCCGTTAATTGTGGAAGTCGTTGCATAAACGACACAATTTGGCCCGGCGGCGGCTACGGTTCCGTTGCAGAAAGCGCGGGACACACAGCCTCTGCGAGGCTGCAAAATACGGGAGGTTTCGCCGGTGGCGGAACCTGAGTCCGGCAGAAAGCAGGAAACCCCATGGGGTGACCCCGGCGGACGAGGCGGATGGCCGGGACCGGGGAGAACGCGGAATTGAAGATGAGACCGGTTGTGGTTGCGCCTGGTTTGGAGTAGAACAAAAAAAGAACATTTGAGCGTTCGTCGCTACCGAGCGGGAGCCCCGCTGTCCGTACGAGGCTGCGCCCGGCAGGGCGTGAACGAGACAGGGGCGTGGATAAGACGGCGAAGCCGGTTGCCGCCGGCGGGGCGGGCTCTAGGGTGCGAGCGGAAGCTGGCTTGCGTTTGCGGGTTTTGCGTTTGCGGGTTTTGTGCGCCCCGGCCGCAGCAGCCGCCATCCCATCATCGTGGTCCGGTGTCGCGTCCCGCCGCATCGTGAACCCGGTGAATCACGGGCCGCGTCGCAGCATGTTGCAAGGCATGTCGCGAGGGTCCCAGCGAACAGTGCGGAGAGTGTTATGGCAGGCAGCGTCAACAAGGTCATCCTGGTCGGCAATCTGGGCCGGGACCCGGAAATCCGCCGTACGCAGGACGGTCGCCCGATTGCCAATCTCAGCGTCGCGACCTCGGAGAGCTGGCGCGACCGCAACACCGGCGAGCGCAAGGAAAAGACCGAGTGGCACCGCGTCGTGATCTTCAACGAGGGCCTGTGCAAGATCGCCGAGCAGTATCTGAAGAAGGGCTCGAAGATCTATCTCGAGGGCCAGCTCCAGACCCGCAAATGGCAGGACAAGGACGGCGTCGAGAAGTATTCCACCGAGGTGGTGCTGCAGGGCTTCAATTCGGCGCTGACCATGCTTGACGGCCGCGCCGGCGGCAGCGGCTCCGACAGCGACTTCGGTTCCGGCGGCCCGTCGATGTCGCGCGAGCAGCGCCCGGCCATGAGCGGCGGCGGTGGCGGACGACGCGACGACATGGACGACGAGATCCCGTTCTGACGCTGCGCCGATATGCCGGCATGGCCGGGAGCTCGAGACGGCTCCGGCTGCGTGTCGCTTTCGCGATGCGCCAGTCGGGTTTCCAGTCGGGGCTTATCGTCTCGTCCCCGCGCGGTGCCTGATGCATATCGCCTGTCCCTGATGGGCATCGGCGGACGCATATTGCCCAACCTGCGTCGCGTATTGTCCGGCCCGCATCACTCGGCATGCATCGCCCCGTGCGTTCAATGCACCGTGCGTGCCGTATCGCCTCTCGTATCGGTGCCGACGATGCCTGCGCCGGCCATATGCCGAAGCTTGTCCGGGTTGCGCGTCACATAAACCGCGACGACGCCTTCCGGCGCGATCTCCAGCGCCGTGGTCTGGAGGATGTCGCCGTTCTCGACGGTGACGAAGCCCGGCAGGCCGTTGATGAAACCATAACGCACGAGCCGGGACGGGCTGGCGGCAAAGGCGGCGACGAACCGTGCGAACAATTCCAGGACGGCGGCGCGCCCGGTAACCGGTACCGTGCCGGCCGGCACCTTGCCGCCGCCGTCGGCATAAAGGGTGACGTCCGCCGCGAGCAGCGCGCGCAGGCGCTCCATGTTGCCATCCCGCGACGCGCCGAAGAACGCTTCCGCGATCTCCAGGCCGCGCTGCTTCGGCAGCGGATAGCGTGGGCGGCTGCGGCGGACATGGGTGCGGGCTCGACTGGCGAGCTGGCGGCACGCGGCTGCATCGCGCTCGATCGTTGCAGCGACCTCGGCGAAATCCAGCCCGAACACGTCGTGCAGCAGGAAGGCGGCGCGCTCCAGCGGCGACAGGCGCTCGAGCGCCAGAAGCAGCGGCAGGGTCACGTCGTCGATGTCGTTCTCGGCTTCCACGACAGGTTCCGGCAGCCACGGCCCGATATAGGTCTCGCGCCGATGGCGGGCGGATTTGAGCCGGTCGAGGCACAGGCGCGTGACCACACGGCGCAGGAACGCCCGCGGTTCGCGTATCCCCGTTCGGTCGACGCCAAGCCAGCGCAGGAAGGCGTCCTGAACCACGTCTTCGGCATCTGCGACCGACCCCAGCATCCGGTAGGCGATGCGGGCGAGAGCCGGACGCAGCGGATTGAAAGCCGCCGCCGCGTCCTCGCTCGATGCGCGCCGGTCCGACGCGGGCGCCATCAGGCCGCCGCCTCCTGCGCTTCGGCCGGATGGACCGTCCGGAAGCCGATATTGAACCGGTTCCACGCATTGATCTGCGCGATCAGCGATGTGAGTTTCACCTGTTCCTCATCGCTGAAATGCCGGCGCAGGACGTCGTAGGCATCGTCCGGCGCATGGGTCTGCGACACCAGCGTCAGCGCTTCTGTCCAGCCGAGCGCGGCGCGCTCGCGTTCGGAATAGAGCGCGGATTCGCGCCAGGCGTTGAGGAGATGCAGCCGGTCCTCGGCCTCACCGTGCTTGCGGGCATCGGCGAGATGATAATGGATGCAGAAGCCGCATCCATTGATCTGCGATGCTCGCATCATCACCAGATCCTTCAGTCGCGGTTCCAGCCCGTCGCTTTCGATCGTTGCGCCGAGGTCAATCCACGGCTTCATGGCGGCGGGGCTGGTGGTGAAAGGGTTGGGTCTGTGCGTCATGGTCGTCTCCATTTTCGTGGTTTTACGGAGACATGACGAGCGGAACCGGTCGGATGTGACATCAGGCGAACGGCGGATATTTTTCGGCTCGCCAACAAGGATACGCGCGAGCGCGGGCCTGTTATCCGGCGCTGTCGGCGAGGCCGCCGATCACCGCCGCCAGCAGATCCAGCGCATCCGCGGTGCCGTCGGCTTCGCCCTTTTCGAAATCCCTCCTGGTTTGTCCCATCGTGTTGGTGACATGCGCCAGGCATAGCACCCTTGCGCCAGCCCGGCGCGCGAAGGCGTAGAGCGCCGCGGCCTCCATCTCGACGGCGAGGATGCCCTTGCGCCGCGCGCGCTCGATCGCGTCTGCCGTTTCCCGAAACGGCGCGTCCGTCGTCCAGCTTGCGCCGACGATCACTTGCTGCCGGCAGGCTTTTGCGGCGTGCTCTGCGGCGGCGACGAGATCGCGGTCAGCCTCGCTGTAGTCCGACGGCGGCATGTAATGATAGCTCGTGCCTTCGTCGCGCAGCGCGCGGTCGATGATGACGAAATAGGGTGGCGGCCCGGCGGCATCGATCTGTCCGGCGGAGGTGAGACTCACCAGCAATTTGCAGCCGCTGGCGAACAGCTCTTCCGCCACCAGCACGGCAAACGGCGCACCGACGGCGGAGCCGACGATGCCCACCGTGCGGTTGCCGAGCGTGAACGCATCGAGTTGCGTGTGGTAGCACGGCCAGTGCTCGAACGGACGCGACCGGCCGCTCTGTCTGAGCCGGCGGACGATGTCGCCATCGGGATCGAGGATACAGACCGGCGGCACTTCGACCGTTGCCAGGCCTTTCTGCCGTCGCGCCTCGCGCAGCAGCGCCGCTGGCTGAAACACCGATGGCGCGGTCGTGTCCTTGTCGTCGCGGATCGAGGTCATCGTCGGGACCGTTCGGATATGCAGCTGTCGATGCCGTTGATGGCAGGGTGACGGATCAACTCAACACCGCCTTCACTCCGTCGACGACGAACTGCACGGCGAGCGCCGCCAGCACCACGCCGAGCAGGCGTTCGAGCACCGTGTTGGCGGTGGCGCCGATCACCCGGCCGATGCCGTTGGCGGTGAAGAAGGCGACGATGCACAGCCCGCACACGAAGACGATGACGCCGAGCAGGATCGCCAGCAGCGAGATGTCGCCGGCGGCGCGTCCCGACAGCAGCACCACCGCGGTGATGGCGCCGGGGCCGGCCATCAGCGGGATCGCCAGCGGAAAGGCGGAGATATCGCGCACATGCTGATCGAGTGCCTGCTCGGCGTCTTCCGACTGGCGTTTGATGCGTACGCCGAACACCATTTCGGAAGCGATGGAGAACAGCAGCAGGCCGCCGGCGATGCGGAAGGCGGGCAGCGAAATCGACAGCGTGCGCAGCAGCCAGTCGCCGATCAGCGCCGCGCCGGCGAGGATCACCACGGCGATCAGCGCCGCCCGCAGCGCCACCTGGCGCTTGGCCGCCGGCGGCATGCCCTGGGTGATGGCGAGAAAGATCGGCACCAGCCCCAGCGGATCGACGACGACGGTCAGCGTCACCAGAGCTGCGACCAGATAGTCGGCGGGAAAGGACGGAAACAGGGTGGCGATCATGCGCTGGCGGTACCACAGAAGCCGCCGCCGGGGGAGCTGGAGGGGAACCAGGCGGCGGCGTGAGGCAAGCGCCGACCGGCCGGTTTGCGACCTGCCCGGGCGCCGTTCGAGGCGCGAGTGCCGCGGTCGCGACGACGTCTCTGAAACTGCTTATAACTATTTGATAAAAAAAGATAAATTAAGCTGCTTTGTTGCTGTTTTCCAGTGGCTTCCGGGGGGCGGATGGGCTAGAAATCCAGCGCGCCGCCGGCGCAGATTCGCCTGACGTTTTTCCTCCGAGGTTCTACACTTGTCCGACGTCGAAGACCCCAAATCGGGAGGCCCGCAACTGCCGTCCGACGTCCGCCCCGTCTCGATCACCGATGAGATGAAGCGCAGCTACCTCGATTACGCGATGAGCGTGATCGTGTCGCGCGCGCTGCCGGACGTGCGCGACGGTCTCAAGCCCGTGCATCGCCGCATCCTGCATTCGATGAACGAGAACGGGCATTACCCGGACCGCAAATATGTGAAGTCGGCGCGCGTCGTCGGCGACGTGATGGGTAAATATCACCCGCACGGCGACCAGGCGATCTACGACGCGCTGGTGCGCATGGCGCAGGATTTCTCCATGCGCCTGATGCTGATCGACGGGCAGGGCAATTTCGGCTCCGTCGACGGCGATCCCGCGGCGGCGATGCGTTACACCGAATGCCGCCTCGACCAGGCGGCTATGGCGCTGATCGAGGACATCGACAAGGATACCGTCGATTTTCAGGATAACTACGACGGCAACGAGAAAGAGCCGACGGTTCTGCCGGCGCGATTCCCGAACCTGCTGGTCAATGGCGCCGGCGGCATCGCCGTCGGCATGGCGACCAATATCCCGCCGCACAATCTCGGCGAAGTGGTCGATGCCTGCGTGGCGATGATCGACAATCCCGAGATCAGCCTCGACGATCTGATCGAGATCGTGCCGGGGCCGGATTTCCCGACCGGCGGCATCATTCTCGGCCGCGCCGGAATTCGCTCGGCCTACGAGACCGGACGCGGATCGGTCGTCATGCGCGGCAAGGTGTCGTTCGAGACGCTGCGCAAGGAGCGCGAGGCGATCGTCGTCACCGAGATTCCCTACCAGGTGAACAAGGCGTCGATGGTCGAGCGCATCGCCGAACTGGTGCGCGACAAGAAGATCGACGGCGTCTCCGATCTGCGCGACGAGAGCGACCGTCAGGGCTACCGCGTCGTCATCGAACTCAAGCGCGACGCCGAGCGCGACGTGGTGCTCAACCAGCTCTACCGCTACACGCCGCTGCAATCGAGTTTCGGCGTCAACTCCGTGGCGCTCGACGGCGGCCGGCCGCGAACGATGACGCTGAAGGAGATGCTGGCGGCATTCATCGCTTTCCGCGAAACCGTCATCTCGCGGCGGACGAAATACCTGCTCGGCAAGGCGCGCGATCGCGCCCATATCCTTGTCGGCCTGGCCATTGCCGTCGCCAATATCGACGAAGTCATCAGGCTGATCCGGTCATCGAAAGACGCCGCCGAGGCGCGCGAGGCACTGATGGCGCGCGACTGGCCGGCCAAGGACATGGCGGCGATGGTGACGCTGATCGACGATCCGCGCCACGCGCTGACGGCGGATGGCACCATCCGGCTGTCGGCGGAACAGGCAAAGGCGATCCTCGACCTGCGCCTGCAGCGCTTGACCGCGCTCGGTCGCGACGAAATCAAGGAGGAGCTCGACAAGCTCGCCGTCGAGATCGCCGACTATCTCGACATTCTGCGCTCGCGCGCGCGCATCCAGGCCATCGTCAAGGACGAGCTTGGCGCGGTGAGGGCGAAGTTCGCCACGCCGCGGCGCACCGAGATCGGCGAGGCGCAGGACACCGTCGAGGACGAGGACCTGATCCAGCGCGAGGACATGGTCGTCACCGTCTCGCATCAGGGCTACATCAAGCGCGTGCCGCTCTCGACCTATCGCGCGCAGCGCCGCGGCGGCAAGGGTCGCGCCGGCATGCAGACGCGCGACGAGGATTTCGTCTCGCGCCTGTTCGTTGCCTCGACGCATACGCCGGTGCTGTTCTTCTCCTCGGCGGGCCGCGTCTACAAGGAGAAGGTCTGGCGGCTGCCGCTCGCTGCGCCGCAGGCGCGCGGCAAGGCGCTGATCAATATCCTGCCGCTGCAGACCGGCGAACTGATCACCACGATCATGCCGCTGCCCGAGGACGAAAAGAGCTGGAGCCAGCTCGACGTGATGTTCGCGACGACGCGCGGCACCGTCCGTCGCAACAAGCTGTCGGACTTCGCCGAGGTTCGGCCGTCCGGCATCATCGCGATGAAGCTGCCGGAAGGCGAGGGCATCCTCGACGTCAATATCTGCACCGAGGCCGACGACGTGCTGCTGACCACGGCGCTCGGCCAGTGCATCCGTTTCCCGGTCACCGATGTGCGGGTGTTCCAGGGGCGCTCGTCGATCGGCGTGCGCGGCATCTCGCTCGCCGCCGATGACAACGTCATCTCGATGACGATCCTGCGGCATGCCGATGCGTCGTCGGAAGAGCGTGCCGCCTATCTCAAGCACGCCAATGCGGTGCGGCGCGGCACCGAGGAGGGGGTCGCCGTTGAGGACGAGGAAGGCGACGAGGAGGAGGCTGCGGGCGCCATCGAGCTCGGCGAGCAGCGCTATGTCGAGATGTCGGCGGCCGAGCAGTTCGTGCTGACCCTGTCGGAGCGCGGCTACGGCAAGCGCTCGTCGTCCTACGAGTATCGCATCACCAATCGCGGCGGCAAAGGCATCACCGCGATGTCGGTGGTCGAGGGACCGAAGGGCAAGAAGACGGTGCGCGAAAAAACGGGCGTGCTTGTCGCCTCGTTCCCGGTCGAGGAGAGCGATCAGATCATGCTGGTGACCGACGCCGGCAAGCTCATCCGCACCCCGGTCGCCGGTATCCGCATCGCCGGTCGCTCGACACAGGGCGTCATCGTGTTCGACACCGCCGCCGACGAGCGGGTGGTGTCGGTCGAGCGCATCTCCGAAGAGGACGGCGAGTAGCCGACGATGAACCCCGAGCTGTTCACCGCCTTCGTGTTCATCACCCTGCTGCTGATGCTCACGCCGGGCCCGATCGTCACGTTGGTGATCTCGACCGGCGCGCGGCAGGGGACGCGCGCGGCGCTGGTGACAGTCGCCGGCACGACCTTCGGCAATGCGGTACTGATCGGCTCCATCGCCGCCGGGCTGAGCATCGTGGTGCGGTACGCGGCGGTGCTGTTCGAGATCCTGCGCTGGGCCGGCGCCGCCTATCTGATCTGGCTCGGCATTCAGGCCTGGCGGCACGCCGGCAAGGCGGAGGACGCCGTCGCTGCCGCGCCGCGCGGGCGCGTGCACTTTACCCGCGGCGTGCTGGTGGCCTTGTCCAACCCGAAGACCATCGCCTTCTTCACTGCCTTCCTGCCGCAGTTCGTCGACCCGGCGCTGCCGGTCGAGCGGCAATTGCTGGTGATGTGCGTGGTGTCGGTGCTGCTTGCCGGCCTGACGGATTGCCTGTGGGCGACCGCGGCGGGCGCCGGCCGCACTTTTTTCCTGGCGCCGGGGCGGGCACGGCTGCTCGACCGGCTGTCGAGCCTCGCCCTGATCGGCGGCGGCATCTGGCTGTCGCTGGCGCGGCGTCCCGGCTGACCCGCCCGCATCGTCCTGACGTTGCAGGACCAATCTTTTGATGTGATGCAAATTCCGAGCGGAAAACCGCTTTGCGGTTTTCCTGGAATTGCTTCAGCGCTTCCGCGTCCAGCCGCCCGTCGTATCGATGGCGCGATGCACGGGGCCTCGCGCACGCAGCGCCTCCTGCCAGGCTGGATCGTTCGCGGCATCGCGCACGCACTGTTCCCACGCCGCAAGATAGCGGGCGCGCTCGTCCGCCTCGATACGCGGCGCGGCATAGGCGACGAAAGGCGGTAGCACGTCGAGACCGATATATTCGAGGATGCCGCGCTTCACCGAATGCAGCACGATATCCATTTCTCCATAGACGCCGCTTGCCGAATAGCGCTCGGCGGTGCCGCCGGTGACCAGCCCCATCAGGCCGCGCCGTCCCCTGAAGAAGCCCTCGTCGAAACGCTTGCCGTCGGCATAGGCGACGCCATAGGCGAAGACGCGGTCGAACCAGCCTTTCAGGATCGCCGGCAGGCCGCTCCACCAGATCGGAAAGACGAAGATCATCAGATCGGCCGCCAGCAGCCGCTCGTGCTCCCGCACCAGATCGGCGGCGAAGGTGCCGGTCTGCGCAGCGTGGTTCTGTTCGCTCTGGTAGTGGAAGCGCGCCGTATTGGCGGTACCGGTGAAATCGTGCCTTCCGGCGACCGGGTTGAAGCCCTCGGCATGAAGATCGGAGACGGTGACGTTGTGGGCTGCCTGCCGCAGCACGCGGACGGCGGCATCTTTCATCGCGCCGCAAAACGATGTCGGCTCGGGATGGGCGTAGACGATCAGGACATTCATTTGGTGCCGGCTGTTTCGAGGATGCGGACCTTGTCCGCATAGCCGCGCAAGCGAGCTTGCGCCAGCGGCGTCGTGCCGCTGCGGCAGCCCCCGGCAGGTTCAGGGCAGCCGGTCGGTCGTGATCAGCCGGACCTGGCCGGCGTGCTGGCTATAGGGCCAGCCGCGCGCCGCCGTCGGATCGCCGGGCGGGGAGGGGACAGCCGGCAGCGGCTCCACGGTCACCTGGGAGGTGCCCGTTGCGTGCGGCAGGCCGGGAAAGCCGACGATGGCGCCGGCGATGAGGGCGGCGGCGAGCGTCGCTGTCGCGGCCTGATAGAGAGGAATTGGTCGCGGGATGTGCGTCGGAATCTGCTTCAGGATTTGCATCTGTCGCTCCCACTCCTCGTCTGTGGGCGTCCCCGGAGAGACGCGCGAACGGCGGTTTGGTTCGATCCGGAGCACATCATTTGCCCGTGATCGCCCGGCGCGGCGTCGGTCTGCCTCGACCGCATTGGGCGCCTTGAGGGCTCTCTTGCGATGTTCTCTCGTGGGACGCTTCCTCGGCCTCCGCCTTGCGCCTGCGCCTTGCCGATGCGGCAGCGGCGGGTTAAACGGTTGAAATGGCGAAGAAACCCAACCGCATCGCGCTTTACGCCGGCTCGTTCGATCCGGTGACCAACGGGCACCTCGACGTGGTGCGGCGAGCCTGCCGGCTCGCCGATACGCTGGTGCTCGCCGTCGGCGTGCATCCGGGCAAGACTCCGGTATTCACGCCCGAGGAGCGGCTCGCCATGCTGGAACAGGTTTGCGCACCGGTCGCCCGCAAGGCCGGTACGCGGCTGGTCTGCACGACATTTGCGGGGCTGGTCGTCGATGCTGCGCGCAAGGCGCGGGCGACGCTGCTGATCCGTGGCCTGCGCGACGCCACCGATTTCGACTACGAGATGCAGATGGCGGGGATGAACGAAGCCATGGCGCCGGGCATCCAGACCGTGTTCCTGCCGGCGGGGGCGGAAGTCCGCCCGATCACCGCCACACTGGTGCGGCAGATCGCCAGGATGGGCGGCGACGTGTCGGGCTTCGTGCCGGCGCCGGTCGCCACGCGCCTGCGCAAGGCGTTCGCTCGCTAACCATCATATTTTTCAGGAGACTTCATGATCCGCATTCTCGCTGTCTTCGCCGCGCTCGCCTGCATCCTGCCCGCGGTCGTGCCTGCCCATGCGCAGGCGCCGAAGCTGCCCGCCGGCGCCGATCCGCAGAACACGCTCGTCATCGATACGACTAAGGGCCGCGTCGTCGTCAAGCTGCGCAACGACATCGCGCCGAAACATGCCGAACGGATGAAGCAACTGGCGCGTGACGGCTACTACAACAATGTGCCGTTTCACCGGGTGATGGCCGGCTTCATGGCGCAGACCGGCGACGGGCAGAACTTCAATGGAACCGGCGGCTCGAAATATCCCAATCTGAAAGCGGAGTTTTCGAAGGTGTCGTTCCAGCGCGGCATCGTCGGCATGGCGCGCGCCGCTTCGGAGGATTCCGCCAATTCGCAGTTCTTCATCTGCTTTGCCGACGCCTCCTTCCTCGACACCAAATATACCGTGGTCGGCGAAGTGGTGTCGGGCATGGACGTGGTCGACAAGCTGAAGAAGGCTCCGGCCGGCTCGCAAAGCGGCGCCGTTGCCGACCCTGACAAGATGCTGAAGGTGCAGGTCGCTGCCGATATGAAGTGAGCGCCTTGCGTCGTCGCGGGACTTGCTCCCGCATGACGGCACGATTGCAGAGACAAACGACGTAACACGAGAGAACAAGACAATGGCAAAACCGGAAGACACGCTGACGCTCGAAACCACGCAGGGCAATGTCGTCATTGAAATGCGGCCCGACCTTGCGCCCAACCATGTGGCGCGCATCAAGGAACTGGTGAAGGAGGGCTTCTACGACGGCATCGTCTTCCACCGGGTGATCGAAGGCTTCATGGCGCAGACCGGGTGCCCGCATGGAACCGGCACCGGCGGCTCCGGCCAGAAGCTGAAGGCGGAGTTCAACCGCGAGCCGCATGTCCGCGGCGTCGTGTCGATGGCGCGCGCGGCGAACCCGGATTCCGGCGACAGCCAGTTCTTCATCTGCTTCGATGACGCGACCTTCCTCGACGGTCAGTACACCGTCTGGGGCAAGGTCATCGAGGGCATGGAGAACGTCGACAAGATCAAGCGCGGCGAGCCGGTCCAGAACCCCGACAAGATCGTCAAGGCGACCATGGGCGCGTAAGCGCCTGAGGCAACCATGGGCGCGTGAGCGCTCTCGCCCTAAAGACTGTCATGCCCGGGCATAGCCGTTCAAAGACGGCGTTCTGCAAACGCCTATGTCCCCGGGCATCCATCCTCCTACGAAAGATGGATTGCCGGGGCGCTGCGCTTGTCTTCGATAGCCGTGCCCGGACGTGACGGGTTTCAATATGCTCACCTCGCTGTTCGATTTCGATCTTCCGCCCGAACGCATCGCGCTGCGGCCGGCCGTGCCGCGCGACAGCGCGCGGCTGCTCGTCGTCAAACCTGACGGATCATCGGGACTTGAAGATCGAAACGTGCGCGACCTGCCGGATCTGCTGCGTGCCGGCGACGTGCTGGTGGTCAACGACACCAGGGTGATCCCGGCGCGGCTCTCCGGCCGACGCATCGGCCGCGCCACCGAGCCGGCGATCGAGGCGACGTTGCACAAGCGCCTCGACGGCTCGCGCTGGCTTGCTTTCGTCAAGCCGGCGAAGAAGCTCGATGTCGGCGACCGAGTGCGCTTCGGCTCCGAGGGGCGCGTCTGTTATCTCGATCAGCTCGATGCCGAGGTCGAAGCGAAGGGCGAGGGCGGCGAGGTGACGCTGTCCTTTGCCTTCCACGGCGCCATCCTCGACCAGTCGATCGAGGAGCGGGGCGACATGCCGCTGCCGCCATACATCGCCGGCAAGCGAGCACCGGACGCGCAGGATCGCGCCGACTATCAGACAATGTTCGCGAAGATCGAGGGCTCGGTCGCCGCGCCGACAGCAAGCCTGCATTTCACCGACGCGCTGGTCGCGGCGCTGAAGGCGAAAGGCGTGACGATGCAGACGGTGACGCTGCATGTCGGCGCCGGCACCTTTCTGCCGGTAAAGGTCGACGACACCGCCGAACACAAGATGCACGCGGAATGGGGCAGCGTGTCGGCGCAGACGGCTGAGGCGCTCAATGCCGCGCGCGCCGCCGGCGGGCGCATCGTCGCTGTCGGTTCGACGGCGCTGCGGCTGATCGAGAGTGCGGCGGCCGAAGACGGGGCCATTCAGCCATTTGAGGGCGAGACCTCGATCTTCATCACCCCCGGCTACCGCTTCAAAGCCACCGATCTGATGCTGACCAACTTCCATCTGCCGAAGTCGACATTGTTCATGCTGGTGTCGGCATTTTCTGGATTGGACCACATGCGCGCTGCCTATGCGCATGCCATTGCGGAAGGCTATCGCTTCTATTCGTATGGCGATGCGTGTCTGCTATATCCTGCGGCGCAATGACGGCACCCTTCTCCTTCACCCTCCAGACGACGGACTGCAAGAACGGCGTCATGGCGCGGCGCGGCGAATTCGTCACGCCGCATGGCCGCGTTCAGACGCCGGCCTTCATGCCGGTCGGCACGCAAGCGACGGTCAAGGGCCTCAAACCCGAGGACGTACGCTTAACCGGCGCGGAGATCGTGCTCGGCAACACCTACCACTTGATGCTGAGACCGGGAGCGGAGCGCATCGCCGCGCTCGGCGGCCTGCACAAGTTCATGAACTGGCCGCTGCCGATCCTGACCGACTCCGGCGGCTTCCAGGTGATGTCGCTGTCGGCGCTTCGCAAACTGACGGAAGAGGGCGTCACCTTCCGCTCGCATATCGACGGCGCGATGGTGAAGCTGACACCGGAGCGCTCGATCGAGATTCAGTTGCTGCTCGGCGCCGACATCGTCATGCAGTTCGACGAATGTCTGAAATTGCCGGCGAAGCGCGAGGAGATCGAGCGCGCCATGCAACTGTCGCTGCGCTGGGGCGAGCGCAGCCTGCGCGCTTTTGAAACCGCGCCGATCGGGCACGCGCTGTTCGGCATCGTGCAGGGTGGAGACGACGCGACGCTGCGCGCGGCGAGCGCGCGGGCGCTTACCGACATGCCGTTCCACGGCTATGCGGTCGGCGGTCTTGCGGTCGGCGAGCCGCAGGCGGTGATGCTGCGGGTCATCGAGGAAGTGACGCCGCTATTGCCGCAGGAGAAGCCGCGTTACCTGATGGGCGTCGGCAAGCCGGACGATCTGCTCGAAGCGGTGGCGCGTGGCATCGACATGTTCGACTGCGTGATGCCGACCCGCAACGGCCGCCACGGCATGGCCTTCACCCGCTTCGGCCAGATCAATCTGACCAATGCCCGCCACGCCGCCGATCCGCGTCCGCTCGATCCGGAGTGTCCGCATCCGGTCGCGCGCACCTATTCGCGCGCCTATCTGCATCATCTGTGCAAGGCGAACGAATTGCTGGCGGGAACGCTGCTGTCGGAAATCAACATTGCCTATTACCAGACACTGATGGCCGGCATGCGCGAGGCGATCGTCGCCGGACGCTTTGCCGAATTCCGCCATGCGGTACAGGAGGGATGGCGGCGCGGCGACCTTGCTCCTTTCGGATGACGACGCGGCCCACATTCGCCCACCAACGCCTGGAACCGCGGATTTCTTCGATTTTTGCTGTCCCGGTTTGCTGCTGTTGCTTCTGTCCGCCGCCTCTTGCATGCGGCGGCATTTGCGGACAGAAGGGGGCATGGATCATGTCTTCAGGAGGGTTTTGATGGGCCATTTCAACTCACGAATGGATCGCGTGGCAGCGGGCCGCGGGTATCCGGTCACCCGTCGCATGGCCGCGCTCGCCATCGCGACATCCGTTGGCGCAGCGATGTTGCTGCCGGCGACCCCGGCGCTGGCGCAGAAATATCCGGAGCGTCCGGTGCGGATTGTTTTGCCGTTCGGCGCCGGCGGCGTCGCCGACGTCACCACCCGTCTTGTTGCTGAAAAGCTCGGCGACAAACTCGGCCAGCGCTTCATCGTCGAGAACATGCCGGGCGCCGGCGGCATCACGGCGGCTCGCGCGGTGCTGCAGGCGCCGGCTGACGGCTACACGCTTGCCCTGTTCTCCAACGGCACGGCAGTCAGCGTCGGCCTGTTCAAGAGTCTGCCGTTCGACCCGGTGAAAGATTTCAAGCCGGTATCGAATATGGGCTATTTCGATCTGATCCTGGCGAGCAGCGTGAACTCGCCCTACAAGACCTTGAAGGATTTCATCGACGCGGCAAAGGCCAGCCCGGGCAAGCTGAACATCGGCACGATCGCCGCGGGCTCGACCCAGAACCTTGGCGCCGAATTGTTCAAGAGCACTGCCGGTATTGATGTCGTCACCGTGCCGTTCAAGAACAGCGGCGACGTCGCGATCGCGCTCGAGCGCAACGACGTCCAACTGGCGGTCGACTTCTACGCGGCGCTGCGTCCGAGCCTGGAATCCGACAAGTTCCGGCCGCTGGCGACCTCCGGCCTGACGCGCGTCACCTACCTCAAGGATGTGCCGACCGCCAAGGAAGCCGGAGCCGGCGACTTCGAGGCAACCTCGTGGAACGCGATCTATGTGCGCAAGGACGTTCCGGACGAGGTGGTCAAGACGCTCAACGCGGCGCTGAACGAAGTGCTCAACGACGCGACGATCAAGCAGAAGGCGATCGACGTCGGCATCGTGGCCAAGGGCAGCACGCCGGAAGCGCTCGACAAGCAGCTCACCTCGGACATCGCCAAGTGGTCGGCGGTGATCGAGAAGGCCGGCATCGAAAAGCGCTGAACGAGCAAACAGGAGCGAGCGCCCGATGGCACGAGACTTCTCCCAGCGGCGCAAGCCGCAGTTCCAACTGCCGCCGGGCGCAACCGACGCGCATTGCCATGTGTTTGGTCCCGGTTCGGTGTTTCCCTATGCACCGAACCGGCGCTACACGCCGGAAGACGCGCCGAAGGAAGACCTCGCGGCGCTGCACAAGCACCTCGGCGTCAGCCGCGCGGTGATCGTGCAGGCAAGCTGCCACGGCAGCGACAACCGGGCGATGCTCGATGCCATCGCCTCGAATCCGAAAATCTATCGTGGCGTCGGCATCGTCGGCGCCACGACGCCGCCGACCGACTATCCGAAGCTGGCGCAGGGCGGCGTACGCGGCATCCGCTTCAACTTCGTGAGGCACCTCGGCGGCAAGCCCGATCTCGATTTGCTGGAAACGGCGGTGCGGCGGATCAAGCCGCTTGGCTGGCATGTCGTGTTCCACGTTGATGCGCCGGACATCGAGGATCTGTCCGATCTCATCCTCAAGCAGACCGTTCCGGTCGTTATCGATCATATGGGCCGCGTGCCGGCAAAGGACGGCGTCGATCAGCCGCCGTTCAAGGCGTTGCTGAAACTTGCCGAGCACAAGCATGTCTGGGTCAAAGTGTGCGGCGCCGAACGTATCTCGATGCCGCCTTATGACGAGGCGATCCCTTTCGCCAGAAAATTGCTCGAGGTTGCCGGCGACCGCACTTTGTGGGGCACGGATTTTCCGCATCCGAATTCGACGCACGAAGCCGACGAGGCCGACCTCGTCGATCTGGTGCAGAAATTCGCACCCGATCCGGCGATGCAGAAAATGCTGCTGGTCGACAATCCGGCGAAACTCTACGGATTTATCTAGGTTCTTTCCGTATCGAATTGAAACGCCGCTAGGTGATGCCCGGACCCGATCCGGGCATCCGTCTTTTCAAGATTGGTTGCAGGACTGGTTGGATCACGGAAGTCGTGCCGCCTTGCTTGCGGCTCAACCATGAAAAGTCGTGCCGGTCCGACCTGGTGATTGCGAGTCCGTAACCCGTCGGTCACGGGCCGCCGTAGAGCCAGGCGACGCTGTCGTGCGCCTGCTGCGGTGTGCGCGTGGCGAGCATCTGGTCGCGCAATTCCGCCGTCGGGCCGCGCGCATGGTAGAACTCGCCGTAGACGCGCGCGCTGATCTGCACCCGCGCGGTGCGCAGATAGCGCTCGTCGTTGTATTCCTGAAATGCTGCCGACAGGTCGTCAGGCTTGGCGGCGACCTTGTCGGCGAGGATCACCGCGTCTTCGGTGGCCATGCAGGCGCCCTGCGCCAGATACTGCAGCATCGGATGTGCGGCATCGCCGAGCAGCACGGTATTGCCCTTGGTCCAGTTCTTCACCGGTTCACGGTCGCACAGCACCCACATCTTCCAGGTATTGATGCGCTCCAGCATGCGCAGCACCTCCGGTCTCTGGCCGGCGAAGTGCTTCCATAGCAGATCCTTGCTGCCTTCCGCGTCCCAGCCTTCCTGGTAGTGGTCGGAGTGGAATACGGCGACGAGATTGTAGAGCTCGCCGCGGCGTAGCGGATAATGAACGAAATGCGTGCGCGGGCCGGCCCACAGAACGACATCGGGATTCCACAGATCGTCCGGTACCTCGTCGCGGCGCAGCACGCCGCGATAGGCGATATGGCCGGAGACACGCGGCTTGCCGTCGCCGACGATGCGCTCGCGGATACGCGACCACATGCCGTCGCAGCCGATCAGCGCGCGGCCGGACACGCGCTCGCCGTCGGCAAGCGTAACGGTGACGCCGTCGCCATTGTCTTCGTAATCGTCGACGTGACGATTGGTCTCCAGCGTCACCAGATTGTTGTTGCGGCAGGCATCGAGGAAGACACCGTGGATGTCGGTGCGGTGAGTTACTGCGTAGGGATATTGGAACGCATCGACGATCTTGCCGCCGAGCTGGATGGTGGTGATCAGCTTGCCCGTGACGCCGTCGCGCATCTGCAGGCTGCCCGGCACATGCGCATCGGCGAGCACCGCGTCTTTCAGGCCGATCCGGTCGAGCACGCGGAAAATATTGGGACCGAGCTGGATCCCGGCGCCGACCTCCTTGAATTCATGCGATTGCTCCAGCACCCGCACCGGGAGGCCCTTGAGCGCCAGCGCATAGGCTGCGGCGAGCCCGCCGATGCCGCCGCCCGAGATGATGATCGGTTCCTGTCCTCCATTGCCGCGCGCCACGTCGTCATCCTCCTTCATCCCGGTTCGTGAAGGCTGCGCCGGATCCGTCTCGTGCGAGATGTATCCGCATCGCGGGCCATCAAATCCGCCGCTGCGAACCGTCAGTCACCATGATCCTGCGTCGCCAGTGGCGCAAGCAAAATGCGTTCACGCAAAAAAGCCCGCTGACGGCAGCAGGCTTTCATGGGATTGCGGCGACGGACCACGGCGCAGCGACTGTCGGGCGGCCTGACGAGGCGCCTCATCGCGTCGGTTCTGTCCGTCGTGTTGCTCCTGACGTGTGGCTTTTACCGCGTCACCTGACCACGGATTTCGCCGGCCTTGTTGGCCGCGGTATGGACGTTGACATACATCCGGCCGGCGAGGAGGTCGGCGGCCTGCGTGTCTGTCAATGTAGCGGAGCCTTCGAACGGGCTGGCATTGGGCGAGATCGGGATCGCCACCGCACCGTTCTTGCCGACATCGCCGATATGGAAGTGGGCGGCGGTAGCCGGGCCGGTCAGGTCCTTGTAGCTGCCCTTCCATGTGAGTTTCTTGCTCGTCGTGTCGAAGGTCGCAGCGACTGCGCCGCTGCCCTTGCTGTCGGTCGGCGGCACCTCGCTTGTCGAGGCGAGATTTGCCTTGAGGTTGACGACCTCGGCCGAGGCGGGCAGGGCCAGCACGGTCGCCAGCGTCATCGATGCGGAGAGGACGAAAACAGCCGGGCTGATGCGGCGGTATGGATGGATCATCGGCAGGCTCCTTGCGGTTGGCGGGGCGCACGGCCTGCGTCCCGATGGGCTCGCTCGGAAAAACCCCGCCGACGGTCCGGCTATTCCCGACGCGATCCTCGCAAAGCTACCGTCGAGGCGGACCTAGTGGGTGGTGATGGAAATGGCGACCATCGTCTCGCTCGCCGCACCGCAACTGTCGCACGACCAGAAGTGCTGGATGCGCCCGGCGCCCAGGAATTCCGAATGTTCGGGCGCCAGCAACATGTCGCCGCATTGCGGACAGATTGGCATGCGCCGCATGGCAGCGCGACGGTCGGGGGCCGCATAGGTGGTATCAAGATCGTGCGGCATGGGTCCCTCCTGTCTTCGCGCTCTCTCTGCTGTGCCTGTCTGCCGACCCGTGTAGCGCGGCGATGTGGCAGGCTCAGGACAGTTTCATGATCCTTGAATGACAATTGCTGACACGAACCTGATCTGGCACGCGGTCGCGGCGGCGTCGCGGATTTGCTTTCGCCGCCGATTGTGCGATGCAATGCGGCGATGCCGGTGATCGGCAGCGCCGTCGGTCTGCTGTCGATGTCATTGCCAAATCAAATGAAGTCGAATGTCGCCATCGTCGGCGGCGGCCCTGCCGGACTGATGGCGGCCGATAGGCTGACACGCGATGCAGCATCGCCGGTCAATGTCACCGTCTACGAGCGCATGCCGTCGCTGGCGCGGAAATTTCTGATGGCCGGTCGTGGCGGCCTCAATCTCACGCATAGCGAGCCTCTGCCGGTGTTCCTGGCGCGCTACGGGGCGCGCGCGGCACAGTTGCGTGAAGCGATCCAGTCGTTTTCGCCGTCTGACCTGCGAGCCTGGAGCGACGGGCTAGGCGAGCCGACCTTCGTCGGGTCGAGCGGCCGGGTCTTCCCGCGTGCGTTCAAGGCGTCGCCGCTGCTGCGGGCCTGGCTGCGAGCGCTGGCGGCGCGGGGCGTCGTCTTCCGGACGCGGCACCGCTGGACGGGATGGGATGTAGAAGGAGCGCTGACATTCGCCGCGCCCGACGGCCCGATCAGCGTTAAGCCGGATGCGGCCGTGCTGGCACTCGGCGGTGCGAGCTGGCCGAAACTCGGTGCCGACGGCGCATGGGTCGAGGTTCTGACGGCTGCGGGTATTCCCGTTGCGCCCCTCAAGCCGGCCAATTGCGGATTCCGGATCGCCTGGTCGCAGCCGCTACGCGAACGCTTCGCCGGTCAGCCGCTCAAGCACATCGGATTGTCGTTCGACGGGCATACCGCGCGCGGCGAGGCGCTGGTGACCGAAGACGGCATTGAAGGCGGCGCCGTCTATGCGCTCTCGGCGTCGCTGCGCGAGGCAATCGCCACGCAGGGCGTCGCGGAGTTGCGGCTGTCATTGCGGCCGGACCTCAACAGCGAAGGAATCGCAGGCCGGCTGACGCGGCCGCGCGGGAAGCAGTCGCTTTCCACCTTTCTGCGCAAGGCGCTCAATCTGTCGGCGCTCGAGATCGCACTGCTGCATGAGGCGGCGATCGCCGGGGGACGCCGTCTCGCGGATCTTCCGCCCGCCGCACTTGCCGCGCTCCTCAACGATTTGCCGCTGCGGCTGACCGGCACCGCGCCTCTCGCCCGCGCCATCTCGACGGCGGGTGGCGTCGCGTTCGAAGGGCTCGACGAAACGCTGATGCTGCGGGGGCGGCCCGGCACCTTCGTCGCCGGCGAGATGCTCGACTGGGAAGCGCCGACCGGCGGTTATCTGCTGCAGGCAAGCATGGCGACAGGTGCCGTCGCGGGGCAGGGCGTGCTGAACTGGCTGTCGACCGGCCGGTCGTGACCCTCGGCGTGCCGGCGAAAGCACAAGGCACCGCCTGAGCAGCGGCGTTCGTGGCGACCGAGCGATAAATAGTCGCGTATGCAGCTACTTTTCGGCGCCATCCGCGCTTTTCGGCGCAGACGAACTTCGGTAGCCTTTACCCCGATTCAACGATCTCCCACACGCCGGCAAGCGTATGGGAGGTTTTTAATTGCCGATTTTTTTCACCTGCCAATTTTTGAAAGGCACCGGGAATGCTTCCTACCAACGGCGCCACAGGCAAACCGTCACCAGTGTTGCGGATGAGCCTCATGGCCTCGACGGCGTTCGCGAGCATGCTGCTGGCGGGCGAGGCGGCGCAGGCGGCTTGCGATCCCAAAGCAGACAGTGGTGTCACTGCCACCTGTACTGGCACGACCGTGAATCAGGGTACGGGGGCGCCCGGCAGCAGCGGTGGTAATATCGGATATGGTGATCCGGGCCTGACCAACATCGACGTTACGGTCGTTTCGGGCGCGAGTGTCACCGGGACAGATGGAGGTATACATTTCGACGCGGGCCATGTGACCAATTCCGGCCGTATCACTGGGACAAGCCAATCCGGCATTCGCGCCAACAACACTGCCAATGTGGTCAATTTGGATGGCGGAACCATCACCGGGAGCCACGGCATTTATGCAAACGCCATCGCCTATGTGACCAATTCCGGCACCGTTACCGGAACGATCAACACCGGCATCTGGGGCACCACCACGGCCTATGTGACCAATTCCGGCACGGTCGCTGGAGCCCTTCACGGCATTCGCTCCGTCGACGCGGTCTATGTGACCAACTCGGGCGAGATCAGCGGAGGGGAGCGCGGCGTCTCTGGCTCCGTCGCCGCCTATGTGACCAATTCCGGCACGATTACCGGAACGACCGTCGCCGGCGTCTTTGGCGTCACCGCCAATGTCACCAATTCCGGCACAATCTCCGGCAATATCGGCATCTATACCGTCACCGCCAATGTGACGAATTCCGGCACGATTACCGGCGACATCGGCATCTCTGCCGATAGGACCGTCAATGTCACCAATTCCGGCACGATCAGCGGCGGCAGCGGCACCGCGATGGTGTTCAACGCCAACGGAACGGCCGCCTCCGACAATCTCACCATCCTGCCCGGCGCGCGCTTCGGCGGGCTGGTCGATTTCGGCGGCGGCGCCGACCGTGTAACCTTCGGGCCGGGAAGTTGGGTTCTCCACACGGCGAATTTCGATTCGGCACAGTCCACCGTGGTGACGGCCGGCCAGCCCTATGTCGTCGAGCCGAACCGCATCGTCGTTGCCGATGTCTCCGGCTTCGCCGCGATGAACCGCGCGCTCATGGACATCACCGGCTGGATCGCCTCGGTGCTGCCCGACGTGCCGGTGGTTGGACCGGAACGGACGCCGAACCGCGTCGCCGACGCCTTCTCGGCCCTCGATCAGACAGGGGGCTTTGGCGGCTCGCAGATCGGCAGCGCGGATCTCCCGGCGACCGCCAACGCCTATGCACCCGTGTTCAAGGCAGGGGCAGTGAGCGACGCTTACGGCAACAATGTCTGGGCCAAGAGCTTTGGCGGCCGCCGCGCCCAGCCGACCGACGGCAATATCATCGGCAGCGTCACCAGCGGCTTCGGCGGTGCCTTCGGCTATGAGCGTCTTCTTGGCGCGGGCCTCGCCATCGGCGGTTTCGTCGGCGCCAGCAGCAATCGGACCGACCAGCAACTCAATGCTGGCCGGATCGATACCGATGCTGCTTTCGCCGGGCTCTATGCGCGGGCGTCGTATGGCGCGAGCTTCCTCGATCTCGCATTGATCGGCGGCGCGCTCGACAACAAGTCGCGCCGCAATATCGGCGGCGGTCTGGCGCCGGAGACGGCCGAAGCCTCGTATCGTGGCTGGTTCGTCAATCCGTCGCTGGCGTTAGGCCACCGCTATACGCTGGACGAGATTACCACGCTGACGCCGGCGCTGAAGCTGCGCTACGTGGCGGCGCACTTCAACGGCTACACGGAGACCGGCTCGTCGGCGAACCTCGCCGTGGCGGGCCGCGACGTGCAGACGCTGGAGGAGCGCGCCGAGCTGACGCTCGCCAAGGTGTATCGGCTCGGATCCGAGCAGCGGCTGGTGACGCGCCTGAGCGGCGGCGTGCTGGCGCAGCAGCGTGTCGGCGACAGCAGTGTCAATGTCGCGCTGGCCGGACAGAATTTCATCGCCGCGACGCCGGAGCGCAGCAGCGTGGTTGGCGGCTATGCCGGTATCGGCCTCGACTGGCAGGCGGGCCGCACGATTCTGTTCGCCTCCGGCGAAGCCATCGCGCTCGACGATTCTACTACCTCGTTCGCCGGCAAGGGCGGCCTGCGCGTCCTGTGGTGAGCGGCGGCGGGATTGGAAACCCTGACACCGGAATTGGAAACCGCTGGCTGGCAGTTTCGCGGCGCAAGGCAAAAATCGCGAAGCGATCACAAGGTTTAGGTGGTGAGCCCGGCGGGATTCGAACCCGCGACCCCATGATTAAAAGTCACGTGCTCTACCGACTGAGCTACGGGCTCCACCTGCCGCGCTGTGTAGGGGTGTCGTTTTGTCCGGTCAATAGCCGTGGCCGATAATGGCTCTATCATGCGCCAACCGTGGGATAAGCGCGTGCCGTCCGACGATTTTGGTCTAAAATGGCGGCAAAGCGAGGAGCCAGATGCCGATCATCAACCGGATCGCTGATTTTCACCCCGATATCACAGCGTGGCGGCACGACCTGCATCGCCACCCGGAACTGCTTTACGAGGTTCACCGTACCGCCGCGACGGTCGCCGAGAAGCTGGCGGCGTTCGGCTGCGACGAGGTGGTCACCGGCATCGGCCGCACTGGCGTGGTCGGCGTCATCAGGGGAAGCAAACCGGCTGCCGGCGAGGTCAAGGTGATCGGGCTGCGCGCCGATATGGACGCGCTGCCGATCGAGGAGGCGACCGGCCTGCCGTATCGATCCACCGTGTCGGGCAAGATGCATGCTTGCGGTCATGACGGCCACACCGCGATGCTGCTGGGCGCGGCGCGCTATCTTGCCGAGACGCGCAACTTCGCCGGCACGGCGGTGGTGATCTTCCAGCCGGCCGAGGAGGGCGGCGCCGGCGGCAAGGCGATGTGCGACGACGGGATGATGGCGCGCTTCGGCATCGACGAGGTCTACGGCATGCACAACTCTCCCGGCATGCCGGTCGGTGCCTTCGGCATCCGCGCCGGGCCGATCATGGCGGCGGCCGACTATGTCACCGTCGATATCGAAGGCGTCGGCGCCCACGCGGCGCGGCCGCATCTCGGCGTCGATACGGTGCTGGTCGGTGCGCAGATCATCAATGCCATGCAATCGGTGGTGGCGCGCAACGTCGATCCGCTGAAATCCGCGGTGGTGACGATCCCCATGTTCCGCGCCGGCGCCACCGACAACGTTATTCCGCAGACGGTGCAGCTACGCGGCACGGTGCGGACGCTGACCGAGGAGGTGCGCGAGCTGGTCGAACGGCGGCTTCACGATATCGTCGAGGGGACTGCGCGTGCTTATGGCGCGAGCGCGAAGCTGACCTATCGACGCAGCTATCCAGTGCTGTCCAACCATCCGCGCCAGACCGACTTTGCCGCAAGCGTGGCGCAGCAGGTCGCCGGCGACGAGCGCGTCGATACCAATCTCTCGCCGATGATGGGAGCGGAGGATTTCTCCTTCATGCTGCAGGAGCGGCCCGGCGCCTTTATCTGGGTTGGCAACGGTGACAGCGCCGGCCTGCATCACCCGGCCTACAATTTCAATGACGAGACGATCCCGTTCGGCACGTCATACTGGGTGCGACTGGTGGAAACCGCGTTGCCGGCATGATCCCGTGGCGACGTCGACAGCCGACATGAAAAATGGCCGGTATGCCGGCCATTTTAACAGGCTGTTGCGTTAGGCGAAAACGCGTCCCGTCGCGTTACGGAACCATATCCTTCTGCTGATCGGTCGATGCCGGCACCTTGGCGATCGCCGGACGCTTGGGCAGCAAATCGAGAACCTGTGCTTCGAGGCTGCGCCAGTATGCGAAGTCGTTGAAGCGGCTGCGCTCGATCAGCGCGATCAGCACCGCCGAAATGAACGGCAGGCTCTGCACCACCAGCACCGCGGCGAACAGATTGATCTCGCGGATCTCCTTGACGTTCATGATGACCAGCACCGCTGCGCCGGCGAGCAGCAGCGCGGCGATCACCGCTTCCCAGAACGCCTTAAAATCGCCGCCGCGCTGCTGCTGGCCGCTGCCCTTGGCGGTACGCACGAAGGGCAGATGGTCCTTCACCAGCGCAAAGCCGACGGCACGCGCCACTGTCCACTGCACCGACATCGCCGCGAACACCGAGGTCAACATGTTACCGAGCGACAGCGGCACGCGCAGCCGATAGAGCGAAGCGAAATGCAGCACCGAGACGACGAAGCTGGCGATGATCGGGATCGTCAGGATCTTGTCCGGCACCGCGATGTCGAGGAAGGCGACGAACGGCACCCAGATCAGGTTGAGCAGAGCAACGACGACACCGAGGCTCTCGGCGCCCAGCCAGTTGAGCCAGCCCACGGCAAATTCGCGCTTCTGGTCGCGGGTCAGGCCGCTCTTGCCCGGCAGAAAATGACGCCAGTGCTTCTTGATGATCTGGAAGCCGCCATAAGCCCAGCGATGCCGTTGCTTCTTGAACTGGTCGAAGTTCTCCGGCAGCAGGCCATGGCCATAGCGCTTGTTGGTGTAATGCGCCTGCCAGCCGAGCGCGAACAGCGTCAGGCCGAGATCGGTGTCCTCGCAAATCGTGTCGGTCGGCCAGCCGCCGGCAGCGACCAGCGCGGCGCGGCGCACCAGGCACATCGTGCCGTGCACGACGATGGCGTTGACCTCATTCCGCTGCACCATGCCGATATCGAAGAAGCCGGCATATTCGCCGTTCATCGCATGATGCATGAGGCTGCGATTGGCGTCGCGGTGATCCTGCGGCGCCTGCACGAGGCCGACCTTCGGATCGGCAAAGGCGGGCACCAGGTCCTTCAGCCAGTCGGGCTGCACCACATAGTCGGCATCGATGACGCCAATGATTTCGGCATCCGGCGCCGTGTGCTCATCGAGCGCGATGCGCAACGCGCCGGCCTTGAAGCCCTTGACGTTCTGCAGATTGAGGAACTTGAAGCGCTCGCCGAGTAGTTTGCAATGCTCCTCGATCGGCTGCGTCAGCGCCGGGTCGGTGGTGTTGTTGCACACCACCAGGCACTCGAAATTCGGATAATCCAGCCGGGCGACGGAATCGAGCGTCTGCCGCAGCATCTCCGGCGGTTCGTTGTGAGCCGGAATCTGGATCGACACTTTCGGCGCCTGGATCTCCGGCACTAGCGGCGGCGCGCCGGCGATCAGCCGCAGCGGCTTGCGACCGAAGGCGACGGCGGAAATCTCCTCGATCCGGGTGAGCATGATCGCCACCAGGGGGATCAACAGTACGACACCGAGGCCGAGAGCGAAGACCGCGCCAGGGACGAGATAATGCTGTGTCCAGAAGGCGAACACCGTGGCGAACCAGTAGCCGGCAACATTGGCCGCACCGACCATCAGCGTCGCCTGTGCCGCAGTCACGCCGCTCATCGCCAGCACCGGGATCGACAGCAGGAAACCGAGCAGCAGCGCGATGCCGGCGATCTTCCAGTGATCGGTATCGGAGAGCGGACCGGCCCAGGCGAATTTCGCATGGCGCGAGGCGTCGTACATGCCCCAATACGGGCCGACGCTGCCTTCGTTGGTCTTCCAGGGCTGGTCGATGGCTTCGACGATATTGTAGTCGATGCCATAGGCATCCGCCTTCGACGCGAAGGTGCGCAGCACCTCGGCCTGTTCGAGGCGACCCGGATTGGCATTCTTGAAGTTGTAGCCGGCGCTCGGCCAGCCGAACTCGGCGATGACGATCCGCTTGCCGGGATAGAGCCGGCGCAGCGTGTCGTACCCGCCGATGGCGGCGTCGACGGCGGCGCGCTCGGAGACGCCTTCCCAGTAGGGAAGGATGTGAACGGCGATATAGTCGACCGCGGACACCAGTTCCGGGTGATCGCGCCAGACGCTCCAGATTTCGCCGGTCGTCACCGGCACCGACACGGCGCGCTTGACGCGCTGGATCGTCTGGATGAGCTCGTCGACCTTGAGGTCGTCGCGGTAGATCGTTTCGTTGCCGACGACGACGCTGGAAATGTTGCTGTTGCGGCGCGCCAGTTCGATGACCGATTTGATCTCGCGCTCGTTGCGCGCCTTGTCCTTGTCGAGCCAGGCGCCGGCCGTGACGCGCAGCCCGAATTCATTGGCGATCGGCGGCACCAGTTCGACGCCGCCGGTCGCCGAATAGGTGCGGATCGCGCGCGTCATCGGCGCGAGCACCTTCAGGTCGGCGCGGATTTGTCCCGCCGCCGCGCGTGTCGTGTCGGGATGATGATCGCCAGCGAACGGCGCATAGGACACGCTCGCGAGCTGACCGGTGACATTAGGAGCGGGGATGACGGTCTGCGTGAGAAACCAGTATCCGGCGTGAACGCACGCAACAAACGCGACCACGGCAGCGACGGAGCGCATGCTTCTACTCGGTGGGGCAGGAGCAACCACGGCTTCGAACCCGTCCCCTCGGTTCGTGCGAGGCTTTTTGCGGCAACGCAGCATATTCCGCTATTCGGCAAATGTTCAAGTAGGAACCACTCGTGGCGAATTCAGGGCGCAGCCGGCGACGGCATGCAAAATTCCAAACGGTAACGACAGTCCTGACAGGTAACGTTGCTAGCGGGTTGTCGTTCCCTCGCCCGGTTGGGCCGGGACCTGCGCGGCGGCGGCCGGCGGGTTGGGCAATTCCGGATTCAACCAGCAGCCATGCACCCGGCTGTTGAGCGTATCGGGAGCCTTGGGGTCGATCGGGCCCTGCTTGACGACGCAGCGGAAGGCCATCTGGACATGCTCGCCGGGGCAGCCGAAGCGGTCGTAAAGATCGAAATGCCGGAATGCCGTATCGAGATCGTCACGCCAGAGCAGGCTGACCACACGCCGGCCGAGCCAGACGCATTCGGCATTGGCGGCCGGGCCCTTGAGCAGCCGGCCGGCCTCTGCAATCTCGTCGATCCGTTTCTGCTGGTCCTTGGCGGCGGCCTCCTTGGCCGCGTCGGTGGCTTTCTGGTCGGCGGGCTTGTCGGCGGATTGCGCCAGCGCTGCCGAAACCGGCATCGCCGCCAGCAGCGCCGCAGTCAGGATCACACGCAAAACAGATCGAAGAGTGGTCTGGATGTTCGACATTTTTGTTCTGGCTGGATTGTTGGTCGGCATGGCTTTCCCCTGCGTCTGCCACTGCCGCCGGATGATGTCGGCATTACGTCGAAACGCCGGTGATTTGTCCAGCGTGACAACACGGCGTGATTAAGACAACGGCATTGCGGCAACGCAGGGGCAGGAGCCCCGGTGTGTGGCGAGTCCGTGTCCGAATCTTGCGTCGAGTCTTTATCCGGTTTTGCCCGTCTTGCGTCGGTTCTTGTCCGGCTCTCCCACGGCCTTTTCCGGGGGGCTCTTGGCAGTCGCGACGCGAGACGATAAGTCGGGACGCACATTTCCGAGGCCCTCGCGGACCGCATGCGTCTGTCTCCCGGCATTCTCGCCACTGGTTGTTTCGCCGTCGCGGCTGCGGTGGTCGTCGCGTTCTGGGCGATGCTCGGCGCTCCGGTCTCCATGCCGGTGGCACCGCTTGCGGCCGGCGACAAGCTTGCCTGCGTATCCTACGCGCCATTCCGCAACGCGCAGAGCCCGCTCGAAGGGCCGATCGTCATCGAACGCTCGCAGATCGAGGACGATCTGACGCGGCTCGCCAAAATCACCAATTGCGTGCGTACCTATTCGGTCGATTTCGGCCTCGACCAGGTGCCGGAGGTTGCCCAGCGGCACGGCCTGAAGGTCATCCAGGGACTGTGGCTCTCGAGCCATGCCGACCGCAACCGCTACCAGATCGAGACGACGGTGGCGCTGGCCAACCGATTCCCCGGCGTCATCGAGGCGGTGGTGGTCGGCAACGAGGTGCTGCTGCGTGGCGAGATGTCGGGCGACGATGTCGCCACGACGATCCGCGCCGTGAAGGCGCGGGTGCCGATGCCGGTGACCTATGCCGACGTCTGGGAATTCTGGCTGCGCTTTCCGAAGCTCTACGACGCCGTCGACTTCGTCACCATCCATGTGTTGCCCTACTGGGAGGACATTCCGATCCCGGCCGCGCAGGCGGCGGCCCATGTCGATGCCATCCACCGCAAGGTGGCGACCGCCTACCCCGGCAAGGATATCCTGATCGGCGAGGTCGGCTGGCCGAGCGCCGGACGGATGCGGGCGGGCGCCGAACCGTCGCCGTCCAGTCAGGCGCTGGTCGTCCAGGAGGTGCTGGCGCTCGCCAAACGGGAAAACTACCGCGTCAATATCATCGAGGCCTTCGATCAACCGTGGAAGCGTCGCCTCGAAGGCACCGTAGGCGGCTTCTGGGGACTGCTCGACAACGACAGTCGCACGCCCAAATTCGCCTGGGGGAAGCCGGTCTCGAATCATCCGCACTGGCCGTTGCAGGCGATCGTCGGCGTCATCCTGGCAGCGGCGGTGTTCGCCGCGGCGCTGCGGGCACGCTTGCCGGACGCCGCGCCGCGCGGCATCGACTGGCTGGCGGTGACGGTCATCGCGATCGTCGGGGGCGTGCTGTCCGGGTGGGCGATGGCGGACGCTACCTATGAAAGCCTCGGCGTCGGCGGCTGGCTGCGCTCGGTGGCATTATGCATCGTCGCCGTCGCGTCACCGCTGCTTGCCGCCGCCGGTCTCGTCTCGCGGCGACCGATCCCGACTTTCGCCTCGATCCTCGCCGATACCGGCCGGATGCAGCCGGTCGTCCGGTTGACCTACGGCATCACGCTCATTGCGCTGGCGGTACTTGCCGTTCAGGTGGCGCTCGGGCTGGTTTTCGATCCGCGCTACAAGGACTTTCCCTTCGCAGCGCTGACCGCGGGCGCGGTGCCGTTCTTTATCCATGGCTTGTTCGGCCATAGCCGGGGTCCCGGCGGGCGTGGTCTGGCCGAATGCGTCGTTGCTGCGGCGCTGGCGCTGTCGGTCGTCTACATCGTGCCGAATGAAGGTCTCGCCAACTGGCAGTCGCTGTGGCTGTGCGGGGCGCTGGTGGCGCTTGCGTTCACGCTGGTTCGGGTTCGCGGCGCGCCAGACTGAGGATCAGCAGCGCCGCGGCAAGCGCCGACAGTTCGGCATTGTAGAGCACGATGCCGAAGCCGGCGGCGGCGATACCGACGGCCAGCAGCACGTTCGACGGCCGCAGCAGATTGAGCAGCGCCACCGCGAGCGCCGTCCAGCCGAACACGGTGTGCCCGAACAGCATGATGACGAAAGCCCGCGTCACGCACAGCCAGGTGTCGGCGCCTGCCTGACAGGCGAGGCCGACCGAGGATTGCTCGACCGTCAGGTAGCGCAGGTAGAGCGCATAGCCGACGCTGCAAAACCCGATCACCAGCAGGACATTGAGCGCACGGGCACTGGGACAGAACAGTTTCATTGCCACATTATAGCGTTTTCGGGCGACGTGGATATCGGTTCGCGTGACGCGTGCCGAAGGGTCGAGCGCAGGCAATGCGGCCATTCAGTCGATCAGTTGAGCGGCAACTTGTGGCCGTCGAAGGCGAAAGGACGGCAGGTGCCGCGCCCGGCCACGAAGGTCTTGCAGAGCGCCGCTGCGGCACCGGCATCGGCGAAGGGGCCCGCCATCAGACGCAGTTGCGGCGCGCCGCCTTTGCCGGTCGGCCGCAGCACCACGGCGGGCTGCAGGTGGTCGAGCTGTGGCGCATGTTCGGCCTTGGTGGCCGCCCATAGGGCCCGCAGCGCGTCGATGGTGCCGGCGCCGCCGAGATCGATGCCATAGGCGAGCCGCGCCGGCGGGCGTGTCTCATGCGCCGGGGCGCCGGCTGGCTCCAGCCTCGCGAGGCTTGCGGCTTGAGAGGGCCTCGCGGCGTGGGTCCGGCCGGTCTCGTCCGGCACCGCATGGACCACGGATGGATTCAAATGTGGCGGAATACCCACCGACGTGGCGGCGATGACCGTCGGATGCATGACCAGCGGCACCGGCAAGGCCCCACCGCCGCCATCGGCGGCCGCTGGCGCCACTGGCACCATGGACGCTGGTGCAGGACGCGGTAGCGGCGTGAGTTCGCGCAATGCCTTGCGTGGGGGAGCCGCAGCTTCCGGGAGCTCGACGAGCTTTAGCGGTTCGCTCTCGCGCCGATCAGCAGCATCTGCGGCAGGATCGTCGTCGACACCATCGGTGGCGCGCGCGGCGGCGATACGCTGCGCGGTCTGTCGCACCGAGCCGGTGACGTCATCGAGATTGTTTTCCAGCGTCGCCACGCGGGTGACGAGCTTTTCCCGGTCGGTTTTCAGCGCCTCGATCTGTACGGCGAGGCGGCCGATTTCCACCATCGGATCGGCGGCAGTTGGCCCGACTTGCCGCGCAACTTGCGTCGTCGCCGCGGCCGGCGCTTTCGCTGGTCCGTTGAGGCTGGCGAAAACCTGCTGAATGCGTTCCATGCCGCGGTCGGTGCGGGCGACCGTGACCGCCATGCCGAGCGCCAGCGCCATGCTGAAGCCCCAGCCTCCCAGACGGAACAGCGTCCCGAGGCTCGGCCGCGTAGCGGCGGTTATCGGCGGCGGTGCGACCCGGTCTCGGCCCTCGACGCCGAGCGAGGGAACGCGCAGGGATTTGTCCAACTGCTGGAGATTGGGCGTCTTCGTCGGCGTCTTGGTGGGCGTTCTGGCCATCGTCTTGGATATCGGCTCGATCGTGTTGCGTGGCCGGGCAGGGTTCCCGGGAAAGCTAGCAGATTCGCGCCGACGGGACCGGCCGGGCTTTTGCCGGCGATCCGGCTCGGCTATGAGCGTCGCATGAATTCATCGCATCCCGAATCTGTTTCTTCACGCTCCTGCCTCGCCATCGTTCTCGCCGCCGGCGAGGGAACGCGCATGCGCTCGGCGACACCGAAGGTCCTGCACCAGATAGGCGGACGCTCGCTGCTCGCCCATGCGCTCGCCTCCGTCGCCGCGGCCGGCGGCAGCAAAGTCGCCGTGGTGATCGCGCCGGAGCGCGAGACGGTGGCAGCGGAAGCGCGGCGGATCGCTCCCGATGTGCAGGTTTTCGAACAGGCCGAACGGCGCGGCACCGCCCATGCAGTACTGATGGCGCGTGCGGCCATCGCAGAGGGCGCCGACGATATCCTGGTCGTTTTCGGCGATACGCCGCTGCTGCGGCCGCAGGTGCTGCGGGCGATGCGCGAGCCGTTGGCTGCCGGCGCCGCGATTTCGGTGCTTGGCTTCCGCCCCGCAGACCCGATCGGTTATGGCCGGCTGGTGGTCGAGGACAGCACGCTGGTCGCCATCCGCGAGGATCAGGACGCCAGCCTCGAAGAGCGCAGGATTACGCTGTGCAACGGCGGCCTGATGGCCTTCGCCGGGCGCACCGCGCTGGCCATTCTCGACCGCATCACCGACGCCAATCGCAAAAGGGAATTCTATCTCACCGACGCCGTCGCCATCGCCCGCGACATGGGGCTTTCCGCTGCGGTCGTCGAAGCCGAGGAGGACGACGTGCGCGGCATCAATACCAAGACGCAGCTTGCGGAAGCCGAAGCGGTGCTGCAGCAGCGGCTGCGCAAGGCGGCAATGGATGCCGGCGTGACGCTGGTGGCGCCGGAGACGGTATTTCTGTCGGCCGATACGCGTTTCGGCACCGACGTCATCGTCGAGCCCTATGTCGTGTTCGGACCGGGCGTCACCGTCGAAGACGGCGCGGTGATCCATTCGTTCTCGCATCTGGCCGGCGCGCGGATCGGCAAAAGCGTTTCGGTCGGTCCCTTCGCCCGGCTGCGCCCCGGTGCCGATTTGGGCGATGGCGCGCGGATCGGCAATTTCGTCGAAGTGAAAGCCGCCAGCTTCGGCGCCGGCGCCAAGGCCAATCATCTTGCCTATATCGGCGATGCCAGCGTTGGCGAGGGCGCCAATGTCGGCGCCGGCACCATCACCTGCAATTACGATGGCGTCGGCAAGCATCGCACCGAGATCGGCAGCCGCGCCTTCATCGGCTCGAATTCGGCGCTGGTCGCTCCGGTGTCGATCGGCGAGGGTGCCTATGTCGGTTCCGGCTCGGTGATCACCAAAAACGTGCCCGCCGACGCGCTGGCGATCGGCCGGGGGCAACAGGTGGTTAAGGATGGCGGTGCGGCGCGATTGCGCAATCTCCACCAATTGAAGAAAAAGCCCTAGATTCGGTCGGCCCGCAGCGGCCGAGGATGCGCTGGCGACGCATGTCACACGGTGCAATGGCTTGTGATTTCCATGCAGACGTCTGCATCGGCTATAGGCTGGTGGCGCGATGCGGCCTCGCGCTTCCTGAAGAATATATGTGAAAACAGAAACCTGACATCATTTCTTCTAGTTTTGTCAGAAGCAGGCAGGCGCCAGAGAGACCATCGCTGTCGCCGGCGTCCGGTCAGGAGTTGACTCGAATATGTGCGGGATTGTCGGCATTCTCGGCCGCGAGCCGGTGGCTGAGCAACTTGTCGAGGCGCTCAGACGCCTTGAATATCGCGGTTACGATTCCGCCGGCATCGCCACGCTGGAGAACGGCGGCACGCTGACGCGCCGCCGCGCCGAAGGCAAACTGAAGGCGCTGGAGGGACGGCTGGAGCGCGAGCCGCTGGTCGGCAGCGTCGGCATCGGCCACACCCGCTGGGCCACGCACGGCAAGCCGACCGAGAACAACGCCCACCCGCACGCGACCGACAAGGTGGCCGTCGTTCACAACGGCATCATCGAGAATTTCCGCGAACTGCGCGAGGCGCTGACGGCAGCCGGCGCGGTGTTCGGCAGCGACACCGACACCGAGGTCGTCGTGCATCTGGTGACGCAGGAGATGCAGCGCGGCAAGTCGCCCGTCGAAGCCGTCGCGGCGACGCTCGGGCAATTGCGCGGCGCCTTCGCGCTCGCCTTCCTGTTCGCCGGCGAGACCGACCTGATGGTCGGCGCCCGGCGCGGCTCGCCGCTGGCCATCGGCTATGGCGAAGGCCGGATGTATCTCGGCTCCGACGCTATCGCGCTGGCGCCGTTCACCGACCGGATCAGCTATCTCGACGATGGCGACTGGGCGGTACTGACACATGAAGGCGTGACGGTGCGCAACGCCACTGGTGCCATCGTCGAGCGGCCGGTCATCAAGACCCAGGCTTCGGCGCAACTCATCGACAAGGGCAACCACAAGCACTTCATGGCGAAGGAGATCCACGAGCAGCCGGAGGTGGTGGGCCACACGCTTGCCCATTACATCGACATGACGAACGAGGAGATCGTCCTCCCGGGCGAGATGCCGTTCGATTTCCGCGACCTCAAGCGGGTGTCGCTCGCTGCCTGCGGCACCGCCTATTATGCCGGGCTGGTCGGCAAATACTGGTTCGAGCGCTTTGCGCGTATCCCGGTGGAGATCGACGTCGCGTCGGAGTTCCGCTACCGCGACGTGCCGCTCGATCCCGGCAATCTGGCGATCGTCGTCTCGCAGTCCGGCGAGACCGCCGATACGCTCGCCTCGCTGCGTTACGCGAAGGAGCAGAGGCAGCACGTTCTCTCGGTGGTCAATGTGCCGACCTCGACCATCGCGCGCGAGAGCGACGTCGTGATGCCGACGCTCGCCGGACCGGAGATCGGCGTCGCCTCCACGAAAGCCTTTACCTGCCAGCTTGCGGTGCTCGCCTGTCTTGCGATCGCTGCCGGGCGCGCCCGCGGCACCTTGTCCCGCGACGACGAACGGGCGCTGGTGCGCGCGCTGATCGAGACGCCGCGTCACATCTCGGCGGCGTTGTCGCTCGAACCGCAGATCGAGCAGGTGGCGCAGAGCCTGTCGAAATGCAAGGACGCGCTCTATCTCGGGCGCGGCACCAGCTATCCGATTGCGCTGGAAGGCGCGCTGAAGCTGAAGGAAATCTCCTACATCCACGCTGAGGGCTATGCCGCGGGCGAACTCAAGCATGGACCGATCGCGTTGATCGACGAGACCGTTCCGGTCGTCGTCATTGCGCCCTACGATCAGGCGTTCGAGAAGACCAAGACCAATCTGCACGACATGGTGGAACTGTCGCGGCGTGCCTATCGCCCGGCGGCGGTCTTCGAAAAGACCGTCTCCAACATGCAGGAGGTCGCGGCGCGCGGCGGGCGGATCATCCTCATTTCCGACCCCAAAGGCGTCGCCGAGGCGGCGACGGAGTCGCTGGTGACGCTGACCATGCCGGAAATGCCGCTGTCGGTAACGCCGCTGGTCTATGCCATCCCGATCCAGCTCATGGCCTATCATACGGCTGCGGTCATGGGCACCGACGTCGATCAGCCGCGCAACCTCGCGAAATCCGTCACGGTGGAATAAGCTGCCGGCATGGATCAGATGCTCCCTCCCGAACCCGACGACGGCAAGGCCGTGCCGCATGCCGGCGTCGCCGGCCGCCTGCGCAATTATTTCCTGACCGGCCTGATCGTCGCCGGTCCGATCTTTGTTACCGCCTATCTGGCGTGGTGGTTCATCAACTGGGTCGATGCGCTGGTGCGGCCGTTCATGCCGCCGGCGCTGCAACTTGAAACCTACGTACCGGTCCATATTCCCGGCACCGGCCTGATCATCGCCGTCATCGCGCTGACGCTGCTCGGGTTCCTCACCGCCAACCTGGTCGGCCGCAAGCTGGTGGAATTCGGCGAGGGGATCGTCACCCGCATGCCGATCGTGCGGCCGGTCTATCGGACGATGAAACAGATTTTCGAGACGTTGTTCTCGAAATCCGGTTCGAGTTTCCGGCAGGTGGCGCTGGTGGAGTTCCCGGCGCCTGGCCTGTGGTCGCTGGTGTTCCTGTCGCAGCCACCGAGTGCGGATGTTGTCGCCGGGCTGCCGGAGGGCGACCATGTCTCGGCATTTCTCGCCTGCTCACCCAACCCGACGACCGGCTTCTATTTCTACATTCCGCGCTCCAAGCTGATCCTGATCGATCTGCCGGTGGAGACCGCTATGACGCTGCTGATGTCGGCCGGCATGGCCGGCGGGTCGTCCGCAGGAGATCAGGCAAAACTCGCCGCGCTGGCGGCACAGGCTCGTGCCGCGCAAGCTGCTGCTACTGCTGAAAAGGCCGATCTAGCTCTATAAGGGTCGTCCTTAACCCTCAGATGCACGACTTATTGCATTCTCGCCCAAGTTGAAGGAGCTTTTCAGCAAGGGGGGGAGAAAACATGCAGATTGGGCTTCGAGGGCTACCTTTGGCAGGATTGCTTCTGTGCAGTTGCGCGTCGAGTTCTTCCGATATCACACCGCAATACATATCGCCGCTACAATACCAGAATTACTCATGTGTTCAGTTGGCAGAAGAAGCGAGATCCGTTTCGTCGAGAGCCGCGCAGGTCTCTGGGGTACAAGACGGTAAACGTACCAATGATGCCGTAGCGACGACTGTCGGTGTTGTAATTTTCTGGCCGGCGCTTCTGATGATGAAAGGCGACGGGGCTACAGCAGGAGAACTGGCTCGACTGAAGGGTGAATTGGAAGCGGTTGAGCGGATGTCGATTCAGAAAAAATGCGGAATCGAATTCAGAAAAGAAACGGCTCAGACAAGCTGATCGGTAGTGCTTTAGCATTTTCCGGTTGCCGAGGATCAGAAAGTCATCCTGCGCGCAGCAGCTTGATCGCTTCGTCCTTCTCGAACAGATAGAGCAGGTGACGCAGCGCATGTCCGCGTGGCGTCGCCAGTGCCGGGTCTCGCTCCATGATCAGCGCCGCGTCGTCGCGGGCGGCGCTAAGCAGCGATCCGTGAACTTGTAGCTGCGCGACGCGGAAACCCGGGACGCCGCTCTGCCGCGTGCCGAGCAGATCGCCTTCGCCGCGCAGCCGCAGGTCTTCCTCGGCGATGCGGAAACCATCCTCGCTGTCGCGCAGGATCGCCAGCCGCGCCTTCGCCGTCTCGCCGAGCGGTCCGCGATAGAGCAGCAGGCAGATCGAGCGCCCGGAGCCGCGCCCGACGCGGCCGCGCAACTGGTGAAGTTGCGACAGGCCGAACCGTTCGGCGTGTTCGATCACCATGACGGTCGCCTCCGGCACGTCGACGCCGACCTCGATCACCGTGGTCGCGACCAGCACCTGCGTCTGTCCGGCGGCGAAGCGCGCCATCGCCGCATCCTTGTCTGCGGCTTTCATCTTGCCGTGGACGAGATCGACGGCGGCGCCGAAGCGGACCTTGAGCGTTTCGTAGCGCGCCTGCGCTGCGGCGAGGTCGCTGTTCTCGGATTCCTCGACCAGCGGGCAAACCCAGTAGCAGCGCCGGCCGTCGCGGATCGCGCGGCCGACTGCGTCCTCGACCTCCGCCAGCCGCTCGAGGTCGATGGTGCGCGTATCGACCGGCTGACGGCCGGCCGGCTTCTCACGCAGTTCCGACACGTCCATGTCTCCGAAGAAGGTCAGCACCAGCGTGCGCGGGATCGGCGTTGCGGTCAGCACCAGCACGTCGACGGCCTCGCCCTTCTGCGTCAGCGCCAGCCGCTGATGCACGCCGAAGCGGTGCTGCTCGTCGACGATGGCGAGCGCCAGGTCCTTGAACGTGACATCGTCCTGAAACAGCGCATGGGTGCCGACGACAAGGTCGATATCGCCGATCGCCAGGCGCTCCAGCATCTCGCGCCGATCCTTGCCGCGATCGCGGCCGGTAAGGATCGCGATGCGCAGGCCGGCGGCGGCGGCGAGCGGCGCAATCGTGTTGTAATGCTGGCGTGCCAGGATTTCCGTCGGCGCCATGATCGCAGCCTGCCGTCCGGCCTCGATCACCGTCGCAGCGGCGACGAGCGCGACGACCGTTTTGCCGGAGCCGACATCGCCCTGCAGCAGTCGCAGCATGCGGCGCGGCAGAGCAAGATCATTGACGATGTCGTCCACCGCGCGCGCCTGTGACGGCGTCAGGGAGTAAGGCAGCGCATCGATCACTTTTTGCCGCAGCACGCCTTCGCTGGCGCTGCCGCGACCTGATTGTTTGCGCATATGGGCGCGCACCAGAGCGAGCGCGAGCTGGCCGGCGAGCAGTTCGTCGTAGGCAAGGCGTTTCCACGCGATGCTGTCGGGCAGGATGCCGGAGGGATCATCGGGCTGATGCAGCGCGCGCAGCGCCTCGGCGAAGGGCGGAAACCGCTCGCGCACCAGCCACGTTTCGTCCTGCCATTCCGGCAGCGCCGGAATTCGCTGCATGGCGCCCTGCATGGTGCGGCGGACATTGCCCGCCGCCAGCCCCTCGGTCAGCGGATAGACCGGCTCAACAAGCGGCAGCGTCGCGAAACCGTCTTCATCGACGACACGGTCGGGGTGCACCATCTGCAATTCGCCATCGTAGAATTCGGCGGTGCCCGAGACGTAGCGGCGCGAGCCTTCCGGCATCTGTTTTTGAAGCTGGTCGGCGCGCGCATGGAAGAAGGTCAGGGTCAGCATGCCGGTCTCGTCGCTCGTGAAGATGCGGTAGGGCGCGCGGGAGCGATGCGGCGGCGAGGGACGGTGCTGTTCGATGGTCACGGCGACCGTCACCATGGTGCCGGGTACCACCTCGGCGAGTTTCGGTTGTGCGCGGCGATCGACGACACCGGAGGGAAGGTGCAGCAACAGGTCGATGACATGCGGCTCCTCGCGCCCCAGAAGCCGACGGTAAAGCCGCTCCAGCTTGGGGCCGACGCCGGGCAGGCTGGTGAGCGATGCGAAGAGGGGATTGAGGATGGTCGGGCGCATCTGCTCCATCGGCGCGTGAGACGGTCCGGACGACGTGGTAACCGATTTTGGCGTTCGAACACAGTCGGCGGCGGCGCGGGTAAAGGCATCGCGGTGGAATAAACCGGCCCGACCGCTGGCAAATACCGTGCAGCCGTTTATATAAATCGCGCCCGGCCCTGTGTCCGGGTTTTTGGCGTTGGCGGGATCGGAAGCTGCAGATATGACGACAGGAACCAAACGGTCGAGCGAGGGGCTGGACAATCGCCGGCGCCGTCTGTTGTTCCGCTCCTGGCATCGCGGCATCCGGGAGACCGACCTGATCATGGGCGGCTTCGCTGACGCGCACATCGAGACGCTCACCGATGCCGAACTCGACGATTACGAAGGGCTGATCGAAGTGCCCGACGCCGATCTGCTGTCATGGGTGACCGGCGAGCAGCCGGTACCGTTCGAATACGACACGCCGCTGTTCCGCCGCATGCGCGCCTTCCATTTCCGAACCGACAGACACCCGTGAACGTCGCACCGCAGCGGACCGGACCGTCGCCCGTCGCCAAGCTGTCGCCGGGAACGACGCTGACGCTCGCGCAAGTGAGCGACGGCGCCGAAGGTCTGGTCATCGGCGATCTTGCCCGTGCCGTTGCCGCACGTGCCCATGCGCCGGCCACGAGCCTCGCGGTCATCTGCCGTGACGGGCCGCGCATGAATGCGCTGGCGCGCGCGCTTTCCTTCTTCGCGCCCGAGATCGCGGTGCTTGAACTGCCGGCCTGGGACTGCCTGCCTTACGATCGCGTGTCGCCGAATGCCACTGTGATGGCGCAGCGCGTGCTGACCCTGTCGCGATTGGCACGGATCGAAGGCCGCGACCGTGCCTCGGTGCTGCTGACGACGGTGAACGCCGCCTTGCAGCGCGTCCCGGCGAAGGCGCTGATCGCACGGCAGGCCTTGTCGGCGGCGCCCGGCAACGTCATCGGCATGGGCAAGATCGTCGAATGGCTGGAGCTCAACGGCTATGTCCGCGCCGCGACGGTGCGCGAGCCCGGCGACTATGCGGTGCGCGGCGGCATTCTCGATCTCTATCCGCCCGGGCTCGATCTGCCGGTGCGGCTCGATTTCTTTGGCGATGCACTGGAGACGATCCGTTCCTTCGATCCGCAGACGCAACGCACCGAGATGGACGTCCGCACGCTGGATCTCGTGCCGGTATCGGAGTTTCAACTGACGACGGAGACGATCCGCCGCTTCCGCACCGGCTATGTGTCGGAGTTCGGCGCGGCGACACCCGACGATCTGCTCTACGAGGCGGTGAGCGAGGGGCGACGTTATCCCGGCATGGAGCACTGGCTGCCGCTGTTCCACGACCAACTCGATACGATTTTCGATTATCTGCCGGATACGCCAGTGGTCTTCGAACCGCTCGCCGAGGATGCCGCCCGCGAACGCTTCGCGCAGATCGCCGACTATTTCGAAGCGCGCACGCAGGCGCTGGCCGACAAATCCGGCGTGCCGTATCGGCCGCTGCCGCCGCAGCGTCTCTATTTCTCCGACACTGAATGGGCCGAGCGGCTCGACGCCGCATCGCGCGTGGTGCTGACGCCGTTTGACGTGCCGGATGCGCCGCGCGTTGTCGATACCGGCATCCGGCCGGGCCGCAATTTCGCAGCGGAACGCGCCATCCCCGACGCCAATGTCTTCGACGCGGTGACGGCGCATGTGCGGGCACTGCAGACCGATGGCAAGCAGGTCACTGTCGCGCTGTGGAGCGAGGGTGCGCGCGAGCGCATGCGGCATGTGCTGTCCGATCATGGACTCGACAATCTCGCACTGGTGCGCTCCTGGGCGGAGGCGCAGGCTTGCCGCTTGCCGCAGATCGCGCTCGCGGTGCTCGGTATCGAGGCCGGCTTCGAAACGGCAGACGCCGCGGTCATCGGAGAGCAGGACATTCTCGGCGATCGCATGGCGCGGCCGCGCCGTGCTGCGCGGAAAGCCGAAAACTTCATCGCCGAAGTGTCGAGCCTCGCCGCCGGCGATCTCGTCGTCCATGTCGATCACGGCATCGGCCGCTTCATCGGTCTGACGGCGATCGAAGTCTCCGGCGCGCCGCACGATTGCCTCGAACTACATTACGCCGAAGGCGCCAAGCTCTATCTGCCGGTCGAGAACATCGACCTGTTGTCGCGCTACGGTTCGGAAGACACCAGGGTCGAGCTCGATCGCCTCGGCGGCGGCAACTGGCAGGCGCGCAAAGCGCGCATGAAGAAGCGCATCCTCGAAATGGCCGGCGAGCTGATCAAGGTCGCCGCCGCGCGGCAGGTGCGCGAGGCGCCGCGTCTGGCGATCAGCGCCGGCGCCTATGACGAGTTCTGCGCCGGATTCCCTTACGAGGAAACCGACGACCAGCAGCATGCCATCGACGCGGCGCTCGACGATCTCGGCGCCGGCAAGCCGATGGATCGTCTTGTCTGCGGTGATGTCGGCTTCGGCAAGACGGAGGTCGCATTGCGTGCGGCCTTCGTTGCGGTGATGGCCGGTAAACAGGTCGCCGTCGTCGTGCCGACGACGCTGCTGGCGCGCCAACATTTCAAGACCTTCACCGAGCGGTTCCGCGGTTTCCCGGTCAGGATCGGGCAGGCGTCTCGGCTTGTCACCGCGGCTGAGCTGTCGGCGACCAAGAAGGGGTTGACGGACGGATCGGTCGATATCGTTGTCGGCACGCATGCGCTGCTCGGCAAGAGTATCGCTTTCAAGGACCTCGGCCTGCTGATCGTCGACGAAGAACAGCATTTCGGCGTCGCTCACAAGGAGAAGCTGAAGCAGCTTCGCGCCGAGGTGCATGTGCTGACGCTGACGGCGACGCCGATCCCGCGCACGCTGCAGCTTGCCCTGACCGGCGTACGCGATCTGTCGATCATTGCTTCACCGCCGGTCGATCGCCTCGCGGTGCGCACCTTCATTTCACCGTTCGATGCGCTTGTCGTCCGCGAGGCCTTGCTGCGCGAACGCTATCGTGGCGGGCAGTCGTTCTATGTCGTGCCGCGTATCGAGGATCTCGCCGGCGCCAAGGACTTTCTCGACAAGAACGTTCCGGAAATCAAAGTCGCCGTCGCGCACGGACAGATGCCGTCGAGCGTGCTGGAGGAGATCATGTCGGCCTTCTACGAAGGCCGCTACGACGTGCTCCTGTCGACGACCATCGTCGAATCCGGTCTCGACATTCCGTCCGCCAATACGCTGATCGTGCATCGCGCCGATCGCTTCGGCCTGGCGCAACTCTATCAGTTGCGCGGCCGCGTCGGCCGTTCGAAGCTGCGCGCCTACGCACTGCTGACGCTGCCGGAAAAGGCGAAGATCACGCCGCGCGCAGAGCAGCGGCTCAAGGTGCTGCAGTCGCTCGACACGCTGGGCGCCGGCTTCCAGCTTGCCTCGCATGACCTCGATATCCGTGGCGCCGGCAACCTGCTCGGCGACGAACAGTCCGGTCACATCAAGGAAGTCGGCTTCGAGCTCTATCAGCAGATGCTGGAAGAGGCAGTGATGAGCCTCAAGTCGGGTCTGACCGACGTCGTCGAAGACAAGTGGGCGCCGCAGATCACCATCGGCACGCCGGTGCTGATCCCCGAAGATTATGTCGCCGATCTGTCGGTACGGTTGTCGCTCTACCGGCGGCTGGCGGAGATCGAGGACGAACGCGAGATCGACGGCTTCGCCGCCGAAATGGTGGACCGCTTCGGATCGCTGCCCGACGAGGTCAAGCATCTGTTCGCGCTTGTCGCCATCAAGTCGCTGGCGCGGCGCGCCAATGTCGCCAAGATCGACGCGGGGCCGAAGGGGGCGGTGATCTCGTTCCGCAACGACGAATTCGCCGATCCGGCGCAACTGATTGCCTTCATCGGCAAGCGCGGACGCGACGCCAAGGTACGCCCGGACATGAAGGTCGTCTTCCTCGACGACTGGGCGAAGGCGGAAGACCGGCTGAAGGGCACCACGTCGATTCTGCGTAGCCTCGCCGCGATCGCCGACAAGGCGAAGAAGCAGGCGGCGTAAGGCTTTTCAGGTTTGATAGGACGCTCGAGCTGTGTCATTGCCGGGCTTGACCCGGTAATTCGTCTCTTTTCAAGAGAGGATGGATGCCCGGATCAAGTCCGGGCATGACGGCTGTGGCTTTCGCCGGCAATGGCGAGCGGCGATGATGCCGGGGCTTTACGCGCTCGCCTGCGTCTGCTCGTCCGATATCTGACGGATCGCCTGCGCCAGTGCCGCCGGTTCCTGCGCGCCGGAGATGCCGTATTTGCCGGCAAGGATGAAGAACGGCACGCCCTGGATGCCGGCATCCTTCGCCTGTTGCACCTCGCGCTCGATCTCCGCTTCGTCCTTGTCGGTGGCGAGCGCCGCGCGCACCTCCTCTGCGTTCAGTCCGACTTCGGACGCGGCCTTCACCAGCACCTCGCGGTCGGTGAGGTCGGCGCCTTCGGTGAAATAGAGTTCCATCAGGCGCTGCTTCATCTGCGGGGCGCGGCCGATGGCGTCTGCCCAGCGGATCAGGCGATGGGCGTCAATGGTGTTCGGTTGGCGGTTGATCCTGTCGCTGGCATAGACGAGCCCCTCCGCCGCGGCGGCAGCCGCCACCCGCCCGGCAATGCCATGATAGCGCTCCGGCGATCCGAACTTCGTCGTCAGATACTCATCGCGTGCGACGCCTTCGCGCGGAATCCAGTCGTTGAGATAATACGGCCGGAAATGCACCTCGACGGGAATGTCGGGAATGAGCGCAACGGCTTTCTCCAGTCGCTTCTTGCCGATGAAACACCATGGGCAGACGACATCGGACACGACATCGATACGAACGGGAGCCTTGCTCATCGGGGGTACCTGCTGTTGGCGATGACAGGAAAGCTATGCCTGTGTCGGCGGCGCCGCAACCATCCCTCAGGTAATGACCCGGCGGGGAATGAAGGCGCCCGCCATCAGCGGGTTGACGGACGTCAGCGCATCGATCATCGCCGCCGGGTGTGCGCCCGTTCCAACAAGCCGCGATCCGGTCAGGCCATGCGGGAGCACGGCGATGGTTGCATAGGGATCGACCGCCGACACCTGCCGCTGGATATCGGCCGTGCGCAGCACATAGCCACCGATGCGCGCAAGACCCGGACGCTGATCGAGCGGGAGCGTGGTCGCTCCGTCGCCGGGACGCAGCGGCAGTCCGGTATCGAGAAAGCCGTCGCCGTCGCATGCGAAGACGGCCGCGGCGCCCGATGGAAACGGCGCGGTCGGCACCATCGCGCCGCGCAGTGCCAGCATATCGTCTCGCGTGCGGGCGACTGTGAGCGTCGGGCGCTCGTCGGCGTCGGTCATGGTCAGCGCCGCCGGATCGGGAATACCGTCGGCGTCACGCGGCGAGGCCGACACGGCGAATTCTCCGAGCGCCAGCATGTCGATCAGGCGCGGCGCGCCGTCTTGCGCCCAGCGGGGCGCACTGCGCCATTGCGATGTCGAGCGCCACAGCGCGGCGATACGACGAATACCCTCATCGCGAGACAGCATGCGCGCATCGGCTAGTGCCGGTACGACGGGGCCGGGGAGCATCAGTGTCGCGCAGCGGTGCTCGCGGCATTGCGCAGCGAACACGTCGGCCTCGAAGGGATGATGCAAGATCAGCGCGCCGCCGTTGAACAGCCAGTTCACCATGCCGAGCACGATGCCGGCAAAGGATGATAGCGGGGTCGCCGACAGGATTGCGGCATTCTTGTCGATCATCCCGGCGGCGGCGAGGGCGGGCGTCGCTGCCAGGATCTGCAGATGATTGCGGGCAAGCGGCACCGCCCCCGCCGGCGTCGTCTCGAAAGTCACCAGCGCGACATGCGCAGCGGCGTGCTCGCGACGGAAAGCGGCGGCTCCGGGCGACGCAGCCGCGAACACGGCATCGAAGGGCACGACACCGTCGCTGTCGGCCATGCCGAAAGCCCCGACATGGCGGATCGCGAAACAGGCCGCCGCCGCCTGCATCACGATCGCGAGATGATCCGTCTCGCCGATACGCGAAGCCGTGATGAGCGCGCTGACGCCGCTCCGCTGCGCGGCTGTGGCAATCTCCTCGGCACGCCAGAGCATCGGCAGCGGCGCGGCGATCATGCCGGCGCGCCAGATGCCGAGCAGCATCAGCACGCTCTCGACCGTGTTCGGAAGCTGCGTCGCGACGACGGCATCGGTCGGCAGGCCGAGACCGCGCAATTGTGCGGCGATGGCGGCGACGGCGCTGTCTGCCTCAGTCCAGGTCAGGCGGCGTGGCGGAGCGCCCGTGATCGCCAGCCGGTTGGGCGGGTCGCAGAGTGCAAGCGCATTCGGGCGTTGCGATGCCGCGCGGCAGAATAGATCGTCGAGGGTTGGAAACGCGGCGAGGCCCTGGAGCGATGTCGCATTGGCATCGAGGATCATGGCGTGCGCCACCAGGTTTCCGGCAGATAGCCGAACAGCGACGTCTCCGCCGGATGGCTGATCGTCGTCCAGCGCGCCACCCACTGCTGCGGCAGGTGAAACAGCGGCACGACGTAGAAGCCGGACATTAGCACCCGGTCGAGCGCGCGCACCGCTGCTTCGAAATCCGGCCGTTCGCGCGCTGCCAGCAGGGCGGCAATCATGGCATCGGCCGCCTTCGATTTGACGCCCATGTAATTGCGGGTGCCGTCGGCATCGGCTGCGGCCGAGCCCCAGTAAAACGCCTGCTCGTTACCCGGCGACAGCGACTGGTCCCAGCGATATTCCAACATGTCGAAATCATAGGTCAGCTTCCGACGGTCGAACTGCACAGCGTCGACCGTACGCAGCCGCGCGTCGATACCGGCGCGCTTGAGATCGCGGATGAAGGCGAGTGCCAGACGCTCCTGATCGCGGGTGGTCACCAGGATTTCAAACGACAGCGCCGCGCCGGTGCGGCGATGGCGCAGCTCCGTGCCTTTCAACTCGTAGCCGGCCTGCGACAGCAGTTTCAGCGCGCGCTTGAGCGTTGCACGGTCGCGGCCGGAGCCGTCGGTGACCGGGGGCTGCCATGTACCGTCCATGATGTCGGGCCGCACCGCTGCCGGATAAGGTGCCAGCAAGGCGCGCTCGCGCGCATCGGCCGGTTTGCCGCGCGCCGACAGCATCGACCCCTCGAAATAGCTGGCGGTGCGTCTGTACTGATCGAAGAAGAAATTGTGATTGACCCATTTGAAGTCGAACAGGGTCAGGATCGCCTCGCGCACGCGGATATCGGCGAATACCGGCCGGCGGGTGTTGAAGACCAGCCCCGACATGCCCTTCGGCAGGCCGGTCGGGAAACTTTCCTTGACCACCCGGCCGTCACGCAATGCCGGGAAGTCGTAGGCGGATTCCCAGCGCGTCGGATCAAGCTCGGAACGAACGTCGTAAAGCCCTTTCTTGAAAGCCTCGAAATGCGTGTTGCCGTCGCGGTAATAGTCGAAGCGCACTTCGTCGAAATTCCAGAGCCCCCGATTGATCGGCAGGTCGCGACCCCAATAATCGGGATTGCGCTTGAGGGTGACGCTCCGCCCCGGCTTGACGTCGTCGACGGTATAGGGACCGCTGGCGACCGGCGGCGCGAAGCTCGTATCCTGGAATGTATCGGGGTTGGTCGCGTGTTTTGCCAGGATCGGCATCAGACCGAGGATCAGCGGCAATTCGCGGTCATCGGCGCCTTCGAGATCGAAGCGGATGCTGCGCTCGCCGACTTTCTCCGCTTTCACCACCTTCGTGTAATAGGTGCGGAAATTCGGGCGCCCCTTATCGCGCAGGATCTGCCACGAAAAGATCACGTCCTCCGCCGTCACCGGCTTCCCGTCGGAAAAACGTGCGCGCGGATCGAGGGTGAAGGTGACGAAACTGCGCGCGGCATCGGTCTCGACCGTTTCGGCGAGGAGAGCGTAGAGCGTGAACGGCTCGTCGTAGCCGCGTGCCAGCAGGCTCTCGAACACGTAGCCACGCAGGTTCTGGGCCGCCAATCCGCGAACGATGAACGGGTTGAGGCTGTCGAAGGTGCCGAGCACACCCTGCACCAGTCGTCCGCCCTTCGGCGCGTCAGGATTGGCATAGCGCAGCCGCTCGTAGCCGCCCGGCCACGCCGGCTCCCCGTGCATCGCGATGGCATGGCTGGCAAGGACGTCATGCGGCTGCGCCGACTGCGTTGCAGCGGTCGCAGGTGGCACGCTGCAGAGTCCGAGCGTTACGCCGAGCAGTGCGCTTTGCAGCGTCTCGGCGAGACGGTTCCGCCCGGCGCGGCCGATGGTCATGAAGCGCGTCACGGTCGCTACGATTCGTCCTGTTTCTCGGTGATTTTACCATAGGGTTGCGGTTAAATCGGGAGCAGGCGGCACGGGGCGGCAAGCGAATGCAGCCCACGGTGAACCGGCGCGTTTCGCGCTTTATCGGGCGGCCATTATCCGCTATCAGCAGCACGCAGCGTCACGCTGCCGCCGTATTTGAATCCGATGGACCTGCACGGACCGTTATTCGTGCCGGCTGTCGGCCGTCAGGGGGCGGCAAGACACAAGGGGATAGTTCGCATGGTTTATCGCTTCGCATCGGCCCGTCCGATGGGCTGGACGTTGGCTGCCGCGGCGGCGTTCGCCTTCCTCGCCGCTCCTGCGGCGCTGGCGCAGCAGCAGCCTGCGGCGAAGCCGGCGGCCCCCAAGGCCGCACCGAAGCCGGCGCAGAAGCCCGCAGGCGCCCCCCAGCCGCAGCAGCAGGCCGCCACTCAGCCGGAACAGCCGCAGCTCATGTATTCGCCGTGGATGAAGGTCTGCGGCAAGGGTCCCGACGGCACTGGCAAGCAGGTCTGCGTCGTTGCCAAGGACGGCCGTATCGAGAACGGCATGCCGGTTGTCGCGGTGGCGCTGATCGAGCCTGAAGGCGCGCCGCAAAAGATCCTTCGCGTGACGGTGCCGCCGGGCATGCATCTCCAGCACGGCACCCGCGTCATCGTCGATCAGGGCCAGCCGCTCACCGCGCCCTTTGTCACCTGCGTGCCCAACGGCTGCATGTCGGACTACGAGGCGACCGCCGATCTCATCAACCGGATGAAGAAGGGGCAGTCGATCACCGTCCAGGCGATCAACATGAACGGCGCGCCGCTCAGCCTGCCGCTGCCGCTCGTCGATTTTGCCAAGGCCTATGACGGGCCCGCGACCGATGAGAAGGTGTTCGCAGAGCAGCAGAAGAAGCTGCAGGAAGAACTGCAGAAAAAGGCGGAAGAGGCCCGCAAGAAGATCGAGGGCCAGCAGCCGGCGGCGCCCGCCGCGCCGAAGCAATAGTACGCCGCAGCGAGCGGTCTTAGACGACAGAAAAAGCGCGGCTTCGGCCGCGCTTTTTTATTGCAGGGATGCCGGGGGAGACAGAGGCGGGCGCGCCTAGTTCAACGGACCGCGTCGCTGGCGGTAGCCGCCGTTGCCATCCTTCTCGAATTCCTCCGCCACCTGGGGATGGCGGATCGGTTCGCCGGAGGTGTCGGCGAGCAGGTTCTGCTCCGACACGTAGGCGATGTATTCGGTCTGCTCGTTTTCGGCGAACAGATGGTAGAAGGGCTGGTCCCTGTCCGGCCGGATGTCTTCCGGGATCGCTTCCCACCATTCCTCGGTGTTGGAGAAGGTTGGATCGATATCGAAGACGACGCCCCGGAACGGATAGATCCGGTGCCGGACAATCTGGCCTATTCCAAATTTCGCAGTACGGGTCTTGTTCATGGTCGTTTCGGCATGAGAACGACCGCCCCTTAGCTCAGGAATTGCGCCACGGCTAGTGCCCCGTATCCGAAGATTGCTGCTATTTGCCGCGGGTTCCGTGCCCAGTCCGGGGAATCGAACCGCTAGTCGCCAATCGCATAGCGGCGTGCGGCATCGGGTTCCTTCGCCGCCACGAGGCGCGCGAGATCGACCAGTACCTTGGCCTGTTTCCAGGTTGCATCGTCCTGCATCTTGCCGTCGATCATCACCGCGCCGGCGCCGTCGGGCATCGCCGCCAGGATTTTCCGGGCGAAAGCCACCTCCGCCGGATCGGGCGCAAAGACCCGCCTGGCAATATCGATCTGCGAGGGATGGAGCGACCAGGCGCCGACACAGCCCATCAGGAAAGCATTGCGGAACTGCGCCTCGCATCCCGCGGCATCGGAGAAGTCTCCGAACGGTCCGTAAAACGGTTTGATGCCGGCGGCGGCGCAGGCGTCGACCATCTTGGCGATGGTGTAGTGCCACAAGTCCTGCTGGATGCGCGGCCGTTCGCCGCTGCCGGTATCGTCCGCCAGCACCGCATAATCCGGATGGCCGCCGCCGACGCGCGTCGTCTTCATCGCCCGCGAGGCGGCAAGGTCGGCCGGACCCAGCGACATGCCGTGCATGCGGGGGGAGGCGACCGCGATCGCCTCGACATTGTTGACGCCTTGCGCAGTCTCCAGGATCGCGTGGATCAGGATCGGCTTGCGAATGCCGTGCCGCGCTTCGAGCTGTGCCAGCAACTGGTCGAGATAGTGGATGTCCCACGGCCCGTCGACCTTCGGCAGCATGATGACATCGAGCTTGTTGCCGGCGGCGGCGACGATCTGCGTTACATCGTCGAGCGCCCACGGCGAATTCAGTGCATTGATCCGGGTCCACAGGCCGGTATCACCATAATCGAGTGCCGCCATTTCGATGAAACCGCGCCGCGCCGCTTCCTTGGCGTCGGCGGGGATCGCATCTTCCAGATTGCCGAGCACGATGTCGACCTGCCTGACGAGGTCCGGCACCTTGGCGCGCAGCTTGTCGAGATGCGGCGGCACGAAATGGATCATCCGTTCGAGCCGCACCGGCAGTTCGCGCCAAGGGGCGGGCGCACCGGCAGCCAATGGTTTGTAGAAGTCGCGCGGGAGTTTCATGTCTCGTCCTGCTTCTGGAAAAGGCGGGGCCGATCCTTCCAAAAATCCGGGCTGCCGTTTAGAGGAAAGCAGTCGCTGCGCCAAGGTCGACCTATGGCCGACCTTCGGGGCGCCCCCGTCGAGGATCGCACCGTGATCGACGTCGTCAACCTGGCGCTCCCCTATTTCGGGCTGATTTTCATCGGCTTCGTCTGCGGCAAGGTGAAGAAAATCCCGCATTCGGCGCTGGCGTGGATGGATTTCTTCATCCTCTATGTGTCGCTGCCGGCGCTGTTCTACCGTATTCTGGCGAAGACCCCGGTCGAGCAACTTGCGCAATTGTCATTCGTCGCCGGCACGACACTGGCGACGGCGCTGGCCTTCGCCATGGCGTTCGGCATCGGGCTTCTGTTCCGCCCGTCCCATATCCGCGAGGCGACGATTGCGGCGCTCGCCGGCGGCTACGGCAATATCGGCTATATGGGTCCTGGGCTGGCGCTGGCGACGCTGGGGCCGGCGGCGGCCGTGCCGGTGGCGCTGATCTTCTGCTTCGACAGCATTTTCCTGTTCTCGGCGGTACCTCTGCTGATGGCGCTGGCCGCGCGCGGCGAGCGCGGTACGCTCGCCATCGTTTTCGACGTGTTGCGCCGGATCGTTCTGCATCCGCTGCTCATTGCTTCGGCGCTTGGCGTATTATCGGCAACGTTGCGCTTTCAGCCGCCGGTGGCGCTCGATCGGCTGCTTGAGTTTCTGCAGGTCGCGGCGGCGCCAACGGCGCTGTTCGCGCTCGGCGTCACCGTAGCGCTGCGGCCGCTCGAGCGCGTACCGACCGAGATCCCGCTGCTTGCCGTCGTCAAACTGGTGTTGCACCCGATCATGGTGCTGGTGCTGCTGTCGCTGTTCGGCCGCTTCGATCCGCTGTGGATTTACACCGCCGTATTGATGGCGGCGCTGCCGCCGGCACTGAATGTCTATGTGTTTGCGCGGCAATACGACGTCTGGCTGGAGGAGGCATCGAGCGCGGTGCTGTTCGGCACTGCAGTGTCGGTCGTCACCCTGACCGCAGTGATGTGGCTCGTCAAAATGCAGGCGCTGCCACTGCGGCTGTTCGGGCCTTAGAGCACGCCTCCAGCGACGGACATGATTCAAGGGGAATTGAATCTGACCTCAAAGCAACGGCTGTTCAAAGTGGCGGCAGCGGCTCGCCGCGCATCAGTTGCGGCAGGTCGCCGGCCGGTGCGACGCCCTCGCGCATCACCGCGCGCCGCAGCGGGCCGATGCGGTCGAGAAGATAAAGCCCGAACCCTCGCGCGCTCTGCACCGGCAGGAAGTCGGTCAGCAGCGAACGGTTGAGCAAATCGACGGCGAGCGCCCGACGCCCCACATCCTGCCGCCGCGCCGCGTCATAGCGGGCAAGCACGTCGGGCGCGCCGGGATCGTCGTCAAGACGCAGGGCGTCGCAGGCAATCTCGGCAATCGCTGCAGCGTCACGCAAGCCGAGGTTGAGGCCCTGAGCGCCGATCGGCGGGATCACATGACCGGCCTCGCCAACCAGCGCGATGCGACGGTCGGCGAACCGCTCGGCAATCGACGACGACAACGGAAAGAGGCCACGGCTTCCTTCCAGCGAGACCTTTCCAAGGATCGAATGGGCACGCCGCTCGATCTCCAGCGCCAGCGCCGCTTCGTCGAGCGCGCGGACGGCCTCGACTGCACGAGGGTGCATCACCCAGACGAGACTCGACCGCCGGCCCGGCAGGGGTACCAGCGTGAACGGGCCTTCGGCGGTGTGGAATTCGGTCGACGTATTGTCGTGCGGGCGGCTGTGGGCGAAGGCCAACGTCAGCGCCGACTGCGGGTAGCGGTGCTCGCGCATCTCGATGCCGGCGGCGGCGCGGCAGAGGGAGCGCCTTCCATCGGCGGCGATAACAAGCTGCGCGTTCAGGGTGCGCCCATCCGCCACTGTCACGGCGACGCCTCCAGCGGTAGGCGCCAGCGCCGTCACGCTGCCGTCGATTTGCGTGAGGCTCGGCAGGGTGCCGGCGCACGCCTGCAACGCCGCGACGAGATGACGGTTCTCGATATTGTAGCCGAAGGCGTCCAGACCGATCTCGGCAGATTCAAACCGTGTCTCCGGTCCCCGGACCAGCCGACCGGTGTCGTCGACGATGCGCATCACAGACAACGCTGCGGCATGGTCGCGGCAGCGGTCCCAGACGCCAAGCACGCCAAGCGCCGCAACCGAGCTTGCGACCAGCGCGGTCGTCCGATTGTCTGGCTGTCCACGTTGCGCGACGAGCGTCACCGGGACATTGGTGGACGCGATGGCGATGGCGGCCATCAGCCCGGCCGGCCCGCCGCCGACAATCACGATGCGCGTTCGATCCGTCATTCCCATCCTGTCCATCAGCCATCGGCCGGATGTCTGGCTAGCATGGCGGCGAGACGACGCAAACCGGCCGGCAATTCCGCCGCGGACGATGATAGGGTGTCAGGCGTAAATGCGAGAGGCCGAGGATCGGATGTCGATTGACTGCGACAGGCGACTGCAAGATGGGTAACGCGCTGGCGTTCGGCGTGCACATCCTGACCGCCGCCGGCGCAGGGCTGGCGTTTCTGGCGCTGATTTTCGCCACGCTCGGCGCCTGGGGCGCGATGTTTGTCACGCTCGGCATTGCGCTGCTCGTTGACGGCATCGATGGCCCGCTGGCGCGTCGCCTGCGGGTCTCCGAGCGTCTGCCGCGCTGGTCCGGGGACGTGCTCGATCTCGTCGTCGACTTCCTGACCTATGTGTTCGTTCCCGCCTATGCCATCGCCTTCGGCGGGCTGATGCCGATCGCGCTGGCTGTGCCGTGCTGCGTGCTGATCGCCGTCACCGGCGCGCTCTATTTCGCCGACCGCAACATGAAGATGTCGGGCAATTATTTCCGCGGCTTTCCCGCGGTGTGGAATCTGGTGGCGTTCTATCTGTTCGTACTGACGCCACCTCCACTCGTCACCGCAGCGGCCATCGTCGTGCTGGCCGGACTGACCTTTGCACCGATTCCGTTCCTGCATCCGCTGCGGGTGAGACGCTGGCGCTGGCTGACGATCGCTGCAATGGTGCTGTGGGGCGTACTGGCGATCGTTACCGTCTGGCGCGGGTTCATGCCGGGGCCGTGGGTTGTCGCGGCGCTGTGTCTGCTTGCTGCCTATTTCGTCCTTGGCGGGCTGTTGCGACCTTCGTCCGGCAGCCGGCGATAATGGGCACGCCGGTGTCGACGTCGCTTGTCGCTCCTCCGCCGCCTGCCTATGATCCCTCGCCGAATTCGGCTGACGAGATGAGGAGTAGACGATGGTTGCGGCGGTACGCGTTCACAAGCATGGCGGTCCGGAAGCGCTGACATTCGAGGAAATCGAGGTGCCGGCGCCGGGGCAGGGACAGATCAAGATCCGCCAGCACGCCAGCGGGGTCAACTTCATCGACACCTATTTCCGCATGGGCATGTATCCATCCCCGGTAGGCATGCCGTTCGTCGCCGGCAACGAGGGCGCCGGCGAGGTGATCGCCGTCGGCCCCGACGTCACCGATTTCAAGGTCGGAGATCGCGTCGCCTATGTGGTTAGCCTCGGCGGATACGCGGGCGAGCGGCTGCTGCCTGCCGAGCGGGCGGTGAAGCTGCCGGATGCCATCAGCTATGAGCAGGCAGCCGGCATGATGCTCAAGGGCATGACCGTGCAGTATCTGCTCAACCGCACCTTCAAGGTCGGCAAGGGCAGCATCGTGCTCATTCACGCGGCCGCCGGCGGCGTCGGCACGATCGCCTGCCAGTGGGCCAACCATCTTGGCGCCACCGTCATCGGCACCGTCGGTTCGCAGGCGAAGGCCGACGTTGCCAAACGCAACGGCGCCCATCACACGATCCTTTATCGCGACGAGGATTTCGTGGCACGGGTCAAGGAGATCACCAGCGGCAAGCTGTGTGACGTCGTCTACGACGGCATCGGCAAGGACACCTTTCCGGCGTCGCTCGACTGCCTCCATCCGCTTGGCATGTTCGCGAGCTTCGGCAGCGCCTCCGGTCAGATCGATGCCTTCAACATCAATATCCTGCAGACGAAGGGATCCCTGTTCGCGACGCGGCCGACGCTCAACCACTATATTGCCCGCCGCGAAGACCTGCTGACGACGGCACAGGACCTGTTCGACAAGGTCGGCTCCGGCGCGGTCAAGATTCCGGTCAACCAGAAATATCCGCTGAAGGACGCAGCCAAGGCGCACCGCGAGCTGGAAGGCCGCGGCACCACCGGCTCGACGATCCTGATTCCGTAACGGCGACGATCAGCGCACGACGAGCGCTGCAAGATCGGCAAAGGCCGGATGTGGATCGTCCGGCCGCTGCAAACGCGGAATGGCGATCACATCGGTACCTCGGGTACCTCGGCCGAACCGGCGCAATGTGTCGACAGTGTCGGCGAGCGCAACCGTGCTGCCAACACTGTCGCAGACGACGATAGCCCGCACGTCAAGGCGTGCCGCGTCGAGCACGGCGAGCGCGGTGAGGGTATGGCTGATGGTGCCGAGATAGCTGCCGGTAACCAGCAACACCGGCAGGCCGAGCGCCGTCATCCAGTCGAGCACCGTGCGCGTCTCGTCGAGCGGCACCAGGATGCCGCCAACGCCTTCGATCAGCAGCGTGCCGGCTGTCCGGGCGACCGCCTCGTTCGAATGGGCGATCATCTTGTCGACATCGAGACGGTGGCCTTCGCGGGCGGCGGCAAGATCGGGCGCCAGCGGCGCGCCGTAGCGCCAGGGCGCGATGCGGTCGAGTTCGGTTTCGCTCACGGAGCGGCCAAGCGCACGCAGCAGCACGCCAGCATCGCTGTCGGCAGCCGTCGCCGGATCGAAGCCGCTCATCACCGGCTTGCGCGCATCGACGGGCAGGCCCTGCGCCCGCAGATGCCGGATGAGACCGGCGGTGACGAAGGTCTTGCCGATATCGGTGCCTGTCGCGGTGACAAAGAAGGCCGGCATGTGCGCTACGCTTTCGCTTGCGGCAGGATGCGCGCGCGTACGATGGCGGCGAGCCGCTCGATATCGACTGGCGAGTGCTGCGCGGTAAAGGTGAAGCGCAGCCGCGCCGTTCCGGCCGGTACCGTCGGCGGCCGGATGCCGACGACCAGGAAACCCTCGTCCGCGAGCAGGTTCGACGCCTGCATCGCCGTCTCGGCATCGCCGACGATCAGCGGCACGATCGGGCTTTGCGCATCGGGCAACCCGGTCAGTTGCGTAAACAATCTGGCATGGGCAAGCGGCTGCGCCGCATAGTCCGGGTCTCGCGCGATCAGATCGAGCGCCGCCGACGCAGCGGCAATGGTGGCCGGTGGCAGGCCCGTCGAATAGACGAAAGTGCGGGCGCGGTTGCGCATCAGGTCGATGACCGGCTGCGAGGCGCAGAGATAGCCGCCATACCCGCCGATCGCCTTCGACAGCGTGCCCATCTGCAGCGGGACGTCCGGGCGGCTCGATCCGCTGCCGCCGCCGAGCACGCCGAGCCCATGCGCGTCGTCGGTCATCAGCCAGGCATCGTGCGCCTGTGCCAACGGCGCCATCTCGGCGAGCGGTGCGAGGTCGCCATCCATGGAGAACACTGCGTCGGTGACGACCAATGCGTGGCGCGCACCCGGCCGATGACGCGCCAGCAGCGCCTTGAGATGATCGAGATCGTTGTGCCGGAACGGGAAGACCCGTGCCCGGCACAATTGCGTGCCCGACCACAGGCAGGCATGCGCCAGTTCGTCGATGAGCACGAGATCGTCTTCACCGGCCAGCACCGGAATAATGCCACTGTTGGCGAGATAGCCGGAGCCGAAGACGCAGGCGTCGTCAGTGCCTTTGAACCGAGCCAGTCGCTGTTCGAGCTCCGCATAGAGCGGATGATTGCCGGTGACCAGCCGGGAGGCGCCGGAGCCGACGCCCCAGACATCGATGGCGGCGATCGCGGCTTGCTTGATGTCGGGGTGCTGGCTGAAATTCAGATAATCGTTGCAACTGAACGACAGCATTCGGCGGCCGTCGCGCACCACCCAGATGCCGTCCTCGCGGCGCGTTTGCGCAAGCACCCGACGCATGCCGCGCGCCGCCAGAGCGGCGAGCTTCTCCTGCGCGAACTGGTCCAGCGTGTGCATGACTGGTGTGTGCGTTCCCGATGATCTATGCCGACGCCTGATACGCGTTTCGCACGGCAAAATGCCCGCGCCGCCGACGGAAGGAAAGGCCCAAAATGCCGGATCGACCTGCCAAGCCGCATGACTGGTACACGGCCGGTCTGGCGCATCTGTGGCTGCCCTATACGCAGATGAAAACGGCAGCGCCGCCGCTTCCCGTCGTCCGGACCGAGGGCACGCGCATCGTCCTCGCCGACGGCCGCGAACTGATCGACGGTATCGCCTCGTGGTGGACGGCGTGCCACGGCTACAATCATCCGCATATCCGCACCGCCGTCGAAGCGCAGCTTGCGCGCATGCCGCATGTGATGTTCGCCGGCCTGGCACATGAACAGGCGGCGACGCTGGCGCGAAGGCTCGCCGCACAATTGCCGGGTGACCTGACGCGGGTGTTCTTTTCGGACTCGGGTTCAGTCGCCGTCGAAGTCGCGATGAAGATGGCGCTGCAATACTGGATCAATCGCGACGAGCCGGAGCGTACGCGTTTCGTCGCCTTCGAGAACGGCTATCATGGCGATACGACGGGCGCGATGTCGGTCTGCGATCCGGACGAAGGCATGCACGAGATGTTCGCCGGCCTTCTGCCTCGGCAATTCGTGATGCCGCTGCCGGTCGATCAGGCGGGCGAGGCGAGGCTCGCGGCGTTCCTCAAGATTCATGCGCCGGAAATCGCCGGTATCATCGTCGAGCCGTTGGTGCAGGGCGCAGGCGGCATGCACTTTCATGACGGCGAGACGCTGCGCCGGCTGCGCCGGCTCGCCGATGCCCATGGGCTTTTGCTGATCTTCGACGAAATCTTCACCGGCTTCGGCCGGACCGGATCGCTGTTCGCCTGCGAGCAGGTCGGCGTCGTGCCGGATATCGTCACCCTGTCGAAGGGGCTGACGGGTGGCACCATGGCGCTGGCGGCCACCGTGGCGCGCGCACGGGTGTTCGATGCCTTTTGGGCAGACGATCCGCGGAAGGCGCTGATGCACGGGCCGACTTTCATGGGCAACCCGCTCGCCTGCGCCGCCGCCAATGCCTCGCTCGATCTGTTTGCACGCGAGCCGCGACTGCAGCAGGTCGAAGCGATTGCCGAACAGATGCGTGTCGAGCTTGCCGCCTGCCGCAACCTGCGCGGCGTGCGCGACGTGCGGGTGATGGGCGCGATCGGCGTCGTCGAGATGGAAAAGATCGCCAATCTCGGCGCACTGCGCGCGCGCTTCGTCGAGCAGGGCGTGTTCCTTCGCCCGTTCGGCAACGTCATCTATCTGACGCCGGCCTTCACCATCACGCCGGACGATCTGAGCCGGCTGACGGGCGCGATGGCCGCGGTTATCGCCGAATAGGCGAGCGTCTCAGCGCGCTGCCGTGCCGTAGAGGTCGTATTCGTCGGCGCGGGCAATATTCACATCGATGATGTCGCCGGGAGCGAGCTTGCGGCGGGTCTTCACGTAGACTGCGCCGTCGATCTCCGGCGCGTCGGCTTTCGAGCGACCCTTCGAGACGGTCGGCCCAACCTCGTCGATAATCACCTGCTGGCGGGTGCCGACCTTGCGTTGCAGGAGACGTGCCGAAATTGCCTGCTGATGCTGCATGAAACGATGCCAGCGCTCTTCCTTGACCTCCTCCGGCACGGCGTCGTCGAGCGCATTGGCCGGCGCGCCGCGTACCGCCTCGTATTTGAAGCAGCCGACGCGGTCGAGCGCGGCTTCGTCGAGCCAGTCGAGCAGCATCTGGAAGTCATCGTCGGTCTCGCCTGGAAAGCCGACGATGAAGGTCGAGCGCAACGCGATATCGGGACAGATCTCGCGCCAGCGGCGGATGCGTTCGAGTTGCTTGCCCTGCGAGGCTGGCCGCTTCATCCGCTTGAGCACCGCCGGGCTTGCATGCTGGAACGGCACGTCGAGATACGGCAGCACCTTGCCGTCGGCCATCAGGTGGATGGCCTCGTCGACATGCGGGTAGGGGTAGACATAGTGCAGCCGCACCCAGACCCCGAAGTCGCCGAGCGCATCGGCCAGATCGTAGAACTTCGCGCGCACCTCGCGGTCCTTCCACGGACTTGCGGCATATCTGACGTCGACGCCATAGGCAGAAGTATCCTGCGAGATGACCAGCAATTCCTTGACGCCGGCCTTCACCAGCCGCTCGGCCTCGCGCAGCACGTCGGCGGCCGAGCGCGACACCAGATCGCCGCGCAGCTTCGGGATGATGCAGAAGCTGCAGCGGTTATTGCAGCCCTCGGAAATCTTCAGATAGGCGTAATGGCGCGGGGTCAGCTTGATGCCTTCCGGCGGCACCAGATCGAGGAACGGATCGTGCTTCGGTGGCGCGGCACGATGCACGGCATCGAGCACGGTTTCGTATTGCTGCGGACCGCTGATCGACAGCACGCCGGGATATTTCTCGGCAATCTGCTCGGGTTCCGCGCCCATGCAGCCGGTGACGATCACCTTTCCGTTCTCGTTGAGCGCCTCGCCGATGGCGGCAAGCGATTCCGCCTTGGCGCTGTCGAGAAAGCCGCAGGTATTGACGATGACGAGGTCGGCGCCCGGATGCTCGCGGGTCAGCTCGTAGCCCTCGGCGCGCAACTTGGTGATGATCCGTTCGCTGTCGACCAGCGCCTTGGGGCAGCCAAGCGAAACGAAGCTCACCCGGGGCGCCGGGCCGTCTTTTGTCGATCGGGATAGGTGCATGGGGAGAGGGGCCTACCCGCAACCGCCGGCAAGATCAAGCAGCGGATGGGTTATCGGGAGCGGGACCTTGAGGGCGCGCGGGCGGTCAGCGGTTCCGCCATGCCTCCGCCTCGGCGTAGAACTTCTTTTCCCAGGCCTTCTGGTTGGTGCTGCCCTCCTGCACGAAGGGCGTGAACACCGCCAGATGCAGCAGAATCCAGTTCACTAGATTGGCGGGAAAACGCAGCGGCTTGATGAAGTCGACGAACAGCACCACCCGCAGTTTGCCGGTGTCGTTCCAGACCTCGTGATTGTAGGCGTCGTCGAAGAGCAGCGCCTTGCCGTCCTCCCAGTGGCAGATCTGCTCGCCGACCCTGATTTTCAGCTTTTCCTTGGGGCCGGGCACCAGCAGGCCGAGATGCAGCCGGAGCACGCCGTTATAGGGACCGCGGTGTGCCGGGATATGTTTGCCTGGCTCCAGGATCGAAAACATCGCCGTGGTCAGGCCGGGAATCTTCTGCAGTGCCCGCCAGGTATTCGGGCACTGCTCGATGTTCTTGTCGACCTTGAGGCCGTAGCCGCAGAAGAAGAAGGTCTTCCAGTCACGGTCGCTGGTGATGGTGGATACGTCGGTCGAGATTTCGTGGAAGCCCGGCAGCTCATCCTTGCGGGTCAGCACGCGGTCGAGCTCGGCGCGGATCGCGGGCCACTCCGCCTCGATCTCCGCGGCCCAGGGGAAGGTCGCATTGTCGTAAACCGGCGGATTGCCGTGAATCGCATATTTCAGGTTGAGCCGTTCCGCCCACGCGACCACCGCCATGAAGAACCGCGTGACACGACTCGCACGGGCCATCGGCTGCAGGCCATCCGTTCCAAATTGCTGGCTAATATCAGTGGTTTGGTTAGACAATCTCAGGCTCCACGCGAAATACACAGTTGTCATCGAAACGTCACGTTAGCAACCGGATAGACAAGCGAGAAGTTGGCGTATTTGTGATGAACCTTGCACGGATTGTGCGGATGTTCCCGTGTGTCCCGGCCTCTCGGGGATGGCTTGCCAAAGCGGCCACGCTTACGTTTGCTGGCAGGGCGGAAAGGCAGAGCCGATGCGCTTGGGATTTTGCGCGATCCTTATTGTGACGTTGCTGGCCGCCGCCGGCGAGACGCTGGCAGCCGGCCATGCAGTGTCGTCCTCGCCCGGTGCGGTGATCGCGCGTGGGGCACCGTTCGCAGGGAGTGTCCGCGAGCAGGCGATCCGCGACGAGCTCGTCTGCTGGAGCGGTTGCCAGAGCATCTGTACCGATGGTCTGCACCGTTGCCTTTCCGGCGCGATCGGGCAGGGATCCTGCCTGGCCGCAACCGGTCGCTGTGATCGCGTCTGCCAGTCCGACTGCCGGCAGCGCGGTGGTCCGCTGATCGAGCCGATACCGCGGTAAACGTGTGGGCTGATGCGGAGGAATACCCGGCTTTGATGCCTTCTTCGACGCATTCGTTGGCGCGCACTTCGACACTTGCATTGGCGGGCGCAAACCCGCATGGAAGCGCGCGCGGGAAGGGTGGCCGAGTAGTTTAAGGCAGCGGTCTTGAAATTCGGTTATTCGCGTACCGCCTAGTATCATCCAGTCTCAAAAAGGCTGATTTTATTGGGTTTCCGTTTCTCTCTAGTGCCGTCTAGTCTTGCTGAAACCGCCTCGTGCTACCGAGTTCGGTAGCAAAATGGTAGCAAGATGTTCACGTGCTGTTCACGTGGTGCCGGCGCGCCGTAGCGCACCGGCTTGACGTTGCGGCCAGGAGATCAGACGACGCGCGCAGGATCCACCCCGCGCCCGAAGCTGTTCGCATAGCTGCCGCGAGCAGCTTCCTCGTCGTTCCAGCCCAGATTGGGCTCGTCGTCGGCGCTGTCGGCCTCCCGTTCCTCCGGTTCAAAATCCTCGTCAGGCTCGCGGCCATCGAACTCGTCTTCGCAGTCGTTAGCGAAACCGGCATTCCAGTTTGACTGGTCACCGCTGCTCTCGCGGTATTCGCCGTCGCCCAGCCGCTCGCAGGCATAAGCCGGCCGAGGGTGACATTCCGGAGCACCGAGGGATGGCTCGTTGTCGGCCTCATCCGGCTCGCGCCCGTCGTGCTCATCCTCCCGGTCGTCCGCCCCGCCTTTGGCCCAGCGCTCCTGCGAAAACTCGGCAGGATCACCGTAGGTGAGGAACGAACTCATCACGAAATCCGGCATCTCAGGCGATGCGAGCGACGGCTCCAGGTCCGGGTCTCCCTCGATCTGGTCGAGCAGGTCCAGCAGCCGCTCGATCTCGGCCTCTGCTTCCTGCCTGATCCGCCGCAGGTCGGCCAGGTCGGCCAGGTCGGCCGCAGATAGCCGTTTGCCGGGGCTGCGGCGGCTTTCTGTTCTATTTTTGTTCTTTTGGGCTGCTTGAGTAGCGGGACGCGGTGAAATCGCGCCTGCGGCCATTTCTGGCCGATTTTGGTGGGGGTGCATGGTGGGAGCCATCACGCAACCTCCCCGACGTGACGCCAGATTTCGCCACGAACGATTTGACGAATGGTGCTGCTATCGACGCCAAAGGCTACCCCGAGTTGCCCACTTGTTTCGCCCGCCCGAGCGCGCCGCCGGATATCACGAACTTTGTCGGCCGTGAGCTTCGCTGAACCGATACGCTCTCCGCAGAGGCCGCCATTTGTGCTGGGCCTCACCAGCGCCTTCCTGCCCTTGGCGATCATGTCTCGCGTATTGTCAGCGCTCGTGCCCAAGAACAGGTGCAGGGGATTCACGCAACCTGGCACATCACAGCGATGGCAAACGCACCAACCTACAGGATCTCGTCCCGTGGCAAGCAAATACGAGAGCCGGTGTGCATAGACTGTATCGGAATGCGCGCCTCCGCGGTGGATGACACCATAACCGCCGTTCTGCGGTTTGCCTTTCCATAGCCAACAAGCGTTTGGACCGCCGGATTTATCGACCTTCTGCCAGAAACGCTCGGGCAAGCCGGGGTAAATTTTGATGGGCCGCGTGCGTCGTTCGGCTCCGCGGGATTTAGGCAGACCTCTCCCGTCTGCCGAAAAGGTGATTTTCGACATCTTTCGGTCCTTGTAAGGATTTCGTAACAAGGATACGATAACCTAACAGAATCCGCATAGTCAACGGAAATCGTAACACGGTTCTGAAATGCTCCCTATTCAATGCAAAATGGCCCGCACGGCTCTGGGGCTCGGCATTCGTGATCTTGCTGAAATGGCCAAGGTCTCACCCGACACAGTCGCGCGTTTGGAACGGGGTGACCCGCTTCGAGAGCGAACCGTGGATGCGATTAAGGCCGCCCTAGAGACCGCCGGGGTAATATTCATTCCGGAGAACGGCGGAGGCGCTGGCGTCAGGCTTAGGAAGGACTGAGCGTGGCCCTCTCACTGATTTGGTAAATTTTCAACTTCCCCGTTGTGGGGAGGGCATGGCGCCATCATCGTATAGGATTGACGGGCCACAGAAACCAACGCCATTTTTGCATGGGGATTTGGGGCTGAGTCGTTGCACGGTGGTCACGACAAATTTCAGAGCCAAGTACGCGCTTGGCTCGACGACGATTATGGTCGCCTTCAGCGCTGGCAACGAGCCGCAGCAGGGGTGTTTTACAACCGATTCCCGCGGAGCTTTCGTGCTCTTCCGATATTTCACTGGTTTGGCAGAAATGCACTTGCCGCTTCCGCGCCTATTGTTGCGCTGTTCTACGGGACAATAGGTCAAGTCACTGCGTTCTGGGCGGCTGGAGGGTTGTTCTTCGCCAATGTGGCCGTCTGGGTTTTGGGGGTGCTGTCGGAGAAGAAAAAAGGCAATGGCGAAGCGGAGGCCGAAGCGCTTGTACGATTCGGGGATTTGCTTTCCGCATTCAAAGTTGGAGCCGTCGCGAAAGCAAATCGCGATAGAGCAATTGGTGCCTGCTTGGGCATTTTAGAAATTCACGCGCGCAGGATCACAAAGACCAAAAAGGGCGAACTCTCTGTCTCCCTCGTGCAATATGTTGGAAGCAGCACGACGAAGATGACGATCAAATATCGGAATCCTGGTAATCTTCGATCGGTTGGTCGCGAGTTTGACTGTTCAGCGCTATTGGGACACCATGCCTGCCAAGCTGGTGCGCTACCTCGCGTAGTCCACAACCTCAGTCAGTTCGGCAAGAACCTGACCAGCCCGACCCAGTCTACGATCGATTATAAGTCGATGCTGTTCATACCTCTTGAGGTTGCGACAAGTGGCGGAGGTGCGCGACTCAAGGGTTTCGTGTCATTTGATTGTCAGCGTCCTTATGCATTCTACGGGAACCGTAATCGAGAAATTGCCGTTACCTGTAGACCCGTAATCGACCATCTCAAGGATCTGCTGAGGGAGAATGGTTAATGCCTATCGCACTCGAACGGCGGCCTTTAGAGCAGAAAAATGATTACGCGAAGGAGATGAAAGCCCTTGGTGATGAAGCTGCGGAAATATTGAAACTCCACGATTCTGGTCAGATCGATGGAGAAGAAGCCGCGAAGAGATTATATGAACTGAAAAACCGGCATCGAACATTCCTCGACCGTCTGGTGGGTTGACGGATATAATTTCGCCGCCGACTTCCTCGACCCTTTACCCACCGGCATCGTCGCCGCGTCAGGAGACGATGCGCGCGTAAGCTCGCGCCGCCGGGGGCGACGGCTCTGAACCCGGCATAGGAGGGGCGCTGACCGAGACATCTGGGGGACGCATCCGGGACACCTCGCGAATGCTCGCGAGAGTTCGGGATTTGTTCGGAACCAGTGGGGAAATCGATCGCGCAGGCTCAAGGGTTGCTTGGGCTAAGCTGCTGAAATTGCTTCGGGCGCGCTCGTTTTCAGCAGCATTTCGCGTAATTCTCGACGGCGAGATGGCGCCGAAAAAAGAGCCAACGCATTGAAAGCGCTCGATCTGAAAGGAACGACAGATGATCGACCGTTCACTGTGAACGCGAACGGCTGCGCCTGGACTCGGCGATCGCCACCAGCGCAAATCGGTGCTGCCGGCATTTTGAGGCTGCCAGCAGCGCGGCAGAGGCTGGCCATGTGCCAGACCCACTGCCCGCGCGCTCTTTCATGTTGTGGAGGCCAATAAATCGCGCCGTTGCCGGCTTGGCCGCCGCAGTCGGCTGGCCGTCTCGCAGACGCTCTATCTCATTGGAAGCGGATTGAAGTCCGTTCTGAACCTTCCCAATTAGGGTGAGGGGCGCCCCGAAGCTCTTTCCTGTTCCTGCCGCTCTAGTTCTTCGGAAAGCCGTATTACCCGCATCCGGGCGACCCTGCCGCGAAGGCTCATGAATGATCTGTATAACCGGGCTCCGTCTTGCATGAGCAGCTTGGAGTCCTGCGACCGAACCGCATGAAGGTCGCGCGGGCGCACTTCGTCCGTCACAGCGTAGGCTCGCGTGTCGCGATTTAGGCGTTCAATGGGGTACGCCAGCGGGGGTTCCGTCACCCCTACATAATTCGATCCGCAGAAGTCAGCCCCCGGTTTGGGGCTGCGATCCGCACTTTTCAAAAGTGGGAGATTATGCATGACGCGCGCCTTGAGCGCCGTCGTGATTGCTTGCGCCTTCGGCGCTGGCGGTACGGCGGCTGAAGCAAGACCACGCCAGCAGCAGATCGAAATGCGGTGTGACAACGACGGACGGTGCACAGCCGCTAGGGGACTCGTTGGTGCCGTTTCCGGCGTTGGCGGGTATGAGGGTAGCAGGCGGACCAGAATATCGCGCCAGCGAGTCTCTGGCGGTCGTCCGGCCGGTTGTCCGCCGCTCTGGTGCGGCTGCGGCCTCGCGCTGAAGCTGTTCGGCCGACACGTCCGCGATCTGTGGCCGGCGAGGGCGTGGCTGAAGTTTCCGCGCGTCTCAGTGCCGGTGCCGGGATCCGTCGCCGTACTGTCGCGCGGCCGGCGGGGCGGGCATGTCGGCATCGTCCGCGGCGTCGACGCGAACGGCAATCCGATCATCTTTTCCGGCAACCATAACCGGCGCTGGGGCGTGGCCACTTATCCGCGCGGGCGAGTTATTGCCTATGTGAGGCCGTGAAGGGGCATGTGCCGCTTGTACAAAAAAATAAAAAAGGTCGGGCGGACCCGACCTTTCCAAAAACACCGTATTGATCCTTGCCAGTACATCCGTGGTCAAAGATCGACGGCGTAATTACTGCGCAGTCTGCAAATTCGAGGCCGCGAACTTTCCGTTCCGCGAGTCTTGTACCACGTCAAACTGGATCTTCTGGCCTTCTTGCAGAGGGGGCATTCCCGCTTGTTCAACAGCAGAAATGTGGACAAACACGTCGGCTTGACCGTTGTCTTGTTGGATGAATCCAAAACCCTTCGCGGCGTTGAAAAACTTTACTGTTCCTGAGCTCATGACGATTCCTTTCAAATCGGCAATAAAAATTGCTGCCTGGGCTGAATGCCGAGGCGACATCGTTCGATTTTGAGAAGGATGGTTTGCTTAGCACTTTGTGGCGAAGCAATATTCGTCAACAACATCGATTGATTATCTCTGACATCAAACAGTGTCTAAAGCAAGGCTTGGTTTCGTGACGTGGCTAATGCCGCCGCGTTCCGTGCGGCTTAACGCGCCAATCAGCAATCAATTTTGCAAACCCTCTTAGCCGGCTTGCGACCGGGATACCTTGGCCCTTGGGGGCCAAGGTATTGGCATGGAGCTTCCTCCTGGTCGCGGCGGCGGCTCATCATCTTCCAGGGAGCGTAGCGCGTCGATGATTTCATCGAAAGCTACCGGCGCCGGTGCTCCCGGTGGCTTTCGGAGCGCCGGGCTCGATTCAACCGCGCAAGCGTCCGAGGCCCACGATGACAGGATCGCTCGCTTTTCCTCTCGGCTCAGCCGAGGTGCGGCGACAACATCTCGGGGATGGACGAAAAACTCGCGCGGCCGCAGCAGTCTGCGGACGGCCGGATCGGGCAGATCGGCTGCGAGGGTGGTTTTTGTCATGCCAGATTCCCTCCGTCGTTGAGCCACAACGCGAAAAGGACACAGAGAATAGACAGCAACGCCGTCACGGCGAAAAGGTCTGGGATCATCGTAACCTCCACGAACCTCCTTTCTGGACGGCTTGAAAATTTAGAAAAAGCGCGCCTGATTTCAAGTCTCCGGCAATCCTGGAAACGGGGCGAATCGCCCTATACCGTCCCCATGAAGAACGGCCTCCTCGAAGCTACTGACGGTTGGGATATCGTCGTCAACGGTGTCGATCGCACCTTCCGCGACCGTGAGCCCATCGCGATTGACGCGGCGTGTTATCTCAAGCAGCAATGGCCTCGGGACGAGGTGCAGATTCGGACACGCGCCGACGGCACGCTGCGGACGGTGCGCCCGGATTTCCGTCTCGAGTAGCGGTCTTAGCCCCAGTCCAGCATCCCTCGATGCCACAACACGGTTGTAAGTTGCTGGTCGACCTCCTCGAGCGAGCCGCCGGCCGCCGCTGCCATCAGTAACTCTGCGGCATGCGCCCATTGATGGGCGTGATAGTCGTCGATCGGTTGGCGGCTGACATAGTTGGCCGCATCGCGCAGGGTGCGCAGGGTTTTGCCGCCCTTGAGTTTGATCGGGGTAAGCAGCGGGCGCTTCCAGTTCGGTTTCTTGGCCATGTGAGAAAAAGTCCCGGGGGCGACAATTGATCCGGAACGAACCGCGCGGTCAGGGATTGGCCTATGGTCTGTTGCAAGTACTCCGCCACACGCCCGCTCGCGGAATCTGGACTCCCGTGGGCGGGTCTTTTTCTTGGTCGCACTGCGAGAACGCGCGATTGAACCGGGCAGTATTGAGTGGTCCCTTCCTGGGGGACGAAGCCCGGCGCCCCGCTCATGGTTTTGCCCCCAGCCTCGCTGTGAGCGGGGCTTTCCAGCATAGGACTGGCGCGGCTATTTGAGCGCCGCGCGAATCTTCTCGGCGGAATTGCCGTGTTGCCGGACCAGCTCGGCCAGCCGCTCCTCCGACACCCCGAGCACCTTTGTCCAATACTGGACCTCCCATTCCTCGCCGAGCGAGATCCGGGTGGCGT